>NZ_JBFBOG010000002.1:0-48807 GCF_040686855.1 Leifsonia sp. NPDC077715
GCGTTCCAGGTCGCCGACGCAGCGATCGCGGGGCGGCACGGGGAGGCGCTTGTCACCATGCGGCACGCGCTCGCCTCCGGGGCGGATCCGGTCCCAAAATCGAAACAGGTCAGTGGTGCAGGTTATTTAGATGCGAGTAGTCTTGATTCATTAGAAGACTTACTTTCAGCAACTGATATGCGTGCTGTAGAGGGTGACCGTCTGCTTATTTTAAAGCATGGCGATGTCTGGAAACGTATGTCTGTGGGTTTCAAAATGGATTTGAACCATTGGGATTCGCGTATTGAAGCTCAGCGTAGTTGGTTTATTTCTCGTCAGCCATATCTTGATCGTTTAAGTGCCCGCGCAAGTCGTTATTTGTACCATACAGTTAAAGAAGCTGAACGCCGTGGTTTGCCGACAGAACTTGCACTCTTACCTGTAATTGAAAGTTCATATGACCCAGCTGCAACAAGTAGCGCAGCCGCAGCAGGTTTATGGCAGTTTATTCCGAGTACTGGCCGTATTTATGGCTTAAAGCAAACAGGCATGTATGATGGCCGTCGAGATGTTGTTGAGTCGACTCGTGCTGCCTATGAGTTTTTAGGAAGCTTATATAACCAATTCGGTTCTTGGGAGCTTGCTTTAGCAGCCTATAACGCTGGACCTGGACGTATTCAACAAGCAATTAACCGAAATCAGGCAGCAGGTTTACCAACTGATTATTGGTCTTTAAAATTACCTCAAGAAACCATGAACTATGTTCCTCGTTTCTTGGCTGTTGCCCAAATTATTAAAAATCCAAAAGCTTACGGTATTTCTTTACCGCCTATTGCAAATAGACCCCATTTCCGTGAAGTGACTTTATCTGCACCTTTATCTTTAAATGAAATTGCGTCTGTAGCTGGATTAAGTCGTTCGGAACTCTATGCATTAAACCCGGGATATCGTGGTGAAATGGTAGACCCTGCAAGTCCAATGCGTATCTTGATTCCAGCAGATTTAAGTCCTTCAATTGATAATAAATTAAAAGGTATGAAGTCAGGCGGTGGTTCAGGTTGGTGGGCAAATGTGACTTCACCATCTAAGCCAGATGTAAGTGCTTCAACATCTGTGACAATTAAAACCACGCCTGCAAATCAGGTTCAACCAGTTAAACCGTCAACACCTACTAAAACAACGAGTAGCTCTAGCACGGTAAAAACTTCAACTCCTCGTGGGTCTGATGCTTTAGCCGCGTTTGCAGCTTCGGCTGATGTACCAAGTGCTCCACGTATTCCTGTTGCTGTGACACCTGCGGCAAATATTAAGCAAGTGAAGACAGAGCCACCAATCTCGGCTGCAGAACGTGAAAAGATTTTAGCCGCAGTTCGAGCTGAAGGTGAGAAAGAAACAGTTCAACAAGCTTTAGAGCCACAACCAACGCAGGCTGAAAAAGATCAAGTGGTTGCCGAGTTAAAAGCTATTGCACCACAAGGAACAGAAATTGTTGATCCTTATGATGGCAAAATTAAGTTAACTGCAATTCAAACAAGTCAGTCAGTTGCAGAGCAACAAGGTAAAGAAGTAAGTAAAGGTTTTGCATATCCAAAAACTTTAGCTGAAGATGTGACTGTAGCTAACTCTGAAGATGGGCAGCGCAATAAAGACAAGCCTTACATTAAAACTGATACAGATGTAGTGGTTGTACAGCCAAAAGGCAAACGTAGTACCTATACAGTTTTACCGGGTGATACTTTAGCTGTTATTGCGATGAAAAACGGCGTAAACTGGCGCGATGTTGCTAAGTGGAACCAGATTGATCCAGAAAAGACGTTATATGTTGGTTCAACGCTTTATCTTTATGACGCTAAGCCACAAGAAGCTCAAACGACTTCAAAAAGCACAGCTAAACCAGATGTATATGTCGTTCAGGCTAACGATAGCTTAAGCGGTGTGGCTAACCAGTTTAATTTGTCATTAAGACAATTGGCTGAATATAACGATTTATCAGTGACTGATGGCTTATTTGTTGGGCAAAAACTACAGTTAAAAGAACCAAAAAATAGTCGCTCAAGTGCTAAAGTAGAACCGAAAGCTATTCAGGCAAGTGCAAAACGTATAGCAACTAAAAGCTATACTGTGAAGCGCGGTGAATATCTTAAATTGATTGCAGATCGTTATGCCCTCTCTAATCAGGAACTTGCTGAATTAACTCCGGGATTAACTGCGGGCAGTAACTTAATGGTAGGCCAAAAAATTAATGTGCCTACACAAGATATTTCTGTAGATGAAGTTGCTGAAACTAAGGCTTCTAGTAAATCTGAGAAAGCATCAGCAAGTGTTTCTTATAAAACAGAAGGCTATAAAGTACAACGTGGTGATACTTTATCGAGTATTGCAACTAAATCAAAAATTAGCTTGGCTGAGTTAGCCGAGTTAAATAACTTAAAAGCAAATAGCCATGTACAGCTTGGTCAAACTTTAAAAGTACCGGCAGGCTTAAGTGTTCCAGAACAATACGTTGTACAGTCTGGCGATAGCTTAAATGCGATTGCGAGTAAATATAATTTGCAAACAAGCTATTTGGCTGACCTAAACGGTTTGTCTCGTACTGCTGGTTTGCGTGCTGGTCAACGCTTAAAACTAACAGGTACGGTTGAAGAAGCGCCAACTAAATCTTCTAAAAACGCCAAAGAAGAAACACCGGAAACTTATACAGTTAAATCTGGTGATAGCTTAGGTAATATCGCTAATCGCTACCACTTACAGTTGGACTACCTTGCTTCATTAAATGGTCTTTCACGCAACAGTAGCGTTCGTGTGGGGCAGCGTTTAAAGCTAACGGGTGATGTGCCTACAGTTGAAACAGCTAAAGTAGATACTAAGTCTTCAACTAAAACGGTTGCTGCTGGTAAAAACACTGAAAGATATACGGTTAAATCTGGTGAGTCTTTAAATAGTATTGCGAGCCGTGCTGGTATTTCAGTGCGTGAACTGGCTGAAATGAATGCATTAAAAGCAAATGCTAACTTACAGCGCGGTCAGAATATTGTGATTCCAAAAACTGTTGTGGAATACAAAGTGAAGCGTGGCGATACCTTGATCGGCCTTGCGAGTAAATATGGTTTAGAAACCAATTTCTTGGCTGAGCTGAATAATTTGACACCTTCTACTCAGCTTCGCATTGGTGATGTGATTAAAGTGCCTAATTTGTAAAATAATTAGCCACTTATGCATAAATTAAATTTTCAACTGAGCCTGCTAGTCGGGCTCAGTGTCATTTCCCATAGTGTTTTTTCTGCACAGCAAACCACTTCATATATAGCGATTCATTCTAAGCCTAAGTATTTAGAAATGATGGCTATGCCATATGCAAATCCTAATGCACCTAAGGGTGGCCTATTAAGTCAGGCAGCTCAAGGAACTTTTGATAACCTCAATAGTATGAATGGGAAAGGGAATGCTACAGAAGGCGTGAATTATCTTTTTGATACCTTAATGACTCAATCACTTGATGAGGTCGGGGTTTTATATCCGCTTTTGGCACAGAAAGTGAGTTTTGACCCAGAAAAAACGCAATCAGTGACTTTCTATTTAAACCCTAAGGCGCGTTTTAGTAATGGGCAGGCAGTCACTGCGGCAGATGTTAAATTTAGTTTTGATGCCTATCAGACTAAATCTAATTTAGGTTTGCAAATGTACCTTGCTGATTTAGCAAAAACAGAAGTAATAAATGCTCATCAAGTAAAGTTTAGTTTTAAGTCTACACATAACCCTAAAATGCCATTCATTTTGGCAACCCTACCCATTTATTCAAAAGTAGATTGGCAAAAAAGAGATTTTAGCCGAATTACCTTACAACCGATTATTGGTTCGGGGCCATATGTAGTTGAACGAGTTGATCCGGGTAGAAGCATCAGTTATAAAAGAAATCCAAATTATTGGGCAAAAGATTTACCTATTAATAAGGGGCGTTATAACTTTGACCGCTTGAGATATGTTTATTATCGAAATTGGGATATTGCTTTTGAAGGATTTAAATCTGGGCAATACACTTTGCATGAAGAAACTAATCCTAAAAAATGGGTAACTGATTACCGGTTTCCAGCCGTAAAAGCAGGGTTGGTTTCTCAATATAAGTTTCGTCACCATAATCCGATTGCCACTGAAAGCTATGTTTTTAATACGCGACGAAAACCTTTAAATGATATTCGTTTTAGACAAGCCTTAACCTATGCCTATGACTTTGAATGGCAGAATAAAGCTTTGTTTTATGGACAATATCAGCGCCTACAAAGTTATTTTGAAAATAGTGAATTAGCAGCAACAGGCCGACCTTCAAAAACTGAATTAGAGTTGTTAAAACCGTTATTACCTAAGTTATCTTCACTCATGCAGCAAGGTGTTTTAGCAAATTGGAAATACCCCGTGTCTGATGCGAGTGGTTTCAATCGTCAGAATTTATTAACTGCGCGCCAATTGCTTATACAAGCTGGCTATAAAGTTAAAGAAGGGCAGCTCTTTACCCCTGAGGGCAAGAAAGTTCAGCTTGAGTTTTTAATTCAGCAAGATGGTAAACAACGAACACTTTTACCTTTTATTCGTAACTTAAAAAAGTTAGGTATTGCAGTTAATTTGCGTCAGGTTGATGCTCCGCAATATTTAGAACGGACTCGTCGTTACGATTTTGATATGACCACAATGAGTTTGCCTCAATCTCTCAATCCGGGAAATGAACAGACTCAATTTTGGGGGAGTATCGCCGCAGCTCAGGATGGAAATTACAATTATGCTGGAATTCGCAATCCAGTAATTGATCAAGTGATTTCAAAACTCGTTGCGAGTAAAAATCGTGAACAGCAGGTTATTTATACTCGCATTCTCGATCGATTGCTTAGAGCTGGTTATTATCAAATCCCGACTTATGGTAAAGGTGAAAACTGGTATGCTTATTGGAATATGTATCAACAACCTAAAATTAAACCAGCACTTTCTTCTGGGATAGAATATTGGTGGAGTGGGCCGAGGACGAAGGACTCGCGATCAGGATCCGCGGGCTGCACAAGCGGTTCGGCGAGAAGATCGCGGTGGACGGGATCGACCTGGATGTGCCGTCCGGCAGCTTCTACGGCCTGGTCGGCCCGAACGGCGCCGGCAAGACCACGACGCTGAGCATGGCGACCGGGCTGCTGCGTCCCGACGCCGGGCAGGTCCTCATCCACGGCGTCGACATGTGGCAGCAGCCCCTGGTCGCCAAGGCGATGGTCGGCGTGCTTTCCGATGGTGTACGGCTGTTCGACCGCCTGACCGGCCAGCAGCTCGTCGAGTACGCGGGGCTGCTCAGCGGGATGGACCGGCCGACCGCCCAGCAGCGCACGGCCGACCTCCTCCAGCTCCTCGATCTCCAGTCCGCGGGAGGCACCCTCGTCGTGGACTACTCGGCCGGTATGACGAAGAAGATCGCGTTGGCCGCCGCCATGGTCCACGCGCCGCGGGTGCTGGTGCTGGACGAGCCGTTCGAGTCCGTCGACCCGGTGTCGGCGGCGAACATCCGCGACATCCTGCGCACCTACGTGCAGGGCGGCGGCACGGTCGTCGTGTCGTCGCATGTCATGGACCTCGTCGAGCGGATGTGCGACCACGTCGCCGTCATCAGCGCCGGTCGTGTGCTCGCCGCGGGGTCGGTGGACGACGTGCGCGCCGGATCCACGCTCGAGGACCGCTTCGTCGAGCTCGTCGGCGGACGCCGGGTCGGGGAGGGGCCGGAGTGGTTGCGACACTCGTAAGGCTGCGGCTGCTGGTCCTGCGGAACTCGTTCCGTCGGAGCACCAGCCAGCTGGTGGCCGTCGTCATCGGCGCCCTCTACGGCGCGATCGGCCTGCTCGTCGTGCTGGGCGCGCTCGTCGGACTCTCGTTCGCGCCCGCCGAGGTCGCGACCACCGCCGTCGTCCTGGCCGGGTCGGCCGCCGTGCTCGGCTGGGCCGTCTTCCCGCTGCTCCTCTCGGGCGTCGAGCAGACGCTCGACCCCGGACACCTCGCCGTGTACCCGATCGGCCCGCGTCCCCTCATGCTCGGGATGCTGCTCAGCGGAGCCGTCGGGGTCGCCGGCGCCGCGACCACGATCGCATCGCTCGGGACCGCGCTGCCGTGGCTGCGGTCGCCGGGCGTCGCGCTGATCGCGCTGATCACCGGCGTGCTCGGCGCCGCGACCTGCATCGTCGTGTCACGGGCGGTCACCTCCGTCGCGAGCGGGCTGGCTTCGGGGCGGCGGTTCCGGGAGGCGAGCGGGCTGCTCATCCTGATCCCGCTCATCCTGGCCGGGCCGATCGTCATCGGCATCACCAGCGGCCTGCGCAGCTCGGCGGACGCGCTGCCGTCCATCGCGTCCGGACTCGGCTGGTCGCCGCTCGGCGCGGTGTGGGCCGTGCCGGGCGCCATCGCAGCGGGCGATCCCCTCGGCGCGCTGCTGCGGCTGCTCATCGCCGTGGCGACGTTCGTCGTGCTGTGGTTCGTGTGGCGCTGGGGGCTCGCGCGGTCGCTCGTGACGCCGGCGCGCGCGTCCTCACGGGTGCGGGCTCCGGGAAAGTCCGGGCTGTTCGGGGTTCTCCCCGGGACGCCCGCCGGCGCGATCGCCGCGCGGTGCCTGACCTACTGGTTCCGCGACCCGCGCTACCTCCGCCAGCTGCTCGTCATCCCGCTGCTGCCGGCGGTCATGTGGTTCTACTCGAGCATCAACCACTCCACCGGGTACATCTTCGCGGTCGGCCCGGTCGTCGCGTTCGCGCTGGGGATCGGGATGATCGCCGACGTCTCGTACGACTCCGCCGCCTTCGCGCTGCACGTCTCCAAGGCGGTGCCCGGACGCGCCGACCGGTGGGGACGCGCCTCCGCACTGGTCTCGTTCGCCGTGCCCGCGGTCGCGATCCTCACGCTGGGCTCTGCTGCGGTCGAGGGCGACTGGCTGCCGGCGCCGGGCCTGCTCGGCCTGACGCTCGGGATGCTGCTCAGCGGAGTCGCCGTGTGCTCGGTCACGTCCGCGCGCTTCGTGTTCCCGGTGCCGGAGCCCGGCGACAACCCCTTCCGGTCGCGGCCGGGTGCGAACATCTCGCTGCTCGGCCCGACGTTCGCGGCCTGGGGCGTGATCGCCGTGCTGTGCCTGCCGGAGGTCGTGCTGCTCGTCGTGTCCCTGGTCACGCGCGAGGCCGTGTGGGGCTGGCTGGGATTGGCGGCCGGCGTGGTGCTCGGCGCGGTCCTCCTCGTCGTCGGGGTGCGTCTCGGCGGCCGCGTCCTCGACGCCCGCGCCCCGGAGCTGCTGCAGCAGCTCCGCAAGGACGGCTGACGCACCGCGTGCTGCAGTTGACGCAACACGCCGCGATGCCTGCGTCGGCGACGGCGTGTCGCGTCAACCAGGGGCCGGCGCGGGCGGGCGTGGGCACGTCCGCGCGCTGTAGTTGACACAACACGCCGCGATGGATGCGTTGGCAACGGCGTGTTGCGTCAACTGGATGGCCGATGAGGCGTGGACGGCTGACGCAGTCGCTCCGATCTGGTGGGCCCAACACGCCGTTATGCGGGTGGGCGTAACGGCGTGTTGGGACCAGTAGATGCAGCAAGCCAACGTCGTTGCGAGCGTTGGCGGGCGACGGCCGATCCACCCATCTGGTGGGCCCGACACGCCGTTATGCGGATGGGCGTAGCGGCGTGTTGGGAGCAGCAGGTGCGGCGGCGGGCGCGTGCGTGCGAGGGTGGACGGGTGGATGAGGCGGAGGTCGCGGGCGCGGACTGGCGGCCGGTGGTCGCGGCGCTGGCCAACCGGGACGCGCGGGGCGTCTGGGCCGCGCTCGTGGCGACGGGCGGCGCGGATGCCGGCCTGAGCGCGTCGCGGACGCGGCGGGCGCTGGAACTGCTCGAGCGCGTCGGGCTGGTGCGCGGGGTGGGCGACTCGTTCGAGGCGGACGATGCGGTGTTCCGGGCCCTCCTCGCGGCATCGACGGCGAACCGGCCCAAACCGACGGGGGTGGATCGCTTCCTCCGGCCGGACGGCCGCATCGACCGGTACCCGTCGTCTGCGGACGACCGGATGGCGCTCCTGCGCATGATCGCGGAGTCCGTGCTCGCCGGCGGCGAGGTCATCGGCGAGCGCGAGCTGACGGAGCGCCTGGCGCACCGCAGCGACGACCCGGTGGCCCTGCGGCGCTACCTCGTGGACGCCGGCCTCGTCGTCCGCACCCGCTCGGGCTCGGAGTACGCGCGCGCCTGAACCAGGGGACGCAACACGCCGTTGAGCCGCGGAGATGGCGGCGTGTTGCGACCCATGGATCGGATGATTGTCGAATCGTCGGCCTGGCAGTATGCCCGCACCCGCTGACGGGGGCGGTGACCCCTCAGCCGGCGAGCGTCTGCTCGCACGCGAGCAGCGTCACGCCGACGCTCCAGGCGTGCGAGAGCGTGAGCAGCATGCCCTTCGGCTGGAAGCAGGCGGTCTGGTAGTACCGCTCGCTGACCATGCCGCGGTAGGCGTTGAAGTCGCCGTCCTCGCGCGCGATGAACTGGCGGAAGCAGGCCAGCGTCTCGTCGGCGCGTTCGGCGTAGTGCGGGTCCCCGAGGGCCGCGGAGAGCTCGCGCAGCTCGGCGGTGCACACCAGACCGTACGCGTGGAGGTGCTGGTTCGACGGCGACGCGTTGTCCGCGCCGCGGGTGCGGAAGCCGTAGGTGCCGAGGAGCGTGTGCTGGGGGAAGGCGACGTCGTAGGTGTACCGGAAGGTCAGCATCCAGTCGGCCGCGCGTCGGGCCACGTCGAGCCAGTGCGCGTCGCCGGTCGCGCGGTGTAGCGCGACGTACGCCATGACGGCCGCGTAACCGTCTTCGGAGGTCGGGGCGAGGTCGACGTCCTCCGGGGCGCCGTGGATGAACTCGCGGTCGACGAACTGTTCGTAATAGCCGCCGGCGGCGATGGCGGCAGGGAGGTAGCGCTGGTCGCGATCGGCGGCCTCCACGAGCGCCGCGATCCACGTGAGACCTGACGCGCCCGACCAGGACAGCACCTCGCCGGTCTCGGCGTGATGGACGGAGCCCAGGTTGCCGTCCGCGCGTTGGCGGCCGACGATCACATCCAGGTTCGAGCGGATCGCGTGCTCCCACTGCGGGTGCGCGTCGAGCGTCTGCGCCCGCAGGAGGAACAGGGTCGCCTCGGCCAGCGTGCGCGAGTGGAGGCCGCGCTTCAGCTCGGTCCAGCTCTGCGTCCAGCCGTGGTCGCGGTACCAGACGCCCCAGAACGTCCCGGACGGCGAGAGGGATGCGGTGATGAAGTCGATGACGCGGCGCGCCGCATCCACCTCCTCCGGACGGTCGGTGCGGAGGCCATGCGCCAGCAGGGCGTACGCCCACGGGATGCCGCTGACCCAGCCGACGTGCATGGCCTGCCGGTCGACGCTGAGGCCGTCGCGTCCGCTGACCTCGCGGTCGAAGCCGACGGTCTCGAGCAGCACGCCGGGATCCGGGTCGTAGTGCCAGGTGAGCAGCCCCTCGGCGGTCAGGTCGGCGGCGGTGGCGGCATCCACCCACGGCGACTGCGGAGCGTTCGGAGCCGCCTCTGCGTGCAGGGCTCGGAGCACGGTGGCGTAGGCGTGGCGGGAGGCGTCCACGGCGAAGACGCGCACGGACAGCTCGACCGTCTCTCCCGGCTCGAACCGGTGGGTGGACTCCTGGGCGGGGCGAGGGCGCGCGTCCCCGTAGTAGGTCACCGGGAACTCGCGGAACGGGAAGCGCAGACTCACCGTCGCGTCGCCCCAGACCGCGTCGTGTGCCAGGCCGAGGCCGGTCAGACCGAGCGCCGACGTCTCGTCGGTCCCCAGCGCGACGCCGCCGCGGCCGGGACCGGCCCACGCGAAGACCGCGGGCGTCGCGGCCCTGTCGGCGCGGAACTCCCACGTGTCGCTCACCAGCGCGTCATGCTGCTCGCGGGTGTTCGCGCCGATCTCGAATCGCGGGAACGCGCGCGTGTTGGCCGCGGGGCGGTTCTCACCGTAGAAAGCGCCGGGGATGAGCCACCACGGGTCGTCCGCTCCATGGACCGGCGCTTCGACGAGCACCGAACCGTCGGCCGGCGCATCGCCGGTGAAGGTCGCCCGGACGACGAGGCGCCAGCCGAGCGCCGCCTCCGTCCACTCCTCGTCCAGTCGGAGGGAGTCGGCGGCGGGACCGACCGCGCTGACGCGGACCTCGGGGCGCGGGTTCACGGCTGCGGCGGCTGCGAGGTCTGCGACGCCGAGGGGTCCTCCTGTGACGTCTGCGCCTCCGCCCTCTGCGAGGTCACGGGCGACTCCGGCTCGTCGGAGGGGGACGACACCGGCTCGGGCGCACCCGACGGCGTCGGCGCCGAGGGCACCGCCTTCCCGAGCGGCCGCTCGATCAGGTCGACCTCGCGCACCGGCTCCGCCGGGTCCGCCGGCACCACGAAGGTGCGCAGCTGCGACGGTCCGAAGTCCTCCTCGATGACCCGGCCGAGCAGGGGCAGCTCGATGCGCGACCGTCCGTCCTCGCCGCGGGTCTCCACCGCACGCACGACGACGTCCGCGCCGCCCGGCGCGGCCATCGCATCCTCCGTGCCCTTGAGCGCGGTGACCATGACGGCCGAGCCGCCGTCCGCGGCGAACGAGTTCACCGGCGGGAGCTGGCCGTCGTGGAACGACTCCTGCTGCGCCCGCACCGGGTTGCCGAGCACGAGCGCGCGGCGGATCGGATCGGCCTCGCGCCAGTCTCCGGCGTGCGGGACGAGCTCGTAGCTGAAGCGCTGGATGCCCTGATCCTGGAAGGAGTAGATGCCCTCCGGGTCCAGAAGCCGCGGGTCGTGCCACGAGTAGACGGGGCTGCGGACCGCGGTGACACCGATGCTGGGCTCATCGCCCGCCGACACGTCGTAGGCGTGCTTGTTGGTCGTGATGACGGTCAGGCCCGCGGCCGCGCCGTCGACCGTGCCGGTGAGGTCCACCCACGACTGGGCGGGCTCCTCCGCGCCGTCGACCGGACGCTCCAGGTGGCCGAACGGGATCTCGTAGGTCGCCGTCGGGTCCTCGAGCACGGTCGGGAAGCGGAGCTTGAGGAGGTGCGCCTGCTCTCGCCAGTCGAGCGTCACGTTGACGCGCAGCACGGGCGAGTCGTGGTCCAGGATCAACTCCTCGACCAGGGTGGATGCGCCCCACTCCCGCTCGATGCGGACCCGCGAGCGCAGCGGACCGGTCTCGCGGACCACGATGCGCTTCTGCCCCATGGTGGCACCGGGCCAGGCATACGAGATGACGCGGTGGCCCCAGGTGTCGGTGGGGTCGTCGTTGATCTGGGTGTGCTGTGCGCCGTCCACGCCGGCCATCACATCCACGCCCGTCGCCTTGACGAGGTAGGACGAGATCCAGCCCGTCTCCTGGTCGATCCGGATGCGGACGTGGTCGTTCTCGAGCGTGTCCTCGGTGACGGTCAGCGTACCGGCGGCGGCGCCGGGGCCGGCTCCGGGGCGCAGACGGTAGAGGCGGTAGCCGAGCGCGGGCACCTCGGCGCGGAACACGACCGCGCCGCGGGAGACGTCATCCGTCGTGGCGGTCGACTGCGAGTTCTGGAACACGACCGGCTCGCCGGTCTCGTCGACCACGTGCACGCCCGCTCGCTGAGCGCCGTACTGGAAGTCCACATCCACCGACACCGCCCACGGGTGCGGGTTGAATACCAGCACCGGCTGCGTGCCGTCCTCGCGGTCGACCTGCACCTGGCGGGCGAGGATGTTGTGCGCGCGAGTGATGATCCGCTTCGAGATCGAGACCGCCTCGCCGAGCTGGTCGCGAGCGTCGTCGTACGACGGCTCGATCGCCGAGCCGGGCAGGATGTCGTGGAACTGGTTGAACAGCACCTGCTTCCAGGCGGTCTCCAGCTGCTCGCGCGGGTACTCGACCCCGTCGTGCGCGGCGACCACGGCCGCCCAGCGCTCGGCGTTCAGGACGGCGAACTGCGCGCGCCGCTGCCAGGCCTTGATGCCGGAGTGCGCCGAGTAGCAGCCCGGCGCGTGGTGCTGCAGGTCGTCCCGACGCACCGGCAGGCCGTCGAGGAACGCCTCGCCGCGGCCCAGGACCTCGTCGAAGTAGGTGCGCGGTGAGGACATCGTCATCCTTCCGAAGGAGCCCATCCGGTCGTAGCGGTGGATGGACTCGATGTTCGCGATCGTCGGGCCGCCTCCGTGGTTGCCCACGCCGTAGAACACCATCGCCGTGGCGTTCTCGCCGAAGCCGACCGTCCGGTCGAGCGCTGCGAGAGACTTCTCCGTCTGCCCGTCGACCGACCCGGGCGGGCTACCGTACTCGAACGGGATGCGGTACGCGAGCACGCGGGAGCCGTCGGGCGCCTCCCACCAGAACAGGCTGGGGGCGAGGTCGGACTCGTGCGGGCCGGGACGCAGGAACGTGTACGAGTCGAGGCCCTGTCCCTTCAGGATCTGCGGCAGCATCGCGTTGTGGCCGAACGGGTCGACGTTCATGCCGACGGTGGCCGGGATGCCGAAGCGCGACTCCAGGTAGCGCTGCCCATACAGGCCCTGCCGGACGAAGCTCTCGCCCATCGGCATGTTGTTGTCGGGCTCGACCCACCAGCCGCCGACGTTGACCCAGCGGCCCTCGGCGACACGGCGCTTGATCTGCTCGAACAGCTCGGGGTCGGACTCCTCCACCCAGCTCAGCAGGACGATCTGATCGCACGTGAAGACGAAGTCGGGGTACTCCTCCATGCGGTGGATGGCCGACCAGAAGGTGGCGCGCGCCTCCTGGTAGCCCTCCTGCCAGGGCCACAGCCACACCGGGTCGAGGTGCGCGTTGCCGATCATGTGGAGGGTGCGCTGCGGGGTCGCGGTCGGGCGGTGGTCGCGCGGCAGGTCGCGCGGCTGCGTGCCGGCGGGCGCGTTGGCGACGGGGGCCTTCGGGGCGTCGGTCACAGTGCGTACTCCTCGTCGCCGTCGGCCCACGCGTCCACGATCTCGGACAGCACGTGGAGCATGAACGTGTGGAACTCCTGGATCCTCGGGGTGGTCGTGGACGGGCTCAGCAGCGCGTAGTCGGCGAACTCCTTGGCCGGTCCGCCGTCGCCTCCGCCGAACAGCACCGTCGTCGCACCGGCCGACTTCGCCGCTTCGAGCGCTGAGACGATGTTCGCACTCCGTCCGCTCGTCGTGAAGGCGGCTACCACGTCGCCGGGACGCGCGAGCCCGAGCACCTGGCGCGAGAAGACGTCGTCGTACGAGTAGTCGTTCGCGATACAGGTCATCGTGGTCGGGTCGGTGCTCAGCGTGACGGCGCCGAGCGGGCGGCGGTCGCGCTTGTAGTGGCCGATGATCTCGCCGGTGAAGTGCTGGGCGTCGGCCGCGCTGCCGCCGTTGCCGAACGTGTACAGGATGCCGCGCTCGGCGAACGCGTCGCACAGCACCTTCCCGACCTCGCGGAGAGCCGGCAGCAGTTTCTCGCCCTGCTCGGCGACCTCGATATGGGCCTGCAGCTGGTCGCGCATCCACTCAGACATGCGGGGTTCCCTTCGATGCGACGCCCGCACCGGCGAGCTGGTCGAGACGGTCGAACGCGACGGCTCCTGCTCCCACGACGCAGACCACGTCGCCGAGGCCGGCGAGCACGACGGTGGAGGCGGCGGCCGCGGGCGGCATGGCGTCCGCCGCGACACGTTCACGGACGGGCACGAGCAGCGCGTCGCCGGAGCGGGTCACGCCGCCGCCGAGCACGACGAGGTCGGGCTCGAAGACGTTGACGAGGTCGGTGAGCGCGGTTGAGAGGACGTCGACCGTCTCGTCCCACAGCTCGGTCGCGAGCGGGTCGCCCGCAGCCGCGGCCGCGACGACGTCCTCGGCACGGACGACGGGGAGCTGCGCGAGCGACGATCCCTCGCCGCGCTCGGCGACGGCCTCCCGGGCGCGCTGGGCGATGGACGTGCCGGAGGCGTAGCCCTCGAGGCAGCCGCGGCGCCCGCACAGGCAGGGACGGCCGCCGGTGCGGACCATGACGTGACCGAACTCGCCGCCGTTGCCCGCGGCTCCGCGGTGGAGGCGGCCGTCGATGACCGCGCCGCCGCCGATCCCGGTGGAGATCGTCAGGTACACCATGGTGTCGGCGTCTCGTCCGGCGCCGTAGCGGAACTCGCCCAGGGCGCCGGCGGTCGCGTCGTTCTCGAGCACAGCCGGAACGCCGAACTCGCGCTCGGCGAGCTCGACGATGGGGAGGTCGATCCACCCCGGGAGGTGCAGAGGGCCGGTCAGCACGCCGGCTTTCGCATCCAGCGGACCGCCGCACGAGATGCCGACGGCCTCGACCCGGAGGCCGGATTCGGCGATCGCACGCTGCCCCATGGCGAAGAGTCTGGGAACGATTACACCCGGACCCTCGTCGCGCCGCGTGGGTTCGACGGTGAGTGCGTGGGTTCGTCCGTCCTCCGTGACGACACCGACAGCGAGCTTGGTGCCGCCGATGTCGAGCGAGAGGACGGCGCGGAGGCCGTTTGCCATCATGTCCTTCCGGGGATGCACGACCGCGCCTGCGCTGGTGGATCGTGTGGGATCGTTCCCACAGATACTAGAGGGCGGCGGGGAGGCGGGTCAACACGGGAGGGGTTGCGCGGCGCGTCCGCGGTCGCTAACGTACAACCAAATGGTTGTAGATGAGCTGACGGACGCAGAGGTCGACCGCATCTTCCATGCACTGGCGGATGCGACCCGGCGGGACATCGTCGCGCGGTCGCTGCGCGGGGAGCACTCGGTGAGCGAGCTCGCCGAGAGGTACGACATGAGCTTCGCGGCGGTGCAGAAGCACGTCGCCGTGCTCGAACGCGCGGGGCTCGTGCACAAGCGGGCGCGCGGACGCGAGCGCGTCGTGACGGGCGATCCCGCGACCATCCGTCGGGCGTCGGAACTGCTCGAGGCGTTCGAGCAGCTGTGGCGTCACCGCGATGCGGCCATCGACGGCATCCTCGCCGAGGAGGCCGAGCAGAGACGCACCACCCGCACCACCGAACGAGAGAGGAGCGACCGATGACCGTCATCGAATCGACCAAGGATCCGGAAGCGCTGACGCTCACCATCGTCAGCGAGTACGACGCCCCGCAGGAGCGGGTCTGGCAGCTGTGGTCCGACCCGCGCCAGCTGGAGCTCTGGTGGGGTCCTCCCGGGTATCCGGCCACCTTCGATGTCTTCGAGTTCGAGCCCGGTGGACGCGCGACCTACTACATGAGCCTGCCCGAGGGCGGGAAGGCGTGGGGCTGGTGGCGCTTCGTCGAGATCGAGCCGACGGGCCGCATCGCGATCGACGACGGCTTCGCCGAGGAGGGCGGCGCACCCGCACCCGGCGAGCCCGGCCGCATGGTCACGACGCTGGAGGAGCGCGACGGCCGCACCCGGATGACGATCCTCAACCAGTTCGCGAGCACCGCGCAGATGGAGGAGCTGCTGGCGATGGGCCAGGAGCAGGGCATGACCATGGCCCTCGACCAGATCGACGCCATCCTCGCCGGCACCTTCGCCCGCTGACCCCCTTCGCCCCCCATCGAGTACACGAAGAGTGCACGCGACACGCCGCTGGAGCGTGCACTCTTCGTGTACTCGATGGCGGGGCTAGGGGGCGTCGAGGAAGGCGAGGAGGTGGGGGAGCGTGCGGCGGAGGGCGGCGGGGTCGCCCCCCGCCGCCAGCCGTTCGCCGAGGTAGTCGCCGTGGGTGCCGGGGACGATCAGGACGCGGGCGTCGGGCAGTAGTGACGCCAGCTCCACGAAGTGCTCGGCGCGCACCACGTCGTGGTCGGCACCGACGACGAGCACGGGCGCGTGGATGGACGCGAGCAGTTCGTCGGGGAAGTCCTCGAATCCGAGCATCAGCTCCCGGTCGAGCTCGAACATCCGCCGGGCGTGCTCCGGGTCGCGGCTGACCGCTCGGTCCGCCTCGCGGTAGGGCGCCGGCAGGTCGTCGAACGTTCCGGCGGCGAGGCCGTCCCAGAATCCGTCGACCATCGCCTCCCGTCGCACAGGCGCGGACGCGGCGATGACCCGTCGCACCGCGGCGGGGTGACGCGCGGCGAGCTGCAGCGCGACCTGTCCGCCGTTGCTGAAGCCCAGCACATCCACCGGACCGAGACGCAGTTCGTCGAGCACCGCGGCGACGTCGTCCGCCGAGCCTTCGAAGGACGCGGGCCGGTCGCCGGATGCGGTGCGCCCGTGCCCTTGCAGCTCCACGCAGAGCACCGACCGCGTCGGCTCGACGAGCGGCAGCAGCAGCCCCCAGTTGGTCTCGATGGTCGAGCCGCCGCCGTGGATGAGTAGCAGCGGTGGATGCGGCGAGTCGGGGTCGCCGTGCCAGCGGCGGTAGAGCGGGATGCGGTCCACGCCCGCAGGCTAGCCGAGGGCGGAGGCGCTGTCGAGGGAGACCGTGTCGGCCACCGCGTCGCCGGCTTGGCCGAGACGGATCGCGCCGACCGTGACGTCGGCCGCCAGCCGCTGTCGTTTGCGAGGCGCATCGCCGGCCCGCACGTCGAAGCGCAGCCGGACGGTCTCCCCGGCCGCCGCCACCACCGACCCCGGCGACGGATCGCTCCACCCCTCGGGCGTCACGAGCCGGGCGACCACCTCGCGCGGCTCGTCGTACGGGTTCACGACGACGACCTCGTACTCCAGCGCCGCCCCGGGCTGCACGCGCTGGTAGAACGGCTCCACCAGCACCAGGTTGCCGTCGGCCGGCGGGAGCATCCCGTCGTCCGGAAGCAGCCCGTTGTGGATGGCGGCGAGCTCGTCGCCCTGCTCGGTGAGCAGCTGCAGGTAGTCCTCGTCGACCTCGCGGCCCTGCCAGTGGCCGGTGATCATGAGACCGGGAGCCACCCGGCGGTACAGCGCCGCGCTCTGGATGAAGTCATCGCGCCGGAACCGGTTGCGGTACTGGTAGTTCAGGATCTCGCGCTGCACGCCGAGCCGCCCCTCGGCGGTCTGCTGGTCGCCGGTCGCGAGCACCCGGACGCCGTCCACCTCGAACTCGAAGGCGGCGGCGTAGAGCGTGTGCCCGGGCAGTTCGTGGGTGACGAACTCGTACTCGCGCCAGCGCACCGTCTCGCCGAGCGCCAGCACGCGATCGGCCGGGATGGGCTCGAACCACTGGCAGGGCAGGTCGGTCCGCATCGGGTCGGCCATGATGGGCGCGACGTTCTCGGGCAGCCACACCTGCGTCCCCTCGACGTCGCGCAGCAGGTTCAGTCCGGCGATGTGGTCGTCGTGGTAGTGCGTGCCGAGCACCACCTCGATCGAGGTCACGCCGAAGTCGCGCTTCAAGGCGGGGAGGCTCGCGAGCCACGGCCGCCGCGCCGCGCGGTCGGTGCCGGCCGGCCATCCCGTGGACATGTCGTAGCCGTAGTCGATGAACAGCGCCGCTCCGGAGTCGCTGAGCAGCACGTACACGCAGGAGTTGGCGGTGCGGTTGAGGAGCAGGTGGTCGGTGAGGCGGACGAAGGGGCGCTCCAGCCAGTCCCGCAGGTCCCAGGCGTTGGTGCGGCGGGAGTCGACGTAGCCGGCCATCCGGTCGGCCAGCTGTTCCAGCGCATCCATCGCGTCGGCCATCGGCTCGCCGTGCGACGGCAACAGGATGCCGGGCTCCTCCTCCTGAAGGATCAGGCAGGAGAGCACGTTCATCGCCGGGCCCTCGTTCTCGGTGTACGACCACTGGGTCGCCGCGAGCGACCAGACCTTGCCGGGCGCGTAGATGAGGTCGCCGGTGAACGCGATCCGCTCGCCGTCGCGCTCGATCAGGTAGGTGACCGAGCCCATGGTGTGGCCGGGGGTCGGGAGGGTCTTCACCGCGAGGCCGCCGAAGGTCGCGGTGCGGTACTCGGGCACGGTCCCGGCGACAGGCACGGGATCGAGCAGCGAGAAGCGGTCCTGGCGCAGGTTGTAGTCGTTGTACAGCGCCCGGGACGACCACATCTCGTCTACGCGGGTGAAGAGGTCCTGCTCCACCGGCGGCACGAAGATCGGGATGCCCGCGGCCACCGCGCGCGGCAGGCCCTGGCCCTGGTCGCGGTGGTGGTGGGTCATCAGCACGGCGTCGAGCGTGTCGAGGCCGAGCTCGCCGAGGTGATCGAGCACGTCGCCCGACCCGAAGTCGATGACGATGGCGCCGCCGGCGGCCCCGGGCGGCGGGGTGACGACGTAGACGTTGCAGGTGTCCGCGAACCGGTGGACGCCGGGGGCGACCTCGGTGAACGCGCTCATACCGTGCTCGGCTCCTTCTGGGGCTCGTCGTCGCGGGCCGCGCGGTACGCGCGCCACAGGACGGCGATCTCATCGAGGTCGCCGTCGGTGACATCTTCGCGGCTGTTGTCGATGGATTCCACGTAGTAGAGCGCCGGCACGCCGAGCTCCGGCTGGATGCGCGAGTACGCGAGCCATTCCTCCCGGCTCGGCATCGGCCACTGGTCGGTGTCGATCGGGTGGCCCGGGAGCGACGCCGCGGCGATGTCATGGCGGAAGCGCAGCTGGTCGCCGACGGGCACCGGCTCGCCGTGCACCGAGTCCTCGAGCACGTCGTTGAGCCGCACCATGTCGGTGACGTCGGAGAACGAGGGATGCACGGTGTGCGTCACCACGAGCGCGTCGGGCTTCGCGGCCTTGGCGGCCTCGTGGATGGTGCGCACGATGGCGTGCAGCGCGCTCATGCCCCACACGTCGTCGCCGTGCGTGCGGAGCGTGACCCCGGAGGGCGCTCGCTGCGTGAAGTCCACCTTGAAGCCGTCGGCGTCGAGGCCGTCGGGCGAGAGCATCCGCGTCACCTGCTCGGCGAGCGCATCCAGGTAGGCGGGGTTCGACGGGTCGACCGCGACCGGGCGCCCGAAGGCGTCGCGGACGGTCAGCTCCGGGGGGAGGCCACTCGGGTCCCAGGCCTTGAACCACAGCAGGACGCGCTGACCTGCGGCATGCCGCTCGTCGATCCAGCCGCGCAGGTCGGGCCACTTCTCGGTGTCGACCGTGTTGGTGCCGTAGTCGGCCTGCCAGCGGTCGTCGATCACGACGGTCCCTGGGTGGAGGTCGCGCTCGGCGAGGCGGCGCAGCCAGCGGTCGTAGAGGTACTGGCGGGCGAGGTCGGGCGCGAACGCCGCGCCCGACGGCAGGACGAAGCCGTCGGCGTTGTCGGTCGCCAGCGCCTCGCCCTCGTGGCTCATCCGCACGGCGAGCGCGCACTGCGCGCCCCAGCCGCAGAAGATCGGCTCGTGCCACCAGCCGACGGGCTCGGGTGCGGGGGCCGCCCATCCCTTCGCCGCGAGGTCGTCGCGGTAGTCGCGGATGAGGGTCAGCGGTGCGCCGCCGGGCCGCAGCACGAACTCGGGCGAGACCCAGCCGCCGGCGCGAACGCGGGTGTGGCCCTCGTACGTGAGCCGGAACAGGAAGCCGCCGTCGAGCACGTCGTAGCGGAAGGTCGTGAAGCCGAGCTGAGCGATGGGCGCGACCACCGAGACGCCGAGCCAGTCGCCGACCGGCATGTCCGTCGGGCCGTGCGGAGCATCGGCGGAGATGGACGGACGACCCAGCCCGAAGACGAGCGGCGGCGGAGAGAAGATGCCGTGGAGGCGTCCCGGCTCCGCGTCACCGACGACGCCGAGCTGCGCCTGCGCGTTGGACGGGCGCACGACCTGGATGGGTTCGGTCGGCGTCGGAACATACAGCGACGGGAAGCGGATGCCCGAGCGGAACGTGCCCGCGGCGCCGGTCGGGAGCGCCGCCTGGCCGCCGAACATCGTGAGGTCGGTGATGCGCGCCTCATCCTCCTCGGTGGTCACCTCGACGCGGGCGCGGACCTCGCTCGGCGTGCAGTGCAGCACGATCGCCTTGGTGGCCCAGGCGCTGGAGTCGGTGAGCACGGTGACGCGTACCGACCCGTCGTCCTCCTCCTCGACCGTGACCGCGGTCGGGCCGGACGACTCGTCGGGCACGCCGAGGCGGTCGACGCTCGCGAGCAGGGAGAGGTCGCTCCACAGCTCGCCGTCCGGACCGGCGATGGTCGCGCGCGGGCGGGCGAGGGCCACGCCGAGCGTGTACGCGGGGGCGACGAGCACGACCTCGGTCGCGCTGCGGGTGACGGTGATGTCCTGGGTGGTCTGCATGGTCCTCGGGGTGGGGGGAAGGTGAGGTCGCGGGTGGTTCAGAGGGTGGCGAGCGCGGCGACGGAGTCGACGGCGAGGGGGCCGCCGGCTCCCTGCAGGTGGATGCGGAAGCGCGGTTCGGGAGCGAACGCGACCTCGAGCGTGGCGCGCTCGTCGCCGAGCGTCCACTCGAGCACGAGCGCGTCCGCCTCCACACGGTAGCCGAACTCGCCGGTGAAGGCGGCGTGCGCCGACCGCAACCGGACGAGGGCGAGCTGGGCGCGGGTGACGTCGCTCGCCATCGCCGCGTCGAACTCCGCCGACGTGTACACGTGCCGATTGACGTCGCGTCCCTGCCCGGTGCGCTCGAACAGCGCCACGTCGTCCAGGCCGCCGAGAAGTCCGACGTAGTACAGCTGGGGGCGCCCGGGCAGCCACAGTTGGACGGCGCGGCAGAGCAGGTAGGCGTTCGCATCCGCGCCGAGGGCGGAGAAGAACGTCGCGTTGATCTGGTGCGGCAGGCTCATCCACGCCGGGATGACGGATGCGAGGGTCGAGTGGCCGTGCGTGGCCTCGGCCGCGCGGGCGAAGATCGCGGCCATGTCGTCCTGGCTGATGAGGCCCGGGCGGTCGCCCGACGGGCCGGCGTCGATGATGCCGATGCCGTCGTGGGTGTCGAGCACGGTGATCGCGTTCCGCGGGCGGATGCGCAGCCACTCCTGCAGGCGGTCGGAGGTGCCGGTGCCGAGGCTGTGCAGCAGGAGCGGAGCGAGCGCGAAGTCGTAGACGAGATCGACGAGCGGAGCGATGGCGAGCTGCTGCGTGTAGTGCGCGTGCACCTCGACGAGCACCCGAAGGCCCTCCTCGCGAGCGAGCGCGACGATCTCGCGCACGAACTCCAGCGTCTCCGGCGTCATGAAGCTGTCGGACCCGGGCGTCTTGACCGCGTAGCCCACCGCATCCAGCCGGACCGTGGTCACACCGCCGTCGTGCAGGGCGGCGAGGATGCGGCGGAGGTACGCGCGGGCGCGGTCGTTCGCGACGTCGAGGTCGACCTGGCTCGGCATGAAGGTCGTCCAGACCAGGCGGCGGCGGCCGTCCGCCATCCGGTACGCGGTGAAGGGCAGACCGGGTCGCGGGCGGTAGAAGGCGGTGATGTCGTCCTCCGACGCCCGATCGGGGAAGACCGTGTCGAAGGTGAGGAACATGCCGTCGTGCGGAGACTCCTCGCCGAGCGCCAGCCAGTCCACGAACTCGGCCGACTCGCTCGACACGTGGTTCACGATGAGGTCGGCGGTCACCTCGCGGTTCGCAGCGATCGCGCGGACGTCGTCCCAGGTGCCGAGGCGCGGGTCGACCGACGCGTGGTCGATCGGGTCGAAGCCCGCGTCCGCGCCGTCGAACGGCACGAAGAACGGGAGGAGGTGCACGCCCGCGAAGTCACGAAGGGGGCCGTCGAGCAGGGCGCGCAGGCGCGGGAGGTCGCCGCCGAGGCGGTCGGCGTAGGCGAGCAGGTCGACGCCGGTCATGGGGTCGCTCCGTTCTCTGGGGAGGTTCCGTCGGATCCGGAGGCGGCCGCACGGTTCGCGCTGGCGTCCGGCGTCCCCGGATCCGACGGGGTCAGTGCCTCCGCGAGCCGGGCGACGCCGCCCGCCGGGGAGGTGAGTACGGGGATGTCCACGCCGGCCGACTCGGCGGCGGGTGCCATCGAGGCTTGGGCGAGGACGAGGACGGCGGCCGCGGCCTCGCCGGCGGCGGGGTTCGCGGCGGCGCGGACAGCGTCGGCGATGAGACGGTCGTGGGTGGCCTGGTCGCCCGCGGCTCGCGCGGCGGCCGCGCCGTCGACGACCGTTGCGGTGACCGTGGCGCGCACGCCCTGGGCGGCGGCTTCACGCTCGATCAACCGCGTGGTCGGTCCGAGCGTCGCGGTGTTCGTCGCGAGCACCGCGATGCGGGGCTGGGCGCCGGTGGCGGCGGACGCGAGGCGAGCGGCCTCGGCGGCCATGGCTGCATCCACCCGGATGACCGGCACCCCCAGCGAGGCGGCCGCTTCCTCCGCGGCCTCGCCGATGGAGGAGCAGGTGACCAGGATCGCGTCCGCGCCCGACTCCGCCAGGTGGCGCAGGTGCGCGGCGACGCGCTCGCGCACCGCCGGGGTGACACCTTCGGCGATCGCGGTCTCCAGCATCCACGCGTCGACGACGTGCTCACGGCTCGTTCCCGGAACCGCGTCGGCGACGAGCCCGTCGAAGGTCGGCGCGAGCGCCGGGACGGTGTGCAGCAGTCCGGCGATCATCGCGCCTCCCGCCACGGACGCGCCTCGCGGTCGACGACCTCGATCAGGGCCTCGAGCCGCGGCACCGACAGCTCGCGCAGGGCGGCGGGGACGTCGTCTCGCCCGACGACGTCGCTCCACAGCGCCCGACCCGCGAGGAACCCGCTCGCGCCGGCGCGGCACGCCGCCTCGACGGCCGGCAGGAACGCCGGACGGTCGACGCCCTGCGACAGCACCACCCAGGGTCCGATGATGGCGTCGTTCAGCCGCTCGCTCGCCTCGCGCTGCGCGGCCTCGTCGCCGGTTCCCGACAGCGGCACCTGGACCTTGTAGAGGCTCTGGCCGGACGGGGACAGCTCGGCGGCTGCCTCGCGGATGGCGACGTCGAGGTCCCAGGTGCCGGCGTCCAGCTCCTCCGGCGTCGCCCGGACCACGGGCTCCAGCACCGACAGCACACCGCGGGCACGGCACTCGGCGACGAACCGGTGCACGAGCTCGACGCGCTGCTCGCGCTTCGCGTCGCGGCGCCAGATCACCAGCAGCTTCAGTGCGGAGACACCATCGAGGTCCGTCTCCGTCAGAACGACCTCGTCGAGCGCCGTCTCCTCGACCGGACCGCCGTCCTCCTGCGTGAGGTCGTCTGCCGCCAGGATGAGGCCCGTGCCCGAGGGCAGCGTGTCGCGGACCGCCTCCCAGCCGAAGTGCCGGTCGATCAGGAACCCGGACGCCAGCGGGCCGAGCGCCGCGGCGACGTCCAGCTTGAAGCGGATGAGGACGTCGTCGGCCGGGCGGCCGGCGCCGGCGAGGTCGAACATGTGGCGAAGGCTCTCGCGCTGGTCCATCGCCACCATCGCGAGGGACCCGCTCGGGCGGGCGATGGCGTCGAGGTCGAGTGCGGGACGGGAGGCGGTGTCGGTCATGCGGGTTCCTTGCTTCGGAGCGTCGCCGCCTCCACGAAGGCGTCCAGCAGAGCCGGATCGCCCGCGGAGGCGACGCTGTCGGCGCTGCCCGGGTCGTGCGGGTGCACGGGCAGCGAGGTCGTGATGCCGGCCACACGGTGCGCGGCGAGCAGGGCGGCGCCGGTGGCCACGGGTTCGACCGCGGCGACGCGGCGGAGGCGGCCCGGGAGGAGGCGCTGCTTGAGGCGCCACCAGGCGGCGTTGGCGGCGCCGGGTCCGCCGAGCACGGTCAGCTCCGGACGGCGCGGGCCGGCGAGTCCGGTCTGGGAGGCGTCCATCCACGCGAGCTGGAGGGCGAGGCCGGTCAGCACGGCGGTGAGCGTCGCCGCGGGGTCGGCGAGACGACCCGGCGCGCCCTCCTCGACCGGCTGGACCAGGCGCACGGAGGCAGCCGCGTCGGGCGACGGGGACTGCCTGCCGCGCAGGTAGGGGAGGAGGAACGCGTCCAACGGGCCCTCCGCCCGCAGCCGGGCGCCTTCGAGGGCGGCGTGCCGGTCGGCACCCGGAAGGAGCTCGGCGAACGCCCACTCGACCAGCGCGCCCGCCGCCGGGTTGCCGGCCAGGAGGGTTTCGTAGCGTCCGTCGATGCTCCGGGCGAGGCTCATCCCCTGCTCCCGAGCGGCGTCGCGCGGCACGCTCTCGGCGATCCGCAGCAGCGCCTCGGCGGTCCCGACGGAGTCGGCTGCCTGGCCGGGCTCGCGTGCGCCCGCAGCCCAGGCGCCGACGGCGTGATCGTGACCCGCTGCGACGACGGGGATGCCGACGGGCAGACCGAGCGCGCGTGCCGCGTCCGCACCGAGCAGGCCGGCGGTCTCGCCCGGGAGCGCGACCCGGGGGAAACGGTCGGGGGTCAGACCCACCACGCCGACGAGGTCGCGGTCGAACTCACGCGCCAGCGGTTCCCCGGAGGCCGGGAGCCGGTAGGCCATCGTGCGGGCCGCCAGCGTGTGGTCGGTCACCGCCTCACCGGTCAGCGCCGCGATCACCAGCGCATCGGCTCCGAGCCAGCGGGCGTCGTCGAGTCGCGCATCCTGCTGGTCGGCCAGGCGCTGCCAGTGCACGAGCGGCGATTTGTGCGGCGCGGGCACGCCGGTCGCCGCGTAGAGGGCTTCGGCCCCCACGGCCGCCGTCAGCCGGTCGGCCGTGGCGGCGTCGCCGTCCGCCCAGCGCAACAGCTCGCCGCGCGGCTGATCATCGGGGCCGGCGAGCGAGCCGGTCTCCCCCATCGCGGCGACGCCGATGGCGACGATCGGATGCGGGCTGTCCAGCACCACGTCGCGCACCGCGTTCAGGACCACCGACTGCAGCGCCGCGCCGGACGACGGCGTCGGCACCGACAGCGTGCGCTCTTCGCGCACACCGTCGCCGAACACGGCCAGCACCACCTTCGTGTTGGTGGTGCCGACATCCACGCCCAGAGCGGCGAGAGGTGCGTCGGTCACAGACTCCATTCTGTTCACTTCCGAACATTCGCGTCAAGATTTGTGCGTTTGTTGACAAGCGCACCGAGCAGCCGGTTGGATGGACGCCGTGCGCTACACCGACGCCCCCGCCCGCCGCGACGAACTGCTCCGACGACTGTCCGTCGAGGGCTACGTGTCGTCGTCGCGCGTCGCGGAGGACTTCGGCGTCTCCGAGATGACGATCCGCCGCGACCTCCGGCAGCTCGAAGCCGACGGGCTCGCCCGACGCGTCGTCGGCGGCGCCAGCCTGCCGAACCTCGGCCACGGCCGTCCGTTCGACGAGCGGGCCGTGACCGGCAGCGGGGAGAAGCACTCCATCGCCGAGGCCTGCCTCGACCTGCTCGACGGCGCGGTCACGGTCGCCCTCGACGCCGGCACGACGGTCGCGAACCTGGCCGGGATGCTGTACCCGGGCACGACGATCATCAGCCACTCGGTGCCGGTGATCCAGGCGGCGATCGAACGCGACGACGTGGAGCTCGTCGCCGTCGGCGGCGTCTACCAGGCGGAGACCCGCAGCTTCGCCGGCGCCACCGCCCGGCGCACCATCGCCGACTACTCGATCGACGTCGCCGTGCTCTCGGCGACCGCGGTCGACACACGCGGCATCCTCTGCGCCAACGCGCTCGACGCGGAGCTCAAGCAGGAGCTCGCGCGCGCCGCCCGCACGACCGTGCTGCTCGTCGACCACTCCAAGCTCGGCGCCCGGGCCCCGATCCGCGTGGGCGGGCTGGACCTGGTGGATGCGATCCTCACCGACGCGGGCGCCGATCCCGACGACGTCCGCGCGCTGCGCGAGGCCGGTGCGACCGTGATCGTCGCCGGGGAGCCGTTCGACGCGCCCCTGCTCTCCGGTCGTGCGCCGACCCCCGCCTCCGACGAGCCGGGGGTCGGCGTCTCGTGATGCGGCTCGGCGCCGTCGCCGACGACGTGACGGGCGCCTGCGACCTCGCGGGCCGCGTCGTCGAGGCGGGACTCCCCGCGACCGTGCTGCTCGGGACACCCGACGACGCGCCCGGCGATCTGTTCGAGGCCGGCGCGGGATGCGCTGTCGTCGCCCTCAAGGTGCGCACCGCCCCGGCCGCCGAAGCCGCCTCCGCCTCCGCCGCGGCGGCCCGTCTCCTTCTGGGGGCCGGTGCGACGCAGCTCTACCACAAGTACTGCTCGACGTTCGACTCGACGCCCGCCGGGAACATCGGGCCGATCGCCGACGCCCTCGCGTCCGTGGCGGGAGCGACGGCGACCGTCGGCACGCCCGCCACACCCGGCGCCGGGCGCACGCAGTACCAGGGGACGCTGTTCGTCGACGGCGTGCCCCTCGCCGAATCCTCGATGCGCGACCATCCGCTGACCCCGATGCGTGACTCCGATCTCGTGCGGGTGCTGTCGCCGCAGACCCCCGCGCCGGTCGGGCTCGTGCGCTGGCAGGACGTCCGGCGGGGAGCGGACGCGGTGGCCGGGATGGTCGGAGACGGGCACGTCCTGGTGGATGCGCTGACCGAGGCCGACCTCGATGTGATCGCCGAGGCGATCGGCCGGATCGCGGCGCAACGGCCCGTCGTGGCCGGTGGCGGCGCGGGGGTGGCGACGGCCCTGGCCCGCGCGGCGGCATCCACGAGTCTGGGGCACGCACCCGCCACGGCTGGACTTCCGGCAGTGCCGCTCACCGGTCGCCTCATCCTCGCGGGGAGCGCATCGGCCGCCACGCGCGGACAGATCGCGGCCTTCCGCGGCGAGCGCCACGTCCTCGACCCGCTCGACCTGGCCCGCGACCCGCACGCGCTGACCCCGATCCGGGATGCGCTGGCCGCGCACACCGACCCGCTCGCGCCGATCCTCATCCACGCGTCCGGCGATGTCGCCGCCGCGCAGACCGCGCTCGGCGCCGAGCGGGCCGCCGCCCTGCTCGAGGACGCGCTCGCCGAGCTGGCCGCCTTCGCCGTCCACGCCCTCGGCCGCAGCCACCTCCTGGTCGCCGGCGGCGAGACCTCCGGCGCGGTGACCGCCCGGCTCGGCCTGTCGCGGCTCCGCATCGGCGCGCAGGCCGCTCCGGGCGTCCCGTGGGCCGTCTCGTCGTCGGATGCCGGCGACGGACCGCGCACCATCGCCGTCCTGCTGAAGTCGGGCAACTTCGGCGGCCCCGACCTGTTCACCGACGCCTGGGAGGTGTCGCCATGACCACCATCCGCACCGAGGCCGAAGCGCGCGCCGCCATCGTGCGCGCCTGCCGCCACCTGTCGGCGGCGGGCCTGTCGCCGGGCAGCTCCGGCAACGTCAGTCTCCGCGTCGGGTCGCGCATCATCGCGACACCCACCGGTTCGTCGCTGCGGGCGGTCACCGAGGACGAGCTGGCCGCGACGCCGGCCGACCAGGAGGGCGCCCCGCGTCCCACCAAGGAGCTGCCGCTGCACGCCGCGATGTACGCCGCGCACCCGGACGCGACCGCAGTCGTCCACCTCCATTCGCCCTACGCCACGGCGATCGCGTGCCTGCCCCCGGGTGACAGCGGGTACGCGCCGCTGCCCCCGCTCACGCCCTACCGCGTGATGCGGCTGGGTGATGTGCCGATCGTGCCCTATGCCCGACCCGGCAGCGCCGAGCTGGCCGCGGGCGTCGTGGCCGCCGCACCCGGGCACCCGGTGCTGCTGCTCGCGAACCACGGACCGGTCGTCGCCGCCCCCACCCTCGATGCCGCGATCGACCTGGCGGAGGAGCTGGAGACGGCCGCACAGCTGACGCTCCTGTTGCGGCAGGCGCCCGCTGTCGCCCTGGATGCCGCGGCGGTCGCGGCGCTCACCCCGCCGGGCCGCTGAGCCGCCTCCGTTCCGTTCCGTTCCACACCGCTCGATCCCCCAGGAGCACTGAAGATGTCCAGCGTCCGCGCTGCCCCTCCCTCGCCGCCGCGCACGCCGCGCGGGGCTCGGATCCCCTCCGCCCGCCCGGGCGAGAAGCACCTGTCGTCGGTGCCGCGCTTCCTGCTCTGGCAGGCGGCCCGGCAGCCGGCGACCCTCACCGCCGGCGTGCTGTTCGGCGTGGTGTGGATGCTGTGCCAGGCCGTCTGGCCGTACCTGCTCGGCCGCGCGGTGGACGAGGGCGTGTCCGGCGATCCGTCCGCCTTGTGGGGCTGGTGCGGCGCCCTGCTCGTCGTCGCCGTGATCCAGGCGGTAACCGGGATGCTGAGGCACCGCATGGCCGTGTCCAACTGGCTGCGCTCGTCGCTCGGTGTCGCGCGGCTGATCGGCTACCACTCGGCGGAGACGGGACCGGCGATCACCGCGACCACCTCGTCGGGGGAGATCGTCGCGACGGTGAGCACCGACTCCCTCCGCCTCGGGGCGATGTTCGACGTGACCGCGCGCCTCGGCGGCGGCGTCGTCGCGTTCGTCGCGGTGTCGATCATCATGCTGAATGCGTCTCTCCCGCTTGGCCTCGCGGTCGTGATCGGCGTGCCCGCCGTCGCGCTCGTGCTCGCCCTGCTGCTGCGCCCGCTGCGCACGCGCCAGGCGGTGTGGCGCGAGGAGGCCGGCGGCCTGACCACGCTCGGCGCCGACACCGTCGTCGGCCTGCGCGTGCTGCGCGGGATCGGCGGCGAGCACGAGTTCGTCGAGCGCTACGCGACGCAGTCGCAGCGGGTGCGCGCGGCGGGCGTCGGGGTGGCGAAGACGCAGAGCTGGCTCGATGGACTCCAGGTGCTGCTGCCCGGCGCCTTCCTGGTGTTCATCGTCTGGTTCGGCGCGCACCTGGCGCTCGACGGCACGATCACCCCCGGTCAGCTGACGGCGTTCTACGGCTACGCGACCTTCCTGGTGCTGCCGCTGCGCACGGCGGTCGAGGCGGCCCAGACCTTCACCGCGGGCGTCGTCTCGGCGCGGCGCGTGCTGTCGGTGCTCCGCACCCGGCCGGCCGCCCGCGACACCGCCGAACCCGCCGAGGCCCCGGCCTGGGGCTCCGCCATCGAAGACCTCGCGTCCGGCGTGGTCATCGAGCCCGGCCGGTTCACCGCCATCGTCGACGCCGACCCGGATGAGGCGGCCGGCATCGCGACGCGCCTCGGCCGCTTCGACGACAGCGTCCATCACGAAGCGCCCGTGCTCTGGGGCGGAGTGGACCACACCCGCGTGCCGGTGCGGGAGGTCCGCGAGCGCATCGTCGTCAACGACGCGAACCCGCACCTCTTCGGCGGCAAGCTGCTCGACGGTCTCGACACGCTGCCGATCCGTGACGCGGAGTTCACGGACACCTCCACCGGACGCCTGCGCCGCGTCTCCGCCGCGCTCGACACGGCCGCCGCGAGCGAGACCGTCGAGGCGCTTCCGGACGGCGTGCACGAGCGGGTCGCCGAGCGCGGCCGGACCTTCTCCGGCGGTCAGCGCCAGCGGCTCAGCCTGGCCCGGGCGCTGCTGACCGACGCGGAGGTGCTGGTGCTGATCGAGCCGACCAGCGCGGTGGACGCGCACACCGAGGCGCAGATCGCCGAGCGGCTGCGCGAGGCCCGCGACGGCCGGACCACGGTCGTCGTCACCGCCAGCCCACTGCTGCTCGACCGGATGGACACCATCGCCGTCGTGCGGAAGGGCCGTGTCGTCGGGACCGGCACCCACCAGTCCCTGCTCCGCCAGGAGGACGACCTCGGCGACCTCTACCGGGCGATCGTCTCGCGCACCATCAGCGCCGCCGAGCCCGCCGACGGCGAAGACCTCGAGGCCGCGTGGACCGGGTCCATCGACGCGCTCTGGACAGCCACCCACCCGGTGTCCGCGCAGCGCCCGGCCGGCGACAGCAAACGCACGAAGAAGTCGAAGAAGAAGAAGGCGAAGAAGGGGACGGACGATGCTGCTTCCGATCGCTAGCACCGCGACCGTGCGGGCGACCGGCGCCCGCCTGATCCGGCAGCATCGCGGCGGCCTCTCGGTCGTGCTCGTGCTGCACACGCTCGCCGCCGTCGCCGGTCTCGCCGGCCCCGCCCTCATCGGCCTCATCATCGACGGCATCACCGGCGGCAGCCTGTCGTCGGCGGGCATCGACACCATCGCCCTGGTGCTCCTCGGGGCGATCGTCTGCCAGGCCGTCCTGATCCGGTTCGCCCAGCGGCAGTCGATGATCCTCGGCGAGGGCGTGTTCGCGCAGCTGCGGGAGGAGTTCCTGGCGACCGTCGCACGACTCCCGCTCTCGACGGTCGAGGCGGCCGGGACCGGCGACCTGCTCGCCCGCACGACCAACGACATCCAGTCCGTCGCCCAGACGGTGCGCTTCGGCGTGCCGCGGATCCTCGTCGCCGGGGTCACCGCGGTGCTGACCGTCGTCGCGGCGTTCCTGGTGAGCCCGCCGGTCGCCGTCGCGATGTTCGCCGGAGTGCCCATCCTGGTGTTCGCCACGCGCTGGTACCTCAGGCGCTCGGGCCCCGGCTACCAGCGACAGCTGGCGTCCTATGCCACGCTCGGCGGCACGATCAGCGAGACCGTGGACGGCGTCCGCACGATCGAGGCGCTGAGCCTCGCGCCCGCGCAGCGGACGAAGATCGACGCCGCCCTGCGGGAGCGCCGCGAGTCCGAGTGGTACACGCTTTGGCTGCGGTCGTGGTTCTTCCCGAGCACCGACATCGCGTTCCTCCTCCCGGTGATCGTGGTGCTCGCCTGGGGCGCCTACCTCGTCGGCGGGGGCGTGGTCGGCATCGGGGCGGTGACCGCCGTCGCGCTCTACGCCATGCAGCTGGTGTCGCCGGTGGACGAGCTGATCAGCTGGCTGGACGAGATCCAGGTCGGAACGACCGCGCTCTCACGGATCATCGGTGTGGCCGACGTGCCCGAGGACCGGCACGCGACCGGCGAGCAGCCGGCCGACGAGCACGTCGTCGCCTCGGACGTGCGCTACTCCTACCGCGAGGGCACGGAGGTGCTGCACGGCGTCTCGCTCGACCTCGCCGTCGGCGAGCGGCTGGCGATCGTCGGCCCGTCCGGATCGGGCAAGTCGACGCTGGGCCGCCTGATGGCGGGGATCACGGAGCCGTCCGGCGGCCGGATCACCGTCGGCGGCGTCCGCCTGGTCGACCTCCCGCTCGACGACCTGCGCAGCCACGTCGCCCTGGTCACACAGGAGCACCACGTCTTCGTCGGCACCATCGCCGAGAACCTGTCGCTTGCGAAGCCCGGCGCCGGACGCGACGAACTCGCCCGCGCGCTCCGGGTGGTGGATGCGCTGCGCTGGGTCCGCTCCATGCCCAAGGGCCTCGACACGGTCGTCGGCTCGGGAGGGGTCGTCCTCACGCCCGCGCAGGCGCAGCAGCTCGCACTCGCGCGGCTCGTGCTGCTCGACCCGCACACGCTCATCCTGGACGAGGCCACCTCGCTGCTCGACCCCACCGCCGCGCGCGACCTCGAGCGTGCGATGAACCGTGTTCTCGAGGGACGGACGGTCGTCGCGATCGCACACCGCCTCCACACCGCGCACGACGCCGACCGGATCGCGGTGGTGCGCGATGGGCACATCGACGAGCTCGGCAGCCACGAGGAGCTGGTGGCCGCGGGAGGCGCGTACGCCGAGCTGTGGACGTCGTGGCACGGCGGCGGCCGGTGAGCGGACTCGCGTGGCGTGGTGTCGTCGAGGGGTTCTACGGCGAGCCGTGGTCGCACGCCGACCGGCTCGCCTGGTTCCAACGCGGAGGCGCCATCGGGTTGAACCACTACCTGTACGCACCGAAGGACGACCCGTGGCACCGCGAGGACTGGCGGGAGCCGTATCCCGCCGACCGGCTCGCCGGACTCGCGCGGCTGAACGATGAGGCGGCCGCGCGCGGCGTCCGCTTCGTCTACGCGATCTCGCCGGGCCTCTCGATGCGGTTCCACGAGGACGGCGAGCACGAGGCGCTTGCCTGCAAGTGCCGGCAGCTGCTCGACGCGGGCATCCGGTCGTTCGCGCTGCTCTTCGACGACGTGCCCATGGACGATCCGGAAGCGCTCGGACGCGCGCACGGAGCGGTGGCTGCGCGGTTCCGGGAGTCGTTCCTCCGGCCCGCGGGGATCGACGAGCCGGTGCTCTTCTGCCCCACCGACTATGCGGGACTCGCGCGCACGCCCTATCGCGTCGGGCTCGCGAAGACGCTGCCCGCCGACGCGCGCGTGCTGTGGACCGGGCCCGACATCGTCGTGGGCGCGGTGACCGCCGACGACGTCGCACAGGCCGCGCGCAGCTTCGACCGCGACCTCGTGCTGTGGGACAACTTCCCGGTGAACGACTTCGACCGCTCGAGGCTGTTCCTCGGCCCGCTGACCGGGCGGGAGGCCGCGCCGGGCCTGGTCGGCATCGTCGCGAACCCGATGGTGGAGGCCGCACCCTCGCGGTTCGCGCTGGAAACGGTCGCCGAGTGGGCGGCGGATCCCGCCTCCTACGACCCTGCCGCGGCGGCCTCGCGCGCGTACGCGGCCGTGGCCGGGACCGACGACGGCCTGCGCACCCTCGTGGACGCGTGCAGCGCGTGGCCGCCCGGGTCGCCGCGCTGGCCGCGACTGGACGCTCTGGTCGCCGCCGAACGGTGGCGTGAGGCGGCCGACCTGCTCTCCCGCCTCGCCGACACGCACCCCGGCCCCGCCACGCCGCCCGACCTCGCCGCGCAGCTCGCGCCGTGGATCGCCGCAGCGCGAGCGGCCGGAGCCGCCGGCGTGCTCGCCTGCGGCGCGCTCGCGGGCGACGACGCCGCACCGACCGTCGACAGCCTCCTCACCGCCCGCCGAACCCTCGAAGCCGAGTTCGCCGACGTCGCGCGCGGCGCGGTGCTCGCCCTGGTCGATAGGGCCCTCGAACGCCTCGGCGTCGCGCCGCATCGCGCGCTGGGCGACGGTGCCCGCATCGCGGTCCTCACCGGGGCGAACCCCGCCCCCGGCGACCGCGAGCTGGTCGAATTCCTCGGTGGCGCCGGGATGCGCGCCCACCTGGGCGACGATCCGGACGCCGATCTGATCATCATCACCCGCCAGGCGCCCGAGGAGGTCGCGCGTGCCGCGGCGAAGCGCCCGGTGCCGCTGCTCGCGTGGGCGCACCTCGTGCCGCTCGGCCTCGCGTCCGCGGCCGCCGTCCCGCTCTCGGTGGACCGCGTCCACATCGCGGACCCCGCGCATCCGGTGGCCGCCGGGCTCACGGGTGAGGTCGTCGTCTACCGGGGCCGGTCCAAGCTGACCGTCGCCGATCCGCCCGAGGAGACGGCCGTCGTCGCGCGCGAGCCGGAGTCCGGGCGCGCTGTCATCGGCCTGACGCCCGTCGGCGCACGGATGGCCGACGGAAGCGCGGCACCTGCCGCCCGCGCCACATTCTTCCTCGCCGCCGACGGATTCGCGCCGTGGTTGGTGACGCCGGAGGCGCGCGCTCTGCTGCTCGCGACCGTACGCGACCTGCTCGACTGAGCGCGCGGGACGCTCCGCGGAGGGCGCCGCACCCTATGCGGCCTAGAGTTATGCATGTAATGGTTGACCTTCCTCCCGCATCCCTGTCCGACCAGCCCGAGCCCGTCGTCGTCACGAGCGACCCCGGCATCGGCGTGCGCCGGTTCGTCCGCGATGACATCGTGCTCCGGAAGGGCCTGTACACCCTGGTCAGCGGGCCGTTCACGCCGCGGGAGTCGATGATCGAAGACCTCCTCGCCGTGCGCGACGCCCTCGACGAGGCCGCGCTGGAGTACCTGCTCGTCCGCGACGACGACAACCGGCTGATCGTCGCGCTCGACCGCCGCACCCGCAAGCAGACCGCCGCCGCCCTCGCCGAGGCGTTCGCCGACGAGCCGTTCTACGCGCGCAGCATAGACCCCGAGAAGGGCACCGACGACGGCGATCTGCTCATCGCCGACGGCCGCCTTTCGCGCCGCAAGGCCGACATCCTGCGCATCTACCGGCCGCGGCTGGAGCCGATCGGCCGCCTCCGCTACGGCGCCGACACCGCGTTCCAGCTCGAGTTCTGGAAGTTCGGCGACGACGAGATCACGGCGCCCTGCCCGAACGCGCTGATGCGTCCGCGCCTGCCGCGCAGCGAGGCCGTCGAGGCCGAGGTCGAGCTGTACGGACGCCGCTGGCGGACCCTCCAGCACATGTTCGACCCGCTCTCGAGCGACGTCTCCTTCGAGGTCGACATCGTGTTCTCGTGGGTCGACGGCTCCGACACCGAGTTCCAGCGCCGGCGCGCCGCCCAGATGGCGTCGTACGTCGTCGGCGAAGGCGACGACAACGAGGCCCGCTACCGGCAGATCGACGAGCTGAAGTACGCGCTCCGCAGCGTCCACATGTTCGCTCCCTGGATCCGCAACATCTACATCGCGACCGACTCCCCCGTGCCGCCGTGGCTGGATGCGGAGCACCCGCGCATCCACATCATGCGGAGCGAGGACTTCTTCTCCGACCAGTCCGGCCTGCCGACGCACAACTCGCACGCCGTCGAGAGCCAGCTGCACCACATCCCGGGGCTGTCGGAGCACTTCCTGTACTCCAACGACGACATGTTCATCGGGCGCCCGCTGTCACCCGACGTGTTCTTCTCGCCGGGCGGCGTCACCAAGTTCGTGGAGGCGGGCACGCGCATCGGCCTCGGCGAGACCGACCCGGCGCGCAGCGGGTTCGAGAACGCGGCGCGTGTCAACCGCCGCCTGCTGTGGGAGCGGTTCGGCGCGGTCACGACGCGGCACCTGGAGCACTGCGCGGCGCCGCTGCGGATCAGCGTGCTGCGCGAGATGGAGCGGGAGTTCCCCGAGGACTTCCGCCGGACCGCGACGAGCCCCTTCCGCTCGGCGACGGACATCTCGGTGACGAACTCGCTGTACCACTACTACGCGCTGATGACCGGCCGCGCGGTGACGCAGACGCAGGCGAAGGTGCTCTACATCGAGACGACGCTGCGCCAGGCGCCCGACATGATGCGCCGCCTCCTCAAGAAGCGCGACCAGGACATGTTCTGCCTCAACGACGGCTCCAAGCCCGAGATCGACCCCGCCGAGCGCACCCAGATCGTGACCGACTTCCTCGAGCGCTACTTCCCGTTCCCCGCCCCCTGGGAACGCCCCGCCTGAACCCGCCCAACCCCCCACCGTCGAGTACACAAAGATTGCACGCGACACGCCGCATGAGCGTGCAGTCTCTGCGGACTCGATGGGGGGCGTCCGTCAGGCGAGGATGCTGATCGGCTCCGTCGGGGCCTCGCGGCGGGCGGCCGGCGGGATGCGGATGCCGTCGGCGGCCAGGCGGCGCGCCGACTCCTCCGCGTCGATGTAGTCGAGCGCCGGGTACTGGCCGAGCGGCACGACCGAGTGCAGCACCGTGTTCGGGTAGACGTGGACGAGGTTGAACGCCGCGGCACCGTCGCGGCCGCGGGTCCCTCCGACGGGCACGTTGAGGTCCTGCGTGTAGCAGCTGGCCGACGCGACCGAGACCGGGATGCCCGCGAACATCGCCGTCGACGAGTAGTGCAGGTGCCCGGCGAGGATGCTGCGCACGTCGCTGCCCTCGAGCACTTCGCGCAGCTGTGACTGGTCGCGCAGCTCCACCGACACCGCGAGGTCGAGCACGCTCGGGATGGGCGGGTGGTGCATCGCGAGGATGGTTCCCTCCGGGGCGGCCGTCGCGAGCTCCGCCGCCAGCCAGTCGAGCTGCGACTCGCTCACGTCGCCGTAGTGGTGACCGGGAACGGTGGAGTCGAGCACGATGATCCGCAGGCCGCCGACCCAGTACACGTCGTCGACCGGCGAGACGTCGGGCAGCTCATCGCGCAGGCCCTCGCGGAACGCCGCCCGCTCGTCGTGGTTGCCCATCACCCAGATGACGCGGGCGCCCATCCGCTCCGCCGCAGGATCGACGAGTGCGCGGATGCGCTGGTACGCGTCGGGCTGGCCGCGGTCGGCCAGATCGCCCGTGAACACGATCGCCTCCGGTCGCCCGCCAGACGCCTCCACCTCGTCGAGCAGGGCCCGCAGGTGCTGCTCGCTGTCGACGCTGCCGTAGAGGCGTTCGCCACCCGCGAGCAGGTGGGTGTCACTGATGTGCAGAAGGAAGTGGTCCGGCCGCGGGTACTCCGCGATTCGCGTCTTCACGGTGCTATCACACCACCTGGATCTGAACGCGTCGTGAACGGATGCGGTGTGCCGCCTGGATCGGCGGGCGCCGCGTTCCACGCCTCCACGAGCACCGGGATGCCCGCTGACGCCGCGAGCCGACGCGTCTCCCCCGGCAGCAGCGGCCGTGGGTCGCCGCCGACCGAGAGGATGCCGGGCTCGCCGGCGGGCCGCGCATCCACGACTCGCAGGGTGAGCGCCGCGACCGCCCCGGTGTTGCGGACGAACACCGTCCCGTCGTCCTCGCGAGTCGTCTCGAGAGTGGGCGCGGGCACGTCGAACAGGGCGGCGAAGTCGGACGTCGCCGTCGCGATCATCCGTTCGAGGTCGATCACAGCGTCAGCATGCCGCCATTCGGCCTCCCAGAGATAGACCCCGTTCAGGGCGCTGATCGGCACCTCCAGGCTCCCGACCGGGATCGGCTCGCCGACGGACGGCGCGACGACCACGCGCTCGGCCAGCACCGTCCCGTCGAGCGAGCGAGCGCGCAGTGCGACACTCGATCCCGCCTCGACCGGGTCCTCCGCCCACAGCCACGCCTCGACGGACGCGATCGGTTCGCCGGCCCAGACCGCTCGCGACACCTTCAGCGTCACGCGGCGCCGCTCGAACGCGCGCGCCACGGCGAAGAACGCCGGCTTCGGGTCGCCGCGGAAGTCGACCGCCGCCGTGCACCACGCGTTCGGGAAGCTCTCGTTCAGCTGCCACGGCAGCACCATGCTGCAGCGCGGCGCGCGCCGCCGGTCCGCCTCGACCGCGTACTGCAGTCCGGTCGCCTGCAGCAGCTGGGAGGCGCGGTTCAGCGTCTCGAGCGTGTCGGGGCGACCGCCGAACAGCTGCACCACCTGGTCGGCGTTGTTCCACCACTCGCCCAGGTGCCGGTAGACCGGGTTGGTGCGGTCGGCGGGCCAGCGGTCGTCCTCGGGGACGAGCGCTTCCAGCGATCGCAGGTTCGTCATCCCCTCGACGCCGAACTCGGTGTGGGCCAGGCTCGTTCCCGCGTTCGAGAGCGTGTGCTGGCCGACCAATCCCTGGTGCTCCCACGGCCCGTGCACGTCGTGCTGGCCGTCGGGGTCGGCGTGGATGCGGTCGAGCCGGTTGTGGAACTCGGGTCCCGTCGGCGAGGTCGGCAGCCAGCCGCGGTCCGGGTCGAGGCACGCGACGGTCTCGGACAGCGCGGCGAGCACCGGCGAGCGGTCGTCCGAGAGCGGGACCCCGCCCTCGTCGAGCTCGTTCCCGCCGCCCCACAGCAGCAGCGACGGATGGTGCACGCGCGTCGGGATCAGCGCCTCGGCCTCAGCCCGCATCAGCGCGACGAACCCGGGGTCGGTGCTCGGCGCGCTCTGCATCCCGGAACTGGACTGCGAGAACTCCTGCCAGACCAGCAGGCCGAGGCGGTCGCAGCTGGCGTAGAAGTGCTCCGTCTCGATCAGCCCGCCGCCCCACACCCGGATCAGGCGGGCGCCGGACGCGGCGGCGAGACCGAGCAGGTGCTCGACCTTCGCCTCGTCGATCGAGCCGAAGAGGGTGTCGGCCGGGGTCCAGTTCCAGCCGACCAGGTCGACCCGCCGGCCGTTCACGACGGCGGTGTACGGCAGGGCACCGGCCGGAGCACCGGGATTCGGCACCAGCTCCGCCGTGCGGAGGCCGACCGTGCGGGTGGTCGCGTCGTCGTCGCCGAGCGCGACCCTCACCTCGTAGAGCGGCTGGCCGCCGACCGTGTTCGGCCACCACAACTCCGGGTCCGGGATGCGCACCTCCGCAGACCCGTCAGCCGCCGCGACGGTCACCTCGGCGACCGCACGCCCCTCCCGCGACACCGTCACCGTGACGCCGTCAGTATCCGCGCCTCCCACCGGCGCCCCCCACGACACCTCGACGACACCGAGTGGTGACATCTGGTCGCCATTCATACCCGATGGGAGCATCGACTCACCACTCGACGCCGTGAGGCGGGAGCGGACCACCACATCCCCCAGCAGGGCGCGGGCGAAGCGGACGCGCACGCCCTTCCAGACTCCCTGGTGACGCAGGCGCGGCGAGAAGTCCCAGCCGTAGCCGAGTCGCGGGGTGTGGACGCGCACGCGCTCGGTGCGGCCCACCTGCGGTTCCGAGGCAGGCGCGGGGTGCACCCACAGCGCCAGCTTGTGCCGCCCCGCGACCCGTTGCTCCGGCGTCAGCGCGAAGCGGCCACGGTGGTAGAGCCCGTCGACCGAGCCGAGCCGTTCGCCGTCCCAGTAGACGTCCGCTCCGGGATCGACGCCGTCGAGCTCCAGCACCGCGACGCCCTCCGCGGCCGACGCGTCCAGGTCCACGGCGCGCCGATAGACCCACGACCGCTCGGCGACCCACTCGGACGCTCGGCTGTTGCGGCCCACCCGCGGGTCGGGCACCTCCCCGGCCCGGTGCAGGTCGTCGATCACGGCCCCCGGCACCCGCGCCGGAAGCCAGCCGGGTGCCGCCGCGATCGCCGCGGACGCCTCGGCCACGTTGTTGCCGGCCTCCGGCAGGGGCGCCCCGAGATACCACTCGGCGGTGTCGCCGAGTGCTTCGCGGATCGTCCAGCCGTCGCCGTCGAGATGCATCGTCGCGTTGCTCACCCCTCGATCATGTCGGATCTGGGAACGATTCCAGAAATTCGCGAAGTGGGTCTTCCGACTGCTCCGGAGCAGAAGGTACGCTTTCGAAGTTCGCGCGCATCGAATCCATCTGGCAAGGAGGCCTTGACAGGCATGTCCCACCAACTCGCTGTCGCAGCGATCGGCTTCTGGCACGTCCACGCGGGCGACTACGCGCGCAACGTCCAGCAGCACCCCGACACCACCCTCGTCGCCGTCTGGGACGACGACGCCGACCGCGGCCGCGCGGCCGCCGAGGAATTCGGCGTGGAGTTCGTCGCCGACCTCGACGAACTGCTCGCGCGTCCGGAGCTCGACGCCGTCACCATCACCACGGCCACCGACCAGCACCGCGACGTCATCGGCCGCGCCATCGCGGCGGGCAAGCACGTCTTCACCGAGAAGATCCTCGCCCCCACCGTGGCCGAGGCGGAGGAACTGGTCGACCTCGCTCGCGAGGCCGGCGTGGCGCTCGTCGTCTCGCTCCCGCGCCTCTACGACGACTACACCGTCGCCATCGAGCGGGTGCTCGACGAGGGGACGCTCGGCGAGCTCACCTACTCGCGCGTGCGGCTGGCGCACGACGGCTGGGTCGCCGGCTGGCTGCCCGAGCAGTTCGCCGATCCGGACGCGGCGATCGGCGGTGCCCTCACCGACCTCGGCTGCCACCCCGCCTACCTCACCCGGCTCTACCATCGGGCCGAACCGCTCAGCATCTCGGCGAGCTACGGCAGCGTCACGGGACGCGCGGTCGAGGACAACGCGGTCGTCACGGCCGTCTTCCCCGGCGGTCGTCTCGGCGTCTTCGAGGCGAGCGTCGTCACCACGCCGGGCGCCTTCACCGTCGAGCTGCGCGGAACGGAGGCGACGCTGACGTTCGGCTTCGGCGGCGAGCGCCTGCTCGCCAAGGGCGGCGCCTTCGGCGACGACTGGCAGGAGTTGCCCCTCCCGGAGCCGCGCCCGGGCGCCTTCGCGCAGTGGGTGCAGCACATCCACGAAGGCACGACTGCCGACGACAACCTGCGCCACGCCGTCGAGCTGACCCGCATGGTCGTCGCCTCCAACGAGTCGGCCGATTCCGGCCGCGTCGTCGAGCTGGCGCCCGTCGCGGTCGCCTGACACCCCTTCCCCTTTCCCCACCCACTTCCCTCTGAGGAGCACGTTCACCATGCCCAGCAACACGGTCCGCATCGGCCTCATCGGAGCCGGCGGCATCGCCGGAGCCCACGTCGCCGGCTACCTGCGCAATCCCGAGATGGTCACCTTCGCCGCCGTCGCCGACCCCGTCCGTGAGTCGGCGGAGAGCCGCGCGGGCGACTCCGGCGCCGCGATCTACGCCGACTACGCCACCATGCTCGCGGAGGCCGACATCGACGCGGTCGACATCTGCCTGCCCCACCACCTGCACAAGGACGCGATCGTCGCCGCCGCCCGCGCCGGCAAGCACATCCTGTGCGAGAAGCCGCTCTGCCTGACCCCGGAGGAGGCCGCCGAGGTGGACGCCGCGGTCGCCGAGGCCGGCGTCACCCTGATGTGCGCCCACAACCAGCTGTTCCTGCCCGCGGTCGCCAAAGCCAAGGAGCTCATCGACGCCGGCGCGCTCGGCCGGGTCTACGAGGTCCGCACGACCGACAGCTTCTTCAACGACTTCGACCCGTCGAACATGGGATGGCGCGCTCACGCCTCCACGAGCGGCGGCGGCGAGTTGATCGACACCGGCTACCACCCCACCTACCTGCTGCTGCACCTGGCCGGCGGCTCTCCGGTCGAGGTCACGGCGATGCTCGCGACCCACCGCCTGTCGTTCATGGAGGGCGAGGACTCCGCGCAGGTGCTCGTGCGTTTCGACAACGGCGTGATCGGCAGCCTCGTGACGAGCTGGGCGTACCAGCCGGCGGACGGCACCGAGAAGTTCTCGGTGGTGGGAGAGTCGGGGAGCCTGACGAGTGACGGCACCTCGCTTACGTTCCGCGGTCGCGGCGACGACGCGCCGACCGTCTTCGAGCTGGAGCCGGTGCATGAGTTCGGCGAGGAGATCGCCCACTTCGCGCGGAGCATCCTGGACGGGACGCGGCCCCTGCACACGCAGAAGGAGGGCATCGAGGTGCTGGGCATCATCCTCGCCGCGTACGAGTCGGCGGAGCACCGGACGATCGCTCCGGTCCGCTCCGTGCGCGAGCTCGTGACCACGACGGGAGATTGACACCGGAGGGGCGTCTTGCCTGACGCGGAGATCGGGGGTATATCCAGCGGGCCTGCGCCGGAGTTACAGTTCGCACATGAGCATGCAGCGGACGGGGGCCCGCAGCGCACCGGAGCCCCACCGTCAAGATGATTTCGTCGCGGTCCCGTACCTGCGCCAGGGCCAGCTCATCTCCTTGATCCGGTGGAATCTGGTCAACGGGGAGTGGAAGTACACCACCATCCTCGCCGAGTACCTGCATCGCGACGAAGGCTCGTGGTACCTCGTCATCAACGGCAACCGTGCCCGACTCGACCGATCGGAGTGGGCGATCTTCAACTGAGGTCGCCCACTCTCTGGGTACTCTGCGGAATGTGACCCAGACCGAGAAACGAGAGCGGACGGCCGAGCCGGAGCATCGCTGGCCCGCCGTGATCGCCACCCTGATCGCCCTCGCCGCCTACGCCTTCCTGCCGAGCGTCGTGCCGGCGATCGAGCGGTACGCGGTGGTCGGCATCTGCCTGCTCATGGTGATCGCCCTGGTGATCTACAACCCGCACCACCTGACGCGGGAGTCGGCCTGGTCGCGACGGGCGGAGATCGCGCTGGCGATCTTCATCCTCGTCGCCAACCAGATCGCCCTCGGCGAGACGATCGTCCGGCTGCTCAACAAGCACGGGAACGGGTACGAGCTGCTGCTGGCATCACTGCAGGTATGGCTCACGAACGTGATCGCGTTCGCCCTCATGTACTGGGTGCTGGACCGCGGCGGTCCCGTCGCGCGGGCCATGGTCCCGCGGCCGAAGCTGGAGCTGGCCGACTTCCGCTTCCCGCAGGACGAGGACCACGACGCCGTCGACGAGGTCGCCCGCGGGTCGAGCAAGAAGGCCGACTGGGTGCCGAACTACATCGACTACTTCTACTTCTCCCTGTCCAACTCGATGGCCTTCAGCCCGACGGACACCATGCCCCTCACGCATCGCGCGAAGCTGCTCATGGCCCTGGAGTCGTTCGCCGGGTTCGTGCTCCTCGCGCTGGTCATCGCGCGGGCGGTGTCCCTCATCGGCTGACCTTTTTCGCGTCATGCTCTGCCGCCGACCTCGTTAGAGAGAGTAGGAAGAGGCGAAGGGATCGGCGGATGCGCATCATTGGCAGCACACGGGCCACACGGGTCGCGGCGGCGGCGGTCGTGGCGGCGTCGCTCCTCGGCTTGACGGCCTGCTCGGGTGACAGCGCGCCGACCCCGGGCCCGACCCTCCCGGTGGACCCGCCGTCCACCCCGGCGCCGAACTCGGGATGGAAGGCACCCACTGAACCGAGCATCGTGTTCCGCAACACCGCTCCTGGAGACGACTTCGGCAAGGTCTCCTCGGTCGCGCTATCGGCGCCGGCCGGCGCACGCACGGTCTCGCCGCTCACCTGCGAGCGCGTCGACGCGTCCCGGCGAGCGCTCTCCTGCCTGAGCCGGCTCGACACCGACCCGGTGGGGTATCGCGCGACGCTCTACGAGGCCGACGGGTCCGAGAACGTCTTCTGGTCACTCCCCGGGCCGCCGAGCCGCACCCGCCTGTCCCCCAACTCACAGCTCGCGGCCTGGACCGGCTTCGTCGACGGGGAGTCGTACGGGGGTGTCGCCTTCTCGACCCAGACGATCATCACCCAGGTGCACGGCACCTATTACGGTCCGCTGGACGCCTTCACGTTCCTGGTGGATGCGAAACCGTACGCCGCCCCCGACCTCAACTTCTGGGGCGTGACGTTCGCCGACGACGGCAACACCTTCTACGCGACGGCGGCCTCCGCGGGGCGCACGTGGCTGGCTCGCGGCAACCTCCGTGGGCGCACGCTCGTCGCGGTGCGCGAGGGAGCCGAGTGTCCGTCGCTGTCGCCGGACGGCACGCGGGTCGCCTACAAGAAGAACCTCGGCACGGCCGATGCCCCTCGCTGGACGCTCGCGGTCTACGACCTCGGCTCGAAGGCCGAAACTGTTCTCCCACTCACGGGCAACGTGGACGATCAGGCCGAGTGGCTGGACGACCAGACGCTGCTGTTCGGGCTGCCGGTGCCCGGCTCCGACGGCGACTTCAACGTCTACTCGGCTCCGGCGGACGGCTCGGCGGCGGAGTCGCTGTTCCTCGAGCACGCGTGGTCGCCGTCGGTGGTTCGCTGACGCTGCGGGCACGCGGGAGGTGACTGCGGTCAGGCCGAGTGGAAGACGAGCGCGACGACCAGGTTGAGGCCGATCAGAGAGAGCAGCAGCGTCATGAGGTAGCCGGCGATGATCGTCGCCTGCGCGATGCGACGGGTGTGGTGACCGACGGGCGGCACGCTGCGCATCAAGACATGTCCGAGAGGGACAGCGACGAACGGCACCACGAACGCCAGCAGCAGCGCGACGATCGCGAGCGGCCGGGCCCGCTGCGGCCTCACCGTCGGTGCGACGAGATCAGCGCCGACGCCCGTCGCGGGAGGGCGGGCCCCGCACCGACCGCGGGTATCAACCTCGTCGTTCACGAGGGGCCAACCAACGCTCGCGACCCGCGGCGAGGACGGAGCGTGCTCGAACGAGGGCGCGCTCCTCGTATCCCGACCCTGCGGGCGGCCCGGCTCATGGATGGCCACTCGCAAGGAGAGTCCAGCACGAGAGATCGACGACCCGTTCGTGGGCGCCAGGAAGGACGAGGGATGCGTCGTGCGTCGTGACGCGGTACCGGTCACCGCAGACATCGCACTCCTTCCCGGGCTCGCGTTTCACGGGTTCATCCCTATAGACGAGGATGTCCCGGTGATCGTGACGCGAGTCGACGAGAAACGGCCGGCGGTGCTGGCGGGGCAGCCGGCGGGTCCGTCATGCCCGAAAGGCGGGCCCGCCGACCTGCATCCGTCCCGCGCCGGATGAGGGGAGAGCAGCGGGGACGATGTCGTTTAATTCCAGCAGGTCCGAGGCGGTGACGATAGACAGCGCGGTCCCTACAGGCGGCGCCAGTCGTCCGAGGTGAGGTGCGAGCCGGCCTGCGGTCCCATCTGCAGCATCCCGCCGTCGACCGCCCACGACGCCCCGGTGACGTACGACGCGGCCGGGGAGGCGAGGAACGCGATCACGGACGCGACCTCGCGGGCGTCGCCCGGACGACCGAGCGGCACGCCGGGCCGGTGCACCTCGCGCGGGTCCTCGTCCTCGGCGTCGTTCATCGGCGTCGAGATCTCGCCGGGCGCGACCGCGTTCGCGGTGATCCCGTACTCGCCGAGCTCGAGGGCCAGGGTCTTCAGTAGACCGCCGAGCCCGTGCTTCGCGGCATCGTACGCGGCGGAGCCGACCCGCGGCTGGTGCTCGTGGACGCTCGTCACGCCGATGATGCGGCCGCCGCGTCCCGCATCCACCATCCGCCGGGCCATGCGCTGGATGCAGACGAACGCGCCGTCGAGGTCGCCGCAGATGGTCTTCCGCCAGGTCTCCCAGTCGGTGTCGAAGAACGGGGTGCCGCCGTTGATGCCGGCGTTGTTGACGAAGACGTCGCAGCCGCCCAGCTCGTCGGCCAACCGGTCGACGACATCGCCGCACGCGGGGGCGTCCGTGGTGTCCAGCTGAGTGACGACCGCGCGGCGGCCCTGTTCGCGCACGAGGCGCGCGGTCTCCTGCGCGCCCTCCTCGTCGGAGTGCCAGGTGATGCCGACATCCATGCCCGCCTCCGCGAGAGCCACGGCGGTGGCCCGCCCGATACCGGAGTCCGAACCGGTGACGATGGCGGTGCGCGGGTCGGTGAGTTCGGGATAGGTGTGATCGGCCATGCCCGGCACGGTGCACCCCATCCCGCCGCCGCGCAAGGGGTGGTAGTCGTGGAGCCATGACCATCTCCGCTGTGCTCTTCGATGTCGACGGCACCCTCGTCGACTCCAACTTCCTGCACGTCGACGCGTGGAGCCGCGCGTTCGCCGAGCTGGGCACGCCGGTCGACTCCTGGCGCATCCACCGGGCCATCGGGCAGGACTCCGCTCGACTGCTGGAGCAGCTGGTCGGCGAGAGCGACGAGGAGTGGATCACGCGCGCGAAGGACCTGCACTCGCAGCACTACACAGAGCAGTCGGGTCGCTTGCGTGCATTCGCCAAGGCGGCGGACCTGCTGCGCGAGCTGTCCGGCCGGGGCATCCGCGTGGTACTGGCGACCTCGGCGCCCGAGGACGAGCTCAAAATGCTGATTGAGGTGCTGGATGCGGGGGGACGCCATCCACGCGACCACCAACGCGGACGACGTGGCGACGGCCAAGCCCGAACCCGGCATCATCGAGGTCGCGCTGGAGCGCGCCGGGGCGCAGCCGTCGGACGCTCTGTTCATCGGCGATTCGGTGTGGGACATGATGGCCGCAGCGCGGGCGCACGTGCGCTCCGCCGGTCTGCTCTCGGGCGGGGTCGGCCCGTCCGAACTGCTCGAGGCCGGCGCGGTGTCGGTCTTCGACGACCCCGCCGACCTGCTGGCCCGCATCGACGGCGTGCTGAGCGGGCGCCGTTCCGCCTGACAGCCAAGGATCGAGCCGTCTAGGTCGCGAGCGTGATGACGACATTGATCGCTACGAGTGCGACCAGCGAAAGGCTGAGGTAGCTTGCAATGAGCGCAGCTCGGACGAGTGGCACCCCGGACTCTCCGCGTTGTCTCAGCTGACGTGAGGTGACGTGCGCAATCGGAATCGCCACAACGGGTAACGGCACCGAGAGGATCACTGCGACGACAGCGGCCCGCCGAACCGGTCGAGGAATGACGGTTGGCATCGCATAGTCCATTGTGAAGTCGACTGCGTTGTTCGGCTCGGGAACCCCCGACGATGCTTCGTCGAGACCGTCCACCTCCCCCTCGGCCTCGAGGTTGACCATGTTCGACATCCCTAGTTGGGTACGTAGCCGAACGTCTGTTGAGCCGACCCGATAACTCCGACCCGATCCAAAGGCCAGACCTTCAAGATCGCTTGCCCCACCACGTTCGCGATGGGCACGAATCCCTTGGTCGGCTCCCCCTGCGTTTGACTCGAGTCACGCGAGTCATATCGATTGTCGCCAAGGACCCAGACACCGCCAGCAGGGACGGTCACGTCGAACGGCGCCGCTGCCGCGGGGCTCCCGACCGGTATCTGTGCGTAGGGCTCGGCGATCTCACGACCGTTCACGACAACCCTGCCCGCGGTGCTGCAGCAGGAGACACGGTCGCCGGGAACGGCGATGACGCGCTTGACGATGTACCCACCGGTGGTCCCTGTGGGGTCGTCGGCGTTCAGCCACCCCCCGGGGTCGGTGAACACCACGACGTCGCCACGATGCACTTGAGAGAACGCGTACGACAGGCGGTTGACCACGATCCGGTCTCCTACCTGCAAGGTGTCTTTCATGGAGACGGAAGGAACCGTGAACGGCGTGACGATGAAAGTTTGAATCAAGACCGTCGCGACGAAGGCAGCGATGACCACGACTGCGCCGAGAATGATTCGGCGACGAATCCTGCGGCGCCGCAGCTTGGCACGGCGGGTGCCGCGCGGCCCGGTGAGGTCGACCAGATGTCGCGAAGTACGCACATGATGCCCGCGAGCGACGGCCTCCTCCTGCGCGATCGTCGCCCGACGGGTCGCTGGCACCGGGGCTGGCAGGTCATCCGGCGGCTCGTTCGGCGCTCGCGTCACCGCTACCGGCTGCGGGGCGGATGCCCGATCCAAGACAGGGGGAGGATCGGTGGCAACCGGGGCACGGAGCGCCACGTGTTCGGCCACCGATGCCGGGATGAAACTCGTCTGGATCGTACCGAAATCGTCGTCTTCTTTGCGGAATGAACGTTTATCCCACCACACGACCCCGACGTGCCCTACGCGCGCGTCGGGGGATTCACCAGGCGCTTCCGCCGCGAGGTCTATCACCCCGTATGGTCCCGCTTGGATGACGGTCCTGCCAGACTCGACAGCGCAGGCCGCTTGCCACGCCTGCGGCCCTCGAGGCGCGGACGCGCCACCGAGGTTCGCCCGCCAGGAGAGCGCATCAGGGACAACGGCCGCCGACCCATTCGGGGAAACGAAAGAGGAGCGGCGCAGCCCGGATTTCCTGACGGCGCTTCGCGGCATCAGTGTCATCTCTCCTCCTTTCCGGCGACCGGAATATGGACTCACCGCCTAACGCGGATCTGCTTTCACCGATCGAGACGTACGACGCTCGTCACGGTCACTTGGGAACGACTGCGCCGAGAACACACGAGACGGACTCCGCTCCGGCAGGCAGGGTTGCCGACGTCTGCCAGTCGACCGCGGTTCCGGGAGCCGGCGACTTCAGCGTGGTGACGCCACGGGTGTAGACGGTCGATGTCTTCCTATCGACCCAGCTCACCGAGATGACAGCGTCGCCGCTTTCGCCCTCAGGCATCGTCAGGGTTCCCTTGGCGGTCACTTCGGCGCCCGTCGTGTCGCAGCTGGTCATCTTTGCGGCGGTGATGATCCCTTTGCCGGTCGGCACCTCGGGCAGCGAAGCACTGCCAGTGGTCTTGGCCTCCGACGTGCTGCTCTTGTTGCTTGTCGGTGTAGGCGACGGCGATGGGGAGCATGCCGACAGCGTGCCCAGCGCAAGGGCGACTCCGGCAGCGACAGCGAACGTTCGAACGCTGTTGTTCATTTGTCTTTTCTTCATTTCTCTATCCGTTCCATCTCGATCGGCTCTCGTGCCGAGGTTTTGGCCTCTAATGACAGAGACGCGATTCTGGCGCTTTCATGACGCGTACCTCCCGCTTGTTCAGCCACCAGTTGTCCGGACTGCGGTGATGACGAGGTTGTGGGTGGAGGGTGTGCCGTGTTTGTTCTGCAGGCAGGTGATGAGGACGAGTCTGTTCGGGACGTTGGCCCAGGTGGGGGTGTTGGATGCCATCTGGTCCTTCGGGATCGTCTGTGTCGTGGTGACTTCGTATCGTTGGTCGCCGACGAGGATCGCCGTGCCGGGGGTGAGCGTCGATGTGCCGGTGGCGGGGTCCTCGACGTAGTTGCCTGGCGCCAGCCCGCCTCCTCTCACGGAGTGGGTGACCAGGTACACGGTCCCGGTGCCCGCTTGTGCCAGTGAGACACCGCGGTTGCGCACCCGGTAGACGGAGGTGAACCCGGGGGGAACGACCGAACCGTCGACCGCGCTGACCTCGCCCAGCTGTACGTCGAGCCCGACGGCCGGGATCGCGAACCTTTCCCCGGTCGAGGAAACAGCGCGCATCGCCTGTTTCTGAGACACCGTGGGCACCTGGTCTTCATCCACCTGGACGGGGTTCCCGTTCAGGTCCGCCACGGTCGCCTCACTGTGGGGGATCTCGTTGATCACGACGATCCCCCCGACGATCAGGCAGACCGCGGACACGGCGGCGGCTATCCCGAGACGCAGGCGACGGCGAGGGGTGCGATGACGCCCGTGGCGGATCTCGGCGCTCATCGGTCGGCCCTCTTTCCCCGGGCGGCGGTCAGCGTCACCGCTGTTCCCACCAACGCCGGAAGAAGGAGCAGCAACGGCCAGGGGGTGGCCGAGCCGTCCGAAGCGCCTCCGGTCCCCACGGACACGCCACCTTCCGGCGCTGCCGGCTCGACCGGGAGCGGAACAGTCACCTCCGACGCAGCCTCAGCCGCCACACCATCGGGCTGCGCACCCGCGGCGGTGGCATGGTTGACAACGCGGGCCGCATCAATATCCGCCTGCGTCAGCTGATACGTCGCGGTCCCGGACGCTTGCTCACCCGGAGCAAGCACCCCCGCAGCGCCCGGCCACACATACGTGATCGCCGACAGCCCCGGCAGCGGATCCGTCACCGCCACCCCCGTCAGGGTCGTGTTGCCCGTGTTCTGCAGGGCGAAGTGATACGTGATCACATCTCCCGGCTTCGCCGGCGCCTGCACCCCGGACGCGTCCGCGGTCTTCACCAACGACAGCCCCGAGGACCCCTGGTCCACACCCGTGTCCGTCCCCGACACCGGCGGCACATCCACCGGGTTCCCGTCCGGAGTGTTCCCCGAACCGGTCGCCGTGTTCACCACATGCCCCGCATCAATATCCGCCTGCGTCAGCTGATACGTCGCGGTCCCGGACGCTTGCTCACCCGGAGCAAGCACCCCCGCAGCGCCCGGCCACACATACGG
>NZ_JBFBOG010000002.1:48904-703386 GCF_040686855.1 Leifsonia sp. NPDC077715
CGTGATCGCCGACAGCCCCGGCAGCGGATCCGTCACCGCCACCCCCGTCAGGGTCGTGTTGCCCGTGTTCCGCAGGGCGAAGTGATACGTGATCACATCTCCCGGCTTCGCCGGCGCCTGCACCCCGGACGCGTCCGCGGTCTTCACCAACGACAGGGATGAACTCTGACCAAGACTCGTGTCCGTCCCCGACACCGGCGGCACCGGAAGCGATCCGCCACCCGGCGGCGTGGCCGCACCGGTCGCGGTATTCACCACATGCCCGGCATCGATATCCGCCGGAGTGAGAGCATAGGTCGCCGTCGCCGTCACCTGCTGCCCCGGGGCGAGCACCCCAGCAGCGCCCGGCCAGGTGTATGTCAGCGCGGACAGACCCGGGAGGGCATCCGTGATGCTCACCCCGGTCAGGGTGGTGTTCCCAGTATTCGTCGCCGTGAATCCGTACCGGACCACATCACCGGGCTGCGCCGGCGACTGCACCCCGGACGCGTCCGCGGTCTTCACCAACGACAACGACGAGCTGCCCTGGTCCAGGCTGGTGTCGGTGCCGGAGGTCGGCGGCACCGGGATCGACCCGCCGCCCGGTGGGGTGGCCGCACCGGTGGCGGTGTTCGTCACATGTCCGGCATCGATATCCGCCTGCTTCAGCGCATATGTCGCCGTCGCGGTCACCTGCTGCCCGGGAGCAAGCACCCCGGCAGCCCCCGGCCACGTGTACGTCAGCGGGGACAGGCCCGGGAGCGCATCCGTGATACTCACGCCGGTGAGGGTGGTGTTGCCGGTATTCGTCGCGGTGAACCCGTAACGGATCAGGTCGCCCGGCTTCGCCGGGGACTGCACCCCAGACACATCCGCCGTCTTCACCAACGACAGGGACGATCCCTGGCCCAGAGCGGTGTCCGTGCCGGAGGTCGGCGGCACCGGAATCGACCCGCCGCCCGGCGGCGTGGCCGCACCGGTGGCCGTGTTCGCCACATGCCCGGCATCGATGTCCGCCTGCTTGATCGCATAGGTGGCGGTTCCGGTCGCTTGCTGCCCCGGGGCGAGCACCCCCGCAGCGCCCGGCCAGGTATAGGTGATCGGGGAGAGACCCGGCAGCGGATCGGTCGCAGCGACCCCGGTCAGGGTCGTGTTCCCCGTGTTCTGCAAGGCGAAGTGATACGTGATCACGTCACCGGCCCTGGCCGGGGACTGCACCCCGGAGGCGTCCGCGGTCTTCACCAGCGACAGGGACGAGGTGCGACCCAGGCTGGTGTCCGTGCCGGAGGTCGGCGGGGTCGGAAGCGAGCCGCCTCCCGGCGGGGTCGCCGCACCGGTGGCGGTGTTCGCTATGTGCCCGGCATCGATGTCGACCTGCTTGAGGGCGTAGGTTGCGGTTCCGGTCACCTGCTGTCCGGGGGCGAGCACGCCGGCAGCGCCCGGCCAGGTGTAGGTGATCGGGGACAGCCCCGGCAGCGGGTCGGTCACCGCGACCCCGGTCAGGGTCGTGTTGCCGGTGTTCGTCGCGGTGAACCCGTACCGGATCAGATCACCGGCCTTCGCCGGAGACTGCACCCCAGACACATCCGCCGTCTTCACCAACGACAGCGACGAGCTGCGACCCAGGCTGGTGTCCGTCCCGGACGTCGGCGGGGTCGGAAGCGATCCGCCGCCCGGCGGGGTCGCCGCACCGGTGGCAGTGTTCGCCACATGCCCGGCATCAATGTCCGCCTGCTTCAGCGCATACGTCGCGGTCGCCGTCACCTTCTGTCCGGGAGTCAGCACCCCGGCCGTGCCGGGCCAGGTGTATGTCAGTGGGGACAGGCCCGGGAGCGCATCCGTGATGCTCACCCCGGTGAGGGTGGTGTTGCCGGTGTTCGTGGCGGTGAACCCGTACCGGATCACATCGCCAGCCTTCGCCGGGGACTGCACCCCAGACACATCCGCGGTCTTCACCAACGACATCGACGAGTTCGAGACCGGGAGAGCGGGAACCGACGCGCAGTTCGGGGCGCACGGTGTCGGGTCGGGAAGATCGGACACCGCGTTCGTGACCACCTGCGGGGAGGTCGTCAACGCGGCGACCTTGAGCACCAGGTGCAGCTGCTTCGACTCGGCATTAGCCAAAGCACCCACCGACCACAGACCGGTCGCCGGGTTGTACGCGCCAGCGGAGTCATCGGACACGTACGTGTACCCGGCAGGGATGGGGTCGGTGAGAACCACACCGGTCGTGTTCGATGGGCCCGTGTTGGTGACCCCGATCGTGAACGTGACGTCATCGCCCAAAGCCGGCGTGGAATTATCCACACTCTTGGTCACCCGCAGATCCGCCGCCTGCCCCGTCACCGGGCCAGGACCCGGCCCACACGTACTCGGACACGGCGTCGGATCCACCGCATCCGACCCGGATGCGGTAATCAGATTCGTCACCGGGGTCGTCGTATCCACCCGGGCCGTCAAAATAAGGTTCCGGGTCTCCCCATTCTGAAGCGTCCCCGCCGACCACACACCCGTAGTGGGGTTATACGAACCATCACCCGAGAACGACACATACGTCAAACCAGCGGGAAGACGATCCGTCACTGTCGTATTCGCAGCAGGCCCCGGCCCGTTATTCGTCACCGTCAAGTGGTAATTGACATTGCTCCCCAACGGCGGAGTCGCCGACCCCACCAGTGTCTTCGATGTCGACAAATCAGCAGGCTGCGCAAACTGAATCACGACCTGCCCATTACCACCCGCGCTCTGGAAAACCCCCTGACCGACCGGGGCGGTGTAGAACGGCTGGGCTGCACCGGCCGACGGTACCGTCACCGACTGTGAACCAAGGGCTCCGTTGGTGCCTCCAGTGCCAGCGCCACCTCCTCCTGCACCCGTTGGGCGGAGGCGGAGGTTATCGCAGCCGCCGCCGCCGCCGCCGTAGGATCCCCCGCCTCCGCCGCCGCCGCCGCCGCCACCACCGGTACCTTCATTCGCACCCGCCCCTCCGCGGTACTGTGTTCCGCCTGTCGGGACAGAGCAGCCGTTGTAAGACAACCCTGGCGAACCCCCCTGAGCTGCGGTGTAGTTCCCCCCGCCACCCCAGGTCAATTGGCCAGACGCCTCCTTGGCGACCGCCCCACCCCCGCCACCACCGGTGTTTCCGTATGTAGAACCCCCGCCACCGCCAGCTGCTCCCAACAGAACAGTGCCAGCTGCGCCGTTCCAGAGAGCAGACATACCACCGCCGCTAGCACCACCGATCGAATTTCCGTCCGTCGACGAAAAGGCGTTTCCGCCGGCCCCGCCGCCACCATAAGTGGCCGCGCCTCCCGGCTGGTTTTTCAGTCCCGGCCGACCTCCCTGGCCGACCATCACAGTGAGAACCTGCCCAGGAGTCACAGCAGTTGCAGTGTCGCGTAGGTAACCGCCCGCACCACCAGATGAAGGAAGCGCAGCCGCGGCGAGATCACCCAGAGAACCACCACCGCCTGCTCCCCATAGGGCGACATAGAGGGACGTGACACCCGCAGGGACCGTGAAAGTCTGGTCCCCACCCGTGTAACTGAACAGCTGACATCCCGTGTACCCCGCCTCCGGCGTACACGCCGTCGCCGCGGCCTCCGCGTTCTGCGCCGTGACCGTACCCCACACCGTCGGTGTCAGGATCGCACCCAACGTCAACGCGGACACCACGACCGCCGCCACCAGCTTCGACCTGCGGTTCCCGCGAGACCGAGTAGCGTCGGCGCGCCCCTTCTTGAGCACGCGGGTGATCAACCCCTCGCCACGCGACTGAGAACTGGTCGCGTGCCCGGCGAGGGCTGTGGAACTGTGGCTGCTGCTAGGCGTACGGTTCATGACTTCTTCTTGGTTCTGCCTAGATCGGATGCTCCCCGTGTCGGATTCGGGTGGGCAGCATCGTTCTGGGCTCGGGCGGTACTAGGGACGTGAAGACAACATGGGCTTCACTGGTACAGACCACTGCCGTCGCCTTTCATGACGCGTTGATGCGAGATTCGATGGAATTCTCGGCGTATGCGGCATCTCGCGATAGACAGTGGTCTTGCCAAGCCCGTGCGCGCGGCGTTCCATAGGACCGACGGCCCAGGAGAGGAGTCGCCATGTCGGCGAGCGAGCTCGAGATGTCCAGCGTCCGGTACCCGTATCGGGACCGGATCTTCCACGTGGAGAAGAAGTCGCCGGGGGTGTGGGTCGTCCTGGACGAATCGCACGCCGAACTGGGGACGCTGGTGCGCGTCGCGGTCGAGGGCGAGGAGCACGAGCCCGTCTTCGGCGCGATCCCGCCCGGCTACACCGAGACGCTGCACGAGGGGTCGGACTGGCGGATGCTGGTCGCCTCCCTCATCAACGAGTCGCTGGACGCCGAGACCGCAGCGACCGGGAACCAGGGCGAGGCATGACCATCCACCTGAACAAGAAGGCCCTCGAGCACGCCAGGAAGCTGGTCGAGCAGGGCAAGGTCGTGCACGACGAGCGCGACGACTGGAGCGAGCACGCTCCCAGCGCGGACGACGAGAACCGCTTCATCGAGAAGAACGGGTGGGACGACTACGCGCTCTGGCACCTCGGCGAGGACCCGGAGAAGTCCGAGGAGACGAAGGGCCGCTTCAGCTTCCCGTACGGCGATTTCTCGAAGGTGCACCGCTGCGCGGTCATCTCGCTGGAGAGCCGGGCGGCGCAGAACGACCACGACGACATCGCCCGAGAGACGAAGCGCCTGCTCGAGCTGATCGACGGGGAGTAGCCCCCGGGATACGATTCCCGGGATGAACGCGACGCTGCGCACGGCGCTCGGCTGGGTCGCCGCCGTGCTGCTCAACGTCGGCGCGTTCCTCGTCGTTGTCGGACTTCTGCTTCCGCGTCCGGGCGGGGACGCCCCGGTGCTCCTGGTGGGCGCGGTCTGCTGCGCGGTCGGACTCGCGGCCGGTGCGGGCTGGCTGGCGGGGCGCGGCCGGCGGTGAGCACGAACAACGGCCCCGCCCTGGGATGAAGAGGGCGGGGCCGTCGAAGCACCGGCGCTGGGCCGGTGGCTGGGTGGGACCGATCAGTCCGGCGGCTCGCTGGCGTCGGTTCCGCTGACCAGGTCCGGGTTGGACGGATGATCGGCCGGGTCGAAGTCGGCGGGCGGGGGTTCCGCGCCCTCGGCGTCGCCACCGGCGTCTGCGGTCGTCACATCCTCTGCTCCTTCGGGCGCGACCCCGGTCTCGCCGGGTTCCGAGACGCCCGACTGGCCGGGCTCGGTCTCCGCCGGCTCCGCGGCCTGGGCGTCGTGGCCGCCGCCCTCCTCGAAACGCTCCGGCTTCTCCTCGGCGGGCACTCCCTCGGAGTCGGTGTTCGGCAGTCCGCTGGTGTCGCTCATGCTTCGCTCCTTCCCGGCAGCCTCACGGCTTGCCCTCTTCGCTGTACGAGGTCGCGGAGTCCGCATCCTCGTCCGCGTCCGCGCCCGCTGCGAGGCGGTCGCCGTCGGGGTCGGCGATCACCTCGTCGAAGAGGCTGCGGTTCCCGCTGGGCTCGACGGCGCCGCCGTCGTCGCCCTCGAGATCACCGGCCAGCCCGTTGGTGGGGTCGGCGCCGGTGATCGGCTCCTGTTCGTCACGCGAATCGGTCATGCGGCACAGAGAACGCCCGGTCCGCCGGACCCGCAAGGGGTTATCGGCGCGGTGAGCCCGGCGTACCGTGAAGACGCTGGATCACATCCAGCAGCGCCACGCGGTACTGCGGGGCGGACTGGTAGTCGGGATGCGTCGCCACCTTCACCAGGTAGCGCGGCGGACCGAACTCGTCGGCGCCGCGGTCCAGATCGTCGGGGCGCCGATCGTCGAGCCGGTAGCTGTTGATCGGGAAGCCCAGGTAGTCCGTGCGCCGCCACAGGTTGACCCAGGCGACGGATCCATCGGGCTGGGTCAGCAGCTCCACCAGCGACGGGTCGTCGGCGTTCGACGGGGTGATCACGACCGGATCGCCGTCTTGGTCGAGCTCGACCTGGCTGAACCACGGGTCGCCCTTGCCGAGCAGCGGACGCCGCGACCCGAGCGTGCCGAGCGCGTCCGGGCCGAAGAGCTCCGGGAAGAAGCGGCCGAAGTAGACGCGAAGCTGGGCTCCGTAGGTGAGCAGGCCCACGTTGCGCAGATGGTCCGCATGGTCCGGTCGCAGGGTGAACAGCGTGGACACGGCGAGCACGGCGCCCAGGCTGTGCGCCGAGAGCACGACGCTGAAGGGGCGGTCGCGGCTGAGCGCCTCATCCTCCTGGTCCTCGCGCCACTGTAACCGCGCGGCGAGGTCGAGTCCCTCCGGGGGCACGAGGTCGTGCGTGAGCCAGTCCGTGACCCGGTCGCGCAATTCGGGGACCACACGCTCGGCGTAGCAAGGCGGACTGAAGGGGTGGCCCGCCCGAGGAAGGAAGCACATGAGGTCCCACATCACGCTGATGGGTCGCTCCTTGGCGGTGAGCGCGTTCTCGACCACCACCGCGAGGATGGCCGCGGCGATGACGACGAGGGCGGGTCCCACCAGCGCGTCGACCGCCCGGAACACAGCGGAGTACGACACGGCCAGAGCGACGACGAATCCGACCGCCAGGAGACCGGCGAGGATGCCGAGGATGGGCTCGCCCCGATGGACGAGCGCCGCGAGCCGCCGAGCCCGGAGGATTTTCAGCGCCAGCCGGTCCGCCGTCGTGCTCGCGTCGATGCGCCCGTCGCGGTAGGCGTCCACCTGTTCGAGCAGCGGGCGGCGCCCGTCGCGCGTCCGCGGGGTGGTGAGGAGCGGCATCCATCGCAGCAGGGAGAGCGCGATGCCGGCCGCGATGAGCGCCAGCGCGAGCGCGATGAAGGGCAGCACGTCACCGAAGTTGGCGTAGACGATCGGAGGGCGAAGCACCTGGTGCGGAGCGGCCGTGACGCATCCGCAGGGCGGGGAGCCGCTGACCAGCCACCCCTCGACGCCGAGCACCAGCAGCGTGGACAGGATCATCGCGGCGCCGAGCGACAGCAGCATGATGATCCCCGGGCCCATCCCGGCCCACCCCTCGGCGCGGAACCGCTCGGGCGGCCCGGAACGACGTCCCGCCCGCGAACGGGGCCACCACCACACGAGGAACAGCTGCAGCGCCGTCAGGACGGCGGCGACGACGAAGAACGGCAGGCGCAGGGGGCCGGGGTGGCCCGCCTCGGTCGTCGGATTCTGGGCGACGCCGGCGAGGAAGGTCAGACCGGCGACGGTCATCAGCGTGATCGAGAGCCAGTGCGGCACGCCGCGGCGCCAGCCGAGTGCCGAGATGCAGATGGCGACGAGCACGCCCAGGATGATGGACGGCGCGGTCGCGAGCCCGAGGAACGCGTCGCGCCCGGACACGTCGTACTGTCCGCCGAACCACAGCGACGCTCCCACGAACACGTACACGACGACCGCTCCCACGAGGATCCACGCCGTCACGGTCCCGGTGCGGCGGAGGCGGTCGCGCAGGTACTCGTTGACCGGCCCCTCACCGGGGTTGGTCGTCTCGGCGAGCACGCCGACGCACGCGATCGCCACCGCGAGTCCTGCGGCGGCCACGATCCCGCCGACGAGGATGGGCAGGTCGCGCGTCTGCGCGGCGCCGCCCAGGCACTCCCCGGAGACGAAGGTCTGCAGCTTGGCGCAGGCCTTCACGCCGGCGAACATCCGGTCCCAGGCGAGGAGCAGCGCGATCAGCAGGAAGGCGGCGGCGAGGTGCAGCCGCTCCGTCGGCGATCCCACGCGGGCCGTCCGCCAGAAGCCCTCGGAGGCGAGGGGACGGAGGCGGCGGTCGCCGTCGGCCTCCCGCCCACGCCCGCCCATCCGCTCGGCCGCGTCGAAGATCGCGGCCTCGTAGCGGGTGCGGGCCCGCTTCGAGACGACGAAGAGCAGCAGCACCCCCGCGATCGGGACCAGCGAGAGCAAGGCGAGCTGCGGTCCGCGCCAGCTGAGGGGAGGGAGGCTGAAGAAGTCGGCGAAGCCGCCCGGAAGCGCGGTGCAGGCGGTGCCGGTGATGCACTGCACTCCGAGATCCAGGCTGACGGAGCCGAGCGCGCAGACGTAGAGCAGCGTCAGGCCGAGGGCGAAGATCCGCAAGGACGCGCCGCCGACCCCCGATTCCCATTCCCCGCCCGGCCGCTGGGTCGGGATGCGCCGCGTCCAGTACGCCGTGTTGGCGAGTCCGAACGGGGCGAGGAGCAGCCACGCCAGCTGGACGAACAGCTGGCCGATGAACAGCAGGGGGCCCGATCCGTAACGGGCCAGCCGTCCCCAGGAGTACGCCTCGGTGCGCACATCCGGTGGCGGGACGGCCGGATCGATCGTGCCGGGGGCGTCATCCGGGTCGCGGTCGGGCTCGTCCTGTTTCGGGGCCCACCAGAAGCCGCCGTTCTCGTCGCCCTGGGTCTGCCGCAGCTCGCTCTGCTCGCGCCCGAGGATCTCGGTCGGCGGCGTGTTCTTGATGCCGTGGATGCGCAGCTCCAGGACGTGATGCGGCCACACGTCCGGCTGTGCGTCTTCGCTCATGGGTCCGCCCATCGTCGTCACGACGCGCGCAGACTACTCCGTGGTGCGCGTGCGCGGCTACGGCTGGTCCACCTGTAGCCCTGGACGGCGGTACGGCGTAATGTCCGTCGTATGAGCAACCTAGAGCAGCCGATCGGCGACGCACGCGACAACCTCGAGGGCAGCTACACCGAGGCCGACGGCGAGGCGCCGCACGAGCGCACGGTCCACGGCCAGTACACGGAGACGGACGGCGTCGGCCCCGAGACGGCGACCGAGGGAACGTACACGGACTCGGATGAGCCCGTCGACGCACCCGAGGGCGAGTACACCGAGGGCGACTACGACGAGCCGTGAGCCGCTAGCCGGCGGGTGCGACTAGCCGCGTCCACACGGCGTTAGCGGAGGGCATCGCGGACGATGTTATCCGCCGCTACCTCCCTCGCGCGCAGAGACTCGGCGCGTCGCATCGCAACTCCTCCCTTCCACGCAAGCGCGCTGTCGAGCTGAGGAGGGAGGAGGGTTACGCGCAGGTCGCCAACGCCGGTCAGGCGTAGCGCTTGCGCGCCTTCTCGGCCTGCGCCTGGGCCTTCTTGCGCGCCTTCTTGACGTCGGGCGAGTTCCAGAAAGAGGTCACCGCGCCGGTGATCTGCTCGTAGCGCTCGCGACCTGCGCGTGCGCCGAGGAGGTACGCCGCCGCGACGGCGAGGAGGATGACGAGAGTCTTGGGTCGCATGTCCCGACGGTATACCTCAGGCCGCGGTCTGCGAAGGTCCGTACACGAGCCTGTGGATGAGTGCGTGGAGCGGTCCGGCGAGGAACAGCAGGAACAGCCAGAACATGTTCACGGCCGGAATCAGGACCGCGAGGACCAGGGCCAGCGCCATGAGGATGAGCTCGGCGATGCCGGCCGTCCGGTCGATCGTCGCGCGGCCTTCCTCGGTCATCAGTTCGGGATGCCGCCAAAGCTGCATCCCGATCAGGCGCATCGCGAGGGATGCGACGATCATGTTGCCGATGTACAGCGCGTACACGTCGGGACGTTCGCCTGCGCCGTTGGACAGCACGTTGGCACTGAACGGGATGGTCACGATCGCCAGCAGCCAGAGGAAGTTGTACCAGACCATCGCGCCGTCGTAGGAGCTCACCGCCTCGAAGACGCGGTGGTGGACCACCCAGAACCGGGCGATCACCGCGAACGAGATCACGAACGCCAGGATCTCCCAGAAGTTCTCCGCGACGAAGTCGCCGAAGCTCTGGCGCCCGATCTGCGATGCCGCATCCACCAGGGGCAGGATGAGCAGCGTGATCGCGATCGCGACCGTCGCATCGGAGAAGTTGACGAGCCGGTCAAGCCCGCGCTCGGTCCTGATCGGCGCCATGCGGACATTCTGCCGCACCGGTCAGCTGAGCAGGCCGAGTTCCGGGGCGCGGCGCACTCTCACGGCCGGTCGGCCACGACCCACTCCGGCCGCAGCCGCTCGACACCGTCGAGGATGAGGTCGAGCCCGGTCTCGAACTCCTCGTCGTAGTCGTACCCGGCGCTGCCCAGCTCGGAGACGACCTCCAGCAGGTGCGGGAACATCGCCGCGAGCTCGGGGGGCGTGGCCTCGAGCTTCTCGGCGGCGGCCTCGCCGGACTCCTCCGCCGTCGCGAACGGCAGCGTCTTCTCCTGCAGCGCGAAGCCGTAGACGTAGGCGTCGAGCATCGACGTGACGTGGACGGTCGTCCGGAACGAGAAGCCGGCCCGGCGCAGACAGCCCATCATCGCGTCGTGCTGCCGGAGGTTGGCGAAGCCGGGACGCATCCGCCCCTCCATCAGGCCGACGGCCCAGCGGTGGCGCAGCATCGCGGCGCGCAGCGAGATCGAGCGGCGGCGCATCGCGTCACGCCACGGCAGCTCCGGATCGGGCGCGTCCACCTCGGTCCAGACGCTGTCGACCATGCCGTCGATCAGCTCCTCCTTGTTCGCCACGTGCTTGTACAGCGCCATCGGGACGACGCCGAGCTGCTGGGCGAGCGTCCGCATGCTGAGGCCGTCCAGGCCGTCGGCGTCGGCGAGTTCGACGGCGGTCCGGACGACGCGCTCGACGGTCAGCGTCCGGCGCGGCGCCGACGAGGGGCTTGACATGGTGTACAGCGTACACCTATCGTCGGATGCAGCAGGTGTACGCCGTACACCTCACCCCGAAAGGACCCGACCATGGACGACGACCGTCGCCGCTCCCTCGCCACCGGCGTGCTCTTCCTCCTCACGTTCGCCACGTCCATCCCGGGCGCGCTGCTCTATGGACCGGTCCTCAGCGATCCGGACTTCGTCACCCGCCATGCCGGGTCGGGAGCGGTGCTCGCCGGTGCGCTGCTCGAGATCGCGCTGATCATCGCCAACCTGGGTACCGCGCTCGTTCTCTACCCGGTGCTGCGGCGAACGACCCCGTCGCTCGCGCTCGCGTACGTCGTCGCCCGCGTCATGGAGTCGACGCTGATCGCCGTCGGCATCCTGAGCCTGCTCACCGTGGTCACCCTGCAGCAGGACGGCGTCCCCGGTGCCGGCCCGGTCGCGGCCGCGCTCGTGGCGCTGCACGGCTGGACCTTCCTGCTGGGCCCCGGCTTCGTCGTAGGGCTGGGCAACGGCCTGATCCTCGGCTGCGCGTTGTACCGCTCCGGCCTGGTCCCGCGCGGCTGGGCGGTGCTCGGGATGGTCGCCGGTCCGCTGGTGTCGCTGTCCGGCGTCGCGGTGCTGCTCGGCGCGTACGGCCAGGTGTCGCCGTGGTCGGCGCTGCTCACGCTGCCGGAGGTGGTGTGGGAGCTGTTCCTCGGCGTCTACCTCACGGTGCACGGCTTCCGCCGGACCGCGGCGAGCGCCGCAGCGACGGTCAGAGCCCGAGCGACTTCTTGATCAGCGCCTCGGCGTCGTCGGTGCCCGCGGCCCGCTCGGTCGCCTCCTGGTTGGCCTCGGTGACCGCCTTGACGACCTCGTCGCGCTGGATGCGGATGCCGCGCGGCGCGTCGATGCCGATGCGGACGCCGTCCCCACGCGCATCGAGGATCGTCACGACGATGTCGTCGCCGATGAGCACCCGCTCCCCCGCCTTGCGCGTCAGTACCAGCATCGTCCCAGCCTATCCGGCGGGCGGCGCCTCCAGCCAGAGGACGGGCAGACCGAGGGCGTGGACGGAGTCGGGCGAGACGGTGAGGGAGGCGCCGGTCGCGACGACCGCGTCCACCGCGAGCACCGCATCCACGGCCCCCACCCACAGCGCGCTGTCGTCGTGCTTACGCGAGACGTCGACCACGACCCAGACCTGATCCGGGGCGGTGGCGGCGAGGTGGGCCGCGAGGTCGGAGACGGATGCGGGGCTCGGGAGCGAGAAGGCGGCGACGATCGGGATCTCGCGACGGACGCCGTCCGCGCGGGCGGCGAGGGCGTCGCGCCGGTCGGCCACGGACTGCACCTCGGCGTTCGCGTCGGCGGACGCGGCGAGGACGCGCGCGGCCTCGTGCACCTCGGCGCCCAGGCCGACGACCAGGGTGAGGTCGCCGCGGCCGCGAAGGCGCGCCGGCGGCGGTCCGACCGGGCGGGGCGGCTCGGGGAGCACCTGATCGAATGGCGACGTCTGCTCACCACTCGGCTCGGATTCGAGCCACGACTCACCACTCGCCAGGGTGGGAGCAGGGGCGGCAGCTGGGACGGACTCACCGGACGGAACGGACCCCACCAGCTCTGGCGCATCCACCGCGCGCACCAGGTCGTCCAGAACCGCCTGGAAGGCCAGCGATGACGTCGACACCGCCGGCAGCACCTCCTCCTCGGCGCCGCCGCCCAGCCACTCAGGCCGCGATCGACTCCGCACCGCGGACCACCCCCACGGTCTCGATGGCGGCCTGCACGGCCGTCACCTCCTGGTACGACAGCACCGCCAATCCGGCGATCTGCCTGGCGACCAGCCGCCGGATCGCCGGACGCAGCGCCGGTGCGCACACCAGCACCGCCGTCACTCCGGCGTCGTCGAGCCGGCCCGCCGTGTCCCGGATGGACGCGAGCACCGCCTCCAGCCGCACCGGGTCGAGGACGATCTGGGTCCCGTTCTCCGACGGCCGCAGCCCCTCGAGCATCGACTGCTCCAGGCCCGGGTCGATCATGATGACGCGCAGCGTCCCGGCATCGATGTGCGGCGCGACGACCGCCGGTCCGAGCGCCGAGCGCGCCGCCTCCACGAGCCCTTCCGGGTCGTTCGACAGCTTCGCCCGCAGGGTCAGCGCCTCGAGGATGCGCGGCAGGTCGTTGATCGGCACCTGCTCCGCGAGCAGCCCCTGCAGCACCCGCTGCACCTCGGCGAGCGACAGCAGGTTCGGGATCAGCTCCTCCACCGCGGGCGGGTTCACCTGCTTGACGCCCTCGGTGAGGAGGCGGACGTCCTCGCGCGTGAGCAGGCGGCCGGCGTTCGTGGTGATGATCGACGACAGGTGCGTGATCAGCACGGAGACGCGGTCGATCACCGTCGCCCCGCCCAGCTCGGCGCTGTGCCGCATCTCGGAGGGGATCCACTTCGCGGGCAGCCCGAACACCGGCTCCACCGTCGGCGTGCCCGGGAGGTTGTCGAGCGCGTCGCCGAGCGCGAGCACGCGGCCGGAGGGCGCCTGGCCGCGTCCGGCCTCCACACCCGCGATCTTGATGACGTAGGTCGCGGGCGGCAGCTCGGCGCTGTCGCGCGTGCGCACGGGCGGGACGATGATGCCGAGCTCCAGCGCGATCTTCCGCCGCAGCGCCCGCACCCGCGCGAGGAGGTCGTCGGACGCGCCGCTCACGATGTCGACCAGGTCCGGCGCAAGCGTGATCTCGAGCGCGTGGACGCGCATCTGCTCGATGAGGTCTTCCGTGGTCTCGCTCTTCGTGGCCGTGGCGACCGCGTTCTTCGCCGCCTCCGCCTTCTTCTGGGCGGCCTGCGCGGTCTTGATGCGCTGCGAGGCGAGGATGAGGAACGCCCCGACGAGCACGAACGGGATGATCGGCATGCCGGGGATGAGCGCCAGCACGATGGCGGCGCATCCCGCGATCATCAGCGCGTTGCGCGACTGGCTCAGCTGGTTGCTCGCGGTCGTGCCCATCTCGGACTCGGCGTTGGACCGGGTGACGATCATGCCGGTCGACACCGCCATGAGGAGCGCCGGGATCTGCGACACCAGGCCGTCGCCGATGGTGAGCAGCGTGTAGTGGCTCACTGCGTCGCCGATGTCCATGCCGCGCTGGATCATGCCGATCGCGATGCCGCCGACGACGTTGATGACGATGATGAGGATGCCGGCGATCGCGTCGCCCTTGACGAACTTCGAGGCGCCGTCCATCGCGCCGTAGAAGTCCGCCTCCGCCGACACCTCCGCGCGGCGGGCGCGCGCCTGCTCCTCGGTGATGAGGCCCGCGTTCAGGTCGGCGTCGATCGCCATCTGCTTGCCCGGCATCGCGTCGAGCGTGAACCGCGCGCCGACTTCGGCAACGCGCTCGGCGCCCTTGGTGACGACGATGAACTGGATGACGACCAGGATGAGGAAGACGACGGCGCCGATGATGATCGACCCGCCCACAGCGACGTGCCCGAACGCTTGGATGACCTGCCCGGCGAATCCATCACCGAGCACCAGGCGCGTGGACGCGACGTTGAGTCCGAGCCGGAACAGCGTCGCGACGAGCAGCAGCGACGGGAAGACGGAGAAGTCGAGCGGCTTCTTGACGAACATCGTGGTCAGCAGAATGACCAGCGCCAGCATGATGTTGACGATGATGAGCAGGTCGAGCAGCCACGCGGGCACCGGCACGACCAGCAGCATGACGATGCCGACGACGCCGATCGGCACCGCGATCTTCCCGGCCAGTCCCTTGTTCTGCTTCACGACAGCCCTCCCAGCTGGGGTCGCATGGTGTGGATTCCGGCGGACGAGCCGCGCTTCTTGAGCGACATCACGAAGGCGAGCACCCGCGCCACCGCGTTGTAGAGCTCGACCGGGATCTCGTCCCCGATGTCGCACCCGGCGTGCAGGGCTCGCGCGAGCGGGATGTCCTTGACGATCGGCACCCGCTCCTCCTCCGCCTTCTCGCGGATGCGCAGCGCGATGGCGCCCGCGCCCTTCGCGACGACGCGCGGCGCCGACTTGCCCGGCTCGTACTTCACGGCGACGGCGATGTGGGTCGGGTTCACGAGCACCACATCCGAGCCTCCGATCGCGGCGATCATGCGGTTACGGCTCATCGCGAGCTGGCGCGAGCGCCGCTGCGAGCGCACCAGCGGGTCGCCCTCGGTGTTCTTGTTCTCGTCGCGGACTTCCTGCTTGCTCATGCGCGTGTGCTTGCGGTTACGGCGCATCACCACGAGCACGTCGAGCCCGGCCAGAACGAGACCGGCGCCGACCGCCGCCTGCAGCAGCCCCGCGGTGCCACCGGATGCGGCCGAGAGCAGCGACGCGAGCGGCATGGAGCCGGAGGTCAGCAGCACCGGCATCAGCCCCTGCACGACGAGATACAGCCCGATCGCGACGACCGCCGACTTGAGCAGGGTCTTCGCACCCTCCCAGAGCGCGCGCATCCCGAACACCCGACCGAGACCCTGGACGAGGTTGAACTGCTCGTACTTGCCCTCGAGCTTCTTGAAGTGGATGCCGCCCTGCACCGCCGCCGCACCCACCACGGCGAGCGCCCCCACCGCGAGCAGCGGTCCGATGGTCGCCATGATGCTGCCGAAGCCGTCGCCGAGGGCTGCCACCGCCTTCGCCGGGTCCGGGCTCTCGATCACCGAGCGCACCGAAAACAGCTGGTCGATCGCCGCGGTGGCCCCCTGCTGCATCGTGAAGGGGAGCATGACCGCGGCGGCGCCGACGCCGACCCAGGCGGTGAGGTCCATCGACTTGGAGAGGCGGCCCTTGGAGCGGGCCTCCTTCATCCGCTTGTCGGTCGCCTTCTCGGTGCGTTCCTGCGCGTCGCTCATCGGCCCACCCCCAGCATGGTCTTGACGGCGGTGTCGGTGAGTCCGGAGACGACGCCGGGCAGCGCGACGAACACGATCGCCGAGAGCACGACGGTCAGCATGATCTTGAGCGGGAACCCGAGCGAGAACGCGTTGAGCGCGGGGGCGACGCGGGTCAGGAGGCCGAGCCCGACGTCCGCCAGGAACAGCACCACGATGAGCGGCCCGGCGATCTGCAGGGCCGCGAGGAACATCTGGGTCACCCCGTTCACCATCTCCTTCGCCGGGTCGGCCATGCTGAGCCCGGTGGCGAGCGGGATGGCGTCGAACGACCGCACCAGGCCGCCGATGATGAGCTGGTAGCCGCCGGACGCGAACAGCAGCGCGAGCGCGGTGAGTTGGAACATGCGGGTGAACTGCGCGCCGTTGATCATGGCCTGCGGGTCGAACGCCTGCGCGAGCTGGAAGCCGCCGAACAGGTCGATGAAGCTGCCCGCCGACTGGATGGCCGCGAACACCAGGAAGACGAGGAACCCGAGCGTCGCCCCCACGGCGAGCTCGCGCACCAGGTCGAGTAGGAACGCTCCCGTGTCACCGGAGTGGTAGCCGGCGCCGACACGCGGGGCGACCGCGACAGCCAGGCCGATCGCGAGCATCCCCTTCACCTGCGCCGGGAACCCGTTGTAGGAGAACGGCGGCGCGATCACCAGGAAGGCCACCATGCGCAGGGATGCGAGCGCGATAGCCTCTATGGCCGCGAGGTCGATGGGGATGTTCATCACCCACCGCCCAGCAGCAGCGGGATCTTGTCGAACAGAACGTGCGTGAAGGAGACCAGCTCGGAGATCATCCACTGGCCGCAGATGATGAGCGCCACCGCGACCGCGGCGGCCTTCGGCACGAACGAGAGCGTGACCTCCTGGATCTGCGTGATGGACTGCACGAGCGAGATCGCGAAGCCGACGACGAGCGCCGTGATGACGATCGGAGCGGCCAGCTTCGCGGTGACCATGAGGCCCTGCATGGCGATGTCGAGGACGGCGGCCGGGTTCATCCGCTGCTCCCGTAACTCGTGATGAGGCTCTGGATGATGAGCCCCCATCCGTCGACCAGCACGAACAGCAGGATCTTGAACGGCAGCGAGATCATCACGGGCGGGAGCATCATCATGCCCATCGACATCAGCGCGGCGGACACGACCATGTCGATGACGAGGAACGGCACGAAGATGACGAAGCCGATGATGAACGCGGCCCGCAACTCCGAGATCATGAACGCCGGGATCAGCGTGAGCATCGGGACGCTGCTCATCGTGCTCGGGTTCGGGCGCCCGGCGGCGCGCGTCATGAGCGCGATGTCCTCCTCGCGCGTGTGCGCGGCCATGAAGTGCCGGAGCGGTCCCTCTGCGGCCTGGACCGCGCCGGTGAAATCGATGTGGCCGGCCAGGTAGGGCTGCACGGCCGAGTTGTTGATGTCCACCAGCACCGGGCTCATGATGAACAGGCTCAGGAACAGGGCGAGGCCGGCGAGCACCTGGTTCGGCGGGATGGACGGCAGCGCGAGCGCGTTCCGCGTGATCGCGAGCACCACGAAGATCTTGGTGAACGACGACATCATCAGCAGCAGCGCGGGCGCCACCGACAGGACGGTGATGCCGACGAGCGTGAGGATCGCCGCGTTCGGCGTGCCGTTCGGTCCGTTGATGTCGACGGTGATCCCGCCGGTGCCGCCGGGACCGGCCGGCCCGGACGGAGTGGGGACCGGCGTCGGGACGGCGTGGGCGGCGTTCGCGCCGAGCAGCACGATCGCGACGGCGACCACGGCCACGAGCGCGCCGGCGACGGCCAGACGGGGAAGCCTCCCCGTTCCCGCCGTCACTTCTTGGGCCGCACCGCCGAACTCGCCTGCCGCCAGGTGGCCGGGGACAGGATCGAGCCTTTGAGTGCCTCGTCGAAGAGCGAGGCGCGTCCCTGCGCCGTGAGGAAGTCGGCATCCTGCCTGGTGGTCGTGGTGGTGCTGATGGTGCTGCTCGCGGATGCGTCGTCCGTCCCGGTGCGGACCTCGGTCTGCACCTCGGCCGGGGCCTCGGGCACGCGGACGAGCGGGGTGACGTCCGCGTCCTGCGGACGGTCGGAGGTGTGGAGCACTGACACCTGACGCTCGGTCACGCCGAGCACGAACCGGTTGCCGTCCACATCCACGACGACCACCGACGCCTTCGGTCCGACGCCCTGCCAGCCGACGACGGTCACCGCGTTGCCGCGGCGCCTCCGCGCGGAGGTGCGGCCCTTGGTGACGCGACGCTGCACGAACCACAGCAGCGCCACCATCACGCCCAGCACGACGAGCACGCGCAGGGCGATGAACAGGGTCTCCACGAACCGCTCTATCGGCCGGTGCGGCCGAGCCGTTAGTCCGTTCCCACACGCGAAGTGCAGCTTGTCGCGCACTCCTTCGGCGCGTCGTCCGCAGTTACCTGCACTTCGCGGGAGGTGGGAGAAGCGTGACAGGCTGGATGCGTGGACATCGAGCTGGCGCGCATCCCGGCGGGCACCGTGCAGCTGCACGACGCGCGGCTCAAGCGGCGCTGGACCGTCGAGCTGGAGCCGTTCGAGCTCGGTGTCTTCGCCGTCACGGAGGCGGACGTCGCCGAGCTGATCGGCGAGCCGTCGACACACCCCCGGCGCCCGGCGACCGGCATCAGCTGGCAGCGCGCCGTCCGGCTGTGCAACGCCGCCTCGGAGTGGGAGGGATTCGACCCGGCGTACACGTTCGACGGCGAGGACGTCACCTGGCACGTGGACGCGGACGGCTACCGGCTGCCGACCGAGGCGGAGTGGGAATTCGCCTGTCGCGCTGGATCCACCGGACCCCACTACGGCCCGCTGACGGAGGTCGCCTGGACGAGCGCCGACGGGCTGAGCGCGCCGGCGGACGTCGGCCTGCGCCTGCCCAACCTGAACGGCCTGTTCGACACGCTCGGCAACGTATGGGAGTGGTGCTGGGACCTCCTCGACCCCGACGACGACAGCGACGACCGGGTCTTTCGTGGCGGGGGTTTTGCCGACGACGCCTGGAGCGTGCGGGCATCCGTCCGCCGCGGTGGCCGTCCGCGGTCGCAGCAGCCGGATGTCGGGGTGCGGTTCGCGCGCGGCGCGCGGGAGTGATGAGCCGGGTCAGTCCAGGTCTTCGGCGGTGTCGAGGATCTTCGTGATCCGCACCGCGTAGTCCTGGTCGACGACCACGATCTCGCCGTGCGCGATCAGGCGGCCGTTGAGGAGCACGTCCGCGGGCGAGCCGGCGGAGCGGTCCAGCTCGATGACCGCGCCCGGCTCCATCGCCAGCACGTCGCGGACCGCCATGCGGGTGCGGCCGATCTCGACCGTGAGCGCCATCTCCACGTTGCTGATGCGCGCCAGCTTGCCGCCGAGCGCGCCGACGCCGGGTCGCTCGGCCACAGCCGCTCGGCCACGGAGCGCGAACCAGCCCGCGACCCCAGCAGGTCCGGAGAGCGCGAAGACGGTGGTGGCCGGGTCCGCGAACAGCGCCGCGGCGTCCTCCGCGCGGGCGTCGTCCAGCACGCCGGCGCCGAGGGTGTCGCTCGCCGCCTCGAGGGCCGGCTGGAGCACGTCCTGAAGCGCGACGACCGGCGAGCCGTCCGCGCCCTCATCGACCAGCTGCGGCGCCTCCAGCAGCACCACGGCCAGGTCGGCGGAGACCGCGCCGACGAAGGTCGCGACGACCGCCTGCACGCCGACGGGCACATCCGAGCCCTGGGCGATGAGAGGGGACAGCGGCGTGCCGGTCGGGAGCACGCGGGCGAGTGCGTCGGCGGCCGCCTGCGCCTGGCCGAGGGAGAGTCCGGAGGCGTTGGCGATGCTGGTCATGCTCATGGTTCAGTCCTCTGTGTCGATGATCACGCAGGCGAGACGGGAACCGCTCGAGCCGAGGGCGGCCGAGGCGACGGTCTGTCCGCCGACGGTGAGGTCGAAGGGTCGGTGCTGCGGATGCGGCAGCGGAAGGAGGTCGCCCACCGACAGCCCGAGCACCACGCTCGGGCGGACGGTCGCGGGGGCGAGCCTCAGGGCCACCCCCACCGGGACGTGCGCGAGCTGGGCGTCGACCAGCTCTCGGGCGTTCTCGGTGCTGTGGGTGGGATTGGTCTCGCCGAGCTGCGGCAGCAGCGCCACGGCCGGGATCGCGACGGTCGCGCGCGCCGTGTTCTCGCCCACACGGAGCTCGAAGCCGGCGACGATCATCAGCTCGTTGGTGGCCGCGGCCTGCGCGAACTGCGAGTTGTACTGGATGGCGTCCACGCCGATCGCGGTGGTCAGCAGCGAGCCGAGCGAGTAATGCAGGTCCTCCAGCGCGTCGTCCATCAGCCGCCGCACCAGCGCGTGCTCGATCTGGGTGAAGGTGCGCTCGTGGTCGACGGGCGTGCCCTGTCCGCCGAGCATCGCGTTCACCCAGGACAGGGCGGCGATCGTCGGGAACTGGATGACGGCCTTCGGCACGACGTTCTCCAGCTCGCACAGCACCATCGCGGTCGTGGCCGGCAGTGATGCCGCGTACTCGTCGTACGTCTGCATCTGCACGGTGTCGCACTCGACCTGGCTGAGCACGCGGACCTTGGCGGTCAGCTGCGTGCCCCACTGCCGCGCGAACGTCTCGAACGCCAGCTCCAGCACCCGCGAATGCTCACGCGCGAGCGTGGTCGGCCGCCGGAAGTCGTAGACGGGCGCCACGGGGGCGTCCGGCGCGGGGGCCTGCAAGATGGTCACGGATGGGTCTATCGGCAGGTGCGCCCATCCCGTTAGGCATCGCGCGAGGATACCCGGTCCCCCTAACGACCGACCGCGGCACGCCGATAGTGGGCTCGTGACGGCTCACCCGGAGCCGAGACCAGGATTCGCGCCCATGATCGTCGTCACCCGACTGAACGACACCCAGTTCGCGGTCAACCCCGACCTCATCGAGCGCATCCACGCCAGTCCGGACACCACTCTCGTCATGGTCGACGGGGCGAAGTTCATCGTCACCGAGTCCATGTCCGAAGTGATCGAGAAGATCGCCGCGTACCGGGCGCGTGTGATCGCACTCGCCCACGACCTCCCCGCCGCCGGCCCGCGCCCCGTGCCCGCGCCGCCGCTGGGGCTCGTGACGCTGACCGGGCTGGAAGACGACGAAGCGGTTCAGGCTCACCCCGAGGCCCTCCCCGTGCCCCTCCGAGCAAGGAAGAAGTAATGGACCCGGCAACCATCATCGGCATCATCCTCGCGTTCGGCTCCGTCGTCGCGATGGTGACGATGGAGGGCGCGCACCTCAGCTCGCTCCTCCTCCCCGCCCCCATGGTGCTCGTCTTCGGCGCGACCATCGCGGTCGGCATCGCGAGCGGCACGATCAAGGACTTCCTGACCGCGGCCAAGTCGCTCCCCCGCGCGTTCCGCGGCAAGATCGAGCCGCCGCAGCAGGTGATCGACCAGGTCGTCGGGCTCGCCGAGAAGGCACGCGCCAATGGACTCCTCGCCATGGAGCAGGAGGCGGAGAACGTCGACGACCCCTTCCTGAAGCGCGCGCTGCAGAACATCGCCGACGGCACCGACGGCGACGAGCTGCGCGTGCTGCTGGAGGACGAGATCGCCACCCGCTCGAAGAAGGACCGTGTCGCGGCAAAGTTCTTCAGCGCCCTGGGCGGCTACGCCCCCACGATCGGCATCATCGGAACCGTCGTCTCGCTCACCCACGTGCTCGAGAACCTCGCCGACCCGGGCGAGCTCGGCCCGATGATCGCGAGCGCCTTCGTCGCCACGCTGTGGGGTCTGCTGTCGGCCAACTTCCTGTGGCTGCCGCTCGGCGCGCGCCTGCGCCGGCTCTCTGAGCTGGACGTCGAGCGCATGAACCTGCTGATGGAGGGTGTGCTCGCCGTGCAGTCCGGAAGCCAGCCCCGCCTCCTCGGCGAGCGCCTGCGCGCGATGATCCCGGGTGGCGACGCCGACAAGTCCGGCGCGAAGCCCGCGAAGGCGGCTCGCCGGTCGAAGGATCCCGTCGAGGAAGCCGCCTGACATGTCCGCCCGCCGTCGGAAGAAGCACGAGGAGCCTGAGGAGCACGAGAACGAGGAGCGCTGGATGGCCTCCTACATGGACATGGTCACCGTGCTCATGTGCATGTTCATCGTGCTGTTCGCCATGTCGACGGTGGATGCGAAGAAGTTCGAGCAGCTCAAGGACTCCCTGGCGACGGGCTTCGGGCAGGTCAAGACGCAGAAGGTCGACACCGCCAAGGGCGTCGTCGTGCCCCCGAAGCACGTCGACGAGTCGGGCAAGTCGACCGAGTTCGCGCTCGCGCAGCAGGAGGCGCAGAACCTCAAGCACTTGAAGGACCAGATCCAGGCCGCCCTCACCCGCGACGGGCTGCAGGACGCCGTGGAGCTGAAGATCGACTCCCGCGGCCTGACCATCGGCCTGGTCGGCAACTCCACCTTCTTCGACTCGAACCGCGCGGAGCTGAGCGCACGCGCGGTCGCCGTCCTCAACGACATCGGCCCGGTGCTCGCGCCAGCGTCGTACGACGTTTCGGTGGAGGGTCACGCCGACCTCCGCCAGCCGGGGGCGCCCTATCCCACCAACTGGGAGCTATCGGCCGGACGCGCCACCAGCGTCCTGCGCCACCTGGTCGAGGCGAACGGCTTCCCCCAGAACCGGATCGCCGCGGTCAGCTTCGGCTCGGCGCGCCCGGTCGACGGCTTCACGGGCACGACCGACAACGACTTCGCCCAGAACCGGCGCGTGGATGTCGTGGTGCTGTCGGCGCAGGCCGACGACGTCCGCAAGCTGATCCCGCAGGCGCTGCAGTCGCCTGAGCCGGGGACCGCGCCGGCGTCGGCGGCGGGGAACGGCTGAGCGTCCGCGAGGATCAGCCCAGGGAGACGGCCGTCCAGGAGACGGGCGGGAGCTCAAGGGTGAGGGTGCCGTCGGCGAGGTCGGCTCGCGGGGTGGCGCGCAGGCCGACGCGCGTCTGGTCGTCGATCGTGTTCTTGGCGTAGACGTCGTCATCCCAGAGCGACAGCGCTTCGCGGACGCTCGCGACGCCGAGGTCGCGGACGTCCACGGTCACGGTCTGCGTCTCGGTGAGGCTGCGGTTCACGACGAACAGCGCGGCGGAGCCGGTGGCCTGGTCGAAGGTCGCGACCGCATCCACGACGTCGGCCGCGCCGTACACCGCGCTCTCGTAGGTACCGGTCGCGATGGACGGACGCAGCATCTCGCCGGCGGCGAGGCGGCTGGTCACCGAGAACGGGAAGAACGTCGTCTGCCGCCAGGCATCTCCTCCGGGCTCGGTCATGATCGGCGCGATCACGTTGACGAGCTGGGCGAGGGATGCGCTGGTCACCCGGTCGTGGTTCTTCAGCAGCGTGATGAGCAGGTTGCCGAGCACGACCGCGTCGGCGACCGAGTAGACGTCCTCCAGCTGACGCGGGGCGTAGCGCCACTCGTCGTTGACCTCCTCCGAGGCCTGGTGCTCGTCGAGATACCAGATGTTCCACTCGTCGAACGAGATCTGGATGCGCTTCTTGTTCTTGAGCTTGTTGCCGACGTGATCGGCCGTGCTGACCACGGTGTCGATGAAGTACTGCATGTCCACCGAGGAGGCGAGGAACGAGGCGAGGTCGCCACCGCGCTCCTGGTAGTAGGCGTGCGCCGAGATGTAGTCGACGTGGTCGTAGGAGTGCTCGAGCACCGTGCGCTCCCAGTCGCCGAAGGTCGGCATCCCGGAGCCGGAGGAGCCGCAGACCACGAGCTCGAGGTCCTTGTCGGCCATCTTCATCGCGGCGGCGGTGCGGGCGGCGAGCTTCCCGTAGTCGTCGGCGGTCATATAGCCGGTCTGCCAGGGGCCGTCCATCTCGTTGCCGAGGCACCACATGCGGATGTCGTGCGGCTCGGGCGTTCCGTTCGCGATGCGCTGGTCGCTCAGTGCGGTTCCCGACGGGTGGTTGGCGTACTCGAGCAGGTCGAGCGCGGCCTCGATGCCGCGCGTGCCCAGGTTGACGGCGAGCATCAGCTCCGAGCCGGTCAGCTTCAGCCACCGCGAGAACTCGTCGAGGCCGACCTGGTTCGACTCCAAGGAGTGCCAGGCGAGGTCGCGGCGGACCGGCCGCTTGTCGCGCGGGCCGACCGAGTCCTCCCAGCGGAAGCCGGAGACGAAGTTGCCTCCCGGGTAGCGGATCGTGGTGGAGCCGAGCTCGCGCACGAGGTCGACCACGTCGAGGCGGAAGCCGTCCTCGTTGGCGGTCGGGTGACCGGGCTCGTAGATGCCGTCGTAGACGCAACGTCCCAGGTGCTCGACGAACGAGCCGAAGATGCGGCGGTTGAGGGCCGCCACGCGCGCGGACCGGTCGAGGGCGATGTGCGTCTCGGACATGCGACTCCTGTCGGTACAACGTTGTATTACAACGATGTACATCCTCTGATACCGCGACGGACGCTGTCAAACCGCGGCGGGCCGGACGTGCGGACTTCGTTCACCGCAGAGCCGCCGGGCGCACCCGCACGGGCGCCAGCCAGGCGGAGACGATCACCGCGGTGATCGCGCCGGCCGCCATGATCGCCGCGAGCACGACCACCTGGAACCGTCCGGCCTCCAGGGGCGACACTCCGCCGAAGATCGCGCCGACGAACGCTCCAGGTAGGGTCACGAGGCCGGTCGTCTTCGTCTGGTCGACGGACGGGATGAGCGCGGAGTACACCGCGGTGCGCGCCTGCTCCAGCGTCGACTGCCGGGGCGTCGCCCCGAGCGCGAGCCAGCCCTCCACCTCGTCCCAGTGGTCGCCCACCGCCTCGGTGAACCGGCGTCCGGCGAGCGTCGCGATGCTCATGGAGTTGCCGATGACGATGCCGCCGATCGCGAGCGCGTACCGGGCGTTGAAGGCGATCGCCCCGGTGAGGAAGACGACCGAGAACGACACGATCACGCCGGTCGCCATCGCGGTGGCCATCATGAGCGCGTGCTCTCGCGACCATCCGATCCGGTGGGTGGCGGTGGCTGCGGCGACCGAGAACATGACGAGCAGCGCGAGCGCCACCCACAGCGGGTCGGTGATGACACCCGCGAGAATGACGCTGATGATCGCGAGCTGCGCGGCCCCGCGCAGGATGGCGAGCGCCGGCGCCCACCGGTGCGGGACGCGGTACACGGCCAGTACGCCGACCGCGACCAGCGCGAGCACGGCCACGCCGAGCACGGTCGGCGCGAGTTCTCGCAGAATGGGCACTCTCCGAGCCTAGAACCTGCGCCGATCCGCTCCGCGAAGTGCAGGTCGTCGTGGTGTGACACGGCGTGTCGACCGCAACGACCTGCACTTCGGCGGAGGGAGGTCAGCGCTTGAGGTTGGTGAGCTCCTGAAGGACCTCGTCGGAGGTGGTGATGATGCGGGCGTTCGCCTGGAAGCCGCGCTGCGCGACGATCAGGTTCGTGAACTCCTGCGACAGGTCGACGTTCGACATCTCGAGCGAGCCGCCCTGGAGCTGGCCGAGGCCGTCTTCGCCTGGTCCGCCGAGCTGGGCCGCGCCGGAGTTGACGGTCGCGCGGTAGGTCGATCCGCCGGCCTTCTCGAGGCCGCCCGGGTTGACGAAGGTCGCCAGCGCGATGCGGCCGACGGCCTGCTTGTCGCCGTTCGAGAACAGGCCGGTGATGGTGCCGTCCTTGTCCAAGGTGAAGGACTCGAGGGTCCCCGCGGCACGGCCGTTCTGGTCCTTGAAGGCGACGCTGGTGATGCCGGAGTAGCCGGTCACCGAGCCGAGGTTCACCCCGACGCCGCCGACGGTGAGCGCCCCGCCGCCGGTGAGGACGCCGTTCGTGAAGGTGAGCGACGTGTTGCCGGTGGCGCCGGCCGCGTCCGTGCCTGCCACATCCCAGCCCGCTGCGGTCTTCGTGAAGGTGAGCGTGAGCTTGCGGGCGGTGCCGTTGGCGTCGAACACGGACACGTCGCGCACCAGCTGGTCGCCGTTGGCGGCGTCCGACGGGAGGTTGCCGGTCACGTTCGCCGTCGTGGTCGCCGACGCCGGCGTGACGGCCTTGAGCGGGATGGTGATGTCGCTGAGCGCGCCGCCCTGCTGGACCACGCCGTTCACCGCGTTCCAGCCCTGCAGGATCGCGCCGCCGGGACCGACCAAGCGGCCGAGGGAGTCCGGGTCGAGCGAGCCGGCGCGCGTGTACACGGTCTCGCCGCCGACCTTCATCACGAAGAAGCCGTCGCCGTTGATCATCATGTCGGTGGAGCGCCCCGTCGCCTGCGCCGCGCCCTGTGTGAAGTTGGTCGAGATGCCGGCGACCAGCACGCCGAGGCCGATCTGGGCCGGGTTGGTTCCGCCCGTCTCGGCCTGTGCGCCGCCGGCGCCCTTGACCAGCTGGGACAGCGTGTCCTGGAACTGCACGGCCGACGACTTGAACGCCGTGGTGTTGACGTTCGCGATGTTGTTGCCCGTGACGTCGAGCATGGTCTGGTGCGAGCGGAGGCCGGAGATTCCGGAGTAGAGCGAGCGGAGCATGGGTGGTTCCTTTCGTGAGGAAGAGCGTGAGGATCAGGCGGTCGGCGCCGGGGTGCTTGCGGGGGTGACGACGCCGAGGATGGCGTCGAGCGCGATCTTCTGGTCGCCGATGCTGACGATCGGGACCGATCCCGCGTACGAGACGGAGGAGGCGACGCCGGTCTGGGTGTCGCCGTTCTTGTCGAGGTAGCTCACGGTGTGGCCGATGAGGGCCGCCGCGGCCTGCCGCATCTGCAGGGCGAAGCCCTCCTGCGCGGTCGTGTCCATGCTGGTGAGCTTCTCCATCGTCGCCAGCTGGGTGGTCTGCGAGATCATCTGGTTGGTGTCCATCGGCGAGCTCGGGTCCTGGTTGCGCAGCTGCGTGACGAGCAGCTGCATGAACGCCTCGCTGTCGAGCGACTGCTTCGGCGTTCGCGTGGGTGCGGTGGAGTAGATGCCGCCCGTGGAGGCGGTATCGGCTCCGGTGATGGGGTCGACGGCCACGGTGACTCCCTTCTAGACGATCAGGTCGATGGTGTGGACGGACCCGTCCGCGGGCGCGGCCGGGGTGGGACGGATGGATGCGGTGCTCGTCGCACGGCGGCGCGGCTCCTCCGGGGCGGCGCCCGGGTAGCCGCGTCCGTCGCCCGGCGCATCGCGCTGCGGCGAGGGCTGGTTCTGCGACGAGAGGTCGAGCGAGCCGCTGAGGCCGGCGCCGCTGAGATCGCGACGGAGGTCGGGGAGGATGGCGCGCAGCGCATCCCGGCCCACGTCGGTCGGGGCGAACAGCTCGACGCGGACGCCCTCGCCGCCGACGTGGGCGCGGACCGTGACCGGGCCGAGCGTGTCGGGCGTGACGTGCACCGTCATGACGTGCTCGCCTGCGCCTGCGGCCGCAAGGGTGAACACCGGGCGGGCGAGCTGGCTCGCGAGCGGCGGCGTGGATGCGGCGGGTGCCGCCGGCGCCGTGGGCTGGGCGGGGAGGGCACGGTCGACCGCCACGGGAGCCTGCGGCTGCACCGGGGTCGCCGGAGCCGACGCGGGGGCGCTGACGGGCTCGGCGAGCGGCTGGCGCGGCCGCGGTGCCGGGGTGGCCTCCGCCGGTTGGGCCTGCGCGACCGGGGCGACGGTGGCAGCAGCCGCCGCGCTAGCCGTGGCGCTGCTCTCAGCGGATGGTGCGGGAGCCTTCGTCGTGACCGGAAGCTGGGATGCCGCAGGTGCTGTCGACGCCTCTGCGGCGGTCGACGCGGAGGACGTGGACGGAACCGGCGCCGGGGCGGCCGCGCTCGGTGTCGCAGGGGCTTCCTCGCGCACGGGCGTCGGCGTGGGGAGGGCCGGGGCCGCCCCGGACGCCGCCACCGTGAGCGGCTGCGCAGGTGCGGCCGGCGAGGGCTCGGTTCCTCCGGCGGCCTTCGGCATCGCGACCGACACCGCCGCCTCCGCCGTTGCTGCCGCCGCGGCCGGAACCGGCGCCACCGCGGCGGCGATCGCACCGCTGACGTCGACGGCAGGCGCCGACGGAACCGGTGCCGCCTGCGCGGGCGGCTCTGTAACCGGTGCCGCAGCAGAGACGACCGCTTGCGCACTCACCAGCGCGGCGCTCGGTTCCGGAGTCGCCGAGGGCACGATCTGGCTCGCCACGGCCTCTGCCGCCACCGGTGCCACCGCATCGGGCTTCACGTCACCGGCCGTCACGGCTGCACCATTGGCGGGCGCGTCCGTCGTCGCGGCATCCTTCGTCGCGGCCGTCTTCGCCGGGCGCCCGCGGTCGTGCCGCACCTCGTGCGCGCGGTCGCCTTCCGTTTTCGGGCCGGGCGCAGCGTCCTGGCTCGCCGCGTCCGTCGCCCCGCGCAGGAACGCGCCGAACGCGTCCCCGGAGCCCTTCGTCGTGGCCGATCCACGGACGCCCGGCTGCGCAGCCGGCGCCGCCGCCGCGACCGCCGCCGGGCTCACAGCGAGCCTCCCTGGGCGAACGACGCGAACAGCGACCGCAGCATGTCGGCCTGCGTCGACGACGCCGTGCCGCCGAGCGACCCGCTCAGCGCGGACGCGTACGGCGTCAACGGAGAGCTCGTAGCCGGCGCCGCCTGCGGCACCACCCGCCGGATCGTCACGATGTCGGAATCGCTCATCCAGTTGTCCACGAGGCTGACGTTGCGTCCTTCGCTCGGTGCATGGATGACCTTGCCGTCCCCCGCGTAGATGACGATGTGCTCTCCGCCGTTGGTCACGATGATGTCGCCGGGCTGGGCCTGAGCGAGCGACGGCACCTCCGTGCCGACCGTCGACTGGCCGGAGACCAGTCGCGGCACGTCGATTCCGAGGTCCTTGAACACGCGCTGCACGAGGCCGGAGCAGTCGAGCCCGGAGGCGCTGGTGCCGCCGAAGACGTAGGGGACGCCGAGGTACTTCTTGGCGTCGGCGACGACGTCCGCACCGGTGACCGTCCCGGTGGAGGAGCTGTCCAGGGCGCCGGAGAGCGCCGACGCGAAGTCCGTCGCCGACGTGCTCGACACCGCGGGTGCGGCGGACGACGAGGAGGTCGCCGACGTCTTCCCGCCGTCCAGCTGCACCAGCGTCGCCTGGATCTGCGCGATCCGTCCGATCGCATCCGTGACGGTCATCCCTCTCCCCCTTCGCGGGCGCGCTGCCATGCGCCCGTCGCGATCTCGTCGATGGCGGCCTGCTCGGCACTGAGGTCGCCGGCGACGACGCCCTCTCGGTGCCGGGTCTCGAGCTTCTCGAGCCCGACCGCACGCTTCTTCGCCTCGGTGAACGCCTGCTGCGCGACCGCCGCCTGCGCCTCCGTCTGAGCGGTCAGCGCTGCGAGGTCCGCCAGCATGCTGCGGCTGGACGCGCGCGCCGCCGCCATCGCGAACAGGGTGCTCGCATCCGTCGCCTCGGCCGGCACCGCGTGGAGAGCGGCGATGGCGCGCGCCTGCCGCTCCCCCGCGTCCCGCCGCAGCGCGTTGGCCGCGGCGAGGTCGCTCGCCGCGTGCTCCTTCTCGATCTGCCGCAGCCGCAGCAGCCCCGCCAGTGCGAACGCCCGTGCCATCACGCGCCTCCCAGCATCCCGATCAGCGCCTCCAGGCGCGCCCACGACTCCGCCGGCGCTGCCGGCTCGCCGATGCCCTGCCGCAGGAACGCGTCGATCGCGTCCGCGTGCGCGACTGCGGCATCCACCTTCGGGTTGGTGCCCGGCTTGTACGCGCCGACGTCGAGCAGGTCCTGCGCCGCGACCTTGGCGGCGAGGATGCTGCGCAGGGCCACGGCGGCCGCGCGCTGCTGCGGCGTGGTCACCCGCGACGCGAGCCGCGAGACGGAGCCGAGCACGTCGACGGACGGGAAATGCCCGATCACCGAGAGTTTCCGGTCGAGTACGACGTGTCCGTCGAGGATGGAACGCGCCGCGTCAGCGATCGGCTCGTTGTGGTCGTCGCCGTCCACGAGCACCGTGTAGAGCCCGGTGATGGATCCGGTCTCGCCCGTCCCGGCGCGCTCCAGGAGCTGCGCCAGGAGGGAGAACGTCGACGGCGGGTAGCCGCGGGTGGCGGGAGGCTCGCCGGCGGACAGGCCGATCTCGCGCTGGGCCATGGCGACGCGGGTGAGCGAGTCCATCATGAGGACGACGTCGGCGCCCTGATCGCGGAACGCCTCCGCGATGCGCGTCGCGGCGAAGGCCGCACGGAGGCGCATCACGGCCGGCTCGTCGGAGGTCGCCACGACGACGACCGAGCGTGCGAGCCCGGCCGGACCCAGGTCGTCCTCGAGGAATTCGCGCACCTCGCGCCCGCGCTCCCCCACCAGGGCGATGACCGACACCTGCGCCTCGGTGCCGCGGGCGATCATCGACAGCAGCGACGACTTGCCGACGCCCGATCCGGCGAACAGGCCGAGGCGCTGTCCACGTCCCGCGGTGACCATCGTGTCGAGCACGCGGACCCCGAGGCCGAGAGGCTGAAGGATGCGCGCGCGGCGCATCGCGTCGGGTGCGCGATTGCCGAGGGTGACGAAGCCGTCCGGCTCGATCGGGCCGCGCCCGTCCACGGGACGGCCGAGCGCGTCGATCACGCGGCCGAGCATCCCCCGCCCGGTCGGCACCAGGAGCGGCGCCCGGACGGCACGCGCCGGCGCACCGGCGGCCACCCCGGTGAGCGGACCGTAGGGCATGACCCGCACGCGGTCGGCCGTCGTCGCGACGACCTCCGCGTGCACCCCCGGCGCCTCGCCGATCACGACCACGTCGCCGATCGCCGCGCGAACACCCTCGATCTCGGCACCGAGCCCCACGACGGCGGTCACCCGGCCGACGCGTTCGACCTCCGCGGCCGCGACGGCGGCGTCCCAACGGGTCAGCACGGCGTTCACGACAGCACCTCCCGGGCACGCGCCAGCGCCTCGCGGATGCGAGCGTCCAGCCACCCGCCGGGCAGTTCGCCGATCGCGTCCCCGCGGGCGAGCGACGGGTCGGCGACCAGGCGCACATCCTCCGGCGCGAGGCCGGCCCCGTGCAGCTCCTCGACGTCCGCCGGGTGGAGCCTGACGACCGGCACCGCTCCCCCGTCCGCCGCCGCCACAACGCGCTCGACCGCCGCACGTGCCGCTGCGACGCGGTCGCCGAGGGCGACGCCGACGACCGTGCTCGCGAGTTCGAAGGCCGCGTCCACCAGGGCGGACTCCGCCTCGGCGAGCACCGGCACGCTCGCCTCCCGCAGCTCCACGGCGGCGCTGCGCAGGGCCTGGGCGAGCACGGCGACGTGGTCGGCCGCCTCGGCGCTCTCGGCCGCGCGCGCGTCCTCCGCTGCCGCGGTCCACCGCGCCTGCTCCTCCGCTGCCGCCCGGCGCCCTTCGGCGAAGCCGGCCGCGAACCCCCGGGCGCGGGCGGCCGCCATCGCGGCACGCTCCTGCTCGGTCTCGGCGAGCACCGGGACCGTCAGCGGTTCGAAGGCGACCGCGGCGTCACTCGACATACGCGTCCTCGTCCCCGCGCTGCACGGTGATCGCACCCGTGGCCTCGAGGTCGCGGATCGACCGCACGATCTCGGCGCGCGCGTCCTCCACCTGCGAGACCCGCACCGGGCCCAGGATGCGGACCTCGTCCTCCAGGATCTCCCGGTTGCGCTCCGACAGGTTCGTGGTGATGACCTCGGTGACGGCCTCCGTCGCGCCCTTCATGGCGACGGCCAGCACCGCCGCGTCCACCCCGCGCAGCACCTGCTGAACGTCGCGGGACTCGAGCCGCACGAGGTCGTCGAAGGTGAGCATCCGGGAGCGGACCTCCTCGGCGAGCTGCGGGTCGCGCTGCTCCAGCGCCTCCAGCAGGGCCTTCTCGGTGGCCGCGTCGGAGCGGTTGATGATGTCGACCAGCGGTTGCACTCCCCCGACGGCGTCGGACGCCGTGCGCGACGAGACGACGGCGCTCGCCCGCTGCTTCAGCGTCTCGGCCACGACCCGGACGGCGTCCGGGCTCGGCGAGCCCATGGTCGCGATGGCGTGCGCGACCTCGGTGCGCGTCCCGTCGGGCAGGCCCGCGAGGATGCGGGAGGCGTGGTCGGAGCGCAGGTGCGCCAGCACGAGGGCGCAGGTCTGAGGCAGCTCGCCCGAGAGCAGCATCTGCACCTGCGCCGGCTCCACCGCGTCCAGAAACTCGAACTGCTTGCCCGCGAGGTTGGATGCGACACGATTCAGCACGCCCGTGGCCCGCTCGGCGCCGAAGGACGCCTCCAGCAGCCCGACGGCGATGTCCCGGCCGCCCCGGGTGGTCACCGCGCCGCGCGTGGCCAGGTCGTGGAACTCGTTCAGCGCGTTCTCGGCGACGTTCGGATCCACCCGCCGCATCCGCAGGATCTCCGCGGTGATCTCGTCGGCCTCCTCGTCGGAGAACTGCTTCATCACCTGGGCCGCGCGCTGCTGGTCCATGTTCATCAGCACCACGGCGACCTTCTGCGCGCCGGTCAGCGTGGCGTTCATACGCCGGCCCGATCATCCATGAGGCTGCGGAGGAATTCGGCCGTGCGCTGCGGGTCGCGCTCGGCCAGGGCCTCGATCTCCGCCTTGCGGCGGGTCGCCTCCAGCTCACCCGGGTCCGGGAGCTCCGGCACCGGGTCGAGCTGCATCGGGACGGTCGGTGCGGCCTGCTCCAGCGCGATCGGGAACAGCCCGCCCTCCAGCGCGAGCGTGTCCGCGTCCTGCGCCAGCTGGGCGGTCTCGGCGGCGCGGCGGCGTCCGCGGCGGATGAGGATGAACGCGATGATCGCCACGGCGACGACCGCCGCCGCGATGACCGTGGTGCGGATGATGCTGGTCAGCTGGTCGGCCGCGGCCGCATCCTTCGCCTCCTGCAGCGCCTTGGCCGCCGCGGTCGCGCCGGCCTTGCTGAACGGCACCATCTCGACGCTCACGGAGTCGCCGCGCTTGATGTCGATGCCCGCCGCCGCGTTGACGAGGCTGCGGACCTCGTTGGCGCTGACTCCGCTCACCGCGTCGGAGTTCAGCGCGACGGACACGGTCTGCCGGTTGATCGCACCGGCCGGGATGGTGCGCTGCTCGGTGACCTTGTCGACCGCGTTGTCCTTGGTGTTCGACTCGGAATTGAAGGTGCCGTTGCCGTTGCCGCCGTTCGGGACCGCGATGTTGTCGGGGCCGAGCACGCCGGCGCTCGAGCCGCTTCCGGAGCCCGTGTAGGTCTCCTTCTGGGTGGACTCGCTCAGCGACGGCGCATTGGTCGGCGCCGTGTACGACTCCTCGGTCCGCTGCGCCGACTCGGTGCTGACGTCGGCCGCCACGGCGACGGTCGCGTTGCCCGCGCCGACCACCTTGTCGAGCATCTCCTGCACCGCCGACTTCACGCGGGTCTCGTAGTCGCTCGCCTGCTTGTCCGCTCCCCCGGTCGCTCCGCCGCCGACCGTGCTGAGCACCGTTCCGTCGGCGTCCACGACGGCGACATCGGTCGGCTTCATCCCGGGCACGGCGGCACTGGTAAGGTGCACGATCGCCTGGACCTGGTCGGCGCTGAGCGTCACGCCGCTCTGCGGTTCCACGAAGACCGAGGCCGTCGGGTCCTTCTTCTCGGACGCGAAGACGGTCTCCTCGGGGATGGCGAGACGCACGGAGGCGGTCTTGACGCCCTTCATGGCGCCGATGGTGTTGCCGAGCTCGCCCTCCATCGCCCGCTTGTAGGTGACGTTCTGCTGGAACTCGGACGAGGTGACGCCCATCTTGTCGAGCAGCGAGTAGCCGCCCGTGTTCGACGCCGGGAGACCCGCCGAGGCGGCCTTGATCCGCTCGTCGTACACCTTCTCCTGCGGCACCAAGATGGTGGAGCCGCCGTCCGTCAGCTGGTACGGCACCCCGTCGGTGCGCAGCTGGTCCACGATCGCAGAGGCGTCCGATGCGGCCACGCCCGAGAACAGCGGCGTGTACGACGGCTGCGACGCCCACAGCGCCAGGCCGGTCGCGCCGAGGGCAACGACGGCGATGCCGATGACGGCGATGACCCGCTGGGCCACGCTGAAGCCGCGGATCGTGTCGCCGAGCCGCCGGAAGAAGCTGGTCACCTGCTGGGGCATCAGGCCTGCATCCGCATGATCTCGTTGAACGCGTCGACGGCCTTGTTGCGCACGCCGGCGACGAGCTCGAGGGTGACCTGGGCGCGGGTGGACGCCAGGGTCGCGTCGTGGATGTCGTCGAGGTTGCCGGTGACGGCCTTGATGGCGAGCGTGTCACTCGTGCTCTGCAGCTGCTGCAGGTTGTCGACGGCTCCGGTGAGCGCATTGCCGAACGACGCGGCGCCCGTCCCGGTCGTGGCCTGGGTCGCGGAGAGTCCGCTCGCGGCGCTGACGCCCGAGACGGCTCCGATGGCGGGGATGGGCATCAGTTCCTCCCGATCTGGAGCGCGGCCTGGTAGGTCTCCTTGGCGCGGTCGACGACGCCGGCGTTGGCCTGATAGCCGCGCTGGGCCATGATCAGGGCGCCCATCTGCTCCGACAGGTCGATGTCGGGGTACCGCACGTACCCGTTCGCGTCGGCGACGGGATTGTCGGGCTCGTACACCATCCGCCCCTCGGCGCTGCCGTACGCGGTGCCGGCGACGTAAGCGCCCGAGACGCCCTCCCCCTCCTGGGCCACGATGTACCGGGCCTGGAAGGCGGCGCCGTCGGTGGGCTTCGCGGTGTTGATGTTGGCGAGGTTGTCCGAGATGGCGTCCAGCCACTTGCGGTGCAGGGTCAGGCCGGTTCCGGCGATCCCGATGGCGTCGAAGGTCACGTTCAGCTCCTAGAGGGGATCGGTCAGGTGGTCTTGAGGGCGGCGCGGACGGCCGAGAACTGGTTGCCGGCCGCCTGGGAGGCGAACTGGAACCGCAGGACGGTGTCGACGTTGGACAGCGTCTCGGTGTCGAGGTTGACGTTGTTGCCGTCGAGGCGCGTCGGCTCGAGCGAGCGGGCGGTGGATGCCGTTACGTGCCCGTCGTGGTCGGCGACGGAGGCGGCGAGGGCGTCCTCGAAGGAGACGCGCTCGGCGGTGTAGCCCGGCGTGTTGACGTTGGCGATGTTGTTCGCGATGGCGCGTTGGCGCGCGGCGAGGCCGTCGAGGGCGCTCGCGAGGGCGGCACTGGTCACGGATTCGAGCACAGCTGCACTCCAGGGTCGGGGGCGGCCCATCCGTGGCCAGTCGATGAGCGATCCGTGCTCAGGAAGAGCTATCGGCCGCTTCTCCCCCGCCGTTAGCGCCCACGTTCGGGGGACGTTCGCAGCCCGATTCTCACAACGTCATCCACAGCTTGTACCCCGGTGGGAATTACAAGCGTGTGTTTTCGAAGAGACCTTCGAATCGACGTGTCGGGCGATAAAACGGCCGGTCAGCTGCGCTTTTATCAAGCTGGGAATCTGAAAGTTCACACATCCCGCGCGTGTCCTCCACACCGATAATGCATTCATCCACGACTTCTCAACAGAGTTATCCACAGGTGGACAACGTGTGGGGGAGTCAGCCGATCAGATCGAAATACACCGGGTGCGGCCCGACCTCGGATCGGGGTACAGCGCGGACGGCCGCCAGATGCCGCGCCGTCGTCTGACGCACGTCCTCCAGGTACCGGATGGTGTGCAGCTGCGCCTCGAGCAGACGCGCCGCGCGCTCCTGCAGCTCCGGCGGGATGGGGCCCAGAGCGATCGGCGGGCGCCAGGGGACGGGGTCCACCTGAGCGAGCGCGCCGTGCAGCTCGCTCTCCATCCGATCCAGCGCGTCCGCCCAGCCGAGGCCGTCGTCGCGCACCGCGTCAGGCGACACCGAGGTCCCTGCCCGCGTCGGTTGCACCCACCGCCGGCAGCAGCCCGGCCGCCTCGTGCCAGGTCTGGCGCAGCGGTTCGGCGAGCTCGATGGCCTCGCGCACCTTGGCCGGGTCGCGCTCGATCATCCCGCCGACGATGAGATCGGCGAGGTAGCCGTACAGCTGGAGGAGACCTTCGGCGCCGTCCCACAGGTCGACCCGCAGGCTGCCCGCGAGCTCGGCGACGATCTGGTCCGCGTGCCGAAGGTTCTCCCACGCGGTCGGCCACTGCTGGGCCGACAGCGCGGCCTCGCCGCGCGTGAGGTCGAGCAGCAGGCGGTCGTACAGCATGGTGAGGAGTCGCGCCGGGCTGGCCGACAGGATGCTGTCGCGGTTGTAGGCGGAGAGCTTGGCCGCCGCCGAGGTGAGGACGTTCATCATGCGCTCGCAGAGGGAAGGGACGAAAGCTGGCCGGTCAGCCACGAGGACTGGGACTGGAGCTGCTGCAGCTGGACTTCGAGGTTCGCATAAGTCTTCTCGAGGGTCGAGCGCCGGTCGGCGAGGCGCGTGTCCCAGTCGGTGATCTGGTCGTTGAGGTCTTTGACGGTCGACTGCTCGCCCTTGATGCGCAGCGAGAGTGAACCGGTGTAGGTGTCGCTGGCGGCGGTCGAGGCGTCCGCGACGCGCTGGGCGATCGCCGTGAGGGCGCCCTTCACCGCATCCGGGTCGGCGGCCATCGCGGTCGTGAACTTGTCCTGGTCGAAGGTGACTGTGCCGTCGCGCTGGATGCTGATGCCGTAGGTCGACGGCGACACGCCGTTGACGGGTCCGCTGATCGCGTCCACGAGCTTCTGGTTGACGTCGCGTGTGGTCGAGTCGCCGGTGAACGCGCCGCCCGTGACGACCGTCCCGCCCGCCGAATCGGTGGTGGTGGCGACGGCCTGCTTGTCGGCGATCAGCGTGAAGATGTCGTTCACGCTGGAGACGAGTGACTTCGCCGCCGCGGCGAGACTCGCGTCGTCTCGTGCCACCGTCAGCGTGACCGGGGTGGTCGACGTCGCAGTCACCGACACCGCCACGCCGGGCAGCACATCCGAGAACGTGTTGGTCGAGCTGGTCACGGTCTGCGCGGCGGCGGTGCCGGCCCACAGCGTGAGCTGCGCGTCCTGGGCGGACCGCACCTGCGCGGCGCCCGGATCCGACAGGAGGTTCGTCGCGGTGCCGGCGGTCACATCCGCCGGGGTGCCGCGGTAGGCGGTGAAGGCGCCGGCCGCGCCCGTCTTCGTCGAGCTGAGCTGCAGACGGTAGAGCTGCTGGCCCGTCGCGGGGTCGAGTCCGGCGGCGACCTGGGTGGCGCTGACGCCGACACCCGCCTGGTTGATCGCGGCGGCCACGTCGGCGAGCGAGGAGCTGCCGGCGGTCACCTGCTTCACGGTGCCGTCGGCGGCGACGAAGGTGAGCGTCGGCGGCTGGTCCGGCCACTGGGTGAGCGGGCCGGTCACCGTGACCTGGGACTGGGCCAGCTTGTCCACGGTGAAGTCTATGGTTCCGTCGACGGCGCCGGTTCCGGCGGTCGCGGTGACGGCGCTGGAGGTGGAGGTCGCGGTGTGCAGGTCCGTCCCGGCCGGCTTCGCCAGCTTGGCGGCGGCGTCGGCCAGAGCGGCGACCTTGCCGTTCAGGGTCTGCATCGCCGTGATGTAGGTCTGGGAGTCGGTGACCTTGTTCTTCAGCAGGGTCTGCGGAATCGCCTCCGCCTGCATGAGGCTGTTGATGAGGTCGGTGGTCTGCAGGCCGCTGATGAGCCCGTCGACGGCCATGCCCATGCGGTGGTCTCCCTCCTACGACGTGGTGCGGTGTGGTGCGGCGGCCGGGCGCGCTTTGGGGTCAGCGCCCGGCCGCCGTGCCTATCAGCGGAGCAGCTGCAGGACGCCCTGGTTGGACTGGTTCGCCTGAGCGAGCATCGCCGTGCCGGCCTGCGACAGGATGTTGGAGCGGGTGTACTTCACCATCTCCTCCGCCATGTCGGTGTCGGTGATGCGGCTGGACGCGGCGGACAGGTTCTCCTTCGAGACGTTCAGGCTGCGAACGGCCGACTCGAAGCGGTTCTGCGAGGCGCCGAGCTCCGAGCGGGCGGTCGAGATCGCGGTGATCGCGGTGTCGATCGCGGTGATGGTGGTGTTCGCCGTCGCGTTGCTGGTGACGTCGAAGCCGGTGGCACCGGCGGCGCCGGACAGCGTGCCGACCGAGGTCGCCACGTCGGCCAGGTTGACCGCGATGGTGTCGTTGGCGGTGGAGCCCGCGCCGACCTGGAAGTTCAGCGAGCCGCCCTTGAGGAGGTCGATCCCGTTGAAGTTCGTGCCGTTGGTGATGCGGTTGAGCTCCTTGCCCAGCTCGTCGGCCTCCGTCTTGATCGCCGCGCGCGAGGTCGCGTTGTTCGAGTCGTTGCCGCCCTGCACCGCGAGGTCGCGCATGCGCTGCAGGATGGAGTGGACCTCGGTGAGCGAACCTTCAGCGGTCTGCACGACGCTGATGCCGTCCTGAGCGTTGCGGGCGGCGACGGTCAGACCGCCGACCTGCGACTTCAGGCCCTCCGAGATGGCGAGACCGGCCGCGTCGTCCGCCGCACGGTTGATGCGGAGGCCGCTGGACAGCTTCTCGAGCGACTTCGAGAGGTCGCCCTGCGTGTTGTTCAGGTTGCGGTAGGCGTTGTTCGCCGCGATGTTGGTGTTGATCTGCATACCCATGATGTTTCCTCCATGACTGGGTGGTGGTCCGCGGCCCTTCCGTGGTCCGCATCAGCCTCTATCGGCTGTCGCTGCCGTCCCGTTAGCGATGCGTCTCAGGACGCCTTCGCCGAGGTCGGCGACGTGGGGGAGAAGCGGGACACGTTCGCGACCGCGTGCTGCGCGAGACGCGCGAGATACGCGCTGCGCCGGGCCTGCGAGGTCTTAGCCTCGATGACGACGGGGTCTCCCTCGTCGGCGTAGTGGGTCGCCATCCCCTCGCGCATCAGGCGGATGGCCTCGGAGCGCTGCTGGGAGACGGCGGAGTGGGTGATGCCGAGCTCGTCGGCGATCTCGGTGACCGTGCGGTCGTCGAAGTAGATGGCCTCGACGATCATGCGCATCCGGTCGGGGAGTGCGGCGACGGCGGCGCGGACGTAGGCGGTCTGCTCGTCGGCGAGGAGCGCGTCGGCGGGGCCGGGGGTCTCGGCAACGAGCAGCGGCTCGATGGTCTCGTCGAGAGCACTGACGGTACGGGACGCGTCGGCCAGGCCCGCGGCGGCCGTCTCGCGGTCGACGCCGAGCGCATTCGCGATCTCGTCGACGCTCGGCGCGCGGCCGAGGGAGGCGGTCAGGCTCTCCTGCACGGCCAGCGTCTCCTTGATCCGCTTGCGCGCGCCGCGGGTGGCCCAGTCGGAGGCGCGGAGCTCGTCGGCGAGCGCCCCCACGATCCGGGTGCGGGCGTAGGCACCGAACGGGACGCCGGTGCCGGCGTCGTAGGCGTCGGCCGCCTGGACGAGGGCCACCGCGCCGGCGGACGCCAGGTCGTCGCGGGACAGGTGCGTGGCGCGCGAGCACAGGTCGGAGACCAGGTAGCCGACGAGCGGCAGATTCTCGACGACGAGCGCGTTGCGTTCGTTCCGGTTCACGCTGGGCGACCCCTCTTCATCGGACGGATACGTTGCGACGTCCTCTTTCGGGGAGGGCGTCTCTCGGTACTCGGGCGGTGCGGTGGACGCTCGGGCTTAGTCGGGTGCCGAGCGAGGTGCTAGGGGTCTTTCGTTGTTCACGGTAACAATTCGGATCCACTCAGATCGCATGCTTTCTGCCCCCATTACGGGGCAGCGCGTACCCCCAGTACGGGGAATGCTGACAGTGTCCGCAGTCCGGTACGTCGTGCTCGCCGCGCAGCGCACCCCGCGCCTAACATCGGGCGCAAGCGTGCCGATGGTCTGGTGTGGCGGGGACAGCATCCACCGCCCTTCAGACCCGAGGAGACCAGGTGCGCACATCGACTCACGAGGAAGTTGGTAGCGACATGGCCGCGAGCGAGCTCTCTGCCCAGCTGTGGAAGGAGCGCGAGCTGCTGGAGCTCCTGCTCTTCAAGCTGGAGGAGGAGCAGCTGCTGCTGATCGCCGGCAAGTCCCGGTGGATCTCGCACGCCACCCGTGAGGTCGAGCAGGTCATCGAGCGCATGCGCGCCGTCGGGCTGGCGCGGACCGTCGAGGTCGCCGCCGTCGCCGAGGACTGGGGGCTGGGGCCGGATGCGACCCTCCGCGAGCTCGCCACGGCCGCTCCCGACGGCATCTGGTCCGACATCTTCGGTTCGCACCTCGCCGCCATGACCGAGCTCACCGCCCAGATCGCGGAGGTACGCGACACCAACGAGCGCCTGCTGCGTGAAGCCGCCCGTTCGACGCAGGAGACGCTGAGCTCGCTCTCGGGCGCCGGCGACGACCCCGGCGTCTACGGCGCGGGCGGCACCGGCAGCCTCGGCGACACCGCGCGCTTCTTCGACACGGAGGCCTGATGAGCACGTTCAGCGGCCTCAACACCGCCTACACCGGGCTCGTCGCCGCCAAGGCCGGGCTGGATGTGGTGGGCCAGAACCTGGTCAACGCCAACACCGCGGGCTACACGCGTCAGCGCGTCAACACCTCCGGCGTCCCCGCCCTGAACACGGTCGGGCTGTTCAGCGGGGGAGTCCGACCCGGACAGGGCGTCAGCATCGACGGCATCCAGCGGCTGGACGACGCCGCGGTCGACGCGCGCGTGCGCAGCACCACCGCCCTGTCGGGCTACACGAACACGCGGGCGGCCGCTCTCGACGCGCTCGAGACATCGCTGAACGAGCCCGGAACCAACGGCCTCTCGGCCTCCCTGCAGAAGTTCTGGTCGGCCTGGGGCGACGTCGCCAACCAGGCGGGGGAGCAGGCGCCCGCGGGCGTGCTGCTCGGCCAGGCGGGCAGCCTGGTCACCCAGCTGCAGACCGGCTACCGCGCTGTGGACGATCAGTGGACCGCCCTCCGCTCGAACGTCGAGGGCATGGTGAACGACCTGAACACCGCCGCCACCGAGGTCGCGGACCTCAACGGCCGCATCCGGTCCGCCCTCAACGCCGGCCAGTCGGCCAACGAGCTGATGGACCGTCGCGACCTGCTCACCACCTCCATCGCCAAGCTGGCCGGGGGAGTGGTGCGGCCGAACGAGGACGGAACCGTGGATGTTCTGGTCGGCGGCAACGCGCTGGTCTCCGGCACCACGGCGAACGCCGTGAAGGCCGCCGGGGCGAATCGGATGGCGGACGCCGCGGGCGACCCGCCCCGGCTCGAGTGGGCGTACCGTCCGGGCGCCGCCATCGCGATGGAGGGCGGTTCCATCGGGGGCGCGCTCTCCACACTCGCTCCCGCGGACGCGAACGGGACCGGCGGCGTGCTGGCCGAAGCGGCCGCGAGCTACAACGCGTTCGCGGTCACGCTGGCGCAGCGCGTGAACGCGGTCCACCAGACCGGCACGACGCCGACGGGCGCCACGGGTCTCGACTTCTTCGCCATCGACCCGACCAAGCCCGCCGCCCTCGGGCTCTCCGTCGTCCCGACGGGCGTCGGACAGATCGCCACGGGCGCCGCAGGCGCCGGCGGAGCGGACGGCAGCGTCGCGGACGCCATCAGCCAGCTCGGCACCGGCGCGAACGCCGTCGACAAGCAGTGGTCGGCGTTCGTCGTCCGCGTCGGAGTCGCCAGCAAGACCGAGCAGCAGCAGTCCGACCTCGCCGACATGGCCACCAGCTCCGCCGTGAACGCCCAGCTGGCCGGCTCCTCCGTCGATCTGGACGAGGAGAACATGAACATGCTCTCCTTCCAGCACGCCTACCAGGGCGCCGCGCGCGTGATGACCGCCGTGGACGAAGCCCTCGATGTGCTCATCAACCACACCGGACTCGTCGGGAGATAGCCGTGATCAGCCGAGTGACCAACGCGACCCAGACGCTCAACGCGCAGCGCAACCTGCAGCTGAGCCTGCAGCGGCAGGCGCAGCTCTACGTCCAGGCGACCAGCCGGCGGCTGCTCAACAAGCCGTCGGACGACCCGACGGCCACGGCGAGCGCCATGGGCGTCCGCTCCGACGCGGCCGCGACCTCCCAGTACCAGCGCAACGTCAGCAACGGCGACGCGTGGCTGACGACCGCGGACTCCGCGCTGACCTCGGTCGAGACGCTGATGCACCGCTTCCGCGACCTCACGGTCCAGGGTGCCAACGACGGCTCGATGTCGACGGAGGCGAAGGAGTCGATCGCGACCGAGCTCGACGGCATCAAGCAGAGCCTCCTGTCGCTCGCGAACACGACCTACCTGGGTCGCACGGTCTTCGCGGGCAACTCCGACGCGGGCGTCGCCTTCCAGCCCGACTACTCGTTCACGGGAACCGCGGGAAGTACAGTGGAGCGCAGGATCGGCCCCGACACCACGGTGCGGGTGGATGCGGACGGAGCGGCGGCCTTCGGAACCGGCACCTCGTCGGTGTTCGCGCTGATCGACAATGTTGCCAGCGATCTGCGGAACGGCGTCAACGTCACTCCGCGGCTGGCGCAGATCGACGACAGGATGAAGGCGATCGTGGGAGAGCACGCGGAGGTCGGCGGACGCCAGACCCGCATCGACAAGGCGAAGGACGCCCTCGCCGTCGGCGCGAACGCTCTCGAGGGCCAGCGCTCGTCGTTGGAGGATGTCGACCTCAGCAAGGTCATCCTCGATCTGAAGACGCAGGACGTGAACTACCAGACCGCGATCGCCGTCACGGCGCGCGTGCTGCAGCCGACGCTGATGGACTTCCTCCGATGAGCGCCGTCCGCTTCCTCGCTCCGCCGCCCGGGCTCGAACCCCTCGACGACTTCACGCTCGACGCCGTCGCCGGCGCGGATGGTCTCTACACGCTTGCGTCGGTCGAGCGGCCGGAGATCCGGCTGTTCACGATCGACGCCTCCCGGCACCTGCCCGGCTACTCGCCAGAACTCCCCGACGACCGCGCCGTCGAGCTCGGTATCGCGACGCCGGAGGAGGCGCTGCTCCTCGTCGTCGTGACGCCGTCGCACGAGGGCAGCACGGTCAATCTGCTCGCGCCGGTCATCGTCAACCGTGCGACAGGCGCCGCACTGCAGCTCGTCCTGGAGGATGACGCGTTCCCGGTGCGCGCCGAACTGGCCGCGCTGGCCGGGGCGTAGGGCTCAGCCCGCCTTCTTCGGCGGACAGGGCGCCGTCTTCGTCATGGCGTCGACGGTCTGCTGCTCCGACCAGGGCAGGGACGCCACAGCCTTCATGCCCTTCTGCTCCGGCGGGAGCTTGGATGCGATGGACGCCAGGCGCTGCGCCAGCGACTGGGCGAAGGGCGCACCGGGGGTCGAGTTGTTCAGGGCGACGACGATCGTCAGACCCGACTTCGGGTCCGAGAACACGGCCGACAAGTAGCCGGGGACCGCGCCGCTGCTTCCGCGCAGCGGGCCGAGCAGCTGGACGCCGAGACCGTAGCGCTGCCACGACTCGCCGTTGACCACCGCGTCCACCTGGGCGGCGCGCGACTTCTCGCTCAGGAGCGTGCCCTTCGCCAGCGCCTGACCGAACGAGCGGAGGTCGTCGAGGTTCGAGACCACGCCCCCCGAGGTCCATCCGAGCGACGGCGACATCTTCGTGACGTCCCGCAGCGGCTCGCAGACCACCGCGCCGGCCCCGTCCAGGCCCACCGAGTAACCGGCCGGGTGGGGGCCGGGAGGAGTCAGGGTGCCGTTGTCGGGCAGAACGCTCTTCGTCATGCCCAGCTTGTCGAACACGTACTCCTTGTAGAGCTGCTGCCAGCTCTTGCTCGTCGCGTTCTGCAGCGCCATCCCGACCAGGATCGCGTTGGTCGCCGAGGGACCGTACTTCTGGCCGGGCGTGCCGTAGCGCTGCATCGCGATCCCGTCGCTGGCGAGCTCCAGCGGGGGCCACTGGCGGGTCGGGTTCATGAGGAATTTCGGGTTCAGCGCACCCGTGTGGTCGTTGATGCCGGAGGTGTTCTGGCACAGCTCGCGGAGCGTCACGCCGTCGACCCCGACCATGCCGGGGAGCCACTTGGTCAGCGCGTCGTCGAGGTCTATCCGCCCCTCGTCGACCAGCTCCAGCAGGACGGTGCAGGTCATCGGGGTCGTGTTCTGCCCGATGCGGAAGGTCATGTCGGTCGTCACCGGCGTCGAACCGGAACGGGTCGTCGTGCCCTGCGCTGTCGTCCAGCTGCCCGCCCACGGCGCCCAGACACCCGCGATACCCGCGGAGGCGCCGGACAGCGTCATCGCGTCCGTCACCGCCGCCTCGAGCCGCTTCTCGACGTCCTTCGAGAACCCGCCCGGCTGCTGGGACGGCGCGTTCGCGCTCCCTGGAGACGACGTGCAGCCCGCCAGGACGAGAGCCACGAGGCCCGCGGTCGCCGCGAGCGCGAGCCGCCCGAACCTGGTGTCTCGTCGCATCCGTACTCCCCGCCTTCGGCACTGCGTGTCCAGCGATTGTAACGTGCTGCAGATTCCTTGCCGTTGCGCAAGGGGCTGTGGCCGCAATCCGATTCGGACGACGCTTCGAAGGGAAAGTGAGGCGCGCGTCCGTGCGCCGTCCTACGGAAGGAACGACACAATGCGCAACTCACCGAATCGTCTGGTGGCCACCATCTTCGGTGCGGTCTACCTGCTCGTCGGTCTCCTCGGCTTCGCCGTCACCGGCGGCGTCGGCTTCGTCGCCACCAAGGGCGGCCTGCTGCTCGGCATCTTCGAGGTGAACCCGCTGCACAACATCGCGCACCTCCTGATCGGTGCAGCGCTGCTGATCGCGGGCCTGACCCGGGTGGCCGCCGCGAAGGCCGTCAACATCACCGTCGGCGCCGTCTACCTGCTGCTCGGCATCGTCGGCTTCTTCCTCGTGGGGACGGGCGCCAACATCCTGGCCCTGAACACCCCCGACCACTTCCTCCACCTCGTGAGCGCGATCGTCCTGCTCGGCACCGGCCTCGGCGCCGACCGCGGGACCCGCGCCACCACGGCCGCCGCCTGACCGGCGGGGCCACGGCTCCCATGAGCAGGATCACGGAGACGCTGCGCGTCGCCCCCGCCGCCTCGGCCCCTCGGGCCGTCGCGGTGGGCCCGGCGACGCGCGCGTTCCTCGCCGTGGCCGCGTTGGGGGCAGGGCTGCTTCACGCCGCCCTTGCCCCCAGCGCACCCCCTGCTCTTCTCGCAGCCTTCCTCGTCCTCGCGCTCGGCGAGCTGGTGTGGGCGGCGGCGACGCTGGCGAAGGACGTCCCGCCGGCGTTCCGGCTCATCCCCGCACTGGCGCTCCTGCCGGTCGGGATGTGGGCCGCGCTCGCCATCGCGGGCGCGACGGCATCCGGAGGCACCGCCATCGCCCTGCCGCTCGTGCCGATGGGCGCCGCCTCCCTGCTCGACGTCGTGATCGCCGCGACCGCCGCGGTGGTCATCCGGCGTGACCGTCCCGTCACCGACCGGAACAGCTTCCTGCGCTTCTTCCTCGGGCTCGTCCTGAGCGCGTGCGCGGTCAGCGCGATCACCATCCCCGCGCTGACGCTCACGGATGCGGGCGTCGCCGCCGTGACGGTGCACCACCACCACTGACGCCGGCTGGGCGCGAGGAGCGCGTCAGCGCCGGGTCAGCGCGAAGGACTCGCTCCCGAACCGCACGACCGATCCCGGGTCGACCTCGTGCCGGGTCTTCGGATCGCACGCGAAGGTGCCCTCACCCGGGTAGGTGATCGTCGTGCCGTTCGCCGAGCCGAGGTCCATGACCCAGAACACCCCGTCGTACTGCCCGAAGGCCAGGTGCGCGCGGGAGACCGACTTCGCGTCGTCCTGCACGGTGATCAGCTCGACGTGACCCGGATCCTCCATCTCCGTGCCCGGAGCGTGCACGGCCGGATTGCGGCCGATGACGCCGTTGCCGCTGGTCTCGACGTGCTGGCCGTCGCTGAAGTCCATGACGAAGGTCACCGCCACGTCCGTCCCCCTCCGGTCATCGGGCCGCCGCCTGGGCGACCGGCATCGTCACCGGGCGCGCGTCGCGCATGAAGCGCTCGACGTCCGGGTCCACGGTGATGTCGCTCGGCCGCAGCGGCCGGGTCAGATACAGGCCCTCGAGCGTCGTGATCCGGCTCAGCGCCACGTAGGTCTGGCCGGAGGTGAAGGCACGCGTGCCGAGGTCGATGATCGCTGCGTCGTAGGTCTTGCCCTGCGACTTGTGGATGGTGACCGCCCACGCCAGCCGCAGCGGGAACTGCGTGAACTCGGCCACGACGTCCTTCGTGAGCTTCTTCGTCTCGGGCGACCACGTGTAGCGGAACTTCTCCCAGATCGCCGGCTCGACCTCGTGGACCTCGCCGTCGACGTCCACGTAGACGTTGGAGTCGATCTTCGTGACGGTGCCGATGGTGCCGTTGACCCAGCGCGGTCCGTCGCCCTGACCCACGTCGTTCCGCAGGAACATGACCTGCGCGCCGACCTTGAGCTCCAGGGTCTCGTCGGCGGGATAGTTGCGGCCGCCGAAGTCGCCGCTCACCTCGGCCTTCGCCGTCAGTGCGCGGCCCGGGAGGCGGCCGAGCGCCTGCGCATTGATCCGGTTGACCGTGTCGTTGCGGGTCGCGAGCGTGATCGTGCCGTCGTCCGGCGCTGGACGCGCGCCGACCTCGTTCAGCCGGTCGGCGATCTCCTTCGTCACCTGTCCGTGCCGCACCGCGTTGAGCATGAAGCGGAAGTCGGACTCGTGCTGACGGTGCACCTGCAGCAGCTCGACGATCCGCAGATCGGTCTCCTGCCAGACCTTCGCATCGAAGAACCACATCGACCGGTAGGTGTCGGCGAAGTAGGCCCGCTCCTCGCTGTCTCCCGGCACCGGCGCGAGCTGGTACGGGTCGCCGAACAGCACCACCTGCACCCCGCCGAACGGCTCGCCCGCACGCTGGCGCGCCTGGCGGAGACTGCGGTCCACCGCATCCATCAGGTCGGCGTTGACCATCGACACCTCGTCGATCACCAGCGTGTCGATGCTGTTGAGCAGCTTGCGCAGCTCCGCGCTCTGGTCGATGGCGTGGTCGGCGATGACGCCGATCGGCAGGCGGAACAGGGAGTGGATGGTCTGGCCGCCGACGTTCAGCGCCGCGACGCCCGTCGGCGCGGAGATGACGAGCGACTTCTCGGTATTCCACGACAGGTGATTGAGCAGCGTCGACTTGCCAGTGCCCGCGCGGCCGGTCACGAAGACGTGCTCACGCGTGTTCTCGATGAGGTCGTACACGGCCTGCTGCTCGGACGAGAGGGAGAGACGGCCCATGCCTTCCCCTTTCCGTCTCGCCCGGCGTGCCGGACTACTCTAACCCCGCGGGAGGTGCGGGGGCCGCTCATCCACAGGACCCTAGGATGGCTGCATGGCTGTGGGGGACTCGCGCACGCTCACGCGCGTCGTCCTGCTCTGGTCGGGGATCGGCGTGCTGCTGATCGCGGCGTTCGTCGCCGCCCTCGGCGCGGTGCAGCGGGCCTACTACAGCCCGACGGGGTTCGTCAGCGCGTTCGCCACCTCGGTCGCCGCCCACCGGCTCCCGGAGGCCCTGGCGATGCCGGGTGCCGCACCGACGTCGAGCGCCCTCCGAGCGGCCGGGCTGTCGGCGGCGGCGTCCAGGGAGCTGCTGCGGGCGGACATCCTGCCCGACATCCGGGACGTGACGGTCGCCTCCGACACCGAGGGCCGGGACCACGTCCACACCGTCGTCGTGACGGCGACCGCCGACGGGCGTCCGGTGACCGCATCCTTCCGTGTCCGCCAGTCGGGATCCGTGCTCGGGATGCTCCCCACGTGGGAGTTCGCGTCCACGCCGGTCGGTGTCTCCCGCATCACCGTCGCCCACGCGGACGACTTCCGCGTCGGACGGCACACGGTCAGCCCCCGCGCCGCCTCGCCGGATCAGCCGGCCGGCGCCTTCAGCGTCTCGGCCGACTACGTCGTCATGCCGCTCGCGCCCCTGGAGCTCTCACACGCGTCGAAGTACCTGCGCGCGGCTCCCGTCGCCACCTCTCCGGCACCCGGGGTGGTGACCGAGACGGTCGTGGATGCGCAGCCGACGCACGCCTTCACGGCCGACGTGCAGAAGCAGGTGAACGCCTTCCTGGACCAGTGCGCCGCCCAGAAGGTGCTGCAGCCGGCGGGCTGCCCCTTCGGCGTCGAGATCGACGACCGCGTGCAGGGAGACCCGTCATGGTCGATGGTCAGCTACCCGACCGTCGAGCTCCGCCCCGGCGACGACGCGTGGGAGACCGGGCAGATGGTCGGCGTCGCCCACATCGACGTGACCGTGCAGTCGCTGTTCGACGGGACGGTCACCACCCGCAGCGACGACGTGCGGTTCTCGATGGAGCTGAGCCGCGTCACCATCCGTCCGGACGGCTCGCTGGCCATCGTGGTGGCGCAGGAGCCCTAGCGGACGGCGCGGTCGCGGTCGGCCATGCGCGCCAGCCGCTCGTTGTACGCCTGCAGTTCCGCGTCGCCGGTGCGATCGGCGTTGCGGTCGCGCCGCTTCGTCTCGCGCTCGTCGCTGCGGCTCCACTGGACGGCCACCACGATCGCGAGGATGACCGTCGGGATCTCGCCGATGCTCCACGCGATGCCGCCCGCGGTCTGCTGATCGACCAGGGGGGAGTCGCCCCAGGTGCGCCCCATCGCGCCGAACCAGTCGGCGAGCATCAGACCGTGCATCTGCATGATCGACAGCCCGAAGAAGGCGTGGAACGCCATCGTCAGCAGCAGGAGCAGCAGCCGGAACGGGTACGGGAGCCGGTACTTCACGGGGTCGATCCCGATCAGCGACTGCACGAACAGGTACCCCGTGATGAGGAAGTGCACGATCATCCACTCGTGCCCGATGTGGTCCGTCGTCGCCCAGCGGAAGATCGGCGTGTAGTAGAACGCCCACAGCGAGCCGGCGAACAGCACCGCCGCGACGATCGGGTTGGAGATGACCGCGGCGAAGCGGGAGTGGACCGCGAGCAGCATCCATTCGCGGCCGCCGCGCGAGCCGTCGCGCCGCTTGCGGATCGCTCGGGCGGCGAGCGTCACGGGCGCGCCCGGCACCAGGAGCAGCGGGACGGCCATCGTGAGCACCATGTGCGCCGACATGTGCGCCGAGAACAGGTACTTCTCGTAGACGTTCACGCCGCCGTTGGTGATGTAGAACAGGAGCGCGATGCCCAGCGTCCACAGGACCGTCCGGTAGATCGGCCAGGCGTCGCCGCGCTTGCGCAAGCGCCAGACACCCGCGAAGTAGAAGAAGAGCGCGAAGCCGCAGGCGAGCACCCAGAGCAGGTCGAAGTTCCACGAGGTGAACAGGCGGCCCCAGGTCAGCTCGGGCGGCAGCTTCTCGCCGGTGAGGATCTCCGCGGGCGTCGGCGTCGCGGCGCGCGTCTCGGGCACCGGCGTCACGGTGCGAGCGAGCGCCGCCGCGACTCCCGAGGCGATGCCCATGAACGCCAGCTCGGCAACGACGATCCACCAGAAGCTGCGCGGCTCGCCCGACGTCTTGAGGCGCCCGATGAGGTAGCGGCGCTGGGTGAGCCCGAACAGCCCCAAGGCCACGAGCGCCGCGACCTTGATCAGGACCAGGATGCCGTACGGCGTCGCGAGCTCGGCGAGCGTGCCCACCCGCAGTTCGGCGTTGACGTAGCCGGATGCGGCGACGACCACGAAACAGACGAGCGCGACGGTGGAGTAGCGCTCCAGCACGGTCACGAGGCGCCCGTTGCCGAGGGTCTGCTTGACGACGATGAGCGTCACGAGACCGCCGAGCCAGATGGCGGCGAACAGCACGTGCAGCCCGAACGACGTGACGGCCGCGTCGTGCCCTGCGGCCTCCGCGCTGTGGCCCTGCTGGGCCATCGGCACGACCGTGGCCATGGCGAGCAGGGTCACGAAGACGATCGCGGTCTGATTGCGGACGGCGAAGCACAGCACCGTGACGGCGGCGGCGATCAGCGTGATCCCGAGCCACGCCTGACCGAGCGAGACGCTGGTGACGAACGAGCTGAGGCCGTTGGTGAAGGTCGCGTCGAGCGACCACGGCACGTTCGAGACGCTGACGAAGGTGAAGAGGCCGGTGACGGCGGCGGCGACCGTCATGACCCCGGCGCTGCCGGCGGCGAAGTCGAGCGCCTTGCCGTACTCGTCACGGTCGGGCGAGAACGCGAAGCACGCGAGCACGAGCGCGCCCACGGTGCCGGCGAGGCTCAGATTGACCACGAGGGTCGCAGCCGGGAGTCCCCAGCGCACCAGGGCACCCGGGTCGGCGAGCAGCGGAGCGTTCGCCCCGCCGCCGAACGCGAGCGCGAGGATCATCGCCGCGACGCCTGCGAGGAGCAGGGCGGCAGGGCCGATCACGCGGAGGATTCGTGGCACCCGTCCAGCCTACGTCCACCCTCCTGGACGGCCGCCCACAGCGGGGAGGCCGCAGAGACGACGAGGGCGATGCCGCAACGCGGCACCGCCCTCGACAAGCCTTGCGAAGACTACTTGACGGCAGCCTTGAGCTTCGAGCCCGCGGTCAGCTTGACGCGGTGGCCGGCCGGGATCGAGATCTCCTCGCCGGTCTGCGGGTTGCGGCCGGTGCGGGCAGCGGTCTCGCTGCGCTCAGCGGCGAGCCAGCCCGGGATGGTGACCTTGCCGCCCTTGGCGACGGTCTCGCTGATGGTGCTGAAGAACGCGTCGACGACGCTCGAGACGGTGGCCTGGCTCTGACCCGACGCCGCAGCGACGGCAGCAACGAGCTCGGTCTTGTTCAGGTTGTCAGCCATTGAGTGTCCTCCTCGGACCTTGTGCTGGATCTACAGCTTCTGTGTCTAACGGTTGAGGCCACACTGGGCCGTTACGTTTGGTCGGTTGACCGCCTCGAATGTATCAGAAACCCCCGGAAACACGCGGATTTCCGGGGGTTTTGGACGCTGGAGACAGCAAAAAGGGCGCCCGGCGGATGCCGGACGCCCTCAGAGCATGCACTCGGGCCGGATTACCAGCTCGACTTGGTGATGCCGGGCAGCTCGCCACGGTGCGCCATGTCGCGGAAGCGCACACGGGAGATGCCGAACTTGCTGAGGTTTCCGCGGGGACGGCCGTCGACGGCGTCGCGGTTGCGGACGCGGATCGGCGAAGCGTCGCGGGGGAGCTTCTGCAGGCCGACGCGGGCGGCCTCGCGGGACTCGTCGGTGCCGTTCGGGTCGACGAGAGCCTTCTTCAGCTCCGCACGCTTGGCGGCGTAGCGCGCGACGACGACCTTGCGCTGCTCGTTCTTGGCGATCTTGGACTTCTTGGCCATGATTAGCGCTCCTCTCGGAAGTCGACGTGCTTGCGCACGATGGGGTCGTACTTCTTGAGCACGAGGCGGTCGGGGTCGTTGCGACGGTTCTTCTTGGTCACGTAGGTGTAACCGGTGCCCGCCGTCGAACGGAGCTTGATGATTGGACGGATGTCCTGCTGCTTCGCCATTAGATCTTCTCCCCACGGGCCAGGAGGTCCTTGACCACGGACTCGATGCCACGGGCGTCGATGACCTTGATGCCCTTGGCGCTCAGGGTCAGGGTGACGTTACGGCGAAGCGACGGCACGTAGTACGTCTTCTTCTGGATGTTCGGGTCGAACCGGCGCTTGGTGCGTCGGTGCGAGTGCGAGATGTTGTGACCGAAGCCCGGAACGGCTCCCGTCACCTGGCACACTGCTGCCATTGCTTTCTTCTCCAATACCGTGATGCCAGGCGGCACCACCCAAGGTCACTTGTCGGCGCACGACTTCCCTCGCTTTCAGGTGAGGGGTTTCGTACACGGCTAACGGAGTGGGAGGAGCCCACTCAGCCAAACAACCATGCTACGGCATGGAGGCGGGGGCGGCCAAATCAGCCTTCGCCGTGCACGCCGCGCAGAGGCCGAAGACGTCGACCACGTGCTGCGCCTGCGTGAAGCCGTGCGCGGCCGCCGCCTGGCGGGCCCACTGCTCGACCGCATCCGCCTCGATCTCCACCGTCAGGCCGCAGTTGCGGCAGATCAGGTGGTGGTGGTGCCCGGTCGTGCAGGCCCGGTACAGGCTCTCGCCCTCGGGCGACTGCAGCGAATCCGCATCCCCCTCGGCCGCGAGGTCGGCGAGGGCGCGATAGACGGTGGCCAGCCCGATCGGGGAGCCGGCCTCGTGGAGGCTCAGGTGCAGTCCCTGCGCGCTGATGAAGCCCTCCGTCGAGGACAGAGCCTCGCGGACGGCCTCCCGCTGCCAGGTGTTCCGCTTCACCATCCCAGGCTAGCCCGCCTGGCTCACGAGTCGCCGTGAAGTCGCGGCTGTCCGTCGGCGCGCGCGGCGGCCGCCGACGATCCGGCAGACCACGTAGATGAGGAACGAGATCGTCGTCACGTACGGGCTGATCGGGAGCGCGCTCCCGAGCGCGAGCAGGATGCCGCCGACCACGGAGACGAGAGCGAACACCACGCTGATGATCGGCACGCCGAGCGGCGAGGACGAGATCCGCATGGCAGCGGCCGCCGGCGTCACCAGCAGCGACAGCACCAGGAGCGCCCCGACGATCTGCACCGACACGGCGACGGCGAGCCCGAGCAGGACCATGAACGCGAGCGCGACGAACCGGGTCGGGATGCCACGGGCCGCGGCGACATCCGCATCCAGGCTGTCGAAGGTCAGTGGACGCCACATCAGCAGCAGCGCGATGAGCACGATCGCGCCGATCACCAGAAGCGAACCGAGCTGCGGGTCGTCGACGGACACGATCTGCCCGGTCAGGAGCCCGAACTTGTTGGCGCTGCGGCCGGGGTAGAGCGCGAGCGCCAGGATCCCGAGGCCGAGTCCAAAGGGCATGAGGACCGCGATGATCGAGTTCCGGTCCCGCGCCCTCGCTCCCAGGAGCCCGATCAGCACGGCCGCGACCAGGGAGCCGACCAGCGATCCGGCGACGACGTTCACGCCGAAGAGCAGCGCGATGGCCGCGCCCGCGAACGACAGCTCGCTGATGCCGTGCACCGCGAACGCCATGTCGCGCTGCATCACGAAGACGCCTATCAGGCCGCCGACGATCCCCAGCACCGCTCCGGCGAAGATGGAGTTCTTCACGAGCAGGAGCAGTTCGCCGTAGTCGGTGAAGTCGAACAGCTGCGACCAGAGGTCCATGTGCGTCATGCGGCCGGCTCCGGGTGCGCGTCGCGCGTGTGCGCATGGTGGTCGTGAGTCTCGGCGTCCGGGATGCCGACGACCACGATCCGCCCGCGGCTGCGGATGACGTCGACCGGCGTGCCGTACAGGTCGGTCAGCACGTCGCTGCGCAGCACCTCGTCCGGGGTGCCGGTCCGGAACCGGCCGCCGGCCAGGTAGAGGACGCGGTCGACCATCCCGAGCACCGGGTTCACGTCGTGCGTGACGAAGACCACCGCGCTGTCGTGGTCGCGGCGGCGACGGTCGATCAGCTCGCTCACGCCGCGCTGGTGCTGCAGGTCCAGGGACAGCAGCGGCTCGTCGCAGAGCAGGAGGGCGGGGTCGCCGGCGAGCGCCTGCGCCACCCGGAGCCGCTGCTGCTCACCGCCCGAGAGCGATCCGACCGGCGTGTCGGCGTAGCGGCGGGCGCCGACGGCGTCGATGAGGCGGTCGACCTGCTCCCGGTCGCTGCGTCGTGGCAGGGGGAGACCCCAGCGGTGTCCGTTCACGCCGAGCGCGACGAGGTCGCGTGCACGCATCGGGGTGCCCGCGGGGATGAGCTTCTGCTGCGGGATGTACCCGATGCGCCGATCACCCCGGCGTACCGAGTGCCCCTCGAAGGCGATCTCGCCGGAGTCGAGCTGCTGCTGCCCGAGGATCGTCTTCAGCAGGCTGGTCTTCCCCGACCCGTTCGGACCGAGGACGGCGACGAACTCGCCGGCGTGCACGTCCAGGTCGAGGCCGCTCCAGAGCGTGCGGTCACCGAACCCGAGGGAGGCGTCGCGCAGCCGCAGCACCACCTCGCGGTCGGAGGGGGGCGTGACGAGGTCGAGGGGTTCGGTCACTTCGCCAACGCCGATCCGACAGCATCCAGGTTGGATCGCATCCAGTCGATGTAGTGCTTGCCGGCGGGAAGCGTCTCGGTGACGGGGACGACCGGCACGCCGTTGCCCTTCGCCGCCGCGAGCACACGCTCTGTCTCGGCGCCGGTGGTCTGCTCGTTGTAGGCGAGCAGCTTCACGCGGTGGCCGCTGAACAGCTCGAGCGTGTCCTTGAGCACGACAGGGGAGACGTCGTTCTCCTCCTCGATGGCTGCGCTGAACTTCTCGGGCGTCTTGTTGACCAGCCCGATCGCATCGAGCATGTAGAGCGGGACCGGTTCGGTGATCGCGACGCCCTCGCCGGCGTGGGCGGCCTTGAGCTTTGCCTCGTCGGCCTCGAGCGCGTCGAGCTTCTGGGTGAACGCGTCGGCGTTCGTCTCGAAGGTCGCCTTCTGGTCCGGGTCGACCTTCGACAGCGCGGCGACGAGGGCGTCCGTGAACTTCTGGATGGTGGGGAAGTCGTACCAGACGTGCTCGTTGAGCTCGCCGTCGGTCGCCGTCAGGCCCGAGAGCTCAACGACGTTCAGGACGGTCGTGCCGTCGTTCTTCGAGCCCGTGAGCAGGTTCTGCATGAAGTCGTCGTAGCCGCCGCCGTTCTCGATGACGATGTCGGCCTTCGAGACGGCGAGCTGATTCTGCGCGCTGGCCTCGAACGAGTGGGGATCCTGCGCGGGGTCGTCCATCAGCGAGGTGACGTGGATCGCGCCGCCGCCGATCGTCTCCGCGATATCGCCGTACACGTTGGTGCTCGCGACCACGCGGAGGGTGCCGTCGTCGGAGGCCGACGACGCAGAGGAGCATCCGGCGAGCGCGAGCGCGGTCGCCGCGGCGAGGGCCAGGGTGGAGACGAGGTAGCGCGTCTTCATGAAGGAGCCTGTCTAAGTCGCCGAAGCGACGTCAGAGGAAGCACCCGCGGACGCGGGCACCGGCTCACACTACGTCTTATTGAAAATGATTGTCAAATTCAATCGAGCAGCAGCGCCGGCTCCTCGATGATGGACGCGACGTCCGCCAGGAAGCGGGAGGCGACGTCCCCGTCCACCACGCGGTGGTCGAACGACGCGCCGAGGGTCGTGACGAAGCGCGGACGCACCTCGCCGTCGACCACCCACGGCTTCTGCTTGATCGTCCCGAGGGCGACGATGCCGACCTCACCCGGGTTCAGGATGGGCGTGCCGGTGTCCATCCCGAACACGCCGATGTTCGTGACGGTGATGGTGCCGCCGTTCATGTCGGCCGGGGGCGTCTTGCCGTCACGCGCAGTCAGGGTCAGCTGCTCGAGGCTCCGGGCCAGCTCGAGCAGGGTCATGCCCTGCGCCTCCCTGATGTTCGGCACGATGAGGCCGCGCGGGGTGGCGGCCGCGATGCCGAGGTTGACGTAGTGGCGGACGATGATCTCCTCGTCCGTCCACGTCGAGTTCACGGTGGGGTTGCGGCGAACGGCCCAGATGATCGCCTTCGCCATGATCAGCAGCGGCGACACCTTCACGCCGGCGAAGTCGGGCGAGTTCTTGAGCCGCTTGACGAACTCCATGGTGCGCGTCGCGTCCACGTCGACGAAGAGGCTCACGTGCGGAGCGCTGAAGGCGCTGGAGGTCATCGCGTTCGCGATCGCCTTGCGCACGCCCTTGACCGGGATGCGGTCCTCGCGGTCGTCGGGCCACTCCGGCGTCTGGATGTTGCGGAACACGCTCGCCTGCGTGGCCTCGCGGAGCACGTCGTCGCGCGTGATGTCGCCGATCGGCCCGGTCGGGGTGACCAGAGCGAGGTCGACGCCGAGGTCCTTGGCGAGCTTGCGGATCGGCGGCTTGGCGATGACCGGGCCGGACGGACGCGCAGGCGCTGCCGACGGCTGCGCGGGCGCTGCGGCCGCGGAGGCGGGAGCGGCCTGGGGCGCGGGCGCGGCGGCCGGTGCCGCGGGCGCCGGCGGCTGGGCGATGCTCCCGGAGAACGACACGGGGATGGACGCGGTGCCCGGGTGCGTCACCCGACGGCGGCGGCTCGCGCCGTGTCCGGCGGAGCCGTAGCCGACGAGAACGGCGCCCGCCTTCGGCTCCTCCTCGTGCGAGACCGTCGCGGCGGCGTCCGCAGCGACCTCCTCGGCGGGCTCGGGCTCGGCCTGCGGCGCCCCAGCCGCCTGCGCACCGGCGGTGACGGTGAAGATCGGCGTGCCGACCTCGACGGTCTCACCCTCGGTGACGAGGAGTTCGCCGACGGTCCCCTCGAACGGCGACGGCAGTTCGACCAGCGACTTGGCCGTCTCGATCTCGACGATCACCTGGTTCACCGCGACCTGCTCGCCGGGCGCGACCTTCCACGAGACGATCTCCGCCTCGGTCAGGCCCTCGCCCACGTCGGGCAGGAGGAACTGGGACTCGCTCATGTGCGACTTCTCTCTGTCAGGGGCGCCCGGATCGGGGCGCGGCGTCAGTACGCCAGCGCCCGGTCGACGGCCTCGAGGATGCGGTCGGCGTCGGGGAGGTAGAGCTCCTCCAGCTTCGCCGGCGGGAAGGGGACGTCGAACCCGGAGACGCGCAGCACCGGCGCCTCCAGCGAGTAGAACGCCTTCTCGGTGACGGTGGCCGCGACCTCGGACGCGACCGAGACGTTGCCCGGCGCCTCCTGCGCGATGATCAGGCGGCCGGTCTTCTGCACGGAGGCGACGACGGGCCCGTAGTCGACGGGGGAGAGCGAACGGAGGTCGACGACCTCGAGGCTGCGCCCCTCCTCGGCGGCGAGCTCGGCCGCACGGAGCGCGACGCTCACCATGCCCGCCCACGCGACGATGGTCGCGTCGGTTCCGGTGCGGACCACGCGGCTCGCGTGCAGCGGCGTCGGGTTCTCGTGGAGGTCGACCTCGCCCTTGGGCCAGTAGCGGCTCATCGGCTCGAAGAAGATCACCGGGTCGTCGGACCGGATGGCCTCCTGGATCATCCAGTACGCGTCGTGCGGCGTCGACGGGGCCACGATGCGCAAGCCGGCGGTGTGCGCGAAGTACGCCTCCGGAGCTTCCTGGTGGTGCTCGACCGCGCCGATGTGCCCGCCGTGCGGGATGCGGATGACCACCGGGAACGGCAGGCGGCCGTTGTGCCGGTTGGTCATCTTGGCGAGCTGCGTGGTGATCTGGTCGAAGCCGGGGAAGACGAATCCGTTGAACTGGATCTCCAGCACCGGACGGTATCCGCGCATCGCGAGGCCGATCGCGGTGCCGACGATGCCGGCCTCGGCGAGCGGGGTGTCGATGACGCGCTGCGGCCCGAACTCCTGCTGCAGACCTTCGGTCACGCGGAAGACGCCGCCGAGCGGACCCACGTCCTCGCCCAGGATGAGCACCTTCGGGTCGTCGGCGAGCGCGCGGCGCAGGCCGGCGTTGAGCGCCTTGACCATCGGGAGTGACTGGATGCGCGGCTCCGGAAGCGCGTCGGCGGCCGCCTCGGGCGCCTCCGGCGACTCGGTGCTGTCATGCTCGGCCGCAGCGGACTCAGCGCCCACCTCGGCAGACGCCTGGGCGTCGCCGTGAGCCGTCGCAGCGCCTCCTGCGGGCGCTTCCGCGGCGTTCTCGCTCGCCTCGGCGATCTCCGCCGCTTCGTCGTCGATCACGAACTCACGCGTCCACTCCTGCTCGGCTACGTGCTCCTCGAGCACGCGCGAGCCGGGCTCGCTCTCGATGATCTCGACCACGTCGATCGCCTGAGTGTCGAGCGAGGTGCTGTCGATGGACGACTCGCTCGCGTCGTGCGCGTCCGGCTGGCCCTCGATCAATTCGGCCTCCACGTACTCCGCGTCGCTTCTCACGTCGCTCATGCGTCACCTCCGAACGACGCTTCGTAGTCCTCGAGCCAGCGCCGCTGCTCCTCCGTCACGGGATGCGGCTCACTGTAGACGTGCTCGAACATCGATGCGACAGACGGCGTCCCGAGCTGCAGCGTGCGGCGGCGGACGTCGGCGGCGAGATCGGCGGCTTCCTCGTTCGCGCTGTCGAAGAACGCCTGCCCGACGCCCTGCTGTTCGAGGAACACCCGGAAGCGCACGATCGGGTCGCGCTCGGCCCAGTAGGCCTCTTCGTCGGCGGTCCGGTACTTGGTCGGGTCGTCGCTCGACGTGTGAGCGCCCATCCGGTAGGTCAGCGCCTCGATCATGCTCGGGCCCTCGCCGTTTCGGGCGTCGTCCAGGTGCTTCGCGGTCACCGCGTAGGCGGCGAGCACGTCGTTGCCGTCGATCTGCACGCCCGGGATGCCGAAGCCGCTCGAACGCAGATAGAGGGGAGTGCGGGACTGCGTGCTGACCGGCACCGAGATGGCCCAGTGGTTGTTCTGCAGGAAGAAGACCTGCGGGGTCTGGTAGCTCGCCGCGAAGACGAACGCCTCGCTCACATCGCCCTGGCTGGTGGCGCCGTCGCCGAAGTAGACGATGGCGGCGGAGTCGCGGGTGTCGTCGCCGGTACCGACCGCGCCGTCGAACTTCATGCCCATCGCGTAGCCGGTCGCGTGCAGCGTCTGGGAGCCGATCACGAGCGTGTAGAGGTGGAAGTTGCCCACCGCAGGATCGGTCGGGTCCCAGCCGCCGTGGGTGACGCCACGCAGGAGCTCGATGATGCCGACCGGGTCGATCCCGCGGATCATGCCGATGACGTGCTCGCGGTACGACGGGAAGAGGTGGTCCTGCGGCTTCGCCGCGTGGGCGGAGCCGACCTGCGCACCCTCCTGGCCGTGGCTCGGAACCCAGAGCCCGAGCTGGCCCTGCCGCTGGAGGTTGGCCGCCTCGTGGTCGAAGGTTCGCACGCGCACCATGTCGCGGTAGAAGCGCCGGTAGTCGTTCTCGTCGAGTCGCTCCAGGTAGGGGAGGTACTCGGCCGACGTCTCGCTCGGCTGGAAACGGCCGTCAGCGGTGAGCAGCTGGACCGTGTTCGCCGGGCGCGGGATCTCGTTCGTCGCAACCACCGTTCTAACCTAACCGCTTGCCTGGGTGCCCATTTGGTAGGTTCCGCACAATATCCCCGGCGACCTGGAGGAGTTTTTCCACAGACTCCTCTTCGCCGACACTGATGCGGATGCCCTCGGGCGGGAACGCACGGACCGTCAGTCCGGCGTCGAAGAACGCGTCGTTCGCGGCAGCCGTCTGCTCGCCCGTGGCCAGCCAGACGAAGTTGCCCTGCGCCACCGGCACATTCCAGCCCTGCTCGATCAGGGCGTCGCGGAGACGGTCGCGCAGCATGGCGATGCGAGCCACGCGCTCCATGAGCTCGTCCTCAGCGTCGATGGACGCGAGCGCGGCCACACGCGCAGCGTCGGTCACCGAGAGCGGGATGGCGGCCGAGCGGGCGGCGTCGAGCACCGCGGCGGGCCCCACCGCATAGCCGACCCGCAGCGCCGCCAGACCGTAGGCCTTGGAGAACGTGCGGAGCACGACGAGGTTGGGGTACCGCGAGAGCAGGGGGATGCCGTCGACCGCGTCGTCGTCGGTGACGAACTCGTAGTAGGCCTCGTCGAGCAGCACCAGGAGGTCGGAGGGCACGCGCGCCATGAACGCCTCGAACTCCGCCCCGGTCACCACCGTGCCGGTCGGATTGTTGGGCGAGCACACGATGACCACACGCGTGCGGTCGGTGATGGCGTCGGCCATCGCCTCCAGCTCGTGGCTGCCGTCGGCGCGGACGGGCACCTGCACGCTCGTCGCGCCCGACACCGTGACCAGCCCCGGATACGCCTCGAACGACCGCCAGGCGTAGACGACCTCGTCGCCCACGCCAGCCGCCGCCGCGATCAGCTGCGCGAGCAGGGCGACCGATCCGCTCCCGAGGTGGACCTCGTCGACGCCGACGCCGTGGCGCTCGGCCAGCCGCGCGCGCAGGTCGCCTCCTGTGGCGTTGGGATAGCGGTTCAGCTCCCGGAGGGTCGCCGCCACAGCGTCCACCACCGACGGGAGCGGCGGGTACGGGTTCTCGTTGCTCGACAGCTTGAAGCCGTCGGCCGGCGCCGGTCGTCCCTGCTTGTAAGGCGGGACGCTGACGATCTCCGGGCGGAGCTTCACGCCGAGCGTGTCTTCGGAACTCACAGACCCAACTTAGCCGCGCCCGCATACCCCGAGGGGAATTACCCGGATCTGTGCATACCGCCACCCCTGTACCCCCGCCTGGTAGCCCTGCCAGGATATGGGCATGCGATTCCTGCTCAGACTGATCATCAACGCTGTCGCCCTGTGGCTCACGACGCTGATCGTCAGCGGCGTCACCGTGAAGCCCTACGCGCCCGACACCACTGCCCTCGTGCTCACGTACCTGCTGGTCGCCCTGATCTTCGGTGTGGTCAACGCGATCGTCGGCACGGTCATCCGCGTCGTCGCGTTCCCGCTGTACATCCTGACGCTGGGCTTGATCTCGCTGCTCGTCAACGCCTTCCTCCTGTTCATCGTGTCTTGGATCAGCGACGCCATCGGATTCGGGCTGCACATCGACGGCTTCTGGTCCGGCATCCTCGGCGCGCTCGTCCTCGGCATCATCGCGTGGCTGCTCGGGCTGATCTTCCGTCCCGCCCGCCGGGACTGAGGTCCGCGGCCCGCTCGCGCGTGCGGGAGAATGGTGGGGTACCCGCCGCCTGATCCCGCGAGGAGCACCATGTCCGCCCTGCCTCCCCAGCCGCTCAGCCCGCTCGACGGCCGCTACCGCTCCGCCGTCCTCGGACTCGGCGACCACCTCTCCGAGGCCGGTCTGAACCGCGCCCGCGTGCAGGTCGAGGTGGAGTGGCTGATCTACCTGACCGAGCACCGGATGTTCGGATCCTCGCCCCTGACCGGCGAGCAGAAGCAGGACCTCCGCGCCCTGGCCGACGACTTCGGCCAGCCCGAGATCGACCGTCTGGCCGAGCTCGAGGCGACCACGCGGCACGACGTCAAGGCCGTCGAGTACCTGGTGCGCGAGCGCCTGCACGCACTGGGGCTCGACCACATCGCCGAGCTGACGCACTTCGCGGCCACCAGCGAGGACATCAACAACCTGTCGTACGCGCTGACGGTGAGCGCCGCGGTGCGCGAGAACTGGCTCCCGAAGTTCCGTGCCGTCATCGGCGAGCTGCGAGCCCAGGCGAAGCAGTACCGCGACGACGCCATGCTCGCCCGCACGCACGGCCAGCCGGCGACGCCGACCACCATGGGCAAGGAGCTCGCGGTCTTCGTCCACCGGCTGGAGCGCGTCCGCGCCCAGATCGAGGCCGGAGTCCACCTCGGCAAGTTCAGCGGCGCCACCGGTACGTTCGCCGCCCACCTGGTCGCCGACCCGGACGCCGACTGGCCCCGCATCTCGCGCGAGTTCGTCGAAAGCCTGGGCCTCGACTGGAACCCGCTGACGACGCAGATCGAGTCCCACGACTGGCAGGCGGAGCTGTACGCGCGCATCTCGCACGCCAACCGCATCCTGCACAACCTGTGCACCGACATCTGGACGTACATCTCGCTGGGTTACTTCCGTCAGGTGCCCGAGCCGGGCGCGACCGGCTCCTCGACCATGCCGCACAAGGTGAATCCCATCCGGTTCGAGAACGCGGAGGCCAACCTCGAGCTGTCGAGCGCCGTTCTCGACTCGCTCGCCGCCACGCTCGTGACGAGCCGGCTGCAGCGCGACCTGACCGACTCGACCACGCAGCGCAACATCGGCGTTGGCCTCGGCCACTCCCTCCTCGCGCTGGACAACATCGAGCGGGGCCTGGGCCAGATCGCCATCGACCGGACCGCTCTGGCGGACGACCTCGACGCCAACTGGGAAGTGCTCGCCGAGGCCATCCAGACGGTGATCCGCGCGGAGGTGACCGCCGGCCGCTCGACGATCTCCGACCCGTACGCGCTGCTCAAGGAGCTGACGCGCGGCAAGCGGGTGGACCACGCGGCGCTCACCGAGTTCGTGCAGGGGCTGGAGATCGGCCAGGCGGCGAAGAACCGCCTTCTTGCGCTCACGCCCGCCGGATACGTCGGGCTCGCCTCGGAGCTGGTCGACTACCTGTAGCCGAGGTCAGTGGCCGCGCGGGCGGTCGTCCCCATCGGGACGGGCCTGCGCGGCTTTGGCGCGCGCCTCGGCGTCCTGCTCGTGGATGTCCTCCACCTCGGCCTCGGTCGGCTTGAACGCGAGCGCGAACAGCGCCAGCAGTACGAGCGCCACGATGAACGTCACGCCGAAGGCGACCCCGGCGAGCACGAACTCGCGCGTCGCGATCAGGACGATCAGGCCGACGAACACGGCGAGACCGGCCGAGATGGCGAGCAGTTCGACCGGCAGGAAGCGGTCGCGGCGGGTGGGCTGCAGGTTCTGGGTCACTCGGGGGTCTTTCTTGTCGCGCGAGGTCACGATCCGCTCTCCGCTCCCCGGGAGCCGTCGCCCGTGCGGGCGGCACCGCGTAGCGTGGCGGCGCCGATGCCCTGGAACACACCGACGACGACCGCCCACGCGCCGAACAGCCCGATGGCGAGCACCGCGTCAGCGGGGATGAACAGCAGCACGAGCGCGAGGATCGCGGTGATGACGCCGATCGTCAGCCAGTCACGGGCGGCGGCGTCGCGGCGGCGTTCGCGGATGCCGTTGTAGAGCTCGAGGAAACCGGTGAGCGCCGCCCACACGGTCACGAGATAGAGGAAGAGGCCGAGGCCCGCGCCGGTGAGCGACAGGGCGAGCACGCCCGCGATCACGCCGATCGCGCCCTGCACCGCGAAGAGGGTGCGGGTCAGCCGGCGGCCGGCGAGCATCCAGCTGAGGATGGCGGTGGCCAGCCCGTCCACGATGGCGAAGACGCCGAAGACCACGAGCCCGAAGGTGGCGGTGTGGGCGTCCCGTGTGAAGGTGATGACCGCGCCCGCGGCGAGCGCGACGACCGCACGGACGGCGGGGACGACCCAGTACCGGCTGTGCGCGTGGATGCTCGGACCCTGGGCAGGGACGGCGGTAGCCATTCGGCGACCTCTTTCGTACGGATTCGCCCTCCAGTCTAGTCGGCGGGTTCCTGCGCGTTCGCCCCATCGGGGAGCCCTCCGCCGCTAGCATCGCGGCATGCGGATCGGTTTCGCGGCGCTGCGCGCGGTGGTCTTCCTGCTGATGGTCGGTGCCGTGGTCGCCCAGCTGGCCACCAGCATCCAGAACACGAGCGACCAGGGCGGCAGCGTCCCCGCCCTGCTTGTCAACTTCTTCAGCTTCTTCACGATCGACTCGAACCTTCTGGGGATCGTCGTACTCGGGATCGGCGCCGTGCTGCTTCTGGTCCGCACCGGCGACGACCCCTCCTGGTTCACCGGGCTCCGGGCCGCGGCCACCACGTATCTCGTGACGACGGGCGTGGTCTACAACCTGCTGCTGCGCAACATCCCGCTCCCGCAGGGCACGACCGTCGGGTGGTCGAACGAGGTGCTGCACGTCGTCGCGCCCGCCTGTCTGCTGATCGACTGGCTGTTCGCGCCGGGCCGGACCCCCTTGCGCCTGCGTGCGGTGTGGGGGATCGCCGTGTTCCCGATCGCGTGGGCGATCTACACGCTCGTGCGCGCGCCGTTCGCGATCGAGCCGGTGTCGGGCACGTCGCCGTGGTACCCGTATCCGTTCCTGAACCCGGCGACCAGCCCGAACGGGTACCTGTCGGTGGCGTTCTACGTGGTGCTGATCGCGGTCGTCATCCTCGCGGCCGGCTACGGAGTCGTGTGGGTCTCGCGTCGCTGGAGTGTCAGACGGCCTTCGCCTGCGGGTGCGGGCGACGCGGCTCCCGATCCTCGGCGCGCGCCCACAGGATGACCGCGGCCAGTCCTCCGACGGCGAGGAGGAAGGCCCCGGTCGGCGTGACCGTGTCGGTGATGCCGTGCTGGACGAGCATCGCAGAGGCGATCCCCGCGAGGGTCCCGCCGGTCGCGACGACGGCGAACGCCGAGGAGACGGCGCGGGTGGCGCCTCCGACCACCAGCCCGCGGATGACCAGGGATGCCGCACCCACGAGCCACAGCGTCGCTACGGGGAAGGCCATCAGGAGTCCGAGAGGGTCGCGCAGCAGCACACCGGGGACGACGTAGATCACGGCGGCCGCGAGCAGCAGCACGACGCCCAGCAGGGAGAAGGCGACGGCACGTGCGCCGTCGGTCCGGAGGCCCAGGATCGGCCGCAACAGGGACGGCCAGGTGAACGCGAGCGCGAACGCCACCAGCGCGAGCGCCACGCTGCCCGCACCCTGCAGCAGGGGGAGGAGGATCTCCGTCATGTCCCCATTCAACGCCCGGATCGACGGCGGCGGCGTCCTCCCCGAGGATGATCTGGAACGCGCCGGGATGGCTCGCCTAGGCTGAAGGCGCCCGCCGACCCGGAAGGACCGCATGCGCACCGAACTCGCCGTCGACTCCTGGCAGGCCACCCGGGACACGCTCCACATGTGGACGCAGATCGTCGGCAAGATCCGGATGGCCCTGACGCCGTCGGTCAACCACTGGTGGCACGTGACGCTGTACCTGAGCGCGCGGGGGCTCTCCACCGGGCCGATCCCGGTGCCCGGCGGAATCCTCGACATGGAATTCGACTTCGTGGAGCATCGGCTGGTGCTGCGGTCCAGCGACGGCGAGCGCCGTTACCTCCCGCTCGCCGGGCAATCGGTCGCGTCGTTCTACGCGGCGACCATGGATGCACTGGGCTCTCTGGGTGTCGAGGTCGAGATCCACCCGGTCCCGAACGAGGTGGAGGTCGCCATCCCGTTCGCCGAGGACACCGAGCACTGCACGTACGATCCCGAGCAGGCGCAAGCGTTCTGGCATCAGCTGATCGACGCAGGGACGCAGCTGCAGCGCTTCCGGTCGCGGTTCATCGGCAAAGTCAGCCCGGTGCACTACTTCTGGGGCGCCATGGACCTTGCCGTCACCCGGTTCTCCGGCCGCACGGCACCGATGCATCCCGGTGGTGCGCCGAACTGCCCGGACAGCGTGATGCACGAGGGCTACTCGCACGAGCTCAGCAGCGCCGGCTTCTGGCCCGGCGGCGGCGCGGAGGGGGCGTACTACTCGTACGCGTACCCGGCGCCGGCGGGCTTCGCCGACGCCGAGGTGCCGGAGGGCGCGTACTTCAGCGACGCGCTCGGCGAGTTCCTGCTGCCCTACGAGGTGGTGCGAGCTGCTGCCGACCCGGACGCGCTGGTGCAGGCGTTCCTCGAGGCGACCTACCGCGCGGCCGCCGAGCTGGGGGAGTGGCCGGTGCTCACCGCGTAGAGCGGTTGCATCGGGTCGACGCCGGAATAGTGCGGCCGCGCGTACTGTTCGGCTCAGAGGCCGTTCGGGAGCGCACCTGTCGCATCCGACCGGCCGTCTCGCTTTCTACGAACCGAAAGGCATCCCCTCGATGGACCTGTTCTCCCCCGTCTCGCTCGGCGATCTCCACCTTCCCAACCGCGTCGTGATGGCACCGCTCACCCGCACACGTTCGGGCGATGCGGGAGTCCCGGGGCCGCTGGTGGCGGAGCACTACGCCCAGCGGGCGAGCGTGGGCCTGATCATCTCGGAGGGAACCTACCCGAGCCACGAATCGCGTGCGTACCCGGGACAGCCGGGCATCGTCACCGCCGAGCAAATCGCCGCCTGGAGCGCCGTGGCCGACGCCGTGCACGCCAAGGGCGGCCGCATCGTCATGCAGCTCATGCACAGTGGACGCGTCTCGCATCCGTCGATCAACGGCCAGGACCGCGTCGTCGGCCCCAGCGCCGTCGCCATCGAGGGTGAGGCCCACGGCCCGAGCGGGAAGGTCGCCTACCCGGTGCCGCACGCGCTCACCACGGAGGAGCTGTCGATCGTGCGCGACGAGTTCGTGACCGCCGCGAAGAACGCGATCGCCGCCGGGCTCGACGGGGTTGAGGTGCACGGCGCGAACGGCTACCTCCTGCACCAGTTCCTCTCGCCGGTCTCGAACGTCCGCGACGACCAGTACGGCGGAAGCCCGGAGGCGCGAGCCCGTTTCGTCGTCGAGGTGACCACGGCGATCGCCGAGGCCGTGGGTGCGGGCCGGGTGGGTATCCGCCTGTCGCCGATGCACAACATCCAGGACGTGTTCGAGACGGACCTCGCCGACGCCACCGCCACCTACGAGGCGGTGGTCGACGGGATCGCACCGCTCGGCCTCGCCTACGTGAGCGTTCTGCACAGCGAGCCCACGGGCTCCCTCGTCCAGGACCTCCGCGAGCGCTTCGGCGGCCCGTTCATCGTCAACAGCGGCTTCGGCTCGGTCACGACGCGCGACGAGGCCATCGCCCTGGTGGAGGATGCGCACGCGGATGCGGTGGCCGTCGGTCGACTGGCAATCGCGAACCCGGACCTCGTCGAGCGCTGGAAGGGCGAGCACCCGGAGAACGCGCCCGACGCGGCGACCTTCTACGGTTCCGGCGCCGCCGGCTACACGGACTACCCGCGGCTGAGCGCGTGACCGCGACAGCGCTGGAGGGCCGGGTCGCCATCGTCACCGGTGGCGGCCGCGGGCTCGGTCAGGCCATGGCACTCGGGCTGGCCCGCGCCGGCGCGAACGTCGTGATCTCGGCAGCGCGGCAGGCCGAGGAGATCCTAGGGGTGGCGGACGCGATCAACACGGATCTCGGCGCTGCCCGTGTCCTCGCGCTTCAAGCCGATGTGACCCGGGAGGCCGACTGCCGCCGCCTGGTGGAGGAGGCGGTCGCCGCGTTCGGAGGCCTCCACATCCTGGTCAACAACGCCGGCCGCGGCATGAAGTACGTGAGCGAGGCGTTCCTGACGGAGCCGACGCGGTTCTGGGAGGTCGAGGCCGACACCTGGCGGACGATCGTCGACACCAACGTCAACGGCCCCTTCCTGATGGCCAAGGCGGCGGTGCCGTACCTGCTGGAGCAGGGCTGGGGCCGCATCGTCAACATCACCATGAACCACGACACGATGCGCCGCGCCGGCTTCTCGCCGTACGGCCCGTCGAAAGCCGCGCTCGAGTCGGAGACGGTGATCTGGGCCCAGGACCTGGCCGGGTCGGGCATCACGGTCAACGGGCTGCTCCCCGGCGGTGCCACCGACACCGGGATGATCCCCGAGGGCGTCTCCGATGAGGTCCGCAGCGGCCTGCTTCAGCCGGAGGTGATGGTCGAGCCGCTGCTGTGGCTCGCCTCGGACGCCTCCGCAGAGGTGACCGGCGCCCGCCTGGACGCCGCACGCTGGGACAGCACACTGCCGCCGGAGCAGGCAGCCGCAGCGGCGCTGGAGCCGGCGGGCTGGGCGAACCAGTCGCGCTGACCGGCTGCTCGGCTGCGGATGCGGATCCGCTACACGGGCGCTCGCGAGCTTCAGTCGAGTGTCCGAGGCGCCAGGTAGACCTTCCGCAGCGTCTCATGGATGGTCCACACCGTGTCCTCGCCCGCCCGCAGCCGGACGACGTCACCGGGACCGATGTCCACGACCTCACCGGTGCCGGCGAACTCGATCCGCGCACGGCCCGCGACCACCACGAACACCTCGTCCGCCTCCACGTCCGTCGAGGTCCCTGGTGCGGCTTCCCAGACACCGATCTCGGCCCCGCCGAACTCGCCGAGTTCAGCGACTCCGGTGGTCGGCCTGCCGTCGACCACCTGCGTCGGCGGCACGGCTTCGTGGGCGATCTCCAAGGATGCGGCCGCTACATGCCGGGGGAGAGGGGAGGTCATACGTCGAACCTACTGCTCGCTACACAGGCGCCATGTCGGTGAACCGCGAATAGTGGCCCTGGAAGGCGACCGTGACCGTGCGGGTGGGGCCGTTGCGGTGCTTGGCGACGATGAGGTCGGCCTCGCCCGCGCGGGGGTTGTCCTTCTCGTAGGCGGACTCGCGGTGGAGCAGGATGACGACGTCGGCGTCCTGCTCGATCGAGCCCGACTCGCGGAGATCGCTCAGGGCGGGCAGCTTGTCGGCGCGCTGCTCGGGGCCTCGGTTCAGCTGCGACAGGGCGATGACGGGGACCTGGAGCTCCTTGGCGAGCAGCTTCAGGGCTCGCGAGAACTCGCTGACCTCCTGCTGGCGGCTCTCGACGCGCTTGCCGCTCGTCATCAGCTGCAGGTAGTCGATGATGACCATCTTGAGACCGACGCGCTGCTTGAGGCGGCGGCACTTGGCCCGGATCTCGACCAGCGTCATGTTGGGGCTGTCGTCGATGTAGAGCGGGGCGTCGTTGATGCGGCCGCGGGTGGAGGCGATGGTCGTCCAGTCGCGGTTGTCCACCGTTCCCTTGCGCATGTTCTGCAGGGGGACGGACGCCTCGGCCGAGAGGAGGCGCATCGCGATCTCACTGCGGCCCATCTCGAGCGAGAAGAAGATCGTCGGCATGTCGTGCTTGATGGCGGCGGCCCGGGCGAAGTCGAGCGCGAGCGTCGACTTTCCGAGTGCCGGTCGCGCCGCGACGATGACCATCTGGCCCGGGTGCAGACCGTTCGTGAGCTCGTCCAGCTCGGAGAAGCCGGTGGGGACGCCCGTCATCGAGCCGTCCTTGTGCTTGGCCGCCTCGATCTCGTCGATGGCGACCGTGACCGCCTCGGTGAGCGGGACGTAGTCCTCGGTCTCCTGGGTGCCGGTGACGGAGTAGATCTCGGCCTGGGCGTTGTTGACGAGGTCGAGGACTTCACCCTCGGCCTTGTAGCCCATCTGCGTGATGCGGGTGCCCGCCTCGACCAGACGGCGGAGGAGCGCCTTCTCGGCGACGATGTTGGCGTAGTAGCCGGCGTTCGCGGCGGTCGGGACCAGGCTGGTGAGGGTGTGCAGGTACTCGGCGCCGCCAGCGCGAGAGAGTTCGCCGATCTTGGTCAGCTCGTCGGTGACGGTGATGACGTCGGTCGGCTCGCCGTGCGAGTACAGCGTCAGGATCGCGTCGTAGATGATCTCGTGCTTGGGGATGTAGAAGTCGGTGCCGCGCACGACCTCCACCACATCGGCCACCGCGTCCTTGCTGAGCAGCATGCCGCCGAGCGCGCTCTGCTCGGCGAGCAGGTCGTGCGGAGGGGTGCGCTCAGGAGAGCGGGCTTCGCCCGGGTCACGACCGTCGGCGAGACCGATATGGGCGATCGTCACGTTCTCTCCTCACTGCTCGCGCTGGTTCCCTCGAATCATTCTCGGGACGACCTCCGACACCCTATGAACGCCGGTTCGCCATCCACAACTCAGCCTGTGGATAAGACTGGGGAAAATCTGCGCGAAACGCCGTGGAGTGTGTGTAGAAGGTGTGTGGAAACCTGTGGACAACAAATGAGCTTGACGCCGTAAATGACTCCCGACCAGCGCTTTTACTTTCCCCAGGCTGTGTGTAAAAAGTTCTTTGAACCCTGTGTTCAAGCTCTGGTACGGGGTGGGGGAACCTGTGTACAAAAGCCCCTTAACGAGATGTAGCGGCGGGACTCGCCCGCCGCTACACTCGTGCCTATTTGCCTTACTTGGCAGCAACCACCTGCAGGGAGATGACGGCCGAGAGGTCGTCGTGCAGACGCACGGTCGCCTCGTGGTCGCCGACCACCTTGATCGGGTTGGGGAGCTCGATCTTGCGCTTGTCGAGCTCGCCGATGCCGGCCGCCTTGACGGCGTCCGCGACATCGCCGGTCTTGACCGAGCCGAACAGACGGCCCTCGCGGCCCGCCTTCACGGTCAGCTTGACGCGGGTGGCCTCGAGCTTCGCCTTGAGGTCCTGAGCCTGCTCGATCGTGTGCAGCTCGCGCGCAGCGCGGGCGGCCTTGATCTGCTCGACCTGCTTCTCGCCACCGCGGGTCCACGCGATCGCGAAGCCCTGGGGGACGAGGTAGTTGCGGGCGTAGCCGTTCTTGACGTCGACGACGTCACCGGCCGAACCGAGGCCGGTGACCTCGTGCGTGAGAATAACCTTCGACATGTCGTTGCTCCTTAGCGGCCAGAGCCGGCGTAGGGGAGGAGCGCCATCTCGCGCGCGTTCTTGACGGCGCGGGCGATGAGGCGCTGCTCCTGGACGGAGACACCGGTGATACGGCGGGCGCGGATCTTTCCACGCTCCGAGATGAACTTGCGCAGGGTGGCGACGTCCTTGTAGTCAATGACGCCCACGCGAACGGACTTCGCGGGAGCGGCGTTCTTGCCGTCCTTGCCCTTGCGGATCGGCTTGCGGCGGTCGCCGCTCGACTTTCCAGCCATGGTTTCCTTTGCTTTCCGCCCGTCCGGTGCTGTCACCGGCGAGCTGATGATGTGTGCCCCTCTGCGGAGAGGCGAGTCTCGTTAGAAGGGGGTCTCGTCGTTGTAGGAGCCCGGAGTGTTCCAGACATCCGCTCCGGCGGACGGGTCCGCCGGAGCCGACGCGGCCCACGGCTCCTCGACTGCGGGCGCACCGCCGCCGAAGCCGCCCGGACGACCGCCGGAGGACTGGGCGCGGGTGACCTGCGCCGTGGCGTAGCGCAGCGACGGGCCGATCTCGTCGATCTCGAGCTCGATGCTGGTGCGCTTCTCGCCTTCCTTCGTCTCGTAGGAGCGCTGCTTCAGACGGCCCTGCGCGATGACGCGCGAGCCCTTCGTCAGCGAACCCGCGACGTGCTCAGCGAACTCGCGCCAGACGCTGGCGCGGAGGAACAGAGCCTCGCCGTCCTTCCACTCGTTCGCCTGACGGTCGAACGTGCGGGGGGTGGACGCGATGGTGAAGTTGGCGACTGCCAGCCCGTTCTGCGTGTAGCGCAGCTCGGGGTCGGCCGTGAGGTTGCCCACCACGGTGATGACGGTCTCGCCGGCCATGGGACTAGGCGCCGGCCTTCTCGGAGGTGGCGGCCTTGCGGGCGGCCTTCTCGTCGGCACGCTTCTGAGCGGCGGCGACCTGAGCGATCGCCTCCTCGGCGCGGAGGACCTTGGTGCGCATGACGGCCTCGCTGAGCTTCAGCTGGCGGTCGAGCTCCTTCGTGGTGTCGCCCTCAGCGGTGAGCTGCACGACGGCGTAGATGCCCTCGGACTTCTTGTTGATCTCGTAGGCCAGGCGACGACGTCCCCAGATGTCGACGTTGTCGATCGTTCCGCCGTCGTTGCGAACGACGTTGAGGAACTTGTCAAGGCTCGGAGCCACGGTGCGCTCATCGATCTCGGGATCGAGGATGACCATCAACTCGTACTGATGCATGACTAACCCACCTCCTCTGGTCTCAGCGGCTGCAGACGTTCTGCAGCAGGAGGGTGTCATAGACGTGCCCAGGGCAGGCTTCCGCCCGGGCAACTTATCAAGGGTAGCGGATGTGTGTGTCATGCTCCAACTCTCCGGGGAGCGGAGCGCCGGGGGCATCGGCCGTCGGAATCTGTGGAGAACGGGAAAGGCGGGGCTCTGTGGACAGTTCCCGCGTCAGCGGTCCTGCCACCAGGCGAGCAGGCGACGCGTGGCCTCCTCCTCGCCCAGCGGCCCCTCGTCGAGGCGAAGCTCGAGCAGGAACTTCATCGCCTGGCCCACCTCTCTTCCCGGTCGCAGGCCCAGGATGCTCATGACCTGCTCGCCGTTGAGGTCGGGCCGGACGGCGTCCAGCTCCTCCTGCTGCTGCAGCACGCGGATGCGGGCTTCCAGGTCGTCGTAGGCGAACCCCAGCCGGTCGGCCTTCCGGCGGTTGCGGGTGGTGACGTCGGCCCGGGTGAGCATGTGCAGCCGCTCCAGCTGCGGTCCTGCGTCACGGACGTAGCGGCGCACCGCCGAGTCGGTCCAGGCTGCGTCGGCGTAGCCGAAGAACCGCAGGTGCAGTTCGATCAGGCGTGCGACGGCGTCGATGGTCGCCTTGTCGAAGCGCAGCGCGGTGAGACGCTTCTTGGCGAGCTTCGCGCCGACGACGTCGTGGTGATAGAAGCTGACCGCTCCGCCCGGCTCGAACCGGCGGGTGGCCGGCTTCCCGATGTCGTGCAGGATGGCCGCCAGTCGCAGGACGAGGTCGGGCGCCTCTCCCGGATGCCGCTCCTTCTCGTACCCGATGGCCTGGTCGAGCACGGTGAGGCTGTGCTGGTACACATCCTTGTGGTGGTGGTGCTCGTCGGCCTCGAGCCGCAGGGCCGGAATCTCCGGGACCACGAGTTCGGCGAGACCGCTGTCGACCAGCAGCTCCAGTCCGGCGCGCGGCTCGTCCGCCATCAGGAGTTTGCTGAACTCGTCGCGGATGCGCTCCGCACTGACGATCTCGATCCGATCGGCCATCGCCGTCATGGCCTCGCGCGTCTCCTCGTCGACGGCGAATCCGAGCTGGGCGGTGAAGCGGGCGGCGCGCATCATGCGCAGCGGATCGTCGCCGAAGGAGATCTGCGGGGTGCTGGGTGTGCGCAGCACCCCCGCGATGAGGTCTTCGACACCGCCCGACGGGTCGACCAGTCGCACCTCGGGGAGCCGCAGCGCGAGTGCGTTGACCGTGAAGTCGCGACGCATCAGGTCGCCTTCGAGCGTGTCGCCGAACTCCACCTCGGGCTTGCGGGTGGTGCCGTCGTAGCTGTCGCTGCGATACGTCGTGATCTCGACGGTGTCGTCGCCGAGACGCGCGCCGATCGTGCCGAACTGGCGACCCACGTCCCACACGGCGTCGGCGATGGGGGAGACGATGCGCAGGATGTCGTCCGGTCGCGCATCCGTCGTGAAGTCGAGGTCGTGCACCGGGCGGCCCAGGAGCGCGTCGCGAACCGGTCCGCCGACGAGCGCGAGCTCGTGCCCGGCAGCCGCGAACGCGTCGGCGAGACGGGCGACCGACGGCGTACGAGCGAGGTCGCCGAGGCGTTCGAGGGATTCGGCGACGCTCTGCATGGTGCCCCAGTTTAACGGCCCCGCTCGCCGGGCTCTCAGGGGGTGGCCTCTACAATCGTCGTCATGGAGGCCGAGTCGGGATCGCGCGTCGACGCATGAGCGCAGCCTCCTCCACCCTCCGCGGGGGTGCGTCGTTCCGCGCCCGTGTGCGCCTGCTGGCCGCCACTGCCGCCGTCGGAGCGCTGGCGGCGCTGACCGCCGTGTCGGGCTCGTCCCTGCCGGCGACAGCCGCGACGCCGACCCCGACTCCTGCGCCCTCCGCATCCGCTTCGGGCTCCGCACTCACCGCCACGCTGACCGCTGACGACGGGGGAGTGGTCACCGCGGGCAAAGACCTCGGCGTCTCGGTCACGGTGTCGAATCCGACCGACACGGCCTACACGTCCGGATCGGTCAGCCTGTGGATCGACCCGTCGCCGCAGGAGGGACGCAAGGCTCTCGCGACCTGGCTCGCCTCCACGGACAAGCCGGCGGACGCCGTGGCGGTCGGCCAGGCGCAGCTCAACTCCCTCGAACCGGGATCGAGCACGGTGGTGCGGATGACCGTCCCCGCCGCCTCGCTCCCGTTCGCGACCCGCACGTCTTCGGCGGTCTTCGGGATGGGCGCGACCGCGCGGGCGGGACAGGCGCAGGCCGACCCGCGGGGCTCGGTCGTCTGGTACCCGGGCGGCAGCGCGACCCAGTCGAGCATCAACGTCGCCCTGCCGATCGTCACGCCCTCGGGCTCGGACGGATTGATCGCCGCCGACGATCTCACGACCTATACGGCGCCGAACGGCATCCTGACCCGTGAACTCGACGGCCTGGTCGGCCACACCACGGTGACCGTCGGAATCGACCCGATGATCATCGCGTCCATCCGGGTTCTCGGCAACGCCGCTCCGGCGAGCGCGGTGGACTGGCTGACGCGCCTCTCCGAGCTCCCGAACGACACCTTCTCTCTCGGTTACGCGGATGCGGACGCGGTCGGCCAGATCCAGGCCGGGCTCCCCGCCCCGCTGGCGCCCACTTCGCTCGCCTACGCGATCGACCCCAAGAACTTCACGCCGGCGCCCACGCCGGTCGGCGAGCCGTCCACGGCGAGCCCGGCGCCCACTCCGCACTCGACCGCCTCGCCGACGCCCTCGCCCACGGCGACGCCCGGTCCGGTGGTCCCCGACCTGACGACGCTGCTCGCCTGGGACTACACCCTCACCGGGATCACGTGGCCGGGCGACAAGACCGTGCGGCGGGCCGACCTCGCGCCCCTGGCGGCGGCGGGGCTGACGACGACGATCGTGTCCGGCAACAACACGAACGCCTCCGACCTGGCGACGACCCCGTCCGCTCCCGTCGGCGGCGGCAACGACCGCATCCTGCAGTCGGACCAGACCCTCAGCGACGCCCTGGCGCAGGCCGTCTCCGCGCCGAGCGACATCGCGTGGAACTCCGCGATGACGAAGGTCAACGCGCAGCTGGAGCTGATCAGCCAGGAGTCCGGCGACGCACGCCGCCTGCTCGTCGCCCTCGACCGCTCCTGGCCGTCGAGCGGTACGCAGCTCGAGCGGACGCTGAACGCCCTGTTCTCGTCGCCCTGGTCGGCCCCGGCGTCGTTCTCGTCGGTGGCGCAGGCCCCCGCGAGCGCCGGTCTCGACCTGGTGGACGCACCGGAGGCCGCCGACCGCATCGCGAACATCCGGGCGCTGGTGCAGGACGAAGGGTCGCTCGGCCAGTTCGCCACGGTGCTGGACGACCCGACGCGGCTGACCGGCCGCACCCGGTCGGAACTGCTCACGCTGCTCGCGGTGTCGTGGCAGAACCCGCGAGCGGACTGGCCCGCGGCGGTGACGGCCTCTCGCAAGGCGACGGTCGACACCCTCCACTCCATCCACATCCTGCCCACCGAGAACGTCAACCTGGTCAGCGCGCAGGGCTCCATCCCGTTCACGGTGAGCAATGAGCTGCCCGACGACGCGGCGACCATCGTGCTCACCGCATCCCCGTCGAACAGCCGGCTCGAGGTCGACCAGTCGACGACCAAGCGGATCCTCAAGGACTCCCGCGCGACGGTCCTCATCCCGGTGAAGGCGAAGGTCGGCAACGGCCAGGTCGTGCTCTCGCTGCAGCTCTACAGCCCGACCGGGGTGCCGATCGGCGACCCGACATCGGTGACCGTGGACGTGCACGCCGACTGGGAGGGCATCGGCGCGCTGATCTTCGGCATCCTGCTCGTGCTGCTGTTCGGCTTCGGGATCGTGCGCAACATCCTGCGCCGGCGGTCGAAGGGCGCCGAGGACACGGAGACGGAACCTGCGAAGGCCGAGGGCTCCGATGGCTAGCGTCGGCCGCGCGAGCGCGCTTCTCGCGTCCGGGACACTGGTCTCGCGTCTCCTGGGCTTCGCGAAGGCATGGCTGCTGGTCCAGGCGATCGGCGTCGTCTCCTTCGCCGCGAACGCGTACGGCACGGCCACCGCCATCCCCAACAGCCTGTACGCGATCATCGCGCAGGGCATCCTCAACGCCATCCTGGTGCCGCAGATCGTGCGCGCCTCGGTCAACCCCGACGGCGGCCGCGCGTACATCAACAAGCTCGTCACGCTCGGGATGGTCGTCTTCGCGGCCGTCGCCCTCGTCGCGACCTTCCTGGCGCCCGTGCTCGTCGCGCTGTTCGGCGTGCCGGAGTCCCAGCGTGCGCTGGCCACGGCGTTCGCCTACTGGTCGCTGCCGCAGATCTTCTTCCTCGGGCTGTACACGCTGCTGGGCGAAGTGCTCAACGCCCGCAAGTCCTTCGGCCCGTTCACGTGGGCTCCCGTCGTCAACAACATCGTCGCCATCGCCATGCTGGGGGCCTTCATCCTGGCGTTCGGGGCCTTCGCGACTGGTAACCCCCATAGCCAGTGGTCGTTCGGGATGATCGCACTCCTCGCCGGGGGAGCGACGCTCGGCATCGCGGCCCAGGCGCTCATCCTCTTCGTCTTCTGGCGCCGCGTCGGGCTGCGCTTCCGCTTCGACTTCGGTTGGCGGGGCGTCGAACTGGGCACCGCCGGGAAGGCGGCCGGCTGGACGTTCGCGATGCTGATCGCGACGCAGGTCGCCGGCGTCATCGAACTGAACGTCTCGAACTCGGCGGGCGCCGCCTATGCCGGCTCCTTCGCCATGCAGAACGCGTGGCTCATCTTCATGCTGCCGCACGGCATCATCGCCGTCTCGATCGTCACGGCCTTCTACACGCGGATGGCCGAGCACGCGCATCGCGGATCCATCCAGGACTTCCGGCAGGACTTCTCCTCCGCCGCCCGCTCGATCATGTTCCTCATCGTGTTCTCGTCGGCGGCTCTGATCGTGACGGCGTACCCCATCGCGCGCGTGTTCACCCAGGACTACCAGGCCATGGGTCTCGTCCTCATCGCGTACCTCGTCGGCCTCGTCCCGTTCTCGCTGGTGTTCATGGCGCAGCGGGCGTTCTACTCGCTGGGGGACACACGCACGCCGTTCCTCTTCACGCTCGCCCAGGTGGCCGTGATCATCGTCGGCGTGCTGCTGTGCTTCCTGGCGCCGCCGGAGACGCGAGCGGCGTCGGTCGCTCTGGTCGTGTCGATCGCCAGCGTCGTTCAGGCGGTCCTCGCCTTCGCGCTGCTCCGGCGGCGCACCGGGGGAGTGGACGGCACCCGCATCCTCGGTTCGCTGTGGCGCTTCGTGCTCGCCGGCCTCGCCTCCATCGCCGCGGGCGCCGGGTTCCTCGTCATCCTCGGCGGCGTCGGCCAGGGCGCCTTCCCGGTCAGCGGCCCTGTCGCCGCCATCATCGCGACAGCCGTCATCGGCGTCGTCATGCTGGTTGTGTACGTGGGGTTCCTCGTCATCCTCCGCTCGCCCGACCTGGAGGCCGGAATCGCCCCCGTCCTGAACCGGCTCCGAGGCCGTGCTCGCGCGTCCAGGTGACACGGAATAGCATCCGCCTAGGATGTGTTCTACAGGTCGACGCCTCCAGACGAAGGTGTCAGGACAGATCAGGAGTTCCGCTGTGCGGCAGATCATCATCATCGGTTCCGGCCCTGCCGGTTACACCGCGGCCATCTACGCGGCCCGCGCCAACCTCAAGCCGCTGCTGATCGCCTCCTCCGTCGAGGCCGGCGGCGAGCTGATGAACACCACCGAGGTCGAGAACTTCCCCGGCTTCCCCGAGGCGGTCATGGGACCGGACCTCATGTTCAAGATGCAGGCGCAGGCCGAGAAGTTCGGCACCGAGATCGTGCTCGACGACGTCGTTTCGGTCGACCTGACCGGCGAGGTCAAGAAGGTCACCCTCGGCTCCGGCGCGGTGCACGAGGCGCTTGCCGTGATCTTCGCGACCGGCTCCGCCTACCGCAAGCTGGGTCTCGCCGACGAGGAGCGACTGTCCGGGCACGGCGTGTCCTGGTGCGCCACCTGCGACGGCTTCTTCTTCCGTCAGCGCACGATCGCCGTCGTCGGCGGCGGCGACTCCGCGATGGAGGAGGCCACGTTCCTCACGCGCTTCGCCGACAAGGTGTACATCATCCACCGCCGCGACAGCCTCCGCGCCTCCAAGATCATGCAGGACCGCGCGTTCGCCAACGAGAAGATCGAGTTCATCTGGAACTCCGAGGTCATCGGCATCGGCGGCGACGAGCAGGTGCAGGATGTGAAGCTGCGCAACCTGGTCACCGGCGAGGAGAGCGAGCTGCACCTGCAGGGCCTCTTCATCGCGATCGGCAACGACCCGCGCGTCCACCTGGTCCACGGCCAGCTCGACCTGACCCCGGAGGGTACGATCGCCGTTCAGGGCCGCACCTCGAAGACCAACCTGCCGGGCGTCTTCGCCGCGGGCGACGTCATCGACCCCACCTACCGCCAGGCGGTCACCGCCGCGGCGTCCGGTACTGTCGCCGCGCTCGACGCGGAGCACTACCTGACCACGCTCCCTCAGAACTTGCTCGACAGCGCAGCGGATGGCGCGTCGGGTGACCTCGAACTCACGACCACCGCATAAGGAGAAACAAGACAATGTCAGCAGCACGTTCGGTCACGGACTCCAGCTTCGAGCAGGACGTCCTCAACAGCGAGAAGACCATCCTCGTGGACTTCTGGGCTGAGTGGTGCGGTCCGTGTCGCGCCGTCGGCCCGATCCTCGACCAGATCGCCTCCGAGCACGCCGACAAGATCGAGATCGTCAAGCTCAACGTCGACGAGAACCCGCAGACCGCTGCGAAGTACCAGATCACCTCCATCCCCGCGATGAAGGTGTACCAGGGTGGCGAGGTCGTCAAGACCGTCATCGGCGCCAAGCCGAAGCCCGCCCTCGAGGCCGACCTGGCCGCCTACCTCGCGTAGCGCGACCCGTCCTCTTCAGACCCGTCCGGCGCTCATCCGCCGGGCGGGTCTTTTTCGTACCCGCTGACGGTCACCGATTTTCCCGCCGGTGCACCGCCCCCATAGCATTGCTGAACGGCAGAGAAACGGAATCCACACGTGATCGAACAGGGGACCTCGCAGCAGCGGGGCAACAATCTGGACCCGTGGTACAACCACTACGCGCAGCGCACCAGCGGCCTGGCCGCCAGTGAGGTCCGAGCCCTGTTCGCTGTCGCCAGCCGCCCCGAGGTGGTCTCGCTGGCCGGCGGCATGCCGTACGTGTCCGCCCTCCCGCAGGACCTCGTGGTCGGGGCGATGGACCGGGTCATGCGCGAGCAGGGCGCCGTCGCGCTGCAGTACGGCTCCGGCCAGGGCGTTCCGGCCCTTCGCGAGCAGATCCTCGATGTGATGGCGCTCGAAGGGATCAGCGGGAGCGCCGACGACGTCATCGTGACGACCGGCTCGCAGCACGCGCTGGAGCTGTTCAGCAAGCTCTTCCTCGATCCGGGGGATGTGGTGCTCGCCGAGGGCCCCAGCTACGTGACCGCGATGGTCATCTTCAAGTCCTACCAGGCCGAGGTCGACCACGTCCCCTCCGATGAGCACGGCCTCATCCCCGAGGCGCTGCGTGAGCACATCGCCCGGCTCAAGGCCGCAGGGCGAACCCTCAAGTTCCTTTACACGGTGCCGACCTTCCACAACCCCGCCGGTGTGACCCTCACCTGGGAACGCCGCCTGGAAATCCTGGAGATCGCGCGCCAGAACGACATCCTCGTGCTGGAGGACAACCCCTACGGGCTGCTGTACTTCGACGAGAAGCCCCCGGCGGCCATGCGTTCGGTCGAGAAGGACGGCGTCGTGTACCTGGGCACGTTCTCGAAGACGCTCGCCCCCGGTTTCCGGGTGGGCTGGGCGCTCGCGCCGCACGCCATCCGCGAGAAGCTCATCCTCGCCAACGAGGCGGCGGTCCTGAGCCCGAGCTCGTTCAGTCAGCTGGTGATCTCCCAGTACCTCAGCGACGCCGACTGGAAGGGTCAGATCGACACCTTCCGCGGCGTGTACCGCGAGCGCAAGGAGGCGATGGTGTCGGCGCTGTCGGAGCACCTGCCCGAGCTCAGCTGGACCGACCCCAACGGCGGGTTCTACGTGTGGGTCACCCTGCCTCCGCACCTCGACTCCAAGGCGATGCTTCCGCGCGCGGTCACCGAGCTCGTGGCCTACACGCCGGGTACCGCGTTCTTCGCCGATGGATCGGGCGCCCAGAACATCCGTCTGTCGTTCTGCTACCCGACGCCCGAGAACATCCGGGTCGGCGTTCGCCGGCTCGCCAACGTGATCGGCGGGGAGCAGGACCTGCTGGACACCTTCGCCGGCACCGGTCCCCTCGACGCATCGCGGCGCCGCAGCCGGACCAGCGCCAACCCTCCCACCGACCTCCGCTGACGAGCCAGTCCCTAGCGACGAGAAAGACCTGATCATGGCACAAAATGACGTACTGGACATCGTCGTTCTCGCTGGCGGCATCTCGCACGAGCGCGATGTGTCCCTGCGCAGCGGCCGCCGGGTCGCGGACGGCCTGAACGCGCTGGGCCACCGGGTTTCGCTCCGCGACCCCGATGCCTCGCTGCTCGCGTTCCTTGACGAGAGCCGTCCCGATGTGGTGTGGCCCGCGCTGCATGGGGCGAGCGGTGAGGACGGTGCCCTGCGTGGGCTCCTGGAGCTGACGGGCGTCCCGTTCGTCGGATCCCGTGCGGCCGCATCCCGGCTCGCCTGGTCGAAGCCGACTGCCAAGACGATCGTGGCGCGCGCCGGCGTCGCCACTCCGGCGTCGGTGACCCTTCCGCAGGAGACCTTCCGCGAGCTCGGCGCGGGGAGCGTGCTCGAGACGGTGCTCGCGGGGCTGGCCCTTCCCGTCGTGGTCAAGCCGGCCCAGGGAGGGTCGGCGCAGGGTGTCACGATCGTCACCTCCGCCGAGGAGCTTCCGCGCGCGATGGTCGACGCGTACACCTACTCCGACGTCGCCCTGATCGAGCAGAAGGCCGATGGGGTGGAGGTGTCGGTCGCGGTGGTGGACACGGGGGATGGCCCCTCCGCGCTGCCGGCTGTCGAGATCGAGCCGGTCGAGGGCGCGTACACGTTCGACGCGCGGTACAACGCGGGGGAGACGCGGTTCTACGTGCCCGCGCGGCTGGATGAGCAGATCTCGCAGGCTGTCGCCGAGGCGGCCGTGAACGCCCACATCGCGCTGGGCCTGCGGCATCTGTCCCGCATCGACCTGATCGTGGACGCGGCGGGGACGCCGTGGTTCCTCGAAGCGAACGTGCTTCCCGGGCTCACCGAGACGTCGATCATGCCCCAGGCGATCACCGCTTCCGGTCGCGAGCCGGGCGACATCTACGCCGCGCTGGCTCGCGCGGCGATCGCCGACGCCTGATCAGCTGTAGCTGGGCTGGCCGATCTCCTCGAGGATGCGGTTGAGGTCCTGAATCGTCGCGAAATCGACCACGATCTGGCCTTTTCTTGCTCCGAGGGTGATCTTCACGCGGGTATTGAGGCGGTCGCCGAGGGTGCCCGCGATCTCGTCGAGGTGTCCGCGGTGGCGTCCGGCCGTCGCTTTCTGACGGGCCGGCTTCGGCGTCTTGCTGGCGGCCGCCTCTGCCTGTCGGACCGAAAGGTCCTCGTTGACGATCTTGTCTGCGAGCCGGATCATCGCCTCGTGGTCGTCGCCGAGCGACAGGATCGCTCGGGCGTGACCCGCGCTGAGCACGCCGGCGGCGACACGAGCCTGGACGACGGCCGGCAGCTTGAGCAGTCGGATGGTGTTGGTGATCTGCGGGCGCGAGCGGCCGATGCGGGTGGCCAGTTCTTCCTGCGTGATCCCGAAGTCGGCGAGGAGCTGCTGATAGGCAGACGCCTCTTCGAGCGGATTCAGCTGACTTCGGTGCAGGTTCTCGAGCAGCGCATCCCGGAGCATGTCCTCATCGGCGGTGTCCTTGATGACCGCGGGGATGGTGTCGAGGCCGAGCTCCTTGGTGGCGCGGAGTCGACGCTCGCCCATGATGAGCTCGTAGCGTCCCGGGTCGTCCGAGAGCGGACGCACGACGACGGGCTGCAGCACGCCGACCTCGCGGATGCTGGCGACCAGCTCGTCGAGCGCTTCGCGGTCGAACTCGGTTCGGGGCTGCGCGCGGTTCGGGATGATGTCGTCAGGGGAGAGGCTGGCGAGCCGGGCGCCGGGCACCGCGACGAGGTCGTCCGGCCGCTCTGCGACGGCAGTCGCCGTCCCCATCCCCGCCGAGTTGTCGGGGAAGAACACGTCCACCGGCCGGCTGGCCTGGTCGCTGGTGGGGATGAGGGCGCCGATGCCTCGGCCCAGTCCGGTGCGCTTCGCTGCCATTAGCGGGGTACTCCTCTGCGTGCGATTTCTGCGGCCGCCTCCATGTAGGAGAGAGAGCCGCTGGAGTTGGTGTCGTAGCTGATGACGCTCTGTCCGTAGCTCGGTGCCTCGGAGATGCGGACGGAGCGGGGGATGATCGTGTCCAGCACCTCGTTGGGGAAGTGCTCACGAACATCGGCGGCGACCTGGTGGGCCAGATTGGTGCGCGAGTCGTACATCGTCAACAGGATGGTCGAGACGCGAAGCTTGGGATTCAGGTGCCGCTCGATCAGCTGGATGTTCTTGAGCAGCTGGCTCAGTCCCTCGAGGGCGTAGTACTCGCACTGGATGGGGATAAGCACCTCGGTCGCGGCCACGAACGCGTTGATCGTGAGCAGCCCGAGGGAGGGAGGGCAGTCGATGAGCACGTAGTCGATGTCGTACTCGTCGAGGAAGCGGCCGAGCGCGCGCGAGAGCCGCTGCTCGCGCGCGACCATCGACACCAGTTCAATCTCGGCGCCGGCGAGGTCGATGGTGGCCGGGATGACGAATAGTCCGTCAAACTCGGGGCTCTTCTGGATGACCTCCTCGAGCTCCCGGTCGTTCACGACGACGTCGTAGACGCTCGGCGTGCCTTCGCGGTGCTCGACGCTGAGGGCCGTGGATGCGTTGCCCTGCGGGTCCAGATCGATGACCAGTACGCGCGCTCCCGACTTCGCCAGCGCTGCGCTGAGATTAACAACCGTGGTGGTCTTCCCGACGCCACCCTTCTGGTTGGAGATGGTGAAGATACGAGTCTTCGAGGGGAGGGGGAGGGTGGTAGCCGCAATCGCCTGCCGGCGGCGCGCGAGATCCTGAATCTCTTGGGCGAGGGGAGTGGTCCCGTCGAATGCCACCGGCGTCTCCGTCTCCATCTCGCTCCCGATCTCACCTACTCCGCCGCGGTCATCGGCGTGGGGTTGTTTCACGTGAAACCTCGTCGCTCCTTGGTGCTTCGCACCGGCTCTGGGTCGGTCGTTCGGCACACGCGCAGCGCACCCGATGTTCAACTCTAACCCGAGCATCCGACGCCTCTTTACACGGCGCGCGTTGCGCGTGGGAGTGCGTGCGAATTGGTGCGTTTCACGTGAAACGTGCAGGCGTTGCAGGAGCGCTCACGAACGATGGCGGTAGGCGAGCTGAGTCCACTCGTTGGAGGCGAAACGGTCGGAACGGTTGCTTCCGGCGACCTCGGTCCCCGGGCTGCGGCTCCGCGGCGTTTCGCGTGCACCGTTGGATCGGTTGCAGCCGAGGTCCGTGGCCCCGCGGTCCAACTCAGCACCGTTTCACGTGAAACCGTTGGCTTAGTCCCGGCCAAGGGTGTTGAGTGCCGACGTGCCGCCCCGCGGCGTCCATGTGAAACCGGCGGATCGGTCAAGGCCAGTTGGCTTCCGTGCGGCGGCTACGTCCGGGCTCGTTTCACGTGAAACAGTGCGATTGCTTACTTCGAGCAGGTTCAGGCGTCGGAGATCAGCACCGGCATCGATTCGCGCGAACATACTGGCGGCGGCAGGGCTCCGATACAACCATGAGCTCGCCGAGCTAGCTGGCCGTGGCGCGATTTCCGCGTCGTTGGGGCGTTACTACGTCGTAAGCGTCGCGTCTGAGCCAACGATGGCCGTGCCGTGCTCAGCAGAAAGCAGGGAGCCTAGGGTCGCGTGTGAGTGCGGTCCCGCCACGCATAGTTTCACGTGAAACCGACTTCGCGCAGTGCCGACTCCTCGCGGCCTAAGTCGGACAAGCTGCCTAGTTTTCGGAAGCGTGGGGGTTTTGCGGGGGAGTGACGACGACCCGGTGCCGAACGAGCGCGCTAGCCCGCGTTTCACCTGAAACGGCCCGGTTGATAGAGGTGAGCGGCCCTGCCGACCGAAGGGCACCACTGCGCGATCCACCCGAGACGTACTCGCAGACCTCTTACGTCATCGTTGTAGGAAGAAACTCCATCAACGGGGCGGATATGAGGTGGTGGTCGCGACCTAGCGGTGAGCTGCGCATCTCGGGCATCGGCGACTCGGTAGCGGGTGAGCAACAGCGTGAGGGTGCGCGAGTCCAGGCTGGGATTCGTTTCATATGAAACAGTCCCCTCGCAGCGTCGCCCAGTCGGTACTCGGGCGTCGGCTCATGCGGTCGGCGGCTGCGACCTCTCGATTTGCAGCGCACTTTGCCCACTGGCCGCGATGGAGCAGCATCCGCCCGCGCGGACGATGGGGGCGTCACCCAGCTCGGGGTATGCCATGCCGCGACCGACCTACCCGGCAGGCCTCAAGGCGACCATCCGCGCTCGCTCCTCCACCCGCGTGAACCGCCACCGGCGCATCCAGAGCAATTCAGTGCGTTGGCTCATCGGTAAGCACCCTCGGTCGTCGGGCGCACCGACGGGCAGAACGGCCGTGGCCATCGCCCGCAGCCCGAACTACCACCGTCACGGCCCCGAATCAGACGCCGCACGTGCCGAAATCGAGTCGGCCGACAACTCCGAGCAGCGCTTAGAACGGCTCTCAGCGAACCGAAGCGCGTGCTCCAGAGCCCGGAGACGCCTTCTAAGCCGGAGTCCGGCGGCCCGAATCTAGCGTACGGTCGCCCGAATGACGCGTGTGACCTCGTCCAGCACACCCTCACCGAGGGTCAGCACCTCGATATCGTGCACCTTGAAGGTGCGGATCTCCTTGGTCGCCGCCTCCACCTCGGCCGGGGCGCCGGCGCCCTTCATCAGCACGAGCTCGCCGCCGTCCCTGAGCAGGGGAGCGGTCAACGGAAGGAGCTTCCGGAAGGCGCTCACCGCCCGCGCAGTGACCTGGTCCAACGGTACGTCGAGCCTCACGTCCTCGGCGCGGGCGCGGAGCACCTGAACGTTGTCGAGTCCGAGGTCGGCCACTTGCTCGCTGAGCCAGGCGATCCGACGCTCCATGGGCTCGATCAGAACGAACGAGACATCCGGTCGGGCGATGGCGAGCACCAGCCCGGGGAGTCCGGCACCGCTGCCGACGTCGCCGACCAGGCCGAGTCGCAGAAGGGGAGCCACGATCGCGCAGTTCAGGATGTGGCGCGACCACAGGCGGGGGAGCTCGAGCGGTCCGATGAGGCCGCGCTCCTCGCCCTGGTCTGCCAGGTTCTGAGTGAAGCGGCGGGCGACCTCGATGCGATCGCCGAAGAGCGCGGCGGCGGCGTCCGGTTCGGTTTCGACGTCGGTCACTGTTTCACGTGAAACTACGCGGCAGTGATGACGGTGTGGCGGTCTCGTCCCTCGCCGCGCGAGTTGGAGACATAGCCGCGCTCGGAGACGATGTCGTGCACGAGCTTGCGCTCATATGAGGACATCGGGGGGAGGGCCGCCTCGGCGGCACCCTCGTCGAGCTTGGTGATCGCACGGTCGACCAGAACGCCGAGCTCGGCCTGGCGGGCATCGCGCGAGCCGGCGATGTCCAGGATGAGCCGGGAGTATCCGCCGGTCTGGTTCTGCACGGCCAGGCGGGTCAGCTCCTGGAGGGCGGCGACGGTGTCCGCCTTCGCCAGGAGCGACAGGTTGGTGCCGTCCTCGGCGTTCACCGAAATGTAGGCACGACCGTTGCGGGTGTCGATGTCGATGTCGCCGTCGATATCGGCGATGTCCAGAAGCTCCTCGATGTAGTCGGCAGCGATGTCGCCCTCACGATCGAGGTCGGCCGGCTCGGTAGCCGCCGCGTCCTCGGCGCCGGATGCGTCAACAGCATCGGAGGTATCCACCGGCGCGGCGGTGTCCACACCGGTGAGATCGGCGGGCTCGGGGGAGGAGGTCTGAAGGTCGGTCATCGGTGCGCGGTCCTTACTTTCCTGCTTGCTTCTTGGCGCGTGTCTTGCTCACGGGCTGAACGCGCTGCGTCGGCTGCTTCTTGGGCTGCTCCTCGACGGTGAGGACCGTCGACCCATCCGCCTGGACGAGCTTGCCCTTCTTCGCCAGACGCGCCTCGCGCGCCTTCGCGGCATCCGAACCGGGAGTCGGCATGTTGCGGATGACCAGGAACTGCTGGCCCATGGTCCACAGGTTCGAGGTGAGCCAGTAGAACATCACGCCGAGCGGGAAGGCGAAACCGGAGAAGAGGAAGACGAAGGGGAGCAGGTACAGCAGGATGCGCTGCTGCTTGAACTGCGGGCTCGCCTTGGTCTCCGGCGACATGTTCTTGGAGACGATCTGCAGCTGCGTGATGAACTGCGACCCGGTCATCAGGATAACCATAACGGCCGCGATGATCATGACGGCGACCTGCGGCGGGTTGGCGTTCATCGCGCCCTGGAAGCTCTGGTGCAGGGGAGCGACGCCGAAGAGCGTGGCATTGCCGAACTGCTGGGCGAGCTCTTCGTTGAGCGGGCCGACGCCGGCGTGGCCGCCCTGGGCTCCGTTGAGCACCTGGAACAGCGAGAAGAACACGGGCATCTGCAGAAGCAGGGGGAGGCACGAACTCAACGGGTTGGTGCCCGTCTTCTTGTAGAGCTCCATGGTCTCGCGCGACATCGCCTCGCGGGAGAACTGGTCCTTCTTGCCCTTGTACTTGTCCTGGATCTTCTTCAGCTGCGGCGCGATCTCCAGCATCCGTCGCTGGTTCTTGATCTGCCGGACGAAGATCGGGATGAGCGCGGCGCGGACGACGACCGTCAGGCCGACGATCGCGAGTACCCAGGTGATGCCGGCCGCGGGGTCGAGACCCATCTGGGTGAACAGCCAGTGGAAGGCGACGAGGATCAGCTCCACGACCCATTTGATGGGCCAGAGGACGATTCCGATGAGATCAGGCATGACGCGTTGCTAAGCCCTTCGATGGCTGGTGAGACGTGAGGTGCCCTGTCGGCACGACGAAACCGAATGGAGTCACCCGGTACCGCTGCTTCCTGGCCGGCGGGACGTCGTCGACTCCGCCCGCAGCCCACGGATGGCAGCGGAGGATCCGACGGAGTCCCAAGTACGACCCCACCACGACACCGTGTTGCTGGATGGCCTGCAGTGCATACGACGAGCAGGACGGGTAGTACCGGCAGACGTCACCGTAGAGCGGGGAGATCACGGCCCGATAGGCGCGCAACAGAAGCACCGCGACATTCCGCGGCGCAAGGAGCACTGCTGCGATCGCGGTGTTCATGGACGGACGCTGCCCTTACTGAGATGACTGCGGCTGGTGAAACGGGCTGAGGCCCGGGAGAGCTCTTCGTGCAGGCTAGCCCACGGCGCTTGTACGGAGGCTGGCAATGCGCGCACGACCACATCCAGCCCGCCCGATGCCGGCTCCGCCGGTGAGAACCGGGGGAGCAGATCGTAGGCCGCGGCCTTTAGCCGCCGCCGGACCAGGTTGCGCGTGACCGCATTGCCCACCGTCTTGCTCACGATGAAGCCGAATCGCACGGCGTCGGAGTCGGGATTCGGGCGGATGTACGTCAAAGTGCTCGCTCCGGAGAAGCGAGCACCACGACGAACGGTCACCCGATAGTCCACCCCGCGCGTGATGCGATTGGCTTTCGCGAGCACCGAGCGGCCCCTACCGGAAGAGACTCAGGCGGAGAGCTTGGTGCGGCCCTTGCTGCGGCGCGCGGACAGGATGGCACGGCCGGCGCGGGTACGCATGCGGAGGCGGAAACCGTGGGTCTTCGCGCGCTTGCGGTTGTTCGGCTGGAACGTTCTCTTGCTCATATCTATCTCCGTGGGTGATCTCTTCGCAGGCCTGTGCTGAGATGGAAATGCCAGCACTGAGGACCAGGAAAGTTTGAGGGCAGCCGCAACGGCTGCAAGTCAACTGATTAAAACTACGGCCTCACAATGGACGAGGTCAAACCGATCGACTCAAATCCACTGATTATGCACGGTATTGGCAGGGAAGCGACGTCCGACGCGCCGACATATGCCGCGCATCGGATTTGATCGAGCTTCTGTGGACAAGTTACCGTGAGGTCGAAAGTTATCCCCAGGCCATGCCAATTCTGGCCGGAGATCGCTACGGTATTGCTCACACAGCGGTGGATAACTCTGTGAATACCCACCGGCGGCATCCGAAGCCGCCAACCCGACGAGAGTCACCGGGGGTCGACTCGTCCCCACGTCGGGCTGACGGCATCCGCAAAACAGACGAAGACGGGGAACGATGGCAGGCAGCGAAGAGCCCATAGCTGCGGCATGGCAGGACGTGCTCGGGAAGCTCGAGACGGACGATCGGATCACCCCGCAGCTCTACGGGTTCCTCAGCCTGGTCGAGCCGAAGGGCATCATGGCCGGCACCTTCTACCTCGAGGTGCCGAACGAGTTCACGCGCGGGATGATCGAGCAGCGCAGCCGACTCCCTCTGCTGAACGCGATCAGCGGCCTCGACGACGCCCTGGCGGTCAACACCTTCGCGATCGTCGTCAACCCGGAGATCCAGCAGGAGTCGATGACCGCGTCGGCCGAGCCGGAGTCCGCTCCCGCCTATGTGGAGCAGGTCGCCCCGCCGCTGGTCAGCCCTCCGACACCGGAGATCACCGCACCTCCACGCGGCGGCGATACTCGACTCAACTCCAAGTACAGCTTCGACAACTTCGTCATCGGCCAGTCCAACCGCTTCGCGCATGCCGCGGCGGTCGCGGTGGCCGAGGCGCCGGCGAAGGCCTACAACCCGCTCTTCATCTACGGCGACTCCGGTCTCGGCAAGACGCACCTCCTGCACGCCATCGGCCACTACGCGATGAGCCTCTACCCGGGGATCCGCGTTCGGTACGTGTCGAGCGAGGAGTTCACGAACGACTTCATCAACTCGATCGCGAACAACCGCGGCTCGTCCTTCCAGGCGCGGTATCGGAACATCGACATCCTGCTGATCGACGACATCCAGTTCCTGCAGCGCGCAGTGGAGACGCAGGAGGCGTTCTTCCACACCTTCAACACGCTGCACGACCACAACAAGCAGGTGGTCATCACCTCCGACCTGCCGCCGAAGATGCTCACCGGGTTCGAGGACCGCATGCGGTCGCGCTTCGAATGGGGCCTGATCACCGACGTGCAGGTGCCCGACCTCGAGACCCGCATCGCGATCCTCCGCAAGAAGGCGCAGAGCGAGAAGATCCAGGTGCCGGACGACATCCTGGAGTTCATGGCGACGAAGGTGTCGAGCAACATCCGCGAGCTCGAGGGGACGCTGATCCGCGTCACCGCCTTCGCCAGCCTCAACCGCACCCCGGTCGACATGCCGCTCGTGCAGACCGTGCTGAAGGACCTGATCACGCTCGACGACGACAACGTCATCGCGCCGACCGACATCATCACGAACACCGCCGAGTACTTCAAGCTCAGCGTCGACGACCTCTACGGCTCGAGCCGGTCGCAGGCCGTCGCCACCGCCCGCCAGATCGCGATGTACCTCTGCCGTGAGCTGACCAACCTCTCGCTGCCGAAGATCGGTCAGCTGTTCGGCGGCCGCGACCACACGACGGTCATGTACGCGAACAAGAAGATCAGCGAGCTCATGAAGGAGCGCCGCTCGATCTACAACCAGGTCACCGAGCTGACCAGCCGGATCAAGCAGAACCACCGCTACGGCAAGTAGGCGCGCCGTCCGGTTAGCGCATCACTTATCCACAAATCCATCCCCAGAGTGGGGACAATTCGTTATTAACACGTGTGGATAACTTGTGGAGAGCTTCCGGACAACGCGGCCGTTAATGGGGACGACGATCCACGTCCTGTGAATTGGACAGCCTCGACGTCGCCCCGTCCCTGGCCTGTCAACAGGCGGAATCCTCAGGTCATCAACAAGTCACCGGCGTGTGGTTCCCAGTGTTCGCCTGGCGTCAACAGAGTTATCCACATTATCCACAGCGGTTAACACGATTACTCTTTAACTCTTCTCATAGGGGGCAGACGACAACCTTCGGGGGTCAGGCGCACCGCCGCTTCCGCGTCACAGGCCAGGCGCTAGGATTTGTCACGTCCGACCGTCAACCCTCCAGAGGAGACTTCGTGAAGTTCCAAGCCAATCGGGATGTGTTCAGCGAGGCCGTCTCCTTCGCGGTGAAGCTCCTTCCGCAGCGGACGACCCTCCCCATCCTGAGCGGTGTGCTCATCGAGACGACGGAGAACGGACTCCAGCTGTCGTCCTTCGACTACGAGGTGTCGGCGCAGACCGAGATCGCGGCAGAGGTCGAAGAGCCGGGACGCGTGCTCGTCTCCGGCCGTCTTCTGGCGGAGATCGCTTCCAAGCTGCCGAACGCGCCCGTGCGCTTCTCGACAGAGGAGTCGAAGATCGTGGTTCGCGCCGGATCGGCGAACTTCACGCTGCTCTCCATGCCCGTCGAGGAATACCCGAGCATCCCGCAGGTGAGCGGAGAGGCCGGGCTCGTGCCGGCCGAGGAGTTCGCCGAGGCCGTGGCACAGGTCGGCGTCGCCGCCTCCCGTGACGACGTCACCCCGGTCATCACCGGCGTGCAGCTCGAGGTCGGGAACAACACACTGGGCCTCGTCGCCACCGACCGCTACCGCGTGGCCGTGCGCGAGATCGACTGGGACAACGGCACCACCTCGGGCGAACCGGTCACCGCGCTGGTCCCCGCGCGCACGCTGACCGAGATCGGCAAGACCTTCGGACACAGCGGCAACGTGTCCATCTCGATCACGAACCGGGACGACCGCGAGCTGATCGCGTTCACGGCCGACCGCAAGACCGTGACCTCGCTGCTGATCAAGGGCAACTTCCCGCCGGTGCGCCGGCTGTTCCCCGAGCAGGTCGACAACTACGCGGTGATCAACACCGCCGAGCTCATCGAGGCGACCCGCCGCGTCGCCCTCGTGCTGGAGCGCGAGGCCGCGCTCCGCTACACCTTCACCGCCGACGGGCTGACGCTGGAAGCGATCGGTTCGGAGCAGGCGCAGGCATCCGAGAGCATCGACGCTCTTCTCACTGGCCAGGAGACGGTGGTTTCATTGAAGCCGCAGTTCCTGCTGGACGGTCTTGGGGCGGTGCACTCGGAATTCGTGCGCATCTCCTTCACCAAGACCGAGAACCCCAACAAGCCGGGCCCTGTGCTCATCACGAGCCAGACCTCGAAGGACCAGGCAGGAGCGGATTCCTACAAGTACCTGCTCCAGCCGAACCTGCTCCTCCGCTGACCCGGCGCCGGTACGAGGAAAGAAGAGAAGGACAATCATGCACATCGGCCTCATCGGTCTCGGACGCATGGGCAACAACATGCGTGCCCGTCTCGAGAAGAACGGCATCGACGTCACCGGATACGACACGAACCCGGAGGTCTCGGACGTTCCCACCGTGGCCGACCTGGTTGCCGCCCTCCCCGCACCCCGCACGGTGTGGGTCATGGTGCCCGCCGGCGAGATCACCGACTCGGTCATCCGCGAGCTCGAGCCGCTGCTCGAGAAGGGCGACCTGGTCATCGACGGCGGCAACTCGAAGTTCACCGAGGACTTCAAGCACGCCGAGCTCCTCGCGCCGAAGGGCGTCGACTTCATGGATGTCGGCGTCTCCGGCGGCATCTGGGGTCTCGAGAACGGCTACGGCCTGATGGTCGGCGGCTCCGCCGACCAGGTCGGGCGCGTGATGCCGGTCTTCGACGCACTGCGTCCGGAGGGTCCGCGCGACGAGGGCTTCGTCCACGTCGGCGAGGTCGGCGCCGGCCACTACGCGAAGATGGTGCACAACGGCATCGAATACGCCCTCATGCAGGCGTACGCCGAGGGCTATGAGCTCCTCGACACCCGCAAGGACATCATCAAAGACGTCACCGGCACCTTCAAGGCGTGGCAGCGCGGCACGGTCGTGCGCTCCTGGCTGCTCGACCTCCTCGTGCGCGCTCTCGAGCAGGACCCGGAGTTCGAGCACATCGAGGGCTATGTCCAGGATTCGGGCGAGGGCCGGTGGACCGTCGAGGAGGCGCTGAACAACGCCGTCCCCGTTCCGACGATCAGCGCCTCGATCTTCGCGCGCTTCGTCTCCCGCCAGGAGGACTCTCCTGCGATGAAGGCCGTCGCCGCTCTGCGCAACCAGTTCGGCGGTCACGCCGTGAAGGCCGTGGACTGAACCCTTCTTGCGTGTCACACATCTCTCCCTGACCGACTTCCGCAATTACCGCACCGCGGAGGTGCCGTTCGCGGCCGGCGCGAATCTGTTCGTCGGCCGCAACGGCCAGGGAAAGACCAACCTCGTCGAGTCGCTCGGCTACCTGAGCACCCTCGGGTCGCACCGGGTGTCGAGCGACCAGGCGATGATCCGAAAGGATGCCGACGCCGCCATCGTGCGGGCGCGCATCCAGCACGATGGACGCGAGCTGCTGGTCGAGGTGCAGCTCAACCGGTCGTCCCCCAACCGGGCGCAGGTGAATCGGGCCGCGATCAAGCCGCGCGAACTGCCGCGGTACTTCTCGAGCGTGCTCTTCGCTCCGGAGGATCTTGCACTCGTCCGCGGCGAACCCGGCATTCGCCGCCGCTTCCTCGACCAGCTGCTCATCCAGCGGAATCCGCGGTTCTCGGGCGTCATCGCCGACTACGAGCGGGTGCTCAAGCAGCGCAACACCCTGCTGAAGTCGGCCCGCGCGTCACGCGTGCGCGAGGACCAGCTCGGCACCCTGGATATCTGGGACGAACGGCTGATCCTGCTGGGCTCCGAGCTGATGGATGCCCGGCTCGACCTGGTCGGCCGGCTGAGCGATCCGCTGGTGGCCGCCTACCGCTCCGTGGCCGGCGACGACCACCACCCTCGGCTGCTGCCGCAGCTGACGATCTTCGGTGCTCACGTCGAGGACGATGACGACAGCTCCGGCGACGACGCGGTAACGGGCTCAGCCGGTGTCGCGACCCCGGACGCCTTCCGCCGAGCGCTCGCGGCCGTGCGGCGCAAGGAGCTCGAACGCGGCCTCACGCTGGTCGGCCCGCATCGCGACGACGTGCTGTTCGAACTCAACGGGCTGCCGGCCAAGGGATACGCCAGCCACGGGGAGTCGTGGTCGTTCGCACTGGCGCTCAAGCTGGCTTCGGCCGAGCTGCTGCGCCGGGAGTCGACGACCGGTGATCCGGTGCTGATCCTGGACGACGTGTTCGCCGAGCTCGACCAGGCACGGCGCCGGATGCTCGCAACCGCCGTATCCGGTTACGAGCAGGTGCTCATCACCGCAGCCGTGTACGACGACGTCCCCGACGAGCTCACCGCACACACCGTCCGGATCGAGGCGGGGACGATCGTGGAGCCGGCCGGTGCCTGAACGAGCGAGCGAGGCGTCTGCCGTCTACCTGCGACTCAAGTCGCTGTTCACTGGAACGCCCGCGCGGCGAAAGCGTGCCGCGCGGGACGATCAGGCGGATGGGCTCAGTCGACCGTTCGGGTCCGGTCGCGATCCGCATGGCGTCGGCGACGTGGTCGATGCGCTCGCCGCTCAGCTCGGCTGGACCTCCGCGCTCGCGCAATCCGACGTCCTGGAAGGTTGGCGCGAATTGGCCGGGGAGGAGACGGCGAAGCACGCCGTGCCGGAGCAGATCTCCGACGGCGTCCTGGTCGTCCGCTGCGAGTCGACGGCATGGGCGACGCAGCTCCGGATGATGCGCTCGGAGCTCCTGGCGCGCATCGTCGAGCGGTTCCCCCAGGCTGAGATCGGGTCGATCCGTTTCCAGGGGCCGGACGCCCCCTCCTGGAAACGAGGCCCCAGGTCGATTCCAGGGCGCGGTCCGCGCGATACTTACGGCTGAGGCCACAAAAGAGGTCGACCTCACGCAGAAAATGCGTCAGAAGGCCGTTTCCGGGACTTTTGACCCCCGGCTCTTGGTAGAATGGATTGTCACTACTGAGTGCGGTCAGGAGCCTAATTTCATATGACGATGGAACCGAATGCGGCCGGGACACAACACGAGTACGGCGCGAATGAGATCCAGGTCCTCGAGGGTCTCGAAGCCGTCCGCAAGCGACCCGGAATGTACATCGGTTCCACCGGTCCCCGCGGTCTCCACCACCTGGTCTACGAGATCGTCGACAACTCCGTCGACGAGGCGCTGGCCGGTCACGCCGACAACATCGAGGTGACCATCCTCGCCGACGGCGCGGTCCGCGTCGACGACAACGGTCGCGGCATCCCGGTCGACGAGCACCCGGTCGAGAAGAAGTCGACCGTCGAGGTCGTCCTGACCATCCTCCACGCCGGCGGCAAGTTCGGCGGAGGCGGATACGCGGTCTCCGGCGGTCTGCACGGCGTGGGCAGCTCGGTCGTGAACGCGCTGTCGACCCGCCTCGACGTCGAGGTCCACCGGCAGGGATACGCCTGGCGTCAGAGCTACCGCAACGGTGTTCCGCAGGCGCCGCTCGAGCAGGGCGAGGCGTCGGACCGCACCGGCACGATCATCACCTTCTGGCCGAGCCCGGACACGTTCGAGACCGTCGAGTTCGACTACGAGACGCTGCGCACACGCTTCCAGCAGATGGCGTTCCTCAACAAGGGCCTCCGCATCGCGCTCACCGACGAGCGTCCGCCGGCGATCGAGCCGGTCGAGGGCGAGGTCGATGACGACGAGTTCGCCGCACGCCACGACGTGTTCCTCTACGAGCGCGGTCTGACCGATTACGTGGAATACCTCAACTCGGCCAAGAAGGCGGAGGTCGTCCACGACGAGATCATCTCGTTCGAGTCAGAGGACACCGAGCGCAAGATCGCGCTCGAAGTCGCCATGCAGTGGACCACGAGCTACAACGAGAGCGTCTTCACTTACGCGAACACGATCAACACGCACGAGGGCGGAACCCATGAAGAGGGCTTCCGCGCCGCGCTGACGACACTGGTCAACCGGTACGCCCGCGAGAAGGGCATCCTGAAGGACAAGGACGACAACCTCTCGGGCGACGACGTGCGCGAAGGTCTCACCGCGGTCATCTCGGTCAAGCTGTCAGAGCCGCAATTCGAGGGCCAGACCAAGACCAAACTCGGCAACACCGAGGCCAAGGCGTTCGTGCAGAAGGTCGTCGGCGACCAGCTCGGCGACTGGTTCGACCGCAACCCGAACCAGGCGAAGGACATCATCCGCAAGGCGCTGCAGGCGGCGACCGCGCGCATCGCGGCCCGCAAGGCTCGCGAGACGGCGCGACGCAAGGGCCTGCTCGAGAGCGGCGGGATGCCCGGCAAGCTCAAGGACTGCCAGTCGAAGGACCCGACGGTGTCGGAGATCTTCATCGTCGAGGGCGACTCGGCCGGCGGCTCCGCCGTGCAGGGCCGTAACCCCGAGACGCAGGCGATCCTCCCGCTGCGCGGCAAGATCCTGAACGTCGAGAAGGCGAGGCTCGACCGGGCCCTCGGCAACAACGAGGTCCAGGCGATGATCACGGCGTTCGGCGCGGGCATCGGCGAGGACTTCGACCCCGAGAAGGCGCGGTACCACAAGATCGTGCTGATGGCCGACGCCGACGTCGACGGCCAGCACATCACCACGCTGCTGCTCACCCTGCTGTTCCGCTACATGCGCCCGATGATCGAGCTCGGCTACGTGTACCTCGCGCAGCCGCCGCTCTACAGGCTGAAGTGGTCGAACGCCGAGCACGAGTACGTGTACTCCGACCGCGAGCGCGACGCCTTCCTGGCCGAAGGGCTCGCGGCGGGCAAGCGCATCCCGAAGGACAACGGCGTGCAGCGCTACAAGGGCCTCGGCGAGATGGACTACCAGGAGCTGTGGGAGACCACGATGAACCCGGAGACGCGCACGCTGCTCCAGGTGACGCTCGACGACGCGGCCGCCGCCGACGAGATCTTCGCCACCCTGATGGGCGAGGACGTCGAGTCGCGCCGCTCCTTCATCCAGAAGAACGCCAAGGACGTGCGGTTCCTCGACATCTGACGCGCGAGCGACAGAGACGGGGTACTACGAGGAAGAGAAGACTGTGACGGACGAAGAGAACGTGTCGGGCGACGGAGCCGGCTTCGGCATCCACGGCAAGATCGACCAGGTCGATCTGCAGTCGGAGATGCAGCGGTCGTACCTCGACTACGCGATGTCGGTCATCATCGGCCGCGCGCTGCCGGAGGTCCGCGACGGCCTGAAGCCTGTGCACCGCCGAGTGATCTACGCGATGTTCGACGGCGGGTACCGCCCGGACAAGGCGTTCTCGAAGTGCGCCCGTGTCGTCGGCGACGTGATGGGCCAGTTCCACCCGCACGGCGACACGGCGATCTACGACGCGCTCGTCCGTCTCGTCCAGCCGTGGAGCCTGCGCTACCCGCTGGCCCTCGGCCAGGGCAACTTCGGTTCGCCCGGTAATGACGGCGCCGCCGCGCCGCGGTACACCGAGACGAAGATGGCTCCCCTCGCGCTCGAGATGGTGCGCGACATCGACGAGGAGACCGTCGACTTCGTCGACAACTACGACGGCCGCACGCAGGAGCCGGCCGTTCTCCCGAGCCGCTTCCCGAACCTGCTGGTCAACGGCTCGGTCGGCATCGCGGTCGGTATGGCCACGAACATCCCTCCGCACAACCTGCGCGAGGTCGCGGCCGGCGCCCTGTGGCACCTCGAGAACCCGGACGCCTCGCGCGAGGAGCTGCTCGAAGAGCTCATCAAGCGGATCAAGGGACCGGACTTCCCGACCGGTGCGCAGATCCTCGGCACGAAGGGCATCCACGACGCGTACCGGACCGGACGCGGCTCGATCACCATGCGCGCGGTGGTCAACATCGAGGAGATCCAGGGCCGGGTCTGCCTCGTCGTCACCGAGCTTCCGTACCAGGTCAACCCCGACAATCTGGCGATCAAGATCGCCGACCTGGTCAAGGAGGGCCGCATCGGCGGCATCGCCGACATCCGCGACGAGACCTCCGGCCGCACCGGTCAGCGCCTCGTCATCGTGCTGAAGCGCGACGCGGTCGCGAAGGTCGTGCTGAACAACCTGTACAAGCACACCCAGCTGCAGGAGAACTTCGGCGCGAACATGCTCGCGATCGTGGACAATGTGCCGCGTACGCTGTCGCTCGACGGCTTCATCACCGCATGGGTCGCCCACCAGATCGACGTCATCGTCCGGCGCACCCGATTCCGGCTGCGCAAGGCGGAGGAGCGGGCGCATATCCTGCGCGGCTACCTCAAGGCGCTGGATGCGCTCGACGAGGTCATCGCCCTCATCCGCCGGTCGGCCACGGTCGACGACGCGCGCGAGGGTCTGAAGAGCCTGCTCGACGTCGACGACGTGCAGGCGGACGCCATCCTCGCGATGCAGCTGCGCCGCCTGGCCGCCCTCGAGCGCCAGAAGATCATGGAGGAGGCCGAGGCGATCGAGAAGCAGATCGCCGAGTACCACGCCATCCTCGACGACCCGGCGCGTCAGCGCACCATCGTCAGCGAAGAGCTCACGGAGATCGTCGACCGCTTCGGCGACGACCGCCGCACCGAGATCATGCTCGGCTACGACGGCGACATGAGCATGGAAGACCTGATCCCCGAAGAGGAGATGGTCGTCACCGTCACGCGCGGCGGGTACATCAAGCGCACGCGCAGCGACAACTACCGCAGCCAGCACCGTGGCGGCAAGGGCGTCAAGGGCGCCCAGCTGCGCGGCGAGGACGTGGTCGACCACTTCTTCGTGACCACCACGCACCACTGGCTCCTCTTCTTCACCAACCAGGGACGCGTCTACCGCGCGAAGACCTACGAGGTGCAGGAGGCCGGCCGCGACGCCAAGGGCCAGCACGTCGCCAACCTGCTCGCCATGCAGCCGGACGAGGAGATCGCCGAGATCCTCGACATCCGCGACTACGAGGCCGCGAAGTACCTGGTGCTCGCCACGCGCGAAGGCCTGATCAAGAAGACGGCGCTGTCGGAGTACGACACCAACCGGACCGGCGGGATCATCGCGATCAAGCTCCGCGAGGGCGACGAGCTCGTGTCGGCGCTGCTGGTGGAGGAGGACTCCGACCTCCTGCTCGTGTCGCGCAAGGGCATGTCGATCCGCTTCACCGCCTCGGATGAGGCGCTGCGGCCGATGGGCCGCTCGACGTCGGGTGTCATCGGCATGCACTTCCGCGGCGAGGACAGCCTGCTCGATGCATCGGTGGTCTCCGACGAGGGCTACGTCTTCGTCGTGACCGAGGGCGGATACGCGAAGCGCACCTCCGCCGACCAGTACCGACTGCAGAACCGCGGCGGTCTGGGCATCAAGGTGGCCAAGCTGAACGACGACCGGGGCGACCTGGTGGGCGCTCTCATCGTCGGCGGGGACGACGAGGTCCTTGTGGTTCTTGCCAGCGGCAAGGTGGTACGCTCTGCCGTGGCCGAGGTACCAGCCAAGGGCCGTGACACCATGGGTGTCGTCTTTGCACGTTTCGCCGAGTCGGACAAGATCATCGCTCTGGCGAAGAACACCGAACGCGACCTCGAGTCCTCCAGTCCCGCGGAGGATGCCGAGGCGGTCGGGAAGGAAGAAACCGTAGATGAGCAGTAGCGTCGCCGACAAGCTCGCCAAGAAGTCGACCCGCCGACCCGCATCCGCCAAGCAGGTGCGGCTGAAGCTGGTCTACATCGACTTCTGGTCGACCGTGAAGCTGTCGTTCCTCGCCGGCATCTGCCTGGCGATCATCGCGATCGTCGGCACCTTCCTGGTCTGGACCGTGCTCGACCGCACCGGCATCTTCGACCAGGTGAACAGCCTGTTCAAGGACATCTCCGGCGCCGGCGGCAGCGACCTCCGCTCGATCCTCGGCCTCGGCCAGGTCATGGGCTTCTCGCTGATCGTCGCGATCCTCGACATCGTCGTGGTGACCGCTCTCGGCGCTGTGTTCGCTCTGCTCTACAACCTCTCGGTGAAGATCACGGGCGGCCTGTTGGTCGGGTTCACCAACAACTGACCGATTTCGCAATGACCGGGCCGATCGGGTAGTCTCGTATCTGCCCATTCGGGGATATAGCTCAGGCGGTTAGAGCGCTTCGCTGATAACGAAGAGGTCCGAGGTTCAAGTCCTCGTATCCCCACCATTCCTTTCTACGGGGCCTTAGCTCAGTTGGTAGAGCGCCTGCTTTGCAAGCAGGATGTCAGGAGTTCGAATCTCCTAGGCTCCACACTTTCTCCTCATCACTCTCTCGGCGGGACGATCGGCCGCGTCGGGAACGGGCTCGAGTACGACACGCTCGTGGTCACGCTTCCCAGGGTTCCGACCCGTCCGCTCACCTGCTCCAGGTGGCGCATGGACGTCGCGACCACCTTCAGGATGAAGCAGTCGTCGCCGGTGACGTGGTGCGCCTCCACGACCTCCGGGATATCGGCCAGGAGGTCGTGCAGCGGCTGGTATTGGCTGCTCGGGTAGCGCAGGCGCAGGAACGCCAGGATGCCGTATCCGAGCCGGTCCGGGTCGACCACCGCGCGGTAGCCCGCGATCACCCCGGCCTCCTCGAGCCGGCGGATGCGCTCGGCGACCGCGCTGTTCGACATGTGGACTCGGCGGGCCAGCTCGGCGACCGACTGGCGGCCGTCGCGCTGCAGTTCGGCGAGGAGAGCGCGGTCGACGCTGTCGGCGGTGAATGGAAGATCGACGGCCATGCGGCGATTCTGGCATGGAATCGACGGCGACAGCGGTCGAGCACCGTGGATCGTCTGTTCCGCCGAGATGTCTTCCTTCCTAGGCTCGATGCATGATCACGATGACCTCCGAAGCCGCCCGCCACTTCGCCGCGAAGCTCCAGTTCGAGACCGATCCCTCCGATGTGAAGGCGGCCATGGACGCGGGAGAGCGCTTCGTGCTGGTCGACTCCCGAGGTGTGGCGGCCTGGCGACAGGGCCGCGTCGCGGGAGCGGTCCACCTGCCGACCGCCGAGATCGCCGACCGTGCGGCCGAACTGATCGACCCGGGGACTCCGGTCGTCGTCTACTGCTGGGGTCCGGGGTGCAACGGTTCGACGCGCGCGGCGCTCGCGTTCTCCCTGCAGGGCTACGAGGTGCGCGAGATGATCGGCGGCTTCGAGTACTGGGCGCGCGAGGGATATCCGGTCGTCGGGGACGCCGGTCCGGTCCTGCGCCCGATCGACGAGCTGACGGCGCCGCTCGGCGGCATCGACTGCGCCTGCTGACTACTTGAGCAGTCGGCTCAGGACGCGGTCGGCGAGCGGCTTGCCACCGGTCTGGCAGGTCGGGCAGTACTGGAATGTCGAGTCGTGGAAGATGACCTGCCGGATCGTGTCTCCGCACACCGGGCACGCTTCGCCGGTGCGGCCGTGGACGCGGAGGTTCGACTTCTTCTCGCTCTTGAGTTCCGAGGCCGCGAGGCCGTCAGCGCGGTCGAGTGCGTCACGCAGCGTCGACTGCACGGCCTCGTAGAGGCGTCCGACGTCGTCCGCTCCCATGTTCGCGGGCTTGTACGGGGACATCTTGGCCACGTGCAGGATCTCGTCCGAGTAGGCGTTGCCGATCCCGGCGATGAGCGACTGGTTGCGCAGCACTCCCTTGATCTGAGCGCGGCCCTGCTCGGCGAGGATTCCGGCGAAGACATCCTCGGTGAACGCGGCGTCGAGCGGGTCCGGGCCGAGGCGTGCGACACCCGGCACCTCCGACGGGTCCGGGACGACGTAGATCGCGAGGCTCTTCTTCGTCCCGGCTTCGGTGATGTCGAGACCGGTGCCGTCGTCGAGCACGAGCCGCGCGGCCAGCGGGCCCTTGCCGAGGCGGCCGGTGGGTGCGGGAGGCGGCTTGTCGCGCCAGCGGATCCAGCCGGCCCGCGCGAGGTGGATGATGACGTGAAGCTCGCCCGCAGTGATGTCGAGGAACTTGCCGTGCCGGCTGACGCCGTCGATCGTCAGGCCGTGCAGGGCGTCGGCGGGCGGGTCGAAGGTCTTCAGCGCGGAGAATGCGACGATGCTGAGCCGGTCGATGACACGCCCTTTCAGCCGACGGTCGAGGTCGGCGGCGAGGGCGGTGACTTCCGGGAGTTCGGGCATCACCCCTAGTCTGCCCCCGACCACCGACAACGGCAGTAGGGTGAGGCGGTGGATATCCGAGTCGCGGCCTACGGCGTCATCACCGACGGCGACCGCATCCTCCTCGCGCACTGGAACGAGAGCGGGCGATCCGGCTGGACCCTGCCGGGCGGCGGGATCGACCCCGGGGAGGACCCGGTGGACGCGGTCGTGCGAGAGATCGCGGAGGAGACCGGGTACGCGGCGGAGGCCGGCGACCTGCTCGGAATCGACTCGAAGGTGATTCCGCCGGAGCACCGTTTCATCCCGGAGGCCGGCCCGCTGCATGCGCTCCGCATCATCTACCGGGCGAGCGTCGTCGGCGGCACCCTCACGAACGAGTTGGACGGCACCACCGACGAGGCGGCGTGGTTCCCGCTCGGGAGCATCCCGAAGCGCCGGGTCGAGCTGGTCGACATCGCGCTCCGGTTCGCCGGGCTCGATCAGGCCTGAGCGCTCGCGGGGCGGCTCTGCTCGCCCGGCATCAGGATCCACAACACGATGTAGGCGATGAACTGCGGTCCCGGAAGCAGGCAGGACAGCAGGAACAGGATGCGCACGGTCCACGGGCGCAGGCCGAAGCGCACGGCGAGACCGGCGCAGACGCCGGCCAGGATGCGGTGATCACGGGGTCGGAAGAGAGTGTTCATGCTCTTCAGCCTCGCAGCGGGCGCGCACCATCGCCATCGGGGAAACCCCCGAATCGACCCTGGGGTCGGCAGCCGCTACTGCTGCGGCTCGGCCGCGGAGTCGGTGGTCGACGCCGGAGCCGTCGGCTCCTCGTCCGCCACCCACAGCTCGTCGTCGGCGCGGAAGGTCTGCCAGACGGCGTAGAGCAGTCCGACCGCCGCAATGAGTCCCAAACCGATGGCGATGACGCCGCCGGCCCCGGGGCCCGACTTCTTCGGTTCCACCTTGACCTTCTTCGACAGCTCCTTGCGCGCCTTCTGGAAGTCACCCGCGAAGGCGGCGGACCGGGCCGCGCGTGCGTGGTCGACCACAGAGAGCGCCGTTCCGACGACGGTGCCGACGGCGGGGATGACGTCGCGGACGACTTTCTCCCGGGCCTGGCCGGCGTAGCGGCCCGCGGTGTCCTTCGCCGCCTGGGCCGTGGGGACGACGTACTGGTCGTACCCTTCACGGACGCGCGGCGCGATCTCCTCGCGGGTGTAGTAGGCCGCCTGCTTGCGGGCCTCGGCGGCAAGCGCGTTGGCGTTGGCCAGGACCTCCTGCTGCTGACTCCACAGCTCCTCGGCTCCGCTGCGCAGTCGCTTGAGTTCCTTCTGGCGCTTCCGTGTCAGGCTCATCTGTTCCTCCGTCGAGTCATCGGTGGCGACTGACTCCATCTTGCCACCGAAAGGGCTGGGGATGGCCCGAGAGCTCTCACGGCTGCCCGGGTCGCCTGTACGCCCTGTGCAAGAATTGGTGCCATGTCTAAGCACACCGCTGTCGCCACGCTCCACACTAACTACGGAGACATCAAGGTCAACCTCTTCGGTAACCATGCACCGAAGACGGTGCGCAACTTCGAGGGTCTGGCGACGGGCGAGATCGAGTGGACGCATCCCGCCACGGGCGAGAAGACGAACGCTCCTCTCTACAACGGTGTGGTCTTCCACCGCATCATCCCCGGCTTCATGATCCAGGGCGGCGACCCGCTCGGTCAGGGCGTCGGCGGCCCGGGCTACCAGTTCGACGACGAGATCAACCCGGAGCTCGACTTCACCCAGCCCTACATCCTCGCCATGGCGAACGCCGGCGTCCAGGGCGGCCGCGGCACCAACGGCTCGCAGTTCTTCATCACGGTCGCTCCGACCACGTGGCTGCAGGGCAAGCACACGATCTTCGGCGAGGTCGCCGACGACGCGTCGCGCAAGATCGTCGACAAGCTCGCCGAGGTTCCGACCGACGCGCGCGACCGGCCGCTGGACGACGTGGTCATCGAGTCGATCGACATCGAGAAGGTCTGAACAGAGAGGCGGGCGGAGTAGAACGATGACTCAGCCCGTCGGCGCGCGCGCCAATTACTGCTACCGCCATCCCGATCGCGAGAGCTACGTGCTCTGCCAGCGGTGCGGCCGCACCATCTGCGGTGAGTGCCAGACCCCTGGCGCGGTCGGTGTGGTGTGCCCCGAGTGCATGGCGCAGCAGCGTGCCTCGCACCCGCGCACGCGGCCGGCATGGATGACGCGTCTCACCGGGCAGAATGCGCCCGTCGTGACCTATGCGATCATCGGTGTGTGCGTCCTGGTCTTCATCGTCCAGACCGTCGGCGATCTGCTCGGCTTCCAGGTGACGAACGCACTGCGCTACGCGGGCGCCTACTCGTATCCGGCGTCGGTGAGCGGGGCGTTCGAGCCGTGGCGGATGTTCACGAGCATCTTCGCGCACGCGAACATCCTGCACCTGCTGCTCAACATGTACACGCTGTTCATCTTCGGCTCTGCGCTCGAGCCGATGCTGGGGCGTGCCCGCTATCTGGCCCTCTTCCTGATCAGCGGGTTCGCGGGATCCCTCGGCGTGCTGCTGATCGCATCGCCCATCGTGCCGGTCGTCGGAGCGTCCGGCGCCATCTTCGGGCTCTTCGGCGCTTACTTCATCATCCAGCGACGGCTGGGCGGCAACGCGACCCAGATGCTGGTGCTGCTCGCCATCAACCTGGGGATCGGGTTCCTCCCCGGATTCAACATCGCCTGGCAGGCGCACGTCGGCGGACTCATCGGCGGCGTGCTGGTGGGGCTGATCTTTGTGGAGACGCGGCAGGTGCGCCGGCGCCGTTGGCAGCTTCCGCTCCTCGTGCTGCTCTGCCTGGTCTTCGTCGCGCTGAGCCTCATCCACTTCTTCGTGTAATTACCCACATCGCGTGGATAAGTTATCCACAGGCTTATTAACACTGTGGGTAATTACACGCCTGTAACTCTCCACAGGCTTATTAACACTGGGGAAACCGTCGGCGAACCGGCGGCAACTGTTCACAAGTGCCCTGTGGAGAACTGTGGAAAACACGAAGCCCGGGCCGGCTGACTGCCGACCCGGGCTTGAGGCACGGATGTGTGCGGGGTCTACCGCCAGCGGGTGGTCATGAGGAAGCCGATGAAGGCGATCCCGAAGCCGACGAGGATGTTCCAGGCGCCGAGAGCCGGGATGGGGTACTGGTTCTGGCTGACGTAGAAGACGATGATCCAGATCAGGCCGAGCAGCATGAAGCCGAACATCAGCGGCTTGAACCACACCGGGTTCGGCGCCTCTTCTCCGGACGCCGCGGCGGTGCGCTCAGCGCGGGCGGGTCGCTCGGGTTTCGTCTTCGACTTGCTGCGTGCCATAGCACCACAGTGTAGCGGGGAAGGCAGGGGGCTTCCTGATGCCCCCGTACGGGGGAGGGGCCCTGTGGACTGCGTGTCGATTCCCAGGGACCGGTCCCTAGAATGTGACACATGACCACCGAGGAGGCGCGCAAGGCCCGGCGGCGCCGGCCGCACCGCCGTCCCACCGTGCTCGGTGTGCTCGGCGAAATCCTCATCACCGGCGGCGTGCTGGTCCTGCTGTTCCTCGGCTGGCAGATCTGGTGGAACAATCTCGTCACCTCCAACCAGCAGACGTCGGCGGCCGCGCAGCAGAGCCAGAAGTGGATCGACGACGCGATCAAAGCGCCGAGGCCCACGCCGGACACCGAGGCCGCGCAGGCCGATCCGCCCGTGTTGGCGAAACCCGCGCCCTACGAGCCGTTCGCGGTGATGTACGTGCCGCGGCTGGGCGCCGACTGGAAGCGCACGATCCGCCAGACCGTCGACACGGAGCGCGTGCTCAACAGCTACACCGCCGGTGTCGGCCACTACATCGACACGCAGATGCCGGGCGAGGTCGGCAACTTCGCCGTCGCCGGTCACGACTCCGGATGGGGCAACACCTTCATCGACCTGTCCAAGCTGCGCATCGGCGACCGCATCTACATCCAGACCAAGGACGGCTGGTACACGTATTCGTTCCGCAACTTCGAGTACGTGCAGCCCTCAGCGGTCGGCGTGCTGCTGCCGGTGCCGCGGCAGCCCGGGGCGACACCCGTCGAGCGGTTCATGACCATCACCACGTGCAACCCGCCCTTCGCTGCGGGCGAGCGGCTCATCGCCTACAGCGTCTACCAGTCGTACGCGCCGCCGCAGGACATTCCGAGCGAGATCGCCGCGGCGGTCGGACAGGGAGGCTGACATGTACGGAGCGCTCTGGCGCCTTCTGCCCGGTCCGTGGTGGGTCCGCCTCCTGCTTCTCCTCATTCTCGTCGCCATCGTGCTGTTCGCCCTGATTACCTGGGTGTTCCCTTGGGTGGATTCGCTCGTCGGTCCGCAGGAAGGTACCGTGGGCACGTGACCCGCGTCCTCGTCATCGACAACTACGACAGCTTCGTATACACGCTGAACGGCTACCTCCAGGAGCTCGGCGCTGAGACGGAGGTCGTCCGCAACGACGACATCGCGGTCGAGGATCTTCCTGCGAAGCTCGCCGAATACGACGCCGTCCTCATCTCTCCCGGTCCGGGCAAGCCGGCCGACGCGGGCGTCTCGATCCCCGTCGTCGAGCAGGCGCTGTCCACCGGCCAGCCGCTGCTGGGCGTGTGCCTCGGGCACCAGGCGATCGCCGAGGCCTTCGGCGGCGTGGTGACCAACGCCGAGGAGCTGATGCACGGCAAGACCTCGCAGGTCGGTCACGACGACAGCCCCCTGTTCGACGGCGTCGCGCAGCCCTTCACGGCGACGCGATACCACTCCCTCGCCGTCGTCAACGGCACCCTTCCGGACGACCTGAATGTCACCGCGCGCACGGCGGGCGGCGTGATCATGGCGCTGCAGCACCGCGAGGCGCCGATCTACGGGGTGCAGTTCCACCCGGAGTCGGTGCTCACCGAGGGCGGCTACCGGATGCTGGGCAACTGGCTCGAGGTCGCGGGACTGGCCGGAGCCGCCGAGGCGTCGCGATCGCTCAGCCCGCTGGTCAAGCTGGGCTGAACCGGGGACGCTCGCGGCGTCAGCCCGAGCAGTAGGTCAGGTCGACCGTGGTGCCCTGCGGCACGTCTCCCGGAGCGACGGACTGCGTGTGCACCATCGTCGCGCCCTTGTCCTGCGGGCAGCTGGGATCCGGTTTCGGGTTCGCGGTCAGGCCCAGCTGGGACAGGATGCCCGTCGCCGCCTGGATCGTCTGACCGGTCAGGTCGGTGAGCGTCACCTTGCCGCTGGACACGTGGAGACCGATCGGATCGCCCTCGTGGGCCGAGGCGTTCGGCGCCGGGTCGGTCGTGATCACGACGTTCGCCGGCACGCTCGGTGAGTTCTCCGACGTCGTCGGACCGACGGTGAGGCCCGCCTGCTGCAGTGCCGCCGTGGCGGCATCCACCGTCATGTTGTGCACGTCGGGCACCGTAACGGTCTTCTTGCCCGTCGACACGTACACCGTGATGGTGTCGCCGGTGGCGACGACGATCCCGGCACCGGGGTCGGTGCGGATGACCTGGCCCTGCGCATACGTCGGGCTCGACTCTGTCGACTGCACCCACTTGAGCTTCATGTCGTCGAGCTGGGCCGTCGCCTTATCGAGCGTCTGACCCGAGAGGTTGGGCACCTTGCGGGACGTGTCGGGCATCGTCGTGCTCGGCGCGAGCCGCAGCACCCAGGCGAGGACGGCGACGATGACGACGGCCATGATCGCGATGCCCGCCCAGATCCAGATGACCGGTGGGCGCCGCTGCGTGCGCGTCATCGTCTGGTCTTCGGCGAGCTGCCGGAACGCAGCCTCAGGCCCGGAGACGGCGCTCGGCGGCGCTCCGAACAGCGTCTCGGCCAACTCGTCCTCGTGCTTGCGCTTCGGGATGCGGCCGGCGGCCGCCTCCTCCAGGTCGGCGCGGAATTCAGCGACGGTCTGGTAGCGCTCGAAGCGGTCCTTGGTCAGCGCCCGGGCGACCACGACGTCCATCGCCGGCGAGACCTTCGGGTTCACGGTGCTCGGGGCGACCGGGGTCTCGCTGACGTGCTGGTAGGCGACGGCGACCGGGGTGTCGCCCCGGAACGGTGGGCGGCCGGTCAGCATCTCGAAGAGCACGACCCCGGTGGAGTACAGGTCGGTGCGCGCATCCACCGACTCGCCCTTCGCCTGCTCGGGCGAGAAGTAGCTGGCGGTGCCGAGGACGGCGGTCGTCTGGGCGACGGTCGCGGACGAGTCGCTGATCGCGCGGGCGATGCCGAAGTCCATCACCTTGACCTGGCCGGTCTTGGTGATCATGACGTTGCCCGGCTTGATGTCGCGGTGCACGACGCCGGCCCGGTGCGAGTACTCGAGGGCGGTGAGGATCCCCTCGGTGATGCGCACGGCCTCCTGCACGTCGAGCGGGCCGCGCTTGATCAAGTCTTTCAGGAGGACGCCGTCGACGTACTCCATGACGATGAAGGGGAGCTGCGCCTCGTGGCCGTTCGGCTCGCGCACCGTCTCTTCACCGGCGTCGAAGACGCGGACGATGGTCGGGTGCGTCATGCGCGCGGCGGCCTGCGCCTCCTGACGGAAGCGCGTGCGGAACGCCGGGTCGGTCGCGAGCGACGGCTTGAGCAGCTTGATCGCGACGGTGCGGCCGAGTCGGGAGTCGGTGCCGCGGTGCACGTCGGACATGCCGCCACGACCGATGAGTTCGCCCACCTGATATCGGCCTGCGAGCAGGCGGCTATCTGGGCTCAATGCGGACTCCTTCTCGGTGCATGACTCCGGCTAGTGTAGCGGGGCGTGGCTGGGTATCTCCCCGAGGGGAGACCCCGTCACTTCCCGTTTCCGCCGGGGTTCGGCGTCGACGTGGAGGTGACGACCTCGTAGGGCAGAGCGGGCGACTGGCCGGACTCGACGGACTCACCGCAGAAGATCGTGTAGGTCAGCTGGTAGTTGCCCGCGGCGCTCGGCGACCACACCATCTTGGTGTCGTTGACGGGCGTCTGGGGCTGACCGTTCACATACAGGCGGCGACCGACGAGGTTCTGGCCCGCGGGGCAGGTCGCCGAGCCGAAGTTGACCGTGATCTGCGACTGCGCGGTGCCCTGACCCGACGGCGGGTTGGCCGAGACCGTGTCGGTCGGGGTCGGGATGGGAGCGACGGGCCCGTAGACCTTGACCGCGATGGTCGAGCCCTTGGGAACCGGGCCGGTCGGGTTGACCGAGTAGACCTTGTTGGCCTGGTCCTGCGTCGTCGCGGCGTTGCCCTGCGAGACGTCGGCGACCATACCGAGGTCTTGCAGCTTCTGTCGCGCTTGGTCGGCAGTCAGGCCGAGGAAGTCCGCCTCGGTGATCTGCACGGTGTTGCTCGTGGGCGTCGGAGTCGGCGACGGCGTCGAGGACTGCGTGACCGGCGTCGTGGTCGGGGTCGGGGTGGGTGCGGCCTTCGGCTGCGCCACCAGGGTGATGATCGTGCCGATGAGGATGAGCGCCAGCAGAGCGATGAGCGCGATCAGCGGCCACGTCCAGCGGCTGCGCTTGCGCTCCTCGACGGGCTCGTTGGTGGTCTCCTCCTGGACGACCGGCGCGACGGCGGTCGCCGGCAGCACGGTGGTCGCCGCGGTCGGGGCCGCGGGAGGCGACTGCATGAGCACGGTGGCGGCTTCGGTCCCGGCGGCGGCGCCGAGGATGGCCGGGACGGACGCGGCGGCGGCGCGGATGTCTCCGCGGCGCAGGGCCTGCGCGGCGCGCGCGAGGTGCGCGGCCGAGGCGGGGCGGTCGGCCGGGTTCTTCGCGATGCAGGCGAAGACCAGGTTGCGGACCGGCTCGGCGACCGTCGCCGGGAGCTCCGGCGGCGCCTCGTTGATCTGCGCCATGGCGATCGCGACCTGCGACTCGCCGGTGAACGGGCGGCGTCCGGCGAGGCATTCGTACGCGACGATGCCGAGCGAGTAGATGTCGGTGGTCGGCGAGGCCGGGTGACCAGAGGCCTGCTCGGGCGAGAGGTACTGCACCGTGCCCATCACCTGACCGGTCGCGGTGAGCGGAACCTGGTCGGCGATGCGGGCGATGCCGAAGTCGGTGATCTTGACGCGGCCGTCCGGCGTGATGAGCAGGTTGCCCGGCTTGATGTCGCGGTGGACCAGGCCGGCTGCGTGAGCGGCATGCAGCGCGGCGGCGGTCTGGGCGACGATGTCGAGCGTGCGGTCGGTGCTGAGGACGTGCTCCCGCTCCAGGATGCTCGACAGGGCCTCGCCGGGGACGAGCTCCATCACCAGGTAGGCGCTGCCCTCCTCCTCGCCGTAGTCGTAGACGTTGGCGATGCCCTCGTGGTTGACGAGGGCGGCGTGCCGCGCCTCCGCGCGGAAGCGCTCGAGGAAGCCGGGGTCGCCGAGGTACTCGTCCTTCAGGATCTTGATGGCGACGGTGCGCCCGATGACGAGATCGGTGGCCTGCCAGACCTCGCCCATCCCGCCGATCGCGATCCGCGACTGCAGCTCGTAACGTCCCCCGAAGGTGAGCCCTGCTGTGGGTCTCATTTATTCAGCACCGCCTCTAGTACTTTCCTCGCGATCGGAGCGGCGATGGAGTTTCCCGTGCCGCTCTGACCCTGTCCACCGCCATTTTCGACAACTACAGCCACAGCGAACTCCGGGTCGTTCGCCGGCGCGAACCCGGTGAACCACAGCGTGTAGGGATCGTCGTTCCCGTTCTGCGCCGTACCCGTCTTACCGCCGACCTGAACCCCACCTATTCTTGCATTGCTCGCAACGCCGTGATCGACGCCGTCGACCATCATCTGCTTGATGGTGTCCGCGTTCTGCTGGCTCAGCGGGCGGGAGAACTCCTTGGGCTGGAAGCTCTCCACGGTCTGCAGATCGGCTGACCGGATCGAGTCCACGAGGTTCGGGGTCATCAGCGTCCCGCCGTTCGCGATGGCCGCGGACACCATGGCCATCTGCAGCGGCGTCGCCCGGTCGTCCTTCTGCCCGAAGGAGCCCAGCGCGCGCTCCGCCGCGTCGGTGTAGAGCGGATACACGCTCTTCTCGACCGGGATGGGGATGCTGAGCGGCTGGTTGAAGCCGAACTTGTCCGCCTGGTCCTTGATGACCTCGGGCTTGAGTTGCATGCCCAGCTCGGCGAACGGGATGTTGCACGACAGGATCTGCGCGGTCGCGATCGACACCGTCGCGCCCGGTCCACAGGTGGTCAGGGAGTCGTTCTTGACGACGGTGGGGGAGTCCGGCAGCGGCAGCGACGCCGGGTTCGGGAGCTGGCTGTCCTTCGTGTACTGGCCGGTGCCGAAGGCGGCCGAGCTCATCACCGGCTTGAAGGTCGATCCGGGCGGATTGAGGTTGCCGCCGATCGTGCGGTTGATGAGGGGATCGCCAGGAGCGGCGAGCAGCCCCTGATACGCCGTGTCGACCGCCTTGCCATCGTGCGACGCGAGCTGGTTCGGGTCGTACGTCGGCTTCGAGACCATCGCGAGGATCTTGCCCGTCTTGGGCTCCAGCAGGACGACGGCGCCCTGCAGGTCGCCGAGCGCATCCCACGCCGCCTGCTGGGCGACGGGGTCGATGGTCGTCTCGACGGTGGCCCCCTGGGGATTCTTGCCGGTCAGGATGGCGTTGATCCGGTCGAAGAACTGCGAGTTGGCGGAGCCGCTGAGCTTCGCGTTGAGGGCGCCCTCGAGGCCGGTCGGCTCTCCGTTGATCGGGAAGAAGCCGGTCACGGCCGAGTAGAGCGGGCCGTTGCCGTAGACCCGCTGCCACTTGTAGACGTCGTTCGACGGCACGGACTGCGCAATCGGCTGACCCTTGACGAGGATCGCGCCGCGCTGCGCCGAGTAGCTGTCGTTGAGCGCCCGGGTGTTGCGAGCGTCCGTGTTGAGCGTGTCCGCCGAGAACACCTGCAGGATGGACGTCGACACGAGCAGCGCGAGGAACATCCCGAGCACGATCGTGCTCACACGCTTGATCTCACGATTCATGTGTCAGCTCACCACCAGCCGGGGTTGATTGCGGACGGTGTCCGACAGGCGCAGCAGCAGCGCCACGATGATCCAGTTGGCGACGAGGGACGACCCTCCCGCCGCAAGGAACGGCGTGGTGAGGCCGGTCAGCGGGATCACGCGGGTCACGCCGCCGATCACGATGAAGCACTGCAGGGCCACGGTGAACGACAGGCCGACCGCGAGGAGCTTGCCGAAGTCGTCCTGTCCGGCGAAGCCGATGCGCAGGCCGCGCGCCACGAACACGAGGTAGAGGGCGAAGATCGCGAACAGACCGGCGAGACCGAGCTCCTCACCGATGCTGGCGATGATGTAGTCGCTCTGCGAGATCGGCGTGATCCACGGCTGACCCTGACCGAGTCCCGTGCCGATGAGGCCGCCGTGCGCGAGGCCGAACAGCCCCTGCACGAGCTGGTAGCTGCCGCCGAGCTCGGCGTCGTAGCGGCCCGAGGTGAAGGGCGTCAGCCAGTTCGCGAACCGGTCGTGGACGTAGGGCAGGATCTGGCTGGCGATCACCGCTCCGCCGATCACGAGCAGCAGACCGAGGATGACCCAGCTGATCCGGGAGGTCGCAACGTACAGCATGACCAGGAAGAGGCCGAAGATGAGCAGGCCGGTGCCGAGGTCGCGCTGGAAGACGATGACCGCCATCGACGCGAGCCAGACGACCAGGATCGGGCCGAGGTCGCGGGCGCGCGGGAACCGGATGCCGAGGAACTTCTTGCCGACGACCGACAGCGAGTCCCGGGTCTGCACGAGGTAGCCGGCGAAGAAGATCGCCAGGCAGAGCTTCGCGATCTCGCCCGGCTGGAAGCTGAACGGGCCGATGCCGATCCATACCCGTGCGCCGTTGATCTCCTTGCCGATCCCAGGGAGCATCGGAAGCAGCAGGAGGATCAGCGCCGCGAAGCCGAACACGTAGGTGTAGCGCTGCAGGATGCGGTGGTTGCGGATGAGGCTCACCACGAGGATGGCGGCCACGATCGCGATCGCCGCCCACACGATCTGCTTGACTCCCGCGCTGTCCCAGCCCGCGTCCTTGTAGTGGATGTCGATGCGGTAGATCTCGGCGATGCCGATTCCGGTCAGGAGGGTCGCGATCGGCAGGAGGAACGGGTCGGCCTGCGGTGCGACGAAGCGCAGCGCGATGTGCATGCCGACCACCAGCGCGGAGAGACCCGCCCCGAGGTAGACCAGGGTGAGGTCGACGTGGCCGAGGGCGCCCAGCTGCACCAGCACGACCGCGGCGGCGTTGATGGCGCAGGCGATGACGAGGAGGAAGAGCTCCAGGTTGCGGAGTTTGGCGGGGAGGCGCAGCCGTTTCACCGGACCGGTGGCGGTCCGGGGTCGCTGGGGCGCCTGCGCGCTACTGCTTGCCGGCATCGCTCAGCTGCTCCACGATCGTCTTGGCTGCTTGGAGGTCGTCGGCGTTGATGGTCTGCTCGACCTGCTGCTGGTCGTACACCGGGAGGTCGTCGACCGTCACATTCGACTCCTGGTAGAGGTGCGACAGGCTGATCGGCCCGATTCCCTGCTGCACGCCCTGGTAGATCGCCACCTTGCCGTCAGGCGACGCGCCCACGTAGTAGCGGGACTGCGTCCACTGGTACCCGACGACGATCGCGAGGACGATCGCCAGGACCAGGAGGATGAGCCCGATCATCCAGGTGAGGCGCCGGCGGCGGGCGCGGCGGGCATCCTCTTCGATGAGCTCGTCGAGGTAGTCCTCGGACTGCGGCTCGAAGTGGGTCGGCCCGGTGGCCGGCCGGATGGGATGCAGGCGCAGGCCCGGGAGCCGCGCGGCACGGGTCGTCGGCTTCGGCTCGGCGCCGAACTGCAGCGGGGAGGCGGCGGACCCGACGGTCACCGGGTCCTTCATGACCTCGCCGCGGGCCGTGTCCGCGATGTCGAGCACGACGGCGGTGACGTTGTCCGGCGCTCCCGCGTCCAGGCTCTGCTTGAGCAGCCGTTCGGCGACCTGCTTCGGGCCCTCCTTCGACGCGAGGGTGGCGAGCATGTCGTCGTGCTTGACCACGCCGCTCAGGCCGTCCGAGCAGATCAGCCAGCGGTCGCCGGGCTTGGTGTCGAGCGTCCAGGTGTCGATCTCAGGCGAGGCGTCAACATCCCCGAGCACGCGCATCAGCACGGAGCGGCGAGGATGGACCATCGCCTCCTCCTCGGTGATGCGTCCCGAGTCGACGAGGCGCTGCACGAAGGTGTGGTCGGTGGTCACCTGCTTCAGCTCGCCGTCGCGGAAGAGGTAGATGCGCGAGTCGCCGATGTGCGCGAACGCGATCTGGTCGCCGACGCGGACCATCGCGCTGACGGTCGTGCCCATCCCGGTGAGCTCGGGATGCTCGAAGACGGTCTCGGCGAGGAGCGAGTTGGCCGCGATGAGGGCCGACTGCAGGGCGAACTCCGCCTCGGAGGACGACGCGTACTCGCGGTCGGCCTCGCGGATGCGGTTGACGGCGATCGCGGAGGCGACGTCACCGCCGGCATGGCCTCCCATGCCGTCGGCGACGACGAACAGGTCCCGTCCGGCGTAGCCGGAGTCCTGGTTGTTCGAGCGGATCTTCCCGACATGGGAGATGGCCGCCGCCTTGTTCGCCGCCACGGGTTACCGCCGCAGCTCGAACGTGGTCGTGCCGATCTTGATCGGCGTGTCGAGCGGGACCTGGGTCGGGACGGTCACCCGGCGGCCGTCGAGGAACGTGCCGTTGGTGGAGTCGAGATCCTGGATCATCCACTCGTCGTTCCAGAGGAGCAGGCGGGCGTGGTGGGTGGAGGTGTAGTCGTCGCGGATGACGAGGTTGGACTCGCTGGAGCGCCCGATCGTGATCGGGTCGCGGCCGAGCGGGAGCTCCGTGCCGGCGCGCGGTCCGGACGTGATGACGAGGCGGCGGGCGGTCTGGACGCTCGCGTTGGTCTGCGTGCTCGCGCGGTTCGCGCCCGACGGGAGCGAGGAGACCGGTGCGGCCTTCATGACCGGCTCGGTCGGGCCGGCGGGGACGGCGGCGGGAGCCGGGACCGGGGCCGGTGCGACGGCCGGGCTCGAAGGGAACGGTCCGGCGGGCGCGGCGGCCTGCGACTCCGGCAGCTTGCGGACGCGCTGCCCGAACAGGTCGGTGCGCAGCGCGTAGACGATGCCGAACACGAACAGCCAGAGCAGGAGGAGGAAGCCGAACCGCAGCACCAGCAGGGTCAGCTCACTGGGGTTCACGACGGACTCCAGAAGTTGCCGGCGTCGCTGCGGCGGGTTCCGCCAGGCGCCGCCTGCGGGAGCACGCGGAAGACGATGCGGGTGCGGCCCAGCGTGATGACCGACTCCGGCTCGAGGATGGCCTTGCGCAGCGGCTGGCCGTCGAGCTTGGTGCCGTTGGTCGAGCCGAGGTCCTCCACCTGGGCGCGGTTGCCGTCCCAGGTGATCATGACGTGGCGGCGGGAGATGCCGGTGTCGTCGACGGTGATGTCCGCATCCGCGCCGCGGCCGACGACCGTGCGGGAGTGCGTGAGCGGGTAGTGGGTGCCGTTGACGTCGAGCACCGGGGTCCAGGCGACGTCGCCCTTCACGTTCTCGGACTCGACCTGCAGCATCCCGACGGAGAGGTCGTCGTCCTTCTCGAGGTCGATCGAGATGCCCCCGGCGAACTGGTAGTGCTGCGCGGCGGCGTGCTTGGTGACGAAGTCGATGAGCTCGTCGGTGAGCGCGGCGCCCATGGAGCGCATGCGCGCGTAGTCGTCGGCGGACATGCGGAGCACGAAGCGGTTGGGCGCGAGGACGCGGTCGCGCGCGACGACGGCGGCCTTCGTGTCCAGCTCTTTGCGGAGCGCGCTGGTGAGCTCGACAGGCTGCAGCCCGGAACGGAAGGTCTTCGCGAACGCGCCGTTGACGGCACGCTCGAGCCCCCGCTCGAAGTTGTCCAGAATGCCCACGCTCTCCCGCTTCCGGCTCGATGACTACATGCATGTTAGTCGGAACCCTGGAAAACCCCCTGGCGATCCGGTGAAGATCAGTCGTCGGAGGTACGGCCCGATTCGTGAACGGTCCGGGCGTCGTGTTAGAGTTCCTGGGTTCGCGCGAGTGGCGGAATTGGCAGACGCGCTGGCTTCAGGTGCCAGTGCCCGCAAGGGCGTGGGGGTTCAAGTCCCCCCTCGCGCACGGACGAATGAAGGGCCGGATCGACTGTATAAGTCGCTCCGGCCCTTCGCCGTCAGACCGCTGATCGGGCAGAGTAGCGGTGTGCAGACTGCCAACGTGCCGACCGCCCGTCACGTGGTGCGGCCTCCGGGGCTGCACCGGCTCGGAGTGCGCCCACCGGTCTGGGTCGACGATGTCGGAGTCGAGGTGCGGGACGCGGCCACGCTCGCGCGGCTCGCGGCGCTGCGCATCCCGCCGGCGTGGACGCACGTGTGGGCGGCCCCGAACGGAGACGCGCCGTTGCAGGCGACCGGGGTGGATGCGCGCGGGCGCACGCAGTACCTCTATTCTCCAGAGGCGGTCGCGCGGGCGGAGGGCCACAAGTTCGCAGCGCTGATGGACTTCGCCGCGGTCCTCCCTGCACTGCGCGAGAGGGTGGAGGCGGACCTCGGTGGGGTGGACGCTCCGTCGCCCGCGGTCCCGCTGACCGCCGCAGCGGTCCGGCTCCTCGATCAGGGGCTGTTCCGCGTCGGAACGGATCGGTACGCGCGCGACAACCACACCTTCGGGCTGACGACGCTGACCCGCGCCCATGTCAGCGTCGACGGGGATGCGCTCGCCTTCGACTTCGTCGGCAAGGAGCACATCGCGCACCACATCGTGGTCGAGGACGCCGCGGTCGCCGGGGTGATCCGCGGGCGGCTGGCGTACGACGACGGCGACGACGCGGCACTGTTCTCGACGGCCGAGCGACCGACACCGCGGCGTATCGACAGTGTGACGGTCAACTCCTACATCCACGCGCATTCGGGCACGGCGTCGAGCGCGAAGACGTTCCGGACGTGGGGTGCGACGGTGGCCGCCGCGGCCGTCGCCGGAGGGGCGCGGTTCGATGCCGACAAGCGCGTGCGCGACGATCTCGCTCCGTATCACGCTGCCGCGCAGCTGCTCGGGGACACCCTCGCCGTCGCGCGGCACTCGTATGTGCACCCGTCGGCGACGCTCGTCGGCGGTTCTGCGCCGGTGAGGGAGGCGGTGTCGGCGGCTTCCGCGGAGGCGGGCACGGACGCAGTACACGCGATCCTGCGTGCCGAAGTCCTCCGCAGGGCTGTGTACGAAGGGCTTCTCTCCACAGATTCATGACCCGCTCCCCGCCGAGCGATCGTGCCGCCTAGTCTGAGCCTCAACAGCGAAGGGAGGTGCCGGATGCGCATCGTGCAATGGCTGGGTCGGCACGATCCCGGCTTCAGCGCGCTCCGTCGCGCGGGAAGGGCAGCGATCGTGATGCCGCTGCTGTTCGCGCTCGGGACGCAGGTGATCCGCAACCCGGATGTCGCCTTCTTCTCGGCGTTCGGGACCTTCGCGATGCTGCTGTTCGTCGACTTCGGCGGCACGCTGCGCGAGCGGGTGCAGGCGCTGGTCGCGCTCGCCGTGGTCGGCGCGGTGCTGGTGTGCCTCGGCACGCTCGCGTCCGAGCCGGTGTGGCTGTCCGCGATCGGGATGGCCGTCGTCGCGCTGCTCGTGCTCTTCGCGGGCTCGGTGAGTTCGGTCACGGCGTCGGCGAGCACGTCCCTGCTGCTGGCGTTCATCCTGCCGGTGACGCTGCCCGGCACGGTCGCCTCGATACCGCCGCGACTGGCCGGGTGGGGGATCGCGTCGGTGGTGTGCATCGTCGCGGTCACGGTGCTCTGGCCGGCGCCGGCGCGGGAGCCGCTTCGCGGCCCGGCGGTGAAGGCGATCGACGCGCTCGCCGCGCGGCTGCGGGCGGAGTCGGCGTTCCTCCGCGGCGACGGGGAGGCGGCGCTCGCCGCAGAGCGCGACCGCGCGACCGCCGAGGCGGGCTCCGCGGTCGGCGCACTGCACGAGGCGTTCCTCGCCGCGCCCTACCGGCCGACAGGACTGAGCACACCGGCGCGAACGATCGTCCGGCTGGTCGACGAACTGGTCTGGCTCGACACGGTCATGACGCAGTACGACCGGCTCGACCGGCCGCGCGGGGATATCCGATCAGCCACGCACGCGGCCGCGTGGACGGTGAAATCGGCTGCGGCCGACGTCCTCGATGCCGGGGCTCTGGCGCTCGCCCAGCACGGCGCCGATCCGGCGCCGCTCGAGGATGCGCTGCGCCGCCTCTCCGAGGCGCGCGTCGCCGTGGAGGCGGCGATGCTGGCTCAGCCGGCGGTATCGGCGGGTGCCGGTGCTGTGGCGCAGGAGATGATGACGACGCTCGACCCGGGGTTCCGTGCGCAGGAGCTCGCCTATGCGGCCGCGATCGTCGGGCGGAACATCGCGCTCACTGCACGCGCGGAGCGGCGGGGGTGGTGGCAGCGGATGCTCGGGCATCAGCCGGGCGGGCTGAGCGGGCCGGTCGCAGCGGCGGCCGAACGGGCGAGCGGATTCGTCGGCTGGAACTCGGTGTGGCTGCGTAACAGCATCCGTGGGGCGATCGCGCTGGCGCTCGCGGTGTTGCTCGCGAAGCTCACCGGTGTGGAGCACTCGTTCTGGGTGGTGCTCGGCACGCTGTCGGTCCTCCGGTCCAACGCCCTGAGCACCGGGCAGAACGTGCTCCGCGGCGTGCTCGGGACGGTGGTCGGCGTGATCCTCGGCGCCGGGCTCCTGCTGCTCATCGGCAAAGAGCCGGTGGTGCTCTGGATCGTGCTGCCGATCGGAATCCTGATCGCCGGCGTGGCGCCGGCGGCGATCTCGTTCGCTGCGGGCCAGGCGGCGTTCACGGTCGTGCTCGTCCTTCTGTTCAACATCATCGCGCCGACGGGATGGACGGTCGGGCTCATCCGGATCGAGGACGTCGCCCTCGGCTGTGCGGTCAGCCTTGTGGTGGGCGCGCTGTTCTGGCCGCGAGGAGCAGCGACGTCGCTGCGGCGCGCGCTCAGCGACGCGTATCGGGAGGGCGTCCGGTACCTCGAGTCGGCGGTCGCGTACGGCGTGGGGGAGCGGGACGCGTCGAGCGACCCGCGGGCACAGGAGACCCGGGCGGCGGCGGCGTCCCGCCGACTGGATGACGCGTTCCGCACCTATCTCGCGGAGCGCGGCGCGAAGCGACGCCCGCTCGCGGAGGTGTCGGCGTCGGTGACCGGGGTCGCAGGCGTGCGGCAGGCGAGCGACGCGATCGTCGAGCTGTGGCGCGGGCAGCCGGCGGCGGACGTCCACACGGCCGAGGCGAGGGAAGCCCTCGATGCGGCGCTGGAGAGTCTTCGTTCCTGGTACGCCGAGCTCGCGGCCCAACTGCTCGCTCGCGGCGCGCTTCCCGAGCCGCGACCGGCCGATCCGGCGATGGTACAGCAGCTCGCCGGCGCGGTACTCGACTCGCAACGCTCCGCGGACGACATGCACGACACCGCGACGGCGGTGCGGCTCATCTGGACGGCCGACTACCTGGAGGTGGTCAGTCGGCTCGAGACGGCGATCGTCGCTCCCGTGGGCGTGCTCAGCGACGACGTGTCCCGCTGACCGGTGGAGCTACCCGTCAGTCCGCGCGCGGCAGCCGGACGGTCACCACGGCGCCGCCCTCCGCGGCGTTGACGGCGGCGACGGTGCCTCCGTGCCGGCTCACCACCTCCGACACCAGGGCCAGTCCGAGCCCGTAGTGACGCGGACGGTCGTCCGCGGGCTGCGCATCCCGGGCGGTGGCGAAGCGCTCGAACGCCCGGGCCTCCGTGCCCGCCGAGAACCCCGGCCCGTCGTCCCGCACGACCAGCTCGACGCGGTCCCGGGCGACCGTCACGGTCAGCCGGACGCGCGACACCGCATGGTCGAGGGCGTTGTCGAGCAGGGCGACGACCATGCGCCGGAGGGACACGGGCGCACCCGTGACCACCGCATCCTGTGCGGTCTCGACCTCGATGCGGAGGCCGCGCTCGGCGGCGCTGGGCTGCGCCGACCGTGCGACGGCACGGGTCACCTCTCCGAGGTCGACGCCCTCGCTCTCAGCGGTCTGGCGCGGATCGGCAGCGGTCAGCAGGTCCTGCACGATCTCGCCGAGGGCTCGACTGTCGTCGACGATCTCATCCAGTCCCGCACGCACCTCGGCCTCGGAGGCGGCGCCTCCGGCGACCTGACGTCGCAACAACTGCGCGCGCGTGCTCAGCAGCGTGAGCGGGGTGCGCAGCTCATGGCCGGCATCCGCGACGAACCGCCGCTGCAGGCCGAGCGCATCCGCGAGCGGGCGGATCGACCGTCGTGCCAGCAGCAGCCCGATGCCCGCCGCCGCGACGGTCGCGATCAGACCGGAGATCACGAGCGCCACGACGAGTCGGTTCAGCTCCTCCTGCTGCTCGCCGAGCCCGTACGCGATCTGCACGACCTTGCCATGGCGAACGTCCGTCTCGACGAGGTAGCGCTGACCTCCGGCCTCGACCGTTCCGGAGACGGAGCCGCCATTGGCGATGACCGACTGCAGGGCCGCCTCGTCCGGGAGCCCGTCCGGCATGTTCGGCGAGCTGTCGCGCCCCTGCGGCATGACGACGGTCACCAGCAGGTTGCGAGGCGCGTCGTGCGTCGAGTCCACCATGGAGGCGTCCTCGAGCACCCGCTTCGCCGCCTCCGCCTGACCCGCGGCGACGACGGTGTACACGACGACGCCGAGGGCGATGAACAGGCCGAGGATGATGAGCGCGAACTGCAGGGCCAGGCGCCGTGAGGCCGAGCGCAGCTCCTGATCGTCGCGCATGCCCGTCACAGGGACCCCATCCGGTACCCGACGCCGCGCACCGTCTCCACCAGGGAGCGGCCGAACTTGCGGCGCAGGTGGTGCACGTACGTGTCCACCACGCCGGGGTCGTCGGCGTCCGCGAACACCTCCTCCAGCAACAGCGCACGGGAGAACACCTGGGCGGGGCGCCGGGCCAGGCGCTCCAGCAGCGCGGATTCGCGTTCGGACAGGGCGATGCGCTCTCCGTCGTCGAGCGTCACTGTGCGACTCTCGGTGTCGAGGCGCCCGCCGGGGAAGCGGACGGTCGGCACCACCGCGGAGGCCCGGCGGGTGAGAGCGCGGACCCGTGCGACCAGTTCGTCGATGTCGAACGGCTTGGCGAGGTAGTCCTCCGCGCCGGCGTTGAGCCCGTCGACGCGGTCCGGGGGAGTGCCGAGGGCGGAGAGCACCAGGATGGGTGTGGTCACACCGCTCTCGCGGAGCCCCCGCAGGACGTCCAGCCCCTCCAGTGCCGGAAGGCCGCGGTCGAGCACGATCGCGCCGTAGGCGGACGTGAGCCCGAGGTGGAGCGCCCGCTGGCCGTCGCGCGCCAGCTCGACGTCGAACCCCTCCGAACGGAGCAGGGCGTCCAGCATCCCGGCGAGACGGCTGTCGTCCTCAGCGATCAGAACGCGCACCCGGTCGTCCACATCCACAGTGTAGAAGCGGGAGTCCGGGACCGGCTCGGCAGGCGTGTTCATACGTTCGCGGCGGGCGGTGCGAAGTCAAGGTCGCCGACGCCGAGGAGTCGGCCGGACGCGTCCAGCGCGAGCACGCCGCGCGCCCCGTGCTCGAGCGCCCAGCGCAGTCCGGCGGCTCCGAGGACGAAGACGGCAGTCGCGAGCACATCGGCGGTCGCCAGATCGTCCGCGACGACGGTCGCGCTCAGGAGGCCGGACGGGATGGAGCCGTCCCGCCCGTCCACGATGTGCGGTCCGCGCTCGTACAGCCCGGAGGTCGCGACGCCCGCACCGGTCACCGCGAGCACGGCGAGCATGTCGGCGGGGGCGTGCGGGGACCTGATGCCGACGCTCCACGGCCGGCCGTCGCCCGGGCTCCCCGACACGACGACATCGCCGCCGGCGTTGAGGCAGTAATCGCGGATGCCCTCTGCGTCCAGGACGCGCGCGGCCCGCGCGGCCGCCCATCCCTTCACGACCCCGTCGAGGTCCCAGGTGCCGTCGGGCCGTCGGATGCGGAACGCTCCGTCCGACGCGCGTGCCACTTCTTCGCCGAGGGCGATGACCTCACGGAGGTCCGCGCTGGGTTCGCTGATCGCCCCTGCAGCCGCGTTGGCCCGGCTCACCTCACTGTCGGGGCGGTACGTGCTGAAGCGCGCATCCGCATCCCGCAGGACCGCGAAGGCGCGTTCGGCGGGGGGCGCCGCATCCACGTCGTCACGGATGTCGATCGACATGGGGATGCCCATGACGGTCTCCACGAACCTCATCGCTTGTCGATCGCCGACTGCAGCGACTGGATGTAGCCCTCCGACGTATAGGTCGCGCCCGACACGGTGTCGATGTTCGCGGACTGCGACGACAGGGCCTCCTGCTGCAGGATCGGCAGCGCCTGGTCGTTGATCTCGATGTCGCGCCCGTTGCCGCTCGGCGACTGCACCGTGTCGACGGCGGTGATCGTCGTGCCGGAGAACGTCACCTTGACCTGGACGGGACCGTAGCGCGTGTCGACGGCGTCCCCCGTCACCGTCGTCGTTCCGGTGGAGGTGGAGGCGGAGGCGCTGGGGGAGGGCGTCGAACTGGCGGAGGAGTCGTCACCGGACGAGGTGGAGCTCGATCCTGTATCGCTGCTCGATCCGCTGCCCGTGCTCCCGGAGGTCGTCGACCCGCTCGTGGTGGACGCGGCGGCGGGTGCGGCGGCGACCTGCTCGCCCACCCCGTAGAGCTTGAGCCCGACCGTGGCCCCCATCACGACGAGGATGATGGTGAAGAGTGCGGTTCCGCGCCAGTTGCTGCTCATGACATGCTCAGTTCTTCTCGGTGGATGAAGCGTTTCGGCATCCGCAGGGTGCGCAGGGAGGCCTGGACACGGTCCGCCATCCCCGCAGGTCCGCAGATGAAGGCCTCCCAGTCGTGGACGTCCGGGATGAGTCGGTGCAGAGCCTCCGCGGCGAGCGGGTCGAAGCCGAGCTCGGAGCGGCGGCCGACCAGTGGGATGACGGTGACGCCGGGCATCGCCTGCAGTTCGCCTAGCAGGGCCAGGTGGCGGGCCGAGCGGGCGCGGTACAGCACGACGGGCTGCGCACCGCGGCGGACCAGCTCCTCGGCGAGGGCCCGGATCGGCCCGATCCCAGCGCCGCCGGCGACGAGCAGGATGCGCGGCCGGCTCGCGCGGTCGGCGGTGAAGCGGCCGAACGGCCCCTCGGCGAAGACGAGCGAACCGGGCCGCAGGTTCGGCAAGCGGCTGGAGTGGTCGCCGAGCGCCCCCACGGTGATCCGCAGGTAGCCGTTCGCGGGCACCGCCGAGACGGAGTAGGGATGCGCGGTGCCGAGGTGGCCGCGGCTGAAGAAGCGGAACAGCAGGAAGTTACCCGCTCGCACACCCAGGTCGGCGACCCGCGGCCCGGTCAGCCAGACGCTGTTCACGCCTTCGCTCTCCGGGACGACCGCGGCGACCCGCATCCGGCCGCGCCAGGCGTCCAGCCCCGGAAGGATGAAGCGCCAGGTCAGTACCGCCGCGGCCGTGCCGAGGTAGAGGGCGAGCCACAGGATGCGGTTGACCGGCTGCGACACGAAGTGAGCTCCGCCGCTCAGCTGGTGCAGGAAGGTGAGGAAGATCGAGATGTACGTCGTCACGTGCAGCCAGTACCAGACCTCGTACGACAGCTTCGTGCGGATCAGGCGGGCGCTGCTCAGACCGACGACGAGGAAGGCGATGGTGCCGACGAGCGCGGTGACCATGTCCGGGTAGGAGTTCAGGATGGAGACGAACTCCGTCCACGGAGGGTTCCGGTCTGCGAGCTCACCGCCGAGGACGAGGAGGAGCACGTGCGCGACGATGAGGAACAGCACCGAGGCGCCGAGCGAGCGGTGCCAGGACACCAGCTTGTCGAGCCCGACCGCGTTCTCGAACCACGGCACCCGGGCGATCAACAGCACCTGCGCGCAGACCAGGAACCCGCCCACCATGCCGGCCAGCTCACCGAACGACGTCAGAGCGTTGGCCGGTGTCGCGGCGTAGCCGGCCGGGACCGTGAACCACCACATCCCGAGCACGACGACGGCGCCCAGAACCAGCGCCGCTCGAACAGCGAACGCCGAGCCCCGGTGACGACCGGCCCGGCCGGCTCGCCGCGGGCGCACCTGCGGCGCCGGTGCGGTGACGCTCAACGTGTGATCCATGCAGTTCAGAATGCATCCGCATTCTTTCGGGATTCTTACGTCGGCTGTGGATGGGCTGAAGGACCCTTATGGCCTTGCCCAGACCGCGTCAGACCGCCTTGTTGAACCCCGTCACCGGCTGGTTCTCGTCGAAGGCGGCGACGGGTCGGCGGAAGCCACGCGTGAGGAACAGCAGGTACGCGAAGCCGATGACCGCCCAGATGATGCCGCCGATCAGGGCATCCGCGTGGAGGTTGACCCACAGGATGCCGGTCAGCAGCATCCCGATGCCGGGAAGGACGATGAAGCGCAGGACGTCTTTCGCCGTGTGCCGGCGCCCCTGCCTGATCGCGAACCAGGCGATGACGGAGATGTTCACGAACGTGAAGGCGATCAGCGCGCCGAAGTTGATGAACGCCGAGATCAGCTCGAGGGAGAAGGTGGCCGCCAGGAGCGAGATCACGCCGACCAGGATGATATTGAACGTCGGCGTCTGCGTCTTGCCGTCGATGTGGCCGAAGAAGCGGTGGGGGAGCACGTTGTTGCGTCCCATCACCAGCAGCATGCGCGACACCGAGGCGTGCGAGGCGAGCCCCGACGCGAGCGTGGCGGCGAAGCCGGCCGAGACGAAGATGGCCTGGAACACCGGGCCGCCGACGATGAGCCCGATCTGGGGGAGCGGGTCGTCGGTGAACTCGCCGAAGGGCGCGTTGGTCGGGAAGCGGAGCTGCGCGAAGTAGGCGGCGACCAGGAAGATCGCGCCGCCGATGAGCACGGTGAGCAGGATGGCGCGAGGCATGACCCGCGGCGTCTTGGCCTCCTCCGCGTACATGGTCACGGCGTCGAACCCGATGAACGAGAAGCAGACGACCGTGGCGCCGGTGAGCACCGCGCCGAGGGTGACGCCGTCGTGGAAGAACGGCTTGACGGAGGCGACCGTGCCGTCACCCGCGCCGTTCGCCAGCTGCACGACCACCATCGTCACGAACACGGCCATGACGACGATGGCGAACACCAGCAGGATCATGTTGACGTTCGAGGTGCCCCGCATCGTGAAGTAGATGAGCGTGGTGACGCCCGCGCAGTACAGCACCACCCAGATCCAGCTCGGCACCGCGGGGAAGACCTGCTCCAGGTACAGGCGGATGATCAGGCAGTTGACCATCGGCAGCAGCACGTAGTCGATCAGCGAGGTCCAGCCGACCATGAAGCCCAGGTTCGGGTGGATGGACTCGCGCACATAGGTGTACGCCGATCCCGCGCTCGGGATGGCGCCCGCCATCTTGCCGTAGCTGACGGCCGTGAACAGCATGACGACCAGCGCGACGAGGTACGCGGCCGGGACGGCGCCCTTGGTCTCGTCCGACACGATCCCGAAGGTGTCGAAGACGACCGTCGGCGTCATGTACCCGAGGCCGAGTCCCACGATGGCCCAGAGGCCGAGGCTTCGCCGGAGCGAGGCTCCCTTGGTCGCGGATGCGGGCGCGGTCGTCGTCACGGGCTCTCCTTCGTCGCTGTGAGGATGTTCAGAGAACGTTATCCGATTCCGCGGGCCTCCCTTCACCACCGCTGTTCTCCCTGCGATGCTGGGGGAGTCGGAGGGAGACGGCAGTGGACGACAACGCGTTCTTCGAGCGGGCGATCCTCGCGCACGCGGCGGGACCGGACGACGAGGATGCGGTGCGGCGGCTCCGCGAGGAGTTCACGGCCGACGAGTTCGCGGCGTGGGAGGAAGCGGCTCGTTCGGAGCATCCGGTCGTGGTGGCGGTGGAGCACGACGACCTCGCGGACCGCTATGTGGCGGAGTTCGGCGAGTTCGGAATCCGCGGCGCGTCGCCGGACTCGTACGAGGCGGCCATCGCCGACCTGGTCGGACGCGTGCGTGCCTGGGCCACGGAGCTGGGGGACGACGGCTCGCGCCTCGGCGCGACTCCGGAGCTCTCCGCACTGGTGAAGCAGCTCTCCGGGCTCGACGACGACGCGCTCCGTACGTACCTCCTGGTGCGCGTCTCGTTCGACCGCGGCGGGCTCAGCTTCCGGCTGGCCGACTTCGTCGAGGAGGACGGGACGACCACGCAGCGCGCCGTCCCGTTCGCGGACGGCCAGCCGCCGGCCGAGATCGAACTGCCCGTGGACGGCAGGAGGAAGCTGTACCAGTCGAGCACCCGCGGCGACCGGGTCGCGTTCTCGCCGGTGGGGGCGGGGCCCAGCATCGCCGACACGCTCCGCCAGGAGGAGCCGACGGGCGACCTGCGCGCGGACTTCCCCCAGCAGGGCTTCGGCCCGGAGGAGCGCGAGTTCCGGACGCGATGAGAGAACAGACGAGCGCGTACACCCGTTGACAGCTGGTCCGCCGTCCGGTTCTATCGCAGGGACCCTGTGGAGGAGGTAGCGGGTGACGACGGCCGAGCTGGACGCGCAGGACCTTGCCCACGCGATCGAGACGGACCAGCTGCGCATCCACGTGCAGCCGCAGATCGACCTCTCCACCGAGCGCGTCGTCGCCGTCGAAGGACTGAGCCGCTGGACGCATCCCGCCCTTGGCCCGATACCGCCCGCGGAGTTCGTGGCGCTCGCCGAGTCGACCGGCCTCATCCACGACCTCGGGCTCTTCGCGCTGCGCGAGTGCTGCCGCATCGGCCGGGAGTGGCGTGAGCGCGGATTCGACCTCGCTGTCGCCGTGAACGTCTCGCCGCTGCAGCTGCAGACGGACCGCTTCTTCGACGAGCTGGAACGCCAGCTCGGCGACTCGGGGCTGGCGCCTGCCGACCTCATCGTCGAGGTGACGGAGGCCGAGCGGATCGCCGACTACGGGACGGTCGCCGGGCGCCTCGACATCATCCAGCAGTGGGGCGTGACCGTCTCCATCGACGACTTCGGCTCGGGGCACTCCTCCATCGAGCGAGCGGTCGCCGTTCGCGCGCGCGAGTTGAAGATCGACCGGGCGCTCGTGGCGTCCGGCGACTGGGCCCAGGTGGCCGACGCCGTCTCGCTCGCCCACGACGGCGGCATGCGCGTGGTCGCCGAAGGCATCGAGACCGCCGAGCAGCTGCAGCGGGTGCGTGAGGCGGGCTGCGACCGGGGGCAGGGATACTTCATCGCCCGGCCGAGTTCACCTGATGAATTCATTGCCTGGTTGCAATCATTCGTAGGCTAGGTTTATGTGACCACCCGCCATCAGCGGTCCGGCCTCCTGAAGGGAATGACGAGCGGTGCGCCCCATTACTGCGGACGACCTGCCCTGCGCCCTTGTGGAGTTGGATGCAGAAGGCAGGATCGTCGATTCCAATGACCTCTTCCGTCAGTGGACGGGATTGTCGCCCGACGAACTGAGCGGGCGGCCGTACGCGTCGCTGCGCCAGCGGATCGTCGGGATCGGCGGCCGTTCGGAGAGTCTTGTTCGTCTGGCGAACATCGACGGGACGTCCCGCGCCGTGATGGCCAGCAGCCGCACGGTCGACGGGCGTGATGTGGTCGTCCTCGTCGACGCGAGCGAGCGGGCCGAGCACGAGCGCGAGATGCTGCAGTCGCAGGTGCTGCAGGAACGTACCCGTAACCGGCTCCAGCTCATCATCGACTCCTCGATCGCGTTCTCCGGCGCCACGACGGAGCAGGAGCTGGTCGACATCCTCGTGACGACCGTCGCAAAGGCGTACCAGGCGGAACAGGCGGCGGTCTTCCTCCTCGATGACTTCGGGGCCTTCACGCAGGCAGGCGGCAGCAATCCCCTTCTCGCGGTCGAAGATGCCGCTCCCCTCGTCGCACAGGCGTCGAGCCTGCAGAGCGTGATGACCATCAGCGGCACGACGGCTGCCGACGAGGTCACCCCCGTCCTCGGCCATGCCATGCGCGACGCCGGCGTGGATGCCGTCCTCGTCGCGCCGATCCAGCACGACGACGTGCTGTTCGGGGTCTTCGTGGCGTTCTTCCTCCACCCGCGCCAGTTCGACTCCGAGGCAGCCCCTCTGGCCGACGCTCTCGCCGGTCAGGCGGCGCAGGCGATCACGACCCTCCGCCTGCAGCGGCAGCTCGAGCACGCCGCGATGCACGACGAGACCACGGGCCTCCCGAACCGGCGCCGACTGGAGACGCAGCTGCTCGAGTACGCCCGGGCCACGCCCGCCCTCATCGCCACGCTGTTCATCGACCTGGACGGCTTCAAGCGCGTCAACGACAACCTGGGCCACCACGTCGGCGACCTCCTGCTGAGGGAGGTCGGATTCCGGCTGCAGACCACGGTCAGGACCGAAGACCTCGTCGCACGATACGGCGGCGACGAGTTCGTCGTCGTCTGCGAAGTGCCCGAGCTGGGCGCCGCCGAAGAGGTGGCGGACCGCATCCGTCAGGCCATCGAGCAGCCGTTCACCGACCTGCCCGACGGCTTCCCGATCAGCGCGAGCATCGGGATGTCGATCGCGCGCACCGAGGACCCGGGCTGGAACCCGGACCGGCTCATCCGCGAGGCCGACCACGCGATGTACGCCGCGAAGAACGCGGGCGGCAACCGCGTGGTCGGCACCTCGGTCGGCTAGTCCCGGTCCGCGTTCTCGCGCACCTTCCGGGACTCGTCGATCAGCTTCTCTTCCTTCTGCTCCGACTTCTCGCTGAGCTTCGTGTCGCGCGGCGGCAGCTGGATGGTCTCCTCGGCCTCCATGCCGGCCTGCAGCTCGCGGCCGCGCTCGGTCTCGGCGTCGAACTCCGCGCCGAACAGCAGCGCGATATTCGCGATCCACAACCAGAGCAGGAAGACGATCACGCCCGCCAGCGGTCCATACGTCTTCTCGTAGTTGGCGAACGTCGCGACGTAGAACGCGAAGAGGAAGGTCGCGATCGCCAGCACGACGATCGCGATCACCGCTCCCATGCTGATCCAGCGGAACTTGGGCTGCTTGGAGTTCGGGGTCGCGTAGTAGAGCACAGCGATGATGACCACCACGATGATCAGCATGAGCGGCCACTTGGCGATCTCCCACGCGACGCGGACGCCCGAGCCGAGGCCGAGGGCGTTCCCGACGGCCGTCGTCACAGGACCGGTGACGACCAGCATCAGCGCGACGATCGTCACGAGCACCAGCGTGATGACGGTGACGAGCAGCTGCTGCGGCTTCAGCTTCCAGAACGGCCGGCCCTCGTCGATCTCGTAGATCCGGTTCATGGCCCGCGAGAAGGCGCCGACGTAGCCGGAGGCCGACCAGATCGCCAGCACGATGCCGAAGACGAGCGCGAAGCCGGAAGCCGGTGAGTTCACGGCGTTCTGGATGGGGCCCTCGAGCAGCTTCGCCGTCGAGCCCGGGGCGACCTGCGTGACGATCCCCATGAGCGCCGTCGTCGCCGACGTGCCCTGTCCGAAGATGCCGAGAAGGGAGACCAGTGCGATCAGGCCGGGGAACAGCGACAGCACGCCGTAGTACGTCAGGGACGCAGCGATGTCGGTGCACTTGTCGGTGCTGAACTCGCGGAGGGTGCGCTTGAACACCAGCTTCCACGAGGGCTTGTCGAGGTGCTGAGGTCTGTCGGGCTTCCGGTCGTCCTCAGGGGCGGGGGCATCGGCCAGTCTCTTGCTGGCGCCGATATCGCTCATGGGTGGGTCCTCTCTTAACAGGGAAACGCGGCGGAAGGTCCGGGGGGATGGCCTTCCGCCGCGCGATTCAGGGGATGCGGGCTACTGGTCCGACTGCAGCCGCTGTCCCGATTCCTTGGCCTCGTCGGCGACCTCGCTCGCGCGGTCGGTGGCCTCGTCCTTGACGGTGGCCACCCCCTCCTGCGCGGTCTCCTTCACCGACTGGACGGCCTCCTGGGCCGGCTCCTTCATGTCGTTCGCGACCTGCTTGCCCACCTCGGCGGCCTCCTGGAGGAGCGGCTGCGCGGCGTCCTTGGCGGATGCGGCCAGCTCCTTCTCCTTGCTGCTCGCCGGGATGAGGGACGCCACCAGGGCGCCGACGCCGAAGGCGATGAGCCCGACGGCGAGCGGGTTGCCCTGCGCCTTGTTCACGACGGTACGGCCGGCGTCGGCGACGGTGCTGCCGGCGTCGGAGACGGCGCCGTGCACATTGCTCGACACGTCGTCCGCCGTGCCCATCACGCGGTCGGTGACGGAGTGCCAGGCGCCTTTGACCTTACGGGCCTGGCGGTCCACGATCTTGCTGGGGGTGACCTTGTCGGCCAGGGCGTCCACATCACCGCTCAGGTTGCGGCGGGTGGCTTCGATTTCGGCGCGGATCACGTCCGGGTCGTCGCTCATCGGTTCTCTCCGTTCGGTTTCAGTGTCGGGGGGATTTCCTTGACCGTCTCGACGGTCTGCGGGGCGCCTTTCACGGCCGCCAGCTGCTTACGCCCGACCAGGTACAGGACGAGCGCGACGATGGCCCAGATGATCGCGACGATCACGCCGGACCAGGCGTTGCCCACCAGGTAGCCGAGCGCCCACCAGAGGGCGATCGACAGGAAGAACACCGCCATGAGGCCGGCGTATCCGGCGCCGCCGAGCAGCCCTGCGCCCTTTCCGGCGCGGGTGGCGGTCTGCCGGATCTCGGCCTTGGCGAGTTCCATCTCCTGGCGGATCAGGGTGGAGAGGTCACGACTGACCTCTCCGAGGAGTTCGCCCAGCGAACTGTTCGCTGCGCGTTCCTCTGCGGGACTCGGCTGGTCGGTCATGCCCGGCCTCCGGTGTACCCGGCGCCGGGGATCTCCGGGAGGTCGGTGCCGGCGCCGTCGTCGTACAGGTCGTCGTCGCCCAGGGCGCCGCCGGTTCCGCCGACGCCGGCCGTGCCTGCGGCGTAGCCCACGTCGCTGCCGGAGTATCCGCTGGCGGTGCCGGTTGTGCCCGTGGTGCCGGTGGTGCCGGTGTACGACGTGCCGGTGCTCGAGGAGCCGCTGCTGCCGCTCGAGGAGTCGTCACCGCCGCTGGCGAGGGCGCGGGTCAGGCGACCCGCTAGAGCGCCGGCGATCGCGGCCGCGGCGATGAACGTGCCGGGGTTACGCCGTGCGTACGACTTCACCTCGTTGAGCAGCGAGCCCGGGTCGCGCTGGTCGAGCCAGCCCGCGACCGAGTGGGCGCGCTGTGCGGCCTGGCGCACCAGGTCGGTGGCGATGCCGCCCTGCTGGGTCGAGGAGGCCATCTGATCCAGCTCGTCGCCGACGGAGTGGAGGCCGCTGGCGACCCGCTCCTGCTGCTGGGCGGCCTGATCACGCAGCTCCCGCTGCGTCCGGTGGTAGAGCTCTCTGGCCTGGGACTTCGCCTCACCGGCGACATTCTTGGCCTGCTCCTTCGCGGTGCCGGCGACGTCCTTGCCGGCCTGCTTCGCCGTTTCCGTGACGCGGCCCGCTTCTTCCTTGACGCTGCCGCCTTGACCGCCGGTGGAGCTCGTGCTCGTGCCCCCGGTGGTCCCGGCCGTGCCTTCAGGCAGCACCGTCTCCGGCAGACCGGCCTCCGGGTCCAGCGCGTCGCGCCTGCTGTCGAAGATCGGTGTGTCCGCGGACTGGTCGTCTGACATGGTCATGACTGACGTTTCCTTTCGGTGGTGTGTCCGGTTGGGATGTGCGGCCCACTGAAGACACCCGGTGGAGGCGGGTCCAGAGATTGACACGGCACTCGCTCGGGGGGTACCTGTGCGCGCAGGTGCGCCTTCCTGAGCTTGGGGCTAGCGTGTGGCGCATGGACGCCGTGGACTGGTTGCTCGATTCCGACCCTGCGATCCGCTGGCAGGCGCTCCGGGACCTGACCGATGCGACACCCGCGGAGGTCGCGGCCGAACGGGCCCGGATCCCGCACGAGGGCTGGGGAAGGACCCTCCTCGGGGAGCAGGCCGAGGACGGTCTCTGGGACGGCGGCACCTACCGGCCCGGGTGGATCTCGCCGGAGCGCGACGGCTTCGACGCCTGGAGCGGGACGCACTTCACGCTCCAGCAGCTGGTCGATTTCGGGCTGGATCCGGAGAGCCCGGAGGCGCGGACCGCGGTCGGGCGGGTCCGTGAAAATGTTCGCTGGGAGCACGCCGGCGAGCCGTACTTCGAGGGCGAGACCGAACCGTGCATCAACGGAGTCACCCTCACCATCGCGTCCTACTTCGGCGAAGGCGGTGACACGATCGCCCGGACGCTGGTCGATTCACGGCTGGACGACGGCGGCTGGAACTGCTGGGCCGAGTACGGGGCGCGCGTGTCGTCCTATCACTCCACGATCTGCGCGGTGGAGGGCCTGCGCGACTGGCAACGGGCCGGCGGCGACGATCCGCAGGTGGAGGAGGTCGCCCGCGCCGGCGAGGAGTACCTGCTCGAGCGCGGGCTCTACCGCCGGCTGTCGGACGGCTCCGTCCCCGATCCGCGGATGACGATGCTGTCGTATCCGGTGCGCTGGTACCACGACGTGCTGCGCGGGCTCGAGCACTTCCGGCGGCTGGACCGGCGCGATCCCCGGCTCGCGGATGCGGTCGAGCTGGTCCGCGGCGAGGCGGACGCCGAGGGGCGTTGGGTGCTCGAGAACCTGCACGAGGGCTCGGTGATCGTCGAGTTCGAGATGGAGGGCTTCCCGAGCCCGTGGATCACCCTCCGGGCGCTGCGCGTGCTGCGGTGGTGGGACGCCGCCTGACGGTCACGGCGCGACGGCCGTGAGGTCGTCGAACGAGACCGTCACCGGCGCGTTGGCGACGCCGCCCGACAGGTACCCGGTGAAGGCCAGGCCGCCGGCGCCCTGGAGAGCGGCGGTGCTGTCGCTCGCGGACCGCTGCCAGGCGGCCGGCTCCGTCGTGCCGTCGACCCAGACCTTCATCTGCACCAGGGTCGGGGACGTGCCGGTCGTCTGCACCCGCACGTCCAGCCGTGTGCCCGCAGTGTACGTGAGGCCCAAGGTGGTCCCGGCTTGCACCGTGACCTCGTTCCCGCCGTTCTGATCCAGCCGGACGAGCTGGACGGTGACCTTGCCGGCGGACGAGATGATGACCTTGCCCGCGTACGATCCCGCCGTCGCGATGCGCCGGCCCTGGAGGGTGAGGTAGACGCTGCCGGACGAGGGCAGCTTGTCGACCGCGACGGTCGTCCGCAGGTCGATGCCCGTGGCGCTGACGCCCGCCAGCCGTCCCGTGCTGCTCGTGCCGGCCGGGAGGGAGAGCTTGGCCGTGCCGCCGCTCACCGAGAACAGGCTCGAGATACCGGCCACCGTCCAGGCTCCGCCTGTCGGAGCCGTTCCCCAGCCGTTCGTCACCGTGCGCTCGAACGGGTCGGCCGCCAGGGTGCTCGGCGGAGGCGGAGGTGCTGTCGGACTGACGCTGCGCGTGGTCGTCGCCGTCGCCCCGGCGTCGTCCGTCACCGTCAGTCGAGCCGTGTACGTGCCCGGCGCGGCGTACGTGTGGGAGGCGGTGACGCCGGTGCCCGTCGAGCCGTCGCCGTAGTCCCAGGCATAGGACCCGATGGTGCCGTCCGGATCGCTGGACCCGCTTCCGTCGAAGGAGCAGGCGAGGTCGGTGCACGACGTCGTGAAGGAGGCGTTCGGCGGTTGATTGCCGGCCGGCGGTGGACCGATGACGAAGCTGTCGGAGTAGGCGGCGCCTGCCGTGCGCACGAAGTTCGCGTTGAGCTGGGTCGACGTGGCGGTCACGTCGAGCAGCCCCCACAGCGGTGCCGCGCTGCTGCCGTAGGCCGTGGCGAAGTAGCCCGCCTCACTGTCGTTGGGGTTGATGTCGTAGTTGGTGTTGCCGCCCGTGCCGACGGTGGCGAAGACCGTGCCGGCGCCCTTCGTCAGGGTATTGCCCGCATTCGCGACGCATCCGGCGGCGTAGACCCCCGGGGTGATGGACGCGCATCCGCCTCCGGTCGCGAGCTGCTTGGTGCGCTGGTACAGGTGTTCATGCCCGGAGAGCACGAGGTCGACCCGCTTGGAGACGAGTAGGTTGAGGAGGTCGGAGCCGGGGTCGCACGCGTACTGGCCCATCGTGAGGCAGGGCTTGTGCATGCCGACGACGACCCACGGGACGTTGGCGGCGCGGGCGCCGTCGATCGCGTTCTGGGTCCAGGTGTAGTGGCTGGTCCCGCTGGCGTAGGTCCAGGTGCCGTCGGAGAACGGCAGGCCGGGGGAGATCATGATGAACCGGACCAGGGGCGCTCCCTGGGGCACGTCGACGTAGTACTCGCGACCATACGTGCCGACTGCTCCCGGCAACTGGTTGGGCAGGCAGGCGGAGAAGTCGTTGATGTTGCCGTTCTGCCCGTTGCTCTCGTGGTTGCCGGAGACCAGCTCGAACGGGAAGCCGGCTCCGACCGTGCGCGTGACGAAGTCGCACCATGCCTGCTCCTGTCCCGTCGTCCCATAGGAGAGGTCTCCGAGGGCGAGGTTCAGGTCCGGAGCCGCGTTCTTGATGCCGGTGAGCACCGACTGCGCGGACGACGCGGACGCGTAGTCGCCCGCCGCGGTGAAGTGCACGCTCGCGGCTCCCGGAGCGATGCCCTGCACGCTCTGGGGCACGCCGAGCGTCAGCACGAGCACGGCGGCCGCCGTCCCGGCGACCGCAAGGACGCGATGTCTGGTCATCGCCGGCCTCCTCCGGCCCGGCCTCCGCCTGGCCTTCGGGCACAGGCTAGTGCGTCGTCCCGATATGCGCGAGTAGAAACTGAGGTCTTGTCACCGAACGGCGTAGTGCAGACCGACCGCCCCGCGCGCGAACCGGCGCTCGTCGAGCAGCTCGAGGTCGAGACGCAGACCGACGGGCAACGCCGGCGTGCCTCCGCCGACCGAGACGGGGGAGAGGAACAGCCACACCTCGTCCACCAGTCCGGCGGCGAAAGCCTCGGTCGCCAGTGTCGGGCCGCCGATCGAGACATCCCGCTCGGAGTCCTCGACGAGATGCCGCACCTCGTCCGCGTCGAAGCGCTGCAGCACTCGCGTCCGCGGCGTCGTCGCCTCGGCCAGCGACGACGAGTACACGACCTTGTCCGCGTCCTGCCAGATCGCGGCGTACTCCGCGTAGACCCCGTCGTCCTCTGTTAGCGGCGGATCCTGCCAGAAGCGCATGGTCTCGTACATCCGCCGGCCGTAGAGATAGGTGCCGATCCCGCGCTCGAGATCGTTGACGAACGCGTGCAGCTCCGGTTCGGGCTCGGCCCAGTCGAAGGAGCCGGACGCATCCACGGTGTAGCCGTCGAGCGAGGCGATGGCGGAGAAGATCAGGCGTCCCATGCCGCGACTCTAGGGCCGCGTGCGCGCGGCGGCCAGCCTCAGCCGAGCTGCGGCAGGAGCGCCCGCAGCGTCCGGAACTCATCGTCGAAGACCCACGGCAGGGCGATGTTCAACACGAGCCCGATCCCGATGGTCAGCAGCGCGAGACCGGTCGCCACGAGCAGCAGCGTGACCGCCAGCTGGAGGTACGGGTTCCCGGTGACGGCGGCGAGCAGCCCCCGCGCTCGCCGCCGCACCGGTTCCGACGGCGATGCGAGCGTCGGTGCGGTTCGCACTCCGTGGCCCAGCGTCGTCATCGGTCTCCCCCTTCACGTCGAGGCCGGGGCGGATGCCCCGGCCGACGTCTCCGAGTCAACCGCGGGAGCACGTGGCGGGGCATCGACCGGAGGTCGGGGGAGGGTCATCCCGTGGGATGATCTGCGCGGCGTGTCAGACGGGCGTGACGGTGCACCCGCAGCCGTGGGCCGGCTCCGGGATGCGGTCCTCCGCACCGGCCAGCCGGCGCGCCAGGAGGTCGCGGCGCCGCTCCAACTGAGCGATGGCCGCATCCAGCTCCGCGAGGCCGTCCCGGTACGCGTCCCGGGAGGCCGGGCACTCGTCGCTGTGGGCGTGGCCGGACCCGAGGCAGTCGATGAAGGGCCGCGCCTTCCCCGGCGGGATGCCCGTCGCCGCCAGCTCCCGGATCTCGCGGACCACCCGCAGGTGGTCGTCGCCGTACTCGCGGTAGCCGTTGCCGAGTCGCGCGGGGGAGACGAGCCCGAGCCGTTCGTAGTAGCGCACGGCCTTGACCGTCACCCCGGCCTGTTCGGCCAGTTCGCTGATGCGCATGTCGCCCTCCGCCGTCAGCGTAGACCCTGACCCCCGGGTCAGGCTCCAGCGGGCTCCGGGATCCGCGCCGCGGCCGAGATGATCGTGTGGAGGCTGTTGCGCAGTTCGGCCAGCTCGGCCTGCGGCAGCCCCAGGCGCTCGACGATGCGGCCCGGGATCTTCTCCGCCTCGGCCCGCAGCGCCCGGCCGCGCTCGGTCAGTCTGACCTCCAGGGCCCGCTCGTCGGCGGCACTGCGCTTGCGCTCGACATAGCCGATGGCCTCCAGCCGCTTGAGCAGCGGTGACAGGGTCGCGGGCTCGAGCGCCAGCGTGTCGCTCAGGTTCTTGACCGACCGGGGCTCCTGCTCCCAGAGGGCGAGCATCACGAGATACTGCGGATGCGTCAGGGACAGCGGCTCGAGCACCGGCCGGTACAGGGCGATGACGCTCCGGGCCGCCACGGCGAGACCGAAGCACACCTGATTCTCGAGGGCGAGGACGTCGTCTGACACCCGGCCATTGTAGGGGCGCGACTCAGTACTCATCGGTGGTGCGCTCGACCCGCTCGCCCGTGGCCGGGTCGATGGTCTCGCGCCGCACCGTGGTCCGCGGCCGGCGCCGGAGGGCGAACGCCAGCGAGATCACGAACACGACGAGTCCCGCGCCCATGAGGATGTATCCGGTCACCTTGAGGTCGATCCAGCTGACTTCCACCTGCAGGGCGAAGGCCAGGATGAGACCGACGACGAAGATGAAGATGCCGCTCCCGATGCCCATGCGTCACGCTCCTTCACGTCCGTGGGCTCAAGCTACTCCCTGGACGCCGGGGCGCGCACCACACCGGCCGCGGATCACTCGGCGCGCGAGAACTCCGAGGCGCGGGCGACCTGCTCGGGCGTCAGAGCGACGCCGGTGTAGCGCTCGAACTGCCGCGCCGCCTGCAGCGCGATCACCTCGGCACCGGTGATGACCGGGGTGCCCGCCGCTCGGGCGGCCGTGATCAGCGGTGTCTCGGAGGGGAAGGCGACGACGTCGAACACGGTCGCGGCCCGGTCGATGAACGGCTGCGCGAAGGCGAGCTCGGACTCGTGATCGCCGCGCATCCCGAGCGGGGTGACGTTGACGATGACGTCGAAGTCGGGCTCCGGGTCGTCCTGCACCCAGCGGTAGTCGTAGCGCTCGGCGAGGGCGGGGCCCGCGTCCGCGTTGCGGGCCAGCACGGTGAGGTCGTCGAAGCCCGCGCCGCGGAATGCCGCGACGACGGCCTTGGCCATCCCGCCCGACCCGCGCACGAGCACGCTCTGTCCGGGGTCGACCTCGTGCTCGGCGAGCAGCTGAGCCACCGCTTCGTAGTCGGTGTTGGATGCGGTGAGGAACCCGTCCTCGTTGACGACGGTGTTGACCGACTCGATCGCGACCGCCGACGCCTCCAGGTTGTCGACCAGCGGGATGATCGCCTCCTTGAACGGCATCGAGACCGAGCACCCGCGGATGCCGAGCGCCCGGATGCCGCGCACGGCGCCGTCCAGGTCGTCGGTGGTGAACGCTTTGTAGACGAAGTTCAGGCCGAGCTCGTCGTACAGGAAGTTGTGGAACCGCGTACCGATGTTGCTGGGACGGCCGGCCAGCGAGATGCAGACCTGCATGTCCTTGTTCAGGATAGGCATGCTCCCATCATCGCAGGGAGCTAGCCCTCCGCTCCGGCGACGATCGTCCCGATGCCGAGCGCCGCGAGGATTCCGGCGGAGGTCCGCTCCAGGGCGCGGGTCACGCGCGGGCGGCGCAGCCAGGCGATCATGCGGGAGGCGAGCAGCGCGACCGCGATGAGGTACAGCATGCCGATGAGCCCGTCGATCGCCCCGAGGAGCAGGGTCTCGCCGAAGCTCGCGTGCGCCGAGACGAACTGAGGCACCACCGCGATGAAGAACAGGCCGACCTTCGGGTTGAGCATGGTGGACAGCATCCCGGCGAGCAGGCTCGATGACGACCGGCGCCGCGGGGCGGGCAGCTCGGCGGCGACCTCTCCCTCGGCGCGGCGCGCCTGCCGGCGGCTGGCGATGAACGCCGAGACGCCCAGGTACAAGAGGTAGAGACCGCCCGCGATCTTGACGATGCGGAAGACCTCGGCCGACTGCTCCAGCAGCGCGGCCAGCCCGAACCCGACCACCGCCGCCCACACCAGCGACCCGATGGCCGTCCCCGCCGCCGCGGCGATGCCGTCTCGCGCCCGGCCCATGCTGTATCGCAGCACGAGGAAGGTGTCGGGCCCGGGCGTCAACGCGAGCACCAGGCAGAGCCCGCCGAAGGCCAGCAGCGAGAGGATGGTCATGAGGAAGATCATAGGGATCGGCGTGTGACCTGATCGCGGGGTGGACGATTGCGTTCACAGCTTGACTCCAACACGTCGATCGTTCACGCTTATCGTCATGACCGCCACTCAGGGGCTGATCCCCCGTGGCGCACGCAACCCCGGGTCGCAAGGCGCCCTGCGGCATCTGAATCAGGAGCGACTCGTCGAGTTCCTTCTGGCACACGGACCGTCGACCCAGGCAGAGCTGGCGCGCGGGACCGGCCTGTCCACCGCCACCGTGTCCAACATCGTCCGCGACATGGCGGCGAAGGGCGTCGTCGCGACCAGTCCGGTGACGTCGAGCGGCCGCCGAGCCTTGCTGGTGCAGTTGACCGACACCGGCGACATCGCGGTCGGCGTGGACTTCGGGCGGCGGCACGTGCGCATCGTCCTCTCCACGCTCGGCTACGACGTGATCGCGGAGGAGCAGGTCGCGCTCGAGCCCGGCTACGACGTGGTCGGCGCCGTCGGGGAGGCGGCGCGGCTGCTCGACCGGATGCTGGCCGACGGCGGCCACGACCGGGAGTCCGTCCTCGCCGTGGGCGTCGGCATCCCCGGGCCGATCGACCGGCGGACCGGCACCGTGCTGCAGGGTGCGATCCTTCCCGAGTGGGTGGGGATCACGCGGCGCGAGCTGGAGGATGTGTTCGGCTTCCCGGTCGTCGTGGACAACGACGCCAACCTGGGCGCGCTCGCCGAGGTCACCTGGGGCGCGAACCGAGGGGAACGCAATCTCATCTTCGTCAAGATCGGCACCGGGATCGGCGCCGGCCTCATCCTGAACGGCCAGCCGTATTACGGGTTCCTCGGCATCACGGGCGAGCTGGGGCACACGCCGGTCGCGGAGCACGGCGTGATCTGCCGCTGCGGCAACCGGGGCTGCCTCGAGACGGTCGCCTCCACCAGCGTCATGCTGGAATCGCTCGGTCACGGCACGGGCGGCGGCCTGACGACCTCCGACATCCTGCGCCGCGGCCTGGCTCAGGACCCGGCGGTTCTGCGCGTGGTGAGCGATGCGGGCACCGCCATCGGCCAGGCCATCGGCAACATCGCCAACGTCATCAACCCCGAGCTCGTGCTGATCGGCGGTCCGCTGGTGGGTCTCGGGGATGCGCTGCTCGACCCGATCCGGCGCGGGATCCAGCACAACGCGCTGCCGATCATCGCCGGAACCACGTCCGTGCGCGTGTCGTCGCTGGGCGACCGGGCCGAGTCGCTGGGCGCCGCGGCCATCGTGATCCAAGGCGCGCTCGCCGGTAACGACTGACTGTTATCGCATCGTTGTCTTCACTATTTGACGACAAGTGAGAACATAGCGTTTACTACTTAGGCACATCCATTACCGAGCTCGAACAGGAGCGACGATGCCGTCGAACGCAGTCATCCTCGAGATGCGCGAGATCACCAAGGAGTTCCCTGGTGTGAAAGCCCTGGAGGATGTCTCCCTCACCGTGCACGCCGACGAGATCCACGCGATCTGCGGCGAGAACGGCGCGGGGAAGTCCACCCTCATGAAGGTCCTCTCCGGCGTCTACCCGTACGGCACGTACTCCGGCGACATCGTCTACCAGGGCGAGGTGGTGCGCTTCAAGGACATCAAGTCCAGCGAGCACCAGGGCATCGTGATCATCCACCAGGAGCTCGCGCTGATCCCCGAGCTCTCGATCACCGAGAACATCTTCCTCGGCAACGAGCCGGGCCGCGGTGGCGTGATCGACTGGCAGGAGGCGAAGACCCGCGCCGTCGAGCTCCTGGCCCGCGTCGGCCTGAGCGACGACCCCGACACGCAGATCAAGAACATCGGCGTCGGCAAGCAGCAGCTGGTCGAGATCGCGAAGGCGCTCAACAAGAACGTCAAGCTGCTCATCCTCGACGAGCCGACCGCCGCGCTGAACGAGGCCGAGTCGCAGCACCTCCTCGACCTCATCGTCGGGCTCAAGGGCCGCGGCGTCAGCTCCATCATCATCAGCCACAAGCTCAACGAGATCGAGCAGATCGCCGACCAGATCACGATCATCCGCGACGGCCACTCCATCGAGACGCTCGACGTCAAGGCGGACGGCGTCGACGAGGACCGCATCATCCGCGGGATGGTCGGCCGCACGCTCGAGAGCCGCTACCCGGAGCGCACGCCGAACATCGGCGAGACCTTCTTCGAGGTGCGCGACTGGGTCGTCCAGCACCCGCAGATCCCCGAGCGCCTGGTCGTCAAGAACTCCAGCTTCTACGTGCGCCGCGGCGAGATCGTCGGCTTCGCGGGCCTCATGGGCGCCGGCCGCACCGAGCTCGCGATGAGCGTCTTCGGCCACTCCTACGGCAACTGGATCTCGGGCGAGATCTACAAGGACGGCCACAAGATCGAGGTGCGCAACGTCTCCGAGGCCATCGACAACGGCATGGCCTACGTGAGCGAGGACCGCAAGGTGCTCGGCCTCAACCTGCTCGACGACATCAAGCAGTCGGTCGTCGCCGCCAAGCTCAAGAAGATCGCCAAGCGCGGCGTGGTCGACGACCTGCAGGAGTACGCGGTCGCCGACGAGTACCGCAAGCGTCTTCGCATCCGCACGCCCGATGTCAACCGCGGCGTGAGCACCCTGTCCGGCGGGAACCAGCAGAAGGTCGTCCTGGCCAAGTGGATGTTCACCGACCCGGACATCCTGATCCTGGACGAGCCCACGCGCGGCATCGACGTCGGCGCCAAGTTCGAGATCTACGGGATCATCCAGCAGCTGGCCGCACAGGGGAAGGGCGTCATCGTCATCTCCTCCGAGCTGCCCGAACTGCTCGGCATCTCCGACCGCATCTACACGATCTTCGAGGGTCAGATCACCGCCGACTTCCCGATCGCGGAAGCGACCCCCGAGACGCTCCTGAAAAGCATGACATCCGCCAAGAAGAGGGTGACCCGATAACCATGACCACGCAGATCGCAGAGAAGAAGAAGTCCGGAGGAATCCGCGACCTCGGCATGATGTTCGGCGGCGGCCAGTCCACCGGACGCCAGTTCGGCATCCTGGGCGCGCTCGTCGTCATCATCCTGCTGTTCGAGATCCTGACCGGCGGCAAGACCCTCGAGCCGGTCAACCTGATCAACCTCGTCAACCAGAACGTCTACGTCCTGATCCTGGCGATCGGCATGGTCATGGTGATCATCGCGGGCCACATCGACCTGTCGGTCGGCTCGGTCGCGGCGCTCGTCGGAATCATCGTCGCCAAGGCGATGAACGACTGGAATGTCCCGTGGCCGCTCGCCATCGTGCTCGGCCTGGTCGTCGGTGTCATCATCGGCGCGTGGCAGGGCTGGTGGGTCGCTTATGTCGGCGTCCCCGCGTTCATCGTGACCCTGGCCGGCATGCTCATCTTCCGCGGCCTCAACCAGCTGATCGGAAACGCGAACACCATCCCGGTGCCGGACGGCTACACGTACATCGGCGGCGGCTTCCTCCCCGAGTGGGGCCCGAACACGGGCTTCAACAACTCCACCCTGCTGCTCGGCCTGATCATCGCGGTCGTCATCGCGCTGATGGAGGTCCGCACGCGCCGCAAGCAGACCAAGATGGGCTCCGAGAAGGCGCCGCTCTGGGTCAGCGTCTTCAAGGTGGTCATCCTCGACGCCGTCGTCGTCTACGCCGCCGTGCTCTTCGGCAGCGGCCGCGTCGGCACCTCGTTCCCCGTCGCCGGTGTCATCCTCGGCGTGCTGATCATCCTGTACTCGTTCATCACGCGGAACACGATCTTCGGTCGTCACATCTACGCGGTCGGCGGCAACTCGCACGCCGCGGAGCTGTCCGGCGTCAAGATCCGCCGGATCAACTTCTTCGTCATGATGAACATGTCGGTGCTCGCCGCGCTGGCCGGCATGATCGCCGTCGCCCGCTCGGTCTCCTCCGGCCCGCAGGACGGTCTCGGCTGGGAGCTCGACGCGATCGCCGCCGTGTTCATCGGTGGTGCCGCGGTCTCTGGCGGTATCGGTACCGTCGCCGGCTCCATCATCGGTGGTCTGGTCATCGCCGTCCTGAATAACGGCCTCCAGCTGCTCGGCGTCACCTCCGACAAGGTCCAGATCATCAAGGGCCTGGTCCTGCTCATCGCGGTCGGCATCGACGTCTACTCCAAGCGCCGCGGCGGTCCCTCGCTCATCGGCAGGATGTTCAACCGCGACAAGACGCAGCGCATCGACGCCGCGGCCGAAGAAAAGCCCGCTGTCGTTCCGACCGGCGACCAGGCCGAGGACTCCTCGAGATCCCTCACCTCGTAGGCCCCTTTCGCTTCACCTCCACCCTGCAACACCCCCACACACAGAGAAAGTAGATTGCAATGCGCAAAATCGCACTCGCGACAGTGGCCGTCGCTGCTGCCGCCGCGCTCGCCCTGACCGGCTGCTCCGGCAGCGGCCGTGGTTCGAGCGGTGACTCCACCGCCTCGGGCTTCGACAAGGGAGCCACCATCGGCGTCGCCCTCCCGACCAAGACGTCGGAGAACTGGGTTCTCGCCGGTGGCCTCTTCGAGGACGGCCTCAAGTCGGCCGGCTTCAAGGGCGACGTGCAGTACGCCGGTGGCTCGGGCGTCTCCGACCAGCAGTCGCAGATCCAGTCGATGATCACCAACGGCGCCAAGGTCGTCATCATCGGCGCCGTCGACGGTGGCCAGCTCGCCGCGCAGGCCAAGGCCGCGCACGACGCCGGCGCGACCGTCATCGCGTACGACCGCCTCATCCTCAACACGAACGACGTCGACTACTACGTCGCGTACGACAACGAGAAGGTCGGCGAGCTGCAGGGTCAGGCCCTGCTCGACGGCATGAAGGCCAAGTACCCGGGCAAGACCAAGTACAACATCGAGCTGTTCTCGGGCTCGCCCGACGACGCCAACTCGAAGGTGTTCTTCGACGGCGCCATGAAGATCCTGCAGCCGAAGATCGACGACGGCACGCTGACGGTCGTCTCCAAGCAGACCGACATCAAGCAGACCTCCACCCAGGGCTGGCTGCCGGCGAACGCGCAGACCCGCATGGACACCCTGCTCGCCGCCAACTACGGCTCGACCGAGCTCGACGGCGTCCTGTCGCCGAACGACACCCTGGCCCGCGCCATCATCACCTCGGTGAAGGGCGCCGGCAAGCCGGTCCCGATCGTCACCGGTCAGGACTCGGAGGCCGAGTCGGTCAAGTCCATCATGGCGGGCGAGCAGTACTCGACCATCAACAAGGACACCCGCAACCTGGTCAAGCAGGCGATCACCATGGTCGAGGACCTGCAGAAGGGCAAGAAGCCCGAGGTCAACGACGACAAGTCGTACGACAACGGCAAGAAGGTCGTCCCGGCCTACCTGCTGAAGCCGGTCATCGTCACCAAGGAGAACGCGGCCGAGGCGTACGCCAACGACCCGACCCTGGAGCCGCTGACCAAGTAACTCCCGTTCGCACCCTCGTGTGAACAATGAAAGGGCCCGGAGCGAGATCGCTCCGGGCCCTTTCCCGATCCGTCCCCCGACTGGATCGGTCCCCCTGGCCGAGACACTGACAGGTTAGGGGCGCCGGGCCGGCTGCGGCATCCGGGCCAGCACGGATTCAGGAGTGCGGCGAAGCGCAGCCCGGTAGTAGCGCACCAGTTCGGCGGCCGCCGGGCGCTGGGCCGCCATCGCCCCCGCGTCGGTACGCCGGGCGGCGAGGTGGTGGCGCCAGGACTCCGCGGCGCAGCGGTGGTCCCACGCGACGGCGGCCGCCGCCTCCAGCGTCCGGCACCATCCGATGAGTTCGCGGCCCTCAGAGGACGGGGCCCAGGTGACCACCCGGAACCAGATGTCGGGTCGGTTCTGGTCGCCGAACGCGAACCGCCGGATCACGCCGTAGGGCGTGCCGAGCGCTCCCTGGCGGAGCAGCCACTCGGTGGGCTGCGCATTCGCCACCGGGTGCCAGGATGCGCTCACGGCGTCACGTTACGGGGCGCCGCCGACACGCAGCGGCCGGAGGATCAGGCGACGAGCTCCTGCGGCAGTACCACCACATCCACCAGGGCGCCGTTGCGCCAGAGGGTGAGCTCCATCCGCCGGCCGATCGCGCGCTCGACCATGAGGCGCTGCAGGCCCGTCGGGTCGACCACCGGGATGCCGTCGAGGGACACCACGATGTCGCCGGGACGCGCTCCGGCCTCGGCCGCCGGGCTGCCGGCCACCACCGTGGCGATGCGGATGCCCATCGGCGCGCCGACCTTCTCGGCCGCCTCCGGTGTGAGCCGGACCTTCGTGCCCGCGACACCCAGCCAGGCGCGGCGGACGCGGCCCGCGGTCTTCAGCGCCTCCACGATCTCGAGCGTGCTCGGGTTGATGGGCACGGCGAGCCCCAGGCCGATGCCCGCGACGGCGGTGTTGACGCCGACCATCCTGCCCGCGCTGTCGGCGAGGACGCCGCCGCTGTTGCCCGGGTTGAGGGCGGCGTCCGTCTGGATGACCTCGTCGATGACCCGGCCGGACGCCGTCGGCAGCGAGCGGCCCAGCGCGGAGACGATACCCGCGGTCACGCTTCCTGCGAGGCCCAGCGGGTTCCCGAGGGCGACCACGAGCTGGCCGACGCGGAGCCGCGCCGCGTCGCCGAGACGTAGCGGCGGGGGAGTGGCGCCGCGGGCGCGGAGCACCGCGAGGTCGGACAGCGGGTCGGTGCCGACGACCTCGGCGTCGACCGTGGTGCCGTCGGCGAAGGACAGCTCGGTGCCGGTCGCGCCCGCCACGACGTGCGCGCTGGTGAGCAGGTGCCCGTCGGAGCTGATGACCGATGCGCTGCCCGCCCCGGCGCCGGAGCGCGTGCGGACCGACACGGCCGCGACCGACGGGAGCACCGTCTCCGCGACCCTCACGACGGCGGCCGAGTACGCGTCGAGCGCCGCCCGGTCGTCCACCTCGTCCTCGTTCATGGCATCAGTGTCGCTCTCCGCGACGCCGGGGAGGCTGCCGGTTCGCCCACGGCGCAAGGTCGGCCGCGGTCTCATGCTCGCTCGGCGCGGGTCGCGAGGGACGGCCTCGGTGGCAGTCCGCGCGGAAGGGAGGAGGTTCCGGTCGACACGCCGCGTGGCATGGCAGAACGGAGGATCCTGGTTTCGCGAGGCGGAGCGGTTCCTCCCTGGTTCGCTGCGGACGCAGCGATCAGGTGAACAGGCGGATCAGCGCCGCGACCACCGCAGCCGCGGGCACCACGACGATGAACGGCACCCGCAGCGCGTACAGTCCGGCAGCGATCGCCACGGCCGGCAGCCGCGCGTCGAGCTCCAGGGATTGTCCGGCGCCCAGCGTCTGCACGCAGATCAGGGCCGCAAGGAGCGCCGCGGTCAGCAGGTCGCTGACGCGCGCGACGGTGGGATGGTCGAGCGCCTTGGGAGGGACCAGCCAGCCGACCGCCTTCAGCCCCAGCACCGCGATGGATGCGAGCAGGATGACGTGCCACGTGGTCACGGCTCCACCTCCCGCTCCATGGGGATCGCCTCGGGATGCGGCGGATCGTCGCGGCGGCCGAAGACGTTGAGGACGCCGAGAACGATCGCGACGACCGCGGCCGCGAGCACCGGGAGGCCGGGCATGAGGAACGGCGTGAGCAGCGTCGCGACGAAACCGCCCGCGACGGCGACCGCCTGCGTCTGCCGCGCTTTCAGCCGCGGCCACAGGAGGCCGAGGAACGCGGCCGCGGCCGCGGCATCCAGTCCGTAGGCCTTGACGTCGCCGATCAGGTTGCCGAGCAGCGCGCCGGCCAGCGTCATGATGTTCCAGCCGATATAGACCACCAGGCCGGTCACCCAGAAGCCGATGCGCTGGGCGCGCGGCTCGGTCTGCGCGGTCGCGACCGCGGTCGACTCGTCGATGGTGAGCTGCGTCGCGCCGGCCCGCCGCCAGAAGCCCGGGCCGATGATGCGGGACAGGCGGAGCGCGTAGAAGGAGTTGCGCACGCCGAGCAGTGCGGCACTCGCGATCGCCGTCCCGCCGGCCGCAGCGCCGCCCGAGGCGAGCACGCCGATCAGGGCGAACTGCGACCCGCCGCTGAACATCACGAGGCTCAGGACGCACGCCTGCCAGACGTCGAGGCCAGAGGCCGTGGCGAGGGCGCCGAAGGAGATCCCGTAGAGAGCGGTCGCGATGCCGACGGCCCAGCCGGAGCGGGCCGCGGCGCGTTCCTCGCTGGTCCGTTCCTCAGGCATCGCCTCCCGACACTACCTGCTCACGCGCGGGTCAGCGGAACAGCCGGGCGACCAGATGTTCGGCCGTGGAATCGTCCAGCGTCCAGGGGAGGAAGATGACGCGGTAGATGACCGGCGCGATGACCACGTCGAGGATGTCGTCGGCCGTGACTCCCGACTCGGGGTAGCGGTCGAGCAGCAGGTTGGCCTCGACACGGCGGTTGCGCAGGCAGTAGGACTGCTGCTCGCCCGCCGCGGATGCGCCCCCGCGCAGCAGCGCCGCGTTGACCGGCTTGCGGTAGTGCTCGACGATCTCGCGCGTCCACGCCGTCAGGTCGGCGCGCAGGTCGCCGTTCGCCGGCAGCGGGCGCTCCGGGTCCAGCCGGTAGGTCGCGATGTCGTTGATCAGGGTCGGGAGGTCGCCCCAGCGACGGTAGATGCTGGTCGGGTTGACCCCGGCGCGCTCGGCGATCATCGGGACGGTGACCTTGTCCTGGCCCTTCTCCTCGACGAGCTCTTCGACGGCCGTGCGCACGTTGTGGATGACCGCAGCGCTGCGGCCTCCTGTGCGCTTGGCCGGTGTGGTCGTCGTTTCCATGGGAATAGCTTAACGCAAATATTGTTGCTTTTTCCTGAGCACGCCTCTATAGTCGCAAAAGCAATAGAAATTGCTTTAAGGAGTCGACATGACTACAGCCGAGACCCGCACCGGTGGGATGCTCGCCGTCCGCCCCGCCGACGCCCGGCGCTCGCGCGGCTTCCGCCTTCGCCCCGCGGCCGCCTTCGCCGGCACCGCGCTGACCTTCGTCGCGGTGGCCCTCGCCGTCGGCGCGCCCAGCCCCCTCTTCGTGCTGTACCAGCAGGAGTGGGGCTTCCAGCCGTGGCTGCTCACGGTCGCCTTCGCGATCTACGCGGTCACGCTGCTGATCACCCTCCTCGTCGCGGGCTCGCTCTCCGACCACATCGGCCGGCGACCCGTCCTCATCGCGGCGCTCGCGCTGCAGGTCGTGGCGATGCTGGTCTTCCTCTTCGCGCCGGACATCGGCTGGATCATCGGCGCCCGCTCTGTTCAGGGCGTCGCGACCGGTGCGGCGATGAGCACCTTCACCGCGGCCCTGGTGGAGCTGGCCCCCGAGCGGCAGAAGAAGCTCGGCGCGACCATCGGCAGCACCGCGCCGGTCGGCGGCATCGCGATCGGCGCATTCTTGACCGGTGTGGCGGTGCAGTTCGTGCCGCAGCCGACGACCCTCGTGTTCGTCACCCTGGCGGTGCTGTTCGCCGCAGGCATCCTGGTCATCGCCGCGTCGCCCGAGACGGTGACGCGACGTCCGGGCGCCGCGCGGTCGCTCATCCCGCGTCTCCTCATCCCTCGGGCCGCCCGGCGCGAGTTCGTCGGCGCGATCCCGCTGTTCCTCGCGACCTGGATGCTCGCGGGCCTGTTCATCGGGCTGTCGCCGTCCATCCTGCACGGCGTCTTCCACCTCGACAGCGGCCTGCTCAACGGAGCCATCGTGGCCGTCCCGCCCGCCGTCGGCGCGATCGCCGGACTGGTGCTGACGCGCGCCGTGGCGCGGACCACGGTGGTCTGGGCGATGGCGGCGATCCTCGTCGGAGTCGCGGTGGCCGCGGTCGGGATCGCGGCCGCGGTGCTCCCGCTGCTGTTCGCCGGCGCGACCATCGCCGGCGGCGGGTTCGGCGCCGGCTTCTCGGCGATGCTCCGCATCCTCGCCCCGCTCGCTCCGAACGACCAGCGCGCCGAGCTGTTCGCGGGCGTGTTCCTGGTCAGCTACCTCGCCTACGGCGTTCCGGCGCTGGTCGCCGGTGAGCTGATCGGAGCGATTGGACTCCTGCCGACCGCGCTGGGCTACTCCGCCGCGATCGCGATCGCCTCGGTGGTCGCGCTGGTGGTGCAGGCGGTCACGCCACGTCGATGAGCACCTTGCCCACGGCGCCGTTCTCGACGGCGTCGTGGGCGGCCGCGGTCTCGGCGAGCGGGAAGCGCGTGATCGGGAGACCGTGCTCGGCTCCGACCCGGAGTGCGCCGTCCGCTGCCGCTGCGGACACCGCACGCACGGCGGCGTCCTTGGTCGCCGGAGCCACGGTGTAGGTGAGCACGAACTGCCAGCGCAGGTTCTTCGACATGCTCGGCCGCACGGGGATCGTCACCGCGTCGGCGCCGGGGGCGTCGGCGTAGCTCGCGATGGTGGCGTTCGCGCCCGTCACCTTCACGTCGAGCTCAGCGTTCGCGGACACGTTCACCTCGACCACGATGTCGACGCCGCGCGGCGCGAGCGCGCCGATGGCCTGCGCGGTGTCGGGTTCCGTGTAGTTCACGACGTGGTGCGCACCGGCCGCACGGGCGAGCTCCGCCTTGTCGTGGCTGCTGACGGTCGCGATCACCGTCGCGCCGGCCCACACCGCGAGCTGGATGGCCGCGTGGCCGACCGCCCCCGCGCCTCCCGCGACGAGCACGGTCCGGCCGTCGAGCGATCCCGGCGCGAGCTCCGTCGGCGCGTGCTCGTAGGAGGTGAGCGCCCGGTGCGCGGTGAGCGCCGGGATGCCGAACGAGGCTCCCTCGTCGAAGGTCACGTCGTCGGGCAGCGCCACCACCTGCCGCTCGGGCAGCACCACGAGCTCCTGGGCGGTGCCGTCCGGACGCTGGTAGGCGGCATCCCACACCCACACCCGGTCACCGGGCGCGAACGCGGTGACGCCCGCGCCGACCTCGTCGACGACGCCCGCGCCGTCCTGGTTCGGCACCTGCGGCCGCGGCAGCTCCTTCGGGCCGCCGCCCTTCCGCGCCTTCCAGTCGGTCGGGTTGACCCCGGAGACGTGGATGCGCACACGCACCTCGCCGGGACCCGGACGGGGCTCCTCGCGCTCGCCGAGGGTGAGGACGTCGGAGCCGCCGGTGGTGGAGTAGGTCACAGCCTTCATGGCTCCAGCCAACCATGTCCGGCGGCGGGTTTCGAGGGCGATCAGCCCGCGGTGCACGCCCCCGAGCTGATCGGGGTGGACCCGACGGACGACAGGACCGGCCGCAGCTCGGCGAGCGTGAGCGCGTAGCCCGTGTCGGGATCGGTGGCGCTGCGGGCGAAGACGACGCCGGCGACCTGTCCGTTCGCGTCGAGCAGCGGACCACCCGAGTTGCCGGGACGGACGCTGCCGCGCAGGGAGTAGATGTCGCGGTCGACGCTGCCGCTCTGGTAGATGTCGGTGCCGCGGGCGGTCACTCGGTCGCGGACGCGCTGCGGCGAGATCGTGAACGGGCCGTCGCCGGGGTAGCCGGCGGCGTAGGCCGCGGCTCCGGCCGTGAGGTCCGGGCCGATGTCGAGCGGGGCGGCGTTCAGGTCGGTCACGTCGAGAACGGCCAGGTCGCGTGACGGGTCGAAGGCGATCAGCGTCGCGCGCTCGACCGACGTGCTGCCGGACTCCCGGACGACGACGGAGGAGGCTCCCGCGACCACATGCGCGTTGGTCACGACGCGGCCGCGCTGGACGACCCATCCACTGCCCTCCGAGTCCAGGCCGCACGCGGGCTTCGACGCGAGCACCGTGACCACGGACTGCTCGGAGCGTGAAACGGCGGCGGGGATCGACGGGTCCGGCTCCGGGACGGCGCGGATCGTCTCGCCGCCCTCGAAGACCTTCGGCAGTCCCGCGCCGGCGAGGGCGTCGTCCATGGCGCCGAGCACGGTGGAGGAGGGGAGCGGCGCGACGCTGTTCAGGGTCGCCACCACCCGCGACGAGCTGGCTGCCTGTACCACGGTGGCCAGGCTGGTCGCCATGGCGAATCCGGCGAGCAGCCACACGACGACCGCCCAGGTGGCCAACCCGAGGACGGCCCCGACGAGCGAGTCGAGCCAGCGCACCGGGCCGTGGCGCAGCACCTTGCCGACGATGGAGGCGAGCGCGCCGGTGAGGGCGTACACGACGCCGGCGCAGACGAGGATCACGACGCCGGCGACAACGGACCGCTGGGTCACGCCGCCGAAGCCGGCGTCGGCGAACCAGCCGACGACGACAGGGGCGAGCATCAAACCCAGCCACAGCCCCACGCCGAGACCGATGAGCGTGCCCGCCGAGCGGATGGCGCCCTTGGTCCACCCGGCGGCGATCGCCAGGACGGCGAGCACCACGAGCACCACGTCCACCACGATCTCCACGAGGGCCACACTGCCTCACGAGACTGGACGACTGCTCAACTCTCACTAAGGGAGTACCGTCCGACGCCTAGAGACCTAGGAGGGCATCATGTCCGATCCCCGCGCCAACGGCGACGACGAACGGGAAGACCTCGACCCGGGCGAGCGCCAGTACACCAGCGCCGACCTCACCGCGCACGACCCCGAGGAGGGTCAGATCCGCGAGGAGGGCGAGGAGCCCGCTTAGAGCCGGCCGTCTTCCTCGTCTCCGTCGTCGACGGAGTCGGGTGCAGGCTGCGGCGCCGGCACGATGTCCGGATCCATCTGCTCCTCGGGGACGACGTCCGGGAAGTCGGCGGTCTGCTGGTCGCTCTGTCTGGCCATGCGCGAACGTTACGCCCGCGGGCCGGGCGCGGATAGTCCCAACGGGACGGCTTCGCAGCCCGGCGCCGGAGGTGTAGCGTTCACCGCTCAGGGTGTGGAGTCGGACTCCTCCGCAGGCCCAGCGGGCGGCTTCCGCCGCGCGGTGAGCAGCACGATCACCACGCCGATGACCGCCAGCAGCACGATCCCGATCGCGATGCCGATGACGAGCCCCAGGTCGGTGCCGTTCGACGTCGCCGTCGGCTGGGGTGTGGATGCGGTGGCCGTCGCGGGCGCCGTGGGTCCGCCCCCGGAACCGGCCGCCTCCCCGGTCGAGGCGGCGCTCGGCGTCGGCTTCGCGCCGCACGGCGACGCCTCCGATCCCTGCGCGGCCTGTGTCCCTGCGGGCGGCTGGTAGGCGAACGCGTACGACGACGACACGGTGTGCCCGTCCGCGGAGACGACCTGATAGGTGACCGTGTACGAACCCGCAGGTCCCAGCGCCACCGGGGCGCTCACCTTCGTGTCGGCGACCGTCGCGCATCCGGTCTCGAAGTGGCGCGCCTCGGTGCCCGGTCCGGTGACGGTGAGCAGGTTCGTCGAGCCGTCCCCGGAAAGGTCGAGCACCCGGTCGTTGAACGTGACGGTCACCGACTGCGGCGGCGTCGTCACGGTGGAATCGGCGGCCGGGTCGCTGCCGACGACGTAGTCGTGAGCCGCGGCGACCGAGGCGGGGACCAGCACGAGAGCGGCGGCCGCGGCGATGCCGGCGGCCCCGGCGAGCAGCCTGGTCCTCATCCCTGCACCTTACGCTCGGCGCCGCGCCCGGTCCGGGTGAGGGCGAAGACGGCGATGACCAGAGCGATCGCCCCCAGCGCGAGCCCGCCGACGCCGAGCGCGATCGAGACGACCGTGGCCGTCGTTCCGGAGTCGGCGGCCTGCGGCTTCGGCGCGTCCGTCGCCAGCAGGGCGCTCGAGCCGTCCTCGGACGGAGCAGGGCTGTCGATGTACAGCGTCGGCGCGGGGTGCTCGGGCTCCTTGCCCGACGCCGGGGTCGGCTGATCCCAGTCGACGACCGTGCCGTCGGAGTAGTACTGGTGCGCCGGGAGCTCCACCGAGCCGGTGTCGGGCACGGCGCCCGCCGAGACGGTGAACTGCTGGAACTGCCCAGGCGCGACCTGCACGCCGCTGTCGGCGGTCCAGGTCACCCGCACGGGCGCCTCCGTGATCGTGCCGTCGTCGGTCTTCACCGGCTTGGCGAGCTTCTCGGTGTCGACGGTGGTGGTCCATCCGGCCAGCGGGAGGTAGCTGACCGAGGTGAACGGCGTGGTCGTCGGCAGATCGACCACCAGCTTGACGGTGCCGGCGGTGGCCGACTCGTTCGGCACTTTGAACGTGAGGTTGGTGTAGTCGCCCGGCGCCGCCTGGTCGGGATCGACGTGGACGTGCGCGCTGGCCGCGAGGGGCGCGGAGAGCAGGAGCAGAGCGGTGGAGGCCGCCGCGACGGACGCGGCGAACGTGGACTTCTTCATGGGTTTTCCCTTGAGCGATCGGATCGTCGGTGAGCGCTGTGCGCGTGACCGGCCGCGTCCGGGAACCCCGGAGCGGTCAGAACGCGCCGGCGAGCGCCGGCGGCCCGCGGTGCCGCAACCGCGCGAGCGGCAGGCCGAGGTCGCGCAGCCGCGCCGGCTCGGCGGCCGCCGCGGGGGCGGCGACGGAGCGCACCGGAACGGGCACGGCGACGAGGCGGTCGGTCGCGCGCGCGACCCGCACGCCCGCCGTCCGGAACAGTCCCCAGAAGGCCTGCTCGCCGAACCGCAGCGCGACCACGGTGATCAGCACGGCGGTGACATGCGTGAGCCACATCGACGGGCTGAGCTCCGAGCCGTGGGCGGCCGGCATCGAACCGGTCGACATGACGAGGTGCATCCCGGGGTGGAGGTGATTCATCCCACCAGGAGCGGTGAACCGCGTGCTCCCCTCGCCGAGCGAGAACAACGCGTGGAAGAGGAACTGACTGAGGCCGACCGCCACGATGAGACGCCAGAGCGACAGCCGCCGGGCCGTGAGGGCGATGGAGGCGAGAGTCGCGAAAGCCACGCTGAGCGCGAGCGCGACCGGCCCCGGGGCCGCGCCGCCGCCCGCGACGTGGAAGAGCGCCGCCACGAAGATCGCGGTCGCCGAAGCGAGCATGCCGCGACAGACGCGAGCCCACCTCGATCCCATGCGCATCCTCCGTGTCGAAAGGCTCTTCGTCGCCAGTCTACGGAACGGATGTTCTCGTCCTGTCCGCGCGCCGGCTGCCGGACCACTACTGGGGTGACGCGGACCGGCGGATCAGAGGCGGCACCGCGTTATCCTGTGCGAGTGGCGGTGGACACATGGCGACGCAGGGTGCTGGTGGTGGAGGACCACGCCTTGATGCGCTCGCTCGTGGTCGACGCGTTCGCGCAGCGCGGTTTCGACGCCACCGGCGCCCCCGACGCTGCTGAGGCGCTGGAAGTCGCGGGAGCGACGGACCCCGACCTCCTGGTCACCGACATCGATCTCGGGCGCCGGCCGAACGGGGTGGAACTGGCGACCATCCTGCAGCAGCGCGCTCCTCACATCGCGGTGATGTTCCTCAGCAACCTGTCGAGGGACGCCGCCGCCGCACAGGCGCGTAGCACCGTCATGCACGCCTCCTTCGTCAACAAGGCCGCGGTCGAGTCGGTGGAGGAGCTGGTCGACGCCGCAGAGGCGGTGCTGGCCGACCGGCCGGTCGCCAGGGAGCAGGCGGGCACGGACGCGCGTTCCCGGCTCCTGGCGCTCACGGCGGCGCAGCTCGAGACGACACGGCTGCTCGCGGCCGGGCTCACCAACGCGGAGATCGCCCGCCGACGGAACGTGACCGTCCGAGCGGTCGAGAAGAGCGTCGAGCGCGTCTTCGCGGCGCTCGGCCTCGCCGGCGGTGAGCGGACGACCCCACGGGTGGCGGCGGCGACGCTCTACGCGGCGACCTTCGGCGATCCGGTGACCGGGCTCTGACCGCAGGATGACGACGTTCCGCCGTTCGGTCGTACGCTCGTACGGCCCCAACGCGATCACCTGGTGGACCTGGCTGCTCTCGCTGCCGTTCGCCCTGACCGTGATGTCCGGGCTCCAGTACGTGACGGGCGGACCGCTCGCCGTGCTCGCCGTCGCCGCCCTGCAGCACGCGATCCTCGGCGGGCTGCTGCTCCTCGGGGTGGCGGTGCTGCGCCTGATCCGGGGACGCGGGCGGGCGCTCGCCGTGTATGCGATCTTCGGCGTGGTCGGCGCGGTGCGGCCGCTGCTGTTCCTCGAGGCGGGCGGCCTCCTCGGCATCCCGGTCGCGCCGGGCGATCTGGCCGGCCGGATGCTCGTCAACCTCGTGGTCTGCGTGGTCGTCTTCGCCCTGACCGCCGTCGGCGTCGACCTGGTGCGTGAGCATCGCGGGGTGTTCCGGCGTCTCCGAGCCGCCCAGCAGGCATCGGAGCGCGACGTCGAATGCGCCGCCGAACGGCTGAGGCGGCTGCGGAGCACCGCAGTCGACGAGGTGCTTTCGGCGATGGAGGAGGCGGCAGCCGCCGCCGCCGAGGAGCGGCTGGAGCCCCGCGAGGCGGCCGGTGTCCTGCGCACCCTCGCCGAGGACGTCGTGCGGCCGGCGAGCCACCGCGTCTACAGCGACGAGACGGCCGACGGCGCGCCGGACGCCGAACCGCTCGGTCGCGGCGAGTGGTCCAGGTCGGTGATCGGCGGGATGCGCGCAGCGCCGCCCCTCTCCACCGCGCTGCTGTACACCGCTCTCGTCGTGCCCTTCGGCCTCACCCTGTTCGGGCCGTCGAGTCTGCTTCCCCTCGCGACCGGCCTCGTGGTCCTCCTGGCCGCCGGGGCCGCCGCGACCCTCGTGCCGCTGCCGTCCCGGCCGTCGCTGCGTCTGGCGACGCTCGTCCTGCTCTCGATCGCGATCGGTGTGCTCGTCGCGCTGACCAGCGCCCTCGGCCTGATGCTCGGCGGCCTGGACGCATCGTCGGCCTGGTTCGAGGCGCTGACGTATCCGGTCATCGCGCTCGGCGTCGCCCTGGTCGCGTCGCTGACGCTGCGCGTCCGGAGCGACCAGGCGGAGCTCGAGGAGGCGCTGCAGGCGAACGTCGGCACCGCCGCGCGCATCCGCGCCGAGTACGACCGCGAGCGCGCGTCGCTCGCCCGGCTCCTGCACGCCGGCGTCCAGTCGGAGCTGATCGCCGGGGCGCTCGCCCTGACGGCCGCGCCGGCGGCCGGACCGGAGACCGCGGCGTTGCGCATCGCCGAGGTCGTCGGCCGTGCCAGGGATGCCCTCCGCGGCGGCCACGAGGAGCCGCAGGCGGCCGACGAGGTGCGTGCGCTGGTGGAGAGCTGGTCGTCAGCGATCGAGCTCCGCGCCCGGTACGGGGACGACGTGTGGGAGCGCCTGGCCGATCCGTCACGCGCGTCCGCGGTCGTCGACGCCGTCTCGGAAGGACTCGCCAATGCGGTGCGGCACGGCGACGGCTCCCGCGTCGAGGTCGAGCTCCGGCCGAGCGGACCGGACGGCGTGGAGGTCGTGATCGCCTCGGGCGGAAGCCTCGACACGCGCGGCCCGGGTATCGGCCTGCGACAACTCGCAGAGCGCGGGACGGTCGTGCTCCGGGAGCTCTCCGGGCGTGTCGAGCTCGTCGTCGGCATCCCCTGATCGGACGCTGGGAGGAGCGTCGTACCAGCCGTACCGCGCGGTGCACCATCGCCTCGACACGCCTAGATTTTCAAGGGACGGCGACTTCCAGCCGTCGTGGTTCCGGATGGGGGCCCCTGCGTGACCCGAACGCGCGGGATGGGCCCCCGACCGGAATCTATTCGTCTGCATTGATGGAACATCCAGGCGAAATCGGGTAGAAAAGATCGTACGCTTTCGCGCCGTCCCGGTGCGTCGACCCCGACCGACCTCCCCAGGAAGACCCAGCAGCTTGCCCCAGTCCACTCCTTCCGTGCGGCCTCGCCGCGCCGCCAAGGCACCCATCGTGGTGGATGTGGAACAGCAGCCGGAGCTCTCCGCCGACCCGGTCAGGGCGTTCACGACCCCCGAGCAGCTGACGGCCGCTCAGCCCTTCGTGAGCCGCCGTGCCGCCCTCGAGGCGGAGCGCAGCCGGCCGCGCAAGAAGGCCCGTGCCGTTCAGAGCCCGCGCGTTCAGGGCGCTGCCGTCCAGGAGCGGGCCGTCCGCGAGCGCATCGTCGTCAAGCCCAAGCGCGCCGAGCGGGCCCCGAAGGCCGCGCGTGTCGCGCGCTCCGAGCGCCCGGCCCGCGCGCCACGCGTGCGCTCCGCGCATCCGGAGCGCCGCCGCTGGGGTGTGCACGCGGTCGTCATGCTGGCGCTCGCCGCGTTCTTCGGCACCGCCGCCCTGCCCGCGTACGCCACGACGGGCGAGGGCTCGACCGTCGGCGCCGCACGCACGGCGCTCGCCGTGCAGACCCTGACCGGTGGCGGCGTCACCCAGGTCGTCGCTCGCGACGGCCTGGCCATCCAGGAGAGCCCGCAGGCGCTCGACTCGACGACCAACTCCACGGTCTCGCCGACGGTGCAGGCGCTCGCGGTGCAGATCATGGGTGCGGTCGCCTCCGGTCGCCTGGTCGGCTCCACGCCGAACCACATCCCCGAGATCGCCGACCTCGCCGAGGGCCAGGCCGTGCCCGGCTGCGGCGTCGACTACCGCGTGCTGCAGGCCATCTCGGTCGCGCTGGACAACTTCAACCAGGTCGGCGTCAGCGACATCAACCGCCGATGCACCGGCCAGATCGAGGGCGCGGGCACCGAGTCGGCGCACTACGCAGACGGCGGCGGCCACGCGGTCGACTTCTACCTGCTCAACGGCTCGCCTCTGACGGGCGGCGACGCCAAGTCGGTGGAGCTCATCAAGATCCTCGACCCCCTGGTCCCGAACGGCACCGGCCTCGGTCAGATCGGATGCCGCTCGTCGATGGACCTCTCGAACTTCAAGCCGTTCGACGACACGTGCAACCACCTGCACATCGACTTCCTCAAGTCGGACGGCGCCGCCCTCCGCTACGGGTGATCCGGAACCTCAGCCGAAGAGGTTCAGCGCCGCCCACTGCACGAGGATGACGGTCTTGCCGTCGGCGATGCGGCCGTCGCCCACCCACGCCAGCGCCTCGTCGTAGGGGACGATCACCGGCTCGATCTCCTCGCCCTCGTCGGCGACACCGCCGCCGCCGGCGATGTCAGCCGGGACGTAGGGCGCCGCGTAGAAGTGGACGCGCTCGGTCACCGAGCCCGGGCTCATGTACAGGTCGAACAGGTGCGTCAGCTCGCCGATCCCCACCCCGAGCTCCTCGGCGGCCTCGCGCCGGATCGCGTCCTCGGGGCTGTCGCCGTCGAGCAGCCCTGCCGCCGACTCGACCAGCATCCCGTCGGGGTGACCGTTCACGTAGGCGGGGAAGCGGAACTGACGCGTGAGCAGCAAGGTCCGGCCGACCGGGTCGTACAGCAGCACCGTCGCGCCGTTGCCGCGGTCGTAGGTCTCGCGGGACTGCGTCGTCCAGCTCCCGTCGCGGCCGCGGTAGTCGAAGGTGGTGCGGCGCAGCACGTGCCAGCCGTCCGAGGTGACCTCGATGTCGCGGATGCGCACATCCGGGTTGCCATCCAGCTCGCGGCCGGTGGCATGCAGACCCGTGCGTCCGCGACTGTCCGGGAGGTCGTGGCCGGGTCGCGCGTCGCTCATACCTCGAGGCTAGCGCGGGGTCAGTGCTTGACGCCCGTGCGGTACTTGCGTCGCAGATCGCGCGCCGCCAGGATGTCTCCCGCGTGCGCCTCGCGCGCCTTGACCAGAGCCTTGTCGGACTTCAACGGGAGTCGCAGCACGTCATCCGCCTCGATGCCGGCCACCAGTTCCCGTGCCCGCTCCACCTCGGAGTCGAGCTCGGCGCCGAAGAGGAGCGCGTTGTTCGCGATCCAGATCCACAGCAGGAAGACGATGATCCCGGCGAGGGTGCCGTAGGTGCGGTCGTAGTTGCCGAAGTTGCCGACGTAGAAGGCGAAGCCGACCGAGGCGATCCCGAGCACCACGATGGCCGCGATCGACCCGGGCGTCAGCCAGCGGATGCGCGGGTGCTTGATGTTCGGCGTCGCCGCGTACAGCACCGCCACCAGCAGAACGATGACGACGATCACGATCGGCCAGCGGATGATCGACCACGCGATCACGAAGGCGTCGCTCAGCCCGATGAGGCTGCCGAGGAACTGCGCCACGGGTCCGGAGACCACGAGCATCAGCGCCAGCAGCGACATGAGCACCAGCGCCAACAGGGTCACACCGAGCTGCACCGGCCGCAGCGTGATGAACGTCCGGCCCTCCTGCACTCCGTACACGCGGTTGAGCGCGCGGCCGAAGGCGCCGACGTAGCCCGACGCCGACCAGACGGCGCCGACGATTCCGATGACGAGGGCCCAGCCCGTCGCGGGGGAGGACGCGAGTCCCTGGATCGGCCCCTTCAGCACGTCCGCGATCCCCGGGGCCAGGTCGTCGATCATCCCGAACAGTGCGTCGATGCCCGCCTTGCTCTGGCCGACGATCCCCAGCAGGCTGACGAGTGCCAGCAGTGCGGGGAACAGCGACAGCACCGCGAAGTAGGTCAGCCCGGCCGCGAGGTCTGTGGCCTGATCCGTGGAGTAGCTGCGCATCGTCCGCTTGAGGATGAATCCCCACGGCAGCCGGTACCAGGGGAGGCTGTTGCGGTCCTCGATCCGCCGCACCGCGTGTGCGCGGTCGCTGCCCACGCCTCCGCGGTCAGTCGGCACGCCCGCGCCTCCGCATGAGCAGAGTGGCGATGCCGGCGGCCGCTCCGGTCAGCGCCAGGAAGAAGCCGGCGAAGAAGACGGGATGCGAGCGGATCTGCACCCGGATGTTGAACGTCGCGAAGAGGTCGTCGAGGGTGCTCGCGAGCTCGTCGCGGGTGACCTCCAGGTCGAGCTTGAGCGTGTTGATGCCCGCGCCCTTCGGCACCGGCGGGCGTCCGGCTGGTCGCTGACCCTGGCGGCTGATCGACGGCGTCGTCTCGTTGGTCACGGCTGCTCTCCCTTCAGGGCCTTGGCGTCGGCGCTCAGCTCGCTGCCGAGGTCGTCGGGGACGGGGGGCACGCCCTTCTTGAGGCTGCGCATCCCGATCAGTCCGAGCACCACGGCGATGACGATCAGGATGACGCCCACGATGATCGCGGCCAGCCAGGCCGGCAGGATGAGCGCGAAGCCGAGCACCGCGGCGGTGATCAGCACGCCGAACGCGAAGAAGAGGAACAGCAGGGCGCCGACCAGCAACCCGGCGCCGATCCCGGCGGCCTTCGCCTTCGCCGCCATCTCGGCCTTGAACAGGGCGAGCTCGGTGGAGATCAGGCGGCGCAGCTGGGCGACCAGATCCTTGGTCAGCTCGGGGAGCGGACGGAGGCCGCGGGTGGTACGGCGGCGCTCGCGCGGCAGCGGTGGCTTGTCGGCCATCGGGTCGGGCTCCTCTCAGACGCTGGTAGGCCGAACGTACCCCAGCGGCCCGCGCGAGTGAACCCGTGAGATGGTGCACACTAGGGGCATGAACGGCAACGAGCGGGCAGGACGCGGCGGCATCCTGGCGGCGGTGGTCCCCGGACAACCGGTGGCGGTGCTGGAGCAGGCGGCTCGCCTGGCTGACGATCTCGACGTCCCGCTCGTCTGCGCGAACGTCGACCCGGACCGCTATGTCGTGTCGAGTTACGTCGACGGCACAGTGGTCGCCCTGCCGTACGACCCCGACCTGCCGGAGACCGAGGACAAGCGGTTCGACCCGGACCTCGAGGCGCACATCCGGTCGGTGCTCGACGGCCGCGGCATCCCGTACACGCTGCAGCAGCTCGCGGGTGACCCGGCCTGGTCGCTGGCTCGGCTGGCGGACGACATCGACGCGCGCTACATCGTCGTGGGAACGCGCGAGGCCGGGCTGCGGGGCAGCGTCCGGGAGTTCTTCAACGGCTCGGTCGCCGTTCACCTGGCCCATCGCCAGCACCGTCCGGTCATCGTGGTCCCGCTCAACCCGCAGCCGGGAGCCCAGCGCTTCCCGTGGGAAGACACGCCGGTCTAGTGCCGGCCGATCACTCCAGGAGCCCGCTCCATCTGCGGCCGCGCTCCCTCCTGCTCGTCTTCGCCGGCGGCGCGCTCGGCACCGCGGTGCGGTACCTCCTCACGCTGTCGGTCCCGCCGGTCGGAGGCGTCCCGCTGATCACGCTGCTCATCAACGTCACCGGCGCGTTCGTGCTCGGCTGGCTGCTGCAGACGCTCGCGCTGCGCGGTCCGGACGAGGGTGCCCGGCGTGACGTGCGCCTCTTCGCCGGGACGGGCATCCTCGGAGGGTACACGACCTACAGCTCGCTCGCGGTGGACACCGACGGGCTGATCGCCGCCCAGAGCGTGGGGCTCAGCATCCTGTACGCGGCGGCGACCATTCTCATCGGAGCGCTCGCCTCGATCGGCGGGATCGCGCTCGCGTCAGCCATCGCTCGGCGCCGGGCGGCGGGCGGACGGTCGTGACCGCGCTTCTCGTGCTCGCGGTCGCGGCGGCCGGAGGGGTCGGCGCGGTCGCCCGGCTCGTATTCGACGGACTGCTGCGGTCGTGGCTGCGGGTCGGCTATCCGATCGGAACGACCGTCATCAACGTGACCGGCTCGTTTTTGCTCGGCCTGGTCACCGGGCTCGCACTCGCCCACGGCCTGCCACCGGAATGGCGTGCGGTGCTCGGCACCGGCTTCCTCGGCGGCTACACCACCTTCAGCACCGCCAGCTACGAGACCGTGCGGCTCGCGCAGCAGCGGCGGTACCGCGCGGCGCTGCTCAACGGCGTCGGGATGCTCGTGCTCGCGCTTACCGCGGCCGGACTCGGACTCTGGCTGGGCCAGCTGGCCTGACGACGTCCGTCAGCCCGTCAGCCCTGGTCGGGCTCCTGCTCCATCCACCACTCGGTGAACTCCTCGGCGCGTCCGTCCTCGGCGAGGCGGATGATCCACAGGTTGCTGTAGATCGGGCCGTCCCGATAGTCGGTGACGCCCTCGACGAAGTACACCGGGCCGTCCTCGCCCAGCAGGCGCCACTCGAAGGTCGCTGCCCCCGGGTCGTCCTGGGCGTCGAGCCACCCCTCGACGATCTCCTCGTAGCCGTCCCACGGCTCGGCGAACGGCTCGGTGCGGTAGCTCGCATCCTCGGTGAACAGGGCCCGGATGTCGTCGGGGTCGTTGCTCTCCCACGCGCGTCGGTACAGGTCGATCCAGCTGGTGATCGCGTCCGCCATGCCCCCGTTATACGCCCTGGCGGAGGGCACCGCTACGCTGGGCCGCATGCTGGAGCCGTTCGACGCGTGGTCCGAGTTCAACGTCGCCGTGGCCGGAGCCGGCGCGGCGCTCGGCGGCCTGCTGATCGTCGCGCTGTCGGTGAACATCCGGATGATCGCGGAGTCGCGCGGCCTCGCCGCGCGGGCCAGTGCGTCCATCGCCGCGCTCATCCTCGGCGTCGCGCTCTGCTGCCTGGCGCTCATCCCGGGGCAGGAGCCGACCGGGTACGGCATCCAGGTGCTGGTGGGAACCGCGTTGTGCGGTTTCGTCGTCGTGCGCTCGGCGCTCGCGGTGCGGCGGGACGCGGTGCAGACGGGCTTCGGCCGCTACACGGCCGAGCGCATCGCCCTCTTCGCGGCTCCGCCCGTCCTCTACGCGGTCGGCGGGGTGCTGCTCATCGGGCTGCATCCCGCCCAGGTCGGGCTCGTCGTCGTCGCGGTCGGCACCATCCTCGCCATCGTCACGACCGTGCTGTTCTCGTGGGTGGCGCTGGTCGAGGTGCTGCGCTGAGACGTCAGGCGGGCTGCGCGCTCAGCTGCGGGAGCGCATCCACCAGCGGGGAGAGCTCCGGGATGTCGCGCGCGCCGTCCAGTGCGCGGGCCAGCGCATCGTCGTGCACCGGCCGTGCCTCGTCCAGCAGGCGGTGGCCGTCGGCGGTCAGCTCGGTGTAGATGCCGCGGCGGTCGTCGGCGCACAGGATGCGCGTGAGCAGACCGCGCTCCTCCAGCCGGTTGACCAGCCGGGTGGTGGCGCTGGGGCTGAGCGCGCTCGCGCGGGCCAGCTGCTGCATCCGCATGTGCCACCCGTCCTGACGGGCCAGCGCGTCGAGGACGGTGTATTCGACCACGGAGAGCCGGACGCTGCGGCTCAACTCGCGCTCGAGCTCGGCCTCGATGTAGCCGTGCAGAGCCGCGAGGGTGCGCCAGCCGTGGGCGCGGACCTCCACGGCGTCGTCGGCGATGCCCATGTCGTCTCCCTCCGCACTTGCGCTCTTTAGTTGCACGTGCAACTATTTATGACGCGTCTGCAACTAACAGACTAGCGCACCCCACCTGATCCTGAAGGAGTCACCATGCCCGCCGGCCTGATCGCCCTCGCCCTCGGAGGGTTCGGCATCGGTCTCACCGAGTTCGTCATCGCCGGGCTCCTGCCCGAGGTCGCGGCCGATTTCCACGTCGACGAGGCCGCCGCCGGCTGGCTGATCTCGGGCTACGCGCTCGCCGTGGTCGTCGGGGCGCTGGGTCTCACGGCGGCCGCGACGCGCATCCCGCGCAAGGCGGCGCTGCTCGGGCTCATGGTCCTCTTCATCGCAGGCAACCTGCTCTCGGCGCTCGTCCCCTCCTACGGCGTGATGCTGGGCGGCCGCGTGCTCGCGGCGCTCTGCCACGGCGCCTTCTTCGGCATCGGCTCGGTCGTCGCGGCGGGACTCGTCGCGCCCGAGAAGCAGGCACGAGCGATCGCCGTCATGTTCACCGGTCTCACCGCAGCGAACGTGCTCGGAGTACCGTTCGGGACGCTGCTGGGTCAGGCGCTGGGCTGGCGCTCCACGTTCTGGGCGATCACCGTGATCGGCGTGGTCGCGTTGATCGGCATCGCGATCCTGGTGCCGCGGAGCGCCGCCGACACGCCGACGGCCGGACTGCGCAGCGAGCTGTCCGCGTTCCGCTCCGGCCAGGTATGGCTGTCCCTGTCGGCGACCGTCCTCGGCTTCGGCGGGATGTTCGGTGCGTTCACCTACATCGCCTACACGCTGACCGGGGTGTCGGGCTTCCCGTCCGCCGCGGTGCCGTGGCTGCTCATCCTGTTCGGACTCGGCCTGTTCACGGGCAACTGGGTCGGCGGACGGCTGGCGGACCGCTCGATCGACGGGACGTTGATGTGGCTGCTCGCCGCGCTCGCCGTCGTCCTGGTCGCGTTCGCGCTGGTCGCGGGGCTGCCGGTGGGTGCCGTCATCGCGCTCGTCCTGATGGGTGCGTTCGGGTTCGCCACCGTGCCGGCGTTGCAGCTCCGCGTGCTCTCCTACGCCTCCCACGCACCCACCCTCGCGAGCGGAGCGAACATCGCGGCGTTCAACCTCGGCAACGCGCTCGGCGCGTGGCTCGGCGGCCTCACGATCGCGGCCGGACTGGGCTACACCTCGCCGCTCTGGGTGGGTGCTGCGATGACCGTCGGCGCCCTGATCGTGGTGGTCTTCGCCGCCACCGCGGCGCGCCGCGGGCGTTCGGGAACCGAACAAGGTGCACAGGCGACGTCGGAATCCACTCTTCCTGTCTAGTAGACAGCGGCGTACACTCGCCCTCGTCTCGAACGGTCAGGGGGTGATCGTATGCCGGAGGTGGCCGAGTTGGCGCACCGTCGCTTCATCACCCCTGCGCGCGTGCTGATCGGATCCCTGATCGCCGGCGCCGGACTGACCGTGCTGGGCTTCCTGGCGGGTGGCCCGTCCGCTTCGGCGGCCGAGCCCGCGCCGCCTCCCGGGCCCGTCGGATCCCTCGTGTCGACCGCCACCGGTGGTGCCGGTGACGCGCTCGGCGCGGTGACGCAGGCGGTCGCTCCGGCCGTCCCGGCTCCCGTTCAGGAGGTGGTCTCGGCGGTCGTCACGCCCGTCACCGAGGTGGTGGACGAGGTGGCCGAGCAGACCCCGGCCCAGAGCGTCGTGGAGCCGGTGGCGTCGACCGTCGACGAGGTCGTGGCGGCGGTGCCGGTGGTCCGGGACGTGCTCCCGGCGGCCCCGGTTTCGTCGGTGACGGAGCCCGTCGCGGGTGCCGTCTACCAGGCGGTGTCGGATGCGGTGGGCGCGGTCGACACGGCCGTCTCGCCCCTCGTTCCCTTGGTGCCGGCGGTGCCGGTCGTGCCCGGCCTTCCGGGTGGCTCGGTGAGCCCGACGCCCGCTCCCGAGCCGGGATCGACGGTGTCGGACGCGTTGACTCCGCTTTCCCCGCCCCAAGCTCTTTCGGCGCCGCTCTCCGGCGCATTCGGCGCCGCCACCGCGGGCTCGGCGGCCTTCACCGCTGCGCTGCCGCTTGCTGCGGGCGCGGCCTCAGCGCCTGCCGGTCCGCTCGGTGGCGACCCTTCTGCGCCCGGTGGAGACCCCGGGAGGGGTCTGCCCGCGGGCGGTTCCGCCGGTGCTTCGGGCGCCTCGGGCGCCCCCGGTGGCGCTGCGCCTGCGGCCGCGGCGACCGCGGATCGGTTCTTCCTGCCCGGCTCCCTCCGGAGCGGGCTCAGCGGCACGGCCGCGGGTGACCACATCCCCGCCGGCCCTGTCGCCGACCACGACATCAGCCCCGACTGAGTGGGTCCCGGCTGCCATCCCGGCAGCATGCGACCGTGCCCGGCGCCTCTGTGCGCGCCCGGGCCCTCCCACTCATTTTCGGAAAGGCTGACTCATGAACAAGTACGTTTCCAGAGGGATGTGGTTCACCCTCTGCGTCGGCGGCCTCTGGCTCGCCGGAACGGCCGCGGCCAACGCGGCCGAGAATCCAGGTGGCGACGGCGTCGCCACCGGCGACCAGGCTGTCGTCGGCGTCTCGATCCCCGTCTCGCTCGCCGGGAACGGCGTCTCCGTCGTCGGCGACTCGTCCAGCTCGGGCTCGACGGCGTCCGCCCCGGCGGCTCCCGCGCCCTCGGCGACCATTTCGCCCGATTCGGTCGGAGGCATCCTGAGCGGTGACCAGGCCGTGGCTTCCGTCAGCGTCCCCGTGAACGTCTCGGGCAACGCGATCTCGGTCGTCGGCGACTCCGCCAGCACGGACTCGGCGGCCGCTGGATCGGGCGACGCGGGAGCGGGGAGCACCGCCACCTCGTCCGGCTCGGACGGCGTCGCCTCCGGCATCCAGGCCCCCGTGGCCGTGGATGCGCCGGTGACGGCGGGCGGCAACGCGATCTCCGTCCTCGGCGACTCCACCTCGACGGACTCGACCGCGACCGCCGGCCCGACCGGCTCCGGCGCGACCGCGACGGGATCGGGTTCGGGTTCGGACGGGGGACTGCTGTCCGACATCCAGGCGGTCGTCAACGCCTCCGCCCCCGTGACCGCGGGTGGCAACGCGGTATCCGTGGTCGGTGACTCGTCCACCGCGGGCGCGTCCACCACGGCCCCGGCCGCGGGTGACGGGCCGACGGCGACGTCCGGTGGTTCGGACGGCGGCCTGCTGACCGGCGTCCAGGCTCCGATCGGCGCCGCGGCACCGGTGACCGCCGGCGGTAACGCCGTCTCGGTGATCGGCGACTCCTCCACTTCGGGTTCGACCGCTTCCGCCCCGGCTGCGAGTGGCGGGGCGACGGCGACGTCCGGTGGTTCGGACGGAGGCGTGCTCTCGGGCATCCAGGCTCCGGTCGGCGCGGCGATTCCGGTGACGGCCGGCGGTAATGCGGTGTCGGTGGTCGGTGACTCGTCCACCACGGGCGCGTCCACCACGGCCCCGGCCGCGGGTAGCGGTTCGTCGGCGACCTCGGGTTCCGGTTCGGGGGATGGTGTGCTCTCGGGCGTCCAGGCTCCGATCGGCGCGGCGGTCCCGGTGACTGCGGGCGGTAACGCGGTGTCGGTGGTCGGTGACTCGTCCACTTCGGGTTCGACCGCTTCGGTTCCGGCCGCGGGTAGCGGTTCGTCGGCGACCGCAGGTTCCGGTTCGGGGGATGGTGTGCTCTCGGGCGCCCAGGCTCCCATCGGCGCGGCGATCCCGGTGACCGCGGGCGGCAACGCCGTCTCGGTGGTCGGTGACTCGTCCACCGCGGGCGCGTCCACCACGGCCCCGGCTGCGGGCGGATCGACCGCCGGCGGCTCGACGTCCGACGGCGGCGTGCTGACTGGCGTCCAGGCTCCGATCGACGCGGCTGTCCCGGTCACCATCGGCGGCAACGGCATCTCGGTCGTGGGCGACTCCTCGTCCACCGGCTCCACTGCCACGGCTCCGGCTGCGGGCGGCTCCGCTGGTGACGGGACGACCGGCGGAACCGATGGCGGCGGCCTGCTCGGCGGGGTCGACCTGCCGATCGGCGTCGACGTCCCGGTGACGGTCGGCGGGAACGCGATCAGCGTGGTCGGCGACAGCGCGACGGTCGGCTCCACCACCCCTGGCACCCCGACCGACCCGGGCACGCCCACCGACCCTGGCACCCCGACCGACCCGGGCACGCCCACCACTCCGACCACCCCCACTACGCCGATCGCAGGCGGCCCTGACAACGCGGCGGTGACCGTTCCTGCGGGCACCGCGACGATGCTCGCGGCGAGCGGCGCGGCCGGGACCAGTGGCCTGCGTGGCAGCGCCACCCTCGCGTCCACCGGCTCGAACGAGCTCGGTCTGGGCGCCCTGGGTGCGCTCCTCGCTCTGCTCGGTGTGATGCTGGCGTTCACGGCGGCCAACCGCCCGCGCCGCCACCACACCCGCTGAGCGGCGGCGACAACTTCCCGGCACGTCGGCACCCCAGCCGCCGACGTGCCGGGAACTCGTCATGCCGGGGGAAGGGAGGGCGATTGCGGTCACGCGGCGCCGGCCCTGTGCTGCCGCTGGAACAATCGTCCCGTGGAGAACCGGACGCGATGACTGCCCCCGAGCACGCACCAGGGCCTGAGGACTACGAGATCCGGCCGCTCGGGTCCTCTGACGATCGCAAGGCCACAGCAGCCGAACTGCAGCAGCAGGATCTCACCTCTTTCATCCTGGGCCCGGCGCTCGAGCACGCGCGGTCCATCCTTCTTCAGGACACGCTGATCAGGCTCACGCCGACCGAGGTCGACCAGCTAGAGCAAGCTCTCGAAGAGCCGGGCGTTGTTTCCGAGCCGCTTGCGGCTCTCGTCCGACACGTGCGAGAAGCGCGCGGGCGCGTGTAGGGACGCTGAAAGACTCAGAACCCGATCGGCCGCCCCGGGGTCAGCGGTTCGTCGTTGCCGACGAAGGCCCGGCCTCCGTTGTAGGCGCGCTCGCGGCGCTGCACCTCAGCCAGCAGCGCCTTGTTGATCATCTCGGACCAGCTGGTGTCGCGCTCGTCGAACGACGTCTGCCGGTAGGCGGCCCGGGCGCGGTTGCGCATGGCGTCGGTCAAGTAGAAGGTCACCGTCGTCCTCTTCTTCGGGATCTTCGGCGCCGGCGTCGAGTCCTCCGATGGAGTGGATGCTGAATGGCCCATGTCTCACCTTCCGGCATATCGGATGTCGATGTCTATCTGAGACACATACTAATCGTTCCACCCCACGTGCGGCGACAATCCACAGGGTTACACATGCTTTATAAGCCCCATTTCGCACGTGATGCATGCAGTGTGTGCAACCGCGCCACTCAGCGGGACAGGCGCTCCACGATCGAACCGAACAGCTCGGGACGTCGCACGGCGGCGGGCACGATCCGCGGCCGATAGCGCGATCGCGCCGCGACCACCAGCGCGGAGGTCAGCATCCGGAAGTCCCGCGTGGTCGCCCTCCACGCCCGCTCGTACCGCTCCACATCCCCGGAGCGCACCGCGGCGATGGCCGCACGCGCCTGCGCGAAGCCGACGCGCATCCCCTCGCCGGTGAGAGCGTCCACATACCCGGACGCGTCCCCCGCGAGCAGCACGCGTCCGGTCGACCGGGACCGCGCCCGCTGGAGCAGCGGACCGGCACCACGCGGCTCCGAGACCGCCGCGATCCCGTCCAGCCGCCCGGCGAGCTCGGGAATGCCCGCGACGACCGCGTCCACATCCAACGGCCGCGCACCCAGCACGGCGACGCCGACGGTCCGCTCGTCGACGGGGGTCACGTACGCCTCCGCGCCGTCCGACCAGTGCACCTCCACGAGGGAGGTCCACGGCTCGATGGCGAAATGCTTCCGGAGCCCGAACCGTCGACGGGAGCCCGGCTGCGACCGTCCCTCCAGGCCGACCATCCGCCGCACGGGGGAGTGCAGCCCGTCCGCGGCGACGACCCACGGTGCGTCGACGGTCTCCCCGTCGTTCAGGGCCAGCGTCACGCCCTCGCGGCGCTGGGTCACGCCGGTGACCTTCGCGTGGATGCGGTGGACGCCCATCTCGGCAGCGCGCTCGGCCAGGGCCTGGTGCAGCACGGTCCGTCGCACTCCCCGGCCCGGCCGCTCGGCGAACCGGTGCTCGACGCGTGAGGCGGCGTCCACGTAGGCGATGCCGTCGAGTCGACGACCGGCCGGGTCGACGCCGATGCGGTGCAGAGCGGCCAGCGCTCCGGGCATCAGCCCCTCGCCGCACGCCTTGTCGATGGGTCCGACGCGCGGCTCGACGAGGACGACGTCCATGCCGTCGATCCGTGCCTCGATCGCGCACGCCAGCCCGATCGGCCCCCCGCCGACGACGACGACATCCGGTTTCATGCGCGCGCGGGCTCCCCGAGCACGGTCGCAAGCGCGCGGTTCTCGCAGCGGATGCGCACCACGAGCAGCCAGGCGTTCAGCACGGTGAAGGCGAGGGCCGTGATCCACGCGGTGTGCACCAGCGGAAGGGCGAAGCCCTCGACCACGACCGCGACGTAGTTGGGATGCGTCAGCCAGCGGTAGGGGCCGCGATGCACGAGCGGGAGGTCGCGCACCACGATCACGCGGGTGTTCCAGCGCGGTCCGAGTGTGGCGATGCACCACCACCGCAAGGCCTGACTCGCGAGCACCAGCACGAGCATCGGCCAGCCGAGCCAGGGGATGAACGGGCGGTCGAGGAACCACACCTCCGCCAGGCAGGCGAGAAGCAGCCCGGTGTGCAGCGCGACCATCGGCGGGAAGTGGCCCCGCCCGAACTCGACGCCGCCGCGCTCGAAGGACCATTTCGCATTGCGGGTCGAGACGATGAGCTCGGCGATGCGCTCGGCGCCGGTCGCGAGGATGAGGATGGTGTACCAGATCACGATGCTGTCCAGATCACGACGCCGCCCGGATCACGATGCGATCGCCTGCGCCGGTGCGCTCACGGTCGCCGGAGCCGCCCGGCGCTCGCCGTCGGCCCATCGGAGCAGCACCAGCTCGCTGGTCACCCCCGGCCCCAACGCGAACAGCAGCCCGATGGTTCCGGCGGCGTGCGCATCCAACTGCTCGGCGAGCACGTGCAGCACCGCGGCCGAGGACAGATTGCCGACGTTGGCGAGGGACCGCCAGCTGGCGTCGAGCGCACCCTCCGGGAGGTCGAGCGCCTGCGAGAACGCCTCCAGCACCTTCGGTCCGCCGGGATGCGCGGCCCACGCGCCGACGTCGGAGACCTCCAGCCCGTGCGCAGCGAGGATTCCGCGTGCGTCGCCCGCGAAGTTCCGCTCGATGACGTCCGGGACGCCCGCGCTGAGCACGATGCGGAAGCCGGTCCCGCCGATGTCCCAGCCGATCACGTCCGCGGTGTCGGGATAGATGTGGCTGCGCGAGTCCACGACCTCCGGACCCGCGAGGCCCAGCTGCTCGGCGCGGCGGTCGCCGACCATGACGACGGCGGCGGCGCCGTCGCCGAACAGTCCGCTCGCGACGATGTTCGCCATGGAGTCGTCGCTGGCCTGCACGGTCAGGGAGCACAGTTCGACCGACAGCAGCACGGCCACCTCATCCGGGTGGCCGGCCAGGTAGTCGTTCACGCGGGCGATCCCGGCTGCCCCGGCGACGCATCCCAGCCCGAAGCTCGGCAGGCGCTTGACGTCCGGGCGCAGGCCGAGGCGCGCGACGAGCTGGGCGTCGATCGAGGGTGCCGCGATGCCGGTGACCGTGGTGAAGAGGAGGAAGTCGACGTCCGCCGGTGCCAGCCCCGCGTCGCTCAGAGCGGCCGTCAGCGCGCGTTCGGCGAGCGAGGTCCCCTCGGCGATGAAGTAGTCGTTCGACTCCTGGAACGAGGCCAGCGAGCTGTAGCGCTCGAGCGGCATCACGAGGCTCCGTGTCAGCACGCCGGAGGAGGCGTGGATGCGCCGCATCACCTGCTGTCGACCCGGGTCGGATGTGATCATCGCGAGCAGCGCAGCGGTGATCTCCCCCTGGCTGTAGCTGCGCGCGGGGAGGACCGGCGCGACCGACACGATTCGACTCACAAGCGAAACGTACCACCGGCCCCAGCCCCGGACACCGGTCGTCGGCGAACACCCAGCCCCAGCCGCCGAGGACAGGAAAAACGCTCCGGATCGGGGGAATCCGGAGCGTTTTTCCCGTGCTCGGCGGCTCGGCTCAGAGGGATTCGTCGCGGCGGTCGCTCTGAGCGGCGGAGACCACGGCGGTGAGGGGGTCGTGGAGCGTGTCGCCGGGGGCGACGCCCATGACCTCCTCGACGATCGCGGAGGCGTCCGCCTCGTCGAGCAGGCGCTGCAGCTCGACGCTCTGGGTGTCCTCGGGGACGTCGAAGCGCAGGGCCGCACCGATCGCCGCGACCAGCGCCTCGGGGACGCCGCCCACGTACTCCGCGTAGTCGGACGCCGGGCCGACGAACCGGTCGTTGCGGCCGAGCTTGCGGATCGGCTCGCGGCCGACGCGGGTCACCTCATCCACCAGGTACGGGTTGGCGAACCGGCCGAGGATTTTCGCGCGGTACGCGGCCAGCTCCTCCTCCGACAGCCCGTGCTTCGCGGACAGCGCCGCCGACGTCTCGCGGAGCGCCGCCTCGGCGGCCTCGCGCACCTCGGGGATGCCGATCGCCTCGCTGATCGTCGTCGCGCCCTTCAGGAAGCCCGTGTAGGCGACCGTCGCGTGGCCGGTGTTGACCGTGAACAGCTTGCGCTCGATGTACGGGCCCAGCGAGTCCACGAAGTGCGCACCCGGGATGCGCGGCTCGTGGCCGGCGAACGGCGTGCGGTCGACGACCCACTCGTAGAACGTCTCCACGGTGACGTCGATGCCGGCGTCCGGCGCTTGGGCCGGGACGATCCGGTCGACGGCGGTGTTCGCGAAGACCGTGCGTGCACCCAGCTCCTCGCGGGTGTCGTCGTCCGCGAGGCCGTCCATCAGCTCGGCGGCCAGCAGGTCGGAGGCGCCGATCGCGTTCTCGCACGCCATCACGGCGAGCCGTGGCGCGTCCTCGGCGCGGGCAGCCAGCCCGCGGGCGATCACAGGCGCGACGAACCGGAGGATGCGCGGGCCGACCGCCGTCGTGACGACGTCCGCCGTCGCGATCTCGGCGACCAGCGCCTCCTCGTCCGTGGCGCTGTTGATCGCGCGGAAACCGGTGACCGTCTTGGTCTCCGACTCCTCGCCCACCAGGTGGACGTCGTACGAGTCGGCGGCGGCCAGCGCGTCGATCAGCTCGGCGTTGACGTCGGCGAACACGACCTCGTACCCGGCTTCGTGGAGCAGGAGCCCCACGAAGCCGCGTCCGATGTTGCCCGCACCGAAGTGGACGGCCTTCACTCGTTCACATCTCCCAGCAGCGCGTACAGCGCATCCGCGTCCGGAGCCTCCAGCAGCTTCTGCACGTCGTCCTCCTCCGAGAAGAGGATGGCGATCTTGGACAGGATCTCCAGGTGCTCGTTGTTCTGCCCGGCGATGCCGACGACGAACCGCACCTCCTCGCCGCCCCAGTCGAGCGGCGAGGAGTAGCGGATGAAGGACAGCGCCGACCGCTTGATCTCGTCCTTGGACTCGTTGGTGCCGTGCGGGATGGCGAGGCCGTTCCCCATGAAGGTGGAGACGGTGTTCTCGCGGTCCTGCATCGAGTCGACGTAACCCGGCTCGACGGCGCCGGCGCGAACCAGCAGCTCACCCGCCTCGCGGATCGCGTCCTCCCGCGTGGTCGCGGAACCCGCGGCCACGACGTTCGCCCGGTCGAGAATCTGGTCGGTCATTTGTTCGCGTTCTCCGTTTCAGCGTTCTGGGGGGTCTTCTGCTGGTTGGCGACGAGGTCGACGACCTCGTCGTACTTGGGGCTGTTCATGAAGTTGTCGACCGACACGTGGAGCGAGTTCGGCGACTGGCCCTTCGCGCGGTCGGTGAGCTCGCGCTGCGTGATGACCAGGTCGGCGGTGCCGTCGAGGTTGCTGATGGCCTGGTTGGTCACCGTCACCCCTTCCACGCCGGCCTTCTTGATCTTGTTGCGCAGCACGGACGCGCCCATCGCGCTCGAACCCATCCCAGCGTCGCACGCGAACACGATGTTCTGCACCAGTCGCTTGGTGGCGTCGCCCTGGGCGTCGCCGGTGTCGTGCTCGCCCTCCTGGACCAGGCCCTCGAGGATCGAGGACTCCTTGCCCTTGTTGGCCTCGGTCTGCGCGACGGCGGCCGACAGGTCGCCCGCGTTGCCCGCGGCGAGGTCGCGCTTGCGGCTGGCCCGCAGGATGATCGACGCCACGATGAACGACACGGCGGCCGCGAGAACCACGGAGAGCGTCACGCCCACGAAGCTGTCCGCCGGGGTCTGCAGCAGCACCGCGATGATCGATCCGGGCGAGGCCGGGGCACGCAGTCCCGAGTTGAAGGTGACGTTGGTCGCGATGCCGGTCATGCCGCCGAGGATGGCCGCGATGATGATGGCCGGCTTCATGAGCACGTACGGGAAGTAGATCTCGTGGATGCCGCCGACGAACTGGATCAGCGCCGCGCCCGGGGCGCTCGCCTTGGCGATGCCGAGGCCGAAGATCGAGTAGGCGATCAGGATGCCGAAGCCGGGGCCGGGGTTGGCCTCCAGCAGGAACAGGATCGACTTGCCGGTCTGCTGCGCCTGCTCGACGCCCAGCGGGGTGAGCACGCCGTGGTTGATGGCGTTGTTGAGGAACAGCACCTTGCCCGGCTCGATCAGGATGCTCGCGAAGGGCAGCAGGTGCGCCGAGACGAGCCAGTTGACCGCTCCGCCCAGGACCGAGCTCAGCCACTCGACGATCGGCGCGATCCCGAAGAAGGCGGCGATCGAGAGCAGCATGCCGACGATGCCGGCGGAGAAGTTGTTGACCAGCATCTCGAAGCCGGCCTTGATCTTGCCCTCCCAGAGGCGGTCGACCTGCTTCATGACCCAGGCGGCGCCCGGGCCGAGGATCATGGCGCCGATGAACATCGGGATGGTGGATCCGACGATCACGCCCATGGTCGCGATCGCGCCCACGACGCCGCCGCGGACGCCGTAGACCATGCGGCCGCCGGTGTTCGCGATGAGCAGCGGGAGCAGGTACGTGATCATCGGGCCGACCAGGCCGACGTACTGCTGGAAGGTGTGGCCGCTCGGGTCCTGGGAGAGCACGGTCGCCGCGCCCTGCCAGCCGATCTTCGCCTGGTCGCCGAAGCCGCCGAGGATTGGGCTGATCGCCCATCCCGTGTTCTGCAGCCATCCGGTCGCGATGAACAGGGCCGTGATGAACCCCCACGCGATGAACGCGGGGATGTTCGGCATGACCATGTTGGAGAGGAAGGTGCCGAACCGCTGCACGTGGACGCGTGCACTGCTCGGCTTCTTCGGCGTCGTCGCTGTCGCCGTCGTCATTTCGGTGCCTCTTTCTGGTGTGTCGGGGGTTAGGAGGTGAACCGCTCGGCGGCCGCGCGGACCGCTTCCCGGGCTTCGGCCGCGCCATCGGCGGCCAGGGCGGTCTCGGCCAGGGATCGGGCCTGTCCGAGGGTGTAGCGCTTGAGGGAGAGCCGCACGTCGGCCAGGGCCGCCGGCGACATGGAGAGGGTGGTGGCGCCGAGTCCGACGAGCACCACGGCGAGCAGCGGGTCCGCTGCCGCCTCGCCGCAGATCCCGACCGGCTTGCCATGCGCGACGCCCGCCGCGCCGACCTCGCCGATCAGGCGGAGGACGGCGGGATGCCACGGGTCCTGGAAGCCGGCGACCGAGCCGAGCAGGCGGTCGGCCGCGAGGGTGTACTGCGTGAGGTCGTTGGTCCCGATGGACGCGAAGTCGGCCACCTGCAGGACGCGGTCGGAGAGCAGCGCGGCCGAGGGGACCTCGACCATGACGCCGACCGTCTTGAGGCCGTACTCGCGGCCCAGCTCGGTGAAGTAGCGCGTCTCCTCGACGGTGGACACCATCGGCGCCATGACCCAGAGGTCGGCGTCCGTCTGCGCGTCCGCTTCGGCGAGGGCCGTCAGCTGCTCGCGGAGGATGTCCTCGTTGGCGCGCAGCGAGCGCAGGCCGCGGAGGCCCAGGGCCGGGTTGTCCTCGTGGGCGTCGTTGAGGAATTCCAGCGGCTTGTCCGCGCCGGCGTCGAGCACGCGGACGACGACCTTCTTGCCGCCGAACGCGCTCAGGAGCTTGATGTACTGCTCGCGCTGCTGCTCCACGGTGGGCGCCATGCGCGCGTCGAGGAACAGGAACTCGGTGCGGAACAGCCCGACGCCCTCGGCGCCCGCGGCGACCGCGCCCTCGGCGCCTTCGGCCGAGCCGAGGTTCGCCAGCAGCGGGATGGCCGTGCCGTCCGCCAAGGCGCCCGGCTCGACGCCGCCCGCGAGCGCGGCCGCGCGCTCGTCGATGCGGCGCTGCGCGTCGGCGCGCTGGTCGTCGGTGGGGGCGACGGTGACGGTGCCGGATGCCGCATCCACGACGACCTCGTCGCCGTCGGCCAGCTGGTCCGCGCCCGCGGCGCCGACCACGGCGACGATGGACTTCTCGCGCGCCAGGATCGCGGTGTGCGAGGTCGGCCCGCCCTCCTTGGTCACCAGACCGAGCACCTTCGTCAGGTCGAGCAGGGCGGTGTCGGCGGGGGCGAGGTCGTGGGCGACCAGGATGTACGGCTCGTCCGAGTGGGGGACGCCCGGCGCGGGCTTGCCCTCCAGCGCCGCGACGACGCGCTGCGAGACATCGTCGAGGTCGCCGGCGCGCTCGCCCATGTAGCCGCCGAGGTCCTTCAGCATGTCGCGGAAGACCGCGAAGCCCTCGAACACGGCGCGCTCGGCGGTCTTCCCGCCGTCGATCCGGGAGGCGACGTCGTCGGCGAGGGTGGAGTCCTCGGCCATCATCGACTGCGCCTCGAGCACGTCGGCCGCGGTCCCGCTGACGGTGGACGCGCGCTCGCGGAGGTCGGCGGCGACCGTGGCCACCGCCTCCTGGACGCGCGCCTTCTCCTCGTCAGGGGTGCGCGTGCTCGGCTGGTCGGCCGGCTCGGGCAGCGGGGCCGACATCCGCAGGACGCGGCCGATGGCGACGCCCTGGCCGATGCCGGCGCCGGTGAGAGTGGATGAATCGCTCATGATCAGGCGTCGTGGTCCGTGGCCAGGATCTCGGCCAGGTCGTCGAGGACGGCCTCGCCGTTGTCCGCGTCGGTGGTGAGCACGATCTTGTCGCCGTGGTCGATGCCCAGCGAGATCACGCCCAGGATGCTGCCGGCGTCGACGGTCTTGCCGCCCTCCTTGGTCAGCTTCACCTTCGCGCCCGAGCCGTTGACCGCCTCGACGAAGAGCTTCGCCGGGCGGGCGTGCAGCCCGTGCGCCGATCCGACGGTGATGATCCGTTCAGCCATGGTCATGATCTCCTTCGCTCCGTGCCGGCCGGGATGGCCGCCCCCATTCTTCGAATGGCTCTGCTCATACTGTCGTCGCCTTGGCGCTGAGGGCCAGGTCCAGTGCGCGCTCGCCGTCGAGGGCCGCGGGGGAGACGGGGGGCAGCACGGCGACGGCGGTGCCGGTGGCGGCCGCGCGCTCGCGCAGGCCGGGGACGGCGTACTCGAGGTGCGCGCCGACGAGGACGACGTCCACGCCGTCCAGGGAGTCCAGCTGGCTGGCGCTGCCGGGCTCGACCTCGACGATCGCCCCGCGGGTCCGGGCGGCGCTGCGCAGCTTGACGGCCACGAAGGTGCTGGACGCGCCGGCGCCGCAAACAACCACGATCCTCATCGATCTTGCCTTTCCGGGGTGGAGCTCATGGGACGTCGATCATGGTCTCTCCGGCTCGCGGCACGGTTCCAGCAGCGTTTCTTCCGGGGGTGCGGAAAGATGGGCGGAACTCCCGGCGGCGGCCCGGCGGAGTGGTTGACTCGTCTCGGAAGGTGGTCCCGGTGGCGCTCTCGGCGAAGCAGACGAGGATGCTCGACATCCTCGCGCGTCGTGCTGCCTGGGTGACGGCGGGCGAGCTCGCGCGCGACATCGGCGTGACGACCCGCAGCATCCGGTCGTACGCCGCCGCACTCGGCGAACTGGTCGAGTCCGGACCGAGCGGCTACCGGGTCAAGACGGACGCGTACGCCGCCTACCTGGCCGGCGACGGCACCTCGGAGGCGGGCACCGCGGGGTCGCCGCAGGAGCGGCTGGTCTTCCTGGTCCGCCGTCTGCTCGATGAGCCCGAGGGCGTGGACGTGTACGAGACCGCCGAGAGCCTGTTCGTCTCCGACTCCACCATCGAATCCGACCTGACCCGGATGCGCGGGCTGCTCGCGGGCACCGAGCTGTCGCTGGAGCGGCACGGCGCCACGGTGCAGCTGCTCGGGCCGGAGATCGCCCGGCGCAAACTGCTCAGCCGCCTGTTCCGCGACGAGATGCGGCAGAGCGTGGTGGATGTGGCGCGGATCCAGGAGGCCTTCGGATCGCAGGGGCTGGCCGAGTTCAAGTCCGACTTGGTGGCGATGCTGGATGCGCGGGGCTTCTTCGTCAACGAGTACGGCATCAACGACGTGCTGCTGCACATGGCGGTCGCCCTCGACCGCGTTGCCAAGGACCGGGTGCTGCCCACGGTCGAGGAGCCGGAGGCGAGCGAGACCATCCGCTCGCTCGCCCGCGACCTCGGCGAGCTGATCGAGCGGCACTTCGGCACCGCCCTGGACCCCACCGAGCTGCGCTACCTCGCCATCCTGATGCGCACGCGGGTGATCGCCCCCGGCGCGGGACGCGACACTGTCGCGGAGTTCGTCAGCCCCGCCGACCTGGAGGTGGTCCGCGGCATCATCGACCGCGCGTCCACCGAGTACCTGGTCGACCTGCACGACGAGGACTTCATCGTGCGGCTGACCCTCCACGTCCAGAATCTGATCGCGCGGGCGCACGAGAACACGTACTCGCGCAATCCGCTCACCCGGTCCATCAAGAGCTCGTACCCGATGATCTACGAGCTGGCCGTCTACATCGCGAGCCGGCTGCAGGCGGCGGAGGGCATCGCCGTCAACGACGACGAGATCGCCTACATCGCGATGCACGTCGGCGCCTACCTGGAGCAGCAGTCGCGGCGGCGGGATGCGGTCACCTGCGCGGTGGTGTGCCCGAACTACTACGACATGCACATCCTGCTGCGCGATCGGCTCGAGAGCACGCTCGGCGACGAGCTCGACATCACCAGCGTCATCACGTCGACCGACGCCGACTGGGATGCGATCGACGCGGACCTCGTGCTGACGACGATCGACCCGCTGGTCCGGCGCGAGAACACGGTCATCGTGCAGCCGTTCCTGACCGAGACGGATGTGGAGCACGTGCGGCAGGCCGCCTCCCGCATCCGCCGCCAGCGCCACCGCGCGCGCATCAAGAGCGAGCTGCTGGAGTACTTCGACGAGACCCTGTTCCTGCGCAACTTCTACGCGCGCGACCCCATCACGATGATCCGCGCCCTCGGCGACCGGATGATCGCGGCCGGGGCCATCGACCAGGAGTACGTGGATCAGACGGTCGAGCGCGAGCAGATGTCGTCGACGGCGTTCACCGACTCGCTCGCGGTGCCGCACTCCATGACGATGAGCGCCAAGCGGACGGCGATCGCGATCGTGGTCAACGACACCGCGATCGACTGGGGCGACGCGCGCGTGAACGTGATCGCGTTCATCGCCTTCTCGGCGGAGGGACGTGCATCCTTCCAGACCGTGTTCGACCAGTTCGTCGAGGTCTTCTCCGACCGAGACGCCGTCCTGGCCCTGATCCGCCGCGCCGACACCTTCACCGCATTCATCGACGAGCTCGTCCGCATGATCGACGCCTGACCCACCCCCGAGTACACAAAGAGTGCACGCCGACCGCGTGGTCAACGTGCACTCTTTGCGTACTCGACGGCGGGCGCCGAGCGGGTGGTATTAGTTAGCGGTGACGGCGTAGGTGACCGAGACGCCGGGGGTCTTCACCGAGACGGTGTACTTGTCGTTGGTGTAGACGGCCGCGGAGTCGGTGCCGCCGGCCTGCTCGGTGTAGCCCTTCGCCTTCAGCGCGGAGGTGGCGTCGGCGAAGCCGTTCTTGCCCTTCGGCTGCACGGTGACCGACCAGCCGTTGTCCTTGTCGCCGCGGGCGACCACGACGGTGCCCTCGACGAGCGGCACGTCGTTCTTCGGGAAGTCGGCGGGCAGCTCCTCGGACTTCTGATCGGAGCCCGAGCCGGCCTCTGCGGTGGCCTTGGCCGACGAGGACGACCCCGGCGTCTCCGGAGTGACGTAGTTGCTGTTGCCGTTGGACGAGCAGCCGGCCAGCGTGGCGATGGTCAGGGCCGCGACGATGGCGGCCGGAACGAACGGATTACGTGTGCGCATGTGAATTCCTAGTGCTGTATGAGGTGCGGTATCGCAACCACTCAGCCTACTCGCGCACGCCGGCCCGCGCGGGACAGTGCCTGCACGGAACTTTCGTTCAGCCCATGAGGAGCTGGCTCAGCTGATCGGCGGAATGCACGACCGCAATCGCGCCCGCCGCCTCGGCGGGGGAGCCGTAGCCCCACTCGACGAGGATGGTCGGCAGACCGTGCGCGCCCGCGCCCTCCACGTCGTACGCCCGGTCGCCCACCATGACGGTGTGGTCGAGGTCGACGCCGCGCTCGCCGAGGCGGCGCAGGGCCTCGGCCACGACGTCCGCCTTCGCGCTGCGGCTCTCGTCCTCGGTCGCGCCGGTGATGACGTCGAAATACTTCGCGAGACCGAAGTGCTCGAGGATGCGCGTGGCCTGGATCTCCGGCTTGCTCGTCGCCAGCGCGATCGGGATGCCGGAGGCGTGGACGCGCTCCAGCAGGCCGCGGATGCCCGGGAAGACGGCCGAGTCGAGGGCGCCGTGCTCGGCGTAGTCCGCACGGTAGACGGCGAGCGCTTCGCGCGCCTCCGGCTCGGTCATGCCGCCGAACTTCTCGAGCGAATCGAGCAGCGGCGGTCCGACGTACTCGAGCAGCTGGGCGGGGGTCGGCACGGGTCGGCCCAGCGCCGCGAACATGCGGGCGAGCGAAGAGGTGATGCCGGGGGCGGAGTCGGTGAGGGTGCCGTCGAGGTCGAACAGGATGCAGGTCCAGGTGCGGGTGACGGTGGGGGTCGGGTTGGTCATAGCGGTCCTACTGTATGTCAGGTATCTGGGGCCCGGGTCAGCGCTCGCTGAGGGCGGACTCGATGTGTGAGCGCGCGACGACCATGGTGTGCTCCGCTCCCGGGTCGAACTGCACGGCCACGAAGTCGGCGGTGCGGATGAAACCGAGGGCTTCCAGCGCCGGCACGATGACGGCCTGGACGCGCGCGCCCTCGCCCTCCGCGGTCTGCGCGACGGCGGCTCGGAGCGCGTTCATCGAGGTGAAGAGCGGGAGCACCGCCTCGCCGGTGGTGGAGCTGATCGTGCGGAGGCGCGTGTCCTGCGGGGTGGACCCGGTCACGTCCACGACCAGGCCGCCCTTCGTCGCGGCGGTGAGCAACGCGTCCAGGTTCTCGAGCGTCGGCTCGGCCGTGATCGCGGCCAGCGCCTTCTTGACGGGGCCGTTCTCGTAGCTCTGCGGGAAGCGCGGTGCCGGGCGGGCCATCAGAACAGCCTGCTGTCGCTGTCGTCGAGGCCGCGCATCGCGTCGTAGTCGAGCACCAGGCAGCGGATGCCGCGGTCCTCGGCGAGGGTGCGGGCCTGCGGCTTGATCTCCTGCGCGGCGAACACGCCGGTCACCGGCGCGAGGTGCGGGTCGCGGTTCATCAGCTCCAGGTAGCGGGTCAGCTGCTCGACGCCGTCGATGTCGCCGCGGCGCTTGAGCTCGACCGCCACCGCGGCTCCCTGACCGTCGCGGGCGAGGATGTCCACGGGACCGATCGCGGTCATGTACTCGCGGCGGACCAGCACGTGGCCGTCGCCCAGCAGGTGGATCTGCTCGGCGAGGAGCTTCTGCAGGTGCGCCTCCACGCCGTCCTTCTGGAGCCCGGGGTCGACGCCGAGGTCGTGCGCGGTGTCGCTCAGGATCTCGTGGATGGACACCACGAGCATGTCCGCCGTCTTCGCCTGGGTGACGCGCCACACCTCGCGGATGCCGGCCGCCTGCTGCAGTTCGTCCGGCTCGTCGACCGTGAGGGTGCAGGGCGGGCTCATCCAGTTGAGGGGCTTGTAGGAGCCGCCGTCGGAGTGGACGAGGAGGCTGCCGTCGGCCTTCAGCATCAGCAGGCGGGTGGCCAGGGGCAGGTGCGCGCTGAGCCGGCCGGCATAGTCGACGGAGCAGGTGGCAATGACGAGACGCACCGGAACATCCTACGTGCGCGCGCGGTGGTTGGATGGGCGCATGCCCCGCGAACTCCTCATCGGCACGTACACCGAGACCCTTCCGCACGTCGACGGCCACGCGGAGGGGGTGCTGGCGGCGTCGTTCGACGGGACGGCGCTGACGGACGTCCACGTCGCGGCGCACCTGACGAATCCCTCCTGGGTGTCGGTCGCCCCGGGCGGCGCCGCGGTCTACGCGGTGAGCGAGAACGAGCCGGACGGCCGCGTCGTCGCCTTCGCGCGCGCGTCCGACGGTGTGCTGACGGAGCTGGCCTCGGCCTCGAGCGTGGGAGCGTCGCCGGCGCACCTGGTCGTGCATCCCACCCTCCCGCTGCTCGTCACGGGCACGTACGGAAGCGCCACCGTGTCCGTCTACGCGCTGAACGACGACGGCGGCCTCGGCGAGCGGACCGCGTTCGTGCAGCACGAGGGACGCGGCCCCGACCCGGAGCGGCAGGATGCGCCCCACGTGCACCAGCTGAGCATCGACCCGGTGACCGGGGATGTCGTGGTGGTCGACCTCGGCCTCGGCGAGGTGCGCTGGTACGCGTTGTCGGATGCGGGCGAGCTGCGCCTGCGTCCCGAGGCGACGGTGGTCGTGGGATCGGCGGGGCCGCGGCACCTGGCGTTCACCGCCGACGGGACGCACGCCCTCCTCGTCAACGAGCTCGACTCCAGCATCGATGTGCTGCGGCGGGAGGGCGACCGTTTCGTCCGGGAGCAGAGCACGACGACGCGTGCGGACGACGCGACCGGGGATAACGCTCCGGCGGCCGTGTGCGTCACCTCCTCCGGCACGACCGTGCTCGTCAGCAACCGCGGCGACGACACCATCGCCGTGTTCGCCTTCGATCCAGGGACGTCGCGGGTCTCGCTCGTCGACTCCGTGCCGGTCGGCGGCCGGACGCCGCGGGACCTCGCCATCACGCCCGAGGGGGACCGCGTGCTCGCCGCCTGTCAGGACAGCGACGAGGTCACGGTCTTCGCCTTCGACGAGCCGAACCGCGCGCTCACCCTCCTCGGCGCCTCGCCCGTCCCCACCCCCGTCCGCATCGCCTTCCCCTGACTACGTGAAGTGCAGCTTCTTGCGCAGTGCGACGGCGTGTCCACCGCAGTTAGCTGCACTTCGGCGGGCCACTAGGCGGGGTCGGAGGCGGGCTCGCGGGCCGGGGCGGGAGCGGCGACCGGGCGCACGGCGGGCGCCGCGAGGAACGCGGCAACCAGCAGCGCGAGGACGAGGAACAGCGCGTTCAGCAGGCCGAAGTGCTGGCCCAGGAAGCCGATCAGCGGAGGTCCGGCGAGGAACGCGCAGTACCCGATGATCGCCACCGCGGAAACGCGCGCAGCGGGGTTCGCCGCACCGTCGGCGGCGGCCGACATCCCGAGCGGGAAGCCCAGGGACACGCCGAAGCCCCACAGCACGGTGCCGATCACGACGACCCACATGGGTCCGCCGACGATGAACAGCACCAGCCCCACCGCGCCCATCCCGGCGGTGATCCGGATGGCGGCGACGCGCCCGATGCGGTCCACGATCGGTCCGCCGACCACACGTCCGACTGTCATCGCGGCGACGAAGAAGCCGAAGACCACCGCGCCGATCGAGTTCGACTGGCCGTGGCCGTCCACCACAGCGAGCGAGATCCAGTCGTTCGCCGAGCCCTCACCGAACGCCATCCCGAGCATGACCACGCCGATCAGGATGAGACGCCAATCCGCCCAGACCGCCAGCGACGTGCGCATGCGCTCGCCGAAGGGGATGCGCTCGGTCGGGGCCGCGACCTCGTCGCCGAGCTCCGCCTCCCGCGGGATGTAGCGGATGGCGACCAGGGCGACCACGACGATCGCCACCGCGATCCCCAGCAGGTGCCACGCGACCGGCACCGCCAGCCAGGCGGCGAGTGCGCCGATGCCCGCGCCGAGCACGGTCCCGAGGCTGAAGCACGCGTGCATCAGCGGCAGCAGCGTCTTGCCGATCTCGCGCTCGACCGCCGTCGCCTCGACGTTCATCATCACATCGACCATGCCGTTGCCGAAGCCGAGCAGCACGAGGCCGATCGCGACCAGCGGGATGCTGTGGAAGGTCGTCGAGCCGAACCCGATGGCGAGCGTGCCGATCGCGACGATCACGAGTCCGCCGACCATCCCGCGGTGCGGTCCGAACCGCACGAGCAGGGGCGACGAGACCGAGAGGCCCGCGATGGCACCGATCGACATGCCCAGGATGAGCAGACCGACCGCCGACGGGTCCTTGCCGAGGCCCAGGTCGTCGCGGACGCCGGGGATGCGCGCCACCCAGGAGGCCACCGCCAGGCCGCTCAGGATGAATATTACGAACACCGCGTTGCGCCAGGCTCGCAGCTCTCGGCGGGTGCGCGTCGGGGTGGAGGTCGGCTGTGACATCGGTGCGATTCCTGTGTTTTCGGCGGCTCGAATCGTTTCGATCGAAACGATTCGACTAAGCTACCACACGTGAACGAACCCAGCACAGCCCCCACGGGCGTCCGGCCGACGCTGGCCGCGGTCGCCCGTCTGGCCGGCGTGTCCAACTCCACGGCGTCGCTCGCCTTCTCGGGCACCGGGCCGGTCTCCGACGCCACGCGCGAGCGCGTGCTCGACGCCGCGAAGCGCCTCAACTACGCCGGCCCCGATCCGCGGGCCCGCTCCCTCCGCCGCGGCCGCTCCGGCATCGTCGGCGTGGTCATGGAGGAGCGCGTCCGCGACGCGTTCCGCGACCCGATCAAGATCGCCCTCCTCGACGGCATCACCGAGGAGATCGGCGCGATCGACGCAGGCCTCCTCATCCTCACCGACGCGGGCGAGGCCGCCCAGCGCATCGAGGACGCGCCGATGGATGCCGTGGTGCTCGTCGGCTGCAGCCCCCGGCTGGACGAGTCGGTCGCCACGCTCCGCCAGCGCGGCATCCCGCTCGTCGCGATCGAGGGCGACCCGGCCGACGGCGTTCCCACCATCGGCCAGGACAACCGCGAGGCGACCCGCATCGCCGCGCAGCACCTGCACGACCTCGGTCACCGCGACGTCGCCGTGGTCACCCTCTCGCTCACCCGTGACCGGGCCCGCGGCGCGCTGACGCCCGACCGGATGGCGGCGGCCAGCTCCACCACCGCGATCGAACGCCTCGCCGGAGCGCGCGACGTCTTCCCGGACGCGGGCGGCTGGGTCACCCGCGGCTCCTTCGTCGAGGAGGGCCGTGCCGCCGGCCGCGCCCTGCTGGCCGACCCTGCCCGGCGTCCGACCGCGATCATCGCCCAGAGCGACCTGCTGGCCGCGGGCGTCATCCGCGCCGCCGAAGAGCTCGGGCTGACGGTCCCGGGCGATGTCAGCGTCGTCGGCTTCGACGGCGTCCGCGTCGACGGACTCTGGCCGTACGACCTCACCACCCTCGTCCAGCCGGCCGTCGAGAAGGGCCGCGCCGCCGGGCGGGCCGTGGTCGACATGCTCGAGGGCGGCGAGCCGCATCCGTCCACCTTCACCAGCGTGTTCCATCAGGGCAACACCACGGCGGCTCCGCGGGAGGGCTAGCGGCCCGGTCGTAGGCTGGCGGTATGGATCTCGAAGCGCTGTACCGCGACCTGCACGCCCACCCCGAACTCGCCTTCACCGAGCACCGCACCGCCGGCATCGTCGCCGACCACCTGACGGAGCTCGGCCTCGAGGTCCACACGGGCATCGCCACGACCGGCGTCGTCGGCGTGCTGCGGAACGGCGAGGGCCCGACGGTGCTGCTGCGGGCCGACATGGATGCGCTCCCGGTCCGCGAGCAGACCGGACTGCCGTGGGCCTCGACCGAGACCGTGACGGACGCGGCGGGCAACACGGTTCCGCTGATGCACGCGTGCGGCCACGACATCCACATCACCTGCCTGCTGGGGGCGGTCGAGTCGCTGAACGACGCGCGGTCGGAGTGGTCCGGGACGCTGATCGCCCTGTTCCAGCCCGCCGAGGAGCACGGCGGCGGCGCGCAGGTGATGGTCGAGGACGGCCTGTTCGAGAAGATCCCGGTGCCGGATGTGGTGCTCGGCCAGCACGTCCTGCCGGCCCCCGCGGGCATGGTCGGCGCTCACGCCGGCGCCGCGATGGCCGCGGTGGACACCATGGAGGTGACGCTGCACGGACGCGGCGGTCACGGCTCGCGCCCCGAGACCACCATCGACCCGGTCGTGATGGCGGCGGCGACGGTGATGCGGCTGCAGACCGTCGTCTCGCGCGAGATCGCGCCGCAGGACACCGCCGTGGTCACGGTCGGCAGCCTCCACGCGGGCACCAAGAACAACATCATCGCCGCCGAGGCCACCCTCGGGATCAGCGTCCGCAGCTTCAACGAGGAGGTGCGGCAGCGCGTGCTGGACGGCGTGCACCGCATCATCCGCGCGGAGTCGGAGGCGTCCGGAGCACCGAAGGCGCCCGACATGGAGTGGGGCGAGCGGTACCCGGTGACCGTCAACGAGCCGGACGCCACGGCCCGGGTCAACGCGGCGTTCGCGGCCGAGTTCGGCGAGGACAAGGTGCTAGCACCGGGCGCCCTCTCCGGCAGCGAGGACGTCGGCAATCTGGCCACCGCCGCCGGCGCACCGCTGGTCTACTGGATGCTCGGCGGAGCCGACCCGGAGACGGTTCTCGCCGCGATGGCGGCCGGGACGGTGGACACGGACATCCCGACCAACCACTCGCCCTTCTTCGCGCCGCTGCCGCAGCCGACCATCGACACCGGTGTGCGGGCGCTGGTGGTGGCCGCGCGGGAGTGGCTGGCCTGACCCGCCGCCCGCGAGACGGAGGAGTCCGCGGCTCGTCGGACGTGTGGCTCCTCCGTTCGACCCCCACGACGGGCGTTTTCGCATCTGAATCCTCCGCTTCGCGCAGAGGGCTCGCCGGCAGCTCTGCCGCCCTCCGCGCGAAAGGGAGGAGCCTTGATCGGCCACCGGCGTGTCGCCGCCAACGGGAGGAGTTGCGGCCGCCGCTAGGCCGACCATCCCTCCCTTTCGCGCGCGAGTATCCCGCGCGCAGGCGTCAGATCGTGGCGCCCGCGCGCATCCACACCCGGCCCCGGGCGCGCAGGCCCAGCGTGACGGCCCGCGCACCGAGGTAACCCAGCGCGAACGCGGCGGTGAGAGCGGCGAGCCCGACCGCGTCATGCGGGCCCCAGGCCGTCGCCGCGAACGCGAGCGGGACGAAGACCGCGACGTTGACGAGCCCGGTCAACGCCAGGTACCGGGCGTCGCCCGCGCCGATCAGCACGCCGTCGAGCACGAACACGTACCCGCCGAGCGGCGCACCGAGTCCCACGATCGCCAGGGAGAGCGGCAGCAATGCGGCGACAGACGCGTCGCTCGTGAACAGCGCCGCGGCGAACGGGCTCAGCGCGATGGTCACCACCCCGAGCACGGCACCCGCGCCGATTCCCCACTGGATGCAGCGGCGCAGCACGGCGCGGACGCCCTCCAGGTCGCCCTCGCCCAGCCCCTTGCCGATCAGCGCCTGCGCGGCGATCGCCAGGGCGTCGAGGGCGAAGGCCAGCGTAGCGAAGACGGTCATGGTCACCTGGAAGGCGGCGAGCTCGTCCGGCCCGAGCTGCGTCGCCGCGAAGACCGCCAGCAGCATCGCGGCGCGCAGGCTCGCCGTGCGCAGGAGCAGCCAGCCGCCCGCGCGGGCCGTGCGTCCGATGCCCGCGTGATGAGGGAGGAGCGGTGCGCCCACCCGGCGTGCGTACCGGGCGACGATCACCGCGTAGACGACCACCATCGCCCACTGTGCAGCGACCGTCCCCAGTGCCGAGCCGGCGATGCCGAGGCCGGCGAGGTAGATGAACACGAAGTTGAGGACGATGTTCGCTGCGAAGCCGGCCACCGCGACCGCCAGGGGTGTGCGGGTGTCCTGCAGGCCGCGGAGCAGGCCGGTCGCCGCGTAGACGATCAGCATGGCCGGAAGCCCGAGCATCGAGATCGTCAGGTAGCGCTCGGCCTGATCCGTCACGCCGGCGGAGGCGCCGAACAGTCCGACGAGGAACGGCGAGGCCGCCCATCCCGCCGCCGCGAGGACGACGCCCAGGACCAGCGCGAGCCAGCAGCCGTCCACTCCGGCGGTGACCGCGCCGCGGAGGTCGCCCGCGCCGAGCCGCCGCGCGACCGCCGGCGTCGTGCTGTACGCGAGGAACACCATCAGCCCGACGATCGTCTGGAGCACCGCGCTGGCGATGCCAAGACCCGCCAGCGGCTCCACTCCCAGGTGCCCGACCATGGCGGAGTCGGCCAGCAGGAACACCGGCTCGGCGACCAGGGCGCCGAGGGCCGGGACGGCGAGCCGCAGGATCTCGCGATCGACGGGACGGCGCAGGATGGTGCTCACGACCATCCACGCTAGCCCCGCCCGCCGACGCGCGGTGCCGCTGCCGCCGATGTCGGTGGTCGCCCATACGGTGGATCCATGAGCCAGCTGATGCCGGCACCCCTCGCCACGTGGATGTGGCGGCTGGAACGGGTGCGCAACGGGCGGACGGTGCTCACGAAGTCGCAGGCGACCACCGCGCGCGCCGACCTGGCGGGTGACCGTGCGGCGCATCCCGAGTCGTACGTCGGTTATGAGGAAGAGCTCGCGACGGCCCTGGACGAGCTCGACGTGCTGTCACGGCAGGCGAACCGCCACGACGACCTGCTGTCGGTCATGGCGGCCGACCGACGCCGTGCCGAGCGCGAGGCGCGGGCCGCAGGGTCGGACGTGTCGGCGTCGGCGCGGGCGCGCAGCTCCCTCGCGGCCGAGCACGACCGGGTCCCCGCAGGCCTGCCCGACCTCCTCTACCAGTGGGTGCACCGGCTCATCCGGTACCGGGCTGGTGTGAAGATCATCTCCCCGATCGAGGCGGCGCAGGCCGAGATCCGCCTGCGCAACGAGGCCGACCTGCGCCCAGGGCTGTACCGTGCCGGGGTGGCGGCGGGCTACTACCATCGCGCGGTCCGCGAGCTCGGCGAGATCGCCACGGCCGAGCGGCGTGGCCGCCGCGATCGGGATGGATCGATGCGCGGGCTGAGCGGCATCCTCGTCTGACGCACTCCCCGTCGGGCCGCAGCTGACTACGATCGAGCCAGATGCGTCGAGGGCGAACAGACGCGTCGAGGGCGAAGGGGGAGCGGTGAGTCCGAACGAGGCGGCCGACCTGCTGGGGGTGGCGCCGACGGCGTCGGTGGAAGAGGTGCACCGAGCTTACGAAGCGAAGCTCGCTGAGGCGGGTGACGACGTCCAGCGCCGTGACGCGGTGACGGCGGCGCGGGATGCGCTGCTCGCGGCGTCCGCGTGGCAGGCGCCGGCCGCGGCGCAGGCTCCGGCGTTCCCGGTCGCTGCGCCGCCACCGCACCCGGGATACGCGCCGCCACCCGCCGCGGCGGTTCCGCAGCCTCCGTACCCGGGAAGCGGCCCGACCGTCCCGCCGCAGCCGCCGTATCCCGCCGGCCCCTGGTACGCGGCGCCGCCGCCGCCGCGTCGCGGCCTGTCCACCGGAGCGATCGTCGGCATCACGCTGGGCAGCATCGCGGCGGCGCTGGTCATCCTGGTCGTGGTGTTCGTCGGCATCTTCGCGGTGGCCCACGAGTCGTCGCGGTTGGCCGGATCCGACGTCGGCTCGAGTGCCGTGCCATCGACCGCTCCGTCTGCGGGCGGTGACTCCGCTTCCACCGACGACTATGACGTCAACGGCGTGCACGTCCACAACGTCGATGGCTGGACCTTCGAGCTCACGGCCGATCGGATCTGCGCGGGGGCGCAGATCACCGCGGGCTTCTCCGACAGCGCGGATGGCGACGAACTCGATCGATGGAGCACCGTCGTCGACCTCCAGGCCGGCGTCCCGGTCACCCTGACGATCCCTGACTCGGCGTCCACGTACGACTACGCCTGGATCGACACGGTCGACTGCACGCAGGCCTGATTCGTAGAAATTACAACTTTCACGAATTACTGAAAAGAGCGTATGATCACGCTCATGAATGCGGTGATCGACGTCTCCGGACTCGAAAAGCGATTCGGGCGCGTGCGCGCCCTCGACGGTCTCGACCTGAGCGTGACGCAGGGGACCGTGCACGGCTTCCTCGGCCCGAACGGCGCCGGGAAGTCCACGACCATCCGGGTGCTGTTCGGCCTGGCGCGACCGGACGGCGGTCGCGCCGAGCTGTTCGGCCGCGACCCGTGGAAGGATGCGGTCGACCTGCACCGACGCATCGCCTATGTGCCGGGCGATGTCAGCCTGTGGCCGAACCTGTCCGGCGGGGAGGCGATCGACCTGCTTGCCCGCCTCCGCGGCGGTACCACGGACAAGACGGCGTACGCGTCACGGCGGCAGCGGCTTCTCGACGTGTTCCAGCTCGACCCGACCAAGAAGGGCCGCGCCTACTCCAAGGGCAACCGGCAGAAGGTCGCTCTCGTCGCCGCCTTCACCACCCCCGCCGATCTGTACATCCTCGACGAGCCGACCAGCGGTCTCGATCCGCTGATGGAGGCGGTGTTCGGCGCCGAGATCCGGCGCGTAGCCGCCGAGGGAGCGACCGTCCTGTTGTCGAGCCACATCCTGTCGGAGGTCGAGGAGCTGTGCGAGCGGGTGACCATCATCCGCGCCGGCCGCACGGTCGAGACCGGGACGCTGGACGAGTTGCGGCACCTCACCCGTACCGAGGTCTCCTTCCAGGCCGATGGGGTGTCTCAGGACGCGCTGGCGCAGCTCCCGAGCGCGCACGATGTCCTGATCCAGGACGGGCGCGTCCGCTTCACCGCCGACAGTGACGCGCTCGCACCGCTGCTGGCCGACCTGGCGCGGCTCGACGTCCGCGGGCTGACGGTCGCACCGCCCTCGCTCGAGGAGCTGTTCCTGCGGCACTACGGCGACGACCTCAGCCGGACGGCGCCCGAGTCGGTCGAGGCGCGGCGATGAGCACCGCGACCGCGCACCTGGAGCCCGCGCGCGCTCGCGAGGCGACGTCCGGGCCGCGCGCCTCGGCGATCCTGCGCGCCCTGATGCGACAACGGCTTCGGCGCGACCGCTGGCAGCTCATCATCTGGCTGCTCTCCATCGCCGCGCTCGCGGCGTTCTCGGCGGCGAGCGTCCAGCAGACCTACGCGTCCGCGGCGGGTCGGGACCAGCTGATCCGGCTGGCGATCGCCGACCCGACCATCCTGGTGCTGCGCGGGCTGCCGCAGGGATCGACCCTGCCCGCGCTGATCTTCTTCGAGATCTTCACGTTCCTCGCGCTGCTCGCCGGGCTCATGAACACTTTTCTCGCCGTGCGGCACTCGCGTGCGGAGGAGGAGTCCGGGCGGGCGGAGCTCGTCGCCTCCACGCCCGCCGGCCGTCTCCTGCCGACCGTCGCGACCGTGATCTACGCGGTCGTCGTGGACGTGATGCTCGCCATCCTGACCGCGCTGGGGTTCATCTCGACCGGGCTGCCGGTCGGAGGATCGTTCGTCGCAGGTGCCGCGGTCGGCGGCGCCGGACTGGCGTTCTTCGGCGTCGGGCTGCTGCTGGCGCAGATCATGAGCACGTCGCGGGGCGCGAACGGGTACGCCTCAGCGGTCGTGCTGGCCGCCTACCTCCTCCGCGGGATCGGTGACGCGATGGGGACGCCGTTCGGCGACGGCACCCACCTCCGGGCCGCCTGGCCGAGCTGGCTGAGCCCGATCGGCTGGGGCGAGCAGACGGCGGCCTACACCGCTGACTCCTGGTTGCCCATCCTGCTCCAGGTCGGCTTCGCGGCGGTGCTCGTGGTCGGCGTCTTCAGCCTGCAGGCCGCGCGCGACTCGGGCGCCGGACTCGTTCCCGAGCGGGCCGGCCGACCGACGGCATCCGGGACGCTGTCCGGCACGGTCGGCCTCGCCTGGCGCCTGCAGCGACCCGTGGTGATCGGCTGGACGGTCGGCGGCGCGCTCGGCGGCCTGTTGGCGGGAGCCCTCGGCAGCGCGATCAACAGCCAGCTGGCGAGCGACCCGAACCTCGCGGGCATCCGCGAGGCCATGCGGCGCATCGGCGCGGGTGGGTCCGGGCCGCTGACCGAGCTCTTCATCTCCGCGATCCTCTCGATCGTCGGTGTGCTCGCCGCGGCCTGTGCCGTGCAGTCGGTGATCCGCCTCCGTCAGGAGGAGCAGTCGGGAACGGCGGAGGTCCTGCTCGCGACGCCCGTGTCCCGCGTCCGGTGGATGTTCTCGTACGTCGGCGTGGGGATCGTCGCGGTGCTGGCGGTCCTGCTCGCCGCCGCGATCACCGCGGGCCTCTCCGCGGTCGCGGCGGGGGAGGACAGCTCGATGATCGGGCACGCGTTCGCCGCAGCCACGGCGCAGGCGCCGGTCGCGCTGGTCTACCTCGGAGTGCTGACGCTGCTGTTCGTCCTGCTGCCGAGCTGGACCGTCCCGGTCGGCTGGGCCGCCCTGGGGCTCGGCGCATTCGTCGGCATCTTCGGCGGTCTCATCCGACTCCCGGAGTGGATCCGTCACCTCTCGCCGTTCGCCGACGCCCCCGTCGTGGTCGGCGACGTCGACTGGACCGGGGGATACTGGATGCTCGGCATCACGATCGCCGCGCTCGCGGCTGCTGCGGCGCTGATCCGCCGACGCGACTTCGCCATCGGATAGAGACGGGACGGTGCCCATGGCCAGAGACGAGGCGGCGCTCGCCGAGGTGATGGAGCACTCCGCCGCCGTCCTGACCGCAGCCGGGTTCCCGAAGATGCCGGCACGCGTGCTCATGGCGCTCACCGTGACCGAGTCGTCCGGGCTCACCGCCGCGGAGCTGGCGGAACGCCTCGACGTCAGCGCCGCCGCGATCTCCGGCGCGGTCCGCTACCTGCAGACGCTCGGCATCATCCGTCGCCTGGCGCAGACCGGGAGCCGCCGGGACCGGTACGAGATCCCGAGCGACTGGTACGCGCTGATGGTGCGCAACAGCCCCATCTACGGCACCCTCGCCGACCAGGCGGAGACGGGTCTCGCCGCCGTCGGCGACCCGGACTCGCCGGCCACGGAGCGTTTGCGCGACATGGCCGGCTTCTACCGCTTCGTGCAGGAGCGTCTTCCGAAGCTCATCGCCGAATGGGAGCAGGTCCGCAGCACGCGGCAGGCCTGATCGCCGTCAGAAGACGTACTCGAGCAGGTCGAGCCCGACGGCCCGCATCCCCTCGATCACGGCCAGGCGCTCCGGCAGGCTGGTGTCGTCGAAGTAGGTCGACACCGCATAGGTGACACCCGCACGCGGACCGCGCAGCACGCCGACCTCGCTGCGCACGCCGTGGTCGGTGCCCGTCTTGTTGACGAGCAGGATGCCGTGCTCCGGGTGGCGATGCGAGTGCGGGTCGAGCCCGAACGCGCTCGAGACCAGCGAGAAGTCGCTGTTGAGCGACAGCCAGGAGATGACGCGCTGGCTCGTCGCCGGGTTGACGATCTCGCCGCGAGCGAGCGCGGAGAACAGCCAGGTGAGCTCGTTGGCGCTGCCGACGGAGAGCTGCGGGGCGTCGTCCGGACCGCGATGGTCGCGGACCAGGTCGAGCAGTGCGGTGCGGGTGAGGCCGAGGGATTCCGTCCGGGCGCTCACCGCCTCCAGCCCGACACGGCGCAACAGGACGTTGGTGGCCAGGTTGTCGCTGGTCGCCCCGACGAGCGCCGCGAGGTCGGCGACCGGCAGGGAGGGCACGTGGAGGTGCTGCCAGATGCCCGAGTCGCCGGCGATGTCGCGCGGGTCGCGGTCGAGGTGGGCCAGCGGGCTCAGCTCACCGGACTGCAGCCGTGCCGCGACCTCGACCAGGAGCAGCACCTTGCCGATGCTCGCCGTGGGCATGACGACGTGGTCGTCGACCGAGAACAGCACCGTGCCGGTCGACAGGTCGGTCGCCCGCGCCGAGACCTGAACGCCGGAGACGGCGAGCCGGCCCAAAGCGTCGAAGCCGCGGCTGAACGTCTCCGTCGATCCCGGCGCGCGGTGCCGTCCGCGCCGCGTGGCCGCCTGCCGTGCCCGGCGGGCGGACTCTTGAGCCTGGATCGTCACGGTGGTGCGGGATCTTTCTTCCGGTCGGTTGTGCCGTCGCCGCGGCGCCCCCTCCCGGCCCCGCCGGCCGTCTTCGCGAGGGTGTCTGCGGAGACGACAGGGACGATGTTACCCCGTGATCGGGGGACACGCGCAGCGGGTTCGGGAGGAGCGCCCGGAGGTCACCAGATGGTGACGCGCTCCGTCGGTGCGAGCCACAGGTGATCGCCCTCGGCCACGCCGAACGTCTCGTAGAAGGCGTCGATGTTGCGCACGATCTGGTTGCAGCGGAACTCGTTCGGCGAGTGGGGGTCGATCGCGAGCAGGCGGATGACCTCCTCGTCGCGTCCCTTCTGCTGCCAGGCCTGCGCCCAGGACAGGAAGAACCGCTCGGCGCCGCTGAGACCGTCGACCACCGGGGGCTCCTCTCCGTTCAGCGACAGCAGGTAGGCCTTCCATGCGATGCCGAGGCCGCCGAGGTCGCCGATGTTCTCGCCGATGGTCAGCGCGCCGTTGACGTGGTGGTCGGGCACCTGCGCCGGAGCGAGGGCGTTGTACTGCTCGATCAGGCTCGCGGTGCGCTTCTCGAACGCCGCACGGTCCGCCTCGGTCCACCAGTCCTCGAGACGCCCGTCGCCGTCGAACTTGGAGCCCTGGTCGTCGAAGCCGTGGCCGATCTCGTGCCCGATGACCGCCCCGATCGCGCCGTAGTTGGCCGCCGCGTCCCGCTCGGGGTCGAAGAACGGGAACTGGAGGATGGCCGCCGGGAAGACGATCTCGTTGAAGCCGGGGTTGTAGTACGCGTTGATCGTCTGCGGCGTCATGAACCACTCGTCGCGGTCGATCGGCTTGCCGATCTTGCCGAGCTCGCGGTTGAACTCGAAGAGCGCGGCGGCGCGGACGTTGGCGACCAGGTTGGTCGGGTCGATCTCGAGCGCCGAGTAGTCCCGCCACTTCACCGGGTAGCCGATCTTCGGCGTGAACTTCTCGAGCTTGTCGAGCGCTCGCTTGCGCGTCTCCTCGCCCATCCACTCGAGGTGCTGGATGCTCTGCCGGTACGCCTCGATGAGGTTCGCGACCAGCGCGTCCATCTGCTCCTTCGCCGCGGGCGGGAAGTGCTTCTCGACGTAGATGCGTCCGACGGCCTCGCCCATCGCGCCCTCGACCAGCGAGACGCCGCGCTTCCAGCGGGCGCGCATCTGCGGCGTACCGGTGAGCGTGCGGCCGTAGAAGTCGAAGTTCGCCTCCACGAAGTCGCCCGAGAGGTAGGGGGCGGCGCCGTGGATGACCTGCCAGGTCAGCCAGTCGCGCCAGGCGTCCAGGCGGTCCTCCGTCAGCAGGCCGGCGACGCCGGCGGTGAACGACGGCTGCCGCAGCACGACCTCTGCGAGTGCGCCCTGCGGCGCGCCGAGGGCGTCCGCCCAGACGTCGAGGTCGGCGGCCTGGCCGGTCGCGCCGCCGTCGAACACGGCCTTCGCATCCGCCCAGCTGTAGAGGTTGTAGGTCTTCTCGGAGTCGCGGGAGGCGACGTTGTCCCAGTGCTGCGCCGCGATGGCCGTCTCGAGGTCGAAGACGCGCTGAGCACGCTCCGGGGCGTCCTCGATCCCGGCGAGCTCGAACATCCGCTGGATGTGCGCGACGAACGCCTCCCGCACCGGCGCGAACCGCTCCTCCCGGAAGTACGACTCGTCGGGCAGCGAGATGCCGGACTGCTCCAGGAAGACGAGGTAGCGCTCGGGGTCGCCCGGGTCGTTGTCGACGAACAGCTGGTAGAACCCGCCGAGCCCGCGGCGCTCGAGCTTGGCCGTCGTCGAGAGCAGGCTCGGGATGCTGTCCACGCCGTCGGCGAAGGTCAGCTCGTCGCGGATCGCCTCCACGCCGAGGGCGTCGATGCGCTCCTCGTCCATGAAGCTCGTGTAGAGGTCGCCGAACGTGCGCTCCTCCGTGCCCTCGTCGGCGTTCTGCGCCTGCTCGACGATCTCGTGGACCGCCTTCTCCGACTCCTCCGCCAGCACCATGAACGAGCCCCAGCGGGCCTTGTCGGCCGGGATCTCGGTGCGGTCGAGCCACTTGCCGTTCACGTGGCGGAAGAGGTCGTCCTGCGGTCGGACGGCGGGGTCGAGTTCGTCGGTGCGGATGCCGGAGTCGAGCGTCATGCGCCCAGCCTACGGGTCAGGCCGCGGCGCGGGCCAGCGACGAGAGCCGCCGGTAGGAGACGGCGAACAGCGCCGCCAGGACGAGCTCGGCGAGGATCGACACGGTGCCCGACAGGCTGCCGTAGCCGGCGAACGAGAACCCGATGTTGACCACGGCCAGCACGCCGTACACCGCGGCCAGCACGCCGCTCAGCAGCGGCCGGTTCGTCATCCGCCACCACGGTCGCGCCGCACGCACCGGCTCGCCGGGGCCGCGGAACATCCGGCTCACGAGATACCAAGCGGCCACCTGGAGGACGGTCAGGACGATCGATCCCGCCTCCGAGTGCAAGGCGTTGAACAGCAGGGCGAGCACCAGGTTCACGGCGACGAGCACCGCGATCACTGCGGCCTTCCGGCCCGGAGTTGTGAAACGCATGCTGGTCCTTCTGGTGCTCTCAGGATCCAGTGTCCCAGCGGGTGCTTCGGCCTGCGGTGAGGCTCGCCGTGTGGCCCGGACGGGGTCGAGAGAGAGCACAGCTCGACTCCGTAGGCTGGCGCCGTGACCATGGCCCCCTCGCACCACCAGCCCGCCGAACAGCGCGGCGCGCTTCCGCCCGCGGGCTGGTACGCCGACCCGCAGGATGCGCGGTTCCTCCGGTGGTGGAGCGGTGCGGGATGGACGGCCTACACGTACCCGCTCGCCGCCGTGGCGCCGGTGCAGCCGGCCCGGCGCCCGCGACCGCCGCACAAGTGGATCGGGCGCTTCGGCGGCTGGATCATCGCCGGGGCCAGCGTCTTCATCTGGCTCTGGCTGATCGGGTTCAGCCTGCTGCTGTCGGCCATCGCGCCGCACGCGGGCGAGGACGGCCCCGTCGTGCTCTCGCCCTACCTCCTCGTGACCGGAGCGGCGACCGTGGCGGCCGTAATCCTGTACACGATGTGTTACCGGCTGCGGCCGGAGGACGGGCTGACGGCGTCCCGGCTGGTGATCGTCGCCGGGGTCGGCGGTCTCGCCGCGACACTGGTCGCCGGCCCGGTCAACAGCCTGATCGACGTGGCATCGGGAGGGACGGCCGCACATCCGAGCGGCGTCGCACTGGTGACCGCGGGCGTGGTCGAGGAGCTGCTGAAGATCACGGCCGCGGTGCTGCTCGCGCTGAAGCTCCCGGTGAAGAACGCGCGCATCGGCCTCTTCGTGGGCGGGGCGGTCGGGCTCGGCTTCAGCGTGATCGAGAACCTGGGCTACCTGCAGGAGGCGTTCGCACGCGGGCAGGAGAACGGCAGCGGCTTCGGGCTGTTCCTCGGTACGACGATCGGGCGGGAGCTGACCGGGCCGTTCCTGCATCCGGTCTTCTCCGCACTCCTCGGCGCGGCCGTGTTCGCGGCGGCGCACAACGGACGGTTCCGGCTGACGCTCGGCGTCGTGCTCGCGTACCTCGGCGTCGCCGCGGCGCACGGACTGTTCAACGGCGCGACCTGGCTCGCCCAGACGCTTCCGTGGAACCCGGCGCTCGCGGGCCTTGCGCTGCTCGGCTTCGAGCTGCTGTTCGTCGTCGGCAGCGGCCTCGCCTGGCTCCTGATCGCGAGACGCATCCGCCGCGACACCGCCTAGGTCAGCGAACGAGCGTCCGCGCCAGCGCGACGTACTCCCGCGCGTTCGCGTCCGGGAGGTATGCCTTGCCGATGGCGTTGCCGATGGCCGGCAGCGCCATCGGGTCGGGATACGCCATGTAGATGGTCTCGTAAGTGGGGTTGAACTTGCTCTTGAACGAGAACAGGGAGGCGAACCCGTAGGCCGGCTCGAGGGTCCGCGCGAGGAACGCCAGCAGGTGGTCCATGGCCGTCCGCTCCTCCGGGTCGTCGCCGTCGGACACCGGCTTGGTCGCGAGCGGCGCACCGGACAGGCTCAGCACCTCGACGCCGTCCTCGCGCATCCGCTGCGCAGCGGAGGCGATGACGAACTCCATGATCCCGGGCATCGAGCCGTCCGCCCGGCGCATGAAGTCGATGGTCCAGCCGACGACGCGCCCGTCCCGCCAGCTCGGCAGCCAGCTGGTGACCGCCTGCAGTCCGCCGTCGGGGTCGAACGCCAGGTACAGCCGCACGTCCGGATCCTTCAGCTCGGCGATCCCGCCCAGCGTGAAGCCCATCTCGGGCAGCTCCTTCTCGGACACCCACTGCTCGCTGACGGCCGTGATCTGCGTCTGGATGAGCGGCGAGAGGTCGTCCCAGCGGGTCCAGAGCGTCGAGATCTGCGCCTTGATGCCGCGGTTGTGCGCCTGCCGGACCTTCTGCCACGGCTTCCCGACCAGGTCGAACGTCTGCGGATGCATCAGCGTCTCCTCGCCGACCGACATCGTCGGCCAGCCGAGGGCGTCGAATACCGGGAGGTACTGCTCGTGGATGCTGTAGAACACCGGCGTCCAGCTGTTCACGTCGCAGAACTGGACGAACTCGGCGATGGTGCGCTCGGCGCGATCCGGCCGGCACACCGGGTCGGAGAGCGTGATCGCGATGCCGCCGATCACGCGGTAGGCGATGGCGGACTCCCCGTCGGCGCTGAACCAGTAGACATTGCCGGGCCAGGTGCCCATGAATCCCAGCGTTCCGCCGCCGCCCTCTCGCAGCAGCGCGCGGAAGTGCTCTTCGTCGGCGAGCGTCCGCCCGGTGAACGACGAGCGGTAGAGCTGGAGGGTGGCGAAGACGAAGACCGTCCAGAACACCGGGCCGACCCACTGGTAGATCAGGATGACGACCGGCACCGTCGGGATGATCGGCGTGCCCAATGCGGAGAGGAACCCGGCGGGGACGAAGCGGCGCAGTGTCGATGCGAAGACGTCGGCGACCGTCGCGTCCGGCACGAACTCGGTGAGCGACCACAGCCCCGCCACGAGGTAGACGAGTGCGAGCAGGGCGAAGGAGCAGACCACCACGATGGTGAAGCGGGCGACCGCCTCCCGCGGCGACCGCAGCTGGAACTGGCGCCGCGTCGCCACGAGCAGCGCGATGGACGCGATCGGCACCAACATCGCCGCCAGCAACCACAGCAGGATCTCGACCGCCGGCCCGAGCGCCGTGATGCTGTCCACCTGGAGCTGGATGTCGCCGCCCAGCACCGTGAACGGCAGCACGAGCATGGCCGCGTTGACGATGATCCCGAGCAGCAGCGCGAACCGCCGGCCGCGGCGCAGACCGATCGCGGCGAGCAGGAGCAGAACCAGCGGGAGCACGGACAGCAGCAGGGGTCCCGGACCCTGCACCGAGACCATCAGCAGCTCGCTGCGGCAATTGCTCGAGTACGACACGTCGCAGCGGCTGAGCACGTCCGCGACGTCCACGGTCGGCTGCTCGAACAGCGACGCGACGAACGACAGCGGGCCGAAGCCGCCGGGTGGCAGCAGCGCGAGCAGCGGGCCGAACGCGGTGATCGCGATGATCGCCGCGACCAGGCTGCGCGTCTCGCCGTGCGAACTGCGATGGAGTCGACGCAGCGGACCGCGCCGCAGGAGGACGCCGAGCAGCAGCCCCAGGAGAGCGGCGATCAGCCGGTAGACGTTGTTCTGGTCGCCGTTGTAGAGCACGAAGACGAGCACGACCACGAAGGTGAGCAGCCGGATCCGCCGCCGCCACAGTGAGCTGGCGAAGGCGCTCGCCGTGATGAGCGTGCCGACGATGCCGACCGTGGGGTCCAAGGTGAAGTCGAACTCGGTGACCGTCGCCCAGATCTCGCCGAGGCTCGCCGCGCCCCACTGCAGCAGGACGCCGCCGAGCACCCCGAGCACGCCAGTGACGAAGAACGCGAGGATCGTCCGCGGTGTGCCGAGCAGTCGCTCCGCCGCCGCCATGACCGTGAGCGCCAGGACGATGGTGATGATGAGCTGGATGGGATCCTCTGGCACGAACAGCGCCGTCACGGGTGTCCACCAGAAGCCGGCGCGGACCGTCGTGGTGACACCGGCCGCCCACACCAGGGAGTCGCCGCCGGTCGTCGCCGCGCTCCACAGCGTCCCCGTGATGATCGAGCTGACCAGCACGATGACGGCCAGCGCGATGCTCGCCGGGGCGATCCGCGCGTAACGCAGCACCGCGCGCCCGAAGCCGTCGCCGCGGTCGTCCTTCGGCGCCGGCGGCGTCGACGAGGACGACGCGGCCGCCGCGTTCGCGGTGTCTGCGGTGCTCATGCGGGCCTCCGTCACGGTGGGCTCAGTCCCAGCACAGGGTAGAGGATCGAGAAGTCCTTGGTGAGTCCGCCCTCCAGCGCGTCGACCACATGGCCGGCCCCCGGCACGACGTAGTAGGTGGTCCGCATCCCGGCCGCCTGGGCCGCCTGCGACATCCGCTGCACGCCGGGGATGAACGTCGGATCGTCACCGCCGACCGTGAAGACGGCCGTCATCGCCGAGTACTTCCCGGGGTTGGCGGCGAGGATGGACGTCGGCTTCGCGGCGTCGAATGCGGATGCGTTGCCGCCGAACACCTGGTCGATCGTCTGCTGCTGGATCTCGACCCCCGGGTACTCGTCGCCGGACACGACCAGCAGGTTGCCGAACCGGTCGGGGTACTGCGCCGCGTACTTGAAGGCGCAGGCGCCGCCGTTGGAGTAGCCGCCGATGGTCCAGTACTTCGGGTCCTGCAGCACGCCGAGGTGGCTGCGGATCCAGGCGGGCACCTCGTCGACGATGTACGTCTCCGCAGTGCCGAAGGCGGCGGAGTCCGCGCAGCCGGGGTCGCCCTGCGTGCCGATCTGATCCGCGACGACGGCGATCGGCGCCAGGCCCTGGTGCTGCGCGGCGTAGGTGTCGAGCACACCGCCGATGTAGCTGGGGTCGGGGTTGCCCGGGTAGCCCATCATGAACAGCACGACCGGGAGCGGGGGAGGGTCGTCCACCAGGGCGGCCGGCGGCAGGTAGATGCCCGCGGGCCGTGCCGCGAACCCGGCCGATGGGATGACCTCGCTGCCCTGCTGGCCTTTGGCGGGCAGGTCGGCGGGCGGCTTCCACGTCTCGTACAGCGGCCGTGTCGGGTCGGCCGTGCTGGTGTGCGGCCCGACGTGGATGCGCCCGGCGTCGGTGATGCCGAACAGCGAACCCAGCGTGGGGTCCAGCCCGTAGTACGCGTTGATCCCGAGGCCGCCGGTGACCGCGAACAGCAGGATGCCCACGGACGCGATCAGCTTCCGCCACCAGCGCGACCTCCACAGGTTGACCACCGCGAGTCCGATCGCGGCGAACGTCCCCATCGCCCAGAAGGCCACCTCGGGCGGGAGCGGGCTGCCGAACGCGTCCACGGCGTTCAGCAGCGCGTAGAGACCGACGGCGACCACGGCGCCGCCGAGGATGCCGAGCAGCGCGGTCAGCACCCATCGCACGGTGACCGGACGGATCAGGAGGTAGAGCGCGAAGGCTGCGCTCAGGCCCAGGCAGACCGGGAGCAGGGGGCCGTCGACGATGCGGATGCTGAGCGGATCCACGTCGATCGACCTCCCCCGGGAGCGCGGCGGCTCAGACCTCCTTGAGCCGCTCCGCCAGGTACCGGTCGAGGCCCTCCAGCGGGATGCGCTCCTGCTGCATCGAGTCGCGGTCGCGCACGGTCACGGCATCGTCCTCGAGCGAGTCGAAGTCGACCGTGACCGCGAGCGGTGTGCCGATCTCGTCCTGGCGGCGGTACCGGCGGCCGATCGCGCCCGAGTCGTCGAAGTCGACGTTGCGGCGCTTGCGGAGCCGGTCGGCCAGCCCGCGGGCCAGCGGCGACAGGGCCTCGTTGCGCGACAGCGGCAGCACGGCGACCTTCACCGGCGCGAGCCGCGGGTCGAGGTGCAGCACCGTGCGCTTGTCGGTGCCGCCCTTGGCGTTCGGCACCTGCTCCTCGTCGTACGCGTCGACCAGGAACGCCATGAGCGCGCGCGTGAGACCGAACGACGGCTCGATCACGTACGGCACGTAGCGCTCGTTCTTGTTCTGGTCGAAGTAGCTCAGGTCTTTGCCCGAGTGCTCGATGTGCGTCTTCAGGTCGAAGTCGGTGCGGTTCGCGACGCCCATGAGCTCGCCCCACTCGCTGCCGACGAAGTCGAACTTGTACTCGATGTCGATGGTGCGCTTCGAGTAGTGGGCCAGCGAGTCCTTGGGGTGCTCGAACCGGCGGATGTGCTCCGGGTTGATGCCGAGGTCGGTGAACCAGTCCCAGGCGAGGTCGATCCAGGTCTCGAACCACTGCTCGTCCGTGCCCGGCTCGACGAAGTACTCGATCTCCATCTGCTCGAACTCGCGGGTGCGGAAGATGAAGTTGCCCGGCGTGATTTCGTTGCGGAACGCCTTGCCGATCTGACCGATGCCGAACGGCGGCTTCTTGCGCGAGGTCTGCAGCACAGACGCGAAGTCGGTGAAGATGCCCTGTGCGGTCTCCGGGCGCATGTAGTGCAGGCCCGACTCGTCGTCGACGACGCCGAGGTAGGTCTTCATGAGGCCCGAGAACTGGCGGATCGGCGTCCACTGGCCCACCTTGTCCGGGTGGTCCGGGTCCGGGATGTCGTCGAGGCCGTTCGCCGGCGGGTGGCCGTGCTCGGCCTCGTACGCCTCGAACAGGTGGTCGGCGCGGTAGCGCTTGTGGGTGATCAGCGACTCGGTCAGCGGGTCGCTGAAGACCTGCACGTGGCCGGACGCCTGCCACACCGCGGTGGGCAGGATGATCGCCGAGTCGAGGCCGACCATGTCGCCGCGACCGCGCACGAACGAGTTCCACCACTCGCGCTTGATGTTCTCCTTCAGCTCCACGCCGAGGGGACCGTAATCCCACGCCGAACGCGTTCCGCCGTAGATCTCGCCGGAGGGGAAGACGAATCCGCGGTGCTGCGCCAGCGTGATGACGGAATCCAGTCTCGACGGTGCGGCCATGGTGCTCCCTGTGCGATGCGGGTAGGTGGGACCCGTCCATCCTACTGAGGAAGCGGCGGCCGCCGCCGCGGCGTCATGAACCGGCCCGTCCTTCGTCTCAGGAGGTGACGGGTCTTTCAGAGAGGCGGACTGGATGAGCGAGACGGTCTCGGTCGATACGAGTCGGTTGACAGCGAATGCGGAGGCGCTGGCGGCAGCGAACGCGCCCGAACGCCGCCCGCTGCGTTCGGAAGGCCCACTGGGGTCGTCCCGATGCGATGGTGCGTTCGAGAGCTTCGACCGTTATTGGGATCCGGCGACGGAAGCGCTGCTGTTCGCCATCGACGCGCTGTCCGTCGCGCTCCGCGACACTGCCCGTGCATACGAGTTGCGGGACGCACTCGGCGCCAGGACATTCGACAAGGGGATTCATGCGTTCTAGCGACTGGTCCGCAGCCGGGTTCTCGTCCGACCCGACCCCTGGCAGCGTCGAGGCGGTGCGCACACTCCGTTCCCTGGTCGACGCGGAGGCGGAGCGGCTGCGATGCCAGGCGGAGTCGGTCAGTGCCGTGCTGGGAACGTTCGCCGATGCTCACTGGACGGGAAAAGCGGCCGACGGGTTCGAGAGTCGGCTACGGGAGGTCTCGGAGGCTGCGCGGGTCGCGTCCGCCCGGCACGGCCAAGCGGCTTTCGCCCTCCACGTGTGGTCATCGAGGCTGCAGTCCGTCCAGGAGGCAGCCGACGCCGCGTTGCGGGTGGCGCAGGAGGCGGAGGAGGACCTCGCACTGGCCCAGGCGTCCGTGGGCTCGCTGATGGGAGAGCACGCTGCGCTGATGGCCACCCTGAGGTCCATCGAGGCGGCGCTGTCGGCGAACGCGGACAGCCGGAGGTCGGGGATGCACGGTCCGTCGGACGCGGACCTGATGGTTGCGCGTCGTCGCGCCGACGACGTCGACGCCGAGCTGGCGACCGCACGCTTCGTCCTGAACGACGCGCAGGAGCGCTTGGACGCCGCTCGCGCTCGAGCCCGGGAGGCGCAGGAGGAGTTCGAGGCCGGAGAGACGCACTTCATCCGCGAGCTGGAGGAGACGCTGGATGGAGCGGTCGTGACCTTTCGCGCGGTCAACGCTATCCACGACTCCGGGCCGGCCTCACGCAGCGTCCAGGGTCCGAACGATCGAGAACTCACGGAGATTCGCGGCCTTATCGGCGAAGCGAACGACTCGGTCTGGGAGATGGTGCAGGCCTGGGTGTCGGGCGAGGGGGCGCGCGAATACGCCTTCGGAGAACACGACGCCTTCACGAAGGTGTTCAGGAAGAGCGCGAGCGCCCGGCAGGCGATGAAGGAGATGACGGAGAACATCAGGGCGAACGGACACGGACCCGGCGATGGCGACGAATTGAGGTTCGACGCCAAGGCATCAGATCTGCCTCGGGACGCACGAACCATCGCGACCCTCGGCGCCGAGGGCAATCTTCCAGAAGCCTTCGTTGGCTCGTTCGGCTACACGTACACAGTCCTCGGGACTGATCCGCTGGGAAACTTCCGCGTTCGGGTGCACGCCACGAACGTCACCACCGTGGAGTCCGGAACTCGAATCCCGGGATCGGGGGAGTGGCCGGGAGGGCCCTACCACCTGCCTCCGTACAGCAAGCTGAAAAAGCTTCAGGAGTCGGGCCAGTATGCGGACATATCGCAGGAGATCACGTGGGTGGAAGTGGTCCCTGCGCGATGAGACGTCGATGGATCGTCGTCATCTCCATCGCCTGCCTGGTGGCGCTCGGTCTGACCTGGTTCGTCCGCGGCTACCGAGATTTCCATACGCGCTTCACAGAGGAGGAGGTTGTCGGAACGTGGGTCGCCGAGCGCGGCCAGGAGATGACGTTCCGCCCAGATGGCACCGCGCACATCCGACGATTCGAATGGCACGATTCCGTAGTGTTGGATGGCCCGGCGAAGTGGTCGTTGGGGAAGGTTTCCGAGAAGCCCTCGGTCGACGGAGTAGCAGGCGTCAACGGGTTCCACCTGGCGGGGGCGCGCTCGCTGGCCGACGGCTTGCGGTTGGTCAGCTATATCGGCGACCCCGACGATTCGAGAAATATCGTTTGGTGGACTCGACGCTGACCTCAGCGTGCGCTGCGGAACTCCTGCTCCAGGATCGCGTACACCGCCGTGTCGGCCCACTCGCCCTTGAAGATCTCCGTCTCGCGCAGCAGCGCCTCCTGCCGCATCCCGAGCTGCTCGCAGAGGCGGGCGGACGCGTCGTTGCGGGCGTCCAGCTGGGCGAACACGCGGTGCGCGCCGAGCTCGTCGAAGCACAGCTCCAGGACGCGCTGGGCCGCCTCGGTCGCGTAGCCGCGCCCGTGGACAGCCGGGTGGAACACCCAGCCCATCTCGAACTTGCCCCAGTTGGCGTTCTTGAGGAACAGGCTGATGTCGCCGATGACGCGGCCCGGGCCGCCCTCCGCCTCGGCCAGCTCGACCGCGTAGACGATGCCGTCGCCGTTCTCGGCGAGGCGGTTCATCGCGATGCGCTTGCGCAGGTGCTCCGCGGACTCGTCGTGGTCGTGCACCTCCCAGTAGAGGTAGCGGACGACGTCCTTCAGCTTCTGGTAGGCGTGCTCGTCCTCCAGGTCGCCCGTATTGAGCGGGCGCAGCAGCAGGCGCTCGGTGTGCAGCGCCTCAGCGGCGTAGGGGAGATTGGTCGCGCCGTGCGGCTCGACGGCGGTCGTGGTGGCTTCGTCGCTCACGGTCGCTCCTTCAGCTCGGGTCAGGATGCCGCGGACTCGTCGTCGACGGCGGTCAGACGGGGACGTGCGGCGGCCTCGGCGTCGACGTCCACGCCGAACAGCGCGGCCGCGCCCTCGATGAACGACTGCGCGTCGCCCTGGCGGGCCAGCTCGCGGGCGCGCACGGACGGCGTGTGGAGGAGGACCCCGGCGAGGTGGCGGAGGGCCGCCTCGGTCTGCTCGCTGTCGTCACCGCGGCCGCGGGCGCGCTCGATCTCGGCGTCCAGCACGTCGAACACGTGCTTGCGCAGCGCGACGAGCGCCGGGGTGACCTCCTGCTCGGCGGTCCGCGCCTTGTACTCGGCGGCGGCCGCGTCCACGATGCTGCGTGCATCGTCGGCGGCGTGGAGCTCCTTCAGCGGCGCGTGCAGGCTGATGGTCTCGAGGTCGAGCAGTTCGACGCCGGCGAGCTCGGCGACGGCGGGGTCGACGTTGCGCGGGAGGCCGAGGTCGACGATCAGGCGGCGCTCGACCGCTCCCGGGATCGCGAGGGCGGCGCCCAGGTTGGCGTTGGTCAGCACGTAGTCGGTGACGGCCGAGCAGGTCACGACGAGGTCGCTCTCGGCGAGCGCGTCGAGGAGGCCGTCGGCCGCTACCGGAAGGATGTCGTGGGACGCCGCGAACTTCGGCGCCCGTCCGGAGGGCGAATAGACGCGGACGTCAGTCGCGCCCTTGTCCCGCAGCGCTGCGAGGCTAGCGCCGGCGTACTTTCCGGTGCCGACGAGCAGCACGCGCGTCTGCGCCCAGTCGCTGACCCGGCTCTCCGCGAGGTCCAGAGCCAGGCGGACCATGGAGCGGCCGGCGGTCATGATGCCGGTGCGGTTCTTGACGCCGCGCGAGGTGCGCGAGGCGAGCTGGAACAGGCGCTCGAGTTCGCTCGTGACCGACCCGGACGTGCGTGCCGTCTCGAGCGCGCGGCGCACCTGGCCGGCGATCTCGCCCTCTCCGACAACCACGGACTCCAGCCCGCTGGTCACCGCGAACAGGTGCTCGGCCACGGCGTGCTCGCTGTAGACGGCGCTCGCGGCGCGGAGCTGGTCGGGGTCGATGCCGGCGGCGCTGCTCACCGCATCCAGCACCGCCTCGGCCGAGACGGCGCGGGCGGCGGGAAGCGGCTCGTCGATGTCGAGGTACGCCTCGAAACGGTTGCAGGTCGCGAGGACGACCGAGCCCGAGACGATGTCGCTGTGCTCCGAGAGTGCGGCGGTGATGGCCGGAGCGTGACGCTCGAGCCGTTCCAGGAGGTCGAAGTCAGCCGTGCGGTGACTCGACGAGAAGCACAGAAGCACAGAGGAAGCCTACGCTTGCGTTTCGGCAACCTCGAATCGGCCCCAGCCGGCTGTCAGGGAGGGCCCTGGCAGAATCGTGGGGTGACCACCCTCGCACCCGAGCATCCCCTCGCCGCCGGCCGCACAGCGTCCAGCCCTCTCGTCCGCGCCTACCAGGGCGAGCGCACGGAGGTGACGCCGGTCTGGTTCATGCGCCAGGCGGGACGATCGCTCCCGGAGTACCGCGAGTTGCGGGTGGGCACGCGCATGCTCGACGCTTGCCTCGACCCTGCGATGGCGAGCGAGATCACCCTGCAGCCGGTCCGCCGCCACGGCGTGGATGCGGGCATCTTCTTCAGCGACATCGTCGTGCCGCTCAAGCTCGCGGGCGTGGATGTCGAGATCCAGCCGGGCAAGGGCCCGGTGTTCGCGCAGGCGGTGCGCACGGCGGCCGATGTCGACCGGCTGACGGCGATCGACCCGGCCTCGCTCGGCGACGACGTCTTCGCCCCCATCCAGGAGGCGGTGCGGCTGACCATCGCCGAGCTCGGCGACACCCCGCTCATCGGGTTCGCCGGCGCTCCCTTCACTCTGGCGGCCTACCTCGTCGAGGGCGGCCCGTCCAAGGACCACATCCGCGCCCGCACGCTCATGCACGCCGACCCCGAGGCGTGGCAGCGGCTCATGGCCTGGACGGCCGACATCTCCGGCGCCTTCCTTCGCGCCCAGGTGCTGGCCGGCGCCAGCGCAGCGCAGCTGTTCGATTCCTGGGCCGGCTCGCTCTCGCTGCACGACTACGTCGCCCACGTCGCGCCCGCCTCCGCTCGCGCGCTGTCGCACGTGCGGGACGTGACGTACGAGGTCCCGGCCGCCGAGGGCGCCGAGGATCCGATCCCAGAGGTCCGAAACGTCCCCCTCGTCCACTTCGGCGTCGGCACCGGCGAGCTCCTGAAGGCGATGCACGAGGCAGGCGCGGACGCGGTCGGTGTCGACTACCGCATCCCGCTCGACGAGGCCAGCCGCCGGCTCGGTCACGTGGTGCCCGTCCAGGGCAACGTCGACCCGGCGGTGCTGGACGCGCCGTGGCCGGTGCTCGAGGCGCACGTCCTCGATGTGCTCGACCGCGGCCGCGAGGCGCCCGCCCATGTGCTCAACCTCGGCCACGGCGTTCCGCCGGAGACCGACCCGACGGTGCTGACCCGCGTGGTCGAGCTCGTGCACGGGTGGCGCCCGGAATGAGCGACGAGCCGATCCTCCCCGGCGAACCGCTCACGCACGACGAGCTCGGCGAGGAGATCCGGCACGCCGTCGAGGCGCCGCCCACGCGTGTGGTCGTGATCGGGGGCGGCGTGGCCGGCCTGGTCGTGGCGCGCGAGTGCGCCCGGCCGGGCTTCGAGGTGACGCTGCTGGAATCCGCGGCCCGGGTCGGCGGGAGCGTTGCGCCGCTGGAACTGGGCGGGATGACGCTGGACGCCGGCGCCGAGAGCTTCGCCACCCGTGGCGGACACGTCGCCGACCTGCTCCACGACCTCGGGCTCGATGAGGACGTGGTGCAGCCGAACCCCTCCGGCGCGTGGGTACGCCACGGCTCGACCTCGGTCCCGCTGCCCAAGGCCGGGCTCCTCGGCATCCCGAGCTCACCCCTGGCCTCGGACGTGGTGGCCGCCATCGGCGCGGGCGGTGCGTTCCGCGCGTACCTCGACCGCCTGATGCCCGTGCTGAAGATCGGCACCGAGCCTCGGCTCGGCACGCTCGTCCGCAAGCGCATGGGCACGAAGGTGCTCGAACTCCTGGTCGCGCCGGTCGCGACCGGCGTCTACTCCGCGTCGCCCGACGACCTTGACGTCGACGTCGTCGCCCCCGGCCTGAACGCGGCGTTGACCCGGCTGGGCTCGCTCTCCGGCGCCGTCGGCGAGCTCCGGTCGGCCTCCAAGGCGGGAAGCGCGGTCGGCGGACTGCGCGGAGGGATGTGGCGGCTTCCGCAGGCGCTCGCCGCCGACACCGAGGCACGCGGTGGGGTGATCCGCACCGGAACCGGCGTCGCCGCGATCGAGCCGTGGAGTCCCCGCGACGAGGAGGACGAGGAACGCCCCGGCCGCTGGATCGTCCGGACCGCCGCAGGGGAAGAACTCGTCGCCGATGCGCTCGCACTGGCGGCGCCCGCCGACGCCGCCCTGCCGCTCCTCGCTTCGGTCGGCCTCGGCGACCTCTCCGAGCTGGCCTGGCCCGCCGCGTCCAGCGTCGAACTGGTCACCCTGATCGTCGAGGACGACCGCCTGGCGTCCACCCCGGTCGGCACCGGGGTGCTCGTGGCGGACGTGCCGGGCGCGGATGTCCGCGCGAAGGCGATGACGCACTCCAGCGCCAAGTGGGCGTGGGTCGCCGAGGCCGCCGGCCCCGGTCGCCACGTCGTCCGGCTGTCCTATGGACGCGCCGGCCGGCCCGCGGAGACGCTGGCGCTCGCGGACGCCGAACTCCGTGCCCAGGCGATCGCCGATGCCTCCCGCCTGCTCAATATTCCGATCGCGGAATCCGCGGTGATCGCATTCGCGCGCACCCCCTGGACGAACGCCCTGCCGTATGCGACAGTGGGGCAGCGGGAACGCATCGAACGCGTCCGCTCCGAGGTCGACGGCGTCGAGGGTCTCGAGGTCACCGGGTCCTGGCTAACCGGTACGGGCCTCGCCTCCGTCATCCCGGATGCGCGGCGCACCGCCGAGCGCGTGCGAGGAGTCCGCTGGAAGGGCCTCACGGACGCCCTGGCGGCGGACGACCCGCAGACCGACTGATCGATACGGACTGACCGAGACACTGGGAGGCGCGATGCGCGGCAAGATCCTCTTCGTCACCGGAGCGGCGGTGGGCTTCGTGCTCGGCGCCCGCGCGGGACGCGAGCGCTACGAGCAGATCAAGGCCGCGGCCGTCAAGGTCTGGGAGTCGCCGACGGTGCAGAAGCAGGTGCACACGGCCCAGGACTTCGTCGCCGACAAGGTGGGCGAGTTCCCCGAGACCGCGTACATCACGGTCAAGAAGCTGGTCGTCCGCGCGAACGACCGCCGCCGCGAGGCCAAGGCGCCGTACCAGGCGCCCCCGGTCGCCTCGGCGCAGGGACGCAGCAACACCACGCCCTGACGGGGGTACTGTACGGAAACGACGAGGGGAGACGCGATGACCGACCGCGAACGCGCCGAGAGCGCGCGGGCCAAGTCCCTGGGGCAGCTCGTGTCCGACCTGCCCAAGCTCGTCGTCGGCCTCCTCAAGGCCGAGTTGAACCACCTCAAGGCCGAGTTCGCCGAGAAGGCGAAGTATGCCGGGGTCGGCATAGGCCTCCTCGTCGGAGCGGCGCTCCTCCTGTTCTACGCCCTCGGCGTGCTGATCGCCGCGGCCATCCTGGGCATCGCGGTCGCGCTGCCCGCGTGGGCCGCAGCGCTGATCGTCTTCGGCGCCCTGGTGATCATCGCCGTGGTCCTCGCGCTCATCGGCGTGCGCTCGTTCAAGAAGATGGACGGCGTCGCCCCGTCGCAGACCATCGAGAGCGTCAAGCTGGACGCCGACGCGCTGAAGGGACTGGGGAAGTATGACAACTGACCGCAGCGACGTCGAGCGGGCGCGGGCACAGCTCGCGGCGACCGTCGACGCCATCGAGTACAAGCTGAACGTGCCGAAGCGCACCGCCGAGCGCATCCAGCGTCTTCGCGCGGAGAACCCGGTCGCGCTGGCCGGCATCGCGGTGGGCGCGGCTGTCGCCGTGGCCGGAATCGTCTGGGGCGTCGTGAGCCTCGTCCGCCGGTGAGCGGCCGCCCGTTTTTGGCCTTCCCAGGTTTGAGAGGGAGACTGTGGGTATGAGTACCCCGGCTGCCGCTCCGGCAGAGTCGTCCGCCCCCGAAACCCCCAACGACACCCCCTCCGGCTTCACGCTCTGGGCCGTCCTGCGCCGCGACCCCGCCCGTCCCGACGACCTCGACGGCACCGACGTGCCCAAGGCCGTTCAGGAGCTCGACGGAGTGATCGCCGACATCGAGCTGCAGGGCGTCATCACCCGCGGCCTCTACGACGTCTCCGGCCTGCGCGCCGACGCCGACGTAATGATCTGGCTGCACGGCCCCGAAGCCGAGGCGCTGCAGTGGGGACTCCGCCAGCTGCGCCGCACCCGTCTGCTCAAGAGCCTCCTCCCCACCTGGAACGCCATGGGCGTTCACCGGGACGCGGAGTTCAACAAGGCGCACGTCCCCGGCTTCCTGCGGGGCAAGGAGGCGCGCAACTGGCTGTGCGTCTACCCGTTCGTCCGCAGCTACGAGTGGTACCTGCTCCCGGATGAGGACCGCGGCAAGATGCTCGCGGAGCACGGCCGCAAGGGGGCCGCGTTCCGCAACGTGCTCGCCAACACCGTCGCATCCTTCGCGCTCGGCGACTACGAGTGGATCCTGCCGATGGAGGCCGACGAGCTCACCGACCTCGTCGACATGATGCGCGAGCTCCGGTACACCGAGGCCCGCCGCCACGTCCGCGAAGAGGTCCCCTTCTACACCGGCCGGCGCATCACGGCCGCCGAGCTCGTGGAGGTCCTGCAGTGACGGACGCACAGACGGCCCAGCACGTCCTGGGCGCCACCCCCGCCGCGGCGTCGGGTCCCGAGCACGTGACCGAGCCGGTCGCGTACGACGCGATCCTGCTCGCCGGCTTCGGCGGTCCCGAGGGACAGGACGACGTCATCCCGTTCCTCCGCAACGTCACCCGCGGCCGCGGCATCCCCGAGGAGCGCCTGGAGGAGGTGGCGCACCACTACCGCCACTTCGGCGGCGTCAGCCCGATCAACGACCAGAACCGCGAGCTTAAGGCGGCGCTGGAGGCGGAGCTCGCCTCGCGCGGCATCGACTTGCCGGTGCTGTGGGGCAACCGCAACTGGGACCCGTACCTCGCGGACGCGCTGCGTGAGGCCGATGAGCGAGGCTTCACCAAGCTGATGGCGATCGCCACGAGCGCCTACTCCTCGTACTCGAGCTGCCGCCAGTACCGCGAGGACTACGCGGCCGCACTCGAGTCGACCGGCCTGCTCGGCCGCATCGAGATCGACAAGGTGCGCCAGTTCTTCGACCACCCCGGCTTCGTGGAGCCGTTCATCGAAGGTGTGAAGAACGCCATCGACGAGCTGCAGCAGAAGCTGCCCGGACTCGACCCGGCGAAGGAGGTGCGCATCCTGTTCTCGACGCACTCCATCCCGTCGAGCGACGCCGCGAAGTCCGGCCCCGCCGAGCGCGGCTTCGGGGAGGGCGGCGCGTACGCCGCGCAGCACCTCGCCGTCGCCGAGGTCGTCTCGCACGCCGCGACCGGCGGCACCGTCGGATGGGATCTGGTCTACCAGTCCCGCTCCGGGCCGCCCTCGATGCCGTGGCTGGAGCCCGACATCAACGACCGCATCGCCGAGCTGCCCGCCACCGGCGTCAAGGCCGTCGTGATCGTGCCGCTCGGCTTCATGAGCGACCACATGGAAGTGCTCTGGGACCTCGACAACGAGGCCATGGAGACCAGCGACGAGAACGGCCTCGTGGCCGTCCGCGTCCCCACGCCCGGCACGCACGCGACCTTCGTGAAGGGTCTCGTCGACCTGGTCCTGGAGCGCCGCGACGGCGTCCCGGTCGACCAGCGTCCCGCCGTCACCTCGCTCGGCCCCTGGTACGACGTCTGCCGTCCGGGCTGCTGCGAGAACGTGCGCCTCGGCTTCAAGCCGGCGGCTGCGGGGCTCGCGCCGTGACCGGGACCGTGACGAGGGTCGACGGCGCCGCCGAGCGCCGCGACGGCGTGCTGCGTATCGGGACACGCGGCAGCGCCCTGGCCGTGGCGCAGACGACGGCGGTCGCGCAGTCGATCGCCCGGGCGACCGGCCTGGACGTCGAGCTCGTCACGGTCACCACGCAGGGCGACACGTCCCGCGAGTCGCTGGCGCAGCTCGGCGGTACCGGCGTCTTCGCGACGGCATTGCGAGACGCGCTCCGCGCGGGCGAGGTCGACCTCGTCGTCCATTCGCTCAAAGACCTGCCGACCGCGCCCGCCCCCGGGCTCGTCGTCGGTGCCGTGCCGAAGCGGGCCGACGCCCGGGACACGCTCTGCGCCCGTGACGGTCTGACGCTCGAGACCCTGCCGGAGGGTGCGCGCGTGGGCACGGGCTCGCCCCGCCGCGTCGCTCAGCTGAAGGCACAGCGTCCCGACCTCGACGTCGTCGACCTGCGCGGCAACGTGGACACCCGTCTGGGCAAGGTCGCCGACGGCGAGCTGGATGCGGTGGTCCTCGCCGCCGCCGGACTCACCCGTCTCGGTCGCCTGGATGCCGTGACCGACTACTTCGCCCTCTCGCTCATGCCCACCGCTCCGGGCCAGGGTGCGCTCGCGCTCGAGGTGCGCGCCGGGGACGAGAAGGGCCGCGGCCCGATCGCCCGCGCGCTGTCCGCCGTCGACCACGTCACGAGCCACGCCTCGGTCGTGGCCGAGCGGGTCGTGCTCGCCGGGCTCGAGGCGGGATGCGCCGCACCGATCGGCGCCACCGCGCTCGTCGACGACGGGCTGCTGTTCCTCACCGCGACCGTGTACCGGCCCGACGGCACGGCGCAGCTGACCGCCTCTCACGCCGCCACCCCCGACTCGCTGAGCGCCGCCCACCTCGAGGAGGCGGCGCAGGACGTCGGCACCCGCGTGGTCGCCGAGCTGCTGCAGGCCGGCGCGGCCGACCTCGCGCCGCTGGGGAGCACCCGATGACGAACACGGCGCCGACCCCGAAACCGCTCGCCGGCTGGCGGGTGCTGGTGCCGCGCGGCGGCCCGTGGGGCGACTCCGTCGCCGCCGATCTGCGCTCCAAGGGCGCGTCCCCGGTGGTGGCCGCGATGATCAACTTCGCCCCGACCGCCGACGCCCCGGCGCTCGAGGCCGCCCTGGCCCGCCTCGCGAACGGCGGCTTCGACTGGATGACGGTCACCAGCGCCACCACGGTGGACGTTCTCAGCGCCCAGCGCGCCGTCGTGCCGCCGACCACCCGGGTCGCCGCCGTCGGAGAGACGACCGCCGCCGCACTGGCCGCGGCCGGTTACCACGTCGATCTCGTGCCGTCGGAGGACAACTCCGCGCGCGGCCTGCTCGACGAGTGGGAGGCTGCGACGCAGGGCGCGTTCCCGCTGCGCATCCTCACCCTCCGCTCCGAGATCGCCAAGCCGCTGCTCACCGAGGGTCTGCGTCGCATCGGGCACGAAGTGGAGTCGGTGGTCGCATATCGCACCGTCGGCGTCCCGGTGCCCGAGAGCGTCGTCACCGACGTCCGTGACGGTCTGTTCCAGGCCATCCTCGTCACGTCCGGTTCGGTCGCCGAGCAGGTCCAGGAGCAGCTGGGACCGGTGCCCGAGTCGACCCTCATCGCCGCCATCGGCCCGCAGACCGCCCGCGATGCCCGGGCCTTCGGCCTCCGGGTGGATGTGATCGCCGCCGAACGCACCGCCGCCTCGCTCATCGACGCCGTCGTCCAGGTCGCCGTCGCCCGGTCCGCCGACGACGACTAGCGTTCGGAAACCGCTCAGCGTGCCAGGCGTAGGCTGATGTGAGTGAGTGAACTGCACCCCGTCATCCGCCCCCGACGGCTGCGGCAGACCCCGGCGATGCGCCGGCTGGTCGCCGAGACCCGCCTCCACCCCGCTGAGCTGATCCTCCCGCTGTTCGTGCGCGAGGGCGCCACCGAGCCCGTCCCGATCGGCTCGATGCCCGGCGTCTCCCAGCACAGCCTCGACTCGCTGAAGCGGGTCGCGAACGAGGCGGCCGAGGCCGGCGTCGGCGGGCTCATGCTGTTCGGCGTCCCGGAGACCCGGGACGCGGTCGGCTCCGCCGCGACCGACCCTGAGGGCATCCTCAACGTCGCGACCCGCGTGCTCGCCGATGAGGTCGGCGACGCCCTGGTCGTGCAGACCGACCTGTGCCTCGACGAGTTCACCGACCACGGCCACTGCGGTGTGCTGGACGCGCAGGGTCACGTCGACAACGACGCCACCCTCCTCCGCTACCGCGATATGGCCGTCGCCCAGGCCGAGGCTGGCTCCCAGCTGCTCGGTCTCAGCGGCATGATGGACGGCCAGGTCGCCGCCGTGCGCGAGGCCCTGGACGACGCCGGGCACTTGGACGTCGTGATCCTCGCCTACGCGGCCAAGTACGCGTCCGGCTTCTACGGCCCCTTCCGCGAGGCCGTCGACTCCCAGCTCTCCGGCGACCGCCGCGCCTACCAGCAGGACCCGGCCAACCGCCGCGAGGGCCTGCGCGAGGCGCGCCTCGACCTCGAGGAGGGCGCCGACATCCTGATGGTGAAGCCCGCGCTCAGCTACCTCGACGTGCTGAGCGACGTCGCCGCGATCAGCGATGTGCCGGTCTGGGCGTACCAGGTGTCTGGCGAGTACGCGATGGTGGAGGCGGCCGCCGCGAACGGCTGGATCGACCGGAACCGCATCATCGAGGAGACTCTGGTCGGCGCGAAGCGCGCGGGGGCCGACGCGATCATGACCTACTGGGCGACCGAGGTGGCGGGGTGGCTGCGATGACCGATACGACGACCGATGTGAACGCCGCGCAGTTCGCGCGCGCCCAGCGCGTCATCCCCGGCGGGGTCAACTCGCCGGTTCGCGCCTACGGCTCCGTGGGCGGCACCCCGCGATTCCTCGTCTCGGCCCGCGGGCCGTACGTCACCGACGCCGAGGGCCGCGAGTACGTCGACCTCGTCGCGTCCTGGGGTCCGGCCATCCTCGGCCACGCCCATCCGGCTGTCGTGGAGGCCGTGCAGCAGGCGGCCGCGCGCGGCCTGTCGTTCGGCGCCTCCACCCCGGCCGAGACCGAGCTGGCGGAGGCCGTGATCGGCCGCGTCCCGTTCGTGGAGAAGCTGCGCCTGGTGTCCACGGGCACCGAGGCGACGATGAGCGCGATCCGCCTGGCGCGCGGCTTCACCGGCCGCCCGCTGCTGATCAAGTTCGCCGGGCACTACCACGGCCACTCCGACGGCCTCCTGGCGCAGGCCGGTTCCGGTCTCGCGACGCTGGCCCTCCCCGGCTCGGCCGGTGTGACCGAGGCCACCGCGGCGCAGACCATCGTCCTGCCCTACAACGACCTGGACGCGGTCCGCGCCGTCTTCGAGGCGCAGGGCCCGGACATCGCCGCCGTCATCACGGAGGCCGCCGCCGCCAACATGGGCGTGGTCCCGCCGGAGCCTGGCTTCAACGCCGCCCTCACCGAGCTCGCGCACGAGTACGGGGCGCTGGTCATCCTCGACGAGGTGCTGACCGGCTTCCGCGTGAGCGAGGCCGGCTACTGGGGCCTCGACCGCGGCTACACGCCCGACCTCGTCACCTTCGGGAAGGTCATCGGCGGCGGGATGCCGCTGGCCGCCCTCGGCGGACGGGCTGAGATCATGGACTTCCTCGCCCCGGCCGGACCGGTGTACCAGGCGGGGACCCTCTCCGGGAACCCGGTCGCCGTCGCCGCGGGCCTGGCCACGCTGGCCCACGCCGACGCGTCCGTCTACGAGCGCCTGGATGCGGTGGCCGGCACGGTCTCGACCGCGGTCTCCGAGGCGCTGGCGGCCGAGGGCGTCGCGCACCGCGTGCAGCACGCGGGCAACCTGTTCAGCTTCGTGTTCGGCGACTTCGCCGAGGCCCCGAAGACGTACGCCGAGGTGCAGCGCCAGGAGGCGTTCCGCTACCGGGCGTTCTTCCACGCGATGCTCGACGCGGGCGTCTCCCTGCCGCCGAGCGTCTTCGAGGCCTGGTTCGTCACCGCCGCGCACGACGATGCGGCCGTCGCCCGCATCCTGGACGCCCTCCCTGCCGCGGCCCGCGCCGCCGCCTCCGCCACCCCCGCCTGACCGCGCCCCGCCCCGTCCCTCCTCCCACCTCCGCCGAAGTGCAGCTTCTTGCGGTCGACACGCCGTCCGAGTGCGCAACTAGCTGCACTTCGCGGGCTGCGCGTGGGGCGGGACGGGGACGCGAGTGCGACGGTCACGCGTCGGGGGCGGCGGGCTCCCGGGACAGGGACTCGACGTAGGTGTACGTCGCGGATGCCGGCCAGCCGTCGGCGTCGAGCAGCGCGTAGACGTCGAAGTTCAGCGTCCCGCCACCACCGGCCGCGCGGCGCAGGGTGCGCGGCGGCGCATCCGACGACGAACGCACCGTGACCGTCTGCGGTTCGGCGCCGGAACGCAGAAGGCGGGCGCGGAAGGTGGTGGTCCGGGTCACCCCACCACTCTCCCACGCCCGCCTCTCGTGCGGGACCGCGTCGCTAGGCTTGGCCGTGCGACTCGCGCGACCGGCGCGACAGCGAGTCGATGATCACCGCGAGCAGCAGCACCGCTCCCGTGATCATGAAGCGGTACGACGAGTCCAGGTTCAGCAGCGTCAGGCCGTTCGAGATCGACTGGATGACCAGGATGCCGAGCAGCGCCGACCACGCCGATCCACGTCCGCCGAAGAGGCTCGTGCCGCCGATGACCGCCGCCGCGATCGCGTTCAGGTTGGTGTCGGTGCCGCCCGACGACGCGCTCACCGAGGCGAGACGTGCCGCGGCGAGCAGACCGCCGACCGCCGCGAACGTCGACGTGAGCACGAAGACGCTGATGAACACGCGGTTGACCTTGATACCGGCGCGACGGGCCGCCTCGACCGAGCCGCCGACCGCGAAGATCGACCGGCCCCAGCGGGTGCGCGTCAGGAAGAAGTTCATGAGCACGACCAGGACGACGAAGAACAGGAACATCGCGCCCGTTCCGCGGTCCGTCGACAGGTACCAGACGCTGATGCACAGTCCGATGAGCAGCAGGATCGCCTTCACCGCCACGATGGTCATCGATCCCTCGGACAGCCCTGCCTTGCGGCGCCGGATGTTGCGGCGCAGGTCGGAGTAGAACATCCCGGCCGCCGCGATCACCGCGAGCGCGTAGGCCGCCCACGGCGGAAGGAACCACTGCTGCGCGAACTGGACGATCCACGAGTCGTACGGGATGTTGATCGAGCTGTTCGGCCCGAGGATCCACAGCTGCAGGCCGAGGAAGCCGAGCAGACCGGCCAGGGTGATCACGAAGCTCGGGACGCCGAACCGGGTGAACAGGAAGCCGTACAGCAGGCCGATCGCCGATCCCGCGAGGATCGCGACGATGACCGTCAGCCACAGCGGCCAGTTCAGCTGGGTGAAGCCGACGCCGAGGATGGCCGCCGCGACACCGCTCACCGAGCCGACCGACAGGTCGATCTGCCCGAGCAGCAGCACCAGCACGATGCCGATCGAGATCGTGCCGATCGCCGCGCACTGCAGCGTCAAGTTGACGAGGTTGTTGGCGCTGAGGAAGTTCGGGTTGAGGATCTGGAAGACGACCCAGATCACCGCGAGCCCGATGACGACCGGCAGCGACCCGAGGTCGCCGACGCGGACGCGGCGGCCGAAGGCGCGCACGGCGCCGACGAGGCCTTCGTCGCGGATCAGTCGCTCGTCCTGGAGGTCGGCCGCGACCTGTGCCGGCGCCTCGCCGTCGATGCGCTCCGCCGCCCCGGTGGGCTGGTCTGCCTTGGTCATGCTTCCGGGCTCCGTTCCGTAGCGTCTTCGGCCTCCATGAGCCGCTCGGCGCGGCGGACGACGACGTTGTCCGTAGCGCCGGTGATGGCGGAGATGATCTCCTCGTAGCTGACCTCCGGAACCCGGAAGTCGCCGTTGTTGCGGCCGAGCCGCAGCACCGCGACCCGGTCGGCCACGGCCTGCACGTCGGCCATGTTGTGGCTGATCAGGATGACGCCCAGCCCGCGCTCGCGCAGGCGCTCGATCAGGTTGAGGACTTCCGCGGTCTGCGCGACACCGAGCGCGGCGGTGGGCTCGTCGAGGATGACGACGCGCGGCTCGCCGATCAGCGAGCGCGCGATGGCGACGGTCTGCCGCTGGCCGCCGGACAGCGACGCGACCGCGATGCGGACCGACGGGATGCGGGCCGAGAGCTGGCGGAGCAGGCTCCACGAGCGCTTCTCCATCTCCTCCTCGTCGAGCGTCCCGTGCGTGATCTCGCGGCCGAGGAAGAGGTTCGAGACGACGTCCAGGTTGTCGCACAGGGCGAGGTCCTGGAACACGGTCGCGATGCCGAGCTCGCGCGACGCGGCCGGAGTGGGGATGCTCACCTCCTGTCCGTCGAACTCGATCGTCCCCGAGTCCTGCGGGTGCACGCCCGCGAGGATCTTGACGAGCGTCGACTTGCCGGCGCCGTTGTCGCCGACGAGGGCGACGACCTCACCGGCGTAGACGTCGAGGTGGATGTCGGTGAGCGCTTGGACGGCGCCGAAGCCCTTCGAGACCCCGCGGAGCGAGAGGACGGGCCGGCGGGTCGACCGCTCCTCGTCCAGGGTGGGGGATTCCATGGTCACGGCGTTCTCCTTCGAGCTGTGCGGAGCATGTTCCTGCTTCTCAGGCTAGAGCGGAACCACCCGGCCCGGGCTGCGCCATCCTGAGGGATGTGCGCGACCCGGGCCGGGATCGTCCTATCGGGTTACTTGATGCCGTACTTGTCGCAGTCCGCCTTGTAGTCGGCGGTGCAGATCTTCGACGCCGAGTCGGAGCCGTAGAAGTTGTCCTTCACGACCGTGCTCTCGATGTTGTCGACCGTCACCGCGACCGGGGTCAGCAGGAACGACTGGATGGCCGCGCCGCCGGCGGTGTCGACCGTGGTGTCACCCTTCGGCTTGTCGCCCTTGGTGAGCGAGACGGCCAGCTCTGCTGCCTTCTCGGCCTCCGGCTGGAGGGCCTTGTAGACCGTCATGTACTGGTCGCCGGCGAGGATCCGCTGGATGCCCGCGAGCTCAGCGTCCTGACCGGTCACCGGGGGGAGCGGGCTGACGTTGGCCGCCTTCATGGCCGCGATCGCGCCACCGCCGGTGCCGTCGTTCGCCGCGTAGACGCCCTTGATCTGGTCCTTGTACTGCGAGACCTGGCCGGCCACCCAGTCCTGGGCCTTCGCGGGGTCCCATCCGGGGGTGTCGAACTCGGCGAGCACCTTGTAGCCGCTGGAGTCGATGACGCTGTGCGCGCCCTTCTTGAACAGCGTGGCGTTGTTGTCGGTCGGCGAGCCGTTGACCATCAGGATGCCGGCCCCCGAGGGCACGCCGTCCTTCTTCAGCTTGTCGACCAGTGCCTGGCCCTGCAGCTGACCGACCTTCTCGTTGTCGAACGAGATGTAGTAGTCGCTGTCCTTGCTGTTGATCAGACGGTCGTAGGAGATGACGGGAACGTTCTTCGCCTTCGCCTCGCCGACGATCGAGGCGGCCGCCTCACCGTCGAACGGGTCGAGGACGAGGACCTTGACGCCCTGCGTGAGCATGGACTCCGCCTGCTGCTGCTGCTTGCTGGCGTCGCCGTCCGCGTTCGCGTAGAGGACCTTGCAGCCGGAGCAGAGCTCCTTGACCTTGGCCTCGAAGAACGGCTTGTCCGCGGCCTCGTAGCGGGCGGTCACGGAGTCGGGAAGGAGAAGGCCGATCTGGGCGTTGGCGGCGTCCTTCGTGCTCCCGCCCGAACTGTTTCCGGAGCCGTTCGAACACGCTGTGAGGGTGACGGCTGTGAGCAGGATCGCGGCCGACGCGATGACCGCTCTCTTGGTGGCGATCTTCATTGAAAAACCTCCGATTCGGGACCGCCTTCGTTGGCGGCTGGGTTGAGTGTGCCAGGTGGAGGATTTGGCGTCAAGACTTGAAGTCAAGACTTTCGATAACGGTTCGAGCCCGTTTTCGGGGGGCATCGTGAGAGCGCGTTCAGTACGAGACGCCGTCGGAGGTGATCGAGACGCAGTCGACGGCGTAGGCGACGGCGCCCAGAGCCGTCGCGCGCGTCCCGAGCTGGCCCTGGACGATGTCCGGCATCAGGTCGGGGTTCACGATGATCGAGCGCTCGACGGCGTGACGCATCGGGCCCAGCAGCAGCTCGCCGGCCCGCGCCAGCTCGCCGCCCACGATGACCCGCTCGGGGTCGAGGAGGTTGCAGAGGTTCCCGGTCGCCACGCCGATGTGCCGGCCCGCGTCCGCGATCGCCCGGATGCAGCGCGCGTCCCCGGCCATCGCCTGGATCACCACATCGCCGAGCTTGAGGCTGCCGAGGTGGTCGCGCAGCTCGTCCAGGATGGCCGGGCCGCCCGCCAGCGCCTCGAGGCACCCGCGGCTGCCGCAGCGGCAGAGCGGTCCGTTCTCGCGGATCGTGGTGTGCCCGAACTCGCCGGCGACGCCGTGATTCCCACGGAACACCTGGCCGTTCAGGATGAGGCCGGCGCCGATCCCGTCGCCCACGTCGAGCGTGATCGTGTTCCGCTTGCCGCGCCCGGCGCCGAACCGCGACTCGCCCAGCGCCGCGAGGTTGGCCGAGTTGTCGATGAAGACGGGTCGCTTGATCCGGCGCTCCATCGACTCGGCGATCGTCACGCCGTCCCAGCCGCGCATGATGCCGCTCCGCGCGATGGTCCCCGTCGCGCGGTCGATCGGAGCGGGCACGGCGATGCCGACGGCGAGCAGATCGTCGCGGGTCGCGTCCACCGACTCCAGCATGTCGTTGAGCAGCAGCGACACCTTGTCCAGCTCGTTGTCGGCCCGGTGGTCGCGCGCCAGTGGCATGTGGTTCTCGGCGACGACCGTGTGCGCCACATCGGCGAGCGCCACCCGCAGGTGCCGGGTGGAGAAGTGGACGCCGACGACCAGCCCGAGCGCGTGCGCGAGGGTGACGTGCTGGGCGCGTCGCCCGGAGCGGATGCTCTGCGTCGTATGCAGGACTCCCGACGTCGACAGCTCCTTGACGATGTTCGAGACCGTCGCGGCGGACAGGCCCGTCGCGCCCGCGAGCTCGACCTGCGTCAGGCCGCCGTGCTTCTTGATGGCGTCGACGATTCGGGCTCGGTTGGCTTCACGAAGTGAAGTCTGCGAGCCCGGAGTTCGTCGCTGCGTTGCCACGTCGAGAAGGATACATGGCGGCGCATGAAGCGTTTCGCGAATGTGAACGTGATCGCTTTGTGAGGTTCCTATGACCCGCCGGGGCGTTCGGCTTGGCAGGATAGAGCTATGGCCGACCTGCACGTTCACCCCGACCGCCTGGAGATCCATCTCACGCGGGCGGAGAAGGTGCTCGCCGTGAAGCGCGACGATCTGACCGTTCCGCGGGACAGCATCCGCTCGGTCGCCATCACCGAAGACCCGTGGATCTGGATCCGCGGCATCCGCGCTCCCGGGGCCGCCGTCCCGCTGACCCTGTCCATCGGCACGTGGAAGTTCCACGGCGGTAAGGACTTCCTGCTCATCAAGGGCAAGCAGCGTGCCGCCGTGGTGATCGACCTGGACGGCGAGGAGTACTCCCGCATCATCGTGACCACGCCTCACGCGGCGCGGCTCGTCGAGGCACTGCGCGTCGACGGCAGCGAGCTCGCGACCGACGGCGAGGTCATCGACTGACGCGGCTCGCTTCGGTAGCGGCTGCGTAGCCCCACCGATCCGCCGCTCCCGCTCGCGCGGCGACACTGTCGGGCATGATGACTCGTCCGCACGCCCTTCCTCCGCTCGCCGCTCCCGCGATGACCGTCCGCGATTACGCGCGGTCGGCAGCGCTGACGATGGCCGAGGTCATGGAGGAGTGCGCCACCGGGCGGCTCGACCACGTCGTCCGCGCGGGCCGGCGGCTGATCGTCGGCGTGTGTCCCGGAGCTAGCCGTTCTCCGCGAGCACGAAGAGGATGAGGCCGACGAGCGGCAGCGCGCCCTGCAGCAACGCCGCTCCCCAGAACCGGCGGCCCGTCGTCACCAGGACCAGCGACGCGAGCACCATGCATACGCCGCAGAAGAAGATCAGCGCGAACCCGACCTCGTGGAGGGTCGTCCAGTAGAGGACGAGTCCGACCACCGCGCCGCCCGCAAGGAACAGGTTGTAGAAGCCCTGGTTGTAGGCCATCGGCCGCACGACGTCGGCGTCCCGCTGCGAGCCGAGCCCGAAGCGGCGCCACACCCCGGGTGACGCCCACAGCATGCTCTCCATCGCGAAGAACACGAGGTGCACGACCGCCGCCGCGGCGATCAGGATGCTGCCGACGATGGCCATGCCCGGAGGATACGCCGTTCAGCTCTCGCCGTTGATCAGACCCACCAGCAGCAGCACCAGGCCGATGAGCGGCAGGATGCCCTGGATGATGGCCGGGCGCAGGTAGCCGCGTCCCGTCGTGATGAGCACGATGGCGGCGGCGAGCATGCTCGCGGCGGAGAAGATGATGAGGGTGATGCCCGCGATGTGCTGCCCGACGCCGTACAGGATCAGGCCGACGATCGCCCCGACCGCCAGGAACAGGTTGTAGAAGCCCTGGTTGTAGGCCATCGGGCGCGTCGTCTCGGCGGCCTCCTGGCTCTTCAGGCCGAACCGCTTCCACACCGACGGCCGGGTCCAGGCGACGCTCTCCATGAAGAAGATGGCGATGTGGAGGGCTGCGGCGAGCGTGACCACGACGGTGGCGAGGACGATCATGGCGTCAGCATACCGAGCGGTACACCGGGCGCCGGGTCACGCGCGCACGTCGACCACGGTCCGGCCGCGCAGCCGTCCGGCCAGGATGTCGTCAGCCGCCGGGACCGCCTCCGAAAGGGTGACGAAGCGGGTCATCGCCGCGAGGGCTTCCTCGTCGAGGTCGCTCGCCAGCCGGCGCCAGGCCGTCTCCCGGAGAGCCGGCGGAGCCTCCACCGAGTTGATGCCCACGAGCGTCACCGCGCGCAGGATGAACGGAAGCACCGTCGCGGGCAGGTCCGGCCCCTGCGCCAGCCCGCACGCGGCGACGGTACCGCCGTAACGCGTCTGCGCGAGCACCGTCGCGAGGGTCTGGCTGCCCACCGAGTCGACCGCACCGGCCCAACGCTGCGACTGGAGCGGCTTGCCGGGCGCATCGAGCTCGGAGCGGTCGATCACCGCGGTGGCGCCGAGGTCGGTCAGGTAGTCCGTGGCCTCTTCCACACGGCCGGTGGATGCGGTGACCGGGTAACCCAGTTTCGCCAGCAGGGCCACCGCCACCGACCCGACACCGCCCGCGGCGCCCGTGACGAGGATGCTGCTGCCGCTCTCCGCGACCTCCGTCGGATCGACCCCGGTGCGCTCCAGAGCCAGGACGGCGAGCATCGCGGTGAAGCCGGCGGTGCCGATGGCGGCCGCCTGCTCGGACGTGATCGAGTCGGGAATGCGGACGAGGGCGCCACCGCCGACGCGTGCCCGCTCGGCGAGTCCGCCGTGGTGGGACTCGCCCACGCCTGAGCCGTTCAGCACCACCCGGTCCCCGGGGCGCCACCGCGGATCGGCGGACTCCTCCACCGTGCCGACGATGTCGATCCCCGGAATGAGCGGGGAAGTGCGGGCGACGCCGGGACGCCCGGCGATCGCCAGTCCGTCCTTGTAGTTGAGGTCGGAGAACTCCACGGCGATCGTCACGTCGCCGGGCATGAGGAGGGCGTCGGTCACCCGTCGGACCTCCGCGGTGTGGGCGGTGATCCGCCCGCCGTCGACCTGCTGCTCGATCACGATCGCCCGGAAGTCGCTCATGGGCTCACCCTACGCCGGGCGTCTCCCGCGCCCGCCGTCAGTTGAGCTGCTGCGTGCCTTCCGGCAGGGCGCCGCCGGCGTACAGCTCGAGGGCCGAATTCCGCAGGGCCGTGAGCGCGACGCGCTGGGTCCAGGGCCCGTACGAGACCCGCGCGACCCCGAGCTCCTGCAACCGTGCGGGCGACAGCGAGCCGGGGACCGCGATGACGCTGAGGCGGCGCTCGCCGAGGCCGCCGACCAGACGCTGCACTGTCCGCTCGTCGAGCTTGCCGGGCACGAACACGCAGGTGGCGCCCTCGTCGAGGAACGCGCGGCCGCGGCGCACCGCCTCCTCGATCTTCTCCTCGTCGGTCGGGAACGCGTTACGCACGAAGACATCCGTGCGGGCGTTCAGCGCGAAGGGCACGCCCTCGGCGTCCGCGGCGGCGATGGCGGCCCGGACGGACGCGACGGCGTCGTCGAACGGCCGCATCCGGTCTTCGAGGTTGGCGCCGACCACGCCGACCCCGATCGCCCTGCGGATGGTCTCGCCGGTGTCGCCGTACCCGCCTTCGAGGTCGGCGCTGACCGGCAGGTTCGTCGCGTTCACGATGCGGCCGATCATGTCGAGCATGAGGTCGAGCGGGATCTTCTCGCCGTCCTCGTAGCCGAGGGTCGCCGCGATGGAGTGGCTGGCCGTCGCGAGGGCGCGCGTGTCGGGGAGGTCGGCGATGACGCGGGCGCTGATCGCGTCCCACACGTTGACGACCTGGAGGAGTTCGGGTGCGTCGTGGAGTCGGCGCAGTTCGGCGCCGCGAGCCGTGATGTCGGTCATGCGCTCACCCTACGTCGCTGCGCTCTAGGATGGCGCCATGGCCCGCACGGGGGAGCCGCTGGAGGTGCCGAAGAGCCGTTCGGCGCCGCGTCGCCGCGCGTCCTTCAGCTCGGTGCTGGACTACGCGTTCTTCGTGTTCGGCGGGGTCGCCGCGGTCTGGCTGGCGTGGCTCGTGCTCACGGAGAGCTTCGAGTGGGGCTGGTTCCTGATCCTGTTCTTTCTGATCTTCTGGATCGTGCTGGCGTACCTCGTCCTGCCGCGGCTGCATCGCATCCTGACCGAGATCTATGTGCCGGACTACTTCATCGGGCGCGCCCGCACCAGCGACGGGCTGCTCGGGGATCCGATCAACCTGGCCCTGCTGGGTTCGGAGGCGCAGCTCGACGACGCCATGCGCGCGGCAGGGTGGACGCGGGCCGACGACGTGACGCTCCGGTCGAGCGGCAGGATCATCTCTTCGACGGTGCTGCGGCGAAGCTACGATGAGGCGCCGGTGAGCCCGCTGTTCCTGTTCGGACGGCAGCAGGATGTCGCGTACCAGCAGGAGGTGAAGGGCAACCCCGCCAAACGCCACCACGTCCGGTTCTGGCGCTGCCCGGACGGCTGGCTGCTGCCGGGCGGCCGGCGCGTCGAATGGCTGGCGGCCGGCACGTTCGACCGCTCGGTGGGCTTCTCGCTGTTCACCCTCCAGATCACGCACAAGATCGACGCGAACACGGACGTCGAGCGGGATCACATCGTGTCGACTCTGGTGGATGCGGGAATCGGCGTCGGCGTGACGGTCATCCGCGACTTCTCGACCGGCTACCACTCGCGCAACGGGGGCGGCGACACCATCGAGACGGACGGCGACCTGCCGATCGTCGACCTGACCGGGGTGGAGGTGGACGCCCAGGGCGCCTCGGTCGCCGCGGATGCGGACGCCCGCCGCATCGCGCTCGCCGAACGCCGGCCTGTCCCGACCGCCCTCGGCGTGCTGCTGATGATGCTGCGGGTGGCCGCCGGTGTCGGCTACATCGCGCTGAACCTGATCGAGTGGAACCGGTTCGTCGCATCGCAGATAGGAGGCGCGCAGCAGGTCGACGGCGTGGACCATGCCACCGTCAGCCTGCTCCTCGGCATCGTCATGGGCGTCTTCGGCGCGGGGCTCGTGCTCTATTTCCTGCTGGCGCTGCTGATCTTCTTCGGCAGCAACTGGGCGCGCATCGCGGCGATGGCCTACAGCTCGCTGATCATCGTCTTCTCGGCGATCGACTTCTTCAACGGCGGCCCGCAGATCTCGCTCAAGAACAACCTCCTGGGCTTGGCGCTCGACATCCTGGTGGTTCTCGCGCTCTCTTCGAAGCGCTCCCGCCTCTGGGCTCGCCGCCCGCGAGCCCAGCGCGGCCGCGGATCCGCCCTGCTGCTCGACCCGGCCGTCAGGGCCGCGGTCGACGCCCCCGGCGACGACACGATCGTCCGCTGACCGCCCTACATCAGCGACTTCTTCCCGTCGGTCCCGCCCGCCTTGAGGGCCGACTCCTCCGCGTCCAGGAAGGCGAGCACCGATCGCACCGCCGGCTCCTGATACCGCCCCTCCGCTCGCGCCTCGAGCACCGCCTGCCGCTCGGCGACGATCATCGTCCGGCGCAGCTTCCGGTACTCCATCGGCAGATCGGCGCTCTCGTCCGGCGACGGATTCTCGAGCGCGTCGGAGAGGAACAGCGCGTTGATCCGCAACCGCTCGATGACCCGTTCGTCCTCGTCGCCCGTCACCTGCGCCTCCAGCTGCTCCAGCCCCGCCGACTGCGCCTCCGCGAGCAGTCGCTGCATCTCGCTCGCCTCCTGCGCGAAGTCCGGCGGCGGCAGTTTGAGCCGACGGATGACCCACGGCAGCGCCAACCCTTCCAGCAGGGTCGCGACCACGACGACGAACGCCAGGAACTGCAGGAACTCCCGGTGCGGCGTCACCTCCGGCAGCAGGAACACCGCGGCCAGCGTCACCACCCCGCGGATCCCCGCGAACGACACCGCGATGCCCGTCGGCCAGGACCAGCCGCGCTCCCGCAGTCGCTGCGGGCCGTTGCGGTACAGCCAGGTGGTGCCGATCATCCACACGAAGCGCGCGAGGAAGATCGCCAGCAGCACGACGATGCTGATCGCGATCGTCTGGGGCACCGTGATGCCCGAGGTGAAAGCGCCCGTCAGGATCGACCGCAGTTCCAGCCCGATGAAGAGGAAGACCGCGTTCTCGAGGAGGAAGCTGATCGTGCGCCAGTTGATCGTCTCCGCGATCCGCGCCTCGGCCGTCTGGATGGTGGGGGAGCGGTACCCGAGGTAGAGGCCCGCGACGACCACCGCGAGCACCCCGGACCCGTGCAGCAGCTGGGATGGGATGAACGCCAGGTACGGCGTGATGAGCGCGAGCGACGTGTCCAGCACCGGCGATCGCAGCTGCTTGCGGATCATCGCCAGCAGGACTCCCAGCCCCAGCCCCACGCCGACGCCGACGACCACGGCGAGCACGAAATCGCCGCCGATCGCCCAGGGATTCACCACGCTGACGATCGCCGCGATGCTGGCGTTCAGCGCGACAAGGGCGGTCGCGTCGTTGAGCAGGCTCTCGCCCTCCAGCACGGTGATGAGTCGCCGGGGGAGGCGGGCCCGGCCCGCGATCGCCTGCACCGCCACCGTGTCCGTCGGCGCCACGACCGCACCGAAAGCGAAGGCCGCGGCCAACGTGATCGCCGGGACCACCAGGAACGTGGCGAAGCCCACGACGATGACGGTGAACGCGACCAGGCCGACCGATAGGAGAAGGATGCCGTCACGCCTGGCCCGGACATCCACGATCGAGGTCTGAATCGCCGCGGCGAACAGCAGGGGCGGTAGGAGCCCGAACAGCACCACCTCCGGTTCCAGCACCACCTCCGGGACCCCGGGGATGAAGGACGCCGCCGCACCGACGAACACGAGCACGACGGGGGCCGACCAGCCCACCCTGCGGGAGAGGCCGGTGACCGTGACCGTGACGAGGACGAACGACACGATCCAGACGATGGTGGCTACCGGATCCATGCTGTTCATGATGGCGGCAACGCAAGACGCGCGCCAAGATTTCCGCGATGCTGTGGAGAACCCGTTCGCTGTCGGCGATGTGGAGAAATCAGCCGAGCCGGAGGCGAACCGTCAGGCCGCGTGGAACGCGCAGGAGCGGGAGTCGCAGTCCTCGCAGACGACGAGCTGTTCACGGCAGGAGGGGTCGACGCAGTTGCGCATCCTGCTCGTCGGTCTGCCGCACGCCACGCACCGGCCGAGCACGGCCGCGTGGTCGCTGAACGTCGTCGACCCGCGGCCGTCGAACACGTAGAGGGAGCCCTCCCAGAGGCCGTCGTCTCCGAACGTCTCGCCGTAGCGGACGATGCCCCCATCCAGTTGATAGACCTCCTGGAACCCGCGCGACACCATGAGCGAGGAGAGCACTTCGCACCGGATGCCGCCCGTGCAGTACGTGACCACCGGGCGGTCCTTCAGGTGGTCGTAGGCGCCGCTGTCGAGCGCCTCCACGAACTCGCGGGTGTTCGCCACGTCCGGCACCACCGCGTCCTTGAACCGCCCGATACCCGCCTCGAACCGGTTGCGACCGTCGAAGAACACCAGGTCGTCCCGCTCGGCGGCGAGCGCGTGGAGTGCGTGCGGGTCGAGCCGAGCACCGCCGCCCAGGACACCGTTCTCGTCGACGCGGAGCTCGTCGGGCGCCCCGAACGACACGATCTCCTCGCGGACCTTCACCGAGAGTCGGGGGAAGTCCGCGCTCGTGCCGTCCACATTGAGGCCGGAACCTTCGCTCCACTTCACGTCGAGGTCGCGGAAGGCGGCGTACTCCTTCGTGACGCGCACGTAGCGCTTGAGAGCGTCCAGTTCGCCGCCGAGGGTGCCGTTCACTCCCTGCGAGGACAGCAGGATCCGGCCGCGCAGGTTCAGGCGCTCGCAGAGTTCCCGCTGCCACAGGCGAATCGCCTCCGGGTCGCGCAGCGGGGCGAAGACGTAGAAGAGGAGCACTTTCGGGACGGCCACCGCCTCATCGTAGGCGCGCCTTCCGGCAGCCCGATGATCGTAGGATCGTTGACCTGTGAGCGCAGGAAGGTTCGTTCGCCTGCCGTTCAGACTGGTGCGACATGGTGAATACAAGTGTGGGCGTCGCCCCGACAGAAAGGCGGGTCGTGCGAACCCTCGTCATCATCCCGACGTACAACGAGCGGGAGAACATCGGCTCGATCGTCGGTCGCGTACGCGTGTCGGCACCGGAAGCCGATGTGCTGATCGTCGACGACGGGTCGCCCGACGGCACCGGTGAGCTCGCGGACGCGCTTGCCGCGACGGACGCCAACGTCCATGTTCTGCATCGCGCGGGCAAGGACGGCCTCGGCGCCGCGTACCGCGCCGGCATGACCTGGGCGCTCGACGCGGGCTATTCGGCGATCGTCGAGATGGATGCGGACGGCTCGCACCAGCCCGAGCAGCTGCCCCGCCTCCTCGGGGCCCTTCGCGGCGGCTCGGACGAGCTGCCGGACGCCGACGATGTGCCCGGCGCCGACGTCGTGCTCGGGTCGCGCTGGGTCGAGGGAGGCGGCGTGGTGAACTGGCCCGCGCGCCGCCGGTTCATCTCGCGGGGCGGCAGCGCGTACTCCCGTCTCGCCCTGGGGCTTCCGGTCAAGGATGTGACCGGCGGCTACCGCGCCTTCACCGCCGACGCCCTCCGTGCTCTGCAGTACGAGCGCACCGACAGCCAGGGGTACTGCTTCCAGATCGACATGACGCGCCGCGCCTACGACGCCGGACTCTCGATCGTGGAGGTGCCGATCACCTTCGTCGAGCGGGAGCGCGGAGCCTCCAAGATGGGCGGCGGGATCGTGGTTGAGGCGATGGCCCGGGTCACGCTGTGGGGGCTGACCGGCATCCCGCGGCGCTTCCGCAGGCGAGCGGCGCCGCGTCAGGTCGTGCCGGCAACACGGGCCTAGCCGTACCCGCGGATTCTGCGGGCGTAGCCTGGCGCCATGGCACACGATCCCCTCGAGCGCTTCGGCGCTGTCCCTCAGTTCACCGTGTCGAGCGACGATGTCGCGGACGGCACCCCTCTCTCTCGCGAGCAGTGGGGCGCCGGCGGAGGAGGCGGCGACGTCTCGCCGCAGCTGTCCTGGTCCGGCTTCCCGGCCGAGACCAAGAGCTTCGCCGTGACCATCCACGACCCGGATGCGCCCACCGGCTCGGGCTTCTGGCACTGGGCCGTGTACAACATCCCCGCGTCGGTGACCGAGCTCCCGTCCAACGCGGGCGCCGAAGGCGGTGCCAACCTGCCGCAGGGCGCCAGCATGCTCTCCAACGAGATGAGGTCGAAGAGCTTCACCGGCGCAGGTCCCCCTCCCGGAACCGGAACGCACCGTTATGACATCGTCGTGCACGCGCTGGATGTCGAGCACCTGGACCTGGACCCGGAGTCCACGCCCGCCGTGCTCGGCTTCAACGCGCACTTCCACTCCCTGGCGCGCGCTGTCATCGCACCGATCGCGACCGACGGCGACATCTAGAGTCTCGAGGCTCGCCTCCCGGCGTCAGGCGCTGGCCCGACCGTCGCGCTTCACAGTCGCGCCCGATGGTCAGTGCTTGACGCCGGTGAAGGCGAGCACCCCTCCCAATCCGATCATCAGCACCCCTCCGGTCGCGCCCAGCCGCTCGACCCGTTTGGGCGACCGGCCGAACCACTGCCGTGCCGTCCCGGCCGCGAGCGCCCAGATGCTGTCGAAGATCAGCGCCAGCACGAGGAAGACCACGCCCAGCTCGAACAGCTGGAGGGGGATCGCGCCCGCGTGGTAGTCCACGAACTGCGGAAGCACCGCCACGAAGAACACCAGCGACTTGGGGTTGGTGAGCCCGACGACGAACCCTTCGCTCAGGATGCGCCAGCGGGACTTCCTCGGCGGGGTCGCCTCGTGCGTGACCGCCGTGTGGCGACGGTGACGGATCGCCTGCACGCCCAGGTAGATCAGATACCCCGCGCCCACGAACTTGATGACCGTGAAGAGCACCAGGGACTGCGCCACGATCGCTCCGATCCCGAGCGCGACGGCGACCACCAGCGGCAGCATCCCCAGCGCGTTCCCGAGCACGCTCAGGAGCCCGCCGAGGCGGCCCAGCGCGAGCGACCGGCCGATCACGAACAGCACGCTCGGCCCCGGGATGACGATGAGGGCGAGCGACGCCAGTGCGAAGGCGAGCAGGGAGGGGCCGGGGACCATGTGCCGAGCGTAGGGGAGGTAGGTTCGTAACGTGAAGCTCCACAACGTCCGTGTGCACAGCAGCGAGGAGAACCTGGCTCGCCAGGACCAGCTCGCCTGGAAGATCGCCGAGGTGGCGACCGACCCGGTCGAGGTGGACGCCGAGGTCACCGAGATGGTGATCAACCGCGTGATCGACAACGCCGCGGTGGCGGCCGCGTCGCTGACCCGGAAGCCCGTCGTCTCGGCCCGGTCGCAGGCGCTGGCGCACCCGATCCCGTCGCGACAGCTCGACGAACTGACGGAATCCGTCCAGCATCCACAGGACGGCTCGACCGTCTTCGGGGAGTGGCCCACCACCCGGGTCTCTCCCGAGTGGGCGGCCTGGGCGAACGGTGTCGCCGTGCGAGAGCTCGACTACCACGACACGTTCCTCGCCGCCGAGTACTCGCACCCCGGTGACAACATCCCGCCGATCACCGCGGTCGCGCAGCATGCGGCCCGCGCGTACGGGCTGACCGGCCTCGATCTCGTCCGCGGGATCGCCACCGGGTACGAGATCCAGATCGACCTGGCTCGCGCCATCAGCCTCCACCGCCACAAGATCGACCACGTCGCTCACCTCGGCCCGTCCGCAGCCGCGGGCATCGGCACTCTCCTCGGCCTTCCCGCCGAGACGATCTTCCAAGCGGTCGGTCAGGCGCTGCACACGACCACCGCCACGCGCCAGTCGCGCAAGGGCGAGATCTCGAGCTGGAAAGCGCATGCGCCGGCCTTCGCGGGAAAGATGGCCGTCGAGGCGATCGACCGAGCGCTCCGCGGCGAGACCAGCCCCACTCCCATCTACGAAGGGGAGGACGGCGTCATCGCCTGGATGCTCGACGGCAAGGACGCCTCGTACGACGTTCCGCTTCCCGGGCGTGGAGAGGCCAAGCGCGCGATCCTGGATTCCTACACCAAGGAGCACTCGGCCGAGTACCAGGCCCAAGCGTGGATCGACCTCGCGCGCAAGCTGCACCGCGAGCGCCCGGAGGTCGCGGACCCGTCTCGCGTGGAGAGCATCGTCATCCACACCTCCCATCACACCCACTACGTGATCGGATCGGGAGCCAACGACCCGCAGAAGTACGACCCGACCGCCTCGCGCGAGACGCTGGACCACAGCATCCCGTACATCTTCACCGTGGCTCTCCAGGACGGCGGCTGGCACCACATCGACTCCTACCTTCCGGACCGCGCGGCGCGACCTGACACGGTGAAGCTCTGGGGCAAGGTGACGACCACGGAGGACCCGGAGTGGACCCGCCGCTATCACTCGACCGATCCGGACGAGAAGGCGTTCGGGGGACGGGTCGTCATCAGCCTGGCCGACGGCCGGGTCATCGAGGACCAGATCGCCGTGGCCGACGCGCATCCGCTCGGGGCGCGGCCCTTCGCCCGCGACGACTACGTCGCGAAGTTCCGCACTCTCGCCACCGGCGTCCTCGAGGCGGCGGAGATCGAGCGCTTCCTCGCCCTCGCGCAGCGCCTCCCCGAGCTGAACGCCGCCGAGCTCGGCGCGCTCACCATCACCGCCCGACCGGGACTGCTGGACGCCGTCCCTGCTCCGAGGGGACTGTTCTGACTCATGCTGTACTCCACCATCCCCGCGCACGAGAAGCGCGCCGCGTTCCGGGCCCGCCTGGCCTCCGGTGAGCTCGTCCGGATGCCGGGCGCCTTCAATCCGCTCAGCGCCCGGCTGATCGAGCGCAAAGGGTTCGAAGGCGTCTACATCTCCGGCGCTGTCCTGTCCGCCGAGCTGGGTCTCCCCGACATCGGCCTCACCACCCAGACCGAGGTGGCCGGCCGCTCGGCCCAGATCGCGCGGATGACCGACCTCCCGGCGCTGGTCGACGCGGACACCGGCTTCGGCGAACCGATGAACGTGGCACGAACCGTGCAGGCGCTCGAGGATGCCGGGGTCGCCGGCCTGCACATCGAGGACCAGGTCAACCCCAAGCGATGCGGCCACCTCGACGGCAAGCAGGTCGTCGACGAGGACACCGCGCTCAAGCGCATCCGCGCCGCGGTGGACGCCCGGCGCGATTCGAATCTTCTGATCATGGCGCGCACCGACATCCGTGCCGTCGAGGGCTTGCAGGCCTCGATCGAGCGCGCGAAGGCGCTCGTGGACGCCGGAGCCGACGCCCTCTTCCCCGAGGCGATGGCCGACCTCTCCGAGTTCGAGGCGGTCCGCGCCGCCGTCGATGTGCCGATTCTCGCCAACATGACGGAGTTCGGGAAGAGCGACCTCTTCACCGTCGACCAGTTGCGCGACGTCGGCGTCAACATCGTGATCTGGCCGGTGTCCCTGCTCCGCCTGGCGATGGGCGCGGCGGAGCGCGGGCTGGACCAGCTGCTCGGTGAGGGCACGCTGAAGCCGATGCTGGGCGAGATGCAACATCGCGCCGACCTGTACGACCTGATTGACTACGAGGGTTACAACGCGTTCGACACCTCGGTGTACAACTTCGAGGTGCGCCGCTGACGACCGCCTCGCGCGGTCCGGCCACACGGCGACCCCGACAGCAGCGAAGGAGCTCAGATGTCCGACCCGGAGATCCACAAGGGACTGGCCGGAGTCGTCGTCGACACGACGACGATCTCTTCCGTGAACCCGCAGACCAACTCCCTTCTCTACCGTGGATACCCGGTTCAGGAGCTCGCCCGGTACTGCTCCTTCGAGGAGGTGGCCTACCTCCTCTGGCATGGGGAGCTTCCGACCGCCGATGAACTCGTCGCTTTCGAGTCCCTGGAGCGCTCCCTCCGCCGGCTCGACGAACGCACGCGCCGCGCGCTCGATGACATCCCGGTCTCGGCGCACCCGATGGACGCGCTCCGCACCGCGGTCAGCCAACTGGGCGGCCTCGACCCGACCCTCCAACAGACCGACGGCATCCTGGACCGCGACCTCAACGAAGGGCGCGCGATCTACCTCCTCGCCCAGCTGCCCACGATCGTCGCCTACATCCAGCGCCGGAGCCGTGGGCTCGAGCCGGTGGAGCCGCGGGACGACCTCGACTACTCGCGCAACTTCCTCTGGCTGACGTTCGGCGAGGTGCCGGACGACGTGGTGGTGGATGCGTTCCGCGTCTCGCTCGTGCTCTACGCGGAGCACTCCTTCAACGCCTCCACCTTCACCGCGCGCGTGATCGCCAGCACGCTGTCGGACGTCTACTCGGCGGTCACCGGTGCCATCGGCGCCCTCAAGGGACCCCTGCACGGCGGAGCCAACGAAGCCGTCATGCACGCCTTCGACGAGATCGGGAGCGCCGATCGCGCGGCGGAGTGGCTGGACTCTGCGCTCGCCGAGAAGCGCAAGATCATGGGGTTCGGCCACCGCGTCTACAAGAACGGCGACTCTCGTGTTCCCACGATGCGCGCCGCCCTCGTCACCCTGGTCGATCACTACGACCGGCAGGATCTGCTCGACCTCTACGACGCCCTCGAGAACGCGATGGCCGAGCGGAAGAACATCAAGCCGAACCTCGACTATCCGTCCGGCCCGGCCTACGACCTGATGGGCTTCGACACGGGGACGTTCACGCCGCTCTTCGCTGCGGCCCGCGTGGCGGGATGGACGGCGCACGTCTTCGAGCAGTACGCCGCCAACTCGCTGATCCGCCCGCTCTCGCAGTACACCGGCCCGGGGGAGCGCCACCTGGAGCGCTGACGGCGCTCCGGGCGACGCCCACCGCGCGACCCGGATTAGCGGTACAGCAGCAAAGCATCTCCCTGGCCGCCCCCGCCGCACAATGCGACAGCGGCCCGGCCGGATCCTCGGCGGGCGAGCTCGTGCGCCGCGTGCCCGGCCAGCCGCGCACCCGACGCCCCGATCGGGTGACCCAGCGCGATCGCGCCACCGTGGATGTTCACCTTGGCCGGATCGAGCCCGAGATCGGACATGGACTGCAAGGCGACGGCCGCGAACGCCTCGTTGATCTCGATCACATCCAGTTCGGACACCCTCCATCCCGCTCGCCGCAGCGCCGCCTCGATCGCGCGTGATGGCTGGGAGTGCAGCGAGTTGTCGGGTCCGGCCACCTGGCCGCTCGCCCCGACGAGCGCCAGCCACTCGAGACCGAGCCGTTCCGCGTTCTCGCGGCTGGTCAGCACGAGCGCTGCTGCGCCGTCGCTCAGCGGCGACGAGTTGCCCGCGGTCAGCGTCCCGCCCTCCGCGAAGCTCGGCCGCAGTCCCGCCAAGGTCTCGGCCGTCGAGTCCGGACGGACGCCCTCGTCGGTGCTGATGACGATCGGATCGCCCTTGCGCTGCGGGATGCTCACCGGCGCGATCTCGTCGTCGAAGGTTCCGTCCGAGGCCGCCTTGCCGGCGCGCTGGTGCGAGCGCGCCGCGAACTCGTCCTGCGCCTCCCGACGCAGGCCCAGTCGCTCCGTGTACTTCTCGGTGGACGCTCCCATCGACTCCCCGTCGAAGGCGTCGGTCAGCCCGTCGTGGGCCGCCGAGTCGAGAGCCTGGATCGAGCCGTAGTTCCAACCCTTCCGGGATCCGGGGAGGATGTGCGGCGCGTTCGTCATCGACTCCTGGCCGCCGGCGACGACCACCGTCGCCTCGCCCGTCCGGATGAGGCGCGCAGCGTCGATGACCGCCGCCAGCCCGGAAAGGCAGACCTTGTTGATGGTCGTGGCGGGCACATCCCAGCCGATGCCCGCACCGATCGCCGTCTGCCGCGCGGGGTTCTGGCCGGCGCCCGCTTGAAGCACCTGTCCGAGGATCACCGTGTCGACGTCGTCGGCTGCGACCCCCGACCGTTCGAGGGCCCGACGGACCGCGATCGTGCCGAGCTGGACTGCGCTCAGCGACGCGAGCGTCCCCTTGATCTTGCCGAGAGGCGTTCGGGCGGCGGACAGGATGACGACGTCGTCGGAACTCATGGGCTACTCCTTCGTGCCTGGTCCCTCCATTCTCACACCCGGCGCACGGGTAGGCTTGGGGCTCGTGACAGCACGCGTTCTGATCAAAGACCTCGCCGCCCTCCCGGACGGCCCCGTGAGCGTCGCCGGATGGGTCGAGACCGTCCGCGACCAGAAGAAGGTGCAGTTCGTCGTGCTGCGCGACGAGTCGGGCGCGGTCCAGTTGGTCAATCCGCGCACCGTCGGCGAAGACGGAGCCGTGGTCGCCGACGAGCCCGCTGTCACGATCTCCGGTCTCTCGCAGGGCACGTTCGTGCGCGCCACCGGCGAGCTCAAGCACGACGAGCGGGTCAAGCTGGGCGGCATCGAGATCCGCCTCTCCTCGCTCGAGGTCGAGACCGCGGCGATCCCGGAGACGCCGATCGCGGCAGACAGCGGCATCGACAAGCGCATGGACTGGCGCTTCCTCGACCTGCGCGACCCGCGCCACAACCTCATCTTCCGCGTGCAGACCACCTTCGAGCACGCGCTGCGCCAGTACTGGGTCGAGAACGGCTTCATCGAGATCCACACGCCGAAGCTGATGGCCTCCGCATCCGAGTCGCGCGCCGAGCTGTTCGAGCTGCCGTACTTCGAGACCACGGCCTACCTCGCGCAGAGTCCCCAGATCTTCAAGCAGATGGCGCAGGCCGCCGGCTTCGGCCGCGTTTTCGAGATCGGCCCGGCGTTCCGCGCCGACCCGAGCTTCACCAGCCGCCACGCCACCGAGTTCACCAGCGTCGACACCGAGATCAGCTGGATCGACAGCCACGAGGATGTCATGAAGGTGCACGAGGAACTTCTCGTCGCAGGCTTCACCGCAGTGAAGGAGAAGCACGGCGAGGAGATCGAGCGCCTGTTCGGCGTCGAGGTCTCCGTGCCGTCGACGCCGTTCCCCCGCATCCCGCTGGCCGAGGCCAAGCGCATCGTGGCGGAGCGCGGTTACGAGGTGCCGCGTGCCGACGACGACATGGACCCGGAGGGCGAGCGCCAGATCTCCGCGTACGTCAAGGAGACCTACGACCACGAGTTCGTCTTCCTCACGGACTACGCCGCGACCATCCGGCCGTACTACCACATGCGTCACGAGGATGACCCGTCGCTGACCAAGAGCTACGACCTGATCTTCAACGGCGTCGAGATCTCCACCGGCGCCCAGCGCGAGCACCGCGTCGACATCATCGAGGCGCAGGCGCGCGACAAGGGTCTCGACCCCAACGAGATCGACCTCGAGTTCTTCCGCTACGGCATCCCGCCGCACGGTGGCTTCGGCATGGGCCTGGCGCGCGTGCTGATGCTCATGCTGCACCTTTCGAACCTGCGCGAGACGACCTATCTCTTCCGCGGACCGACGCGCCTGACCCCGTAGCACCGGAACCGGCGGTCGGCAGCGAGGTCCACGTGTCGCCCGCCACCAGGATGTGCCCGAGGAATCGGAGCCCGAGGGTCGCGGCCGCCTGGTCGAGGCGTCGGGTGAGCATGAGGTCGGCGACGGATGCGTCGAGGAGCCCGGACGTGTGATTGTGCGCCACGGCGAACGACCGGCCTCCGCGGGTGAGGACCGCCTGCAGGACATCCGCCGGCTGGATGGACGTCTCATCCACCCCGCCGTCACGGAGCAGCACCAGCTCGATGGGACGCGCCGCGCGGTCTGCGACGACGACGACGAACCGCTCGCTGTCGCGGTGCAGGAGCTCGGGGCGCACGACCTCCGCCACCGTCTTGTGGTCGACCAGGCGAGTCCACGCAGCGGGCGCGCCTGCTCGTCGCCAGATCTCGGTGATCGCGACCAGTCTGCCCGCGGTGGCGGGACCGACGCCCGGCAGGCGTTCCAGCCGAGCGAAGTCCATGGTCGCGAGTCCCGGGAATCCGCCGGTCCTTCGCAGCACCGATCGCGCGAGGGCGAGCACGCTGCGCCCGGTCTGCCCGGACCCGAGCACCAGAGCGAGCACTTCATCGTCGGTGAGCGATCCGATCCCGAGGCGGCGCATCCGTTCTCGTGGGCGGTCATGGGTGGGAATGTCTGCAAGAGCCTCTCCCTCTTCTTCCTCGTTGGCCATGGCTCGACGCTACGAAGCCGCGCAACCTGAGAGAGCGGCAAGGAAAGAATCTGGGGATAAGTCGCTCGCCCTCCGGCCTGTGGACGATCCGCCGTCCACAGGCGCGCCCGCGCTCAGTGAATTCAAGGCAAACCCCTCCGTAGACTGGACCGGTGGTAGCGAGCCAGGTCCACCTCGTCCGTCATGGCGAGGTGTTCAATCCCGACGGCATCCTGTACGGCAGGTTGCCGGGGTTCGGCCTCTCCAAGCTCGGCCACCGAATGGCGCAGGCGGCGGCCGACGACCTCGCCGGTCGCGGTCGCCCGGTCCGCGCCCTCCGCGTGTCCCCGCTCCAGCGCACCCGCGAGTCGGCGGCGCCGATCGCCGAGGCGTTCGGGCTCGAGCCGGTGATCGACGAGCGCATCATCGAGCCGACCAACCGCTTCGAGGGCACCAAGATGAAGCTGGCCGTGCGCAAGCCGCAGTACTGGCCCTTCCTCGTCAACCCGCTCCGGCCGAGCTGGGGCGAGGCCTATACGAGCATCGAGCGCCGCATGCTGGCGGCGATCGACGACGCCTTCGCCTCGGTCGACGACGGCGACGTCATCCTGGTGAGCCATCAGCTCCCGATCTGGGTCGCCCACCTGTCGGTCACCGGCCAGCGTTACCCGCACGACCCGCGCAAGCGTCGCTGCGCCCTGTCCAGCATCACGACGTTCGAGGTCGCCCCCGAGCCCGAGAAGAGCCCGGTGGATGCGCGTCCCGGCGATGGCCCTGTGGCCGTCCACCCCGGGCGCAGCGAGGCGTCCCGGCGGTACGCCGAGGCCGGGTACGTCGAGCCGGCCGCCGCCCTTCTCGTCGCCGCGACGGATGTGGGCGCCGTATGACCGCCCCAGCGCGCATCCGTTCCCGCGTCCTCTCCGTCGGCGCCGCCATCGCGGTGACCGCCATCGCGCTGACCGGCTGCACGGCGAATGACAGCCTCGCCAACCAGTACCGATCCGGCAACGGGCAGAACTACATCGCCGGCGACGGCACCGTGAGCGAGTACGCGGCCGGCAACCGCGGCGAGGCCGTGTCCTTCACCGGGAAGCTGCAGAACGGCGACACCGTGAGCTCGAAGGATTACGCGGGCAAGGTCCTCGTCGTCAACTTCTGGTACGCGGGCTGCCCGCCGTGCCGCGTCGAAGCGCCCGACCTCCAGTCGCTCAGCGAGAAGTACGCGTCGCAGGGCGTCGGCTTCCTCGGCGTCAATCTGTACGACTCGGCGCAGACGGCCGCGAGCTTCGAGAAGGACAAGGGCGTGACCTACCCGTCGGTGCTCGACCGCGACACCGGTTCGGTGCTCCTCGCCTTCAGCAAGACCGTTCCGCCGAAGGCGACTCCGACGACGCTGGTCGTCGACAAGGAGGGACGCGTCGCCGCGCGCATCCTCGGCGCCATCCCCGACAAGAGCATCCTCGACACGCTCATCTCCGACGCCGTGGCCGAGAACTGACGTGGGCGGCGTCGGTCAGATCGTCTTCAGCGGCCAGCTCCTGCTGGCCCTGCCGATCGCACTCCTCGCAGGGCTGGTGTCGTTCGCATCGCCGTGCGTCCTGCCTCTCGTCCCCGGATACCTGGCGTACGTCGGAGGCATCAGCGACCCGGGCGCGAAGCGCGACCGGTCGCGTCTGCTCACCGGAGTCGCGTTGTTCATCCTCGGCTTCGCGATCGTGTTCGTCGCGTACGGCGCTGCGTTCGGTGCCCTCGGCTACTGGCTCGTGCGATGGCAGGACGTCGTTGTCCGCATCCTCGGCGGCCTGGTCATCGTGATGGGCTTGGTCTTCATCGGCCAGTTCTCGTTCCTGCAGCGGACGATCAAGCCGACGTGGCGTCCTGCCACCGGGCTGATCGGCGCGCCCCTCCTCGGCATCGTCTTCGGACTGGGATGGACGCCGTGCATCGGCCCGACGCTCGCCGCGATCAGCGCCCTCAGCGTCGGGAGCGGTTCGCCGTGGCGCGGCGCTCTGCTCGGGCTGTTCTACTGCATCGGCCTCGGCATCCCGTTCCTCCTCGTCGCCCTCGGGTTCGACTGGGTCGCGGGTTCCGTCGCCTTCCTGAAGCGCCACATCCGGGCCATCAATATCATCGGCGGCGCCCTCCTGGTCGTCATCGGCATCCTGATGGTGACGGGTCTGTGGAGTGAGCTCATGTCCCAGTTCTTGGCGGTGATCCAAGGTTTTGAGCCGGCCCTCTGATCACATCGACGCAGCTCCCCCGAGGGAGGATGCGGACGTCAACCAGCCGAAGCTCGGTCCGATGGGCTGGCTGCGCTGGTTCTGGCGGCAGCTCACGAGCATGCGGACCGCGCTGTTCCTGCTGCTTCTGCTGGCGATCGCTGCGGTACCCGGATCGCTCGTCCCGCAGCGCAGCTCGGATCCGAACGGCGTCACGAAGTACTTCACCGACAATCCGTCGCTCGCGCCGGTGCTCGACAAGCTCCAGTTCTTCGACGTCTACACGTCGGTGTGGTTCTCGGCCATCTACCTGCTGCTGTTCGCGTCCCTGATCGGGTGCATCATCCCGCGCACCAAGCACCACTTCGAGGCGATGCGGGCCAAGCCGCCGAAGACGCCGGTGCGCCTGACGCGCATGGCGGGGTTCCAGTCGCGCGTGCTGCCGGCGGAGCTCCGCAGTGCGAGCGCCGATCCGATCCTGACCGCCCGCGATGTCCTGAAGGCGAACCGCTACCGCGTCGCCCTCTATCAGGATGCGCGGTCCACGTCGGTCTCCGCCGAGCGCGGCTATCTCCGCGAGTCCGGCAACCTGGTGTTCCACATCGCCTTGCTCGGGGTGCTGCTGGCGATCGGCGTCGGAGGCGGCTTCGGCTACACCGGCCAGAAGATCGTGGTCGAGGGGCAGAGCTTCGTGAACAGCCTGCCGTCGTACAACTCGTTCAACCCCGGGCGCTTCTTCAGCGACGCCTCGCTCGCGCCGTTCTCGATCGCCGTGAACAAGCTGGATGTGCGGTACGAGACCAAGAATCAGGATGCGATCGGCACGCCGCTCGACTACACGGCGCACGTGACGACGACCGGCCCGGGCGACGCGCAGGACGACACGACGATCAAGGTCAACGAGCCGCTGGCCATCGGGGGCACGAACGTCTACTTGCTCGGAAACGGGTACGCGCCGACCATCACGGTGAAGGACACGGCCGGCAAAGTCGTGTTCAACGACTCGGTGCCGTTCATCCCGCAAGCCGACCCGAACCTCACCTCGCTCGGGTTCGTCAAGATCCCGGACGGGCTCAAGGAGCAGGTCGGGATGATCGGTTTCTTCTATCCCACCGTCACCGCGAGTCAGACCGCGCAGGGCGCCCTGGCATCCAAGTTCCCCGGGCTCGACGACCCGGTGCTGAGCCTCAACGTCTACGCTGGGGACCTCGGCGTCGACGACGGTGTGCCGCAGTCGGTCTACAGCCTCAACACCGACACGCTGGAGCAGCTGGCCGGCCCGCCGACCAAGACCAAGGCGCTCGAGCTGAAGCCCGGCCAGACGGTCGAGCTCCCGAATGGGCTCGGGACCATCTCCCTCGACGGGGTCAAACGGTTCGCCACCCTCGAGGTGCATCATGACCCGGCTCAGATCTGGGTGCTGCTCTTCGCGGTGCTCATCCTCGTCGGGCTGCTCACGTCGCTCTTCGTCCCGCGCCGGCGGCTTTGGGTGAAGGCGATCGAGAATCCGGATGGATCGCTCACCCTCGAGTACGCGGGACTGGCCCGCGGTGAGGATCCGAACCTCCTGGCGGCGGTGGCGGCCGTCGCCGATCAGCACACCCGTGCCCTCACCGGGCCTCCGACGACTTAGGCTGGGATCGTGACCGAAACCTTGGCTCAACTGTCGACCGTGTTCTTGTACGCGGCGATGGGACTCTACGCGGCGGCGTTCATCGCCTTCGCGCTCGATCTCGCCCGGCGCGGCGCGCGAGCGACCGCTGTCGAGGCCGCCGTGGTCCCGAGCGCGGTGGCACGCCGCGCCGAGGTCGCGACTCCCGTCGGCGCCCCCGCCGCTTCGGTGATCGGGGGTGCGCCGCCCGAGCCGACGCCGCCTCCGTCGTCCGCGCTCGGCCGCTTGTCGTCGCGCATCAGCACGCGCGTCGAGGACGACGTGATGAACGGCACCGGGGGAGGAGCATCCCTCAAGTGGGCGTTCGTGCTCACGACCATCGGCTTCGCCTTCCACCTGGTGGCGGTGGTCCTCCGCGGAATCGCGGCGGCCCGTGTGCCGTGGGCCAACATGTGGGAGTTCTCGATGACGGGCACTCTCGTCATCATCGGAGTGTTCCTGATCGCCAACCTGAAGTGGCCGATCACCTACGTCGGCACCTTCGTCCTCGGACTCGTGCTCGTCCTGCAGGGGATCGCCCTGCTGCGGTACTACGTCCCGGTGGTCCCGTTGCAGCCGGCGCTTCAGTCGTACTGGCTCGTCATCCACATCATCGTGGCCGTGCTGGGCACGGCGTTCTTCGCTCTCGGGTTCGCTCTTTCGGGACTGCAGCTGCTGCAGTACCGACGAGAGCGGCAGGTCGCGGAGTCGCGGCCGCAGCAGTTCCGGTTCCTCGCGACGCTTCCGAGCTCGGTCGCTCTGGAGAACCTGGCGTACCGGATCAACATCGTCGGCTTCATCGCGTGGACCTTCACGCTCATCGCCGGGGCCATCTGGGCCGAGAAGGCGTGGGGCCGCTACTGGGGTTGGGACACCAAGGAAGTCTGGACGTTCATCATCTGGGTGATCTACGCCGGATACATCCACGCGCGGGCGACGCGCGGGTGGCGCGGATCGCGTTCGGCATGGCTGGCGATCATCGGCTTCGCCGCGGTGCTGTTCAACTTCGGCATCGTCAACGTGTTCTTCCACGGACTGCACGCGTACTCGGGACTGTGATCGTCCCGAACCAGAACGACGAGAACCCCCTCGGATTCCGAACGGAATCCGAGGGGGTTCTCTCGTATCTGGGGGAGGCGCCGGCGGCAATGGGGTGGAAGATCCGCGTGATTCCGCGGAAGTCAAGCGCGACACGCCCGGGATGTGGGCCGAATTTGCGAGCCCCGGAAGGCCTGCGTAAAGTACTTACTTGTCACCCCAAAGGTGCGGGAGAGCGGAAGAGCTCCCCGGCCTCAAGCGGGACCGAATCCCAAGCCTAGCGGCAATCCTGAACTTGAATAAGTTCGCTTGCTGCGCTTAGGATTAACACCCCACTCACTGAGCAGGTCTAACCGGTTCGGTTCGTGCAAATCGGATGTATCCCACGATGGATGAACGAAAGAGCGCCAAACGGCCGACTTGACAAACTGACTGAGAGTGGTAAGGTAGAGAAGTTGCCTCGCAGAGACAGCCGGAAGGTTGAAAGGCGAGAGCGTCCGATCCTTGAGAACTCAACAGCGTGCACAATGTCAAATGCCAAACAACCTCGGCATTGATCATCTAGACCTAGTCTAGCGGTCGATGCGAGATTCCTTTGGATTAGAAACAGAATGTCAGTAGATATTCGAAACTAGTCAAGACAAACTCGCAGTGCGAAGCCACATTTCCTGGCTGAGCCTGCACTATGTTTCCCGGTCGCTTGCGACCGCGGAGCTAAACATTTACGGAGAGTTTGATCCTGGCTCAGGACGAACGCTGGCGGCGTGCTTAACACATGCAAGTCGAACGATGAAGCTGGAGCTTGCTCCAGGGGATTAGTGGCGAACGGGTGAGTAACACGTGAGTAACCTGCCCTTGACTCTGGGATAACCTCCGGAAACGGAAGCTAATACCGGATATGACGCACGGAGGCATCTCCTGTGCGTGGAAAGAATTTCGGTCAAGGATGGACTCGCGGCCTATCAGGTAGTTGGTGAGGTAACGGCCCACCAAGCCTACGACGGGTAGCCGGCCTGAGAGGGTGACCGGCCACACTGGGACTGAGACACGGCCCAGACTCCTACGGGAGGCAGCAGTGGGGAATATTGCACAATGGGCGCAAGCCTGATGCAGCAACGCCGCGTGAGGGATGACGGCCTTCGGGTTGTAAACCTCTTTTAGTAGGGAAGAAGCGAAAGTGACGGTACCTGCAGAAAAAGCACCGGCTAACTACGTGCCAGCAGCCGCGGTAATACGTAGGGTGCGAGCGTTGTCCGGAATTATTGGGCGTAAAGAGCTCGTAGGCGGTCTGTCGCGTCTGCTGTGAAAACCCGAGGCTCAACCTCGGGCCTGCAGTGGGTACGGGCAGACTAGAGTGCGGTAGGGGAGAATGGAATTCCTGGTGTAGCGGTGGAATGCGCAGATATCAGGAGGAACACCGATGGCGAAGGCAGTTCTCTGGGCCGTAACTGACGCTGAGGAGCGAAAGCGTGGGGAGCGAACAGGATTAGATACCCTGGTAGTCCACGCCGTAAACGTTGGGCGCTAGATGTGGGGACCATTCCACGGTTTCCGTGTCGCAGCTAACGCATTAAGCGCCCCGCCTGGGGAGTACGGCCGCAAGGCTAAAACTCAAAGGAATTGACGGGGGCCCGCACAAGCGGCGGAGCATGCGGATTAATTCGATGCAACGCGAAGAACCTTACCAAGGCTTGACATACACGAGAACGGGCCAGAAATGGTCAACTCTTTGGACACTCGTGAACAGGTGGTGCATGGTTGTCGTCAGCTCGTGTCGTGAGATGTTGGGTTAAGTCCCGCAACGAGCGCAACCCTCGTTCTATGTTGCCAGCGCGTAATGGCGGGAACTCATAGGAGACTGCCGGGGTCAACTCGGAGGAAGGTGGGGATGACGTCAAATCATCATGCCCCTTATGTCTTGGGCTTCACGCATGCTACAATGGCCGGTACAAAGGGCTGCAATACCGTAAGGTGGAGCGAATCCCAAAAAGCCGGTCTCAGTTCGGATTGAGGTCTGCAACTCGACCTCATGAAGTCGGAGTCGCTAGTAATCGCAGATCAGCAACGCTGCGGTGAATACGTTCCCGGGCCTTGTACACACCGCCCGTCAAGTCATGAAAGTCGGTAACACCCGAAGCCGGTGGCCCAACCCTTGTGGAGGGAGCCGTCGAAGGTGGGATCGGTGATTAGGACTAAGTCGTAACAAGGTAGCCGTACCGGAAGGTGCGGCTGGATCACCTCCTTTCTAAGGAGCATCTGGCACAACGTCGGTTTTACCGGCGGAAGTGTCCAGGCGCCGGATCTGAGCGAACGTCTCAGCCGGTTAGCTCATGGGTGGAACATTGACATTGGTGCGGAGCCGAACGGCTCGAGTTCAGTACGCCTCTTGCAGGTAGGAACAGCTCGGACCCGGAAGCCCCGCACATGCACGCTGTTGGGTCCTGAGGGACCGGACCTCATCCGAACGGATGAGAACCGAATCCTCTGGACCTTTTCTAGTCGGCATCAATAGCCGGCGGAGAAGGTACCGCCCGTACTTTGAGAACTACACAGTGGACGCGAGCATCTTAGATTCGAACCTTCGGGTTCGGATCACAAAAGATGATCTGATTTATTAGATCATTGGTCAATCTGCTCACTTCGGTGAGCCGATCGATTCAAACTCATGTGATTTCAAGTTTCTAAGAGCAAACGGTGGATGCCTTGGCATCTGGAGCCGAAGAAGGACGTAGTAATCTGCGATAAGCCTCGGGGAGTTGATAAACGAACTTTGATCCGAGGATTTCCGAATGGGGAAACCCCGCTGGGCCCTTTGGGTGACCCAGTGACTCCCGCCTGAATATATAGGGCGGGTAGAGGGAACGTGGGGAAGTGAAACATCTCAGTACCCACAGGAAGAGAAAGCAAAAGCGATTCCGTTAGTAGTGGCGAGCGAAACCGGAAGAGGCTAAACCGATCATGTGTGATAGCCGGCAGGCGTTGCATGGTCGGGGTTGTGGGACTTTTCTGCTGCTTCTGCCGAACAGCGAGCGTTACAAAGGATCATAGGTGAATGGCTTTGAAAGGCCAGCCACAGAGGGTGCCAGCCCCGTAACCGAAATGGTCCAATGGCGCGAAGAGTATCCCAAGTAGCACGGGGCCCGAGAAATCCCGTGTGAATCTGTCAGGACCACCTGATAAGCCTAAATACTCCCAGATGACCGATAGCGGACAAGTACCGTGAGGGAAAGGTGAAAAGTACCCCGGGAGGGGAGTGAAATAGTACCTGAAACCGTTTGCTTACAAACCGTTGGAGCCTCCTTGTAGGGGTGACAGCGTGCCTTTTGAAGAATGAGCCTGCGAGTTAGCGATATGTGGCGAGGTTAACCCGTGAGGGGTAGCCGTAGCGAAAGCGAGTCTGAATAGGGCGATTCAGTCGCATGTCCTAGACCCGAAGCGAAGTGATCTATCCATGGCCAGGTTGAAGCGACGGTAAGACGTCGTGGAGGACCGAACCCACTTAGGTTGAAAACTGAGGGGATGAGCTGTGGATAGGGGTGAAAGGCCAATCAAACTTCGTGATAGCTGGTTCTCTCCGAAATGCATTTAGGTGCAGCGTTGCGTGTTTCTTGCCGGAGGTAGAGCTACTGGATGGCCGATGGGCCCCAAAAGGTTACTGACGTCAGCCAAACTCCGAATGCCGGTAAGTGAGAGCGCAGCAGTGAGACGGTGGGGGATAAGCTTCATCGTCGAGAGGGAAACAACCCAGACCACCAACTAAGGTCCCTAAGCGCGTGCTAAGTGGGAAAGGATGTGGAGTTGCACAGACAACCAGGAGGTTGGCTTAGAAGCAGCCACCCTTGAAAGAGTGCGTAATAGCTCACTGGTCAAGTGATTCCGCGCCGACAATGTAACGGGGCTCAAGCACGCCACCGAAGTTGTGGCATTGACACTATTGGTAGGCCTTCGTGGTCCAGCCGTGTTGATGGGTAGGAGAGCGTCGTGTGGCGAGTGAAGCGGCGGTGTAAACCAGCCGTGGACGCCACACGAGTGAGAATGCAGGCATGAGTAGCGAAAGACGGGTGAGAAACCCGTCCTCCGAAAGACCAAGGGTTCCAGGGCCAGGCTAATCCGCCCTGGGTAAGTCGGGACCTAAGGCGAGGCCGACAGGCGTAGTCGATGGACAACGGGTTGATATTCCCGTACCGGCGAAGAACCGCCCAAGCTAATCCAGTGGTGCTAAGAGTCCTAATCCTGGACACGGATCCCTTCGGGGTGAAGGTCCGGGCCTAACGCTCGACCCCATGCTGGTGCGGCTAGCGTATTAACAGGTGTGACGCAGGAAGGTAGCCCAGCCGGGCGATGGTTGTCCCGGTGTAAGTGTGTAAGCCGAGAGATAGGCAAATCCGTCTCTCACATAGGCCCAGGCACGATGCGTAGTCTTCATTGACGAAATGGGTGATCCTATGCTGCCGAGAAAAGCATCGACGCGAGGTTCCAGCCGCCCGTACCCCAAACCGACTCAGGTGGTCAGGTAGAGAATACCAAGGAGATCGAGAGAATCGTGGTTAAGGAACTCGGCAAAATGCCCCCGTAACTTCGGGAGAAGGGGGGCCTGAGGCGTGAAGGGACTTGCTCCTGGAGCGTTTGAAGGCCGCAGAGACCAGTGGGAAGCGACTGTTTACTAAAAACACAGGTCCGTGCCAAGTCGCAAGACGATGTATACGGACTGACGCCTGCCCGGTGCTGGAAGGTTAAGAGGAAGGGTTAGCTTCGGCGAAGCTCAGAATTTAAGCCCCAGTAAACGGCGGTGGTAACTATAACCATCCTAAGGTAGCGAAATTCCTTGTCGGGTAAGTTCCGACCTGCACGAATGGCGTAACGACTTCCCAGCTGTCTCAACCGCGAACTCGGCGAAATTGCACTACGAGTAAAGATGCTCGTTACGCGCAGCAGGACGGAAAGACCCCGTGACCTTTACTACAGCTTGGTATTGGTGTTCGGTGTGGCTTGTGTAGGATAGGTGGGAGACTTTGAAGCCGGCACGCCAGTGTCGGTGGAGTCATTGTTGAAATACCACTCTGGTCACTCTGGATATCTAACTTAGAACCGTAATCCGGTTCAGGGACAGTGCCTGGTGGGTAGTTTAACTGGGGCGGTTGCCTCCCAAAAAGTAACGGAGGCGCCCAAAGGTTCCCTCAACCTGGTTGGCAATCAGGTGTCGAGTGTAAGTGCACAAGGGAGCTTGACTGTGAGACTGACAAGTCGAGCAGGGACGAAAGTCGGGACTAGTGATCCGGCAGTGGCTTGTGGAAGCGCTGTCGCTCAACGGATAAAAGGTACCTCGGGGATAACAGGCTGATCTTGCCCAAGAGTCCATATCGACGGCATGGTTTGGCACCTCGATGTCGGCTCGTCGCATCCTGGGGCTGGAGTAGGTCCCAAGGGTTGGGCTGTTCGCCCATTAAAGCGGTACGCGAGCTGGGTTTAGAACGTCGTGAGACAGTTCGGTCCCTATCCGCTGCGCGCGTAGGAAATTTGAGAGGATCTGACCCTAGTACGAGAGGACCGGGTTGGACGAACCTCTGGTGTGCCAGTTGTTCCGCCAGGAGCACCGCTGGTTAGCTACGTTCGGGATGGATAACCGCTGAAAGCATCTAAGCGGGAAGCCGGCCTCAAGATGAGATTTCCATGCCTTCGGGCGAGAGGCTCCCAGCTAGACTACTGGGTTGATAGGCCGGATGTGGAAGTGGGGACTAAAGACCCATGGAGCTGACCGGTACTAATAAGCCGATAACTTGATAATCACCACTCTCATAAACGTTGTAAGGCAGCTATGAGGGGCCCAAGATTGTTCGCGTCCACTATGTGGTTCTCGATGTACGGTCGAGAACTGATTCGAGCTAACGCTCGACGTTCACTTTGATACATCAATAGTGTTTCGGCGGCCATAGCGAGAGGGAAACGCCCGGTTACATTCCGAACCCGGAAGCTAAGACTCTCTGCGCCGATGGTACTGCAGGGGGGACCCTGTGGGAGAGTAGGACACCGCCGGACTTCTTTGTGAGATGGCCACCCAGTGATGGGTGGCCATTTCGCGTTAACGGGGTCGATCACCGCACGGAGCATAGGCTGGCGAGACCCCGCCGAATCGACAGGAGTAGCCGTGAGCGACACACCGGCAGACGACAACCCGCGCGACGAGCGGCCGCGCCGCTCGAACCCAGCGCGACAGAACGGCGCCGGCGACGGTCAGCGCCGTCCCCGCACGGACGGGTCCGGTCGACCGCGCACGGGCGGAGCGTCCCGTGACCGGTCCGCTTCAAGCGGAGGCGGTTGGCGCGGCAGCTCCGAGGGCTCCCGCGGCGGCGGTGAGCGCCCCGCGCGCTCGGGTGGCAACCGCCGCGACGGCCAGGCCGGCAGCGAGCGAGCGGGCTATCGCGGTGGTTCGGGCGCCGATCGGCGACCGTCGGGATCCCGGGATGGTCAGCGCACCGGCGGGTACCGTGGTGGTGACCGGGATGGTCAGCGCACCGGCGGCTACCGCGGCGGGGACAGTGAGGGTCAGCGTTCTGGTAGTTACCGGGGTGGTGACCGGGATGGTCAGCGCGCCGGCGGCTACCGCGGCGGGGACCGTGAGGGTCAGCGTTCTGGTGGTTACCGGGGTGGCGATCGGGATGGTCAGCGCTCTGGTGGTTACCGGGGTGGTGACCGGGATGGTCAGCGCGCCGGCGGGTACCGCGGTGGTGACCGGGATGGTCAGCGCGGCGGTGGGTATCGCGGTGGCGACCGGGATGGTGCGCGTTTCGGTGGCTCGCGTCCGCAGGGCGACCGTGGCGGGTTCCGTGGGCGTGACGGCGGCTCGGCCGGCGGCGATCGCCGCAGCGGACGCGATGAGAAGCTGTGGACGCGCGACGGTCGTCCGGCGCGTGGCGACCGGGGCGCTCGTGATGAGCGGCGCGAGCTCACCGAAAGCGAGCTGCGTGCTCGCGAGCTGCAGTCGGTGCGTCCCCGGCACGACGACCCCTTCATCCCGGACGAGATCCAGGCGCGCGAGCTTCCCGGCGAGGCGCGCGTCGAGCTGAAGACGCTGAGCAAGGACAACGCCGACTGGGTTGCGAAGCACCTGGTCATGGCGGGGCGTCTCATCGACGAGGACCCCGAGCTCGCCCACAAGCACGCACTGTCCGCATCCCGTCGCGCGGGCCGGGTCGCCGTCGTCCGCGAAACGCTCGCGATCACCGCGTACGCGACCGGCGACTTCGCGCTCGCGCTTCGCGAGCTGCGCACGTACCGGCGGATCTCCGGCTCCAACGACCAGCTCCCGCTCATGGTCGACAGTGAGCGTGGAGTCGGCCGTCCCGACCGCGCGCTTGAACTCGGCCGCTCGGTCGACCGGACGACCCTGCCGAACGACGTCCAGGTGTCGCTGGCGATCGCCATGTCCGGTGCCCGCCTCGACCTGGGGCAGCCGGACGCGGCGTTGGCCGAACTCGAGATCCCGCAGCTCGATCCGAACCGCGCCTTCAGCTACAGCGCGGACCTCTACCACGCGTACGCCGAGGTCCTTGAAGAGCTCGGTCGCGACGACCAGGCCGCCCAATGGCGCGAGCGCGCTGCCCGCGCCGAGGCGGCGTTCGACCAGGCCGAGGCCGTCGACGAGCACGAGACCATCGACATCATCGAGGAGGACATCGTCCTCGATGCCGCCGACGCCCACGATGACAGCGACAGCGTCAGCGACAGCGTCAGCGTCAGCGTCAGCGTCAGCGACAGCGACAGCGTCAGCGACAGCGACGCGGACACGGACGGCCGGACCGACGACGGAGAGGACGACGCGCACGATGGCGCTGTTTCGCCGGAGCACTGAGGCGCGGACGCCGCTCGACGACGTCGACCTCGTTCTCGCCGACCTCGATGGCGTCGTCTACAAGGGCCCGGACGCCATTCCTCACGCGGTGGAGAGCCTGAACGCGGCCGCCGAAACCGTCAGAGTCGGTTACATCACGAACAACGCGTCACGGACCGACGCCACGGTCGCCCAACACCTCACCGAGCTTGGACTCCACGTCCAGCCGACGGATGTCGTGACCTCTCCGCAGGCGGCCGTCCGGCTGCTGGCCCAGCACGTTTCCGCCGGCGCGAGCATCCTCGTCATCGGCGGGGACGGTCTCGTCGACGAGGTGCAGAAAGCGGGCTTCTCGGTCACGCGTTCCGCCGACGACGACCCGGCCGCTGTCATCCAGGGCTTCTCACCCGACATCGGGTGGGCACAGCTGGCCGAGGCGTCGTTCGCTCTCCAGGGGCGGAGCGACACCGAACGCCCGTGGATCGCGACCAACACCGACTGGACGATCCCCGTCGCCCGCGGCATCGCTCCCGGCAACGGAACGCTCGTGTCCGCTGTGCACACCGCGGTGGGCCGCCTGCCGATCGTCGCGGGCAAGCCCGAGCGCGCCATCTTCGACGAAGCGGTCGCGCGATTCGGCGCCCGGAAACCGCTCTTCATCGGAGACCGGCTCGACACGGACGTCCTCGGCGCCAACCGCGCGGGAATCGAATCGGTTCTCGTGTTGACCGGCATCGACGGCGGAAAGCAGCTTCTCTCCGCGGATGCTGACGCGCGTCCGACCTACATCCTCAGCGACCTGCGCGGACTGAGCGAGCCCTATCCCGAGACACGCGTGGCGAAGTCGGGGGCGGTCAGCGTCCGGGACGCGACCGTCGCCATCGAAGGCAACGACGTGCGGATCGTATCCGAGGGGAGCGACCGGACCGACCTCCTGCGCGCGGCGTGCGCCGCGATCTGGAACTCGGGCCGTGCGATCTACGGGCTCGAGGTGCCGGAGAGCCTGTACGCCTGAGGTCGTCAGAGGGCCAGAGAGCGCTCGAGGACGCGGTGGCACCGGATGACGCGTTGGCGCCACCAGTGCTCGCGGTCGTCGTGCGCGCGCAGAGTGTCCAGCCGCTGGGCGGACACCGACGGGCGGACCACGGGAATGCCCCCTGCCTCCGGACGCAGCGGTTCGTCGGCGATGTCGTCGACGAACATCGCCACCGTTCCCAGGCCGCAGTCGAACTCGAGGTCCGGCAGCGCCGCGGCCAGGTGGGCGCCCATGGCGATGCCCACGGAGGTGTCGATCGCGCTGGACACCACGGCGGGCAGGCCGGCGTCGGCGACGATCCGGAGAGCTGAGTGCACGCCGCCGAGCGGCTGCGCTTTGACCACCACGACATCCGCAGCGCGCGCCCGTGCCACCGCGAGTGGATCGGCGGCCTTGCGCACGCTCTCGTCCGCGGCGATCGGGATGCCCATGTAGTGGATCCGTTTGCGTAGCTCGGCGAGCTCTTCGACCGTGGCGCACGGCTGCTCGACGTATTCGAGGTCGAATGTGGCGAGCGCGTGGATGGCGTGCTCCGCCTCGTCCAGGTTCCACAGGGTGTTGGCGTCGATCCGCACGCGACCTTCCGGGCCGAGCGTTTCGCGCACGGCGCGGACTCGTGCCACGTCGTCCGCCAACGTCTGGCCCGGTTCGGCGACTTTGACCTTGGCGGTCCGTGCGCCGGGGTAGCGGGCGAGCACGGCCGGCACGTCGTCGGCCGCGACTGCGGGAACGGTGGCGTTGACCGGGATCCGGTCCCGTAGCGCGGGAGGGGTGGGACGCCAGCCGAAGTCGATCGCCGCGTGCAGCCAGGCGGAGGACTCCCCATCGTCGTACTCGACGAACGGCGAGAACTCCGTCCACCCCTGCGGCCCCTCGAAGAGCGCCGCTTCGCGCACGGTGATTCCCCGGAAGCGGGTCGTCATCGGCAGCGACACGACCCGGAGAGTTGCCAACAGGTCGGCGAGGTCCGGCAGCATTCCACAAGTTTGGCACGCGCGGGGGCGAGCGCTAGGCCGAACCGTAGGCTGGATCCATGCAAGCGGACGTCTCAGAACTCTTCGACCCCGGCGCGTGGCGTGAGGTCCCCGGTTTCGGCGAACTCACCGACATCACCTACCACCACGACACCTCGGGGCGGATCGCGCGCGTCGCGTTCAATCGACCCGAGGTGCGCAACGCGTTCCGGCCCCACACGGTCGACGAGCTGTATGCGGCGCTCGAAGACGCTCGCACGAACCCGCGGATCGGTGTCGTCCTGCTCACCGGGAACGGCCCGAGCCCGAAGGACGGCGGGTGGGCGTTCTGCTCCGGCGGGGACCAGCGCATCCGCGGGCGCGACGGGTACAAGTACGCGGAGGGCGAGACCGCGTCGGGGATCGACGTGGCGCGGAGCGGCCGACTGCACATCCTCGAGGTGCAGCGCCTGATCCGGTTCATGCCGAAGGTCGTCATCGCCGTGGTACCGGGATGGGCGGCGGGCGGCGGTCACTCGCTGCACGTGGTCTGCGACCTGACGATCGCCAGCGCCGAGCACGGACGGTTCAAGCAGACGGATGCCGACGTCGGGTCGTTCGACGCCGGGTACGGGTCCGCGTACTTCGCCCGCCAAGTGGGGCAGAAGTTCGGGCGAGAGGTGTTCTTCCTCGCGCGGGAGTACTCGGCGCAGCGTGCGTACGAGATGGGGGCGGTCAACGCGGTCGTTCCGCACGAGCAGCTGGAATCGGTGGCGCTCGAATGGGCGAACGAGATCCTGACGAAGTCGCCGACGGCCATCCGCATGCTCAAGTTCGCCTTCAATGCGGTCGACGACGGACTGGTCGGTCAGCAGGTCTTCGCGGGCGAGGCGACCCGGTTGGCGTACGGCACGGACGAAGCGGTCGAGGGGCGCGATGCGTTCCTCGAGAAGCGCGAACCCGACTGGTCGCCGTTCCCCTGGCAGTACTGAGGCCGGCGATGACGCGAACGCTGAAGGTCGTCGATGCGGGCCGGCCGGACGAGGTGTTCGTCGCTCTGCGTGATGCGCTGACGGCCGCAGGGCCGGCGGTGGTGCCGCGGGTCGGTGGTCTAGGCGCAGCGGGAGCGGCAACGCGAGTGGGCGCCACCAGCGGTGCGCAAGGCGCTCGTGGGGCCGGGGTCGATGGGGTGCGCTGGCCACAGGAGGACGACGCCGTCGCGCAGAGCGTCGCACTGGTGATCGAGACCTCGGGCTCGACGGGGACTCCGAAGCGGGTGGCGTTGTCGACCGACGCGCTGCTGGCGAGTGCGGCGGCGTCGGCCGGGGCGATGGGTGGGCAGGGGCAATGGGTGCTCGCTCTTCCGGCGCACTACGTCGCGGGGGCGCAGGTTCTGGTGCGCTCGCTGGCCGCCGAGACGGAGCCGGTCTATTACGGCAGCGGCCATTTCGATGCGGAGCGGTTCGCGTCTGCGGCCGGTGAGCTGAAGCACGATCTGCGCTACACCTCGCTGGTACCGGTGCAGCTCGCGCGGCTGGTCGACAGTGCGGAGGGCGGGTCGAGGGCGGTCGCTTCGGCGCTTCGTCGATTCGACGGGATCCTGATCGGTGGGCAGGCTCTGGCTCCCGGGCTGCGAGAACGCGCCGAAGCGCTCGGGGCGCGCGTGATCGCAACCTACGGGTCGAGCGAGACAGCCGGCGGGTGCATCTACGACGGCATGCCGATCGGGACCACGGTCGTCCGCGAGAACGGCGGGATCCTCGAGATCGGCGGACCCACGCTCGCCGAAGGCTACGTCGGCGATCCGGAGCGGACGGCGGCGGTCTTCCACGAGGACGCGGGCGCGCGGTGGTACCGCACCGGGGATCTGGGGGAGGTGTCGCCGGAGGGCCGGGTCACCGTGTTCGGTCGCTCCGACAATGTCATCATCTCCGGCGGCGAGAAGGTGCTGCTGGATGCGGTCGAGCGCGCGGTCCAGAGCATTCCGGGATACGGCGACGCTGTCGTGGTCGGAGTCGAGGACGCGCGCTGGGGCGAGGTCCCTGTGGTCGTGACCGAGGGAGACGCAGCGCTGTCGCTGGAGGCGTTGCGCGAGACCGTCGCCGGGGTGCTCGGGCGCGCCGCGGCCCCGGCGCGCGTGGTCGAGGTCGGTCGCCTGCCACGGCTGGCGAGCGGGAAGCCGGACCGGGTCGCGCTCGCCGCCCTGGTACGCGAGCGAGGGGCATAGCCGATGTTGTTACGATTCGCTCTGTGATGAGTCAGAACAAGCCACGTCAGCAGCGGATGGCCCCGCCGATGGCGCGCGGTCCGCGCGGCGGCCGGAGCGGCCGGCCCGGTGCGGCCGCGGCAGCCGTCAAGCCCGCCACCACCGCCGACTGGATCGCCGGGGCGCGGTTGCGCACCCTCCCGCTCGCCGTCGCTCCGGTGCTGATCGGCGTCGGGGCGGCGAAGGTCGCCGAGGGGCCGGGCGTCTGGCATCCCATCCGCTCGCTGCTCTGCCTGGCGGTGGCCGTCCTCCTCCAGATCGCGGTGAACTACGCCAACGACTACTCCGACGGCGTGCGCGGCACCGACCAGTACCGCGTCGGTCCCGGGCGCCTGACGGGATCGGGCAAGGCGGCGCCGCGCACGGTGCTGACGGTCGCCCTGACGTTCTTCGCCCTCGCGGCCGTCGCCGGCGTCATCCTGGTGATCCTCACCCAGCACTGGTGGGTCCTGCTCATCGGCGCCGCCGCGATCGCCGCCGCCTGGTTCTACACGGGCGGTAAGCGGCCCTACGGGTACTACGGGCTCGGCGAGGTCTTCGTCTTCATCTTCTTCGGGCTCGTCGCCACCGTGGGCACGACCTATATGTTGTCCGGAACGGTCAACCAGGAGTCCTGGTACGGAGGCGTCATCGCCGGCCTCATCGCCTGCGCTGTGCTCATGGTCAACAACATCCGCGACATCGAGCCCGACCGTCAGGCGCGCAAGCGGACGCTCGCGGTCCTGCTCGGCCGGGTCGCCTCGCGGATCGTGTTCTGCGTGCTGCTGCTCGTCCCGTTCGTCATCCTCGGCGTGCTGGCGGTCTTCTACCCGCTCGCCTGGTTCGGGATGTTCGCGCTGCTTGCCGCGATTCCGGCGTGCATCATCACGCTGTTCGGGCGCTCGCCGCGGGAACTGGTCACCGCGCTGCAGCTGACCAGCATCACCGGTCTGCTGGTCGGAATCGCGCTGGGCGTCGCCTACGCCTTCTGATCGCCGCGATCCCGCGGCTCGGCTGCGGCATCCTCGATTGCGGCATCCTCGACGTCGTCGTCCTCCGACGTCGCCGGCTTGTCGCGGTGGCGCACGGCGTACAGGTCGGACGACACCGCGTTCCGCGGCCGGCTCAGGAAGATGTACGAGAGGCACAGGCCGATGAGCGCCGCCGCGATGACCGCCAGCCACCAGACTAGGCCGACCAGAAGCAGGATCACCAGCGGCACGGCGAACACCAGAAGGCGCAGCACCGTATAGGTAATCCAGGAGGGAATCCGCTTCACCCTCCCAGCTTAGAGACCGTCTCTGAGAGTTACGATTGACCCATGGTTCGCCTCTGGATAGCCCTCGGCGTCGCAGCCGTGGTGTTCTACTTCTATTCGGTGGCAGACTGCGCCCTGTTCGACCGTTCACGAGTGCGCGGCCTTCCCAAGCCCGTGTGGCTGCTCATCATCATCCTGTTCCCGGTCATCGGCGGCATCCTCTGGTTCGTGATCGGGCGCGGCCGGCGTCGCGCCGAGGTGAACCGCCGCGTGAGCGCGCCCGACGACGACCCCGAATTCCTCGGCAAGCTGCGGCTCGACCACGACCAGGAGGAGCGCATCCGGCAGCTCGAGAAGGAGCTCGCCGAGCTCGACGACAACGGGCCGGACAACAACGACCAGACCGGCCGCCGGGATGGGTGACCGCCCGGCAGCGGGCGAGCATCCCGAGACCGGCGCGACCACGTCCGCCGACGGAGTCGGCACAGGCAACCCGGCCACCGACTTCTCGCTGGCCCTGCTGACCGCGCTCGTGCGCACCGGGGTGCGCGACCTCGTCGTCAGTCCCGGCTCCCGCTCCCAGGCGCTCGCCCTGGTCGCGGCCGAGCTCGAGCGGTCAGGATCGGCGCGGCTTCACGTACGCATCGACGAACGGACCGGCGGGTTTCTGGCCCTCGGTCTCGCCCGCGAATCCGGCGCGCCCGCCGTCGTGATCACCACGAGCGGCACGGCGACCGCCAACCTGCACCCGGCGGTGTTGGAGGCGCACGAGGCGGGCATCCCTCTGATCGTGCTGACCGGCGACCGGCCGGAGGAGCTGCGCGGCATCCGCTCCAATCAGACCACCCACCAGGACGGCCTGTACGCGGCAGCGGTCCGCTGGTCCGTCGACGTCCAGGCGCCTACGGGCGACCCCGACGACGCCGAGCGCGCCGCGGCGCTCGCAGAGGCGGCGGTCCGCGCCGCGGTCGGCGCCGATACCGCCGATCCCGGACCGGTGCATCTCAACATCGCCTTCCGCGAGCCGCTTTCGGTCACCGTGCCGGCGCTGCCCGAGCTCGAGAGCGGGGCGCTGCCCGGAACGGCGGATGCGGCGGCGCTCGAACGAGAGACACTGACGATCGAATCCGGTCCCCGGACCGTCGTGGTCGCCGGGGCCGACGCGGGCGCGGCCGCCGAGGAGTTCGCACGCGAGGCGGGGCTACCGCTGCTCGCCGAGGTGTCGAGCGGCGCGCGCTTCGGCCCGAATCTCGTCGTCTCCTACCGCGAACTGCTCCGCGACGAGGACTTCGGGGCGGCCGTCGAACGAGCCGTCGTCTTCGGCCACCCGACGCTGAGCCGGGAAGTGCCGGCGCTGCTGATACGTCCGGATGTCGACGTCATCGTCGTCGCCCCTACGGGAGCCCAGGCCTACAACCCCGGCCACCGGGCGACCATTGTCGGCGCCGTGCGCGCAGGAGACTCGATCGACGTCCGCTCGCCCGAGGTGCGCGGCTGGGTCGGACGCTGGGTGTTCGCCAGCCGACGCCTCGCCGAGCTGGCCGAGCGGGAGGCAGATCCCGCCGCCGTGGCGCCCGACCTCGAGAAGGCCCGCTCGTTCGATCCCGCCGATGCGCTCGACTTCGCGAAGGCCGAGCTGGCGGCCGTCCGTGCGCCGATCACCCGCGCGCTGCTGGCAGAGGCCGTCTGGCGCTACACGTGGCCTCACGACCGGCTGGTGCTCGGCGCATCCCGGCTGATCCGGGATGTCGACCGCATCGTCCCGGGGAAGCGGATCGCCGTCCACGCCAACCGCGGCCTTGCGGGGATCGACGGGACGATCGCGACCGCGACGGGCATCGCCCTTGCCAGCCAGCGCGCCGCGCAGGCGGCGGGAACGCCGGGCGGAGTGACCCGCGTGCTTCTCGGGGATCTTGCGCTGCTGCACGACGCGGGCTCGCTGCTGTTCGGCGTCGGCGAGCCGCGTCCGCACCTGCAGGTCGTCGTCGGCAACGACGGCGGTGGAACGATCTTCGACGGTCTGGAGGTGGCCGCGACGGCTCCCGCCGAGTCGTTCGACCGCGTGCTCTACACTCCGCAGACGGTCGACGTCGCCGCTCTCGCGCGTGCCTACGGCTGGCATCACTCGGTCGCCCGCACCAAGGGCGAGCTGGACCAGGCGCTCTCCGCGCCGCCTGCCGGAGTGAGCCTGCTCGAAGTGCCCCTCCCGCGCTGAACCCCTCAGGGCGAGAATCGTCCCGTGACGACACCAGAAGAACTCCCCGAGCCGATCCGCATCTTCATCGACGCGACCAACCGCGGCGACACCGACGCGTTCGTGAACGCGTTCACCGACGACGCCACCCTGAACGACTGGGGCCGCGAGTTCAGCGGTCACCAGGGGGTACGGAAGTGGGACAGCACCGACAACATCGGCGTCCGCTCGCACTTCGAACTCGTCGACTGGGCCGCGGAGCCCGAGCCGGACACCTACCTGGTAACCCTCACCGTGACCGGCGACGGCTACAACGGGACCGGTCCGATGCGGTTCCAGCTGCGCGACGGCCGCATCGCGGACCTTCGCATCAGCTGATGCGATGCGCACAACGGTCATCCGCGGCCTGACCGGGACGATTGGAGACTCCGCACAACGGATGCGCTGATCCTTCTGCGGATCACTACCATGGCGGGCGTGCACATGATCTTCCGGACGATGCTCCACGCGATCATCTCCCGCTTCGGCCCGCGGCTGGGGCACTGGGATGTGGCGCGCACCCGGTTCCGCGTCCTGCCCACCGATCTCGACATCCTGAAGCACATGAACAACGGGGTGTACCTGTCCATCGCCGACATCGGGCGGTTCGACCTCCTGCAGCGCAACGGCGTCTGGGCGATCTTCAAGCGTCGCGGGTGGTACCCGGTGGTCGCCTCGGAGACGATCTCCTTCCGGAAGTCGCTGGAGCTGTGGCAGCCGTTCGTCGTGGAGTCGCGCATCCTCGGCTTCGACGAGAAGGCGGTCTACGTCGAGCAGCGGTTCACGGTCGACGGCGAGATCTACACGCAGGCGTTCATCCGCGGGCGGTTCCTCAAGCGGTCCGGAGGGGTCGTCAGCATCGCCGAACTCCTGGAGGCGGTGGGCCCGTCCCCGACGGACGCCACCGTTCCCCAGTGGCTGGTCGAGTGGGGTGCGGACGCGGCGTTGCCGTCGACCCGTGCCGAGGCGCCGAGCGTCTGGAGCGAGTGAGCGTCACCGGCCGTCAGGCGGGGCCGAAGGCGAACACCTTGTCCGGGTCCCACTGCAGGCGGGCGGCGGTGAGCCGTTCCTGCACCGGAGTCGGCCATCCGCTCTCGAAGGCGGCGCGATCGGACAGGTCGCCGATGAAGTTGACGTTCGTCACCGACGAGATGCGGTCGGCCAGGGCATCGGAGATCGCCGCCGCCCGGGCGGGAGCCGCCTCCGCGAAGGTGCCGGGGTCGGCGGCCAGCAGGGCGAGCGTGTAGCCGGCATCGCGTCCGCCGATGGAGGTGCCGTCGTCGGTGTCCCGCGCGGTCGCACCGCCGATCTGGCGCAGCTCGACCGAGAGGAACGGCGAACCGGAGCCCGGTCCGGCCAGTTCGAGGATGACATCCCCCGCGTCCTGGTCGAACGTGTCGAGCATGTAGCCCCGGATCCACGTGGGGGCGCCCTGCTCGGGATCGTTGTGGATGCTCGCCACGGCGGTCGTCGGCATCTCGGCCACGAAGTCCAGGTAGAGCGGAGCGGCGGCACGGATCGGCGCGAACAGTCTCTCGCCCTCCACACCGTCGCCCGGGTAGGCGAAGCGGACGCTGAGCACCGTGCGCCCGCGCAGGGGCGGCGGCGGTCCGTCGACGTCGGGGACGGTGAGCAATGCGACCGAGGTGGTGGCCTCATCCGGCAGCTCGGCGGACCAGTCGATCCACGCACGCAGCGCCGGTTCGATGGCGCCGCCCTCGAAGAAGACGCTGCCGCCGTAGAGCGAGCGGAGCGGGACGAGCTCGAGCGTCATCTCGGTGACGACGCACAGGCCGCCCTTGCCGCCGCGCAGAGCCCAGAAGAGGTCGGAGTTGGTGTCGCGGTCCGCGGTGAGGATGCGTCCGTCCGCCGTGACGACCCGGAACCCGCGCACCCAGTCGGCCGTGAAGCCGTACGTGCGGGCCATCGGTCCGAGGCCGCCGCCGAGGCTGTAACCGACGGCGCCGACGCTGGTGGAGGAACCGGTCACGGGCGCGAGGCCGTGCTCGGCTGCCGCCACGATGACGGGCGCCCAGCGCAGCCCGGCGCCGATCCGGGCGAGCCGGGAGTCCCCGTCGATGGACAGCCCGTCGAGGCCGCGGGTGGAGATGATCATGCCGCCGACGATCGGCGCCTCTGCGCCGTGGCCGGTCGCCTGGACGCGCACCGGCAGCCCGGCGTCGCGGGCGAACGCGATCGCCTCTACCACATCCTCGTCGTTCGTGACGGCGACGACGATGTCCGGATCGTGGCGGATGGCGGTGTTGAAGCAGGCGACCTCAGCGGCGAGGCCTTCGTCGCCGCGGACGTAGACGGTTCCGGCGATCGCTTCGCGCAGGCGCGCGACAGCGGTCGTGTCGAGTTCGATTCCCATGGCGGAAACCTAGGGGAGACCACCGACCTGCGGGTAGCCCTCTGGCCTGATCCGGACGGTCAGACGCGTGACGTACGATTCCTGCATGACCGCCGTCCTGCCTGCTCCGCGCGCATCCGCGTCGACCGCGCCGGATGCGGAGACGGTGTACCGCCCCGGCTTCCGGCTCGACTTCGCGGGAACGCTCGCGATGCTCGGCCGCGGGCCGTACGACCCGACCACGGTCTGGGATCTTCGCGGGATGTGGCGCACCTGGCGCACACCGGAGGGCGCGGCGACACTCCGGCTGAGTCGTCCGTCGGCCGACGGCGGCGTGGCGGCGTCTGCCTGGGGACCGGGCGCGGGCTGGGCGATCGATGCGGTGCCGCGGTTGCTCGGCCGGGATGACGACTGGTCGGGGATCGACGTCGCCGGCCACCGGTTGCTGCGCGACAGCCTTCACCGCAACCCCGGGCTGCGGCTGGCGCGGACGGGACGGATGCTGGAGGCGCTGCTCCCGGCGATCATCGAGCAGCGCGTGACCAGCCTGGAGGCCTACCGTTCGTGGTCGCGTCTGCTGCGCTGGTACGGCGAGCCGGCCCCGGGGCCCGCGCCCGAGGGGATGCGGGTGACGCCGACGCTCGAGCAGTGGCGTGGCATCCCGTCCTGGGACTGGCACCGGGCCGGCGTCGACCCGCGGCGGGCGCGCGCCGTGCAGGCGGTTCTGGCCGTGGCCCCGTCGCTGGAGCGCGCGGTCGAGCGCGCCGCGACGCTGGATGAAGCGCAGGCGGCGCTGCAGACCATCCCGGGCATCGGTGTATGGACGGCGGCCGAGACGCTTCAGCGCTCCCACGGGCACCCCGACCTCGTCAGCGTCGGCGACTACCACCTGGCCCACCAGGTCGGTGAGGCGCTGATCGGCCGACGGGTCGACGACGACGGGATGCTCGAACTCCTCGAGCCGTATGCCGGACACCGTCAGCGCGTGGTGCGGCTGATCTTCGCGAGCGGATTCCGCTTCCAGCGCCGGGGACCGCGGATGGCCCTGCAGGACCACCGCTGGCATTGAGCGGCGCGGGCGCCGCGGGTGTCAGCCGTTCGTGCCGTTCCGCATCGCCGCCGCGTGCTCGAGCTTGAGCTCGCGGTCGAGCTCCCGGCACAGCGTCTCGTAGTGGTCGAGGAAGTCCGGGTAATAGTCCTCCCAGACGGGAAGCGGCTTCCCGTCGTGCGCCGCGATCATGCGGTCGAGGTAGAAGTCCCAGCCGACGCCGTAGTCCGCGCCTTCCGCGACGGAGTGGAGAAGCTGTCCGAAGGTGATCGTGGTGTGGCCGCTCGACTCCTTCAGATGCACGAACATCCGACGCGAGTCCGGGGCCGAGCCGACGTCGACGTGGAGCCGGTGCGGGGCCTCGCAGAGCATGATCGCGACGTTCTCCCACTGCGCTCCGTCGCCCTCTGCGTTCATGCGGAACTTGACGGCGCCCGTCGCAGGCGTGCCGGTGAACTCGCCGATCCATCGGCTCAGATATGCGGACCGGCTGAAGTACGCCCACACCTCCTCGATCGGCGCGTGGACGATGCGATCGAGGACCACGTAGACCCCGTCGTCCTTCCTGACCAGTCTTCCCGTCGGCTGCGGCGTCATGGTGACCTCCAAGAGTTCGACCCTCGTGGACCTCACGATAGTCACGCCGCCCGCGGATCGGCAGAGGGACGCTGCGAGTCCCTTCAGCCTTCGAGGACGGCCATGGCGGCATTGTGGCCGCCGAGGCCGCTGACCGCCCCGCCGCGCCGCGCGCCGGACCCGCAGAGCAGGATGCGCGGGTGCTGCGTCGCGACGCCCCAGCGCTGCGCCGGGGTGTCGAGCGGGTCGTCGTCCTCGGCGAACGGCCAGGACAGCGGGCCGTGGAAGATGTTGCCGCCAGGCAGGTTGAGTGCCTGCTCGAGATCGCGGGTCGTCTTCGTCTCGATGCACGGGCGGCCGTCGGCATCCGTCAGGAGCAGATCCTCGATCGGCTCGGCCAGCACGGAGTTCAGGGACGCGAGCACCGCATCCTGGAGCCGCTGCCGCGTCGCGTCGTTGTTCTCGTCCGTCAGCCAGCGGTCCGGGGTGTGCAGGCCGAAGACCGTGATGGTCTGGGCACCCGACGCGGCGAGCTCGGGGTCGAGGATGCTCGGGTCGGCGAGGGTGTGGCAGTAGATCTCGCACGGGAGGAGTTCGGGCATCACGCCCCGGGTCATGCCCGAGTACGCCTCCTCGAGCTGCGCGTAGGTCTCGTTGATGTGGAAGGTTCCGCCGAACGCCGCCTGCGGGTCGATGGTCTCGTCGCGGAGACGGGGGAGACGCTTCAGGAGCAGGTTCACCTTGACCTGGGCGCCCTCGGCCTTCTCGCGCGGGGGCTCCGGCGACTCGCCGAGCAGGCGGTCCAGCACCTCCGGGGCGACGTTGACGAGGACGTTCTCGCCGGTCACCCGGCGCTCGTGGCCGTTGCGGACGTACTCGACGGTGCCGTCCGGGTCGATGCGGGTGACTTCGGCGTCCGTGACGATCCGGGCGCCCGACTCGCGCGCGACGCGGGCCAGCTCGCCGGTCACCGCGCCCATCCCGCCGACCGGGACGTCCCACTCGCCGGTGCCCTGGCCGATGACGTGGTAGAGAAAGCAGCGGTTCTGCGCGAGCCCGGGGTCGGAGACGCTGGCGAAGGTGCCGATGAGCGCGTCGGTGGCGACCACGCCGCGGACGAGGTCGCTCTGCACCCGCGACTCGATGAAGTCGCCGATGGGGCGCTCGATGAGCGCGTCCCACAGCTCGTCGTCTCCGACGAGCGCCCGGGCCTCCGAGCGGGTGAGCAGCGGTTCGGTGACCGTCGGCCACAGGGCCTGGGCGACCTCCCCGGTGCTGCGGTAGACGGATTCGAAGCCCTCGACGTCGCCGCCCGCGCCGACGCGGGCGAAGGATGCGGCAGTCGCCGCCTCGTCGGTGTTGTCGATCAGGAGCCCCGCGCCGTCCGGATCCCCGGGGAGGGGCGTGTAGGAGGAGTAGCGGCGGCGGGCGAGACGGATGTCGAGGCCGAGCTCGTCGATGATGCGCTGGGGGAGCAGGCTGACGAGATAGGAGTACCGCGACAGCCGCGCCTCCACGCCCGCGAACGCCTGGGCGCTGACCGCGGCGCCGCCGACGTCCTCGAGGCGTTCCAGGAGGATGACGGTCTTGCCTGCGCGGGCGAGGTAGGCGGCGGCGGTCAGGCCGTTGTGGCCGCCGCCGACGATCACGACATCGTGGGTCGCGGCGGTGGTCGGCGTGGAGCGGTCGTTCATGGGTTCGACTCTACTGGCGGACGAGTTATCCACATCTTCACGTCGGTCCGCTGAGCGCTCAGCGCCGGGTAATAGTGTCGTCAGCATGGTCGATGCAACAGACGGCGCTGAGACGCGGCCGGCGGCGATCGCTCACGAGGCGGTCCAGCTGGTGCAGCAGTGGCTCGCCGAGAGCGCGCGCAACGCGTCCTCCGCCCCTCAAGACCCGGCGGCGGAACGCCTCGCGGGCGTGCTCAGCGACCCCGACGGGCTGGAGTTCGCGGTGGGCTTCGTCGACGGTGTCGCCCGGCCGCAGGACCTCTTCGTCGCGGGGTACAACCTGCAGCGGGTGGCCAAGCGCATCCCGCGCTTCCTGCCGTGGTACATGCGCTTCGCCATCTGGCTCGGCGGGGTGTTCGGCCCGGTGCTGCCGTGGGTCGTCATCCCGATCGCGCGACGGGTGCTGCGGCGGATGGTCGGGCACCTGGTGGTGGATGCGACGCCCGAGAAGCTGGGTCCCGCGATCGAGAAGCTGCGGCCGGCGGGCGATGCAGACGGCCACGGTCCGCGGCTCAACCTGAACCTCCTCGGCGAAGCCGTGCTGGGCGAGAAAGAGGCGCAGCGGCGGTTCGCGGGCACGCGGACGCTCCTCGCGCGCGACGACGTCGACTACGTGTCCATCAAGGTGTCGTCCATCGCGTCGCAGCTCTCCATGTGGGCGTTCGACGAGACGGTCGAGCGCGTCGTCGACCGGCTCACGCCGCTGTACGAGCTGGCGGCCGCGTCGCCGACCCCCAAGTTCATCAACCTCGACATGGAGGAGTACCGCGACCTCGACCTCACGATGGGCGTATTCACGACCCTCCTGAGCAAGCCGCAGTTCCTCGGCCTCGAGGCCGGCATCGTGCTGCAGGCGTACCTCCCGGACGCGCTCGACGCGCTGCAGACGCTGACCGAGTGGGCCACGCAGCGGCGCATGCAGGGCGGGGCGCCGGTGAAGGTCCGTGTGGTGAAGGGCGCCAATCTGGCGATGGAGCGGGTCGATGCGGCGATCCACGACTGGCCGCTCGCGACGTACGGCAGCAAGCAGTCGACCGACGCCAATTACAAGCGCGTGCTCGACTGGGCGTTCACGCCGGAGCACACCGACGCCGTGAAGATCGGTGTGGCCGGGCACAACCTGTTCGACATCGCGTACGCGTGGCTGCTCGCCTCGCAACGAGGCGTCACCGACCGCATCGACTTCGAGATGCTGCTCGGCATGGCCACCGCGCAGGCGGAGGTCGTCACGCGGACCGTCGGTCGGCTGGTGCTCTACACGCCGGTGGTCGACCCGCGCGAATTCGACGTCGCCATCTCGTATCTGATCCGCCGACTGGAGGAGAACGCCAGCCCGGAGAACTTCATGTCGGCGGTGTTCGACCTGGGGTCCGATCCGCAGCTGTTCGAGCGCGAGAAGCAGCGCTTCCTCGCATCGGTCGCGGAGCTGGAGCAGAGTGCCGCCCCGCGCGGCGCTGCGCCGCTGCCCAACAGACGCCAGGACCGCACGCAGGAATGGGAGGACGCCACGGCGCCGTCGTTCACGCGGCCGCCGGCGCCCACGCCTGACATGGCGGGTGACGAGGTCGACGCCGGACTGACGAACGTGGTCCTCGGACTCACACGCGGTTCTGGTGGCGTGGAGCTCTCGCCTCCGGAGCCGCCCGGGGCGCCGGACGGCTTCCACAACGCACCCGACACCGACCCGTCGCGGGCGGCGAACCGGGCGTGGGGCAGGCGCATCCTCGCGCGCGCGGCCGGCTCCTCCCTCGGCGAGGAGACGATCTCGGCCGCAGTGGTCACCGAGGCCGACCGGCTCGACCGCATCACGCAGAGCGTGGCAGAGGCGGGTGCGGGGTGGGGGCGCCGCTCCGGTCAGGAGCGGGCGGTGCTGCTCGACCGCGCGGGGCATGCCCTCGAGGCGAATCGCGATCGACTGATCGAGGTCATGGCCTCCGAGACGGGGAAGACCATCGCGGAAGCCGATCCGGAGGTCAGCGAGGCCGTCGACTTCGCGCACTACTACGCGACCCGGGCGCGTGAGCTGGATGAGGTGCAGGGCGCTCGGTTCATCCCTTCCGCGCTGACCGTGGTCGCGCCGCCGTGGAACTTCCCGGTCGCGATCCCGGCCGGCTCCGTTCTCGCGGCGCTCGCCGCGGGGAGTGGCGTCATCATCAAGCCGGCACCCCAGGCACGGCGGTCGGCGGCTGTGATGGTAGAGGCGCTGTGGGAGGCGGGCATCCCGCGCGAACTGCTCGCGCTCGTGGATGTCGCCGAGAACGACCTCGGACAGCAGCTGATCTCCGATCCGCGCGTCGACCGCGTCATCCTCACCGGGTCGTATGAGACGGCCAAGCTGTTCCGGTCCTGGCGGCCCGAGTTGCCGCTGCTCGCCGAGACCAGCGGCAAGAACGCGATCATCGTGACCCCGAGCGCCGACTACGACCTGGCGGTGTCCGACATCGTCAAGAGCGCCTTCGGGCATGCCGGGCAGAAGTGCTCGGCGGCGAGCCTCGTCATCCTCGTCGGGTCGGTGGCGACCTCGGAGCGGTTCCGCAGCCAGCTGGTCGACGCCGTCACCAGTCTGCGGGTGGGCTATCCGCAGGACCCGGTCAGTCAGATGGGTCCGCTGATCGAGCCGGCATCCGGCAAGCTGCTGCACGCGCTCACGACGCTCGGCGCCGAAGAGGAGTGGCTGGTCGAGCCCATGAGGCTGGACGACACCGGTCGCCTGTGGTCGCCGGGGGTCCGCACGGGAGTGCAACCCGGCTCCTACTTCCACCTCACCGAATTCTTCGGGCCGGTGCTCGGCGTGATGACCGCGCGGAACCTCGAGGAAGCCGTTCGCTACCAGAACGCCGTCGAGTACGGGCTCACCGCGGGATTGCACTCGCTCGACTCCGACGAGCTCGCGCTGTGGCTCGACACCGTCGAGGCCGGCAACCTCTACGTCAACCGCGGCATCACCGGCGCCATCGTGCGACGGCAGCCGTTCGGCGGGTGGAAGCGGTCCTCGGTCGGTGCAGGCGCGAAGGCCGGGGGCCCGAACTACCTGCTCGGACTCGGATCGTGGGTGCCCGAAGCGGGTAACTCCAGTTCGAGCCTGCACCTGCGCGGGCTCGAGCCGCGCGTGTCCGACCTCATCGAATCCGGGCAGTCGTCGATGGACTACCCGTCCTTCGACCTCGTCCGTCGGTCGGCGCTCAGCGACGCGATCGCCGTGGCGAACGAGTACCACCGGGTGAAGGACGTCTCCGGACTCGGCGTCGAACGCAACCTCTTCCGCTACCGGCCGGTGCCGGTGGCCATTCGCCTCTCCGAAGGGAGCTCGCTGCCCGAACTGCTGCGCGTCATGGCGGCGGGAACCGTCGCCCGGTCGCCGTTCACCGTGAGCACCCCCGTGAAGCTGCCCAAGGCGACTGCGGCGCTGCTGCGGGAACGGGACGTCGAGGTGACCGTGGAGTCCGACGCCCACTGGCTTTCGCGCGTCCGGGCGCGGCGCATCACCGCCCACCGGATCCGGCTTATCGGCGGCGACCGGCTGGCGCTCGCCGCGGCGCTGGGAGGGAGCCCCGATGTCGCGATCTACGACGGGCCGGTCACGCCGTCCGGGCGGGTCGAGGTGCTGGCCTTCCTGCACGAGCAGGCGATCTCGATCACGAACCACCGGTTCGGCAACCCGACGACGCTCTCCGACGGCGTCATCTGATCCGCGTACTGTGACAGCCATGACCAACCAGATCCCTTCGCTCCCGCTGAACGGCGGTGGCAGCATCCCCCAGCTCGGGCTCGGCACCTGGCCCCTCGACGACGCCGAGGTCGAGAACGCGGTCGTCGCCGCTGCGGAGATCGGCTACCGGCACGTCGACACCGCGGCCAAGTACGGCAACGAGGTGGGCGTCGGGCGTGGGCTCGCCGCCAGTGGGGTGCCGCGCGAGGAATGGTTCGTCACGACCAAGCTCGACGGCAACTACCAGGGCGAGGATCGGGCGGTCGCCGGGCTCGATGCGAGCCTCGAGCGGCTGGGGCTGGAGTACGTCGACCTGCTCCTCATCCACTGGCCGCTGCCACAGCGCGACCAGTACATCTCCACCTGGGAGACGTTCATCCGGCTGCGGGAGGCGGGCAAGGCGCGCGCGATCGGCGTCTCCAACTTCAAGCCTGCACACCTCGACCGGATCATCTCCGAGACGGGCGTGGTCCCGGCCGTCAACCAGATCCAGCTGAGCCCGGCAATTCCGCGCCGCGAGCAGCGTGCCTACGACAGCGAGCACGGGATCGTGACCGAGTCGTGGAGTCCCATCGGCGGGACCGGCGACCTGTTGGCCGCGCCGGTCCTCGCAGAAATCGGCGCGAAGCACGGGCGGACGCCCGGGCAGGTCGTCCTGCGCTGGCACGTGCAGAACGGGCTGGTCGCGATCCCCAAGTCGCGCAACCCCGAGCGGATGGCCGAGAACCTGGCGGTGTTCGACTTCGAGCTCGACGCCGACGACCTCGCGGCGCTCGACACGCTGGACGAGGGTCCGGACGCGGGCGTCGACTCGGACCACACCGGGCACTGAGGCGAGGGGGCGCTGAGGCGCGGGGGCTGACGCGCTAGTCGCGCCGGATCGGCAGCGTGACCGTCACGGTCAGCCCCGACGGCTCCACATTCGCCAGCACGACCCGGCCGCCGGCCGCGTCGGCCAAGGCGCCCACGATCGCCAGACCCAGGCCGCCGCCGGACTGACCGGTGCGGGCGTTGTCCGCGCGGGTGAAGCGGTCCAGCGCCACCGGGATGAACTCCTTCGGCATCCCCGGGCCCGTGTCGCGGACCGTCAGCACGACGGACTCACCCTCGCCGTCCGCCTCATCCGCGAGCGCCAGCGTCGCCGTCACGGTCGCCTCCGGCCGCTCCCCTCCGGCCGCCCGGATCGCCGTGATCGCGTTGCCGAGCAGGTTGTCCAGGATGCGACCGAAGTCCGTCGGGGAGAGCGCCACCCGCGATCCGGGCTCCGGCCGGCGGCGGGGGTCGTACTCGAAGTCCACCGAGATGCCCGCGGACTCGTCGTCGCTGCTCACCAGCAGGCGGGCCCGGTCGATCGCGTCCGTCAGCTCGTCGACGAGCGTGCGCCAGTCGATGCGGCCGCTCGACGGGCCGGCCTCGATGCGCGACAGTTCCAGCAGGTTGTTCGCCAGCTGGCCCAGCCGGATCGCCGTCGAATGCGACGACCGGATGTCATGGAGCAGCGCATCCGGGTCGCCTGCGTCCAGCTCCGCCAACTCCAGCTGGCCGCGCAGCACCGCCAGGGGCGTCCGCAACTCGTGGCTCGCGTCCGACACCATCTGCCGCTCACGGTCCGCCGACGCACGCAGCCGGAGGATCAGGTCGTTGAGCGTGGTCGCGAGCTCCGACAACTCGTCCTGGGCCGGACCGACCGGCAACAGTCCGGCCTCGTCTGGAGTGGAGGCGGCGATGCGGTCGGCCTGCTCGCGCATCCGGCTCACCGGGCGGAGCGCGGTGCGGGTCAGCAGCCACGACGCTGCGCCGAACGCGAAGATCAGGACGCCGGCGCCGGCAAGCAGGGCCGCGGTCAGGCGGTCGACGACCAGAGCGGTCGTCTCCTCATTCCGCGCCGCCACGACATGCATCACGCCGGTCGACGTGTTCACGCTGCGTGTGAGCACGAGGTAATGCTCGTCGCCGGCCTGCACCTCGCGCGTCTGATCGCCCTGGGTCGTCAGATCGTCGATCCGCTCCTCCAGCGACTCGGGCAGCGTGGAGGCGAGGATCGTGCCGTCCTCGGAGACGATGGCGAGCTCCTGTCCGCCGCCCGGGAGGTCGAACGGGCCACCGGGCCTGCTCGGAAGGGCCTCGGCGGGCGCCGCGACGTCGTTCGAGAGCAGTGTGACGGTCGCGTTGTGGAGGATCGACGAGACGCCGATGCGGATGATGACGACCGCGACGAGGGCGAAGAGGGCGGCGACGAGCAGACTGCCGATCGTGATCCGCGCCGTGATCGACAGGCGCCGCAGCCGGTTCACGGGGTCGAGGCTGCGTCGTGCGCGGGGGAGTCGGCGGTCGGGCGCTTCGCGTCCACGGCGTTGCGTGCATCCAGGCGATAGCCGCGGCCTCGCTCGGTGATGATCGAGAGGCCGGCACCCGCTGCGTCCAGCTTCTTGCGCAGGTACGAGACGTACTGGTCGATGACGTTGGTGCCGATGTTCTCGCTCGTTCCCCAGACCGACTCGAGGATGTCGGAGCGCGAGAGCGTCTTGTCCGGGTTGGTGGCGAACAGCCGCAGCAGCGTGAACTCGCGGCGGCTCAGCGGCATCTCGTGGCCCGCGACGAGGGCCTGGTGCTCGTGCGAGTCGATGGTGAGGCGGCCGACGGTGACCTGCGGCCGCATCCCCGTCGGCTCCCGACGCAGCAGCGCGCGAACCCGAGCGGCCAGCTCGGCGAACGCGAACGGCTTCGTCAGGTAGTCGTCGGCGCCGGAGTCGAGTCCGTGGACGCGGTCCTCGATGGCGTCGCGCGCGGTCAGCAGCAGGATGGGCATGGGATTCGACGCCTCGCGGATGTGGCGGCACAGCTCGAACCCGCTCATCCCGGGCAACATCACGTCGATCGCGGCGGCCGAGAAGGCGTCGGAGCGCAGCGCGATCATCGCGTCGACGCCGTTCGTGACCAGGGTCACGTCATAGCCCTCGGCCGCGAGGCCGCGCTGGACGAGACCGCCCATGTCCGGATCGTCTTCGACAACGAGCAGCTTCATGCGCCCATCGTGCCACTGTTGCCCGTGTCCGCGCTCGGATGCGGGCGCCCGGCGCACCGCCCGCGCTGAACGTTCTCGCAGGCGGCGTCCAGCTCAGCTTCCGCGATTGATCAGGCGCGAGAGCACGATCGCGCTGCGGGTGTGGTCGACATTGGGCGCGAGCCGCACCTTCTCGAGCGCCGCCTCCAGGCTCGGGATGTCGCGCGAGCGGATGTGCACGATCGCATCCGCGCTGCCCGTCACGGTCCCGGCGTCCACGACCTCCGGCACGGCGGACAGGATGCGCAGCAGCTCCTCCGGCGACACGGTCCCCCGGCAGAACAGCTCGACGTAGGCCTCGGTGCTCATGCCATCGATCGCCGGGTCGACCTGGATGGTGAACCCGCGGATCACCCCGTCGGCGACCAGCCGGTCGACGCGGCGCTTCACGGCCGACGCCGACAGCCCGACGACGGAGCCGATGTCGCCGTACCCGGCACGCGCGTTCTGGCGCAGGAGGTCGAGGATGCTGCGATCGAGGTTGTCCATGCGCAGAGCTTATGGGGATTCGTTGCGTGCATTCCGGAATTGCGGCCAAATCGTGCGCCTCACGAGGGCGACTCCGCGTCTGGACGCGCGAGCGTCCACCGCTTCAGGCGTATCGCGTGCGGCGTGAGGGTGGCACCATGGGCGCCATGAGCGACACGGATACCGCGCCGGCGCGGCGCGAAGACGACGCGAGCCACGGGTTCTTCGGACAGCCGCGCGCGCTGGCGAACATCTTCGGTGTGGAGATGTGGGAGCGGTTCTCCTTCTACGGGATGCAGGGCATCCTGCTCATCTACCTCTACTACTCCGCCGAGCAGGGCGGCCTCGGCATCGACGAGGCGACCGCCACGGGAATCGTCGGCGCGTACGGCGGCGCGGTCTACCTCTCGACCATCCTGGGCGCGTGGCTCGCCGACCGGCTGTTCGGCTCCGAACGCGTGCTGTTCTGGAGCGCGGTCGTCATCATGGCGGGCCACATCTCGCTGGCGCTCATCCCGGGCGTCGGTGGCGTGCTGGTCGGCCTGCTCCTCGTCGCGCTCGGAAGTGGCGGGCTCAAGGCGAACGCCACCCGCATCGTCGGGACGCTCTACGAGGAGAAGGACCCGCGACGCGACGCCGGCTTCTCGCTGTTCTACCTCGGCATCAACCTCGGGGCGTTCTTCGGGCCGCTGCTGACTGGACTGCTGCAGACCACGCTCGGCTTCCATTGGGGCTTCGGGCTGGCCGCGGTCGGGATGGCGATCGGCCTCATCCAGTACTCGATCGGTCGCAAGCGGCTTCCGGATGCGTCCCGCGTGGTCCCGAACCCGCTTCCTCGCTCGCGCTACCCGCTGATGATCGGCATCGGCGCGGCCGCCCTCGTCATCATCGTGGTGCTGGTCTTCACGGGCGTCGTGAACGCGTCCAACCTCGCGCTGTGGGTCATCGGCGTGACCATCGTCGCCGCCATCGCGTACTTCGCCGTGATCATGAGCTCGAAGCTGGTGAACAGCGACGAGCGCAGCCAGCTGGTCGCGTTCATCCCGCTGTTCATCACGAACGCCGCCTTCTGGTCGCTGTACCAGCAGCAGTTCACGGTGGTGACGATCTACTCCGACAAGCGGCTCGACCGGAACCTGTTCGGGTGGGAGTTCCCGGTGTCGTGGGTGCAGTCCATCAACCCGATCTTCATCATCGTGCTCTCGGGAGTCTTCGCGGCGATCTGGACGAAGTGGGGCGCGAAGCAGCCGTCGGCGCCGATCAAGTTCGCGGCGGGCACGGTGCTCATGGGGCTCGCGTTCTTCCTCTTCCTGTTCTGGTCGGGCGGCGGCGCGAACAGCACGCCGCTGCTGGCGATGGTCGGCATCCTGTTCGTCTTCACGATCGCGGAGCTGCTGATCTCGCCTCCCGGACTGTCGGTGACGACCAAGCTCGCGCCGCGCAAGTTCCAGGCGCAGATGGTGGCTCTGTACTTCCTGTCGGTGGCGCTGGGGACGGCGATGGCGGGCCAGCTCGCGAAGCTGTACAACCCCGACACGGAGGCGCTGTACTTCTCGCTGATCGGCGGTGTCGCGGTGGTGATCGGAATCCTGCTGGCGTTGATCAGCCCGTGGGTGCTGCGGATGATGCGCGGGGTCCGCTGACCGGCGCCTGCGATACTGGCCCGATGGGATCGGAGTCGATGGCGGAGGTTCGCGCGGTGTGCGTCGTGGAGCAGCTGCTCCACGATTCTGGGGTGGTCGGCGTGACGGCGATCGACAAGCGGCCGGTGGGGAAGCGGCTGCGCGTGCGTCCTCTCGGTCTCCACGGCGACGTGCAGGCGAACCGGAAGCACCACGGTGGCACCTCCAAGGCGGTCTACGCCTACGCCGAGGAGGATGCCGCATTCTGGGCGGAGGAGCTGGGACGTGAGATCCCGGCCGGGTTGTTCGGCGAGAACCTGCGCACCGCCGGCATCGATGTGAACGGCGCCGAGATCGGCGAACGCTGGGCGATCGGCGACGAGCTGGTGCTGGAGGTCACCTGCCCGCGCGAGCCGTGCGCGACGTTCCAGCGCAGGATGCGGGAGCCGCACTGGGTGAAGCGGTTCGCCCAGGAGGGGCGGCCGGGCGCGTACTTCTCGGTGGTGAAGTCCGGCAGCGTCGGCGTCGGGGATGCGATCCGCGTGGTGTCGCGTCCGGGGCACGGCGTGACGATCGCCTCGTGGTTCTCGGGCGCGGATGCAACGCAGGCCGAGACGCTGGAGAAGGCGGAGAAGGAGGGCCGCATCCACCTGGCGCGTGAGATGCGTGAAGCGATCGACACGCTCCGATCACGAGCTTTACTTGCTATTGACAAGTGAACTTGCAAAGAGCAAGCTAAGCGTATTCGGATCGCTCGACACCCTTTGGAGCACACCATGTCACTCAACATCTTCGTCAACTTCACGACGAACGACCTCGACCGCGCGAAGGCCTTCTACGAAGCGCTCGGGTACACGATCAACCCCATGTTCACCGACGAGAACGCGGCCTGCGTCGTGCTCAGCGACGACATCTACTTCATGGTGCAGACGCGCGAGTTCTACGCGACGTTCACCGACAAGGAGATCATCGACCCGCGCACCCAGGCGGGCGCATCCGTCGCCCTGAGCCAGGATTCCCGCGAGGAGGTCGACGCGATCATTGCCAAGGGCCTGGAGGCGGGTGGCCGCGAGCCGCGTCCGGCGCAGGACTACGGCTTCATGTACTCGCGCGACCTCGAGGACCCGGACGGCAACAACCTGTCCTACCTCTACATGGCTCCGGCGGCCGTCGAGAAGGGCCCGGAGGCGTATCTGGCCGAGCAGGGCGCAGCCCAGGCCTGACCGGATGGCTGCACGGTCCCCGCGGGGCTTCGGCCAGTCCGGCGGAACGGCACGCGCGCTCGAGCGGGTCGGGGAGCGGTGGGCTCTGCTCATCATCCGCGACCTGCTCGCCGGCGCGCGGCGCTACAGCGACCTCAAGGCCGGCCTGCCGCGCATCCCGACCAACATCCTCAGCGACCGGTTGAAGGAGTTGCAGGAGGCGGGCCTCGTGCGTCGCGTGCCGGCGGTGCGCGGCGGATACGAACTGACGCCGCTGGGTCGCGAGCTGGAGCCGGTGGTGCTGGCGCTGGAGCGGTGGGGATGGGCGCTGCCCGCCGAGCAGCCGGTCGCGGGCGATGTGTTCACGGCCGACGCGCTCGCCGTGACCCTGCGCGCCGCCTTCCGCGGCGCGGATGCGGAGCGGCTGCCGGCGACGGAGTACCTGCTGCACGTCGGCGAGGCGTCCATCAGTGCGATCGTGGACGGCGGCTCGCTGGATGTCCTCGACGTCGGCCCGGAGGCGCTGCCGCATCCGCAGCGCCGGCTCGCCGTGCCGTCGCCGGACGACGTGCTGGAGTTCCAGCTCCAGCCCGACCAGCTGGCGGCCCTGCTCGGCGAGGGTTCGCCGCGGCTGGACGTGCTGGCCGGGCCCGCGGAACTGGTGGACCGGTTCCGCCGCACCTTCCGGTTCGACCGGGCGCCCGGTGCGGAGGCCGCCGAGGCGTCGGCGGCCTGACGCACCGGGCCGCGGGTCAGGCCGCGTTCAGCTGGGCCAGCTCCTCGGGCGTGAGCTCCACATCCACCGCGGTCACCGAGTCGCGGATGGTCTCCGGGCGGGACGAGCCGGGGATGGGGATGACGTGCGGGCTCTGCGCGAGGTGCCAGGCGAGCGCGACGACCTGCGGGCTGATGCCGCGCGCCTCGGCCACTCGGTTGAACGGCTCGAACCGGCTGCCGAGGTCGGCGGCGGACGTGATGCCGCCGAGGGGGCTCCACGGCAGGAAGGCGATACCGAGTTCGTCGGCGAGGCGCAGCTCCGGCTCGCTGGAGCGGAATGCCGGCGAGAACTGGTTCTGCACCGAGACCAGGCGTCCGCCGAGGACGTCGTTCGCCTCGCGGATCTGCTGCGGGTTCGCGTTCGAGATGCCCGCCATGCGGATGACGCCCTCGTCGAGGAGGTCGCGGACGGCACCGACAGAGTCGGCGTACGGCACGTCCGGGTCCGGACGGTGGAACTGGTACAGCCCGATCGCGTCGCCGCCGAGCCGGCGCAGCGATTCCTTCGCGGCGCTCTTGATGTACTCGGGGCTGCCGTTCACGGTCCACGAGCCGTCGCCCGGGCGGAGGTGTCCGCCCTTCGTGGCGACGAGCACCGAGGAGGCGTCGCCGCCCCAAGCACGCAGCGCCTCCGCGATGAGCTCTTCGTTATGGCCGACCTCGTCGGCGTGCAGGTGGTAGGCGTCCGCCGTGTCGATGAAGGTGATGCCCTCGTCGAGTGCGGCGTGGATGGTCTTGATCGAGCGCTCGCGGTCCGGGCGTCCCTCGATCGACATGGGCATCCCGCCGAGGCCGATGGCCGAGACCTGGACGTCTCCGATGGTGCGTGTCTTCACTGCTGTCCTTTCGTTCCGGCTTCGCCCGGGGTTCACCAGGCGTAGTCCTCGGGCGCCGTGCGGTGCCCCGGGAAGATCTCGTCGAGGCGGGCGAGCGCCGCGTCGTCGAGGTGGATGTCGAGCGCGCGCAGGGCGCCGTCGAGCTGTTCCTGCGTGCGCGGGCCGATGATGGGTCCGGTCACACCGGGCCGCGTGAGCAGCCAGGCGAGCGCGAGGTCGCCCGGCTCGTGGCCGAGCTCGTCGGCGAACGCCTCATACGCCTCGATCGCGTCGCGGTGCTTCTCGAGCGTTTCGGCCGCGCGTCCCTCCAGCCGGCGCTTGCCCTCGTTCTGCTTGCGGACGACGCCGCCGAGCAGGCCGCCCTGCAGCGGCGACCAGGCGATCACGCCGACGCCGTTGGCCTGCGCGGCGGGCAGCACCTCGAGTTCCACCTGACGGGTGAGGAGGTTGTAGATGGACTGCTCGCTCACGAGCCCGAGCAGGTTGCGCTTCCGGGCCTCCGCCTGGGCGGTCGCGATGTGCCAGCCGGCGAAGTTGCTGGAACCGGCGTACAGGATCTTGCCCTGGGCGATGGCGGTCTCGATGCCCTGCCAGATCTCGTCCCAGGGGGTGTCCCGGTCGATGTGGTGGAACTGGTAGATGTCGACGTAATCGGTCTGCAGCCGCTTCAGGCTCGCATCCAGCGCGCGCCGGATGTTGAGCGCCGACAGCCGGCCCTCGTTGGGCCAGTCGCCCATGTCGCCGTACAGCTTGGTGGCGAGGACGGTGCGTTCGCGCCGGCCGCCGCCCTGGCTGAACCAGTTGCCGATGATCGTCTCGGTCGCGCCCTTGCCGAGGTGCTGCCCGTAGGCGTTGGCGGTGTCGAAGTAGTTGATTCCCGCGTCGTGCGCGGAGTCCATGATCCGGTGCGAGTCCTCCTCGCTCGTCTGCGGCCCGAAGTTCATGGTGCCGAGGACGAGACGGGAGACCTTCAGGCCGGACCGGCCGAGGTGTGTGTACTCCATATCCGCCACACAACTCCTGCGGACGGCGGATGTCCAACTGGATGACGCGTCACTGAGAAGACGCTCAGCCGCGGAGAGCAGCCTCCAGCTCGGGGTCGGTCGGCTCGACCAGGTGGCGCCCGTCCGGGAGGACGATGACCGGGATGTTCGTGCGGCCGCTGATCTCGCGGGCGCGGTCGGCCTCCTCCGGGCGCGCGACGAGGTCGATGTACTCGTAGTCGGCGCCGAGGCGGTCGAGGAGGGACTTGGAGCGGATGCAGTCGCGGCACCAGTCGGCGCCGTACACCGTCACGCGGGCGGGGGAGGTCATTCCTCCACCCTACGGAACTCAGGCTGAGAGTCCGGCGGTGCCGTCCACCACGAGGGTCGCGCGTGGGCGGGACGCCTCGATCAGCACGGCGTTGGCGCCGTCGACGTCGCGGGCCCACGCCGTCGCCGCTTCCACACTGCGGCCGTGGCGGGTGTGCCGGTCGACGAGGCGGCGCATGCGCTCGTCGTCCGGGGTCGCGACGAACCAGCTCTCGGCCAGCAGCGAGGGGATGCGCGACCAGGGGTCCTGGTCCACCAGCAGGTAGTTGCCCTCCGCGACCACGAGCCGGGTCTCCGGGGCGATCGCGATGGAACCGGCGACCGGCTCGTCCACCGTGCGCTCGAATGCGGGCGCGTAGACGACGTTCGACCGCTCGGCGAGCACCCGCGCGAGCAGCGCGGCGAAGCCCCAGCCGTCGAACGTGTCGATCGCGCCCTTGCGGTCGTGGCGGCCGAGCGCGTCGAGGGTCGCGTTCGCGAGGTGGAAGCCGTCCATCGGCAGGTGCACGGCCGTGCCAGGGCCGGCCAGTTCGTCGACGCGGGCGGCGACGACGCGAGCGAGGGTGGTCTTCCCGGAGCCGGGGCTTCCGGCGATGCCGAGGACGGCGCGGCCGCCGTCGGGGACGAGCGCGAGCGCGCGCTGGGCCAGCGCCGTGATGTCGAGGGTCACCGCCCTATTGTCCCAGCGTCGCGAAGGAGCTGATCGCCTCGGCCATCCGCTCCGACGACTCCGGGCCGCCATGTCCCTCGCCTTCGACGACGATCAGCCGGCTGGCCGGCCACTGCCGGTGCAGCAGCCACGGCGTGATCACCGGGCCGCTCACGTCGTGACGGCCGTGGATCAGGGCCGCGGGGATGTGCGCCAGCTCGTCCACCCGGTCCAGGATGGCGCGGTCACCGGGCAGGAAGGCGTCGTGGGCCCAGTAGTGGGTGACCAGCGTGGCGAACACCTGGCGTTGCACCGGGTCCTCGTGCAGGGGGCCGGGGACGAAGTTCGGGTCGAGCGACACATGTGTCGACTCCCACGCGTCCCAGGCGTCCGCCGCGGCCGCACGCTCGTCGGGGGCGCCCGTCGCGAGCACCCGGGCGTATGCCTCGACCACGCGCTCGCCGGGGCGGCGGTGCGACGCCTGCTCCAGTCGCTCCCAGGCCTCCGGGAAGACGCGGCCCATGGTCTCGGTGATCCAGTCCACCTCGTCCCGGCCGGTCGTCGTGACCGCGCCGAGCACGATGCCGCGGACCCGGTCGGGATGCGAAAGCGCGTAGGCGAGGGCGAGGGTCGACCCCCACGAACCACCGGTGACGACCCAGCGATCGATGCGCAGGTGCTCGCGGACGAGTTCGATGTCGGCGATCAGTCCGTCGGTGGTGTTGGCCGGAAGGCGGTCGAGCGCGTCCACGACGAGCGGCGTGCTCCGACCGCAACCGCGCTGGTCGATCCCGACCAGGAGGAACTTCTCCGGGTCGTAGCGCTTGCGGTAGTTGCCGGCGCCCAGCCCCGAGCCGGGACCGCCGTGCAGCCACAGGACGGGCACGCCCTCCGGGTTGCCGCTGGCCTCCCAGTAGATGCTGTCGCCGTCGGGATTCTCGACGTGGCCGTGCGCGAAGGGGTCGGTGACCGGGAACATCCCCGCACCGTACCGCACCGTCAGGACGTGCGGGTCGCCGTCGCCTCGGTCTCCTCCAGCTCCTCCCGCACGATCTCGCGCGGGGCGAGCACGAAGCTGGGGCGCATCCCTTCGAACCGGAGGCGGAGACCGCGGTACTTCACCAGGTAGAACACGCCGACCAGCGCCGCGGCGAATCCGCTCGCGGCGCCGACGCCCATCGCCCACCGAGGACCGAAGGTGTCGGCGACCCAGCCGACAATCGGCGCGCCGATCGGGGTGCCGCCCATGAAGATCGCCATGTAGATGGCCATCACGCGTCCGCGGAGGACGGGATCGGTGGTCATCTGGACCGTCCCGTTGGCGGTCGTCATCAGCGTCTGCGACGAGACGCCGATCGCGATCAGCGCGATCGCGAACAGCCAGTACGTCGGCATGACGGCGGCCACCGCGCAGCCGAAACCGAAGAAGGCGGCACCGGCGAACAGCAGCGAGACGCGTGGCCGGTCGCGGCGGGCGGAGAGGAGCGCGCCGACGACGGATCCGACGGCCATGATCGATGAGAGGATGCCGTACTCGCCCGCGCCCTGATGGAACACGCTGACCGACATGGTGGAGATGAAGATCGGGAAGTTGAGTCCGAAGGTGCCGATGAGGAACACCATGACCAGGATGACCATGATGTCGGGCCGTCGCCGCACGTACCGGAAACCGTCGACGAGACCGCTGCGAGACCGCTTTGCGCGCTCTGCGCGGTACAGCTGCTCACGGCGCAGCAGCGCCAGCGACAGCAGGACGGCGCCGAAGGTGGCGGCGTTGATCAGGAAGACCCAGCCCGCACCGACGACCGCCGTGAGCAGCCCCGCGACGGCCGGGCCGATGAGCCGGGCCGCGTTGAAGGAGGCGGAGTTGAGGGCGACGGCGTTGGACAGGTTCGGTCCCGCGACGAGCTCCGAGACGAAGGTCTGGCGAGCGGGGGCGTCGAAGGCGGCGACCACGCCCAGCAGCAGGGCGAAGAGGTAGACGTGCCAGAGCTCGACGGCACCCGTGACTGTGAGGATGCCGAGGCCGAGGCCCAGGAGGCCCATCGCACCCTGCGTTGCCATGAGCAGCTTGCGGCGGTCGAGGTGATCGGCCGCCCATCCGGTGACGGGGAGAAGCAGAAGCTGAGGACCGAATTGCAGCGCCATGACGAAGCCGACGGCGGACGCGTTGTTGTGGGTCAGCTGGGTCAGGACGATCCAGTCCTGCGCGGTGCGCTGCATCCACGTTCCGACGTTCGAGACGATCGCGCCGGCCGCCCAGATACGGTAGTTGACCCCGGCGAGGGAGCGGAACATGGAACTCACGAGTCGGCGAGCTCCCGCATGATCTCGGCGGCCTCGGCCAGTGTGGCGCGCTGTTCCGCGGTCAGGGTGCGAAGGCGCTGATGCAACCAGGCGTCGCGGCGGCGGCGGGTCTCGGCCACGAGCTCGGCGCCCCGGCGGGTCGGGACCACGACGACCTTCCGGCCGTCCGCCGCGTCGGCGGTGCGCTCGACGTAGCCGGCCTCCTCGAGGCGGTTGACCGTTCGGTTCATCGACGGCGGCTTGACCCGCTCGAACTCGCTCAGACGACCGATGGTGCCGGAGCCCTCACGCACCAGGTAGCCGAGGATCGCGGTCTGCGCGTCGCTGAGCTCGTGGTCCTCCTTCTCGGCGCGCAGGCGCCGCGAGAGACGAGCCACCGCGATGCGGAGGACGCTGCTCAGGTCGTGAGTCGAGATCCGGCCGTTCATACATAGTTAGCCTAACAAATTAGCAAGGCTAAACAAACCCCCTTCGCTGGCGGCGTACGCCAGAATGACCCCGTGCAGACCCAGCAGGACAGGACCTTCGAGGACGTGGACGGCGTCCGCATCCACTTCGATGTGTACGCCCCGGATCCCGCGGGCTCAAGACCGGCGGCTGTCGTGCAGCTCGCCCACGGGGTGGGCGAGCACGCCGGACGCTACCGGGCGCTCGCCGAGCACCTGGCCGCTGCCGGGTTCCTCGTCTACGCGGACGATCATCTCGGCCACGGCCGGACGGGCATGGACCAGTGGCACGCGGACGCCAGCCGTCTCGGCCGTCTCGGCCCCGGAGGCCTGCGAGCGGCGATCTGCGACGTCCACGCTTTCAGCGACCTCATCCGCTCCGAGAACCCGGAGCTGCCGCTGGCGTACGTCGGCCACAGCTGGGGGTCGCTCATCGGGCAGCTGCTGCTCAACCGCCACAGCGACGAGTACGACGCGATGGTGCTGTCGGGAACGGCGTACCGGATGCCCGGGTCGATGAACAGCGGCGACCTCAACAAGCGGCACGCGCACCTCGGCACGACCGGGGCGGAATGGCTGAGCCGTGACCCCGAGGTGGCGCGGGCGTTCGTCGACGACCCGCTGACGACGCTGACCCCGCTGCAGAAGCTGTTCGGGACGCTCGACGCCGCGCGACTCCTCGGCCGTCCGGCGCGCCACCTCGCCCATGATCTGCCGGTGCTCATCCAGGTGGGATCGGACGACCCGCTGGGCGGGCCCGCGAGCGCCCGCAAGCTCGAACGCGCCTTCCGCGGCCGCTCCGGGCTGTCCGACGTGACGACGATCGTCTACGAGGGCGCGCGGCACGAGGTCTTCAACGAGACGAACAAGGCGGAGGTCTTCGCCGACCTCACGGAGTGGCTGCTGCAGCGCTTCCCCAGCCGCGCCTAGTGGGAGAAGACGGGAGGCGCGACGCCGCCCCGGTCGTAGGCTGAGGACATGCATGGTGAGTACAAGGTCCCGGGTGGCAAGCTCGTCGTCGTCGACCTGGAGGTGGTCGACGGCCGGATCGCGGACTTCCAGCTCGCCGGCGACTTCTTCCTGGAGCCGGACACCGCGCTGGAGGCGATCAACGCGGCCGTGAACGGTCTGCCCGCCGAGGCCGATGCGAAGACGATCGCCGCTGCGGTGAAGGATGCCCTCCCGGAGGGGGCGAGCCTGCTCGGCTTCTCGCCGGAGGCGGTGGCCGTGACCGTGCGCCGGGCGCTCGCCAAGGCGACCAGCTGGCGCGACTACGACTGGCAGATCGTGCACGCCAAGGCGGTGTCGCCTCAGATGCACCTGGCGCTGGACGAAGTGCTCGCCACCGAGGTGGGGGAGGGCCGTCGCGGGCCGACACTCCGCATCTGGGAGTGGGACGAGCCGGCCGTCGTGATCGGGAGCTTCCAGTCGGTCAAGAACGAGGTCGACCCCGAGAACGCCGCGAAGTACGGCATCCAGGTCGTCCGCCGCATCTCCGGCGGCGGCGCCATGTTCATGGAGGCCGGATCGGTCGTCACCTACTCCATCTACGCGCCGGCCGACCTCGTGCAGGGCATGAGCTTCGCCGACAGCTACGCCTTCCTGGACGAGTGGGCGATCATCGCGCTGAAGTCGCTCGGCATCGACGCGGTCTACCAGCCGCTCAACGACATCACCAGCCCGTCCGGCAAGATCGGCGGCGCCGCCCAGAAGCGGCTGGGCTCCGGAGCGGTGCTCCACCACGTCACCATGAGCTACGACATGGACGGCCAGAAGATGACCGAGGTGCTGCGCATCGGTCGCGAGAAGATCAGCGACAAGGGGATCACCAGCGCGGCCAAGCGCGTCGACCCGCTGCGGAGCCAGACCGGCCTCACCCGGGCCGAGATCATTGAGCAGATGAAGCTGACCTTCAAGAACCTCTACGGCGCGACGGACGGCGACCTCACCGACGCCGAGTATGCCGAGGCGGAGAAGCTGGTCGCCGAGAAGTTCGACACGGAGGAGTGGCTTTACCGCGTCCCGTGACCGGGAGCCGGCCTCATCCCCAGCGCGACGCGAGGAGTTCGCCCGCACGGCGCGCCCAGCCGACGGCGTCCGCGCGGGAGGCGTCGGCCGAGCCGGCGAGTGCGCTCAGTTCGACGTGGTCGACGAACCCGTCCGGCTCGAGGGCGATCATGCCCGCCACCAGCGCGACGGGTGTTCCCTCCGCACGGGCGAGCGCCGCGACGTGGGCGGCGACCTTGCCCTCGCGCGTCTGCGTGTCGTAGCGGCCCTCGCCCGTGATCACCAGATCGGCCTCGCGGATCGCGCGAGGCAGGTCCAGTCGGGATCCGACCTCGTCGGCGCCCGGGCGGATATCGGCACCCCACAGCGAGAGCCCGAAGCCGGTTCCGCCGGCGGCTCCCGCTCCCGGGCGCTCGCTCAGCGCGGCCGCATCGGGCCGCACCTCCGCCAGCAGCTGGACGAACTCGGCGAGGCCGGCCTCGATCCTCTCGACGTCGGCGGGCGTCGCGCCCTTCTGCGGACCGAACATGCGAGCCGCACCGCGGTCGCCGAGGAGGGGGCTGCGGACATCCGTCAGCAGCGTCACTCCGTGAGCCGGCAGGGGCGGCAGGCCGTCGAGCTCGACGCGCGCGAGGTCCGCCAGTCCCGCATTGCCCGATCGCGCCGGGCGCCCGTCGGGGCCGAGGAGGGACGCACCGAGCGCCTGGAGGGCGCCGGCACCGCCGTCGCTGGTGGCGCTTCCGCCGAGTCCGACCAGGATGCGGACGGCGCCCGCGTCGAGCGCCGCAGCCAGGAGTCGGCCCAGGCCGCGCGTGTGCGCCGTCAGCGGCTGGAGCGGGTCGAGCAGCCCGAGGCCGCTGGTCTGCGCGATCTCGACCACGGCCGTCGGTCCGGATTCCCCGCCGCGCAGGATCGCCCACCGCGCGGAGACCGGCCGGCCGTCCGGGCCGTCCACGGTGGTCGTGCGCTCCTCGGCCCCGGGAACGGCGGCGAGGAACGCATCCACGGTCCCCTCGCCGCCGTCGGCCATGGGGAGGCGGCGGAGTTCGTCCCCCGGCCGGACCGAACGCCATCCGTCGGCGATCGCCTCGGCCACGGCAGAGGCCTCCGCCGAACCCTTGAACGAGTCCGGTGCGACGACGATGCGCGGTGTCATGACCTGGTCGTCGTCCCCGCCTGCGCCTCGATCAGCTCACCGCGACGCGGATGCGAGACCGCCGGTGTGCGGTGCTCGCCGTCGCCGGCGGCCCAGCGGGCGGCGTTGCCGAGCACGCGGCGGACCGCCGGATGCCGGTAGACCGGGTACTTCTGATCGCCCGGGCTGAAGTAGAAGACGCGGCCGCGGCCGCGGCGGTACACCAGTCCGGAGCGGAAGGCCTCGCCACCGCTGAACGCACTGACGAACACCGTCTCCTCCGGCTCCGGCACGTCGAAGTGCTCGCCGTAGGTCTCGTGCGCGTCGAGGACGAGCGGAGAGGGCACGCCCGCCGTGATGGGATGCCCCGGCGCCGTGGTCCAGACCGCCTCGCGGTCGCCGTCATCGCGCCACGACAGCGAGCAGGTGGTGCCCATCAGCCGGGTGAAGATTTTGGAGAAGTGGCCGGAGTGGAGGACGACCAGGCCCATCCCGCCGAGGACGTGGCGCTGCACGCGTTCGACGACGGCATCGTCGACCTCGTCGTGCGCGAGATGTCCCCACCAGAACAGAACATCCGTGGCGGCCAGCGCCTCCTCGGTGAGCCCGCGCTCGGGCTCCGCGAGCGTCGCGGTGCGCACCTCCACCTCCGCTCCCAGCTGCTCGCTCAGCGCCGACGCGACCTCGCCGTGGATGCCGTGCGGGTAGAACGGCATGATGTGCGGCTCCGTCGTCTCATGGACGTTCTCGTTCCATACGGTAGCGCGGATGGTGGTCACCGGGAGGCTCCGATCTTCTGGGAGAGGTCGAGGGCGAGCGCGGCCGTCCAACTGAAGCGGCGCGTGCCGCGTGGCGCGGACGAGTACGGGTCCAGGTACTCGGGGAAGTCGTGGTCGAGCGCGCCGTCGTCCATGTTCCGCGAGAGCTGTTCCGCCTCGGCCGTGCAGCCGCGCTCGTACAGCGCCTCGGCGATCAGCCATGCCGTGTTGAACCACGACGGCCCGCGCCAGTAGCGCGCCGAGTCGAAGGTGGGCGCGGTGAGATCGTGACTCGGCACCATGGCGACCTCGCCGAGCCGGAAGTGCGGCCCGCGCAGGAGGTCGAGCAGTTCGTCGGTGTGCGGCAGGTGGGGGAGGAGCAGCGGGGTCAGCCCCGAGACCGTCCGGTACGGCTGGAGTTCGCCGGTGCGCACATCCCGTGCCACATAGCAGCGCAGCTCGGCGGCCCACAGCTCCCCGAGGGACGCGCCGATGCGGCGAGCCTCCGCCCGGTGCGGTTCGGGGTCGGCGCCGATGAGCTCGGCGATCGCCGCGAGCGAGAGCTCCGACCTGGCCCACAGCGCATTGAAGGCAGGATCCTCGAACTGGAACGGGAAGTCGGCGTCCGCGTCGTCGCAGTGGTGATCCCGGTAGCGGGCGGCCAGGTAGAGGTACTTGCCGTACTCGCCGTTGGAGGGGCGGTGCTCGGCCTCGGCGTGCAGCAGGTCGGGTCGGGGGATGTCGCCCTCGTAGGTCTGGGTCATGCCGCGCAGGCACGCGTCCCAGTACGGCGAGTTGTCCATCCCGCTCTCCCAGGGGTGCACGACGCGGGCCAGGCCCGAGCCGGTTCCGCGTCGCTCGCGCAGGTACCGGTGCCACAGCACCAGTCGCGGGTAGGCCCGTTCCAGGAAGCGCCGGCGACGGGACTCGCGTGGATCCGACTCGTGCACCATCAGAACGGCGATGGCGTGGTTCGGCGGCTGGACGAGTCCGGACGTCTGGACGGGCGGCGAACCGGGGATGCTGCTGCTGTTCCAGAAGCTCACGCCCGGGGAGTAGCCGTCGTCGCGGCCGGAGTGGAAGACGATCTGCGGAAGCCGGCCGTCGTCCCACTGCGCGCTCAGAATGGTGTCGAGCTCCTGCTGCGCTCGCCGCGGTGAGAGGTGGCGGAGGCCGATCGCGATGAAGGCCGAGTCCCAGCTCCACTGGTGGGGGTAGAGGCCACCGGCCGGAACCGTGTACGAACCCCGCCAGTTGCCGAAGAGGATGCGCGAGGCGGCCGGAGCCAGGGCGTTCACAGGTACCGCCGCAGCATCGGGGGCACCGCCGGAAGCACGGTGGCGGCGTCGCCCGAGAGCCGGCTCTCGAGCGCGATCGAGCGGTCGTAGCCGATCGCCTGCACCGTTGCGCCGAACAGTGCCCAGTCCACGTGGCCCGCGCCCGGTTCCAGCCGGTTGGAGTCGCTGGCCTGAAGGTGACCGATATACGGCGCGACCTCCAGCAGCGCGGCCGCCGGATCGGCCTCCTCGATGTTCATGTGGTAGGTGTCGGCGACGATCCGCACGGCCGGCGAGCCGACCTCCCGGATCAGCGCGGCGGCCCCCGCCAGCGTGTTGACGAGGTAGTCCTCGTAGCGGTTGAGCGGTTCCAGGAACAGCTCGACGCCCTCGCGCTCGGCGTGCTCGCCGAGCCGGCCCAGCGCGTCCACGAGGATGTCGTGATCCTCCTCCGGCGTGCGCGGCGGCTCGAAAGGTGGAAGGCGACGGGAGAACATTCCGTACGACCCCGGTGTCATCACGCCGACGCCGCCGATCTCGGCCATGACGGTGAGCTGCGAGGAGAGCTGTGCGATGGCGTCCTCCCGCAGGTCGCGGTCGAAGGCGCCGATGAAGTGCGACATCTCGACGCAGGTGGTCGGCATGACCACTCCCGCGGCAGCGGCGCGCTTGAGCTCGGGCAGACGGCCGGCGAAGTGGAAGTCGCCGCGGCTGCGCAATTCGATGCCGTCGAATCCCCACGCGAGCGCGGTCTCGAACTTGCTCTCGAGGCTGTCGCCGGGCAGATGCTGCTCCTGGACGGTGATCGCGTTCATCAGAACTCCAGCACCACCTGGAGGGCGGCCGACGGGTCGGTGTCGAGGAGGCGGTAGGCCTCCGCGGCGTCGTCGAGTCGGTAGCGGTGCGTGACGAGGGATGCGGCGTCGACGCGCCCGTCGGCGAGGGCGTCGACGACGGTCCGCTGGAGACGCGGCACGTCCCAGCGCGCACGGAGGCGGTTCGGCGCCGACCCGATCTGCGAGGCCAGCAGCTGGACCCGGTTGTGGTGGAACTCTTCGCCGAGGTGCAGCGGCGTCGCCTCACCCTGGTAGAAGCCGGAGGCGACGACCGTGCCGTCCGCTCCCACGGCGCGGACTGCCGAGTGAAGCGCATGGTAATTGCCGCTGAGCTCGATCGCGGCGTCGGCGCCCGCGCCGCCGGTGAGCTCGCGGAGCGTCAGCGCGAGCTCGGCGTCCGGGGCAAGCGCGTGCGTCGCGCCCCAGCGGAGGGCCGCCTCGCGACGGGCGGGGATGCCGTCGACGGCGAAGACGGTCGCGCCGTTCAGCACGGCGAACCGGGTCGCCAGGAGGCCGATGACACCCTGTCCGAAGATCACGACCGTGGAGCCGACACCGAGGTCGGCGGCGAGCACGCCGTTCAGGGCGATGGCGCCGACCCGGACGAACGCGGCCGCCAGCGGATCGAGGCCGTCCGGGAGCACGTGGCCCCGCAGCGCCTCGACGGTCAGGACGCCCTCGGCCCGGTGACCCCAGATGCCCCACACGCGGTCGCCGACGCGAGGCGCGTCGGCCGGGAGGCCGCCCTCGGGCTCCGCGATCTCGACGACTTCGCCCACTTCGGAGTAGCCCCAGCCGTCGAGCGGGTACGCGAGTTGACCGCTATCCGCCCCGCCGCGGAAGAGGCGGATCTCCGGGTCCCACTGCGACGTGAGATAGGGATTGGTGCCTCGGTACGCGGTCAGCTCGGTACCCGCGGAGATGCCGGAATACAGCGTTCGAACCCGGACCTGGCCCGGGGCGAGCTCGGCACGCGGAACGTCGATCACCTCCACGGCATGGGGAGCGGCGAAGCGGAGAAGTCTGTTCATGCGAGCGTCCTTGGTTTCGTGATGGCGACTACATTAGCATCGTGGTTAGGCCACTTGTGTATAGACATTATGCAGAAGTCGGGCTACGCTCCAAACACCCCCACCCCCCAGAGAGGAGACGCGATGATGACGTCGCGCATCACGAAGATCGTCGCCGGAGCGACGCTGCTGGTCGCCGGCGCGGCCACCCTCGCCGGATGCTCCGGCAACTCCGACAACGGCGGAGACGACAAGGGCAAGACCATCACGGTCTGGTCCGAGGAGAACCAGCCCGATCGCGTGAACACGACGAAGGCGATCATCGACGGGTTCACCACGAAGACCGGCATCAAGGTCAAGCTCGTCCCCGTCGACGAGAACCAGCTCCCGCAGCTCGTGGCCTCCGCGGCGATCTCCGGCAAGCTCCCGGATGTGATGGGCGCCATCCCGCTCTCGCTCGTCCGCCAGCTCGACTCCCAGAAGCTCCTGCACCCGGACGCCGCCGCCAACGTCGTCAAGGCGCTCGGTGAGAAGACGTTCGTCGAGTCCGCGCTCGCCCTCGACAAGGACGGCGACCGCCAGCTCGCGGTGCCGGACTCGGCGTACGCGCAGATCCTCGTCTACCGGAAAGACCTGTTCGAGAAGGCCGGCCTCAAGCCGCCCACGACGTACGCCGACCTCGAGAAGGCGGCCAAGACGCTGACCTCCGGCAGCGACTACGGCATCACCCTGGCGACGGATCCCGCCGACGTCTTCACCTCGCAGACCTTCGAATCGCTCGCGCTCGGTAACGACTGCCAGCTCGTCGACAAGAGCGGGAAGGTCGGTCTCGACTCCAGCGCATGCAAGACGACGTGGGACCTCTACGGCTCGCTCGCTCAGAAGTACTCGCCTCAGGGCGCGCAGACCGTTGACACCACCCGCGCGACCTACTTCGCCGGTCAGGCGGCCATGGTCGACTGGTCCACGTACCTGCTCGACGAACTGGGCGGCCTGCGGAACGACGCGCTCCCCACCTGCGCGGAGTGCGCCTCCGACCCGACGTGGCTCGCGAAGAACAGCGGCATCGTGACGTCCATCCAGGGCCCGGACGGCACGAAGGGCGCCACCTACGGCGAGGCCACCTCGTGGCTGGTCACCAAGAAGGCGAACGCCTCCGCCTCCGAGAAGTTCATCGAGTACATGCTGTCGGACGGCTACCTCAAGTGGCTCGGGATGGCTCCGGAAGGCAAGTTCCCGCTGCGCACCGGCACCTCGGCGAACCCGACCGAGTACAGCGACGGCTGGAAGAACCTCGAGACCGGGGTGGACACCAAGAAGAAGCTGTCCGACATCTACGACGCCGCGACCATCGACGCGCTGCTGAAGGTCCCCACCGAGATCGACCGCTGGGCGATCCCGCAGGGCCAGGGCGCGCTCCTCGGACCGGTCAACACGCAGCTCCCGATCTCGAAGGCCGTGGCGAGCCTCGGCTCCGGAACCAGCGCGAACGAGGCGGCGCAGGCCGCGAACGCCGCCGTCGAGCAGCTGCAGGCCAAGCTGAAGAAGTGACTCCATGACGCAACTCGCGACACCTCCGACGCCGACGCCGACGCAGGCGGCCCCCTCGCGGGGTCGCCTGCGCCGGGGGACGCTGGCCAGCCGGGACAACCGCGCCGGCCTCTCGATGGTCCTCCCGACCACGATCATCATCCTGGCGATCGTGATCGTCCCGGTGATCTGGAACCTGGTCCTCGCGTTCCAGGACACCGACTTCACGAGCATCGCCGAGAACGGCCTGCTCAACTCGTTCACCCTTCAGAACTTCGTCGACGTCTTCACCGATCCGGGTTTCTGGACGTCGCTGTGGACGACGATCGTCTACTCGGTGTTCTCGACCGCCGGCTCCATCGTCGTCGGGCTGCTGGCCGCACTCGCGTTCCGGGCGCCGTTCCGGGGACGGGGCGTGGCGCGTTCGCTGATGCTCCTGCCGTACGTCGCGCCGGTCGTGGCCGTGACGTTCGTGTGGCAGATCATGCTGAACTCCCAGTTCGGCATCGTGAACACCCTCGGCAAGGAGTGGTTCGGGTGGGGCCACCCCATCGACTTCCTGGGCAAGGCGCCCTACGCGCTCATCACGGTCATCGTGTTCGAGATCTGGCGCTACTTCCCGTTCGCCTTCCTGTTCATCACCGCCCGCCTCGTCGCGCTGCCACGGGACGTGGAGGAGGCTGCGCTCGTCGACGGCGTCACGCCGTGGCAGAACTTCCGGCACATCGTCTTCCCCCAGCTGCTGCCGGTGATCTCCCTGCTCTCGGTGCTGCGACTCATCATGACTTTCAACAAGTTCGACGACGTCTACCTGCTGACCGGCGGCGCCGCGGGCACCGAGGTCTCCGCGGTACGCGTCTACGACACCCTCGTCGGCAGCTTTGACATCGGAGGCGCCGCGGCGAACGCGTTCGTCCTGTCGGCCATCCTCGGTGTGTTCCTGTTCGTCTATGTGAAGTTCTTCGCCGGAAAGGGTGACGACGAATGAGCCGGATCCTCGTGCAGAAGCGGACGTTCGGAACGCTCCGCTGGGTCCTCATCGCGGTCCTCCTCGTGGCGACCGTCTTCCCCTTCTATTACATGCTCGAGCTCAGCTTCGTGCCGATCGAGCAGGTGCTGCTGCATCCCGAGCGGCTCTGGATCCCGATCCAGAACTTCACGCTCGAGACGTACGCCCAGGTGCTGAAGCCGGAGGAGGACGGCGGCCAGGGCTTCGCGCAGTTCATGCTCAACTCGGCGCTCGTGGCCATCGCCGCGGTGATCATCACGCTCATCGTCTCGGTCCCCGGCTCGTACGCGGTGTCCCGGCTGAAGTTCTTCGGCCGGAGGCAGATCAGCGCCCTGTTCCTGGCGGTCTACCTCTTCCCGACCATCATCATCGCGATCCCGCTGTTCGTCGGCTTCTCGGCCCTGGGCATCCGGGAATCGCTCGCCACGCTGGTCCTCGTCTACATCGCGCAGACGATCCCGGTCTCGATCCACATGCTGCGCTCCTACATGCGGTCGATCCCGGAGAGCGTGGAAGAGGCCGCGATGATGGACGGCGCCGGACGGCTCCGCATCCTGTGGAAGATCACCGTGCCGCTGGCCATGCCGTCCATCGTGTCGACCGGCCTGTATGTCTTCATGATCGCCTGGAACGAGTTCCTGTTCGCCTTGCTGTTCCTCGCCGCCGACCGCGACCTCTGGACGGTCTCGCTCGGTCTGTCGCAGCTGTCGAACGGCATCGAGGTGTCGAAGACCGTGCTGATGGCGGGCTCGGTGCTGCTGACGGTGCCGATCATCATCCTCTACGGCCTCGCCGAGCGCTCGCTCACCGAGGGCCTGACGAGCGGGGCTGACAAGGGGTGACCGACAACGCGAGCGGACCTCGTACGATGGGGAAGCGTAGGTGGGTCCCCCCGGAGGAAAGGCGGCCGATGAGCTCTGGCCCGGGAGATGTGCTGCAGCTGATCCGCCGTTCCCAGGCCACGACGCGTCGCGACATCCAGCAGGTGACCGGGCTCTCCCGCGTGACCGTGGCCCAGCGGGTCGACGCCCTGATGGATGCCGGCCTCGTCACCGAGGTGGCGGGCGGAGGCGGGGCGACGGGTGGGCGTCGGCCGGATCGGCTGGCCTTCCACTCGGAGCGGTCCCTGCTCGCCGTCGCGGCTGTGGACACCGCTCACTCGCGGACGGCCCTCACGGACCTCGCAGGGCGGGTGCTCGCGACCGACACCCTGGACGTCGCCATCGGCGACGGCCCGAAGGCGGTTCTCGATGCGCTGGCGGCCTCCATCCGGCAGCTGATCGACGCGCACGCGGGTGACAGGAGGGTCGTCGGGTCCGGTATCTCGGTGCCCGGCCCGGTCGACCCGAAGACGCGTCGTCCGGCGCAGCCGCCCATCATGCCGGGCTGGGACGGCTACCCCATCGCCGATCACCTCAGTGACGCCCTCCCGGTGCCGACCTTCGTCGAGAACGACGCCGACGCGATGGCGTTCGGAGAGCAGTCCACCAACTTCCCGGACAGCAACGCCGTCTGCCTCGTGAAGGTCTCCACCGGTATCGGATCCGGTCTGGTCATCAACGGATCGGTGTACCACGGCATCGACGGCGGCGCCGGCGACATCGGCCACATCCGGCTCGCGGGCGAGGACGCCATCTGCCAGTGCGGTTCGCGCGGCTGCCTGGCCGCCGTCGCGAGCGGTCGCGCGGTGGCGATGGCCCTGAGCGAGCGCGGGTTTGCGGCCGCCTCCGGCCGCGATGTGGGCCGGCTGCTGCGCGCGGGCAACGTCGAGGCGCTGGCCCTGACGCACGAGGCCGGGCGGCGCATCGGCGAGGTGATGGCCACGGTCGTCTCGATGATCAACCCGGGCCTCCTGATCGTCAGCGGCGACCTGGCGTCGAGCGAACTCCTCGGCGGCCTGCGCGAGACGCTGTACCCCCGTTCCCTCCCACGGGCGACCCGCAACCTTGACATCCGGCTGGGCGCGCTCGGTGCGGATGCCGGCCTCATCGGCATGGCCCGCATCGTCACGGACGCGCTCTACTCCGCCGAGGCGATCAACCACCAGTTCGCGGTCTGAGGGGCCTCACTCGCCGTCGTCGCTCAGGAAGCCCACAGGCGCTCCGGTACCCTTGATGCCGTGAATTGGTGGGTCGTGGGGATCGTCGTGGCGTTCGTCGCCGTGATCGTCGTCGCCGCGAAGCTGGGCTGGATCGACCTGTCGAACAAGTCGCGCCGTGGCTCCGGGACGATGAGCGGCGCCATCGGCGGGTCGTTCGACGAGATCTTCGCGCCCACCCGCCACGAAGCGCAGCAGGAGATGGACCGCCAGACCCTGCTGCCCGCGCCCGCGCCGCTCCCCGGCGACCGCGGCGAGGACGGCTGGCAGGGCGGCAAGATCACGATCGACCTCGGACGCGCCGGGCACGGCCAGCGGGTCGAGGGACGCGACCCCAGTGAGGACGGACGCGCTAGCGCGTCTGCAGGTCCGCGTAGTCGGGATGCTCGCTGAGCCAGCTGCGCACGTAGGGGCACGAGGCGATCACGCGGCGGTCCGAGTTCTCCCGCACGTCGTCGAGCGCCGTCTGTACGAGGGTCGACGCCATCCCCTTCTCACGCTTCTCCGGATCCACCTCGGTGTGGGTGAAGACGATCGCGTCGTCACGCAGGTCGTACTCCGCCACGCCGATCACCTCGCCGTCCTGCAGGAGGGCGTAGCGGGACTGGTCGGGCTGGTTCTCGACGCTCAGGGTCGTGGTCATGACGCCACGCTACCCGCTCCCGATCGCGTCAGGTTCGACGGTCTCACGACGTCTCTGTAGATGAAGGGGCACCCGAACTCCCCTTCAGGAGGAGACCCTGATGATCACGGTGATGCTCGTCTACGGCACCCGACCCGAAGCGATCAAGATGGCGCCCGTCGTGCGGGCGCTGCACGAGTCGCCGCTGTTCCGCCCCATCGTCGTGCTGACCGGCCAGCACCGCAGCATCCTGGACCAGGTGAACACCGTGTTCGAGGTGGAGGCCGCCCACGACCTCGCGATCATGTCGCCCAACCAGACCCTGCACGACATCACGGTGCGCACCATGACCGGTCTGCAGCCGCTGTTCGACAGCGAGACGCCGGACGCCGTCCTCGTCCAGGGCGACACCACCTCGGCCATGGCCGCCGCCATCGCCGCGTTCGAGCGCAAGATCCCGGTCGTGCACCTCGAGGCCGGCCTGCGCGGCGGCGACCTGTTCGACCCGTTCCCGGAGGAGCCCAACCGCCGCATCGTCGGACAGATCGCGAGTCTCCACCTTGCTCCCACCGATTACGCCCGGCGTAATCTGCTCGCCTCGGGTGTGCCGGAGAAGCGCATCGCCGTGACCGGCAACACCGTGATCGACGCCCTGCACCTGATGCTCGGGCGCGAGCCGGAGTTCGAGGACGCGCGCGTCGCCGAGGTCGCCGACGGTGAGCGTCCGATGGTGCTGGTGACCGCCCACCGGCGCGAGAACCACGTGGCGCCCATGGAGCGCATCGGCGCGGCCGTCCGCGTGCTCGCCGGCCGGTTCCCCGGTCACGACTTCGTCGTCCCGGTTCACCCGGACCCCGCGGTGCGCACGCACCTGCTGGCCGCGCTGGGCACCGCACCCAACATCCTGGTCACCGAGCCGGTGGCGTTCACCGACATGGTGCACCTCCTCGATCGCGCCACCCTGGTGCTCACCGACTCGGGGGGCGTGCAGGAGCTGGCTCCTGCGCTCGCCACGCCGGTGCTCGTGCTGCGCGAGACGACCGAGCGGCCGGAGGCCGTGCTCGCCGGCATATCGCGGCTCGTCGGCACGAACGTCGAGACCATCGTCGAGGAGGCCGCCGTGCTGCTCGACGACCCCGTCAGGCACGCCGCCATGGCGCAGGTCGCCAGCCCGTTCGGCGACGGGCACGCCACCGAGCGCACCGTCGCAGCGCTCGACGCGCTGCTCGCAGGTGGCGTCCGGCTTCCCGACTTCTCGGCTGAGGCGGTCTCGGTAGCGGCTCCGTAGTCCTCCCGATCCGGTCCGATGACCACCCGACGGAGTCTGTGGTCACCGGATCGGGGAGCTCCCGGTCCGGGCCACACGACCGAGGAGACAGTGATGACCGCCACCGCCGCCCGCCCCACCGACCTGCACCTGCTGGACCGCGTCCGCGCCGGCGAGTCTTCGGTCTTCGGCGAGCTCTGGAGCCGCTACCAGGGATGGGCGCACCACGTCGCCCGGACCGTCACCGGCCGCTACGACGCGGAGGACATCGTGCAGGAGGCGTTCGCCAAGGTGCTGACCTCCCTGCGCAACGGCAACGGTCCGCGACAGGGCTTCGCCGAGTACCTGCGGACCGCGATCCGCAACGTCGCCGCCACCTGGGGCGCACGCGACTCGCGCGTGAAGCTGGTGCCGATCACCGACGACTCCATCGCAGGAAGCTACGAGTTCGACGTCGCGGACCTCGGCGACTGCGAGGGCCCGTTCCGCAGCCTGCCGGAGCGCTGGCAGCGGATCCTGGTCCTCACCACCCTGCAGGGCCGCTCCCTCCAGGAGGCCGCCCGTGCGATGGGCATGACGGACGGCGCGGCGGCCGCCCTCGCCGCCCGCGCTCGAAAGGGCCTGCGCGAGGCCCTGGCCGAGACGACCGGCGGCCCGGCCGAGCACGCCCTGGCCGCCTGATCTCCCCGGTGAGCGGTCTCAGCGCGACTGCTCCCGGTACCAGACCGCCAACTCGGTCCGCGACCGCAGCCCCAGCTTCACCAGAGCATTCTGAACGTGCGTCTCGACCGTCCGGATGGATACGAACAGCTGCCGCGCGATCGCCTTGTTGGTCTCGCCGTCGGAGACATACGAAGCGACCTGCGACTCCCGCGGGGTGAGGACCGAAGCGCGCGCCGAGGCTGCCATCGCCGCAGGAACACCCGCTCGCGTGTGCGCTTCGACGACGCCGTGCAGGGCGTAGTCGATGCTCTCGTCTTCGCTGAGCGCCGCGCCATAGGCGTAGGCCTTCTCGAACGACTCCGCGCCTAGCCGGTGCCGGAGCCCGCGCTCGGTCCCGGCCAGCTCGACGAAGTAGGGCGGGTAGTTCATCCGGATCGCTCCGACCTCGCGCCACCGCGCCGAGGCTGCGCCGAGCAGCGTGGCTCCGCGCTTCGGCTCCGCCCGCTCGCGGGCGACCTCGGCCAGCAGTTCCAAAGCCTGAGCGACGCCCACCCCGTCGTCCAGGCCGCGCTTGAGGACGAGCGCGTCGCGCGCATCCCGGTCGGTCGCCGCCAGGTCGCCGGCGGCAGCCTTCGCAGTGGCGCGCGCCGTGAGCGCGAACGAGCGTTCGAAGCTCTCGCCGACGAGTAGACCGCGCTCGAGAATCGCGGCAACGACCTCGTCCCCCTCCTCCCAGCGCCCGAGAGCGTGCAGGCGTGCCGCCAGTCGTTGCGGCGAGTTCAGGCGGCCGAACCGGTACGCCTCCTCGCCGAGGTCGTCCATCAGCCCCTGCAGGATGAGGACGGCATCCGCGTCGTCCGTGTCGGCGGCCTCCTCGGCACTGAGGACCGCCGCGGCCGAATCGCGCCAGACGGCTCCGTCCACGTCCGGGATGCGGTCTCGTGCTGCCGCTGCGGCACGCAATTCGGCCCGGGCGAGACCGGGCTTCTCCGTCACGGAGAAGACGAACGCGCGCCAGGCGTGGCCAACGGAGCCCCAGTACGCCGACGGCTCTCCCGAGTCGAGCGCCGTTCCGAGCCAGGTGGTCAGCTCGTCGGCGCTGCCGTGGATCAACCACGCCTGTCGACTCGCCGTCGAGGCCAGTTCGATGGCGTCGTCGGTGGACCCATCGGCTGCCGCCGTCGCGACCGCGCGGCGGATGTTGGGGACGTCAGCGCGCAGGCGACGCGTGATGGCCGGCTGCCGACTCGAGAACCAGTTGTCCTCCGCGTCGTGGAGCCGCGTCAGCATGGCCGCGACGAAGGTGCGCCTCGCCTCCCCGGCGTGCTCGGCGTGCTCCGCCCCGAACTCCCGCAGAGCCGGCAGCAGCTCGTACCGGACGCCGTCCTCGGTGCGGCGGCGGTGGACCACGGATCGGCGGATCAACTGGCGGAGCGCTTCGCGAGCTTCGCGGGAGCCGCCGGCCCCCGGCAGCGCCATCGCCTCACCGAGTTCGAGGTCCCACCCGGCAGCGAGCACGGCCAAGTCGCTCCACACGCGACGTTCGGCGTGCGAGCACCGGTTCCAGCTGTCCTGGACCGAGGTCCGCAGTGATCGGGTGGGCGAGTGTGCCGACGCCAGTGTCTCGAGCTGATCGTCCATCCGGTGGGCCAATGTCTCCGCGTCCATGAACTGCAACTGCGCTGCGGCGAGTTCCAGCGCGAGCGGCACACCGCCGGTCGACGCGCAGATCCTGAGTACGGATGGGAGGGTGCGCTCGTCCAGACTGAACAGCGCGTCCGCGGCGGTGGCCCTGTCGACGAACAGCCGGACGGCGTCGCTCGTCGCCGTCAGGTCCTCGGACCGGAACGGGTCGAGCGTGACGACGGTCTGCGCGGTCGACGTGAGCGGTTCGCGGCTCGTGGCGACGAAGCGCACGCCGGGGCACGCGGCGAGCACCAAGTCGACGAACGGCGAGATGGCGGGAAGCGCTTCGTCGGCGTCATCGAGGAGCAGGAGCGCGTCTTCCTTGCGGAGCGCACGGACCACCGCCCCGAGCGGATCGCCCTCTGTCGGCACCTTGATCCGATGGGCGACGGCGGTAGCCACGTCGGTGCCGCTCTCGCGAACATCCACATGCCAGACTCCCGAGACGGAGCGGGTCAGGCCCTCCGCCACGGCGACCGCCAGGCGGCTCTTGCCGACCCCGGCGCCTCCCGTGATCGTGATCAGTCGCGTCGGCGACTGCAGGAGGCGGCGGATCAGCGCGACCTCTTCCCGCCGTCCGACCAGCGAGTCGAACCGAACCGGCAGTCCGTGTGTCGACTTCGCGTCATGCTCCCGGGTCATGCTTCGTCTCTAATTCTGGAAGCTTCTACGGGCAGTGGCTTCTCTCATAGGGGTGGAGGGTGTCCGGCCGTTTCGGGTTTCGTCCGGGCAGACCCTCCACCCCGTTCCTCGAGGTCGAATGACGTGCGCTCCTACAAGTGGGGCTGATACGGCACCCAGACCTGAAGGTCGTACTCCAGCTCGATGCCCGAATACAGGCGCAGCGTCCAGTGGTGCGAGTTGCCGCCGGCGAACTGGCCGGTGACCGTCTCGGTGGTCCAGTCGCCCTGGTCGTCGCGACTCCATCGGATCAGGCCGACATGCTCGCGGAGACGTGGGGGGTGCGGTGGGTGGATGTAGTCGTTCTCGTCGGCCATGATCGTCTTCCTCCCGGCCGGAGATTCCCTAGCTCCCCGGCGCGACGAGCCCATGTTGCACCACCACCCGGTCTCGCGCACTAGGCAAGTTCTCCACTGTTGCTCATGGAGGTCCCTCGGGTCCGGTCAGTGGCCATTCGAGCTCCACTCCTGACTTCAAATGCACCCGTACGACCCCCTCGATGACCACGACGTGATCGACCTCCGGCCGGCTCAGGAGGGATTCCCAACCGGCCGCGCCGTTGTCCGGCATGCTTCTGTCGTCGCTCACCGCCTTCACCCCTTCCCCAGCCTTGAAGACGTGCAAACAGGTTCAGCTTGACTCGTCACCGTGCTGATGGCTAGAGGGATGAGAGAGCTCGAAGGGTACGAACCGGAGCCTCCGGCAGAACTGTCTAGCCAATCGAACCCGCGCGCGATCAGCATGAGCGGCACGAGGGTGAGGAGGCAGCCGATATGACACCTACAGGCGACGAGCGTTCACATCAGCCCGGCCGTTTCCCCGTCTGGGCCATCATCCTCCTCGCGCTCATCGGCGCGATCATCCTTCTCGGCGCCGGTGTCCTCGGAGGGCTCTCGTTCCGCTCGGTCGGGATGATCCGGGGTCTAGCGACCACGCCGGCGGCTCCTCCCGAGAATCCGTCGGTCTGCGACGCGGAGCGCGTCGCTCGCGATGTGCTGCCGACGATCGTCACCATCGGGGTGACGGCGGCTGACGGCTCGGGCGGCACGGGCAGCGGAGAGATCATCACGGCGGACGGTTACATCCTGACCAACAACCACGTCATCGCCCCGGCCGCGGAGGGCGCCGAGATCGTGGTGCTGTTCAACGACGGATCGACCCATCGGGCGAAGCTCGTCGGCCGCTCCCCGCGCGCGGACATCGCCGTCGTCAAGGTCGAGGCGTCGTCGTTGCCGGTCATCCAGCAGGGGAACTCGTCGTCGCTGCAGGTGGGTCAGCCGGTTGTGGCGTTGGGCGCACCCCTCGGACTCTCGAGCACGGTGACGACCGGCGTGGTGAGCGCGCTGGGGAGGACGGTCCCGGTGCAAGGGGAGGGCGACAGGAACGCCGTGCTGGCGAACGCCATCCAGACCGACGCCTCCATCAACCCGGGCAATTCGGGCGGAGCGCTGGTCGACTGCGATGGGCGGCTGGTCGGTGTTAATTCGGCGATCGCGACGGTGCCGGGCGCGACGGGTGTCGCGGGCGGAGGCAGCGTCGGGATCGGATTCGCGGTGCCGGAGGCGGTGGCCATACCCATCGCCGAGCAGATCATCAAGACTGGAAGGGTGACGTACCCGACGTTCGGGATCGGCGTGACGCCGATCCAGCCCGGATCGAGCGGGTCGGAGCAGAGCGGCCTCTACGTGCAGTCGGTCACCGCGGGTGGCCCGACGGCGCAAGCGGGGATCCGACCGGGCGACATCATCACCGAGGTGGACGGCAGACCCGTCGGCAGCATCGACGATCTGACGGCCATCCAGTTGACGAGGAAGCCCGGCGACGACGTGAAGGTGACCTACGTCCGGGACGGGACCGAGAAGAGGACGACGGTGACGCTGGGGGAGGGCTGAACCGGCAGAGGGTGCTCAGGCGGGGTGCTCGAATTCCAGGGCAGTCTTGAACCGGTCGATGATGCGATAGCTGTCGCTGGGCCCGGCCTCCTCGACGCGCACGGTGTCGTAGACGCGGAAGTCGAGGTCGCGCAGTTCTGTCAGCCGGTCGGCTCGCTCGTTGAGGAGGGCCGACCGGAGAGGCGAGGCCGGGTCGCGCGGGATGAGCGGCGTGACCAGCTCACCACGCCAGCCGTCAGTGCTCGCGCTGACGAGTTCGGCTGCCCGCTCGCGCGGGTTCCAGGCGGGGGACCCCATGGCATCCTCTCGGTCTGCATCGTTCATGAGGAGCGGCCCGGGCCCGGCACCCGACGCACGGACCGGGCCGCTCCTGGTGGGGGACGCCCCGAGAGCGCCACCCAGGGAGAACACGAAGCCCGGAACGCGCTCTCCAGTACTTAAGACGTCGGTCGCCTCCGGATATGACGCGATTCGCTCACCTGCACAGCTCCCATTGGGTGCGGATCTGCTCGGCCGTCAGCGCGATGCGGTAGACGGCGGCGAACGCGAGGGTTCCGGGGAAGGCGCGCGTGTTCGGCGTCTCGGCGCCCCAGTTGGCGAGATTGTCAGCGCCGACGCGCCAGTAGCCGGCGAAAGCGTGGCCGCTCGTCACCGTTGGATCCGCCGCGACCTGCTGACCGTCGACGAAGAGTGCCATCCCATCGCCGGACAGGGTGGCCGTCACCTGGTGCCAGGCTCCGTCGGTGTAGGACGTTGCGGAGCTGATGGTGTGGACGGTGCCGGGAAAGACACCGAAGACGACCCGGCCGTCATCGGTGAGGAACACGTGCCGGTCGTAGGCCCACGATGTGCCGCTGACGTCGGAGCTGAAGCCGAGAAGACGTCCGCCGCCGCTGTCGGCACGGAACCACACCTGCACCGTGAACACATCGGTGGCGGGGCGGAGCACGCCGTCGCTGAGCGACCATCCCGGTGCGGAGCGGGGCTGGTCGTAGCGCCCCGTGACCCCGTGGACGAAGTCGATCGCGGTGGTCGCGTCGTCCGACTCGTCGAGGCGGTACGCGAACACCGTGTCGTCCTCGGTTACCGACCGTACGGCGGCTTCGCAGCCCGCCGGGGTGGATGCCGGGGGTGTTTCGGGTGAGCCGGGGGGTGTCTCCGGTGTAGCGGGGGGCGTTTCCGGTGAGCCCGGAGGCGTTTCCGGTGAGCCGGGGGGTGTTTCGGGTGAGCCGGGGGGTGTTTCCGGTGAGCTCGGGGGAATCTCCGGTGAGCCCGGGGGCGTCTCGGGTGTCTCCGGTGACACTTTCGGAGCCGTCCCCGGAGCGGTGACGGTCGGCGGAACCGCTGGAGCGGCCCGGGCCGGGCCGACGTAGGCGCCAGTGCCCTCGGCCGGTACGGGGTGCTGTGACGGCTCGGGCACGTCTACCGGCGCGACGGCGTCCGGCGCGACGGCGTCCGGCGCGTCCTGGGCGGGCTGCGAGAGAGCGTCCGCATCCTGAGCGTCGGTGGGCTTCGGCCTGCTCTCGGCCGACGCGGCCGGGACCTCCGGACCGGCCGACCCGGTAACGGCCGCGGTCAGTGCGACCGCGGTGATGACGCTGGCGGCGACCGTGGTCACCCCGACGGACGAGCCGGACGCAGCCGACTGGAGCAGGTGGCGCAGTCGCCCGCTCCGCCCGGCCAGCGTATATGTGGGAAGCGTCGCGGCCACCGCGCCGCTCGACTGCCCGGACGCCCAAGCGCTGTAGCCCACTGCGCCCGAGACGCCCAAGAACAGCGGAAGCAGGCCGAGCGCGAGGCGCGAACCGACGTGGTCGGCCTCCTCGGCCGCCTGGGTGCAGGAATCGCACGTGTCGAGATGGGCGGCGACGCGGCGGTGGTCGGTCCGGGAGAGTCGCCCGCGAACGTAGGAGCCGAGCTTGGCGACCGTCCACGTGTGCGCCGGGTCTTTCCCGTCGGCCTCGGCGAGGTGCGCGGTGATCCACGCCTGCCGCAGGCCCTCGCGGGCGCGTGCGGAGAGCGCGGAGACGGCGTTGGGGGTGAGACCGAGGAGGGGGGCGACGTCGCGTGGCTGCATGTCCTCGACCACGGTGTACCAGAGCACTTCCTGCCAGCTCTCAGGCAATGTGTAGAAGGCCTCGGCGACGGTGTCGCGCTCGATCCGGTCGAGGGCGGTGAGCTCGCTGTAGGTCCAGTCCTCGACGATGTCGGGGTCTTCGATGTTGGGAGTCGCCTTGCGTCGCGACCAGTCGATGGCGACGTTGCGCACCGTGGTCGCCAGATACGACCGGAAGCCCGAGCGCGGTCCGCTGCCTTTCTCGATCGACTTCAGGATGCGCGCGAACGCCTCGGACGCCAGGTCGTCCGGTTCGAACCGGCCGGTGACGGAGGCAGCCATCGCGCGGCCCGCGTTCCAATGTCGCTTCCAGAGGATGCCGTAGGCGGGGGAGTCGCCCTCGCGGGCGCGTTCGATCAGCTCCGCATCGGAGAGGTCGTCGAGTTCTCGGGTCATGAGGGTCGGGTTCCTAATGGGCAGAAAGGGGTCTTACTCACTGAGACGCGCATCAGGTGCGGTTCATGACGCGACTTTGGTGAAATTTCAGTGAGCGTGCTGGTGCAGCCAGCCGAGCGGGTCGTGCTTGTTCCCGTCCGGCGCGATCACCTCGAAGTGGAGGTGCGGCCCCGTCGAGACGCCGGTGCTGCCGACCGCGGCGATCGGCTGTCCGGCCGCGACCGCCTGCCCGACGGCCACCGTGGCGGACCCGTCGAGCAGGTGGCAGTACCGGGTGCTGACCGAGCCGACCCGCTCCTCGTGCTGGATGATGACCTCGACGCCGCAGGCGCCGGCGTCGACCGGGACGACGTGGCTCACCGTTCCGGCGGCCGCCGCGACGACCGACGCTCCGGCCGGCGCGGCGAAGTCCAGTCCCTGGTGGAAGGTGGAGGCGCCGGGAGCGGGCGCCTCCCGGAGTCCGTAGTAGTCGGAGATGTCCGCCGCCCCGGCGACAGGCGACACGGCGGCGGGGGGAGGCGGCGGCGCGGGGGCGGGGTCCGGAGCGGGCTCCGGCTCGACCGGCGCGGGCCCGGGGGCAGGCTTCTCCTCCGGCTTCTCCTCGACCAGCTCCGCCGCCCAGACCGCCGGCCGCAGCTCGCGGAGTTCGGCACGCGTGTCCGGGACCACCCGCAGCGCGGGGACGGGAGCCGACGCGGTCGCGGCCTGTGCCGACGCGACGCCGCTCGGCGTGGCGACGAGGACGGTCGCGAGGGCGGTGGCGGAGAGTCGACGGAGCATGGCGCACCTTTCAGGAGGGGATCGGTGACTTCACGATCCCGGTCCCGATGCGCCCGGCGATTCCGTCGGACTACCGAGGAACTGCGTATTCCCGCTGCCACATGCCCGCCGGCCGACGATCGAGGCGGCGCGTGGCGAGGTTCCACAGTCCGGCGATGAGGAGCGCGCCCGCGACGCCGTTCAGGATTCCGCCGATCACGTCCGTCCCGTAGTGGACGCCGACGTACAGGCGGGACCAGCCCACGGCGAGCACGAAGAGGGCGCCGATCGCGATCACGACCGCGCGGGGCACGCCGCGGACGGCCATCGCCAGCGCGGTCACCAGCGCGGCGGCGAACACCACGTGCCCGCTCGGGTAGCTGAGGGTCGCGGGCGAGATATGGAGAAGGTGTGTCAGGCCGTCCATGGTCGGCCTCGGCTGCGCCACGACGGTCTTGACGACGAGGGTGGTCAGCCAGCCCGCGCCGGTGGTGACGCAGACGCCCAGGGCGCGCCGCCACCCGAGTGCGAAGAGCAGCACGACGAAGACGACGGCGAGGATGACCGCCACGACGACCGGATGATCGAGCCGGTCCAGTACGAGCGCCGCGTTGTCGAGCAGCGGCGAGTTGACGCGGTTCACGGCCGCGTCGAGGCCGGCGAACCGCAGGCCGACGACCGCCTTGGCCGCAAGCCCGAGGCCGATCGTGAGCACGAACAGCACGACGGTCCACACGATCCAGTGGGAGGGCGTGAGCAGTGACCAGGTGCGGGCGCGGCGGGAGGGCATCCTTCGAGGGTAGGGACGGGTCCGCCTCCCAAGCTGGGCAACCTCCCGTCGGGGCTTCGAGGATGTTCAGGCGACGGGATAAAACCTTGCAGTCACGGAAATAATGCAGCGATGCATGCTGTTAGTTGACTTTGGTCACCTATGTAGATATGGTTGATCGCAGTCAACCAATTTGTGTCGAAGGATCCACATGTCCACCACCCTCTCCCGGGACGCCTCACCCGCGGCGATGTCGCATCGCCAGGTGCTGGAGTCCCTTTCCGGGCTGCTGCTCGGAATGTTCGTCTCGATCCTCGCGGGCACGGTCGTCTCGACCTCGATGCCGCGGATCATCTCCGAGCTCCACGGCGACCAGACGGCCTACACCTGGGTCGTCACCAGCACGCTGCTCGCCACCACCGTGTCCACCCCGATCTGGGGGAAGCTCGCCGACCTGCTCAACCGCAAGCTGCTCATCCAGCTCGCACTCGGTCTGTTCGTCGTCGGTTCGGCGCTCGCCGGGTTCTCGCAGAACACCGACATGCTCATCGGCTTCCGTGTCGTCCAGGGCCTGGGCGCCGGCGGTCTGACCGCGCTGAGCCAGATCATCATGGCCGACATCATCAGCCCGCGCGAGCGCGGCCGCTACATGGGTCTCTTCGGCGGCATCATGGCGGTCGGGACGGTCGGCGGCCCGCTGATCGGCGGTCTGCTCACCGACTCCGTCGGGTGGCGCTGGAACTTCTTCGTCGGCGTCCCGGTCGCGATCGTCGCCATCATCCTGCTGCAGATCACCCTGAAGCTGCCGAAGCGTCCCGCCCGAAAGGTCCGCATCGACTACCTCGGCGCCGTCTTCCTGGCCGCCGGCGTCTCGCTGCTGCTCATCTGGGTCTCGCTCGCGGGCAAGGACTTCGACTGGAACAGTGCCCAGACCTACTGGATGGTCGGCGGCGCGGTCGCGCTGCTGATCGCCTTCCTCGTCACCGAGCTCCTGGTGAAGGAGCCGATCATCCCGCTCGCGATGTTCAAGAACCGCACCTTCACCCTCGCGGTGATCGCGTCGATCTCGGTCGGCGTTGCGATGTTCGGCACCTCGGTCTACCTCGGCCAGTACATGCAGCTCGCCCGCGGCGCGACGCCGACCGAGTCGGGTCTGCTGACGCTGCCGATGATCGCCGGCCTGCTGCTCTCCTCCATGATCGTGGGTAACCTGATCAGCCGGTTCGGCAAGTGGAAGGGCTACATGATCGTCGGCTCGGTCCTGCTGACCGTCGGCCTCTACCTGATGAGCACGATCGCGTTCGACACGAACTACGTCGTCGTCTCGGTCTACATGTTCATCCTCGGCGCCGGCGTCGGCATGGTCATGCAGAACCTCGTGCTGATCGTGCAGAACACCGTGCAGCCGGAGCAGCTGGGCGCGGCCAGCTCCAACGTCGCCTTCTTCCGTTCACTGGGCGGCACGATCGGCGTCTCGGTGATGGGCAGCGTGCTCGGCTCGACGGTCGTCAACCTGATGAGCGACCGCAAGGACGACCTGCTCGCGGCCGCGGCGACGTCGGGTGCGAAGGGCGTCGCGGCGCTGAAGTCGCTCGCGAGCGGCCAGCTCCCCGAGGTGGGCACCCTGCCGACCGGCATCCGGACCATCGTCGAGTCGGTCTACGGCCAGGCTGTGGCGGGGATCTTCCTCATCGCCGTGCCGCTCGCCATCGTCACGATCATCGCCATCCTCTTCCTGCCGAACATCACGCTGGGCAGCAAGACGGCGATCGAGCGGATGAAGGAGAAGGAGGCCGGCGGCGAGTCCCCGCTGGAGTCCGCGGAGGAGAACGCGATCGAGGTCGCCGAGGCGCTGATCGGCGCACCCGGCACCGGCTCGATCACCGCCGTCCGGCGCGAGGGCGAGCGTCCCTCCGCCGCTGAGAACGGCCGCTAGACGGGCGCGTTATGATCGCGGCCATGGACAACACCGGACGGGTGGCGGCGGGCGACGCCGTCACCCTCTCGGTCGCCGACGAGGCGACCGGATCGACCGACCGCGCGATCGCGGAGGTCGAGGAGCAGTTCACGCGACTGTTCAACCAGGTGAGCACGGCGATGCGCGACCGCGCGGTGCACATCCACCCGGACCTGCAGCCCGGCGGGTACAAGCTGCTCTCCACCATCGTGCGCAACGGCCCCATCCACGCCGGGGCGCTGGCGTCGATGCTCTACACCGACAAGAGCGTGATCAGCCGGCAGCTGAGATTCCTCGAAGACATCGGCTTCGTCGAACGGCAGACCGATCCGGCGGACCGGCGAGCCAGCTTCATCGCGGCGACGCCGGTGGCGATCGAGAAGGTCAACGAGGTGCGCGCGGCCGACCAGGCCACCCTGTACCGCGGCCTGCGCCGCTGGGGCGAAGAGGACGTCCGGCGCCTCGCCGAGCTCCTGGAGCGGCTGAACGAGGTCACGCGCTAGGCGAATCCGCGCGCACGCTTCCGGGTGACGGTTCAGCGGGACGCTGGTACCCTTCGTCGGGTATGCCCCCCGCATCCACCCGCCTCCGCCCCCGCGGCCGTCGTTCGGCAGGCCGTCGCGCTGCCGTGCCGTCGCAGCGGGTGCGGATCCGACTGCCGCGGTCGCGTCGCCGGCCCGCGCTCTCGCTCGGGCACCGCGTCGGCGTGACGCTGGCGGTGATCGGACTGGTGTGCGGGTTCTCGATCGTTCCCACCGACGCGGCGCTCGCCTCCTCGCTGCGGGTGGCGCCCTCGACCACGGTCGCTCCGGGCGAGTCCGCCGGCACCGCGCGCGCGTCCGCCCCGCCGCAGGAGCTCCTGGTGGATGCGACGATCGCGGCTCCTGTCGTCAACCGCGAGAACCTGAGTGCGACCGACGGGCTGCAGACCCTCGCCCGCGTCGGCACCAACGAAGCGTGGGCGAAGCTGGTGCTGATGTTCGGAGGCTGGCCGCAGACCGACGCGAACGTCACGGTGATGCTGCGCTGGATGCGGCAGGAGAACGGTCCGCCGGACTGGTGGAACCGCAACAACCCGCTCAACAACGGGTACGGCTCGGGCGGCGGCGCCGGTCTCGGCAGCTACCCCGACCTCGTCACGGCGGCGGAGTACTGCGCCAAGAACCTGCAGCGCGGCTACCCCGACATCGTCGCCGGCTTGCAGGCCGGCGTCTCGGCCGACACCACGGCTGCCGCGATCTGGGCGAGCCCGTGGGCGACCAGCCACTACGGCAACGGCACGCACTGGAGCACCCGCCCGGTCGAGATCGTGCAGGCGCCGGCCTCCGCCTGGGGGCTCTAGGCGCTACGCCTTCGCCAGCCAGGTGCGGAGGCGGTCGAGGGGCCAGGTCGTGATGATGCGGTCGGCGGGGACGCCGTTCGCCGTCGCGCGCGCCGCGCCGTAGGCGAGGAAGTCGAGCTGGCCGGGCGCGTGCGCATCCGTGTCGATCGAGAAGAAGCATCCGGCGTCGAGCGCGCGCTGGATGAGGTCGTCCGGCGGGTCCTGGCGCTCAGGCCGCGAGTTGATCTCGACCGCGACCTGATTCTCGACGCACGCGGCGAAGACCGCGTCGGCGTCGAACTCGCTGGGCGGACGCGTCCCGCGGGACCCCTGGACGAGGCGACCGGTGCAGTGCCCGAGCACATTGGTGTGCGGGTCGCGGATGCCGCCGAGCATCCGCTTCGTCATCGTCCGCCGGTCGGAGCGGAGTTTGGAGTGGACGCTGCCGACCACCACGTCCAGCCGGGTCAGGAGCTCGGGCGTCTGGTCGAGCGTGCCGTCCTCGAGGATGTCGACCTCGATCCCCGTGAGCAGGGTCAGCGTGCCCGTGTCGAGGCCCGCGATGACATCGAGCTGCTCCTCCAGGCGCTCGGCGGAGAGACCGCTCGCGACGGTCAGAGTGGGGGAGTGGTCCGTGATGGCCTGGTACTCGCGGCCGAGTGTCGCGGCAGCGGCGGCCATGACCTCGATCGGGACGGTCCCGTCCGACCACTCGGTGTGGCTGTGGAGGTCGCCCCGCAGCTGCGCCAGCAGTTCGGCGCCGCCGGTGTCGAGAGGAGCGGCGTTGCGCTCGCGCAGGTCGGCGAGGTACGAGGGGACCTCGCCCTCGACGGCCTGCGCGATGACCTGGAAGGTGCGGTCGCCGATGCCCTTGGTCCGCTTCAGCCGCCCGTCGGCGACGCGCGCGGCCAGCTCGTCGTTCCCGATCCCGTCGATGGTGGCGGCGGCACGGCGGAACGCCTGCACCTTGAAGCTCGGGGCGAGCTCGCGCTCCAGCCAGAAGGCGATCTCGTTCAGGGCGTCGACGGCATCCATGCGCCCATGCTCCCACCGGGTCGGTGGCATCCGGTACCGTCGCGGGCATGGGGAGGATCGTCTTCGACACTGCGACCACCATCAACGGCTTCATCGCCGACGCGCAGAACTCGCTGGCGTGGCTCTTCGCCGTGCCGGGCGGCGAGGAGCCGGCGGAGGGGCTGCTGCCGGTCGACGCCACCGTGATGGTGGAGGGGCGGACCACGTACGAGTGGGTGCTCGCCGAGACCGACATCCTGGCGCATCCGGAGCGGTGGAAGGAGTTCCACGGCGAGCGGCCGTGCTTCGTCTTCACCCACGGTGAACTGCCGGTGCCGGAGGGCGCGGACATCCGATTCGTGTCGGGTTCGGTGGCGGAGGCGCTGCCGGCGATCCGCGAGGCGGCCGGGGACGGCGACATCTGGGTGGTCGGCGGTGGCGACCTGGCCGGGCAGTTCCTCGACGCGGGTTCGCTGGATGAGATCGCGATCTCCATCGCGCCGGTGGCGTTGGCCGGGGGTGCTCCCCTTCTTCCCCGGCGGGTGGAGTCGGACCGGCTGCGCCTGGAGTCGGCCGAGGCGATCGGGCAGTTCGCGCGATTGAGGTACAGGGTCTCTGGTCCGGTGTCGGACGTCTGATATACGGTGGGTCACGTACCAAGCGAGGGGAACAGCATGACCGCACCGGCCGATACGCACGACACCATCCGCGTGCAGGGCGCCCGCGAGAACAACCTCAAGAACGTCAGTGTCGAGCTGCCGAAGCGGCGGCTGACGGTGTTCACCGGCGTCTCGGGGTCGGGCAAGAGCTCGCTCGTCTTCGGCACGATCGCCGCCGAGTCCCAGCGCATGATCAACGAGACCTACAGTGCGTTCGTGCAGGGGTTCATGCCGTCGCTGGCGCGCCCCGACGTCGACGTGCTCGAGGGGCTGACCACGGCGATCATCGTCGACCAGGAGCGGATGGGCGCCAACGCGCGGTCGACCGTCGGCACGGTGACCGACGCGAACGCGATGCTTCGCATCCTGTTCAGTCGGCTGGGGCAGCCGCATGTCGGGTCGCCGCAGGCGTTCTCCTTCAACATCCCGTCGGTCGCGGGCAAGGGTGCGATCACGGTCGGTAACAAGACCGAGGTGCGCGAGTTCTCGCAGCTCGGCGGCATGTGCCCGCGGTGCGAGGGCATGGGCACGGTCAGCGACATCGACCTGACGCAGCTGTTCGACGACAGCAAGTCGCTCGCCGAGGGAGCGATCACCATCCCCGGCTACACCGCCGACGGCTGGGGAGTGCGCATCTACAGCGAGTCGGGGTTCTTCGACCCGGCGAAGCCGATCCGCGACTACACGGAGCAGGAGCGCCAGGACTTCCTCTACAAGGAGCCGACGAAGGTCAAGATCAGCGGCATCAACCTGACCGTCGAAGGGCTCGTGCCGAAGGTCCAGAAGTCGATGCTGTCGAAAGACGTCGACGCCATGCAGCCGCACATCCGCGCTTTCGTGGAGCGGGCGGTCACGTTCGCGCCCTGCCCCGAATGCGGTGGCACACGACTCAGCGAGGGGGCGCGCTCGTCGAAGATCGCCGCCATCAGCATCGCCGACGCGTGCGCGATGCAGATCACCGATCTCTCGGACTGGGTGCGGTCGCTCGACGAGCCGTCCGTCGCCCCGTTGCTGAAGAACCTGCAGCACCTGCTCGACTCCTTCGTCGACATCGGGCTCGGCTACCTCTCACTCGACCGGGCCTCGGGCACGCTGTCGGGCGGGGAGGCGCAGCGCACCAAGATGATCCGGCACCTCGGGTCGTCGCTGACCGATGTCACGTACGTCTTCGACGAGCCGACCGTCGGGCTGCATCCCCACGACATCCAGCGCATGAACGAGCTGCTGCAGCAGTTGCGGGACAAGGGCAACACGGTGCTCGTGGTCGAGCACAAGCCCGAGGCCATCGCGATCGCCGACCATGTGGTCGACCTCGGTCCGCGGGCGGGGTCGCAGGGCGGCGAGGTGGTGTTCGAGGGCACGATCGAGGCGCTGCGGGCGAGCGGGACGCTCACGGGACGGCACCTGGACGACCGCGCTCGGCTGAAGGAGTCGGTGCGCTCCGCGTCGGGGGCGCTCGAGGTGCGGGGCGCGTCGGAGCACAACCTGCAGGGCGTGGATGTGGACATCCCGCTCGGCGTGCTCGTCGTGGTCACGGGAGTGGCCGGGTCGGGCAAGAGTTCGCTCATCCACGGGTCGGTCGCGCCGCGAGAGGGCGTCGTGTCGGTCGATCAGGGGGCGATCCGCGGGTCGCGCCGAAGCAACCCCGCGACCTACACCGGGATGCTCGAGCCGATCCGCAAGGCCTTCGCGAAGGCGAACGGGGTCAAGCCGGCCCTGTTCAGCGCCAACTCCGAGGGCGCCTGTCCGAACTGCAACGGCGCCGGGGTCATCTACACCGACCTCGGGGTGATGGCGGGCGTCTCGACGGTCTGCGAGGTGTGCGAGGGCCGACGCTTCGACGCCTCGGTGCTGGAGTACACGCTCGGCGGTCGCGACATCAGCGAGGTCCTGGCGATGCCGGTCGCGGAGGCGGAACGGTTCTTCGCCGAGGGGGAGGCGAAACTGCCCGCTGCCCATGCCATCCTCGACCGGCTCTCGGATGTCGGGCTGGGCTACCTGACGATCGGACAGCCCCTCACCACCCTGTCCGGAGGCGAGCGGCAGCGGCTGAAGCTCGCCACCCACATGGGCGAGAAGGGCGGAGTCTACGTTCTCGACGAGCCGACGACCGGCCTCCACCTGGCCGACGTCGAGCAGCTGCTCGGACTTCTCGACCGCCTGGTGGACAGCGGTAAGTCGGTCATCGTGATCGAGCATCACCAGGCCGTGATGGCGCACGCTGACTGGATCATCGACCTCGGGCCGGGAGCGGGGCACGACGGTGGGCGGATCGTGTTCGAGGGGACGCCGTCGGAATTGGTGGCGCAGAGATCGACGCTCACGGGGGAGCATCTGGCGCGGTACGTGGGCGCGTGAGCAGCGCTACGAGAGGTCGAGCGTGAAGTAGGCGCTGTTGGGGTCGTCGGTGTAGTGGCCGAACGGCGGGCACGGGCGGAAGCCGGCGCGCTCGTAGAGCCGGCGGGCCGGAGCGAAGAAGTTCATGGAGCCCGTCTCGAGCGAGACCCGCTGCACGCCACGGGAGCGGGCGTCGGCGAGGGCGGCCTCGAGAAGCAGCGCCCCGATGCCCTGGCCACGGCGGAGAGGGTCCGTGCGCATGCTCTTCAGCTCGTCGTGGCTGGGTTCCAGGGTGGCGAGGGCGACCGTTCCGACGATCACGCCGGCGTCCTTCGCGGTCCACAGGCGGACGTGCGGCTGCTGCAGGCCGGCCAGATCCAGGGCGTGTCGGCTCTCGGGCGGGGAGGTGGTCTCCATGTCGTCCAGGTGGTCCTGCAGGAACGTTGCGAGGGCGGGATCGGCGAAGTCGGCGCGGCTGACGACGATGGAAGCGGTCACATCCGAGACCGTAGCGCGGCCGTATTTCGGGCGCGTTTCCGGGTCGCCGCGCGGTCAGGAAGACTCAGCGACTCAGGTCGGCGATCGTCAGTGCGGCGTCGATGAGGCCGAGGTGCGAGAGCCCCTGCGGGAAGTTGCCCCAGAAGCTGCCGTCCTCATCCATCATCTCGGCGTACAAGCCCACCTCGTTCGAACGCTTCACCAGGTCGTCCATCAGCTCGGTCGCCTCCCGCACGTCGCCGACGCAGGCGAGAGCCGCTGCGAGCCAGAAAGAACACGCGACGAAGGGCCGCTCGCCCTCCGCCTCCGCACCCGTGAACCGGTACAGCAGCGAACCGCGACCCAGCTCGCGGCGCAGCGCGGCGATGGTCGACCGCATCCGCTCGCCCCGGTCGAACCCGCTGGGGGCGTGCAGCAGCACGGACGCATCCAGCTCGTCCTCGCCCGCCACCATCGTGTAGGCGCCCAACCGCTCCGACCAGCAGTTCTCGTCCACCCACGCATGGATGAGGTCCGCCTCGCGCCGCCAGCGAGCCGGGTTGCCCTGGGCCTGTCCGAGCTCGGCCAGCTGCAGCGCCGACTGCAACGCCTGCCAGCAGCCCATCTTCGACGACGTGTGGTGCCGCAGCTCCGTCAGCTCCCACATCCCGGAATCCGGCTGCCGCCAGACGTCGCAGACGCGGTCCGCGACATCCGAGACCAGCCGCCGGGTCGGGACGTCGAGCACGTTGCCCTCGGCCGCGTACGCCAGGGCGACGCTCAGCAGGTCGCCGTACACGCCCAGCTGCAGCTGGGTCGCAGCGCGATTGCCGGTGACGACCGGCCCGATGTCGCGCCAACCCGGCACGTCGTGCTCCTGCGGTTGGGCCGAGGACTCCTCGCGGAGTCCGTACAGGATGCGCAGCTCGGCATGGTCGCCCTTCACGGCCCGCAGCAGCCACGAGATCGACGCGTGCGTCTCCTCGCGCAGGCCGAACCGGGCGAGCGCGCGCAGGGCGTAGGCGGTGTCGCGCACCCAGGCGAACCGGTAATCCCAGTTCTTGCCGCCGCGCGGCGTCTCCGGGAGTGAGGTGGTGGCAGCGGCCGCGATGGCGCCGGTCGGCGCGTAGAGCAGCAGCTTCAGCGCGAGGGCGCTCCGCTGCACCGCGTCCGCCCACGGGCCGTCGTACGAGAACGTCCGGGACCACAGCTCCCAGTTCGACACGGTGCGGTCGATGCCGAGGTCGACGTTGCCCGGCACGGGCAGGTGCAGCGGCTCATCCTGCGTCGCCACAACGGTCAGCGTCCGGCGGGAACCCTCGGCCACCCGGATGCGGCCGCCGAACCGCGCCGCGCTCGGGTCCTCCTCGGTGTCGTCCAGGCCGGTGACGCCGATGTTCACCGTCCCGACGCGCAGGATGCGGTTGCCGTCGATGTGCTCCGCCCAGGGGCTCGACATCCCCAGCACCGTGCCGGGCTCGACCGCCCAGTCCATGACGACCGTCCCGGACACGCCCTCGATGCGGCGCGCGAACTCCAGCCAGGGCAACCGGCCGGCGACGCCGGTGACCAGCGCGTCGGTGACCCGAACCGAGCCGTGATCCGTCGTGAAGGTCGTCTCGAGCACGTTCGTGCCGGGTAGGTAGCGGCGGCGGGACGTGAAGTCCGCGACCGGGTGCAGCAGCATCCGGCCGCCGCGCCCGGGGTCGAGCAGCGAGGCGAATACGGGCTGGGAGTCCAGGCTCGGGATGGGCAGCCAGTCGACGGTGCCGGACCGGTCGACCAGCGCGACGGTGCGGCCGTCGCCGAGGGCGGCGTGATCCTCGATGGCCGGTGCGTCCATCTCGGGCTCCGTCACGCCCTCGTCACGCCTTCGGCTGGAGGCCGGCGGCCGCGATGACGGCTTCGCGGAAGGCGGGTGTCAGCTGCTTCGCGGTGGGCCTCGCGGCCGGATCGCTCGCGGTCATGGCGTGCAGGATGCGCGTCCACTCGCCGGGCAGGTCGCCGGGCACAGGCGGCTCGTGATCCAGCCGGGCCATCGCCGACTCCACTGCGTCGCCCGGGTACGCGACCGACCGTGTGAAGCACTCGAGCAGCACGAGGCCGAGGGAGTAGATGTCGCTGGCGGGCGTCGCAGGGCGCCGGAGCGCCTGTTCGGGGCTGAGGTAGGCGGCGGTCCCGGTCGTCTTGCCGTCCTCCGGGGTGGCGGGCGCGTTCCGGATGCCGCTCGCGATCCCGAAGTCCGTGAGTCGGGCGCGGGCGCGGAACGTCGTCGTGCCGTACGAGACGAGCATGATGTTCGACGGCTTGATGTCGCGGTGGACGACACCGTTCGCGTGCACGTACTCCAGAGCCTCCGAGATGTCGTAGGCGACTTCGGCGATCTCCTCGACGGTCAGCTCCCGCTGGGCCAGCGTCGCTGCGAGGTCGGTGCCGGAGACGAGCTCCATGATGAGGAACGGCCGCGGGTCCTTCGGTGCGGTGTAGTCGATGCCGGCGTCGATCAGCGAGACGATGCCGTGGTGGCTGAGCCGCGCGAGCGCCGCCTGCTCGGTGCGGTACTGCGCCATCTCCTCCTCGCCGCCGGAGCGGTAGAGCTTGATGGCGACCTCGCGGCCGAGCAGTTCGTCGGTCGCCTTGAAGATGCTCGCCTCGCCACCGCGGCCGATGACGTGCTGCGGCCGGTAGCGGCCGAGCAGTGCCGGGATGGTGGACTCGGGCATCAGCTGTTCCGCGACCTCAGCAGTGCGAAGGACGACTCGCCCAGGATGACGCTGGCGCCGTCGCCCAAGGCGAGTTCGGGGTCGCTCGAGAGCTCCAGCTCCCAGGCCGAGCCCGGCGCGTCCGAGAGCACGAATTCCACCCCGTTGCCCGCGCCGTTCAGCATGAGCAGGAACGAGTCCGCGCCCTCGTGGCGGAGTTCGAAGGCGATCGAGCGGGCCAGCGGGTCGCCCCAGTCCTCGTCCGCGAACGGCTCGCCGTCCGCGCGGAGGATGCACACCACATCCGGGCCGCCGACATCGGGCGCGTGCCGGTACCACTCGGGTCGCAGCGCGGGCTCGGAGCGGCGCAGGCGGATGAGCTTCGTCGTGAACTCGTGAAGCTCCCAGTCCGCGTGCTCCCAGTCGAACCACGAGATCTCGTTGTCCTGGCAGTAGGCGTTGTTGTTGCCCTGCTGGGTGCGGCCGATCTCGTCCCCGCCGAGGATCATCGGCACGCCCGCCGAGAGCAGCAGGGTGGCCAGGAAGTTCTTGCGCTGCCGGGTGCGGAAGGCGTTGATGCCGGGGTCGTCCGTCGGTCCCTCGACGCCGTAATTGCTGGAGCGGTTGTCCGATTCGCCGTCGCGGTTGTCCTCGCCGTTGGCCTCGTTGTGCTTCTCGTTGTAGCTGGTGAGGTCGGCCAGGGTGAAGCCGTCGTGGGCGGTGACGAAGTTGACGCTCGAAAGCGGCGCGCGTCGCGAGTCCTCGTAGATGTCGGGGCTGCCCAGCACGCGCTGAGACAGCGTCGACAGCACGCCCGGCTCCCCGCGCCAGAAGTCGCGGACGTCGTCGCGGAACTTGCCGTTCCACTCCGACCAGTCGGCCGGGAAGCCGCCCAGCTGGTAGCCGGCGACATCCCACGGCTCGGCGATCATCTTCACCTGCGCGAGCGTCGGGTCCTGCTGGATGAGCGTGAGGAACGCGCTGTGCAGGCTGGCGTCGCCGCCCTGCCGGGTCAGGGTGGTGGCGAGATCGAAACGGAAGCCGTCGATGTGGAAGTCCTCGACCCAGTAGCGCAGCGAGTCCATGATGATCTGCAGGGCGGCCGGGTGACTGACGTTCCAGCTGTTGCCCGTGCCGGTCGTGTCGAAGTAGTGCGCGCCGTCGCCCTCGACCAGCCGGTAGTAGGACGGGTTGTCGATGCCCTTGAAGCTGTACGTCGGGCCGAGGTCGTTGCCCTCGGCGGTGTGGTTGTAGACGACGTCCAGGATGACCTCGATGCCGGCCGCGTGGAGCGCCTTCACCATGCCCTTGAACTCGTCGACCTGGTGCCCGGTGTCGCCGGTCGCGGCGTACTCGTTGTGCGGGGCGAAGAACCCGATGGAGTTGTAACCCCAGTAGTTGCGGAGGCCCTTCTCGAGCAGGTGCGCGTCCTGGACGAACTGGTGAATGGGCAGCAGCTCGACCGCGGTGACGCCGAGGTTCTTCAGGTACTCGACGGCGGCGGGATGCGCGAGCCCGGCGTAGGTGCCGCGGAACTCCTCGGGCACCCACTCCATGAGCTTGGTGAAGCCCTTCACGTGCATCTCGTAGATGATGGTCTCGCTCAGGGGTGTGCGGGGACGCTCGTGGTCGCCCCAGTCGAACTCCTGGCGGTCGACGGCGATCCCCAGTGCGACATGGCGCGCGCCGTTGGTGTCGCTGCGGCGCTTGGGCCGGCCGAGCTGATGGCCGAAGACGGCCTGAGTGTTGTCCCAGTGGCCGGTCACTGCCCGCGCGTGGGGCGGGAGCAGCACCTTGGCGGGCGAGAAGCGGAGACCGTTCGCCGGATCCCACGGCCCGTCGACGCGGAGGCCGTAGCGCGTGCCGGGCACGAGCCCGGGCACGAAGCCGTGGAAGACATGACCGGTGCGGTCGGTCAGAACGGTCTGCTTCTCCCGCCCGCGGTGATCGAAGAGCGAGACGATGACCTTGTCGGCGTGCTCGCTGTAGACGGCGACATTGGCGCCGCCCTCGCGCAGGGTGATGCCCAGCGGGTAGGGCGCGGAGTCGCCGCTCACGCGGCGGACCCGAGACGGGTGATCCGCAGGGAGCGGGGGAGGGGGCAGGGCAGGGACACGGTGCCTCCGATCGGCGGTAGACCGCCACGATACCTGCGCGGGAGCGCGGCCCTCCAGGCATTGACAGGGAGAGGTGGGGACGTTAGACGCGGGGACGCCGCCGGGGCAGCAGCGCTCGGCATCGTCGGCGGTCTCGTCGTGCGGTTGGATCGTGCCGACCGCTTCGAGCAGAGCGCACCCGCTCTGCTCGCCAACTACTTCAGCCTGTTCACCATCGGCTCGACGACTCTCTGCACGATCGCCCTCGTGATCGCCGCGGTGTGGGGCCTCCGCAACTCCCGCGCGTCCGAGATGCCGGGCTGGCTCACCATCGTCATGGCCGCTGTCCTGGGTCCCGTAGTCCTGTTGGGAATCGTGTACAACCTCCTCCTCCGAGGCGTCGATGGGACGGTCGACGCAGCCCACGTTCTGCTGTGGCGCAGCTTCGAGGTCGAGATCCTTCACGTGGCGCTGCCGATCTACCTGATCGCTGATTTCTTCTTCGCTCCCAGATATCGTGCCTTGCGTTGGTCGACGCTGGCTGTTCTGGTCGCCTATCCGATTCTCTGGACGGGTTACACCATGGTCCGAGGAGAACTGGTATCCAATCCTGATGGCAGCGCGCCGTGGTGGTATCCCTACCCGTTCCTGGATCCCCACCGGTCGGGATACGGGTCCGTGGCCGCCTATATCTGCGCCATCACCGCCGGATTCGTGCTGATCAACGCCGCGATCATCGCGCTCAGCCGGCTGCGCGATCGGGGCCGTGTGCGGATCTCAGAGCCGCTCGTCGGCGCGCCGGGTGGTGAAGCCGACGACGAGGACGCCGATGATCCCGGCGACGTAGCAGATCAGGGTGCCCGTGATGGGGGAGGGGCCGATGACCGTCAGATCCGGCCCAACCGTCGAGAAGTCCCAGAGTCCGTGCAGGACCATCGCCCAGATCAGTGAACCCGTCGAGCGGCGCAGGATGTAGAAGACGGTGCCGGCGAGGAATGCGAACAGGACCTGGGTGAGGGTGACGTCGACCTCTTGACCCAAGGCGACGTTGACCAGGTGCACGAGAGCGAACACCGAAGTGCTGATCAGCCACACCCACAGCTCGCCGAATCGGCCGCGAAGGCCGACGATCATCAGGCCGCGGAACGCGATCTCCTCGGTGAAACCCACGAGGACGACCAACAGCGATGCGGCGTACACGCCGGCGTGAATCGCCGACCAGTCCGTGTTCACGAAATTGACGAGCAGGCCGACCAGCATCAACGCGGGAACGAAGAGCGGCCACTTCGCGGCGCGACGCCGATCGAAGACTGCCGGCCGCCACCAGCCGAGAAGGCTCGTCACTACGGCGAGGAAGACCGCGGTGGCGATGAGCGGGATGCCCGTGCCGAGGAGCACGGCGCTCACATCGCGATACGCACCGTCGTAGGACACCCCGGAAACCAGCTGGAGTCCCGCGACGATGACGACGGAGGCGATCGTCGCGGCCAGGCCGATCCAGACCCGCGGCCGGATCCGGAGTCGCTCGGCGCGCGTGCTCGCTCCCTCTGCAGTATTCGTCGTCGTTTCGCGAGCGCTCGTCTGAGCGTCTGTCATCTCGGCCACTACGGCCCCCATCATCGATCGAAAGCGGATAATCCACGCGGAACGCGTGGGTCAACACCTAGATAGACGCGTCTGGGCCCGTCTTATGACGCGGTGGCCGCGCCGGGTGCGGTGATCGCCGATGAGTTGGTTCGGAGCGCGTCATAGAACGGCGAGCTCGTCGTCTGTCAGTGAGAGACGCCCGTTACGAGAAGGAGAGATCATGTCCGATGTCAGCCGTTCGATTCCACCGACCGACGCAGTACCGAGGATCGACGAGCCGCGGTGGAATGTGTTGGCCATCGTCGGTTTCGTTCTCTCGTTCGGGATCGGGATCGCCGGCGTCGTGCTGGGGATCATCGCGCTCGGGCGCATCAGCAAGACCGGAGAGCGCGGCGGAGGGTTGGCCATCGCGTCGATCGTCGTGGGCGCGCTCGTGATCGTCGGCACGTTCACGTTCAAGTTCAGCGATTGGGATGACAGCACGTTCACGTTGCTCGGGAACCTCCTGTACTGACGCAATCGCCATACGCGCCGTCAGGCTCACACTCTGGTGACCCGCACCGCCTCCCCGAACGCAGCCACCGCGCCCGCGGGCGCCTCGCCGAGCCCGGTGCCCGACAGGCTCGCTTCGACCAGCAGTTCGCCGCGGCGGAAGCGGAAGACGCCCTCGTCGTAGGCCACGTCGGTCGCGGGGGTGACGGCCGGGATGTCGCGGCGCAGGGCCGTGAGCGTCCGGTACCACTCCAGCATCCGCGCGTTGCCGGGCCGGGAGACCTCGGACCAGTCGAGCTTGGAGCGCTGGAAGGTCTGCGGGTCCTGGGGGTCGGGCACGACGTCCCGATCCCAGCCCATCTTCGCGAACTCCGCGAAGCGTCCGTCGGCCGTGGCCTTCCCGAGCTCCGGTTCGGGATGCGAGGTGAAGAACTGCCACGGCGTGGTCGCCGCCCACTCCTCGCCCATGAACAGCATCGGGGTGAACGGGCCCAGGAGGGTCAATGCGGCGGCGACGGCGAGGCGGCCCGAGTCGAGGGTCGCTGTGAGGCGGTCGCCGGCGGCGCGGTTGCCGATCTGGTCGTGGTCCTGGCTGAAGACGACGAGGCGCGTGAACGGGATGTCCTGGTCCAGCGGCCGGCCGTGGTGGCGTTCGCGGAAGCTGGACCAGGTGCCGTCGTGGAAGAAGCCGCGCTCGAACACCTTCACCAGCGCGCCCGGTTCGGCGAAGTCGGCGTAGTAGCCGGTGGCCTCGCCGGTCAGGTTGGCGTGGATGCTGTGGTGCACGTCGTCGTCCCACTGCGCGTGCAGGCCGTAGCCGTGGTGGGAGCGACGGCGGATCAGCTTCGGGTCGTTGAGGTCGCTCTCCGCGATGAGGGTGCGCGGACGGCCGGTCTCGCCGGCGAGCTCGTCGGCCAGGACCGCAAGCTCCTCGAGGAGGTGCGTCGCGGTGTGGTCCTGGAGCGCGTGCACCGCATCCAGTCGCAGGCCGTCGACGTGCAGCTCGCGCAGCCAGTACTCGGCGTTGTCGAGGATGTAGCGGCGCACCTCGTCCGACTGCGGCCCGTCGAGATTGACGTTGACTCCCCACGTGCTGGCGCCCTGCCCGAGGTAGGGGCCGAACTTCGGGAGGTAGTTGCCGCTCGGTCCGAGGTGGTTGTAGACGACGTCCTGGATCACGGCGAGGCCGCGCCGATGGCAGGCCTCGACGAAGCGCTGGTACGCCTCGGGGCCGCCGTACTGCTCGTGCACGGCGTACCAGAGCACGCCGTCGTAGCCCCAGTTGTGGGTGCCGTTGAAGGCGTTCACGGGCAGTAGCTCGATGGCGTCGACGCCGAGATCGATCAGGTGGTCGAGTCGGTCGAGGGCGGCGTGGAGCGTCCCCTCGGGTGTGAAGGTGCCGACGTGGAGCTCGTAGATGACCGCGTCGGTGAGGTCGCGTCCCTCCCAGGCGCCGTCCTCCCAGGCGTGCTCGCGCGGGTCGAACTCGCGGCTCAGCTCGTGGACGCCGCGCGGTTGCCGGAGCGAGCGCGGGTCGGGGAACGGTCCCTCGCCGTCGACGACGAACCCGTAGTCGACGGGCGCATCGGGGAGGCCGAGGGACTCCGCCAGCTCCCACCAGCCGCCGGTCGGGGCGTCGGCTGTCGCTGGCAGCGCGGTCAGCGGGAACGTTCCGAGACCGTCGATCACCACATCCACGGCGCGAGCGGCTGGCGCCCAGACCGGGAAGCGGCGCTCACCCCACGCGCTCACCGGGTCACCGCCAGAAGGGCGACGGGGTAGCGCTCGAAGACGGTGGCGAGCGGCACGCGCCCGCGGAACTCGCGGCCGGTGAGCTCATCGCGCGTGGCCGCGTCGCCGAGGTCGACCGTGGTGTCGGCCCAGCCGCCGGTGGCGGAGAGGCCGACAGGCAGGCGCGTCGCCAGGGCGATCGCGCCACCGCGGTCGAAGCCGACGAGGTGCCCTGCCCGGGAGCCCTCGGCATAGACGGGTCGGTACCCGGTGAACAGCTCGGGCCGGTCGCGCAGCAGGCGGAGCGCCCGGGAGGTGACCAGCACCTTGGCCGCGCCGGACGAGTCGATCTCGGGCAGCCATCCCTCGTCGATGTGCGCGAGCAAGCCGGCCGAGACGTCGAACTCCACCGGGCGGCGGTTGTCGGGGTCGACCAGCGATCGCTCCCAGCGCTCGGAGCCCTGGTAGACGTCCGGGCGTCCGGGGCTCAGGAGCTGCAGCAGCTTGGCGCCGAGACCGTTGCTCGCGCCCGGCGCGTCGAGCACCGCGGCCAGCGCCTCCACCTCGGCGTGGACGCGCTCGTCGTCGAAGGCGGCGTCGATCGCCGCCCGCATGCGGGACTCGAACTCCTCGTCGGGGTCGGTCCACGAGGTGGACGCGCCCGCTTCCCGCGCCGCCTTGATCGCGTAATCCTGCAGCCGCTCCCGCGAGGCCGGCCACGCGCCGACCACCGCCTGCCAGAGCAGGCTCTCCAGCGAGCCGTCGCCGAAGCCGACCCGCTCGCGCACCGTGCGCAGGAAGCGCTCGAACCGCCCGGGCAGCTCCGCGAGCACGGCGATCCGGGCGCGCGTGTCCTCGCCGCGCTTCGTGTCGTGCGTCGAGAGGACCGTCATGGAATCCGGGAGCCGGCGCTGCCGGTCCTCCTGCCGGCGGTGGAACTCCTCCGGCGACAGAGCGAACTCGGACGGGTCGCCGCCGACCTCGGTCAGCGACGTCAGGCGGGTGAAGCGGTAGAAGGCGTTGTCCTCGACGCCCTTCGCCATGATCGCGCCGGTGGTCTGCTCGAACCGCTCGCCGAGGCGGTCGGCGATGCGGGCGATGACGGGTGCGAGGTCGGGCCGGGACTCGGCGGCGGCGAGGCGCGCCTCCTCCAGGTACTCGGCGCCGAACGGCAGGTAGCTGCGGTACACCGGGAACCAGGCGGCCAGCTCGGCGACGGCGTCCGCGGTCTCCTCGTCGGTGCCCTCGCCCAGCTCGCGCACGACCCGCAGCACCTCGGAGCGCAGGATGCTGTCGGCGACGGCCCGCTTGCGGCCGTGGACCAGCTCGGTCCAGTCCTGGTTCTCCTCGCGCTCGTCCAGCTCGCCGGCCACGGCGGTCAGCGGTCCCTCGCCCGCGGGGTCGACGAAGACGCGGTCGATCACGCCGAGCGCGTCGTACCCGGTGGTGCCCTGGACAGGCCAGTCCGGCATCTGCTCGTCTCCCTCGATGATCTTCTCGACCCAGATCGGGGCGTCGCCCGCCAGGGCGCGGAGGCGTTCGAGGTACTGGCCGGGATCGCGCAGGCCGTCCGGGTGGTCGACGCGGAGGCCGTCCACCAGGCCCTCGTGCAGCCAGCGGCCGATCTCACGGTGCGTGTCGTCGAAGACCTGCTGGTCCTCCACGCGCAGGCCCGCCAGTGTCGTCACCGCGAAGAAGCGGCGGTAGTTCATCTCTGCGTCCGCCCGCCGCCACGACATGAGCTCGTAGTTCTGACGGTCGTGCACCTCGCGGGGCGTGCCGTCGCCGGTGCCCGGCGCGATCGGGAACCGGTGGTCGTAGTACCGGAGCTCGCCGTCCTCGACGCGCAGCGCATCCAGGTCGTCCGGGCCGTCGCCGAGGACCGGCAGCCGGAGCCTGCCGTGGCCGAACTCCCAGTCGATGTCGAAGTACGGCGCGTACCGGGACTCCCGGCCGTGGGTGAGCAGATCCCACCACCACGCGTTCACGGCGGGGGTGGCCACACCCATATGGTTGGGGACGATGTCGACGAGCACCTTCAGACGGCGGGCGTGCGCCGCGTCGCAGAACTCCTTCAGTGCCTCCGGGCCTCCGCGGGACGCATCCACGCGGCTGTGGTCGACGACGTCGTAGCCGTGCATCGAGCCGGGCTCGGCTTCGAGCAGCGGCGAGAGGTAGACCCAGTCGGCGCCGAGACGCTGGATGTGGTCGAGCACCTGCGCGGCGTCGCGGAGAGTGAAGTCGGGGGAGATCTGAAGGCGGTAGGTGCTCACGTCGTTCATTCTCCGGGAGCGCGGCCTCCGCGAGCAGGCCTTGAAATCCCTCCCTGGGAAGATTGCTAGACAAGCAAGCAATATGATTAGACTAACTACATGTACGTCCGCAGAACCGGGCGTGCCAGAAGGGAAGCAGCGGGATGGGCGTGCTCAACTACGGCGGGACGGACTACCTCTTCGGCGACCGGCTGCTGTCGCACCTGCAGGTCGTGATCACCACGAAACTCCGCCGGCGCGAGTCCTTCACGCTCAGCTGGATCCCCGACGGCGACGGCGGGCGTGAGGCGATCTGGGTCGACAACGGCCTTCCGATCCGGTTCCGCTACGACGAGTCGAACATCGCTCCGCTCAACCGGGAGTGGCTGGATGCGCTCATGGACGGGACCCACCGGCCGAACGGGCTGCTCGTCATGCCCGAGCCGGTCCTGAGCGCGGCCAGAAGCTAGACAGCCTCTTTACTCGGTGCCCTATCGTTAAGCCATGACGTCCGATACGCAGGAATCGGCGCGCCACTACTGGTACCAGGACGAGCCGGAGGATCGCTCGCGCGGCCTCGCGGTGCTGGAGGCCATGCGCGCCTACGGTGCCGCCGAATCCGCCATGCGCCGCCGCTCGGAGGGCGTGCTGCGGATGAGCGAGAACGACGTGTCCGCGATGCGCTACCTGTTGCGGGCGGGCGAGGAGGGTCGTTCAGTCGGGCCCAAGGAGCTCGCCGAGTACCTGGGGATCCAGAGCTCGTCCGTCACCGCGCTGCTCGACCGCCTCGAGCGGGCCGGCCACATCCGGCGCGAGGCCAGCCCGTTCGATCGCCGCGCCCTGATCGTCGTGCCGGTGGTTCCGCAGGACGAGTTGCAGCGCGCCATCCTCGGCGACATGCGCGATGAGCTCGTAACGGTCGCCGCCTCGCTGACCCCGGAGGATGCGCGCACCGTCGTCGGCTTCCTCCGCCGGATGCGCGACGCCGTCGACGGGATCGACGCGGGCCGTGAGACGCGCGGTCCGAACCTCGGGCGTCCGCGTGTCGGCGGCACCGCGTAAAATCGCCCCATCGACGATCAGCACACCGGGGGCTACTGGTACGACCGTGCCGACTCCCACACCGTGGAGGTCCTGAACGCACTGCGCGAATACCGCGCGGCCGAGCAGGCGATGCGCCGCCGTACCCGCGAGTCGATGCGGATGGGGGAGAACGACCTCCGCGCGCTGCGGTTCCTGCTGAAGCGCCAGAATGAGGGCGATCCGGCCACCCCCGCCGAGCTGGGCGCTCTGCTGAAGCTGAAGTCGTCCTCGGTCACGGCGATGCTCGACCGTCTCACGATCGCGGGCTGGGTGAGCCGGCAGCCGCATCCCCGCGACCGTCGCTCGCTCGTGATCGTGGCGACCCCCGGTGCGGACGACGAGGTCAGGCACACCCTGGATGCCATGCACCGCCGGATGCTGGCGGCCGCGACCGAGCTCGACGCGCGGGAGGCGGAGGTCGTGACGGGCTTCCTCGGCCGCATGTCGGCGGCGATCGATGCGCTGGACCGGCGGGATGCGCCTGCCTGAGTACCCGGTGGGACGTCGCTGAGCGGGGGTAGACCCGATTCCGTGACGGTGGGAACGTCTGTGGCGAATCGGACCACGAAAGGGGACGTCATGGGACTCGACGACAAGATCGAGAACGCCGGCGAGAAGCTGGGCGGCAGCGCCAAGGAGGCCACCGGCAAGGCGACCGGCGACGAGCGCCTCGAAGCCGAAGGCAAGGGCGACCAGGCCAAGGCCGACCTGAAGCAGGCCGGTGAGAAGGTCAAGGACGCCTTCAAGAACTGACCCATCACCTCGACGTCCCCGCACGGTTCGATCGTGCGGGGACGTCGTCGTCTCCCCGCGCCGATCGCGTCATCTCCGGTTCAGCGCACATTCATCTTTCGTACACCGCGTCCGCGGAGTAGTTTCCGCTGCATGGGAGACCGATCGGAGCGCGCTCGGGCCCGGCGGCTCGCCGGCGCGGGCGGCGTGCTGGCGGCACTCGCCCTGATCGCGACCGTCGCTCTGGCGGTCGCCATCCCGACGCAGGGGGAGAATCCGCGCGCCTGGGGAGTCGTGATGTGCGGGCTCGTGACCGTCGCCCTCTGCGCCGATCTGGCGGTGCGCAACTGGCGGCTGCTGCGGCACTACCGCGGCGACGATCTGGTGCCGCGGCGTCAGGCCCGCGCGAAGGCTGCGCGGTAGCGGGTCGGGGGCACCCCGACCTCCGCGTCGAAGTGGTGCCGGAGCAGGGTCGCGCTGCCGAAGCCGCACCGGCGGGCCACCTCGTCGATCGGGAGGTCGGTGGTCTCGAGCAGCAGCCGGGCGTGAAGGATGCGCTGGGTCGTGAGCCACTGCATGGGCGGGACCCCGGTCTCGGCGACGAACCGCCGGGAGAAGCTGCGGGTCGACATGTGGACCCGCTCGGCGAGGCTGCCGACGGTGTGCGTCTCGTCGAGGCGGTCGGTGAGGTCGTCGAGCAGTTCGCTGAACGTGTCGTCCTCGCAGTCGCTGACCGGCTTGTCGATGTACTGCCGCTGGCCGCCGTCGCGCTGCGGCGGGACGACCATGTTGCGCGCGATCGTGTTGGCGACCGCGCTGCCGAGCTCGCGGCGGACCAGGTGCAGGCTGGCGTCGATCCCGGCGGAGGTGCCCGCGCTCGTGATGATGCGGCCGTCGTCGACGAAGAGGACGTCCGGATCCACGCGGGCCGCGGGGAAGCGGCGCTGCAGTGCCTCTGCGTAGCGCCAGTGCGTGGTGACGTCGTGACCGTCGAGCAGGCCGGCGGCGCCGAGGGCGAAGGCGCCGGAGCAGACGCTGAGCAGGATGGCGCCGCGGTCGTAGGCGCGGCGGAGCGCATCCAGGAACTCCGGCGGGTACTCGTCGCGGACGGTGGCGGCGGGAACGGCGATGAGGTCGGCGTCCTCCATCGCCTCGAGCCCGTAGGGCGCGGTCAGCGTGACGCCGGTCGGGTTGACGATCGGCTTGGCGGGGTCGATCGCGCAGACGCGGAAGTCGAACGGCTCCAGCCCGGCGTAGCTGCGATCGAGGCCGAAGACCTCGCAGACGACACCGAACTCGAACATGGCGAAGTCGTCGATGAGGGGGACCGCTACGGATCGGATCATGCCGTCAGTGTACTGGCCGGATCTTTACGAAGATAGACCTGAAGCCATCTCGTGACCGGATATTTACGTTCGTAACGTAGAGGACATGGCGAACACGACATGGACACAGGGAATCGACCACAGCTGGGTGGCACGCCCGGCACGACTCGACGGAGGGGAGCCGGTCGAGCGGCGGCGCTTCCGCCTCAGCGAGTGGCTGCCGGCGGCGATCCTCGCCCGCGGCGGATCGGTCACCCGCGAGACCGACCGCGCGCTCAGCGATCTGCGCGCCGCGCAGGCCGCCCGCGAGACCGGCCGCTGACGCCTCCGCCGCGGCCGATTCGGCACGAATGGTCGTTATGAGGGAGCCACAACGCACATTCGGCACGAATCCGCGGCGCGTCAGGGGGCGGGGAGGCGCGCGGGGACCGGCGGGGGCGCGACGGACGCGCGGCGCACGAGGCCCGCGTCGAAGACGACGGCCGCGTCATCGACCCGCTCGCCGCTGATGCGCTGCAGCGCGAGGCGCGCGGCGGCCGCGCCCAGCTCGTAGATGGGCTGTTCGACCACGGTGAGCGGAGGTGTGGTGATGCCGGTCCACTCCGGGTTGTCGAACGCGATGAGCGACACGTCGTCCGGGATGCGGAGCCCGAGGGTGCGGATGGTCTGGAACACCGTCATCGCGATGAGGCTGTCCGACGCGATCACGGCGGTCGCCGGGTCGGGGCCGGTGAGCAGTTCCCGCGCCACCGCATCCACTCCGCGGCGGCGGGCGTCGAGCCGGATGTTGCGCTCCGGCGCGGGGATGCCCGCGTCGGTCAGCGCCTCCATGACACCGGCGACGCGGTCCGCGACGCTCGACATCGTGATGGTCTCTCCGGGCACGTAGACCCCGGCCGGGTGGTCGTGGGTCGAGAGGAACGCGATGCGGCGGTGACCCTCTGCGAGCAGTTCCGCCGTGGCCCGCGCCGCCGCTGTTCGGTTGTCGACGGTGACGGAGTCGTAGCGTCCGTCCTGGTCGCGCCGGTCGAGCAGCACGAGCGGGCGGCCGGCGGCCCCGGCGTTCGCCAGGTGGGCCACGCGGGCCGAGGATGCCGGCGCCACGATCAGCGCGTCCACCTGCTTGTCGAGGAGCAGGTCCACCGCCGCTTCCTCGGCGTCCACGTCCTCATCCGAGTTGGTGAGGATGACGTCGTACCCGGCCTTGCTGGCGACGTCGGAGATGCCGCGCATGGCGTGGGCGAAGAACGGGTTCTCGATGTCGCCGACGACCACGCCGATCGTGTTCGAGCGGCCGGTGTTCATCGAGCGGGCCAGCGCGTTCGGGCGGTAGTTGAGCTCTTCGGCAGCTGTCAGCACGCGCGACCGGACGGCGTCGCTCACCTGCCCGTAGTCGCCGAGCGCGCGGGCGGCCGTCGCCTTGGAGACCTTCGCCGCGCGGGCGATGTCGGCCACCGTGACGGCGCGGCGGGACGCGGGGCGTGGGGACATTCGCTGACCCTTCCTGGTCGCGATCCCGGTGTTGACGAACCCGGGAAACGTGTTGTAGCGTCCCAGAAAACCAACTGAGACCGGTCTCAGCGTAATCGCCAGAGACCGGTCTCAGCAACCAGGAGATCGACGAGGATCGCACGTCCCCTTCCTCGCAGTCCCCGCCCCCAAACGATTGGACCCCGCAGTGAAACGACGCACCCTCCTCCGGCCGGCAGCGCTGCTCGCAGCCGCGGCCTCCGCCGCCCTGGTCCTCGCCGGCTGCAGCGCGGGCGGCGCCTCCGGCGCCTCCACCAAGGACAACCCGTACCACCTCATCGAGCCGGGCACCGTCCGCGTCGCCAGCCTCGGCGACTCCAAGCCGTACACGTTCACCGACGCGAGCGGGAACTTCACCGGCTTCGACGTCGAGCTCTTCACCGACGTGGCGAAGCGCGCCGACATCGGCAAGCCCGTCTTCACCGGCCAGGACTTCTCCGGCCTCCTCGCCGCCGTCGCGAACCACCAGTTCGACGTCGGCGTCGCCGCCATCGGCATCACCGACGAGCGCAAGAAGACGGTCGACTTCTCCGACGGCTACCTCGCCGGTTACCTGACCGTCCTCACCACGAAGACGAGCGGCATCGACTCCAAGGACGACCTGGCGGGCAAGCGCCTCGGCGTCGTGCAGGGCACCCTGCAGGAGGCGTACGCGGTCAAGAACTTCCCGAAGGCGAGCCTGGTCCGCTTCCCGGACAACAACGCGGCCGTCTCGGCGCTCAACAGCGGCTCGGTGGACGCGCACTTCCTCGACTACGAGGCCGCCAAGAGCTACATCGCGCAGTACCCGGCCCTGAAGGACGCGGACGACATCCCCTCGTTCGACGCCCCCGCCGGCTTCGCCATCGCCAAGGGCAACCCCGCCCTCAAGAACGCCCTGAACAAGGCGCTCCACGAGGCGATGGAGGACGGCACCTGGAAGAAGCTCTACCAGAAGTGGTTCCCGGGCTCGCCGATGCCCGAGCAGTACCTGCCGAAGGCGGAGCAGACCTCGACGCCGACCCCGTCGAAGTAGTCGAACCTCCAGGAGATCCCCATGGACTGGCTCACCACCATCACGCACACCTTCTTCGACATCCCGTCGATGCTGCAGGTCTTCCCACAGCTGCTGGGCGTCGGACTCGTCAACACGCTGATCATCTCGATCGCGGCGACCGTCATCGGCGTCGTGCTCGGCATGGTGGTCGCCGTCATGGGGATCTCCACCTCCCGCTGGCTGCGCATCCCCGCCCGCGTCTACACGGACATCTTCCGCGGCCTGCCGGCGATCCTCACCATCCTGCTCATCGGCCAGGGCTTCGCACGGTTCTCGCAGTCGATCTTCGGACCGTCGCCGTACCCGCTCGGCATCCTGGCGCTGTCGCTCATCGCGGCCGCGTACATCGGCGAGATCTTCCGGGCCGGCATCCAGAGCGTCGACCAGGGCCAGCTTGAGGCGTGCCGCGCGCTCGGCCTCAGCTACGCCAAGGCGATGGCGCTTGTCGTGGTGCCGCAAGGTGTCCGCCGCGTGCTTCCCGCGCTGGTGAACCAGTTCATCGCCATCGTGAAGGACTCGAGCCTCGTGTACTTCCTCGGCCTGCTGGTCGGCGAACGCGAGCTGTTCCGGGTGGGCCAGGATGCGGCGGTGCTCACCGGCAACCTGTCGCCCTTGGTGCTCGCCGGACTGTTCTATCTGGTCATCACCGTGCCGCTCACCCACCTCGTCAACTACTTCGACAACCGGTTCCGCACCGGTCGCCGCAAGCCGGCGCCGCCGAAGAGCGGACTGGACGAGCTGGACGAGGTCCAGCCGCCCGCGCCGATCACCCTCGGGAGCAACACATGACGTACACCTCGCCCCTGCCCGCCCAGACGGTCCCGGAGTTCACGAGCTCCTCGCTCGAGCTGGTCGATCTGACCATGGCCTACGGCGATATCGACGTGCTCCGCGGCGTGTCGATCTCGGTCCCGGCCGGCACCACGACCTGCATCATCGGGCCCTCGGGGTCGGGCAAGTCGACGATGCTGCGCGGCATCAACCGGCTGCACGAGCCGAAGAGCGGCGATGTCCGCCTCGCCGGCGAGAGCATCCTGGGCACGAAGCCGGATGCGCTCCGCCGCCGGATCGGGCTGGTCTTCCAGCACTTCAACCTGTTCCCCGACCACACCGCTCTCGAGAACGTGATGCTGGCGCTGCGCAGCGTGAAGCGGATGCCGAAGGCGGAGGCGCGGCGGATCGCCGAGGAGCGCCTGACCGAGGTCGGCCTCGGCGAGCGGATGGACCACCGGCCGCGCGACCTCTCCGGCGGCCAGCAGCAGCGTGTCGCGATCGCCCGGGCCCTCGCCATGGAGCCGGAGGTCATGCTGTTCGACGAGGTCACGAGCGCGCTCGACCCCGAGCTCGTCAAGGGCGTCCTCAATCTCATGGCCGACCTGGGCCGCCGGGGCATGACGATGGTCGTGGTCACCCACGAGATGAACTTCGCCCGCAAGGTGGCAGACCAGGTCGTCTTCATGGACGAGGGGAAGGTGGTCGAGGCCGGCCGCCCGGAGGACCTGTTCGACCGCCCGCAGAGCCCGCGCCTGCAGCGCTTCCTGTCGGAGGTGCTGTGAGCGCCGCGCCGCTCCGCGTCGGCCTGATCGGGTACGGCGTCGCGGGGCGGGTGTTCCACGCGCCGTTCCTCGCGGCCGACCCCGCGTTCGAGCTGGCCACGGTGGTGACGTCGCAGGACGACCGGTTGGCGGCCGACCATCCGACCGCCGTCGCGGTGCCGGATGTGGACGCGCTGCTCGCACATCCCGGGCTCGACCTGGTCGTCGTGGCCTCGCCCACGCCGCTGCATGTCGCCCACGCGACAGCCGCGGTCGGCGCGGGGGTCGCGACCCTGGTGGACAAGCCGTTCGCGCCGGACGCCGCGTCCGGCCGGGCGCTGGTCGAGCGGGCCGCGGCCGCCGGCGTGCCGTTCACGGTCTTCCAGAACCGTCGCTGGGACGGCGACTTCCTCACCCTCCGCCGTCTCGTCGGCGAGGGCACGCTCGGCGACGTCCGGCGGTTCGAGTCGCGGTTCGAGTGGTGGAAGCCGTCGGCCGACGAATCCTGGAAGTCCACCACCGGCCCGGACGAGGGAGGCGGCATCCTCTTCGACCTCGGCGCGCACCTGATCGACCAGGCCCTGCTGCTGTTCGGCCCGGCCGAGGTCGCCCACGCGGAGGTCCGCAACCGCCGCGGCGGCGCCGCCGACGACGACGTGTTCGTCGTCCTGGAGCACGGGTCGGGCACGACCAGCCACCTCTGGATGAGCGCCGTCGCCCCGATCGCCGGCCCGCGGTTCCGCGCGCTCGGCTCGCGCTCCGGCTTCGTCTCCTGGGGGCTCGACCCGCAGGAGCCGCAGCTCGCCGGCGGGATGCGCCCCGGCGACCCCCGCCTCGGCCGCGCGGACTCTCCCGCCCGCCTCGGCACCGACGCGCACCCCGACGAGGTGCCGCTCACCCCCGGCGACTACGCCGACTTCTACCGGCAGCTCGCCGCCGCCCTCCGCGACGGCGCACCCCTTCCGGTCGACCCGCTGGACAGCCTCGCGGTCCTCGACCTGATCGACACCATCCACTCGCAGAACCGAAAGTGAGCACCATGACCGCCACATCCATCCGTTCCCGCGTCGTCGTCATCGGCGGCGGCGTGCTCGGCGTCTCGACCGCCACCCAGCTGGTCCGCCAGGGCGCCGAGGTGACCCTGCTCACCGAAGGCGAGCTGGCCAGCGGCGCGAGCGGCCGCTCCCTCTCCTGGCTGAACACCGCAGGCCTGCGCTCGCCGGAGTACCACGCGCTGCGCCAGCTCGGCATCGACCGCTACCGCACCCTTGCGGCCCGCGAGGACGTTTCGGCGTTCCTCCGCTTCGACGGCGGCCTGACCTGGGCGCCGGAGGGCGAGAGCTTCCGCCCGATCATCGAGCACGAGCGCAGCATCGGATACGACGCCCAGTGGGTCACCGCCGACGAGGTCGCCTCGGTGACGCCCGGTGTCGACCCCGCCGCGATCGCATCCGAGGGCGCGATCTTCAACCCGGGCGAGGGATGGGTCGACCTCCCGTCGCTCATCCAGCACCTCGCCGCGGAGTTCACCGCGCGCGGCGGCTCATTGATCACGGGCGCCGGCCACGTCGAGGTCGTGGTCGAGGACGGCCGCGCGGTCGGCGCCGTCGCCGCCGACGGCCGCCGCTTCGACGCCGACGCCGTTCTGCTCGCCACCGGCCCGGGCGTCCCGGCCCAGGTCGCCGAGCACGGCGTCGCGATCGAGGACGGCAGCCCGGCAGCGCTCCTCGTCTGGACCAAGCCGGTCGAGACGCAGCTCACCGCCGTGCTGAACACCCCGGACGTCGCCGTGCGCCCGACGCCCTCCGGCGCGCTGGCACTCGACTCGGCGTGGTCGGAGGAATCCCTGATCGTGGGCGACGACGGCTCCATCACCGTCCCCGACGGCATCGTGGACCGGCTGCTGGTGGAGGCGTCCCGCGTCCTCGCCGGCAACCCGACCCTCGAGCTGGACGGCTTCGGCATCGGCGGGAAACCCATCCCGGGCGACGGCGAGCCGGTGCTCGGCGAGCTCGAGCAGATCGACGGCTACTTCGTGGCCTTCACGCACAGCGGCGCGACGCTCGGCTTGATCGCCGGGGAGCTGCTGGCGCGCGAGATCGTGACCGGTGAGAAGTCGCCGCTGCTCGAGACGTTCCGTCCCGCGCGGTTCTCTGCCGCGCTGGTGTGAAGGGTGCGGAGGGGGCAGGTGGGATGGCCCCCTCCGCGTTTCCTGTTCCTATTCGTGTCGCTGTTCAAGGAAGCGGTCGCGCTCGCGTTCGTGCTGGAACCGCATGTCGTCGTCTTCCTCCTCGAAGCGGGCGATGACTCGCCCCGCTTCCCAGACGTTCTCATCGACTCGGTCGGCGACCGCCTGAAGCTCGGCCCGGAACCCGGGCGCATCCGCGACTCCTGCGAGGATGCGAGCCGAGCGAAATCCTCTTGCAGCCGCGTCATCTGCGAGCGGTAGTGGGCCACGCACTCCTCGGCGAGCTCCATCCGGTGTCGAGCGTCTGCTGACTCCTGGTCCTGGGCGTCTTCGAGCTCGCGAAGCGATCGGTACTCGGTCATGTGATGCTGTTCACTCCCGGGGTGTAATCGAGGTCCTTCGTGATCATGTCGAGACCTTTGTCGATTGCTTCGGCGACAGCGCCGGACAGCACAGCCTTGCCGACCCGTGCGCCCGTCAAGCTGAGCCCGAGCTCCGCAGTGAGGGCTTCGGCCCGCATCCAGGCACCCGACCGGACGAGCGCGTTGCGACCATGCACCATCGGCGGCAGGGCTGAGTGCAGCAACCCGACGGCGGCGTTGTGGAGGAGCGCGTCGATCGCCGCCCTCGCTGCCTCCGCCGTACTCTCCAGGCCCTTCTCGATGCCTGCGATGGCATCGGCGAGGTTGCCGGGCACCTGGTGTGCTCGATAGGAGGTGTAGCTCACGTGATCCAGTTCCCTAGTGGCCGATGAAGGTCGACGCCCACTGGGCGTCCTGTCGGACCGCGTTGTCGGCTGCGTGGACGATCCCAGTGGTCAACTTCTGCACGGCCCGTTGATGGCTGTCGATGCGCCGGTTCACGGCCGCGACCGCATCCTCGTCCACGTTGTCCTCAACGCGCAGGCGCTGCACGATCACGCACTCTTCGATGTCCCTAGCAGTGATGAACGGGATGCCGGAGACGGTGCGTTGAGCATCCTCGAGACCCTCCCGCAGCTCGGGGATGAGGCTCGTGTTGATGTCCTTCAGGCCGCTGAGCAGGTCGGACGCGCCCGCAATGCGGGCGGCCAAGGAGGACGCGACCAGGGTGTCCATGGCGACCAACGTCGCCGAGACCGCCTGGGCAACGGAGCGGCCGACTCCGGGCATCTGCAGGACGCCCAGGGTGCCGGCCAGCATCACCGCCATCGGCTCCCGGTACAGCGTCGGAACGGAGTCCAGGAGGTTCCGCGTGATCTCGAGGGTGCTCCGCCCTTTCGCTCCGGAGCCGGAGATGGAGCCGTCCGGGTTGAAGTGGAAGCCGCTCGAGACGTTGTGATACTCGAAAGCGCCTCGGCCGGGCGCGTCACGCACATAACAGGCCGCGCCGGTGCCATTGCCGTACGAGTTCCCGACGGCGTCCCACTCGTTGACGTAGTTCACGAGAGGCTTCTTCCCTTCGGCGATCATCTGCGTGATCCACGCTTGCGCCTCTGGGGAGAGCATGTCCCAGGGGTCCGGGCCATTGAACGACGTGGCGGGCAGGTGCAGTTCTCCGCCGGCGTACAACGCGAGAAATCCGCCCAGGGAGTGCCCGACGAGCGATAGGTCCGCCTCCGGATACTTTGCGCGAACCTTCTCGGCGTAGGCCTTCGCCTGCTCGGCCTGGGCGGCGGCCGTCTGCCCGCCGACGACCAGCTGGAGATCGGTGTTGATGTCTGCGCGGTGGCTGGGGTTGGTGCCGGCGAACGCGACGAAGACGTGGGAGAGGTCCGGCTGCTTATTCGGCAGAATGGGTGCGATCGCCGCGGCTTGGAAGCCGGAGACAGGGTCGGTGATGGGGCGCGGATCGCCGAGGAAGACGTACTTCGGGTTCTCCGGGGGTATTTTGCTGCCCGCCCCTGACGGTGGATCGTTTCCCCACGCGGGGTCGAGTTCGTACACCGCTTGAGCGATGTCGCCGCGATCCTTGTCTGTCGTCACTCGATCAACCCCTTCGAATCGTCGCTGTAGATGACGGTTACAGGTCCGGGGCCGGGGCCCGGCGGAACGGTGGGTAGACCTTCGCCTAAGGAGAGCGATGTGCCCAGAACCTCGTCGTAGTTCTTTCCGGCGATAGTGACGACGGCGTACGCGGACCAGTTCCCACTGCCCTTGACGCTTCCTTCTGCCATGAATCTGATGGACTCGAGTTCGGGGTGCGGGTAGTCCTTGATGAACTCCGCAGCGACCTTCTTCTGGTTCGCCAGATTGCCTTCCGTCGAAAGCTGCTGATTCATCGGTACTCCCAAGATCGAACACGCGCTCGTGCCGGTGGTCACGACGAGGGCGACGTAAACCACGGCGACCAGCCGGACCAGCGATGAGCGGACTCGCATAAGTCGAGGTTACTGATGTACGTATTTGTATGTCAATAATGGTGATCGCGGCGACGCACCGTCTCGTACACTCGAACTCGTGCACGAGATCGCCGCCGCCGGCTTCCTGTTCGACATGGACGGCACGCTGGTCGACTCCACCGCCGTCGTCGAGCACGTGTGGACCGAGTTCTGCCGCCGTCACGGACTCGACCCGGTCGAATTGCTCGCGTTCGCACACGGGCGCCAGGCCGGCGACACCATCGCGCACTTCCTCCCGCAGCTGTCCGAGGCCGAGCGCGCGCAGCTCGCGGCCGGACTCGTCGCCGAGGAGCTGACGCGCACGGACGGGATCGTCGAGATCCCCGGCGCGGGGGCCTTCCTGACGGCGCTTGCGGACGACGGCGCACGGATCGCGGTGGTCACCAGCGCCCCGCACGACCTCGCGGTGACCCGGATGCGCGCTGCGGGCATCCTCGTCCCGGCCCTGCTCGTGGCCGCCGAGGACGTCGAGCGCGGCAAACCCGACCCGCAGGGGTATCTGCTCGCCGCCGCACGGCTCGGCGTGCCGATCGGGGAGTGCGTCGTGTTCGAGGATGCGGAGGCCGGGCTGACCGCGGCCGTCGCGTCCGGTGCCCGCGTGGTCGTCGTGGGCGGCCACGAGTCCGCCCTCACCGCCGGGCTACCCCGGCTTCGCGACTACGCCGGTCTGAAGGCGGTCGTCGCCTCCTGATCGGAGCATTGTGCCGGCCCATCCTGGCGCGCATGATCGCTGTATGAGCACCAGGAGCGCTCCCCGCAGGCTGCCGCGACGTCCCGCGTCCGGCCTCGCGGAGCGCTGGACGACGGTCGACGGCGTCGACGTCTTCTACCGGGAGTCGGTGAGCCCGCCCGACGCCCCGGCGATGATGCACGTGCACGGTTTCGGCCTGTCGGGGCGGTACCTCCTCCCGACGGCTGAGCGGCTGGCGGACGACTTCCACACGCTCGTTCCCGACCTGCCCGGGTTCGGCCGAAGCGGCCGCGCGCCGCACGGGCTCGACATCCCCGACCTCGCGCATGCGGCCGCCCGGTTCCTCGACGACCGCGGGATCGAGAAGGTCACGCTGGTCGGCAACTCGATGGGATGCCCGGTCATCCTGGAGTTCGCCCACCACTACCCGGAACGGATCGAGCGCGCGGTGCTCGTGTCGCCCGCCGGCGGGGTGCACAACCAGCCGCTGCGGCGCGCCGTCGGGCAACTCTCGCGCGACGGTGTCCGGGAGCCGCCCCGCATGGTCACCGTCGCCGCTCCCGATTACCTGCGATTCGGGGTGCCGAGCACGGTGAGGATGTTCCGCGCGCTCACGCAGTACCCGTCGCTGTCACGGTTGCTCGACCTCCGCATCCCGACCCTCGTCGTCGTGGGCGAGCGCGACCCGTGATGCCGCACCACCAACGGGTGCGCGAGATCGCCCAGCAGACGGACAACCACGTCCTGCTGGTCGCGATCGAGGGAGCCGCACACGCGATCAACTTCAGCCACCCGGGTGAGCTGGCGCACGTCATCCGGCTGTTCATGGCCGATCAGCCGATCGTCGACGACCCGGATTCGCCCGGTCATGCGCGGCTGTGGGAGGTGCATCGCAGCCCGAAGCTGCCACCCGCCAGGTGAGCCGGGTTCACCGACCGCAGATCGTGCTGCGCACCCAGGCGTCCGCATCCTGCGGGGCGAGCTCGCCCGACCGGACGAGACGCACGAAGTCGAGCGCGTGATCGGTGAGCCGGCCATCTGCCGTGTCGGGCGCGTCCCGGCCGACGTGGATGGACAGCCAGCGCGTCAGGCGCGGGCCGATGCGCGCGGCGACGGCGACGATCCCGGCGAAGTGCCGCGCCTGACCGTCGGTGCCGTCGTCGACGTGCCGGCGGAATCCGCGACCGCGGATGCGGTTGGACCCGCCGCGTCCGGCGTCGAGCGGCCAGAGCGCGCCCCGCCGGACCCCCGCGACCTCATGGCCGAGCCGGCGAAGGAACTCCCGCGGGTCGGAGGTGCGGGCGGCGAGGCGCGAGCAGGCGTCGGCGAGCTCGGCGCAGCCGTCGACGCCCGTCCCGGCGCTCACGGCGTGCCTCCGGTGATCAAAGCCTCCGCCCCGGCCTGCCACCAGACGCCGGCCGCCGGGCCGCCGTTGCACGTGCCGTCGCTGACGCCGGGATGCTTCACCCAGAGCAGCGCGTCGAGCCGGGTGTCGCCGCCCTCGGTGACCTCCGGATCCTGGCCGAGCTTCGCACGGGAGGGATTGCACCAGGTGCCGGTCCAGCCGTTGCTGTTGCGGGACACGTCGATCACGTAGTGCTTCCAGCCGATCTTCGACGACAGCTTGCCCGCGTAGTCGCGCTCGCTCTGCGTCTTGTCGAAGTTGGAGACGTTGGTGAAGAAGCCGTGCGCCTTGTCCACGCCGGCCTTCTCGAGCCACGCGGCCTGCGCGGACGGGGAGAGCCACCGGGCGTTCCCGCCGTCGAGGTAGGTGGCGACTCCCGCCGACTCCAGGATGCCGACCGATGCCTTGAGCAGGGGCAGCCGTACCTCGGCCGAGCCGTCGCACTTCTTGTCTGCGAGCATCCCGAGCGAGTCCGGTTCCAGCAGCACGACCGAGTGGCTGCCGCGGAGCGTGGCCGCCATGGTGCGGATCCACGGCAGGTACTGATCGGCGGCGAGGCCGCCCTTCGAGTAGCCGCCGCAGTCGCGGTTCGGGATGGCGTACGCCACGAACACGGCCGTCGCACCCTGCTTCTTCGCGTCGGCGATGTCGTTGGTCAATTCGGTCACCAACCGGTCGCCCACGAACCACTCGCCGAGCCAGACGGCGGTCGGGACCGCGGCGATCCTGCTCGCGATGAGCGCGCCCTCGGTGTCTCCCTGCTGCTCCAGGCGCTTCGCAGCGGCGGCCGCCTCGGTGTTGGGGTCGAGGTACAGCTGTGAGGATGCGAAGGCACGTGGGCTCGCGCTCGCCGTCGGCGAGGGCGAGGGCGTGGCGGCGACCGGGGCGGACGACGGTCGCGTGACCCCGAAGACGACCCCGGCCGCAATGATGACGGCGGCCACCACGAGGGCCGCGACGACGATCGGTCTGCGCATGCCATTCCCCGTTCCGTGCCGCTTCGGAAGCCACACCATAACAGCGCCGGGTGCGCGGTATCCGTGTCGCCCGAATTGGGGTACAAGACCGTGTCCTCCAAATGACCCACAGACCGAACTTTCTGGCTATGCTCGCGTCTGTCACACCCGAGTTACTCCCTTGAGCCCTGCGTCGCCGGACCCGAACCCCGGCCCGCAGGAGAACCCGAACTGCTGCAAAGGACGTATCGTGCACACCACCTCCTACAATCACGCCCACGACAAGGCGCAGCTGCTCGCGCGCCGCCACGAGCGCGACCTGCACTGGGCGAAGGAGCGCCGCCGCCAGCACGAGCGGGAGACCGCCGAGGCGCGCGCCGTGCTCGCGGCGCACCCGCTGCGTCTGGCCCGCGCGACCCTGTGGACGACCGGCGTGCTGCTCGCGGCGGTCGCCGGTGCCTGGGTGGCCGCGCTCGCGCTGCTCCCGGCCGGCTGGGTGGGGATCGTCGACATGACCGCTACCGCGGTCGCCGTCGTCGTGCTGCTCGGCGCGACCATCGGCCTCGGCCGCGTGCGGTCGCGGCGTGCGGCCGCCCGTGCGCTGCTGCGCTCGCGAGAGGCGCGGCTGTCGCACACGCAGTTCCACATCCACGAGAGCGTCCACTCGTTCATCGACGCCCGCGTGGACGTGGTCAACACGCGCCAGACCGTCTCGGCCTGACGCGCCCGTCACGCCGTGTGCGACCATGGCGTGTGCGGATCCGGGGGAGGGGACGGCGCGTCGGCGTCGCGTTGATCGCCGCGGTGCTGGCGCTGGCCGCGCTGAACGGATGCTCGCAGGCGCTCCGCGGCGAGGAGGACGTGCTCGGCCGGCCGTACATCGGCGCGTTCTACGACGACCCGCCCGCCGGCTCCGGCGCGCCGGGCACCGTCGTCCGGCAGCAGATCGCGACAGGGGCGCCGGACGGGTCGACCGCGTGGCGCATCCTGTTCCGTTCCACCGACCTGCGCGGTCGCCCCGTGCTGAACAGCGGGATGCTGGTGGTGCCCGATGGCCCCGCGCCCGCCGGCGGACGCACGATCGTCTCCTGGGCGCATCCCACCACCGGCAGCGCCGAGAAGTGCGCGCCGTCCCGTTCGGTCGACCCCTACGTGTGGATGGAGGGCCTGCCCGAGCTCCTGCAGCAGGGCTACGCAGTGGTCGCGACCGACTACACCGGGATGGGCGTTCCCGGCCCGGACTCGTACCTGATCGGGGAGACGGAGGGTCGTAACGTCCTGGACGCCGCTCGCGCCGCCCGTGGGCTGCTCGGCGCCGCGGCGAGCGACCGGCTGCTGCTGTGGGGTCACTCGCAGGGAGGTCAGGCGGCCCTGTTCGCCGCCCAGCTGCAGCCGGACTACGCGCCGGAGCTCGATCTGCGGGCCGTCGCGGTCGCCGCCCCGGCGACCGATCTCGCGGCGCTGCTGCGCGCGGACATCGGCGACGTGTCCGGCGTGAGCATCGGCTCGTACGCGTTCTCCGCCTACGCGCAGGTCTACGGCGCGGCGCTCGACAGCATCCTGACGCCGGCGGCTATCGCCGCGCTGCCCGTCATGAACGACTTCTGCCTGATCACACAGAACAGTGCGTTGCACCGGATCGCCCAGCCGCTGGTCGGTCGCTTCGTGACCGGGGACCCGGGCGTCATCGAGCCCTGGTCGGACCTCCTCGCAGCGAACACGCCAGGGGCGGTGCCGCTTCCGGTGCCGGCGCTGGTGGCACAGGGGCTGGTCGACAAGCTGGTCCGGCCCTCGGCGACGGCCGCCTTCGTCGCGCACGAGAAGCAGCTCGGCGTCGACGTCACGTACGACGCCGTCCCGGGGGCGACGCACGGGACGATCGCGGACAAGGCGCTTCCCGCCGTGCTGGCGTTCTTCTCGGCGCACGACGGGTGACGTTTCTATAATCGAACAGTGCCCCCCATCGACGACGGCGCCGGGACGACCGCGCCCCCGCTGCAGACGCTGTCCCGCGGCATCCGGATGCTCGAATTGCTCGCCGACGCCGGGGAGCCGTTGAGCATCCCGGCCATCGCCTCCCGGCTGGGCCTGCATCGCTCCATCGCTTACCGCATCCTGCGCACGCTCGAGGACCATGGGCTGGTCGTGCGCGACGCGGCGGGCGCGGTCGAGCTCGGGCCGCGGATGGCGACGCTGGCCCGAGCGGTCTCGCGCGACCTGCAGGCGGCCGCCCTTCCGCAGCTGACGGCCGTGGCGAACGAGCTGAGCATGACGGCGTTCCTCGCGGTGCTCGACCGGCACGACGTGGTGACCCTGGTGACCGTGGAGCCGACGCACGCGCACGCGAGTGTGGCGCAGCGTCCCGGCACGCGGCATCCGCTCGCGTCGGGGGCGCCCGGCATCGCCATCCAGTCCGTGCTCACCGAGGCGCAGTGGGGGATGCTGCCCGGCGAGCACGCGCGGGACGAGGCGGCGGAGGCCCGCTCGCGCGGCTACGCGACGAGCCACGACGAGGTGATCGTCGGCCTGGCGTCGGTGGCCGTGCCGGTGCAGACGCCGGGTCAGCCGGTCGCGGCACTCGCCGTCGTGTACGTGGCGAGCGATGTGGACACAGCGCGGCTCGGCGCACGGCTGCGGGACGCGGCGGCGGCGATCGAGGCCGACCTGCGCTGACGTCCGACCGATCCCGGCGGCGGTTGGTCGCGAGACAGTCCGCTGCGCGGCTGAGCCTCACCCCGCCAGCGCTGCGCTCCGCAGGATGGGACGGAAGAACGCCGCCAGCTGGTCTGTCGCGGTGAGCGGCAGGACGTGCGCCACGTACTGGTCCGGCCGGACCACGACGATCGCACCTCCGCGGTCGATGCCGCGCTCGGCGAAGATGTCGTGCGCGGGGTCGGCGGCGTAGACCTTCTCGTAGTCGATCAGCTCGAACGGTCCGACGCGCGGCAGGAACAGCGTCGGCACGACGCCGAGGTCGATCGCGGTGTGGTCCTGCTGGTAGATCACCTTCACGTCGAACCACGCGTCCGGATCGGCGCCCTCGGGCGTCGCGGCGAGGGGCGAGTCGGGGGAGGATGACATCCACTCGGCGAGGTCGGCGACGCGCGACGGAGCCCCGGCGGCGGCCTCGTCGGCGAACACGTAGATCCGCCACCGGCCGTCGGCCCGAGCGTGGTGGCCGAGGTGCACCGGGTTGCCGTCGCAGACGCGCTCGACGGGCGCCGACTTGAAGCGCTTGCCGACCGGGAAGCCGGTCGCCAGCTCCTGGTGCGACGCCTCGCCGACGATCAGCGACGGCGCGTACTGCGTCATGAAACCGGCCGGGAACTCGGCGGTGCGGACGTAGAAGTCCTCGAGCTCCGACGGGCTGGCGAACTCCTCCGGCTTCTTCGCCATGAGGGTCGACCACTCCTTGTCGAAGTCGATGAGGTCCTTCGCGACGACCTGCCGTTCGGCGGAGTAGGTGGCGAGCAGACCTTCGGGCGCGCGCCCGTCGAGCACGTGGCCGAGCTTCCAGCCGATGTTGAAGCCGTCCTGCATCGAGACGTTCATGCCCTGGCCGGCCTTCGCGCTGTGGGTGTGGCAGGCGTCGCCGGTGATGAAGACGCGCGGGGTGCGCATCCCGAGCTCGTCGGGCAGCACGTCGTCGAAGCGGTCGGTGAGCCGGTGGCCGACCTCGTAGACGCTGTGCCAGGCGACGTCCCGGACGTCGAGCGTGTACGGGTGCAGGATGTCGTTGGCCTTCTGGATGATCTGCTCGATGGTGGTGGATCGGATGGCTCGGTTGTCCCCGGCCTGCACCTCGCCGAGGTCGACGTACATGCGGAACAGGTAGCCGCCCTCGCGCGGGATGAGCAGGATGTTGCCCGCCTCCGACTGGATGGAGCACTTGGTGCGGATGTCGGGGAAGTCCGTGACCGCCAGCACGTCCATGACGCCCCAGGCGTGGTTGGCCGAGTCGCCGGCGAGGTGGCAGCCGATCGCCTCGCGGACCCTGCTGCGTGCGCCGTCCGCGCCCACGACGTACTTCGCGTGCACGACACGTTCTGCGCCCTCGTCGGGTCCGGCGGTGCGCCGAAGGGTGACCGCGACCGGATGCTCCCCGTCGCCCACCGCGAGGCTCACGAACTCGTACCCGTAGTCCGGCGTGAGCCGCGACGGGGAGTTCGCGGCGACCTCGGCGAAGTAGTCGAGCACGCGCGCCTGGTTGACGATGAGGTGCGGGAACTCGCTCACGCCGGTGGGGTCGTCCACCGGGCGCGCCGTGCGGACGATGCGGGACGGGTCGGCCGGGTCCGGCTTCCAGAACGCCATCTCGGTGATGCGGTAGGCCTCGGCGATGATCCGCTCGGCGAAGCCGAACGCCTGGAACGTCTCGACGCTGCGCGCCTGGATGCCGTCCGCCTGCCCGATGGCGAGGCGGCCAGGCCGGCGCTCGACGAGCCGGGTGACGACCCCGGGGAACTGGGCGAGCTGGGCGGCAGCGATCATGCCCGCGGGGCCGGAGCCGACGATGAGCACGTCGACTTCGTCGGGCAGTTCGTCGGGGCGGTCGATCCCGGTGCCCTCCGGCTCGTGGATGCGCGGGTCGCCGGAGACGTAGCCGTGGTGGTGGAACTGCACGGGGTCCTCACTTCGTCGTAAGTCGTTCGTTCACTATGCGAACGCCGTGTTCGCATATCGATGAGGGAAGTGTAGCAGCGTCACGATCGGCGCACCCGGTGCGTCTTCAGGGAGTGGCTCTCCTCCGACGCGTGCTCCTGCATGCGACCCTCACTGCAAACCTCGCCGTCCAGCTCGCGCTGGCCGCTCTCGGCGTCGCCGTCGGCCTCGAACCGACCGCCGAGGCGACCATCACGCTCCTCGCCTGGTGGTCGGGGGCGGCGTGCGTCTACCTCGTGTGCGTAGTGATCGCGGTCACGCTCACGTCCCGCTCGCCACGCACGAAGCCGACCGCGGCCGTGCCGGCGATCTACCGCGGACGCTGCGCCCAGGTGATCGGTGCGGGTTCGACCGTCCTGGCCAGCCTGTGCGGCGTCACGGGATCGGTCCAGGTGACGTGGCGGTACGCCGATGCCACCGTCGATGCCATCGGGGACCTCGTCGGCGTGGCCGCCATGCTGCTGTCCTGGGCCTTGTTGCACTGGGGCTACGCGCAGTTCTACTACCGGCGGTACCACCGCGCGCCGCGCTCCGTCCTCGCGTTCCCGGAGACGCCGACGCCGCGGCTGAGCGACTTCGTCTACTTCGCCTTCACCGTCGGCACCTCCTTCGCCACCTCTGACGCAGAGGTGCTGTCCCCACGGCTGCGCTGGACTGTGACGAAGCACGCCATCCTCAGCTTCTTCTACAACGGCGCGATCATCGTGCTCGCGCTGAACACCCTCACCGCGAGCGGCTGAATCGTAGCTTTCCGCAACAGAGCGGCGGGCCGGGGATGCGGTATCGCACCATAGGGGGATGCCGGAGTTCACCACAGCCCAGGTCCACGCGGGGGAGTCCCGCGACGCCGCCCATGGCGCCCGGGTGACGCCCATCTACCTGACTGCCGGGTTCGAGTTCGAGAGCTTCGCCCAGGCCGAGGGTCGCTTCGGCGGGGATGAGGCCGGCTACACGTACAGCCGCTCGGGCAACCCGACCACGGCTGCGCTGGAACGCCGGGTCGCCGCCCTGGAGCGCGGTCGCGAGGCGATCGCCGTCGGCAGCGGACAGGCGGCTCTCACGGTCGCGGTGCTCGGACTGGTGCAAGCGGGCGACTACATCCTCTCGGCGCAGAGCATCTACTCCGGCACCCGGGGCCTGTTCGAGAACGGCCTGCGCCGGCTCGGGATCGAGATCGAGTTCGTCGACGACCCCACCGACCTCGCGGAGTGGCGGCGGCGCATCCGTCCGAACACGCGCGTGCTGTTCGGCGAGTCGATCGCGAACCCCGGCAACGAGATCCTGGACATCGAGGGCGTGGCCGCGGTCGCGCACGAGAACGGCCTGCCGCTGATCGTGGACAACACACTCGCCACCCCCTACCTGCTGCGGCCGGGCGCGCACGGCGCCGACATCGTGGTGCACTCCGCGAGCAAGTACCTCGGCGGCCACGGCTCGACCCTCGGCGGCGTCGTCGTCGACCAGGGCAGCTACGACTGGGCCACCTCCCCGTTCCCGCACCTGACCGGGCCGGACGAGTGGCTGGAGGGGTCCAGCTACGTGGAGGCGCACGGCGCAGGCGCGTACATCGCGTTCTCCCGGTCGGTCGTCGCGAGCCTGTTCGGTCCGGTGCTGTCGCCGATGAACGCGTTCCTCATCCAGCAGGGCATCGAGACGCTGTCGCTGCGCGTGCAGCGGCAGTCGGACACCGCGCTCGCCGTGGCGCGCTGGCTGGAGGCGCAGCCCGAGGTGGTGCGCGTCGACTACGCCGGGCTCCCGTCGCATCCCGCCCACGCCCTCGCGCAGCGGTACCTGCCGCGCGGCCAGGGTGCGGTGCTCGGCTTCACCCTCTCGGGCGGCACGGACGCTGCCGCGCGGTTCTACGACGCCGTCGAGCTGTTCAGCCGGATGACGCACATCGGCGACGTGCGGTCGCTCATCCTCCACCCCGCGACCACGACCCACGGCCACCTGGCCCCGGGCGTGCGCGACGAGCTCGGCATCGGCGCCGGCCTGCTGCGCCTGTCGATCGGGCTCGAGGATGCGGACGACCTGATCGAGGACCTGGCCCGCGGCCTCGCGGCGGCCGACACGATCGTGCCGGACGCGGTCGCGGCGGGACGGTAAGGAGAGACATGGCGCGCCTGCAGCATTTCGGCTGGTTCTTCAGCCGCGGGTTCGGCCCGCAGGGATGGGGCCACCCGTACTGGGACTGGGGCTACGACTGGACCCGTCCCGACCTCTACCAGCAGTCCGCCCGCGAGCTCGAGCAGGCCGGCCTCGACCTGGTCATCATCGAGGACGCCCTGTCGCTCGGCTTCCCCGAGACGCTGGACCTGCGCGTGCGCGAGGCCTACGGCGGCCCGAAGCACGACCCGCTCATGCTGTCGCCGTTCCTGCTCTCGGCCACCCGGCACCTGGGCGTCGCCCCGACGATCAACGCGGGCGCCTACCCGCCGTACGTCGCCGCGCGGCAGTTCGCCAGCCTCCACCACCTCAGCGACAACCGGCTCGGCGTGAACGTCGTCACCGACGTCGGCAGCGCCCGCCACCTCGGCCTGCCCGCGCTGTCGCACGACGCCGCCTACGACCGCGCCGAGGAGTGGCTGACCGTCATCCGCCGGCTGTGGCACAGCTGGGACGACGGCGCGCTGATCCAGGATGCGGCGACGCGGCACTTCGCGGACGGGTCGAAGATCCGGCCGTTCGAGCACGAGGGCGAGTACTTCACACTCGCCGGTCCGCTCAACGCCATCCCCTTCGCCGAGGGCGACCCGGCGATCGTCTCACCGGGCGGCTCCCCGCGCGGCATCGCGTTCGCGGGCACCCACTCGGATGTCCAGCTGGCGCTCGCGCCGCTCGACGCGGGGAGCATCCGCGACTACCGCCTCAAAGTACGCGAGGCGGCCGCGGCCGCCGGGCGCAACCCGGACGACATCAAGGTGCTCTTCGTCTTCAAGCCGGAGGTCGTGCCCAGCGACGAGGAGGGGCGTCGCGTCGTCGAGGCGTCGAAGCATCCCACCGACGAGGAGCTGTACCGGGCGCTCGCCGGCCAGTCCAGCGACCTCGAGACCGACCTCACCGTGCTGTCGCTGGACGAGCCGTTCGACGTCTCGATCTTCGGCGACCACGTCTCGCAGGGCAGCATCAAGGGCCTCTTCGGCAAGCAGGGCATCCGCGAGGGCGTCACGCTGCGCGAGCTGATCGCGCCGAAGGTGGTCAAGGGCCGCATCGCGGACCGCGCGGGATTCGTCGGAACGGCCGAGCAGATCGCCGACTTCATCGAGGAGGTCGGGGACGAGGCCGACAACGACGGCTTCATATTCTCGGGCGACCTGCACCCGGTGACGCTGCACCGCTACCTGGACGAGCTGGTCCCCGTCCTGCGGCGGCGCGGGATCCTGCGCCGCGAGTTCGGCGACGGCGGCATCCGCGCCAACCTCTCGGACTTCTGACCCGGTGGCGCGCCCGGCCGCCGGCCTCGCGATCATGCTGGCGGCGCAGCTGTCGTTCAGCACGAGCAGCATCCTGCTGAAGCCGCTGCTGGATGCGGGATGGTCGCCCGCGGCGGCGGTCGCCGTGCGCGTCGCGGTCGGTGGAGCGCTGCTCGTGGCGCCCGCGCTCGTGGCGCTGCGCGGGAGCCTGCTTCGACTGCTGCGTGAGTGGCGGCTGGTGCTCGGCTACGGGCTGATCGCGGTCGCCGGGACGCAGGTGCTCTACTTCGCAGCGGTCCAGCGGCTGCCGGTGGCGGTCGCGCTGCTCATCCAGTACTCGGCGCCGGTGCTGATCGTCGGGCTGGGCTGGGTGCGCGGGGTGCGCGTGCGCGCGATGGTCGTCGCGGGCGCGGTGGCGGCCGTCGTCGGCGTCGTGCTGGTGGTCGATCCATTCGGTTCGGGCGGGGCGATGGATGCGGTGGGCGTCGCGCTCGCGCTGGCGGCGGCCGTGTGCCTGGCCGGCTACTACCTCATCTCGGCGCGGCCGACGCCTGGCCTGCCGCCGCTTGCGCTGGTGAGTGCGGGCCTCCTGGTCGGGGCCGCGGCGACGATGGTCGTCGGTCTGACCGGGCTGCTGCCGTTGACGGCCTCGTCGGAGCCGGTCGTCCTCGGCGGCGCGACCCTGCCGTGGTGGCTGCCGATGCTGATCGTCGCGGTCGTGGCGACCGCGGTCGCCTACTCGCTCAGCCTCGCCGGCTCGCGGCGGCTGGGATCCAGGCTGGCGTCGTTCGCCGGGCTGACCGAGGTCGTGTTCGCGGCGGCGCTGGCGTGGGTGCTGCTGGGCGAGGTGCCGGGGCCGCTGCAGGTGGTCGGCGGCGCGTGCATCCTCGCCGGTATGGTGCTGGTGCGGTGGGGGGAACCGGCGGTGGCGCGCGCGCCCGATGCCGAGTTGGAGCCCGTGCCCTAGGCCTCCTGCTCTTTGCGCGCCCGGAACGCGATCATGTTCATGCGGTTGCCGCAGCGGACGCTGCAGAACCGCTTCGATCCGTTGCGGGAGAGGTCGAGCACCAGCCCGGTGCAGTCGTCCGCGGCGCAGACCCGCAGCCTCCCGGTCTCGCCGGAGCGGATCACGTCGACCAGGGCCAGCGCGATCTCGACGCGGATGCGCTCGGCGAGGGGCGCGTCCTGGGCCGTGGCGTGCAGGTGCCAGTCGATGCCGTCATGCCGCATCAGATAGGGGAGCGCCCGCGCTTCGGCGAGCATGGCGTTCACCTCGAGCGCGGCGGCGTCCCGGTCGAGGGCCCAGGTGCGCTGGATGCGCTCCCGCGTCGCGCGCACCTCGCGCAGCTCCGCCTTGTCGCCGTCGACCCGCCCGGAGTACCGGTTCTCTCGCAGCAGGGTGGCCAGCTGGTCCGTCGTGGCGAGCTCGTCCTCGCCGCTGCGGGAGGCGCCGGGGTCGGTGTCGCAGAGCGCGACGGCGAACTCCAGCGCGTCCACTGTGTCAGGGGCAAAATGCAAGTTGACTCCTTACGCTGAACGGGTCTAGCGTCAGGACCATCATCCCTTACGATCCTGACAGGTGAGTCACATGCAGCAGCGCCACCCGGCCTCCGTCGGCCTCCTCATCGCTGTGGTCGCCGCCGCGTCGTTCGGAATGTCGGGCGCGTTCATCAAGCCGCTGCTCGAGAGCGGATGGTCGCCGGTCGCAGCCGTGACGGCCCGCGCGGCGATCGGCGGCATCGTGCTGCTGCCCTTCGCGCTGGTCTCCGTGCGCGGGAAGTGGCGTGCGGTCTGGCGCGGACGCTGGCGGCTGCTCGGGATGGCGCTGATCGGCGTGGCCGGGACCCAGGTGCTGTACTTCGCGGCGATCCAGCGCATCCCGGTCAGCACGGGCATCCTGGTGGAGTACCTGGCGCCGGTGCTGCTCGTCGCGGTGGCGTGGGCGCGGACGCGGAAGGCGCCGGCTCCGGTCGTCCTGATCGGCGCCGTGGTCGCGGCCGCCGGTCTCGTGCTGGTCGTGGCGCCGGGCGGCGGGGGTGCGCTGGACCCGCTCGGGCTGCTGCTCGCCATCACGGCCATGGTCGGCTGCGCCGCCTTCTATGTGATCGCCGCGCGCCCGAGCGACGGGCTGCCGCCGGTCGCGCTCGCCGCCGGCGGGCTGCTGCTCGGCGCGGTCGCGTTGGGGCTCGTCGGGCTGACCGGCGTGCTCCCGGTGACCGTGAGCTTCGCCGACGTCCCGCTGTTCGGCGGGCAGACGCCCTGGTGGATTCCGCTCGTCATCGTCGGCGTCATCGCCACCGCGGTCGCCTACGCCTCCAGCATCACGGCGACGGAACTGCTCGGGTCGCGGCTCGCCTCCTTCACCGGTCTCCTGGAGGTCGTCGCGGCGACGCTGTACGCGTGGCTGCTGCTCGGCGAGCAGCTGGGGCCGGCGCAGCTGCTCGGAGGCCTGCTCATCCTGGGCGGGATCGCCCTGGTGCGGGCCGACCGGGGCGACGCACCACGGCCGGAAAGATCCCGCAGTCGGTCCCGCGCCGGCGCGGAGGTCTTCCGCTAGGCTGACAGGCTCGGCGCCGCCGGGCGGAAGGAGCCGTCCATGTCCGTCTACACCGACGCCAACCGCGCCAACTGGGACGACCGCGCCACCCTGCACGCCGACCGCGGCGACCACGGCTACCGCATCTCGCAGTACATCGCCGACCGCTCGGCGATCTCGGACGTCGTGCGGTTCGACCTGCCGCGCCTGGGTTCAGTGGAGGGCCTGCGCGCCGTGCACCTGCAGTGCCATATCGGCACGGACACCCTCTCGCTTGCACGGCTCGGCGCCCGGGCGACCGGCCTCGACTTCTCGGCGAATGCGATCGACGAGGCGCGGCGGCTCGTGGCCGACACGGGCGACGACGTCGACTTCGTCGTGGCCGACGTCTACGACGCCGCGGACGTGCTGGCACCCGGGTCGTTCGACCTCGTCTACACCGGCGTCGGTGCGCTGTGCTGGCTTCCGAGCGTCGACCGCTGGGCGCAGGTCGTCGCCTCCCTGCTGGCGCCGGGAGGCGCGCTGCATCTGCGGGAGGGCCACCCCATCCTCTGGTCGATGGACGAGCGCCTGGACGACGACCTGCACCTCCGGTTCCCGTATTGGGAGCGCGAGCAGCCGCTGGAGTGGGACGACGACTCCACCTACGTCGAGACCACGCGCCCGCTGACCGCGACGCGCACCTACGAGTGGAACCACTCCCTGGGCGAGATAGTCACTGCGCTGATCCGCGCCGGCCTGCGGATCGACCTGCTGGAGGAGCACGACAGCGTGCCGTGGGAGACGCTGCCCGGGCAGATGGTCGAGCGCGACGGCGAGTTCGTGCTCGCGGCGCTCGACGGCGTCGCTCCGCTCAGTTACACGCTGCGCGCGTCCAAGGCGGCCTGACAACCCCTTGCCGCGCGTCCGATCCGCGCCGAAGGTGGGCTCATGGATGCGACAGGCAGGGACGAGGACCGGCGCGGGCACGACGAGGACAAGTCGACGATCGACGTGCGCCTGACCGGTGTCCGCGACCCGAAGGACCCGGATGGACTGCTGACCGTCGAGCAGGACACCGAGCGCCCCGACCCGGCGCGGTACGGAGAGCCGGAGACGGACACCCTGGAGCGCGAGCGCGCGTACTTCGCGCGTCTGGGCGGTGACGGCTCTGCGGAGGAGCTGCCCGAGGTGCCGCCGAAGCGCGGCGTCACCGGGCTGGGCTGAACCGGCCCGGACTGACCCGGCCGCGCCGACGGGGAAGAATGGGGTGATGGCCCTCCCCGCGACCGAGCGCATCGTCCCCGTCCCGGTGAACCGCATCGAGCTCGAGGCCGCGGTCGCCTTCGGAACCCTGCGCCGCGCCTTCGAGGCCGAAGTGCCGCCCCTAGACGTGGCGCACCTCCGCGAACTGCTCTCGCAGGGCGCGGACTGGCGACGGCTGACACTCGAGACGGCCGGGCCCGGCATCCACCGCTTCGTCCGGTTCTGGACCGAGCACCCGACCCCGCTCATGCGCGTCGGCGGCGCGGACATCCCCAGCGCCGTGTACCTGATCGGCGACTATGCGACGGCCGCGCGCATGTTCCGCCACGACGCGGGAACGCTGCTGTACACGCCGCTCCGGGTCGAGCTGCATGCCACCCGCGGGGGCGGGACGGTGCTCAGCGTCGACCAGCCGAGCAGCCGCCTGGGCAGCTTCGGCAACAACAAGGTCACCCAGGCCGGTTTCGAACTCGACCGGATGCTGGGCGATCTGCTCGAGGAGCTGGACCTGCCGCGCCCGAGCGTCCTGCGCCGCTAGCCGGCGTCGGACCTGATCGGGATCGGGGACGTCCGGCCCGGTGACCGCGACATCGCAGCGGTACCACGTGCCGGCGATGCCGCCGACGTCCACCCACGACCGCACGATCTCGTAGCGCCGCGGGACGTCGCCCTGCGTCGGCTGCTGCTGGATCGCGTCCGCAAGCGCCGCGTCGAAACCCTCCTGCGATGAACCCGTGACCAGCATGGGACCCTCCCTTCCCGGCTCATCGGCGAGCCGGCCCAGCGGAACGCTACGCCCCGGCGCGTGGGCGCGGCAATCGCCGTTCCGGCCGGTGGGCCGCCCGGATCCGGCGTGCGAGGCGCGGGCCCTGGGAGACGACCACGACCCCGGCGATCACGATCGCGCCGCCGAGCAGTTCGAGGGGCACGGGGACGTCGCCCAGCCAGACCCACGCGAGGAGCACGGCTACGGGCGAGACGAGGTACAGCAGCGACGTCGAGACCGCGACCGGAAGGCGTCCGACGGCGTAGCCCCACAGCACGAACCCCGCCGCCGAGGGCAGAAGGCCGAGATAGACGGCCGCCATCCACCCGGACATCGGGGCGGTCAGCAGCGCGTCCCATCCGAAGGGGACCAGAGGGAGGGTCATCAGGGTGCCCGCGACCATCGTGTAGGTCGCGACCTCCAGGCCGGTCCGGGTGCGCAGCAGGGGACGCTGCAGCGGATGGTAGATGCCCTGCACGATCATGGCGGCCACCGCGATCCACACGGCGGCGCTGAGGCTGACGCCGGCGCGCGACAGGCACACGATCAGCACGCCGGCGAGCGCGATCACGCCGCCCGCGATGGTCAGGGGACTGATCCGTTCGCCGAACAGCACGCGAGCGACCGCGACCGAGACCAGCGGCGCGGCCGCGACGATGATGCTGGCGGTACCCGCGGGGACGTGGAGCTCGCTCTCGTTCAGCAGCAGCTGGTAGGCGGTCATCCCGAAGAATCCGGCCGCCACCACCCAGCCGAGATCGCGGACACGGGGTGGTCGGATCCGCGCGACCGCGGCCACCAGCAGCAGGGCCACCGCGGCGACCGCCAGCCGCACGAAGGAGAGACCGACCACGCCGAGCGCTGGGGCGGCGACCTGGATGGCGGGGAACGCACTCGCCCAGAGGAGCACCACGGCCAGGCCCGCGGCGACGGCGCGATCGATTCTCATGACCCGATGCTCGCGTCCTCGACAGATAAGCACCAGTGACTATTTTTTATCTGAACTGTAAGCTGGGGTGATGATCGACGTCCGCAAGCTCAGGATGCTGGCCGAGCTCGAACGCCTCGGCACCGTCGCCGCCGTCGCCGAGGCGCTGCATCTGACCGCGCCGGGGGTGTCCCAGCAGCTGAACGCCCTCGAACGCGAACTCGGCGTTCCGCTCACCGAGCGGCGCGGGCGGCGACTTGCGCTCACACCGGCCGGCGTGCTGCTCGCCGGCCACGGACGCGAGGTCATGGACCGGCTCTCGCTCGCGGAGCTCGAGGTCGACGCCGTCCGGCGCGGCGCGACCGGCGCCTACCGGGTCGCCGCCTTCCCCTCGGCCGCGCGGACGCTGGTCGCCGGGGCGTGGGCGGCGCTCGACGCGGCGGGGTCCGGGCTGGAGCTCGAGGTCGCCACGCTCGAGCCGGAGGACGCCCTGGCCGCGCTCGCCGCGGGCTCCGCCGACCTCGCCATCGTGCACTCCTACTCCAACATCCCGCGGGAGCTGCCGAACGGCGTGCTGGCCGAGCCGATCGCCGAGGAGCCCGTCTGGCTCGCCGTGCGTGCGGATGACCCGCTGGCCCCGCGCGACGGCGGAGCGCTCGAGCTCGCCGCGCTGTCCGAGCGCCGCTGGATCGCCCCGGACGCCGCCTTCAGCTGCTACGAGATGGTCGAGCGCGCGTGCGGACTCGCGGGATTCCGGCCGCGGATCGCCGTGCAATCGGTCGACTTCGCGGTGCAGCTGGCGTTCGTCGCGGCCGGTGCGGGCGTCGCGCTGGTCCCAGATCTCACCGTGGAGCGCGTCCCGGACGGTGTGATGCTGGTTCCGCTCGCCGCGCCCGTCTCGCGGTTCACCCACGCGGCCCGTCGTTCCGCACTGCGGGACGACGCCGGACTCGACAACATCGCCGCCGAACTGCGGGCCGCGGCACACCGCAGTATCCGACCGTCCGCCGCACCGCACGGGTGAGTCGGCGGCACCGCGTCAACCCCGGCTGCAGTGTCGGCGCCGCGGCGTACTGTCTGCCGCATGACCGACAGCAGTGACACCAACGGCTCCGGCGACGTGCTCGGCGCACGCCGCGACGACGACAGCAACCCGGCAGCGAAGGACCCCTCGGAGTGGGTCACCGGCGACGAGCCGATGACCGCCTCCCAGCGCAGCTACCTCGACACCCTCGCGCGCGAGGCCGGCGAGGAGCTTCCCGCCGATCTCACTAAGGCGCAGGCGTCGGAGCACATCGACCGCCTGCAGCAGAAGACCGGCCGCGGTCAGGGCTGAGCCTCGCGACGGCGGGAATGGCATCCGCTGCCTCGCCGTTTCCCTTCCCATGACAGACGCGCCTCTGCCCGGCGCGGCGCGAGCCGCCGCGGAAGACCTCGAGCGCGTGCTGGCGCGCCTCGAGTGGACGCTGCTGGACTTCGAGCAGCGGGAACTCCCCGCCGGTACCGCGGTCGCCGTGGCGCCCGGACGGGTCCGATTCCACTACGTCGTCTCCGGCGTCGTGGAGGTGACGGGAGGCGCGGCGCCGCTGCGACTCGAGGCCGGCGACTTCCTGATGGTGCCCCGATCCGAGGCGCACCGCGTGCGGGCGGAGCACGACGCGGTCGTGGCGTCCGGCGAGCTCGACACGACGGCGCCAGGACTACCCCTCACGTCGGCGCTCCCCGCTTCCCTGACCGCCTGCGGCTTCGTCGTGCGCGAGGCGCACATGGGGCCGCTCATCCAGACGCTGGGCCTCGAGTTCGGCGGCATGCGCGCGGGCAACTGCCTGATGGCGAGCCGCATCGCGTCCATCATCGCCACGGCGGCCGTCCGGTCGTGGGTGGAGAACGGGTGCGCCTCCGATCAGTGGCTCGTCGGCGTGCGCGACCCGCACATCGCCCGGGCGCTCACCGCGATGCGCGACGCACCGGGGGAGCCGTGGACGGTGGACCGCCTGGCCCGCGTCGCCAGCGCCTCCCGCACCGTCTTCGCCGAGCGATTCCGGGAGCTGGTGGGCGACTCGCCGAGCCGGTACCTGGCGACGGTCCGCGTGGAGCAGGCGGCCGAGCTGCTGCGCGACGACCGGCTCAGCGTCGGCGAGGTGGCGCACCGCCTCGGCTACGGGTCGGACGTCGCCTTCAGCCGCGCGTTCCGCCGCGTCACCGGGGTGAGCCCGGCGGCGTGGCGGCGGAGCGCCGCGGCGGGCTCGACGGCGTCGGCCGCGCCCGCCGCGCTGAGTGCCTAGGCGGCCGGACCGCGCCGGCGGGCCGTCCCGAGGAGCACCCCGCCGAGCACGGCGACGATCCCACCGGCGACCAGCGCCTCCTTGACGCCCGCGCCGTCGACGAGCAGCCCGCCCACGGCGGCGCCCAGCGCGATCGCCAGCTGGAAGGCGGCGACGACGAGACCGCCCGCCGCCTCCATCCGCTCGGGCTCGGTGCGCGCTGCCCAGGTCTGCACGAGGGTCGGCACGCCGCCGAAGGCGAAGCCCCACAGCACCACCGCCGCGAAGGCGAGCGGAACCTGGTCCGGCAGCAAGGCGAACACCGTCACAGCGCCTCCGAGCACCGCCGGCATGACGACCAGCGCGGTGCGCAGCCGGCGGTCGGCGACGATGCCCGCGACGATGTTCCCCGCGAAGGCGCCGAGACCGTACGCGGCCAGAAGCACCGCCAGACCCGCGGCCGTCAGCCCAGGGATGTCCGCGGCGCCGAGCCGGATGTAGGTGAAGCCGGCGAAGTGGCCGCCCGCGAGCAGGGCCATGCCGAGCAGCCCGACGATCATGACCGGCGAGCGCAGGACGGCGAACAGCGTCCGGACCCCGGACCCGGAAGCGGGTGCGATCTTGGGCAGCAGGAGGAGCTGGGCGACGGCGGCCGCGACGGACATCGCCGCGACGAGGATGAACACGGCCCGCCAGCCCCAGACCGCCCCGAGGAACGCACCGAGCGGGACGGCGACGACGGTCGCAAGCGAGACGCCGGTGTTCACGATCATCATCGCCCGGCCCAGGTGCTCCTGCGGAACCAGCTGCGCCGCCACGGCGACGGCCATCGACCAGAAGCCGGAGATCGCGATGCCGAGCAGCACGCGCGCCACGAGCAGCAGCCAGAACTGGGGCGCCACCGCGACGAGGATGTTGGACACGGCCGCGAGCACGGCCAGCGAGACCAGCAGGATGCGCCGGTCGAGACGGGGCACGAGCGGACCGATGGCGGGCCCGGCGACGACGCCGATCAGGGCGGTCGCCGTGACGGCCTGCCCCGCGGTCCCTTCGCTGATGCCCAGTCCCGCCGCGATCGGCGACAGCAGGCTGGCGGGCAGGAACTCACTCGTCACCAGCGCGAAGACGCCCAGCATCAGGGCGACGACACCGCCCCAGGACGCACGACGGACGGCGCCGGAGACGGCGGGGACGGACGCGGTTCCGGGAGAGGGGGAGGTGTCGATGCTCATGCTCCCAGCCTGGCGAGGCTCCCGGCGGCGCACCCGACCGATCGTCCGGGCGACCTGATCGCCCGTCCGGGATCCGCGGGACGCAACACGCCGCCATCCCGAGCGGATGACGGCGTGTCGCGACCCATGGATGTCAGCGGGAGGCGGGCACAGCATCCCGGAGGAAGTCGCGCACCCAGCGGGCGCTCCGCTTGGGCGTGCGCTTCTGCGTCTGGTAGTCGACGTGGACGATCCCGAAGCGGCGCGAGTAGCCCCACGCCCACTCCCAGTTGTCGATCAGCGACCAGATGAAGTAGCCCTGCAGCGGCAGACCCTCGGCGACCGCGTTGCGCGCGGCCTCGAAGTGCGCCTCCAGGTAGTCGGTGCGCGCGCCGTCGTCGATCTCGCCGTCGGCATCCACGCGGTCGGGATAGGCGGCGCCGTTCTCGGTGATGTACAGCGGCAGGTCGGGCGCGATCGCGTTGGCCTGGCGCAGCACGTCGACCATCCCGTCGGGGTGGATCTCCCAGCCCATCTGTGTGACCGGAGCGCCCGTCTTGACGAACCGGACGTGCTCGCTTCCGGGGTAGGCGCTCGCCGGTGCGTCCGCCGCGGGCTTGGATCCCGAGGCGACGGTGTGGCGGCTGTAGTAATTGATGCCGAGGAAGTCGATCGGCGCGGAGATCCGCTTCAGGTCGTCGTCGGTGGCGTGCTCGGCGAACCACTGCGTCTCGCCCAGGTCGTCGAGCACGTCAGCGGGGTAGGAGCCGGTCAGCACCGGGTCGAGGAACAGGCGGTTGCTGAGCCCGTCGATCCGGCGCGCGGCGTCCGCGTCCGCGTCGGAGTCGCTTGCGGGCTGCACCGAGTAGAGGTTCAGCGTGGTCCCGACGTTCGCCTGGGGGACGGTCGCCCGCAGGGCCTCGAGCGCGTGGCCGTGGCCGAGCAGCAGGTGGTGAACCGCGTGGGCCGAGCGCGTGCCGAGGGTGCGGCCCGGCGCATGGTGTCCGCTCGCGTACCCGAGGAACGCCGAGCACCACGGTTCGTTGAGGGTGATCCAGTCGGTGACGACGTCTCCCAGCTCCTCGGCGACGAGCGCCGCGTAGTCGGCGAAGCGCATGGCGGTGTCGCGGTCGAGCCACCCGCCGCGGTCCTCCAGCGCCTGGGGCAGGTCCCAGTGGTACAGGGTCGCCCACGGGGTGATGCCGCGCTCGCGCAGCGACTCGGCGAGCCGGCGGTAGAAGTCGAGGCCCGCGCGGTTCGCCGGGCCCGTGCCGTCGGCCTGGATGCGCGGCCAGGCGATCGAGAACCGGTAGGCGTCGAGACCGAGGTCGGCCATCAGCGCGACGTCCTCCGCCCAGCGGTGGTAGTGGTCGTCGGCCACGTCGCCGGTGCTGCCGTCGGCGATCGCGCCGGGGACACGGGCGAACGCGTCCCAGATGCTCTCGCCGCGTCCGTCCTCGTGGGTGGCGCCCTCGATCTGGTACGAGGCGGTCGCGCTGCCGACGACGAAGCCGTCGGGGAGGTCGCTTCTCTGCATGGTCACTGCTCCTTGGACGGGGCGAGCCAGTCGCCGTCGCCGTTCTCGTAGAGGGAGATGAGGATGTCGTCGCGCTTGATCCCGAGAGCCGAAAGTCGCTCGACGATCAGCTCCGCTCCGCGCTGCTTCACTTCGGGAGAGTACCCGTTGTACGCGAGGATGCTGATGAAGACGATGTCGCTCCGGTCGGCGTCCGGGAACGTCCGACTGTAGAACAGGTCCCCCTGCTCGTGCAGGGTGAAGATCTGGAACAGGTCGTCGGCCGGCATGCCCCAGCCGTCCGCCAGCGCGGAGTTGATGGCCTCGCTCATCTGCGTCCGCAGGTCGGCGAGGGGCGTGTGCATGTCGATTCGGACGAGTGGCATGGTGCTTCTTTCGTTGGTGGGTGGTGGGTGCGTGGCTCAGTCGGCGTCGAGCCAGGTGGACGGGGAGGGGAGCAGCGCCTCCAGCTCGTCCCAGAACTCCTGCGGCCGGTCGAGGGCGGCGGCTGCGAGGGTCTGCGGGATGCGCTCCGGCCGGCTGATCCCGACGATGGTGCTCGCGAAGCGGTCGTCGCGGGTCGAGAGGCGGAGGGCGGCGGCGGCGAGGGTGGTGTCCCACCGGTGGCACACGTCCCGCATCCGGGCGATCGCGTCAAGGGTCTCGGCCGACGCGGGCCGGTAGCCGTAGTCGGTCTTCCGCCCGCTCTCGTCGGCCAGGATGCCGCCGCCCAGCACGGCCGCGTTGACCACGCCCATCCCGAGCTCGGCCGCGCGGTCGAGCAGGGGCCCGGCGCTGCGGTCGACGAGCGTCCAGCGGTTGTGCACCAGCAGCACCTCGAAGACGCCGAGGTCGAGGTAGCGGCGCATGACGCGCACGTCCCCGCCGGCGAGACCGATGTGGCCGACCTCGCCGCGCTCCTTCGCCTGGACGAGCGCGTCCACGGCCCCTCCCGGAGCGGTCATCGCCTCGAAGTCGTGGAACTCGGGATCGTGGAGGTGCACCAGCGGCAGCGGGGCGATCCCCAGCCGCTCGGAGCTCTCCGCGATCGAACGCCGCACGCGCTCGCCGCTGTAGTCGCCGTCGCGCTGGTCGGTCTTGGTGATGACCAGCACGTCGTCGGGGAGCCCGCCGAACGCGGCGATCGCCGCGCCGATGCGCTCCTCGCTGCGACCGTCCGAGTAGCCGTTCGACGTGTCGATGGTGCGGATTCCGCTGCGCAGCACCTCCTGCACGAGCGCGATCGCGTCCGCCTCGGCGACCTCGTGCCCGAAGTTCTCCGGCATGCTCCCGAGCGGCGCGCCACCGAGCGTGATCGGGCTCACCGAGAGCCCGGTCGCGCCCAGCGGACGCAGCGCCGTGGATGCGGTCATGCGTTCGCGACCACGTACAGCAGGCCGTCGGGGCCGCTGTAGACCTCGCGGTCGCCGGCGGTGCCGACGGCGGTGCCCGGCGCCTGCTCGCCCTCGAAGGCGACGGCGACGAAACCGGGGGCGTCGAGCTGCGGGGTGCGCGAGGCCTTCTCGGCCTTGTCGTACGTGAAGATCTCGAGCGAGCTGTCGCCGTGGCGGAGGAAGTTGATCTCGAACCCGCGGTCGTCGCTGGGCTGGTGGATGCCGGACATCAGTCCATAACCGAGCTTGCCGTAGTGCTCCTTGGTCGCCTCCAGGTCCTCGACCGTCTCGGCCACGTGGTCGAACCGGGGGCGGTCCGGGTCGCCGAGGCCCCAGTCCTGCTCGACGGCCTCGCGGTCGTAGACCTCGTGGTACTGCAGCGGGCCCTCGACCAGCTCCAGCAGCGTCCCGTCCGGGTCGTAGAAGAAGGTGATGCGCACATCCCCCTCGGCGTGGATCGGCTCGAGGTGGAACGGCACGCCGGCCGCGTGGAGGGCGTCGACGCGGGCGTCGAGGTCGGAGACCTTGAAGCCGACGTGGCGGAAGCCGCGCTGCAGGTCGTCGCCCACCCAGGTCGACTCGGCGGGCGCGTCGATGCGGTTCAGGACGAGCGCGGCGGTGACCGCGTCGAGCACGGCCCGGTCACCGCTCTGCTCGATCACGCGGGCGTCGAAGTGACGCCGGTAGAAGTCGACGGAACGCGCGATGTCGGTCACGTTGAGGAGCACGGATTCGATGGCCAAGGGAGAGTCCTTTCTACGTTGAAAGCTCACTATCTCAACGTATGCAACTAAGCATTCAGGCCGAGAGAAAGCGGCAATAGACCACACCATACATGCTCGAAGGAAGTTTGTGACAAAAAGGTTTGAACTATTGCATGGCGTAGGGAACCGTGTGTAGGCTCGCCCCCGAACGTGCGCCGCTGATGCACGGACAGCACAACGAGGTGGAGGAATCACAATGATGCGAACGCGGTTCATTTCCGCGGCAGCGGTGGCCGCGGCCGCCGCCCTGGCGATCACGGGCTGCACAGGCTCGTCCGGCGATCAAGGCTCGGACGTCAAGCCGGCCAAGTCCGGAAGCGTCACCTGGTGGGGCTGGACGCCCGACACCCCGGTGGCCGAGAAGTACATCGCGGAGTTCAACAAGCAGTACCCGGACATCAAGGTCACCTACAAGAACTTCGAGAACGTCGACTACCGCAACACCATCACGCCGGCCCTCGACTCCGGCAAGGGCCCGGACGTCTTCGACCTATCGCCCGCCGGCGGCTCGCCCGACCTCTGGGGTCCGTACGCGCTCGACCTGACGTCGCTCGCGAAGGACACCCTCGGTGACGGCTGGAAGGACAAGATCGGCGGCTCCTACGTGAAGCAGCTGACCAGCTCCGACGGCCGCTTCGTCTCCCTCCCGCTGGGCGGCATGTCCGCGGGCTTCCTCTGGTACAACAAGGACATCCTCGACAAGGCCGGTGCGACGGTCCCGACGGACTACGCGTCGTGGGTCGACACGTGCAAGAAGGTGACCGCCATCGGCAAGACCTGCTTCACCATGGGCGCCGGCGGCACCGACACGTTCCCGACCGAGATGTACCACTCCATCGCCAACACGGTGGACCCGGACTTCTTCATCAAGGCCGCCACCGGCAAGGCCAAGTGGAACGACGAGCAGGGCCAGAAGGTGCTCGAGATCATCAAGAAGATGAAGGACGACGGCATCATCGCGCCGAACGCCCTCGACGGTCCGCAGTACCCGCTCGCGAACAACGAGTTCATGAAGGGCGACGCGGCCATGGTCCAGATGGGCTTCTGGTACACCCAGTACGCGGGCGCCGAGTCCTGCAAGACCTCGATGGAGGCGGCCGGCGTGACCAACCCGACCTGCTTCGTCCAGCTGCCCGCGCAGTTCCCGGACGTCGCCGGCGAGGGTCACAAGAGCACCTACTTCGGTGAGGCCGACTACGGTCTGGCGATCAACTCCGAGTCGAAGAACATCGGCCCGGCGAAGACCTTCGTCTCGTGGATGACGCTCAACAAGACCGGCCAGCAGAACGTCGCGAACGCGCTCGACCTGCTCCCGGCCCTGAAGGGCACCACGCCGGACTGGTCGAACATCAAGCTCGTGGACGACTCGGTGCAGCGTCCCGCGATCGAGAAGCTGATCACCGAGAGCGGCGAGACCACCGAGTCCCGCCAGTGGCAGACCACCCAGAAGTCGCTCGACGCGATCGTGGTCGCCATCCAGCAGGTGCTCGACCCGTCGGTGAACAAGTCGATCAAGAGCATCGCCGACGACCAGCAGGCCTCCTCCGAGGCCAGCAAGGTCGGCACGAAGTAATCATGGCCGTCACGGATCTCGAGATCGGATCCGCCCGACAGACCCCTGCGGTGCAGAGGGGCGGGCGCGCCAAGCGGCGCGCCCGCCTCCTCCCCGGGGGCGTGCGCTGGATCCTTCCGGCGTTCGCCATCTCCGTCGGCCTGATCTACTACAGCATCATCTACTCGGGCTACCTGTCGTTCTTCGACTGGCCCGGCGGCCGGGCGCTGATGACCCCGGTCGGCTTCGGCAACTACATCGCCGCGCTGGCGGACCCGGTGCTCTGGACCGCGCTGCGCAACACGCTCATCTACTTCGTCGTGGTGTTCGCGGTGCAGGTGGCCGGCGGGACGCTCTTCGCCGCCGCCATGCACTCCAAGATCCGCTTCGCGAACCTCTACAAGGTGCTGGTGGTCATCCCCGTCGTGGTGGCTCCCGCCACCCTCGCGCCGGCCCACGTCCAGGTCTGGCAGAGCGACGGCACGGTCAACAGGATCCTCGGCTTCTTCGGGCTCTCGGGCCTCGAGCAGCCGTGGATCGGACAGTCGACCACATCGCTCCTGGTCGTCACCCTGGTGGGATGCTGGGGCGCGATCGGCTACGGCTTCATCCTCATCTATGCCGGCATGGCGCAGATCGACCCCGAGCTCATCGAAGCAGGCCGCCTGGACGGCGCGGGCAACTTCCGCGTGTTGTTCTCGATCGTCCTGCCGAGCCTGCGGCCGATCATCGTGTCGCTGGCCATCCTGAACTTCATCACCGCCCTGAAGCTCTTCGACAGCCCGTGGCTGATCACGCAGGGCGGCCCGGCGCACTCGTCCGAATTCCTCGGGACCATGATCTACGCGGAGACCGCGAGCAGCGACCGCAACCTGGGCTACGCATCGGCGCTGTCGATCCTGGTGCTCATCATCGCGATCGCCGTGTCCGTCTTCATGCAGCTGCGGGGACGCGAGCGCCTTCCCCGGCTCAAGCCGCGCCGTAAGGAGGCCGCCGATGTTTGAGACCCGTTCCCGCCGCTCGAGGATCATCCTGCAGCTGGTGCTGACGGTCGCCGTCGTACCGTTCGTGATCCCGCTGATCGCGATGCTGCAGACGAGCTTCGAGGGCTCCGGCTGGGGCAACTACGTCGCCGTGGTGAACGTGCCGGGCTTCCCGAAGTTCTTCCTCAACACGATCATCATCGCCGGCGTCTCCATCGCCATCGTCTACCTGGCGACCCTCGCCGCCGCGTTCGGGTTCTCCAAGCTGCGCGTGCGCGGCAAGGAGGTCTACTTCTGGCTGATGATGGCGGCGCTCACGCTTCCCGAGGTCGTGCTGATCGCTCCTCTTTATACGACCGCGGTGAAGCTCGGCCTGCTCGGCACCTACTGGTCGGTGATCCTGCCCATCGCCGCCCTCCAGATCCCGTTCACCGTGCTGATCGCGCGGGGGTACGTCGACGGCATCCCGGATGCGGTGTTCGAGGCAGCGCGGATCGACGGGGCCAGCACCTGGCGGGTGTTCTGGTCGATCCTCGTGCCGCTCTCGCGTCCCATCGCCGTGGCCCTCATGGTGCTGGTGCTGATCTACGCCTGGAACTCGTACCTGCTGCCGAAGGTGTTCCTCATCGACGACGGGATGGGCGTGGTCACCCAGCTGCCGGAGTTCTTCCGCCGCCAGTACAACGACGACACGCCGAAGATCCTGGCCGCCTCCGTTATCACCGCGATCCCGACGATCATCGCCTACATCGCCTTGCAGCGTCAGTTCGAGCGCGGGATGGCCGCGGGCGCGATCAAGTGACGGGCCGAGTCGTGGAGCGGGCGGTGGATCGGGCAGACTGCGTAGTCGGGACTGCAGTGCCGAGGACGGAAGGGGGTGCGGTGCGATGACGGATGCGTCGGCGTCCATCGGGCTCGTGATCCGGCACGGCCGTGACCGCGACCCGCTCGCCTCCGCGATCGTCCGCTCGATCGCGGCGCCCCTGCTCGCCGCCGGGATGCGCTTCATCACGCGATCGGTCGACGACGAGGAGTCCGAGCTGAAGACGTACCGCCTGTGGGCCCGCGTCGGCGGCATCGCCGGGGTGATCGTGCTGGGCGCGGACGACGCCGACGCGCGGATCCGGCTGCTGCGGCAGATCGACATGCCGTTCGTGGTGCTCGCGCCGGCGGACGGCGAGCTCGACTACCCAGCGGTCACGGTCGACGCGTCCGCCGCATCCCGTGCGCTCGTCGCCTACCTCGACGCGCACCCGGCGCGACGCTGGGTCTACGTGACCAGCCAGCTCGAGCCGGAGCCGCTGGTCGCCGAGGTGGCCTTGGGGGAGCGGACGATCGAGACGGTGCAGGCGACGGACGTCGTGGGTGAGGTCATCCGGCTCGGCGCGGAGAGCTCCGTCGACGACCCGGTCGCCCTCGTCTTCGACACCGACCATGACGCCGTCGCGGCGCTGGACGCGCTCCAGGAGCACGGCATCCCCGTGCCGGACGCCGTGGCGCTGATCTGCTGGAGCGATTCCCTCGTGTGCCAGAGTGCGAGCCGCCCGATCACCGCGATCGACCGGCACGGCCGGGAGATCGGCGCGCTGCTGGGCTCGGCGGCACTCGCCGCGATCCACGACGGCGGCGTCCGCCCCGTCGCGGCGCCGGAGCCCGTGGTCGTCGTGCGGGAGACGTCGTGAGCGCCGCGCGGCGGCTGGGGCCGTCGTCCGCGAACACGCGCAGCGCCATCCTGGACATGGTCCGCTCCGGCGGCACGGTCACGCGCACGGAGCTGGCGGAGCGCTCGGGGCTGACCGCCACCTCCATCACCCGCATCGTGAAGTCGCTCATCGAGGACGGTCTCGTCATCGAGACCGGCTTCAGCGAGTCGACGGGGGGCAAGCGCAGCAGCCTCCTCGAGCTGAACGCCAACGCGCGCTACGCGGTCGGCCTGTCGCTCGACGCCGGGCGCCTGACGTACGTCGTGACCGACCTGTCCGGCAACGTGATCGGACGGTTGGTCTCGCCGGGCATCGAGCAGGCGGACCCGATGGAGGACGTCGTCCGCATCGCGCGGGAGCTCGGCCAGCTCCTGGTGCAGCTGGACATCCAGCCGGAGTCCGTCGTCGGCGTCGGCGTCGCCGGGGCCGGTCTCGACCTGGGCGCGGGCGCCGAACGCCTCTCGATCACCTCGACGGAGTGGGAGTCGTTCGCGCTCAACAAGGCGCTGGAGCCGAAGATCGGCCTCCCGGTGGTGCGCGACAACGACGCGGCCTGCGCTGCCCTCGGCCAGTACTGGGCCGGGCGCATCCCGGCGACGCAGGACTTCGCCACGCTCTACCTGTCGAACGGCTTCGGCCTGGGACTGATGGTCGGCGGCAGCGTCGCGCGCGGCGCGTCCTCGAATGTCGGCGAGATCGGTCATATGGTGATCGACATCGACGGTCCGCAGTGCTGGTGCGGCGCCCGCGGCTGTCTGGAGATGCTGGCGGCGCCGCGTGCGGTGGTCGCCCAGGCGCTGGAGGACGCGGACCTGGCCGCTCAGCTGGGCCTCACCGGCGACCCGCAGCGATTCCGCGGCGACTTCGAGGCGATCGCCCGGGCGGCGGCCCAGGGCGAGACGCGCTCCTGCGAGCTGATCAAGCGGTCCGCCCGGTACGTGGCGGCAGCGGTGCTCTCGATCGTGAACGTCCTGGATCTCGACCGGATCGTGCTCGCAGGCCCCGGCTTCGCCGACGCCGGGGCGATCTATGTGCGGGAGATCCGCGAGTACGTGGCGCAGTTCGCCCGCACGCGCGGCATCCACCCGGTGCTCATCGAGCTGGCCGACCCGGGGCTGGACGCGGCGGCCGGTGGTGCCGCGACGCTCGCGCTGCAGCATGCGCTGACGCCGCACGCGGCGCGCGGACGGTAGACGTCTGCGGGGCCTCTCAGCCGTTCCCGCTGCTTACCCAGGCACGCCGTCGCCCCGTCCGCGATCCTGTGAGGATGCGCAACACCGTTCCCGCCGTCACCGCCCTGTTCTGGGTTACCAAGCTGCTGACCACGGCGATGGGCGAGACCGCCTCGGACTTCCTGGTGAAGACGATCAACCCGTTCGTCGCGGTCGGCGGCGCGTTTATCGTCTTCGCGGGGGCGCTGGTGCTGCAGTTCGCGGTGCGCCGCTACATCCCGTGGGTGTACTGGTTCGCGGTGCTCATGGTCGCGGTGTTCGGCACGATGGTCGCCGACGTGCTCCATGTCGAGCTGGGCGTGCCGTATCTCGTCTCGACCGTCGTGTTCGCCGTCGTCCTCGCGGCGGTGTTCGTGCTCTGGTACGCGACGCAGCGCACGCTCTCGGTCCACAGCATCGACACCTTCCCGCGGCAGGTCTTCTACTGGTGCGCTGTCCTCGCGACCTTCGCCCTCGGCACGGCCGTCGGCGACCTGACCGCGGTGACGTTCGGGATGGGGTACTGGCTCTCGGCGCTGGTGTTCGGCATCCTGTTCGCCCTCCCCGGTGTCGCCTACCGGTGGTGGGGACTCGGCGCGACCGCGGCGTTCTGGACCTCGTACGTGCTGACCCGGCCGTTCGGCGCGTCCATCTCGGACGGCCTCGCCGTCTCGCACGCCCGCGGCGGGCTCGCCCTCGGGACCGGCCCGGTCAGCCTCGCGCTGCTCGCGGCGATCGTGGTGTGCGTCGCGGTGCTCAGCCGCAAGCCGCAGTCGGCCGCCTCAGGGGAACGCGCGCAGGGCACGATCGGCGACGCGCTGGAGTGACGCGCGGCTCGCGCCCGCGGACGCCTGCACCGCCAGCCCGGCGCTGACCGTCACCAGGTACGTGGCGAGGTCGGCCGGGCGCTCGTCGGCGGCGAGGTCGCCCTCGGCGATCGCGCGGCGGAAGCGCTCGGCCAGCCGGTGCTCGCCCGAGGCGCGGCTGTCGGCGAGGAACCGCACGATGCGCTGGTCCTCGGGGCTCCCCGCGAGCCCGCCCTGGATGGACAGGCAACCGGCGGGTTTACCCGGCGTGGTGATCGCGCGGACGTTGCTGCGGAGGTAGTGCTCGGCCACCGCGCGTGCGGTCGGCTCCTCGAGGGCGTCGCCCACGTACGCCATGTCGACCTCGGCGTAGCGGGCGACCGCCTGCTTGAACGTCTCCTCCTTGTTGCCGAAGGCGGCGTAGAGGCTGGGGCGGTTGATGCCCATGGCCGAGGTGAGGTCGTCGAGGGTGGTGCCCTCATACCCCTGGCGCCAGAACACCTCGACCGCCGCGTCCAGGGCCTCGTCGGTGTCGAATCCGCGCGGTCGCCCGCGTCCGGCCATCCCGCTCACCTCTTTCTGTACTAATCCGAAAAGAATTCTCTCATTTCGGGAATGCGGGGGCAATGGCGGTGTTTTATGTACCGTCTCGAACAGAATTGGAGCAGACCATGGACACCACCATCGCCACCACCCAGACCCTCGCCGGCAAGAAGGCGCTCGTCACCGGAGGCGCCCGCGGCATCGGTGAAGGAATCGCCCGCGCGCTCGCTGCCCACGGCGCGGAGGTCGCCGTCACGTACCGCGCGTCCCGCGAGCGGGCGGACGCCCTCGTGGTCGACATCCTGGCCGCCGGGGGACGCGCCGTCGCGGTGCCCGCCGACAACTCCGACGCCGACGCCGCCCGCGCGGGCGTACGCGACGCCGTGGATGCGCTCGGCGGCCTCGACATCCTCGTCAACAACGCCGGAGGTGGATGGTTCGAGCACTTCACCGAGACCCCCGACGAGCACATCGAGGCGACGATCGACCTCAACATCCGCGGGACGGTGTACGCCACGCAGGCGGCCATCCCGCTGCTGCCGGACGGCGGCCGCATCATCACGATCGGCAGTGTCAACGCCGAGCGCATCCCCTTCACCGGAGGCGCCGTCTACGGGCTGACGAAGGCCGCGATGGTCGGCTTCACCAAGGGCCTCGCCCGCGACCTCGCGGGCCGCGGCATCACGGTCAACGTCATCCAGCCGGGCCCGATCGACACCGAGGGCAACCCGGCGTCGGGCGAGGCCGGCGACTACCTGGCCGGCTTCACCGCCTTCGGCCGCTTCGGCCACAGCTCCGACGTCGGCGAGCTCGTCTCGTGGATCGCGTCCGACGCGTCCGGCTACATGACCGGCTCCGCCGTCACGATCGACGGCGGCTGGACCGCCTGACCGCCGCCCCTCCACCGACGATTCGTGCCGAATGTGCGCTATTCGCGACCTTTGGCGACGATTCGGCACGAATCTCGGCGGGGGAAGGGCGTCAGAACTCCGTGTGGCCGAGGCGGGGCTCGGGGACGAAGGCGGCCACCGCCTCGGCCGCGGACTCGAGCTCGAGGATGATGAGCTCGTTGCTCCCGGCACGCAGCACGCCCCGCGGCACATACAGCGTCTCCTGCGGCCCTCTGGTCCAGTAGCGGCCGAGGTTGAAGCCGTTGATCCAGGCGACGCCCTTGCCCCAGCCCGTCGTGTCGAGGAAGAGGGGAGCCGGCTCGTCGAGGTCGAAGACGGCGCGGGCGAAGACCGGGCCCGCCAGGCGCGACGGCGGCGGCGCATCCGCAGCGGCCAGGGCAGCGGACACCGGCTCGATCGACGACAACTCCAGCGGGAGCACGCTCCAGCGCTGCAGCTCCTCGCCGTTGAGCTGCACCGGGCCGATCAGGCCCTTCGGCTCGCCGATGCGGGGGCCGTAGTCGACGCGGCCCTGGTCCTCGACCAGCACGGTCAGGGTCCCGCGCGAGGGCGAGAGCGCGATCGCGGTGTCGTGGTGGTCGCGGGCCAGCACACCGAGGCGGCTGTCGCCGACCGAGACGTAGGCGCGGTCGCGCACCTCGCCGAACTCGAGCACCGCCGGCTCGGTGGTGTCGATCTCGGTGCGGTACAGCCCGAGGCCGCTGTAGTGCCCCAGCTCGTCGAAGGTGGGCAGCGTGTCCACGTGCGACCACGCGCCGAGCCGGTCGGCGACCGCCCACAGCGGCACCGCTGCGTCGAACGGCACGGTGAACGACGGCGCCGCGGCCGCGACCACCGGCTCCAGCGAGGGCACGGGCGCGTACTTGGCGATCACATCCCGGAACGCCCAGAACTTCTCGGTGGGCTCGCCCGCCTCGTCGAGGGGGGCGTCGTAGTCGTAGCTCGTGACGATCGGCTGGTAGACGCCCTTGTCGTTCGCACCGTTCGTGAAGCCGAAGTTGGTGCCGCCGTGGAACATGTAGAGGTTCACCGAGGCGCCGAGGGCGAGCAGGTCGTCCAGGTCGCCCGCGGACTGCTCCACGGAGGTCGTGTGGTGGTGCGTGCCCCAGCTGTCGAACCAGCCGTCCCAGAACTCGGAGCACATCAGCGGACCCGTCGGCTGGTGACGTCGCAGGGTCGCGAGGCGTTCGCGTGAGCGGGAGCCGAAGGAGCCGGTCTTCAGGAGGCCGGGGAGCGAGCCGTCGCGGAGCATGTCGTCCTCGGGCTGGTCGACCGTCGTCAGCGGCACGACGATGCCGGCATCGCGGATGACCCGGACGAGCTCCGAGAGGTACGCGGAGTCGTCGCCGTACGCGCCGTACTCGTTCTCCACCTGCACGAGCAGCACCGGGCCGCCCTCGGTGACCTGCAGCGGCCGGACGATCTCGAGCACGTTCCGCAGGTAGCGGCTGACCGCGGCGACGAACTTCGGCTCCGACCGGCGGATCCCCACAGACGGATCGGTGAACAGCCACGCGGGCAGCCCGCCGTTGTCCCACTCGGCGCAGATGTACGGTCCGGGTCGCACGATCGCGTGCATCCCCTCGTCGGCGATGGTGCGCAGGAAGCGGGCCAGGTCGAGACCGCCGTCGGTGATCCACTGTCCGGGCTGCGGCTCGTGCGCGTTCCACGGGACGTACGTCTCGATGGTGTTGAGCCCCATCAGGCGCGCCTTGTGGATGCGGTCGGCCCAGTCGTCCGGGTGCACCCGGAAGTAGTGGATCGCTCCCGAGAGGATGCGGTGGGGCTCGCCGTCGAGGACGAAGTCGTCTCCCGCGATCTCGAAGGTGGTCATCATTCTCCTGCGAAGTGGGTGGATGCGCGTGGCCGGCCGCGGGGCGCGACCGGCCACGCGCCGGGGGCTACTTGCCGCTGACGGTGAAGCCCTGCTGGTTGCCGTAGTCAACCAGCGCCTTCTGCCAGGCCTGCAGGCCCGGGTTCAGGCTGGAGTTGGACGTGTACGACTGGCCGACGGTGTCGCCGTAGATGCTGTTCGCGTAGACCTGGAACGGCAGGTACTGCCAGCCGGTCGACACGTTCTTGGCGCCGTCCACCAGCACCTCGTTGATCTTCTGGCCGCCGAAGTACTCGGGGGCGGAGGCGAGGAAGTCGGACGAGTTCAGGTCCTTCGTGGTGGACGGGAATCCGCCCGACTCGAGGAACACTTTGATGCTGTCCTCGTCGTTGTTCAGCCACTTGAGGAACCCGGCCGCGAGCGCCTGGTTCTTGCTCTGCTTCAGCACCACCTGGCCGCCGCCGCCGTTCTCGGCGTTCGCCGGCGTGCCGTCGTAGGTCGGGATGGGCGCGACGCGCCACTGGCCGGAGCCGTCCTTGACCGACGACTCGAGCACGCCCGGCATCCATGCGCCGGTCACGAGGGTCGCGATCGAGCCGTTGCCGAGGGCCTTGAACCAGTCGTCGCTCCAGCCGGGGACGGTGGAGAGCAGCTTGCCCTCGACCAGCTTGTCCCAGGTGGCGGTCCACTTCTTGGTGCCCTCGTCCTGGAGGTCGATCGACACCTTGGTGCCGTCGACGGAGAAGGGACGGCCGCCGGCCTGCCAGATCATCGAGGTGGTGAAGCCGGAGTCGCCCGAGTCGCTGGTGATGTAGGCGTTCGGGTCGGCGGCGTGCAGCTTCTGCGCGGCGGCGACGTACTCGTCCCACGTCTTCGGCACCTCGATGCCGTACTTGTCGAACAGCGTCTTGTTGTAGAACATCGCCATGGGGCCCGAGTCCTGGGGGAGGCCGACGAGCTTGCCGCCGACGTTCACCGAGCCCCAGGGGCCGGGCGTGTAGTCGCCCTTCAGCTTGTCGAAGCCGTACTGCGTCAGGTCGACCAGGGAGTCGGAGAGCGCGAACTGCGGGATGGCGTAGTACTCGACCTGCGCGACGTCCGGGGCGCCCGATCCCGCCTTGATGGCGTTCTGGAGCTTGGTGTACTCGGTCGTGTTCGTGCCGGCGTTGACCAGCTTGACCTTGACCTTCGGGTACTCCTTCTCGAAGGCTGCGACCTGCGCCTCGGCCGACGGCGTCCACGACCAGTAGGTGATGGTGCCGCCCTGCTTGAGGGCCGCGTCGATGTCGGAGGCGCTGCCGCCTCCCGACGAGGTGCCGCCGGAGCAGGCGGCGAGCGAGACGCCGACGACGGTGCTGACGACCGCCGCCGCGACGGCCCGGCGCAGCGTCCGGGACGCGAGTGTGCGCTTCATGGTTTCCCTTTCACTTCTTCGTGGAATGCGATGCATGGATGGGTGGATGCGGTTACTGCTTGACGCTTCCGGCGGCGAGACCCGACTGCCAGTAGCGCTGGAGCACCAGGAAGGCGGCCACGATCGGGACGATCGTGATGAGCGATCCGGTGATCACGAGGTTGAAGATCGGCTGGGCGCCGACCCCGGTCGCCTGCGCGCTCCACTGGCTGAGGCCGACCGTGAGGGGGTACCAGGTCGGATCGCTCAGCATGATGAGCGGCAGGAAGTAGTTGTTCCAGGTGGCGACGATCGCGAACAGTGCGACCGTGACGATCCCGGGGGCCAGGAGCCGCAGCGAGATCGTGAAGAACGTGCGGAACTCGCCTGCTCCGTCCATCCGCGCCGCCTCCAGCAGCTCGGTCGGGACGGCCTCGGTCGCGTAGGTCCAGATCAGGTAGAGCCCGAACGGGCTGATCAGCGACGGCAGGATGATCGCCCACGGGGTGTTCGTGAGTCCCGCCTGGCTGAACATCAGGAAGGTCGGGACGGCCAGCGCCGTACCGGGGACCGCGATCGCGCCGAGCACGACGGCGAAGACCGCCTTCTTGCCCGGGAAGTCGTACTTCGCGAGCCCGTAGCCCGCGACGGTGGCCAGCAGGGTCGCCCCTCCCGCGCCCACCACGACGTACAGCAGCGTGTTGCCGAGCCACTGCACGAAGATTCCGCCGCGGTAGGTGAACGTGTCGACGATGTTCTGGATGAGGTTGAAGTCCTTGCCGAACCACAGCCCGAACGACGAGTACAGATCGGGCTGGCTCTTCGTCGCGTTGACGATCAGCCACACCAGCGGCACGAAGGAGTAGATGACGAAGAGGATCATCACGATCGTCAGCACGGGCGACTTGCGGATGCGGCGGCCCGAGGAGGCGCCGGCATTGGTGCGGGCGGCGGCGCGGGACGGCGCCGTACGGGTACGGGTGCGGGTGCGCGGGCTGCGCGTGTCGGTCACGGAGGCCATCAGCGGAGCTCCTTCCTCGAGCCGCGGAGCTGGACGACGTAGGCGATCACCGCGGTGACGACGCCCATCACGATCGCGACGGTCGCCGCGTAGTTGAACTGCTGGCCGGCGAACGAGAGGTTGTAGGCGTACATGTTCGGGGTGAAGTAGCTGCTGATCGCGTTCGGCGCCAGCTGCTTGAGGAGGTTCGGCTCGTTGAAGAGCTGGAAGCTCCCGATGATCGAGAAGATCGTCGCGATCACGAGCGCACCGCGGATGGCCGGCAGCTTGATGCTGAACACCGTGCGGAACGCGCCGGCGCCGTCGATCTCGGCCGCCTCGTACAGCTCGCCCGGGATGACGCGGAGCGCCGCGTAGAAGATGAGCATGTTGTACCCCATGAACTCCCAGGTCACGATGTTGCCGATCGAGGCGAGCACCCACGGTCCGCTGAGCGGCGCGAGCCCGGTGCCGAGGAGCTGATTCACGCTCGCCGTGAGGCCGAACTGGTCGCCGTAGATGAATCCCCAGATCAGCGCCGCGACGACACCGGGGACCGCGTAGGGGAGGAAGAGCGCGATGCGGAAGAACCCGGCGCCGTGCAGCCGGGCACTGTCGAGAGCGAGGGCGGCGACCAGGGAGAGCAAGAGCATGATCGGGACCTGCACGATCAGGAAGATCGTCACGCGGCCGAGGGAGGCCCAGAACTTCTCGTCCTGGAAGACCGCGACGTAGTTGCCCAGGCCGACGAACGCGTTGCCGCCGATGAGCTGCTGGCGGAAGAGGCTGAGGTAGATGGCGTAGACGACCGGCGCGATGATCATGGCCGCGAACACGATCATGAAGGGTGCGACGAAGGCCCAGCCTCGCCAGTCGCGGCGCGCCTTCCGGAGGCGGCGGGTGCCGTCCGGCGTGGTCGCCTGCGTGAGGGACGTCGTTGTCATGTCTTCCCCGTGGGTTCTGGGTCGGTTCAGATGTTTACGTCAACATCGTGGGCGCCACTCTAACATGTTGACGTCAACACAGCGCAAGTCCGATGTGAGAAAGTGGAGCCATGACCGAGCCGATCGCCGACATCCCGCCTGCTCCGGCGACCCGCAAGCGCGGCCCCTCGCTGGGCGATGTGGCGGCGCACGCGGGGGTCTCCACTCAGACGGTGTCTCGCGTCGCGAACGGCCTCACGAATGTGGAGGAGACCACGCGGCAGCGCGTCCTCACTTCGATGCAGGCGCTCGGGTACCGCCCCAACCGCGCCGCCCGCGCGCTGCGATCGGGGCAGTTCCGCAACATCGGCGTGATGATGTTCACGCTGTCGTCGTACGGCAACATGCGGACGCTGGACGCCATCGCGGCCTCGGCGGCCAAGGCGGGCTACTCGATCACCGTCGTCCCGGTCGAACGACCGACCCAGCAGGACGTCAGCGCCGCCTTCTCACGTCTCCTGGAGCAGGCCGTCGACGGGATCATCGTGGTGCTGGAGGCACACATCGCCGACCGGTCGGATGTGGAGCTGCCGTCGGGCCTGTCCGTCGTCGTCGTCGACTCCACCGAGCGGCGCGACTACCCGCAGGTCGACACGGACCAGGCGGAGGGCGCGCGCCAGGCGACCGAGCACCTGCTCGGACTCGGGCACTCCACCGTCTGGCACATCTCCGGCCCCGCCGAGTCGTACTCCGCCGCCCGCCGCGAGGAGTCCTGGCGGCGGACGCTCGAGCAGGCCGGCGCGCCGGTCCCGGAGGTGTTCCGCGGCGACTGGTCGACGGCGGCCGGCTACCGCCACGGGCAGGAGATCGCCTCCCGCCCCGAGATTACCGCGGTCTTCGCCGCGAACGACCAGATGGCGCTCGGCGTGCTCCGCGCCCTGCACGAGGCCGGCCGCCGGGTGCCCGAGGACGTCAGCGTGGTCGGCTTCGACGACATGGCGGAGTCGGACTCCTTCTGGCCGCCGCTCACGACCGTGCACCAGGAGTTCGAGGCCATCGGACGCCGCGCGCTGGAGCTCCTGGTCGCCGAGATCGAGGCGCGCCCGGAGCCGGTCCGCTCGTCGGTCATGCCCACGCGTCTGGTCGTCCGTGCGAGCACGGCGCCGCCGGTGGGTCGGAGAAATCGCGACTGATCTCCGACGCCGGGCACGAAAAAGCCCCGCGTCACCGCGGGGCTTTCTCTACTGTCTCAACCAGTCTGTGTCTCGGACACAGTGCGCCACGAGGGATTCGAACCCCCAACCTTCTGATCCGTAGTCAGATGCTCTATCCGTTGAGCTAGTGGCGCATGGCCCGCAAGCAGGCCGGATACGAGCTTACATGACCGCATCCAAGACCGCCAATTGACGGCGGAGGGCGACCTGGCGGTAGGAGGTCTCGATCAGTTCCGCGGCCTCGGACCAGTCGGACGTGTCACGGTCGAGGTCGATCGCGAGCCAGCCGCTCGGGCCCCAGTACTTCGGCACGAAGACCCGCGGGTCCTCGCGCCACGCGGGAGCCTCCGCGGGGTCGGGGCGGAAGACGAGCGTGTCCGGGCGGCTCATAGTCGCGCCGAGCACCGCGAATGCGCGGCCGCTCTCGCCGGCCTTCCATGAGGGGCGACCGTGGTTGAGCGTCTCCACGGCCTCCGGGAGGCTCAGGGCCAGGGCGCGGATGCGGTCGACCAGTGGGTCGCCGTCCTCGAACAGGAGCGGGTGATCGCTCATCTGAAGGCCTCATCCAGGAAGCACACCATCGCCCGCCAGCTGCGCGCGTCCGCCACCGGCCGATAGCGGTCGGTGCCCGGGATGGTGAAGGCGTGCGGCGCACCGGAGTAGGTGGTGATCTGCCAGTCCACGTGCGGCGCTCCGCGCAGCTCCTGCTCGAACGCGACGACCGCCTCGTCCGGGACCACGGGGTCGGCGCCTCCGGTGAGCACCAGGAGGGACGCGGCGATCTGGCCGGCGTCCGACGGGTCGTGCGCGATCAAGCCGCCGTGAAAGGACACCACGCCGCGGAGGGGCGCGCCGGTCCGCGCGAACTCGAGGGCCGCCGTCCCGCCGAAGCAGTAGCCGATCACCGCGAGCCGTGCAGGGTCCACCGCCGGATGCTGCTGCAGCCAGCTGAACGCCGCCGCGACGCGGGAGCGCAGCAGCGGCAGGTCGCGGTAGTACTTGCCGGCCTCCGCCGGCGCGTCGTCGCCGCTGGGGCGCACGCCGGCACCGTACAGGTCGGCGGCGAAGGCGACGTACCCGAGTCGCGCGAGCATCTGGGCGCGCATCCGCACGTTGTCCCCGACGCCGTGCCAGTCGTGGAGGACGAGGACCGCCGGCCGGCGCTCGTCTGCCTGCACATCCCGCGCCAGATAGCCCTCGAGAGGCAGGCCCTCGTGCTCGTACGCCACCGTCTCGGCCTCGATGACGGCGTGCTCGCCGATCGGGACGCGCTCCAGCAGCGTCTGGAAGGCGGGGGCGAGAGCGGGCGACGGGGTGTCGAGCGACAAGGTGGGACTCCAGGATCGTCACGTCGCACGGACGGCGGGCGCCGCCGGCGGCCTGGCGTGCTGTGGCTGGTCGCGGAACGCGCGGGAGCCCTCGGGTGCGGGTCGGGATCCCACGGTTTTCACACTACCCCGGTTCCGCCCGCGGGCCGCGGACGTACGATGGGCCCATGGCCACCGAGTTCAGCGATCAGACGGATGCCGCCCGCTACGCGATGCACGTCGACGGCGAGCTCGTGGGGGTGCTCGACTACCGCATCCTGGGCGACTCCATCTCGCTGACCCGCGCCTTCACCGTGCCGCATCACCGTGGGAAGGGCTACGCCGCGCAGCTGGTGGAGTACGCGGTCGACGACATCGAGAAGAACGGGTCGCGGCAGGTCGTGCCCATGTGCTGGTACGTCGCCGACTGGTTCGAGGCGCACCCCGAGCGGGCCGCGCTGCTGCAGCGCCGCGCCGGCTGAGCGCGGCATGAGCGGACCGGCTCCCGGAGAGCCCGCGCGGCTGGTCGCCCGGGTCTCGCGGTTCGGCGACGCGACCGCGATGGTGCTGGCGCGGGAGGCGATCCGCCCGCCGCGCGGCAACGAGGTCGTCGTTCGCGTGACGCACGCATCGCTGGGATCGACGGATGTGCTGGCCCGGTGCGGCGGGTACGTGCTGCATCCCTCGCCCGGCTTCATCGGCGGATACGACTTCGTCGGCGAACTGCTCACGGAGTCGGCGGTATCGGTGGCGCTGGGCCTGCGCGAGGGGGCGACGGTCGTCGGCGTGCTGCCCGGCATGGGCGCTCACGCGACGTTCGTGACCGTCGCGCCGACGCTGCTCGTGGCGCTCCCGGACGGGATGGATCCGGCTGCCGCGGCCGTCCTGCCGCTCGACGGCGTCACCGCCGCGCACGCGCTGGAGCTCGCGCGCTCGCCGCGCCGGGTGCTCGTGCAGGGCGCGTACGGTGCCGTCGGCTCGCTCGCGGCGCAGCTGGCGCTCCTCGACGGTCTCACGGTCGTCGGCACGGCATCGGCGCGCACGGCCGACCGCGCGCGGGCGCTCGGCATCCCGGCCGTCGACCACACGGCGCCGGACTGGCCGGACCGGGTCGTCGAGGCAGCGGGCGGCCCGGTGGACGCCGTGATCGACCACACCGGCACCGATCGCGTACGCGACGTGCTCGCGCCGAGCGGGGTCGTGGTCCGCACCGCCTTCACCGGACGTGCCGGCCACGAGCGCTCCGACTCCCTGCGCGGCGGCCTCGGCGCGGCCGGGCACCGCTGGGAGCGCGTCTGCAGCGCCCCGCTCTACGTCGCCACGCGGCGCAACGCGTACCGGCGGATGCTGTCGGGCCTGCTCGCCGCCGCGGCGTCGGGCGAGCTGACGACGGCCGAGCCGCGCGTCCACCCGTTCGACCAGGTGTGGGAGGCGCATCGTTCCGCCGAGGCGGCCGAGCCGGGAACGAAGGTCGTGCTCGCCGTCGGCTGACGTCAGAAGACGAACATCTGGCCGAGGACGACGACGGCGATGATGAACAGCACCACGATCGTGATCATGACGATCATCGCCCTGCCCGAGAGCCTGGCGATGCCGAAGCCGACCAGGAACGGCAGAGCGATGCATCCCAGGGCGAGCACCCACCAGAAGGCGGCGAACCCGGCGGCGGACGCCGACTCCAACCTGCCGCCGAACAGCCGCTGCGTCTGCGGATGCGTGGCGAACGCGATGCAGGCCGAGAGCGGATAGGCGATCAGCACCGCCGTGATGAGCCCGGCGAAGGCGCCCCACAGTCCGCGCTTATCGCCCAGTTGAAGCGTCTCCTCCTGGTGCGGCCCCTGGCGGCTCTTGGTGCTCATGGCGCACAGCATAGCCAGCGGCCGGAGGCCCGGGAATGCACCAAAATCCGGCGCGACCCGCGCGGCCCAGCGGGGGTCAGAAGTCGTCGACGGAGCCGATGACCACCGGCACGCACTCGGTGAAGCGGTATCGGATGAGCTCCGGCCACAGTGTGGAGTCGCAGAGATCGAACACATCCACCACGGCCGCTCCGCCGATGTGCGAGGGCAGTCGCAGTTCGAAGGGCGGTTCGCTGGTGCGCTCGAACTCGATCTCGTAGGCGACGTCGTCGCGCTCGAGCACGGCGAGAACGGTGTCCATGCTCGCCTCCTCTCCGGTCCGCGGATGCTGTACGCACAGCGGTACGCCCTCCCGCGGCGATGGCAAGCCCTGGCGCGCCCGTGCATCCTGGACGCGTTCTCCCAGCGTCAATGTGGCACCAAGTGCCATAATCGCCTCACAACACCCGAACGAGGAGGGACGACGATGACCGATCCGAAGCCGCTAACCGCGCACAGCACCATCGGCGAATGGCTGGAGCACCCGAAGGGCGCGCCGCTGATCCACGGATTCCTGGCGCAGGCCGGAGTCGGCGAGGAGATGCTGGCGCCGGTGCGCGGGCTGCCGCTGCAGCAGCTCGTAGCGATGAGCCAGGGGCAGCTGCCGCAGTCCGTGGTCGACGACCTCGTGCTGCAGGCCAACGACGGCGTGATGCCGGAGGACGTGGAGACCGGCTGGGTGGAGAAGGTCACGCCCGGTCGCTTCGACGGCCGCACCGTGATCGTCACCGGCGCGGCGTCCGGCATCGGCCGCGCCACCGCGTCGCGCATCGCGCGTGAGGGCGGCCGCGTGGTCGCGGTCGACGTGTCGGCCGACCGGCTCGCCGAGTTCGCATCCTCGCTGCCCGACGGCGCGGTCGTGACCGTCGTCGGCGACATCACCAAGCAGGAGGACATCGACGCCATCGTCGTCGCCGCGGGCGGCCGCATCGACGCGCTGGCGAACATCGCCGGCGTCAACGACGACTTCTCGCCGGCGCACGAGACCTCCGACGCCGTCTGGGACCGCACGATCGGGATCAACCTGACCGGCGGTTTCAAGCTGACCCGTGCGGTCCTGCCCGTGATGCTGGCGGCGGGCGCCGGCTCGATCGTCAACGTCGCGTCGGAGGCGGGACTCCGCGGCAACGCGTCGGGCACCGCCTACACGGTGTCCAAGCACGGCGTGGTCGGCCTCACACGCAGCACGGCCTTCATGTACGGGCCCCAGGGCATCCGCGTCAACGCGGTCGCCCCGGGCGGCGTGGCGACCGGCATCCCGATGCCGGCCAAGCCGTCGGAGGCGGGCACGGCGCGCCTGACGCCGTTCCAGCAGCAGATCCCGACCATCGCGACCGCGGAGCAGCTGGCCGCCTCCATCACGTTCCTGCTCAGCGACGACGGCGTGAACATCAACGGCGCGGTTCTCCCGAGCGACGGCGGCTGGTCGGTGCAGTGACCCGTCGGGCGGGAGGTCAGCGTCCCGAGCGCTTCGCCCCGAGGACGTACGCCGCGCCGGCCGCGACCGCTGCCGCGAGCAGCAGCCTGCCGGTCTTTCGGCGCCTCCCGCCCCATCCGCCGCTCACCGTGTGGGGATCGCCCGACGGCGTGTACAGGTTGCCCGTCGTATCCGGCGCCGGCTTCCCGAGCTGGAGCACCTGAGTCTGCTTGGCGACGGCGGCCTCGACGGCGACGGGACGCTTGTTGTGCTGCCGCACGAGCACCCTTCCCGCCCCGGTGACCGTGCGCTCCGGTTTCCTCGGATGCTTCCAGGCGGCGAGGATCACGTCGACCACGTCGGACGCCGGATACACCGGAGGCAGCGCCCTCAGCTCATGACCGGTCGCATTGGCCGAGTGGTGGAAGATCGGGGTGTCGAGCGTCGGCGGGAGCACCGTCACGACGTGCACCGGCGAGTTCGCGAGCGACAGCTCGGAGCGGAGGCTCCGGCCGAGTGCGATCACGGCCGCCTTCGACATGGAGTACGCCGCAGAGTACGGCTGAGGCACCTCGCCGAGGATGGACGCGACGTTGACGATGAGGCCGGAGCGCTGGGGCATCATGGCGCGCAGGGCGCTGCGGGTGCCGTTCGCGTACCCGTTGATGTCGACCTGCAGCACCCGTTCGAAGTCCGCAGCCGGCTGCTCCCAGAAGGTGCCGTAGGCCGTGACGGCGGCGGCGTTGATCCAGACGTCGACGCGCCCGTTGCGCGCGATCGCGGTGTCGACGGCCCGGTCGGTGGTCGCCTGGTCGCTGGTGTCGCCGCTGACGGTCACGACGTCGCGCGCCCCCAGCGCGGTCGCCTCCCGGGCGACATCTTCCAGGGTGGAGGCGCCGCGGGCGACGAGCACCAGCTTCGCGTGCCGTTTCGCGAACGCCTGCGCGGTGGCGCGGCCGAGGCCGCTGGACGCTCCGGTGATGACGACGACGGGGGACGGGCTCATGGGCGCGACCCTACGCGCGCCCCTCCGACGTGAGAAGGGATTGAGGAACCATCCTCGCGAGCCGACGATACGGGCACCACCAGAAGAGGAGAACGCCATGACCGTCACCGAGAGCGAACAGGAGTTCCGGCGCGCGAAGCGACCCCGCTCCGTCATCGCGGGCCCCTACGGGCACCCGTTCCACGCGACCGTGGTCACCATCCCGATAGGGGCTTGGACTGCTGCGGTCGTCTTCGACATCGCGGCGCTGTTCGGCGCCGCGCCGGAAGCGCTCGCCACCGGCGCGCTCTGGCTGGTCGTGATCGGCGTGATCGGCGCCCTGATCGCCGCCGTGCTGGGCCTGATGGACTTCTCCCAGCTGCCGCCGCGGACGAAGGTCCGCCGCACCGCCGTGTGGCACCTCGCCTTCAACTCGACCGCGATCCTGTTGTTCATCGTGAGCGCCCTGGTGCGCCTCCCGGACCCGGACGAGCCCAGCGTCGGCGGCTTCATCCTGGCGCTGGTCGGCATCCTCGTCGTCGGCGTCTCCGGCGCCCTCGGCGGCGAGCTGGCCTACCGCCACGGCGTGCGCGTGGCCGACGAGCAGGATCAGGAGCGCGCGTACACCCGATGACGTCGAGGACGAACAGCCCGAGCGGCTACGGTGGCCGCATGTCCCGCATTCACGACGTCGCCCGCAACTCCTTCGGCTGGCAGGAGCTGCGTCCGCGGCTCGCCGAGGCCATGGAGGTGCTGCTCGACGGCGGCGACGTTCTCGCCATCATGCCGACCGGGTACGGCAAGTCGTCCCTGTACCAGGTGACCGGCACGATCCTCGGCGGCGTCACGATCGTGGTGTCGCCACTGATCTCGCTGCAGGAGGATCAGGTCCGCGCCCTCGGAGAGGCGAAGGACGTCCCGCGAGCGTTCGCCATCAACTCCTCCGCCGGACAGCGGGAGCGGGAGAACGATTGGGAGGCGCTGGAGTCGGGTGAGCCGGCGTTCGCGTTCCTCGCCCCCGAACAGCTAGCCAACCCCGAGGTGCGCGAGCGTCTGCGCGGCATCGACGTGTCGCTGTTCGCCGTCGACGAGGCGCACTGCGTCTCGGCATGGGGCCACGACTTCCGTCCCGATTACCTGCTGCTGGGCGACGTCATCGAGGAACTGGGCCATCCGCCGGTCGTCGCCATGACCGCGACCGGCGCGCCGCCCGTGCGCGCCGAGATCGCTGAGCGGCTGGGGATGCGCCGGCCTCGCCTGTTCGCGACCGGGTTCGACCGCCCCAACCTGCGGCTCGAGGTGCGCCGGTACGAGGACGACCCCGAGAAACGAGCCGCCGTGCTCGCGCACGTCGGCGAGCTGGACGGCTCCGGACTCGTCTACACCGCCACCCGGAAGGACGCCGAGCAGTACGCCGAACAACTCGAGGCGCAGCACATCCCCGCAGCGGCATATCACGCCGGGCTCCGCCGGGCAGAGCGGGACGAGGTGTACGAGCGGTTCATGGACGACCGAGCCCGGGTGGTCACCGCGACCAGCGCGTTCGGCATGGGCATCGACAAGCACGACGTGCGGTTCGTCCTCCACGCGTCGGTCACCGACTCGCTCGACAGCTACTACCAGGAGGCGGGCCGCGCCGGTCGCGACGGGGAGCCGGCGGTGGTGACCCTGCACTACCGGCCGGAGGATTTCGCGCTGACCAAGTTCTTCTCTGGCGGTGGGCCGGACCCGGATGAGCTGGCGCGTGTGTTCGCCGCTGTCCGGGCCGCGCAGGGACTCAGCCGGGAACAGCTCGCGGAGAGCACGGGGGTGAGCGTCCGTTCGCTGGGGCGACTGCTGGGGCTCCTGCGCGACGCGGATGTCCTCACCGGCTCCGACGACGAGTTGCACGCGCAGGATGCGAAACCCGGCGAGGCCGCCTCCCGCGCCGTTGCGGAGGCCGAGGCGCGCCAGCGGATCGAGCACTCGAGATCGCAGCTCATGCAGGAGTATGCCGAGACGGGCATGTGCCGTCGGCAGTTCCTGCTCGGCTACTTCGGGGAGGAGCTTCCGGAGCCGTGCGGCAACTGCGACACCTGCTCCTCGGGGAGCGCCTACCGCTGGGCCGAGGAGCACGACGCGGCGGGGGAGGACCCGTTCCCGCTCGCCGCGCGCGTGCGGCACGAGAGCTGGGGCGACGGCGTCGTGATGCACACCGAGGCCGACCGGCTCACGGTGTTCTTCGATGAGGCCGGGTACAAGGTCCTGTCGCTCGCGGCGGTGCGGGACGGCGGATTGCTCGAGGTGGTGGGGGCGGCGGCCTGAGGCGTCTGCGTCAGCTGCGCCCGATCGCGCGCGCCGACGCCACCGCCGCCTCCACGCCGTCCCACCACGGCTCCCCGTGCCCCGGGAGGATGGTGCGCGCGCCCGTGGCGAGGATCCTGTCCAGTGTCCGGAGCGCCATCGTGGAATCCGCCGTCGCGGCCCCCGCGATGATCTGCGCGCCCGGGATGCCCTTGTACGGGTCGAGGGTGACGATGGCGTCCCCGCTGAGCAGCGTCTCGCGGTCGCGCAGCAGCAGGCCGCAGTGCCCGAAGGTGTGGCCCGGGGTGAAGACGACCTCGGGGCGGCCGGGGAGGTCGAGCATCCCGTTGCCGGGCAGTTCGGACACGGCCTCGACGCCCTTCACGCGCAGCGCGCCCGCCCTCACCATCCCGCCGACCGCGCCGATCGACCGCGGGTAGAGGAAGGGGTAGACGAACGGTGTGTGCTCCCGCTTGTACCGGTACGGATGCGCGGCGAGGCGACGGTCCTCCGCGTGCACGAACACCGGCACGCCCAGCTCCTCGATCGCCCGCTCGGCGAAGCCGACATGATCGAAATGTCCGTGCGTCAAGACGATGCCCTGCAGGTCGCGCATCCGCAGGCCCACCGCGTGAGCCGCATGCACCAGCGGACCCCAGGTCTTCGGGAACGCCGCATCCACGAGCGTCCAGGCGTCGCCGTCGGCGAGCAGGTAGCAGTTGGTGAAGGCGTGCTCCAGGCGATGGACGCCCGGCACGACCTCGGCGGTCAGGCGCGGGGCGCCCTTCCGGCGGTCGGGGGTGAGGGGGATCGTGCGCGTCATGCTGCCGTCGTACGCGCCCAGGCGAGCCCGGCGCAGGGCTTGACAGGGGAGGCGGAATCCCCGCCCACCCCCTAAGCTGTTCCGCGGGAAAGGGGAATCGTATGGGCGCGATCGCTGTGCACGAGTTCGTCTCGCTGGACGGTGTGTTCGAGGATCCGTCGTGGACGGCCGAGTTCGGCTTCGATCCGGAGATGGGCGAGGACATCGGGCGCATCACGCGGCAGTCCGGCGCGATCCTCCTCGGGCGGCGCACGTTCGAGATGTTCGCGCCAGCCTGGTCGCAGCGCACCGCGGCCGACGACCCCGGAGCACCGTTCTTCAACGACAGCCCGAAGGCCGTCGTCAGCTCGTCGCTCGACGACGAGGCCGCGGAGCGCACCTGGTCCAACTCGCGGTCGCTCGGAGCCTACGACGCCGACCGCATCCGCGAGTTCGCCGACGGGTACGAGGGCGTCTACGTCAGCGGCTCCGGCTCGCTCGTGCGGTCGCTGCTCGCCGACGGGCTGCTCGGGTCGTTGCACCTGTTCGTCTATCCCGTCGTCCGGGGCACCGGCGCCCGCCTGTTCCCCGACGGGAGCGCACCGGCCACGCTGCGGCTGCGCCACCACGACGCCTACGACAACGGCGTCCTCCACCTCCACTACACCGCCGCCTGACGTCGCCGCCGCAGCGCGCGTCACGATTGAGGTCGCCAGCCGTCCTCAATAACGAATAGCGTCGGTGGTGCCGAGGATGATCGGCACCACACCCACACACAGCACACCGGGAACCACTGTGACTCTGCTTCGTCTCTCCCTCCGCTTCGTGCGCCCGTACTGGCGCGCGGTGACCGCGGTCGTGATCCTCCAGCTGATCGCGACCATGGCCGCCCTCTACCTGCCGACGCTCAACGCCGACATCATCGACAAGGGCGTCGTCAAGGGCGACACCGACTTCATCTGGCGCACCGGCGGCATGATGCTCATCGTCTGCTTCGTGCAGGTGATCGCCGCCGTCGCCGCCACCTACTTCGGCGCCCGCGCCTCGATGTCGGCCGGCGCCGACATCCGGCGCTCCTTCTACCGCAAGGTGGATGCGCTGCCCTCGCTCGACCTCGCCCGCTGGGGCACGCCGACGCTGATAACGCGCAACACGAACGACGTGCAGCAGGTGCAGATGCTGCTGCTGATGACGTTCAACTTCATGGTGTCCACCCCGATCATGTGCATCGCCGGCATCATCTTCGCGGTGCGTGTCGACGCCGGCCTGTCCTGGCTGATCTGGGTGTCGGTCGCCGTGCTGTTCATCGTCGTCGGCATCCTGGTCACGATCCTGCTCCCGATGTTCCGGATCATGCAGGAGCGCATCGACGGGGTGAACGGCGTCATCCGCGAGCAGATCGTGGGCATCCGCGTGATCCGCGCGTTCGTCCGCGAGAAGTTCGAGACGCAGCGCTACGACGACGCGAACGCCGCGCTCACGCGCATCTCGGTGAAGGTCGGCAACGTCTTCGTGCTGATGTTCCCGATCATCATGCTCATCCTCAACGCGGCGACGGTCGCCGTGCTGTGGTTCGGCGGTCACCGGGTCGACGAGGGCGACATCCAGATCGGCGCGCTGACCGCGTTCCTGCAGTACCTGCTGCAGATCCTCGTGGCGGTCATGATGGGCGTATTCATGGCGATGATGATCCCGCGCGCGATGGTCTGCGCCGAGCGCATCGACGAGGTGCTGAGCGCTCGGCCGAGCTCGTCGGCCGAAGGTGCGGGGGCGTCGGCGCTGCCGGTCGACGGCCGTGTCGAGGTGCAGGATGTGACCTTCGGCTACCCGGGCGCCGAGAAGCCGGTCCTGAGCGACGTGACGTTCACGGCCGAGCCGGGCAGGGTGACGGCGATCGTCGGCTCCACAGGCTCGGGCAAGACGACGCTCGTGTCCGTCATCGCGAACCTGTTCACGCCCCAGGAGGGCCGCGTCCGCATCGGCGGCGTGCCGGTGGCCGAGCTCGACCGCAAGCAGGTCGCCGGTGTGCTCGGACTCGTCCCGCAGCGTCCGTACCTCTTCTCCGGCACGATCGCCTCGAACCTGCGCTTCGGCCGGCCGGATGCGACCGACGAGGAGCTGTGGGAGGCGCTGCGGGTGGCGCAGGCGGAGGACTTCGTGCGCGCCAAGGAGCGCGGTCTCGATGAGCGCATCGCGCAGGGCGGGACGAACGTCTCGGGCGGCCAGCGCCAGCGGCTCTGCATCGCCCGGGCACTGGTCGCCCGCCCGAAGGTGTTCCTCTTCGACGACTCGTTCTCGGCGCTCGACGTGGCCACGGATGCACGACTGAGACGGGCGCTCGCCGACTCGACCGGGGATGCGGCGGTGATCGTGGTCGCGCAGCGCGTCTCCACGATCCGCGAAGCCGACACCATCATCGTCATGGACGACGGCCGGGTCGTCGGACAGGGCACGCACGACGAACTGCTCGAGTCGAACGAGACGTACCGCGAGATCGTCGAGTCGCAGCTGAGCCTGGAGGTGGCCTGAGATGGCGCGCACCACGGAACGCAAGAAGCGCGGCGGTCGTCCCCAGCCGGGGCAGGAGCCGACGGCGAAGGACATCGTCCTCGACGAGCTCGAAGAGGAGTACGACTTCACGCCCGGCGAGGGCGACGGCGACATGTTCGGCGGCGCGCCCGCGAAGAAGGCCGAGAACTTCTGGCCGTCGTTCAAGCGGCTGATGGGCCTGCTCAAGCCCGAATGGCTCGGGATGGCGTGGGTCACGCTGCTCACGGTCGTGTCGGTCGTGCTCGTCGTCATCGCGCCGAAGATCCTCGGCGACGCGACGAACGTCATCTTCCAGGGCGTCATCGCGTCGCAGCTGCCCCCGGGCGTGCCGGTCGACCAGGTGGTCGAGCAGCTGCGGGCGGCCGGGCAGAGCCAGCTCGCCGATGTGATCGCCGGGTCCGGCGTGACCACCGGCCAGGGCATCGACTTCACCGAGCTCGGGCGGCTGCTCCTCATCGTGCTGACCATGTACCTCGTCGCCTCGCTGCTGCAGTGGTGGCAGGGCTACCTCCTCAACGCGCTCGTGATGCGCGTGGTCTACGGCCTGCGCAAGGACGTCGAGGCGAAGCTCAACCGCCTGCCGCTGAGCTACTTCGACACCCGCCAGCGCGGCGACCTGATGTCGCGGGTCACCAACGACGTCGACAACATCCAGACGGCGTTGCAGCAGGCGTTCTCGCAGCTGATCCAGTCGGTCCTGATGGTGATCGGCATCGGCATCATGATGTTCATCGTCTCGTGGCAGCTCGCGCTGATCGCGTTGATCTCCATCCCGCTGTCGGGTGTGATCGCCGGTGTCATCGGCTCCCGGTCGCAGAAGCTGTTCAAGACGCAGTGGGCCTCCACCGGAGCGCTCAACGGGCACATCGAGGAGTCCTACTCGGGCCTCGACCTCGTGCGGGCGTTCGGCCGCGACGAGGTGATGCTGGAGGAGTTCGACAAGCGCAACTCCACCCTCCATGGGGCGCAGGTCGGCGCGCAGTTCGTCTCGGGCAGCATCATGCCGGCGATGAACTTCGTCTCGTACCTCTCCTACGTGCTGATCGCCGTGGTCGGCGGTCTCAAGGTGGCGGCCGGACAGCTGACCATCGGCGACGCGACCGCGTTCATCCAGTACTCGCGCGAGTTCTCGCAGCCGATCGGACAGATCGCCGGCATGGCCAACATGCTGCAGTCGGGTGTGGCGTCGGCGGAGCGGACGTTTGAGTTCCTGGACTCCGAGGAGCAGACGCCGGACACCGCGACCGAGCACCTTCCGGAGCGCGCGGACGGCCGGGTCGAACTCGACCACGTCGACTTCTCCTACGACCCCGAGACGGAGCTCATCCAGGATCTCTCCCTCAAGGTCCAGCCGGGGAGCACCGTCGCCATCGTCGGGCCGACCGGCGCGGGCAAGACGACGCTGGTCAACCTGATCATGCGGTTCTACGAGCTGAACGGCGGCACCATCCGCCTCGACGGGATCGACACCACGCACCTCTCCCGCGCCGAACTGCGCGGCCAGGTGGGGATGGTGCTGCAGGACGCCTGGCTGTTCTCCGGCACGATCCGCGAGAACATCCGCTACGGCCGGCTCGACGCGACGGACGACGAGGTGATCGCGGCCGCAAAGGCCACGATGGTCGACCGCTTCGTGCGGCAGCTGCCGGACGGTTACGACACCGTCATCGACGCCGAGGGCGGCAACGTCTCGGCCGGCGAGCGGCAGCTCATCACCATCGCACGCGCCTTCATCGCCAACCCGTCGCTGCTCATCCTCGACGAGGCGACCTCCTCGGTCGACACCCGCACCGAGCTGCTGGTCCAGCACGCGATGGCCGCGCTGCGGACCGACCGCACGTCGTTCGTCATCGCGCACCGGCTCTCCACGATCCGGGATGCGCACACCATCCTGGTGATGGAGCACGGACGCATCGTGGAGCAGGGCGACCACGCGACGCTGCTCGCGCGTCGCGGCGCCTACTACGACCTCTACATGACGCAGTTCCGGGGCGACGACGCGGAGTCGGAGGAGGCCCGCGAGGAGCAGGAGCAGGCAGAGGTGGCAGCGCCGTAAGGGCCGACGAGGTGGTGCGCGAGCCGCGAGCGGGGTTGTGCGGCCCGCGCACCGGAGCCCATACAACGGCGGTGGCGCCCGCGCGTCACGCGCTTGACGCCACCGCCGCCGCGTGCGGCTAAAACGACGGTTCCAGCTTCGGTCTACCGCCGAACGATCTTCGCGACGGTCCGCACCGCGATGACGCCGGCGAGCACCCACGGGCCGGCCACGATGATCGGGTCGAGCCAAATGTGCCTGACGTCGGCGCGGCCCTGGCCGAAGCGCGACGACAGCGGATGGTGTCCGGCCTCCGAGAGCACGCCCGACTCGGTGATCGGGTCGTCCGGCCGGCGACTGGCGAGGGACTTCACGTGCGAGCTGATCGCATCCACCCGATCGCCCACCACCAGCAGGAGCCAGTGGGCGGTCTGGCCCTCGCTGTACCGGTCGTAGGCGAAGCGCCGGATGGCGCCCGAGACGCCGTGCAGCGGCTGTGCCGTCCCGAAGACCGGCGGCATCGCGGTGTGCTCGACCGACCGCTCCCGCTTGCCGACCGGCTCTTGGCGCGCCGGGAAGGTCCAGTGCGCACCGGTGTCCTCGGGGTCCCTCAGCTTCTCGCGCGGATGCGACGGACGGTCGGCCGGGTCGCTGTCGGCGCCCCAGCCGGGAATGCGCTGGCGGAGCGCCTCCGGGTCGTACTTCTTGGAGTGGTCGCTTGCGACGTAGGGCATGACGTTCTCCTTCCTAGGCCGCGCTCGGAACGACGAGCGGCTTGATGATGCCGTCGAGCTTGTTCGAGAACAGGTGGTACCCGTCCTGGATGTGCTCGAGCGGGATGCGGTGTGTGACGATCTCGGACGGCTTCAGGTAGCCGTTGCGGACGTGCTCGAACAGCCGTGGCCACTGCCGCTTCACCGGGCACTGGTTGGTGTTGATCCGCAGGCCCTTGTTCATCGCGTCCCCGAACTTGACCGCGCTGAAGAGCGGCCCGTAGGCGCCCATGACCGAGATGGTCCCGCCCTTGCGCACCGAGTCGATCGCCCAGTTGAGCGCGACCGGCGAACCGCCCTGCAGCTTCAGCTTCGCCGCGGTGATGTGCTGCAGGGCAGCGCCATCCGCCTCCGCTCCGACGGCGTCGATGACGCGGTCCGCGCCGAGCCCGTCGGTGAGGTACTTCATCTTGCGGACGATGTCGCCCTCCTCGACGAAGTTGTACGTCTCGGCCTGGGCGAACTCCTGCGCCTTCTGGAGGCGGTAGTTCATGTGGTCGACCACGATCACCCGGCCCGCGCCCATGAGCCAGGAGGACTTCGCGGCGTAGAGCCCGACAGGCCCCGAGCCGAACACGACGACCGTGTCCCCCTCCTCGATCTCGGCGAGCTGGGCGCCGAAGTACCCGGTCGGGCACGCGTCGGTGAGCGTCACGGCGTCGTCGTCCGACATCCAGTCCGGGATGATCGTCGGCCCGACGTCCGCGAACGGCACCCGCACGTACTCCGCCTGGCCGCCGTCGTAGCCGCCGGTCGTGTGCGAGTACCCGTAGATGCCGCCGACCGCGGTCGCGTTGGGATTCACGTTGTGGCAGTTGGAGTAGAGGCCGCGGACGCAGAAGTAGCAGCTGCCGCAGAAGATGTTGAACGGCACCATCACGCGGTCGCCCACCTTGAGGTTCTGGACGTCCGACCCCACCTCGTCCACGACCCCGATGAACTCGTGCCCGAACGTGTGGCCGATGCGGGTGTCCGGCATCATGCCGTGATACAGATGCAGGTCCGACCCGCAGATCGCCGCCAGCGTCACGCGAACGATCGCGTCGCCGGGATGCTCGATCTTCGGCCGGTCCTTCTCTTCCGCGCGGACCTTGTACGGCCCGCGGTATGTCATCGCCAGCATGGGGCTCCTCTCGTCGTGGGATGGACCTCACTCGATGCCCACCGCGAGATCGCGTCGAGGAGTTGACACGCTCGTGTGCCGGTGTACCCCCGGCCCTTACACCGTTTTCCTAGGCAAGTGAACGAGTTGCCCTCCGGGCAGCGGCGGTCGTAGAACGGGAGCATGTCGAACGACCCCCGCGCCACCCTGCCGCCCGGCCCCGAATTCAAGTACGGCGGTTACACCGTCCAGCTCGAGCCGGAGCACGGCCGCACCGGACGCTGGCGGGTCGTGGACGACGAGAAGTACTACGGGCTCATCACCGCGTCCGACCCGATCAACGGCGACCCGGAGGTCCACTTCGCGGCTCACTTCCCGGGCGAGGAGGAGATCCCGCCGATGAAGATCGTCCCGTTCTGGACGTCGGCCGTCGAGTTCCTGCTCGACGCGGGGGAGGGTGAACCGTTGTGGGGTCTGCCCGACGACCGCACCGCGCCGCATCCGATCATCGCGGACGACCTGCCGTCCTCGACCCCCGAAGCGACGCCCGTTCCGGATGCGCCGGGAAATGGTGACGCGTCGGAGAAGTCCGACGTGTCCTGAACCGCAGGAGGCCCGGAACCGAACGGTTCCGGGCCTCCTCGCGTGCGGGGCCTGCGCTCAGGCGAGCGCGCCGATCGCGAAGCTGACGCCGCCCTGCTCGTCGACCTGGGCGTCCAGCACCTTGTCATCGAGCACCTGAGCCGCCTGCGTCTCGAGGAAGATGCGGGCGCCGCCCGACTCCACCACCTGGTCGGATGCCTCCGGCTCCGGGGTGACGGCCGCCGCGAAGGCGGTGCTGTCGGGGTTGCTGCTGCTGATGCGCAGGCCCGCGGTCTCGTCCGGGGACTGGTCGGTCAGCGTCTTGACGATCGTGCTGGCGTTCTCCGTGAGGGTGAGCATGCGCTCTCCTTCCGTCGTGTTTTCCAGGAGCCACCTACGTTCCCGCATCCCCCGAACGGGGGCAACCGCCGTGGAGGCCATTGCCAGGGAACGCTCACCGTCCGCTACTCGAACGCCTTCAGCAGCTCGCGGTTGAAGGCCTCGAGGTCGTCGGGCTTGCGGGACGACACCAGCGTGAACGGTCCCTCGTCGACGTGCACCTGCTCGTCGACCCAGGTCGCGCCTGCGTTCCGGTAGTCGGTCTGCAGGCTCGGCCAGGACGTCAGTGTGCGTCCGGACACCACGCCCGCCTCGATGAGCACCCAGCCGCCGTGGCAGATCACCGCGATCGGCTTGCCCGCATCCGCGAACGCCTTCACCAGGGATACGGCCTCCGGGAAGGTGCGCACCTCGTCTCCGTTGGCGACGCCGCCCGGCAGCACGAGCGCGTCGTACTGGTCGGCGCTCGCCGCATCCAGGGTCGCATCCACCGGGAACGTGTCGGCCGGGGTGAGGTGGTTGAACGCCTGAACCGTGCCGTCCTCCTTCGAGATCAGCTTCGGCGTGCCGCCGGCGCCGCTCACCGCGGACCAGGGCTCCACCAGCTCCGCCTGCTCGATGCCCTCCGGACCCACGAGGAACGCGATCGTCTTTCCATTCAATGCCATGAGTGTTCTCCTTCCGAGACCCCACCTGTACGCGCGCGGCGCGGCAGAATGAACCCATGGCGAGCATCCCGGAGCTGACTCTCAACGACGGCACCACCATCCCGCAGCTGGGATTCGGCGTGTACAAGATCCCGGAGGCCGGGACCGCGGACGCGGTGGTGACGGCTTTGGACGCGGGATACCGCCACATCGACACCGCCGCCTTCTACGAGAACGAGCGCGGAGTCGGCGAGGGCGTGCGGCGCAGCGGGCTGGACCGCTCGGAGGTGTTCGTCACCAGCAAGGTGTGGTGGACGGAGAACGGCTACGACTCGACCCTCCGGTCGTTCGACGCCAGCCTCCAGCGGCTGGGCTTCGACACGATCGACCTGTTCCTCATCCACTGGCCGGCGCCGAAGAGCGACCGGTACGTCGAGACCTGGCGCGCGCTGGAGCGGGTACGGGATGAGGGGCGGGCGCGGTCGATCGGGGTCGCGAACTTCCACATCCACCACCTGGAGCGGCTGGCGCGCGAGACGGAGACGGTGCCCGCCGTCAACCAGGTGGAGCTGCACCCATGGCTGCCACAGGCCGAGGTGCGCGCCTACGACGCGGCCCACGGCATCGTGACGGAGGCATGGTCGCCGCTCGCGCGCGGGCGCATCCTCGGCGATCCGACGCTCGACCGGCTGGCCGCAAAGCACGGGGTCAGCCCGGCGCAGGTCGTGATCCGGTGGCAGCTCCAGCTCGGCAACGTCGTCATCCCGAAGTCGACCTCGCCCGAGCGGATCCGGTCGAACCTCGACGTGTTCGGGTTCGAGCTGGATGCGGACGACCTCGCCGCGATCGCCGGGTTGGAGTCGGGCGAGCGGACGGGGAAGGACCCGGACGACCTGGGCTAGCCCGCCCGTTCCACCGGCTGACGCAGCCGCGCGCCGCCGTGTAGGCGCCGAGCTCCTTCTTCAGGTCGGCCTTCACCACCCCTGCACCCGCTCACTCGCCCGAGGGATGCGCCCCGACGACGTCCAGCAGCCAGGCCAGGGCGAACGCCCGCTCGCGCCAGGCAGCGTATCGACCCGAGACGCCGCCGTGGCCGGCGGCCATCTCGATCTTGAGCAGCGGGTCGGCCCCCACCTCGCGCAGCTTCGCGACCCATTTCGCCGGCTCGACGTAGAGCACGCGGGTGTCGTTGAGGCTCGTGATCGCGAGGATGCGCGGGTAGGTCGTGCGATGCACGTTCTCGTAGGGCGAGTACGACTTCATGTAGTCGTAGACCTCGGGGTCGTGCAGCGGGTCTCCCCACTCGTCCCACTCGATCACCGTCAGCGGGAGCGACGGATCCAGGATGCTGGTGAGCGGGTCCACGAACGGCACCTCGGCGAGGATCCCGGCGAAGTCCCGAGGCGCGAGGTTCGCGACGGCGCCCATCAGCAGGCCGCCGGCGCTTCCGCCCTGTGCCGCCATGCGGGACGTCTCGGTCCAGCCGCGATCGACGAGGTGGCGGGCGGCGGCGACGAAGTCGGTGAAGGTGTTCTTCTTGTGCAGCTCCTTTCCGTTCTCGTACCAGAGGCGGCCGAGCTCGCCGCCGCCGCGGACGTGGGCGATGGCGAAGACGACGCCCCGGTCCAGGAGGCTCAGGCGCGGGATGCCGAACGACGGATCCATGCTGGCCTCGTACGAGCCGTAGCCGTAGAGCACCAGCGGCGCCGGCTCGCCGGGCGTCACGAGGTCGCGACGGTAGACGAGCGAGATCGGGACGCGGGCGCCGTCCTCGGCGACGGCCCACTCGCGGCGCTGCTCGAACAGCGACGGGTCGAAGCCGCCCAGCACCGGCTGCTGCTTGCGCAGGGCGAGCTCGCCGGTCGCCACGTCGTAGTCGTAGACGGTCGACGGGGTGACGAAGCTGCCGTAGCCGAGGCGGAGGAACGGCTGCGTCCACTCGGGGTTGCCGCCGACGCCGACGGTGAACAGCTCCTCGTCGAAGTGCAGCTCGTGCGGGGTGTCGTCCTTCGGCTCGCCGTCGTGGGGGAGGCGGGCGACGGCGACGCGGGTCATGCCCTCGCGGCGGTACTCGACGCTGACGAAGTCGCGGAACGCATCCACCCCCTCCAGGCGCACGGCCGGGTCGTGGGGGAGCAGGACGCGCTTGGGGCCCTGCGGGTCGTCCGCGGAGACGCTGACCAGCTCGAAGTTGACGGCGTCGTCGTTGTGCACGATCAGCAGCCGGTCGTGGCCGCCGACCACCGCGTGCTCGACGTCGTACTCGACGCCGTCCTTCCGCGGCCAGACGACGCGGAACTGGCCGGTCGGGTCGTCCGAGCGGAGCAGCGACGCCTCGCTGGTGATGCTGGAGCCGGCCTCGATCACGAGGAACCGGCGGCTGCGGGTGAGGCCCACGCCGATCCAGAAGCGCTCGTCCGGCTCGTGGAAGACCTGGATGTCATCGACACCGGGGCCGTCGCCCACGCGGTGGCGCCATACGGTGTCCGGCCGCCAGGAGTCGTCGACCGTCGTGTAGAAGACGTAGGCGCCGGTCTGATCGAACAGCGCGCCGCCCGCTGTGCCGGCGATCTCGTCGGGGAAGGTCGCACCGTCGCCGGCGAGCGACCGCACGCGGAGCGTGTAGCGCTCGTCGCCCTCGGTGTCGACGGCCCAGAGGAGGCGCGTGCCGTCGGCGCTGACGTCGAAGCTGCCGAGCGCGTAGAAGTCGTGACCCTCGGCCTCCACGTTGTCGTCGAGCAGGATCTGCTCGCCGGGAAGGCCGTTCTGCTGGGCGGCCTCGTCGAGCACCGGCGGCACCCAGTCGTCCGCGGACGCGATGGGGGCGCGGCAGTGGATGCCGTACTGCTTCCCCTCGATGGTGCGGGTGTAGTACCACCAGTCGCCCTCGCGCACCGGGACGCTCATGTCGGTCTCGCGGGTGCGCGTCTTGATCTCGTCGAAGATCTGCTCGCGCAGCACCGCAAGGTGCTCGGTGCGCGCGTTGGTGTACGCGTTCTCCTCGTGGAGATGCGCGATGACCGCCGGGTCCTCCTTCTCGCGCAGCCACTCGTAGTCGTCGACGTAGACGTCGCCGTGGTGGGTGCGTTCGACGGGCTTCTTCGGCGTGACCGGCGGGGTGAGCATGAGCCCAGGCTATCGGGCGCAGCCCTCCCCGGCGGGGTCCCGGTCAGGGACGCAGCAGCACCTTGCCGACGCGGCCCGGCTGGTCGCTCGCGGCTACGGCGGACGCGATCTCATCGAGGGTGTGGATGCTCGCGACCGGAAGGGTCAGCGTCCCGTCGAGGATGCGGGCGAACAGCTCCTGGAACAGGCGGCCGCGGGTGTCGGCGGGCATCTCGCGGCTGACGACGCTGCCCCAGAACCCCTTCACGGTGGCCTGCTTGAAGATGATGTCGCCCGAGGCCAGCTCGAGGGTCGGGGACGCCATGGCCCCGAACACGACGAGCGTGCCGTTCTCGGCGAGCGTCGACAGCACGTCGCCCGCGGAGGTCCCGCCGACGGAGTCGACGCCCACGCGGATCGGGGCCCCGCCGGTGATCTCGGCCAGTCGGTCGCGCCAGCCGTCGTCGTCGGTCGCGATGACGCGCTCGATGCCCTGTGCGCGGAGCTCGTCGACACCGGCGGACCGGCGGACCAGGCCCACGACGTTGAGCCCGCGGGCGGCGCCGAGCTGGGCGACCATCCTGCCGACGGCGCCGTTGGCGGCATTCTGGATGAGCCAGTCGCCTTCGTTCAGGTCGAGCGATTCCAGCAGGCTGATGGCGCTGAACGGCATCGAGACGAGCTGGGCGGCGGACTCGTCGGGGAGGCCGTCCGGGACGGGGATGAGCCCGGCGGCGCAGGTGACGAAGTACTCGCTCCAGACGCCGAACGTTCCGCCCGTGACGACCCGCTGGCCGACCGTGAGGGTGTCGACGCCCTCGCCGAGCGCATCCACGACACCCAGCGCCTCGGTGCCGGCCTGCGCGGGCAGCTCGGGCTTGAAGCCGTAGGTGCCGCGCACGGTCCACAGGTCGTGGTTGTGGATGGGGGAGAGCAGGAGGCGGACGCGGACCTCGCTCGCACCGGGGTCGGGGAGCGGACGCTCCTCGGTGGCCAGAACCTGGGCCGGGTCGCCGAACTCGTGGTGGATGAGCGCCTTCATGTCAGTCCTCCGAGACCAGGATCTGCACGTCGATGTTGCCGCGCGTCGCGTTCGAGTAGGGGCAGACCTGGTGCGCCGCATCCGCGAGCGCCTGAGCCTGCTCGGACTCCAGACCCGGCAGCACGACCTCGAGCAGCACCGCGAGCTGGTAGCCGCCCTGACCGTTCGGGCCGATCTGCACCCGGCCGCCGACCGACGAGTCGTCGATCTTCACCTTCTGGCTGCGGGCGACCGCCTGCAGCGCCGAGTGGAAGCACGCCGCGTACCCGGCGGCGAACAGCTGCTCGGGGTTGGTGCCGGATCCCGAGCCGCCCATCTCCTTCGGGATGGCGAGGTCGAGCGCGAAGGTTCCGTCGCTGGTGGCGACGCGGCCGTCGCGGCCGGCTCCGGTGGAGAGGGCTTCGGCGGTGTAGAGGACGTTCATGAGTTCCTTTCTGAGGGGTTCAGTTCGTCGGGGCGACCGTACGCTCCGCGGTGGCGGCGTGCATGGTCTCGGTGAGACGGTGGAGGGTGTCGATCAGGGCGGTGGCGGCCTCCTGGTCGGGCAGGCCGGTGCCCGCGGCGATCCGGGCCGGGATGTGCGCCAGTTCCGGGCGCAGTGCGCGGCCACGCTCGCCGATGGTGACGGTCACGATGCGCTCGTCGTCGGAGCGGCGCTCGCGCCTCACCAGCCCGGACTGCTCCATGCGGCGCAGGAGCGGGGAGAGCGTCCCCGAGTCGAGCTGCAGGTGGTCGCCGAGCGACGACACGGTCTGGTCGCCCTCCATCCAGAGGGTGACGAGCACGAGGTATTGCGGGTAGGTGAGGCTCCACGGCTCCAGCAGCGTGCGGTACGCCTGGGTCGTGGCGCGGGTCGCTGCGTAGAGCGAGAAGCACACCATCTCGTCGGTCACGGGCATGCTTCCACGATTGCACACAATCCAGTTGTGCACAACTTATCGAATCCACGAGTCGCAACACGCCGCTATCTCGGCGGCATAACGGCGTGTTGCGACCCTTCGTTGAGCGGGCGGGGTCAGCGGGCGGCGGCGAAGGCCAGCAGGGCGGCGCCGGCGCGGCCGGCGTCGCCGCCCAGGGCGGACTGCACGACCGGCGGGCGGTCGCGCCAGGCGAGCCCGGCCGACATCCGCTCGCCGAGCGGAGCGAACAGTGCGTCGCCGGCGTGCGACACCCCGCCGCCGAGCACGATGAGTCCGGGGTCGAGCAGCAGCGTCAGGATGTTGAGGCCCTGGGCGAGGACGTCCAGCGCCTCCGACCATACCCGGTCCGCGATCGGGTCGGTGTCGAGCCGGTCGACGATCCGCCGGGTGCTGAGGTCGCCGCCGCCTGCTGCGCGGTAGCGCCGCGCCACACCCGCGCCGGACATGTACACCTCGAGGCAGCCGCGCTGGCCGCAGGTGCACGGCTCGCCGCCGGGGATCACGGGGATGTGGCCGAACTCGCCGGCGGCGCCGGTCGCGCCGGTCACGGCACCGCCGGACGAGACGAGGGCGGCGGCCACCCCCGTGCCGATCGGCACGAGGGCGAAGTCCCCGAAACCGCGGGCCGCGCCGGTGCTGCGCTCCGCGAGGCCGGCCGCGCGCACGTCGTGACCGACCGCGACCGGGAGGCGGAGTTCGGAGCGGAGGATGTCGAGCAGCGGCACGTCGCGCCAGCCCAGGTTGGACGCGTAGTGCACGAGCCCGCGCTGTTCGTCGAGCATCCCGGGCGTCGCCACACCCGCCCCGACAACGTCGTGACCCTCGTCGCCGGCCGTCCGCCGCAGCCCCTCCAGCATCGCGACGAGCGCCCCGAGGATGCCATCGGCCGGCGTCGGACAGGTCGACTCGGCGACAGCGGTGCCGTCCTCCCCGACGACCGCACCCTTCATCGCCGTCCCACCGAGATCGACGGCGAGGACGACGGGCGACCCGCTCACGCGGCGCCCTCCGTGGAGGCATCGAGCTCGTCGCGACCGACCGCCGCCACCACCGCGCGCACGACCTGCGCCGACGTGACCGCCCGCGTCCCTGCGTCGTACGCCGTCGGCGCCCCCGCCGCGACGGTCGCGACCGATTCCTGCGCCCGCAGGTGCACCTCCCGCACCCCCGTCCGCGACACCAGCTCGGCTACGTTCCCCGGCCGGACCCCGCCTCCGGCGAGCACGGCGATGCGGTCGCCCGCCTGCGCGACGAGCTCGGCGAGCGCGTCCGCGCCTTCCCCCGCCGTCGCCGCGCCACCCGACGTCAGCACCCGCGCGACGCCCAGCGACAGCAGCCGTTCCAGGGCCTCCGCGCGGTCCGGCACCTGGTCGAACGCCTTGTGGAATGTGACGGGCGCCTCACCGCACGCCGCCACGAGCCGGCGCGTCGCGTCCACGTCGATCCGGCCGTCCGGCCGCAGCGCTCCGACCACGAAGCCGAGTGTGACACCCGCCCCGTGGTGCAGCACGCGCAGCGAGTGGATGTCGTCCACCATGGCCTGCACCTCGTCCTCGTCGTAGACGAAGTCGCCGGGCCGCTGCCGGATGAGCACCTGGATGCCGATCCGCGTCGCCCCGCGCAGCGCGCCCACGACCGTCCCGACGGACGGGGTGATGCCGCCCTCCGACAGCGCCGCGCACAGCTCCACCCGGTCCGCGCCCGCCTCCTCGGCGATGCGGACCCCGGCGAGGTCGTCCAGGCAGATCTCGACGACGGTCACGCGACGCGCTCCAGCGCGGCCGTCAGGTCCGCGCCGGGCTCGATCGCGCCGACCGGGACGCCGCCGCCGAGCACCGGCAGGTCGACGAGCGCGCGGGCGTCCGCGATCGGCGTGCCCAGCGCCTCCAGCACGCGCAGTGCGATCAGCGTCGTCGCACGCGGGCTGCCGTCCACGATCTTCATCGCGACCGCGGTGCCGTCGGCCGCCGCGACGCCGATCACGCCCTCGGCGCCGCCCTTCGCGAGCGCGCCGGGGACCGTCTCCATCAGCGTCGTGTTCTGGTGGCCGCTTCCGCCGACGTAGTAGGGGTGCTCGCGCATGGCGTCCGCGACTGCGCGCTCCGGCGTCCCGGGCTCGGCCTGCACCAGGCGGCCGAAGGCGCGGGCGATGCCCCGCACGCTCGTCCCGAACAGCGGCGCGCCGCAGCCGTCGATCGCGTCGTGCCCGACGGGGACGCCCGTCAGCGAAGCCATCGTGGCGCGGACGTGCTGCTGCAGCGGGTGCGACGGCTCGAGGTAGCCGTCGGTGGGCCAGCCGTTGGTCGCGGCCGCGAGCAGCATCGCGGCATGCTTGCCGGAGCAGTTCATGAGCACGCGGGAGCGGCGCTCGCCGTCGCGCAGCATCCGCTCGAACGTGGCCTCGTCCTCGGGACGGTCCACCGGGCAGCCGAGCGCCGCCTCGGCGACCCCTGCGCGCATGAGCAGCGAGCGCACCATGCGCACGTGCTCGTCCTCGCCGGTGTGGCTGCCGGCCGCGATGGCCAGCTCCGGACCGGACAGCGGTGCACCGGCGGTCAGGCACGCGAGCGCCTGCAGCGGCTTCACCGTGCTGCGCGGCAGCACCACCGCGTCCGGGTCGCCCAGCTCGATCAGCGCCCGGCCCGCGGGGTCGAGCGCGACAAGGCTGCCGAAGTGCCGGCTCTCGATCAGGCCCGACCGGCGGACGACCGCGAGCTCGGCGAGGGTGGACACGGTGGGGGCGGTGCTAGGCATGATCGGCTCTCGGGGTGACGGCTGCTGCGTCGTCGTGCTCGACGGCGGCGACGGCGGGAAGGGACGGAAGGGTCGGCGGCGCGGTGGTCCGGCGGCGCGACCCGCGCTGCAGGCGGGACGCGAACGCCGACAGGCTGCCGTTGACGATCAGGTAGATCACGGTCACGGCGACGTAGGTCGGGATGAGGAGGTGCAGGTACGACGCGAGCACCTGGCCGCGGTACAGCAGCTCAGTGAAGGCGACGATGTAGCCGAGCGACGTGTCCTTGAGGAGGCTCACGAACTGGGTGACCAGCGACGGCGTCACGTTCCGGATCGCCTGCGGCAGCACCACGTACGTCATGGCCTGTACGGGCCGCATCCCGAGGCTGAGGGCCGCCTCCCGCTGCCCGCGCGGCAGGCTCAGGATGCCGGCGCGCACGATCTCGGCGAAGACGGCCGCGTTCGCGATGGTCAGCGGCACGACGAGCTTCCACAGCGTCGGCAGGTTGATGCCGATCTGGGGCAGGCCGAACAGCATGAGGTAGATCACGAGAAGCACGGGCACCGTGCGCGCGATCTCGATGTAGAGGCCGCAGACGAACCGCACCCAGCGCACGTGGCTGACCCGGCCGAGCGCGAGCAGCACGCCGAGGAAGGCGCCGAGCACAGCGACGATGGCGGCGGCCTCCAGCGTCCCGAGCAGGCCCACGAGGAGGTACTGCCAGATCGCCCACTCGGTGAACGGCGCCCAGCGCTCGGGCGCGAGCTGGCCGTGCGAGGCGAACTGCCAGAGGCCGAGGCCGACGATGACGGCGAAGATGAGGACGCTGACGATCGACCCGACGAGGATGTTGCGGCGCCCGCGGGGTCCCGGCACGTCGTAGATGAAGGCGGCGTCGTAGCGGCGCTTGGCGCGCTTCGCACGGATCGGCGCCGGACGGTCGGGGATGAGCTGTGCGGTCATCGGGCGATCGCCACCTTCCGCTCCACCCAGCCGGCGGCGAGGCCGATGGCGAGGGCGATGGCCATGTACACGAGTCCGGCGCTCGAGAAGATCAGGATGGGCTGCGCAGCGACGAGGTTCACCTTGTTGACCTCGGCGGTGAGCTCGACGACGCCGACCGCCGCGGCGAGGGCGGTGTTCATGGCGAGCGCGATCATGACGTTGCCGATCGGCTGCACCACCGCCCGGAGCGCCTGCGGCACGACGACGTACCGTAGCGACTGCCAGAGCGTCAGCCCGAGGGCGCGGGACGCCTCCACCTGCCCGACCGGGACGGTGTTGACGCCCGACCGCACGGCCTCCGCCACGTAAGCGGCCTCGTACACGGTGAGCACGATGATCGCGGTCGGCGTCAGTGGAAGCAGGATGCCCGCGTCCGGAAGCGCGAAGACCGCGAGCAGGAGCAGCGCCAGCAGCGGCACGTTGATGAAGAACTGGACGTAGAGGAACGCCGCGGCGCGCAGCACCGGAATGGGGCTGACGCGCGCGATCGTCACCAGCACGCCGAGCACGATGGAGCCGACGCCTGCCACCACGGCCATCAGCAGCGTGGTGCCGAGCGCCTGGACCAGCGGTCCCAGGTTGTCGATCAGGGGGTTCATCGTTCTCTCGTAGGCGCGGTGGAGGAAGAGGGGGTGGGAGGCCGGATGCGCGCGGGCGTGGGGGTCGCCTCCACGCGCATCCGACCGGTCTGTCAGGAGCCGGGGACCGAGCCGATCTCGGGAGCCGTCGGCACGTCGGAGTCGGTCACGGTGCCGAGCGTGGTCTTCCACGCCTTGCCCCACTGGCCGCCCTTCTGGATGGTCTTCAGCCACTCGTTGACGAAGGACTTGAAGTCGTCGTCGCCGTGCTTGAGGCCGATGCCGTAGGGCTCCTTCGTGAAGGGGTTGCCGACGACCTTGATCTGCTTCTCGCTGGCGGCGTCGCTCGCGAGCAGGGTGTAGTCCTGCACGTAGGCGTCGCCGCGGCCCTGGATGAGCGCCTGCACGGCGGCCGGGTCGGTGCCGAACGCGGTGACGGTCGCCTTCGGGGCGATCTTCGGCACCTCGGTCACGGCCGGCGTGTTGGCGCCGACGATGACGTTCTTGCCGTCGAGGTCCTTGTAGCTCTTGATGTCCTTGTTGTCGCTCTTGACGGCGACCGCGAGGCCGGACTCGAAGTACGGACCGGCGAACGCGACCTGCTTGGCGCGCTCCTCGGTGATCGTGTACGTGTTGAACACGACGTCGACGGTGTCGTTCTGGAGCATCGCCTCGCGGGTCTCCGACGCCGGCGGGACGATCTCCACGTTCGGCTTGCCGATGATGTAGGTCGCGAGCAGCTTGGCGAGCTCGGCGTCGAAGCCGTTCACCTTGCTGGGGTCGGTCGGGTCCTGCTGCGAGAGCAGCGGGGCGTCGAGCGCCTCGGCGACGATGAGCTTTCCGCGCTTCTTGATCTTCTCCATGGTGGAGCCGGAGAGGATGAGGTCGGCCTTCGCGACGGGCGCGCCGGCCAGCACCGAGTCACCGGACGCGGTCGAGCTGGCGTCGCTGCCGGGCAGTGCCGTGTTTCCGGAGCACGCGGTGACGGCGAGCGTCACGGCGGCGAGCAGGACGCCGGCGACGGCGCTCTTCCTGCGGATGCTGCGGGTCATGGGATGCATCCCTTTCTGATGTGGGGCGGGGGTGAGATGTGGAGCGGTGGTGCGTGGCCTCGTGCTGTCAGTGCGACAGCACGGAGGCCAGGAACGACTGCGCCCGCGCGGTGGCCGGCGAGTCGAAGAACTGTGCGGGCGGCGCCTGCTCGACGATCTGCCCGCGGTCCATGAAGACCACGCGATCGGCGGCACGGCGGGCGAAGCCCATCTCGTGGGTGACGACGATCATCGTCATGCCCTCCTTGGCGAGCGAGGTCATCACGTCCAGCACCTCGCCGACCATCTCGGGGTCGAGCGCGCTCGTGGGCTCGTCGAAGAGCATGACCTTCGGCTGCATGGCGAGCGCCCGGGCGATGGCGGCGCGCTGCTGCTGGCCGCCGGAGAGCTGGGCGGGGTGGCTGTCCGCCTTGTCGGCGATGCCGACGCGGTCCAGGAGCTCCATCGCCTGGGCGCGCGCCGCGTCCTTGCCGAGCTTGCGGACCTTCAGTGGAGCGAGCGTGACGTTGTCCAGGATCGTGCGGTGCGCGAACAGGTTGAACGACTGGAACACCATGCCGACCTCGGCGCGCAGCTTCGCGAGCGGCGCGCCCTCCTCCGGCAGCAGTTCGCCGTCGACGCGGATCTCGCCGGAGTCGATCGTCTCGAGCCGGTTGATGGAGCGGCACAGGGTCGACTTACCCGATCCGGACGGTCCGACCACGACGACGACCTCGCGCTCGGCGACGTCGAGGTCGATGTTCTGCAGCACGTGGAGGTCGCCGAAGTGCTTGTCGACCGCACGCAGGCTGACCATCGGCCGGGCGTCCGTTGCTGTCATCGGTGGTTCCTCGCATCGTTGTCGGGCAGGTTTCGATGAGCGTACTAAGTAACCGCAGATAACCGCAATATCGAAATTAGTTAATGCGATATCGAACGAAGTCGGTACAGTATTCTCGACGAAACGAGGGGACGCCGATGGTGAGCACGATGGGGCCGAGCACGGTCGAGGGGACGCCGGTCCACGCCGGTCCGGGCACCCCCGGTGGCATCCTCGACCTCGTCCGCTCCGGTCGCTCGCGCTCGCGCGCCGACATCGCCCGCAGCACCGGACTCTCGCCGTCGACCGTCTCGCAGCGGGTGGATGCGCTGATCGCCGCCGGCTACCTGCGCGAGGCCGGCGCCGGCGTCTCCCATGGAGGACGCCGGCCGCGCGCGCTCGAAGTGGATGCGTCCACCGGTGTCGTCTGCGCCGCCGACCTCGGCTCCCACCACGCCACGTTCGGCCTGATCGACCTCGGCGGCCGCCTCCTCGCCTCCCGGAACGAGCCGATGGACATCGGCACCGGGCCCGCGGCCGTCCTCGGCTGGATCGCGGAGGTCGCCGCCGAGCTGACCGCCGAGCACGCGCAACCCGGCCAGACCCTCCGCGGTTTCGGGATCGGCCTGCCCGGCCCGGTCGACTCGACCACCGGCCGCATGGTCTCGCCCTCGCGCATGCCCGGCTGGAACGGCGTGGATGTAGCGGCAGAGCTCACCCGGATCACCGGCCTCCCGGCGGCCGCCGACAACGACGCCAACCTGATGGCGCTCGGGGAGTACGACACCCTCGCGGCCGGGGGCGCGGAGGTCGGCGAGCTCGTCTTCGTCAAGGCGGGGTCGAGCATCGGCTGCGGCATCATCGCCTTCGGCGGCGTCTATCACGGCTTCCACGGCATGGCCGGCGACATCAGCCACGTCACCGTGCCCGGCGCTCCCGCGGTGCTGTGCTCGTGCGGGCGGATCGGGTGCCTGGACGCCGTGGCCGGCGGCGCGGCGATCGTGCAGGCCCTGCGGTCCTCCGGGGTAGAGGTCGCCGACACCCGCGAAGTGCTGGCGCTCGCGCGCGACGCGCATCCCCGCGCCACGCAGGAGCTGCGCGAAGCCGGCCTCCGCACCGGCGGGGTCCTCGCGACGATCATGAACTTCTTCAACCCGCAGCGGCTCGTGCTCGGCGGCATCCTGGGCGAGGCGGAGGCCTTCGTCGCCGGTGTGCGGTCGGCCATCTACTCCGACTGCCTGCCGATGATCACCGACCAGCTCGACATCGCGGTGAGCGCGGCCAAGGAGAACGCCGGGATCCGCGGTGCCGGTCGGCTCATCCTCGACGCGCTGTTCGACCCGTCGCGCGTCGACCTCGTCGTGCGATGACCGGGCACGGCGTCGCCGTCGTCGGCGCTGGACGGATGGGTCAGGCGCACGCGACGGCGTGGGCCCGGGCGGGCGTCCCGGTGCGGTGGGCCGTCTCACCGCGGCGGCGCCCCGAGCTGCGGGATGCGCCGGGCGCGCGCTGGGCCACGTCCCTCGCCGATGCGCTCGCCGATCCCGACGTGACGATCGTGTCCGTGTGCACGCCGACGCCGTCGCACGCGCCGCTGGCGATCGAGGCCCTCGAGGCCGGGCGCCACGTGCTGCTCGAGAAGCCGATCGCGCTGACCGTCGACGACGCGCAGCGGGTGGCGGATGCGGCATCCCGGGCGCCGGGGAGGCTGATGGTCGCGCACGTCGTCCGGTTCTTCCCCGGCTACGCCGCGCTGGCCTCCCGCGTCGCGGGCGGGACGGTCGGTCGCCCGCGGATCGTGCGCGCCTCCCGCATCTCCGACGCTCCCGTCGGCTACCACTGGCTGGAGGACGAGGAGCACTCCGGGGGGATGCTCGTCGACTTCGCCATCCACGACATCGACCAGGCGAACGCCTACCTCGGGCGTGCGGTCGCGGTGGCCAGCGTGCCGCTCGAGGGCGACGGCTTCGGCGCCCCGGTCGCCACGACGATCGAGTACGCGGACGGCGGCGTCGCGCAACTGCTGCATGCCTCCGACCTGCCGCCAGGAGTGCCGTTCCGCTCCACGCTTGAGGTGGTCGGCGATGCCGGGGTGGATGCGGCCGACACGACTGCAGGGGACGCCTTCGCCGAGCAGGCGCAGTACTTCCTGGACTGCATCGAGCGGGGGACGGAGCCGGCGCGTGCCCCCGTGGCAGCCGCCGTGGAGGCGCTGACGGTCGCGCTCGCCGCACGCGAGTCGGCGCGCACCGGACGGCGGGTGTCGCTCGGGTAGGGTGGGCGCGTGAACGACAAGTGGTGGCAGTCGGCGGTCGTCTATCAGGTCTACCCGCGGAGCTTCGCGGACAGCGACGGCGACGGGATCGGCGACCTGCGCGGCGTGATCGAGCACCTGGACTACCTCAAGACGCTCGGCGTCGACGTGGTCTGGCTGTCCCCGATCTACGCCTCGCCGCATGACGACAACGGCTACGACATCAGCGACTACCGCGCGATCGACCCGCTGTTCGGGACCTTCGAGGACTTCGACGAACTGCTCGACGGCCTGCACGCCCGCGGCATGAAGCTCGTCATGGACCTCGTGGTCAACCACACCTCCGACGAGCACCCGTGGTTCATCGAGTCGGCGTCGTCGACCGACAACCCCAAGCGCGACTGGTACTGGTGGCGCCCGGCGCGCGCCGGGCATCAGCCGGGGGAGCACGGCGCCGAGCCGAACAACTGGGGCTCCTTCTTCTCCGGACCCGCCTGGCAGCTCGATCCGCAGACCGGCGAGTACTACCTGCACCTGTTCTCCCGCAAGCAGCCCGACCTCAACTGGGAGAACCCGGAGCTGCGCGAGGCCGTCTACGACATGATGAACTGGTGGCTCGATCGCGGGGTCGACGGCTTCCGGATGGACGTCATCAACTTCATCTCGAAGGTCACCGACCTGCCCGACGGCGAGGTGCCCGAGGGTGCGCTGTACGGGAACGCGTACCCGTACTTCGGGCAGGGGCCGCGCATCCACGAGTTCCTGCACGAGATGCATCAGCGCGTGTTCCTCGGCCGGGGCGACCGCTACCTCACCGTCGGCGAGATGCCCGGCGTCGACGTCGAGCAGGCGCGGCGGTTCACCGACCCGGCCAACGGCGAACTGGACATGGTGTTCCAGTTCGAGCACGTGGACCTCGACCACGGCCCCGGCGGCAAGTGGGACTACCGCCCTGCGTCGGTTCTCGACCTGAAGCGCAACCTGTCGAAGTGGCAGGAAGGGCTCGCGGAGGTCGGGTGGAACAGCCTCTACTGGAACAACCATGACCAGCCGCGCGTCGTCAGCCGGTTCGGCGACGACGGCGAGCACCGCGTCGCCTCGGCCAAGGCCCTGGGCACCGTGCTGCACCTGATGCGCGGCACCCCGTACGTCTACCAGGGTGAAGAGCTCGGGATGACGAACGTGCCGTTCGCCTCCATCGACGACTTCCGCGACATCGAATCGCTCAACCACTACGCCGAGGCGGTCGACATCCTGGGCGCCCCGGCGGAGGTCGTGCTGGCTGCGCTGCGGCGGACCAGCCGCGACAACGCCCGCACGCCGATGCAGTGGACGGCCGGCCCGAATGCGGGATTCACGACCGGGACGCCGTGGATCGCAGCCAACCCGAACGCCGGCGAGATCAACGCAGAGGCCGAGGTCGCCGACCCCGACTCGGTGTTCGCGCACTACCGCGCGCTGATCGACCTCCGGCACCGGTCCGGGGTCGTGGCGCAGGGCGATTACACGCTCGTGCTGGCTGAGCATCCGCAGATCTTCGCGTACACCCGCGCATTGGGCGACGCGTCCCTGCTCGTGCTGGCGAATCTCACCGGCGACGAGGCGACCTTCGACCCGGCGGAGCTGCCGGGATGGTCGGCCGCGCAGCCGGTGCTCTCGAACCTCGAGGGCTCTGCGGCCGCCCGTGGGGTGCTGCGGCCCTGGGAGGCGGTCGTCCTCTCCCGCGGCTGACCCGCTGCGCCGCACCGGTCTTGCGCCACCGCTCCCGCTGGTGTGGGATAGGCGGCACGAACCGGGAGGCGATATGGGCGAGTACGTGGCGCGGGCGGAGATCGACGTGGCGGCCCCGCGCAGTACGGTGTGGAAGCTGTTGACGTCGAACGGCGCGCGGCCGGAGATCATGTTCGGGGCGGAGGTCGTCTCGGACTGGCGGGTCGGTTCGAAGATCGTGTGGCGCGGCGAGTGGCAGGGCACGACGTTCGAGGACCACGGGCGCGTCATCGAGCTCGAGAACCTCGAGGAGCCGTGGCGGATCGTGCTGACGCATTTCAGCCCGCTCAGCGGTCAGCCCGACGAGCCCGAGAACTACCACACGCTCCGGTACGAGCTGGATGCGATCCCCGGAGGGACCCGCATCACCCTCGATCAGGACAACAACCCGACCCGCGAGGCGGCCGAGCACGCACAGGGGAACTGGGCCCAGATGCTCGCCGGGGTGAAGACCGTCGCCGAGCGCGACCAGGACTGACGGTCAGTCGCCGAACGCTTCGCGCAGGAACGCCGTCAGGAAGACGTCGAACGCCTGGACCGTGCCGTTGCGGTCGCCGCTGATCAGGAAGCCGAAGTGCAGGCCGGCGGCGGAGTCGACCAGCCAGTGCGCGAGGACTCCCGCGCGGCGGCTCTCGATGCCCTGCTTCTTGAGCCACGACTTCACGGTGTCGCGCCACTGGGTGAACGCGACGGTGACCCGCTGACCGATGTCGGGGTCGATCGGCTCGAGCGCGCCCGCCTCGAACTGCAGCCGGAGCGCCGTCCGGTTGTTCTCGCGCAGCGAGTGGCGGAAGGCCTCCTTGTACCAGTCGCGGAACTGATCGCGGTCGAAAGCGGTCACATCCACGCCCACCAGCGATTCCGACTGCTGGCGCACGCCCTCCTCGAGGATGGCGTCGATCATCTCCTGCCGCGACCCGAAGTGGTACACGAACGAGTAGGTGCTGACGCCCAGAGCGCTCGCCAGGCTGCGGAACGTCATGCGCGATAGCGGCTCGGTCGCGACATGATCCATGATGCGCGCGAGGAGCTCCGGCTTCCGGTTCGGATCTGGAGTGCGGCCCACGCGATAACACTAGTCCGAATATCGCGCCGGATGGCTAGGCAGCTGTTGCGCTGCTCAGGGCTTCTTCGGAGGGTTGGGACCGCCGCCCTGACCGTTGCCTTGACCGCCGCCCTGGCCGCCGCCTTGACCTCCGCCGCCGGGGGCGGGCGCCGTCGGAGCGCCCGGGGCGGGCGCCGTCGTCGGCGGCTTCGGCGCCGGGGGAGCCGTCGTGTACTTGCCCGCGGGCGACGGGAAGGCCGAGCCGCCGTAGGCGGCGTTCAGCGCGGCCATGACCCGTTTGGCGATCGCGAACTTCACGTTGCCGCCGCCGATGCCCTGGAAGCTGACGCTGCGCAGTGCCACGCCCCCCTGGACGTTGCCGACCCACGTCGCCTGGGCGATCTTCGTCGTGGACGTGACCAGCCAGTTCTCGATCGAGTCGTCGGTCGTGCCCGTCTTGCCGAAGACGGGGATCCCGTCGCCGGGGTTCGCGGAGGCCGCCGTGCCGCCGCCGCGCAGCACGCCCTGGAGGGCGTAGATCGCCGCCGCGGCGACCTGCGGGTCGATGGGGGTGGTCGAGCACTGCGACTTCGGCACCGCGTGGGCGCTGCCGTCGCCGTTGATGATCTTGTCGATCGCGACCGGGCTGCAGGCGACGCCGTTGTTGGCGAGCCCCGCATAGGCGGTCGCCATGGTGAGCGGCGCGATGTAGTTGGTGCCGAGGACCGACGACGGGTTGGCCATGTACGGGTTGGCCGCCTCGTCCGCGCCGTGCACCAGCAGGTCCTGGGCACGCTGCTTGATGCCGCAGAGATCGAGCGACGTCGCCATCTTCGCGAAGATCGTGTTGATCGACTGCGCCGTGGCGTTCATGACGCTCGTCGACGACACCGACTCGCCCTCGTCATTGGAGACGTTCCAGGGAGCGCCGCCGATGTCGTTGCAGGGGTCGCTGGAATGGAACGAGCTCTGCGGGAAGACGTGCTGCGTCCCGCTCACCGACTGGTAGAGCGAATGCCCTTCGTTGAGCCATTCGAGCAGGTCGAAGACCTTGTACGCCGATCCCGTCTGGAAGCCCTCCGAGCCGCCGTACGCGTAGTCGGTGTTGTAGTTGACCGCCGTGGTCGAGGGCGCGGGCTCCGCCGTGTTGTCGTAGGGCCGGTTCTGCACCATCGTGACCACTCGGCCGGTGCCGACCTCGACCGACACGTTCGAGGAGCCGAGGTCGAGCCGCGGGTCGGCCGGCGGGATGTACGAACTCACAGCCGCCTGCGCCTGGTTCTGCAGGTCGAGGTTGAGGGTCGTGTAGATCTTGAGGCCGCCGCGCGTGAGGAAGTTGGAGCGGTCGTCCTCGGTCTTGCCGAAGATCGGATCCTGCTCGATGACGCGCTCGACGTAGTCGCAGAAGAACGCCGCGTTGTACTGCTGGGCCGTCATGCAGCCGTTCTGCGTGGGCGTGATCTTCGGTTCGACCTTCGTGGCGCGGGCCGCGTCGTGCTCCTCCTTGGTGATCTTGCCGTTGGCGAGCATCCGGTCGAGCACGTAGTTGCGGCGGTCCAGGGTCTCCTTGTACCCGTCGGCGGCGCCGTTCTCCTTGTTGTTCGGCTTGTCGATGCGCAGGTTGTCCGGGTTGTTCAGGATGGCGATCAGCGTCGCCGCCTGCTGCAGGTTCACATCCTTCGCGCCGACGCCGAAGTAGTACTCGGCCGCCGACTGCACGCCGTAGACACGGCCGCCGAAGAGCGCGATGTTGAGGTAGCTCTGCAGGATGTCGTTCTTCGAGTACTCCTTCTCGAGCCCGATCGCGTAGCGCATCTCTTTGAGCTTGCGTGAGGGGTCGACCTTCGTGGCGTCGTTGTAGCACGCCTCGTACGCGGTCAGCTGCTTCTTCTGGACCGCGTCGGTCGCCGTCGGGTCGGGCTGCTTGTTCTCACAGCGCTGCACGAGGATGTTCTTGACGTACTGCTGCGTGATGGACGAACCGCCCTGCACCGACTTGTGCAGCGCCGTGAGGACGGCGCCGCGGAGGGTGCCGGTCACGTCGACGCCGCCGTGCTCGTAGAAGCGCGGATCCTCCGTCGCGATCGCCGCGTCCTTCAGGTTCTGGGAGATGCCGTCCCAGCCGACCTCGATCCGGTTCTGCGAGTAGAAGGTCGCGATCGGCACCTGCTGCCCGTTGCTCAGCGCGTACATCGTGGACGCCTGGGCCAGCGGCTCGACCTTGATGTACTCAGGCAGCCCGTCGAAGACGCTGATGGTGGAGTCGGCCGCCGAGCCGGTCAGCGCGACCGCCGGTGTGACCGCCGCGGCTGCGAGCACGCCGGCCAGACCGCTCAGCGCGACGAATCCCGCAAGGGCAGGCGCCCATCCCCATCTCATGCGTCGAATTCTCCCTCGTCGAGACCGTTCTTCCGTGGCGGCAATGATACGCGTCGGTCGTGACCGCCCCGGGAGGTCGACGTTCAGGTTGTGGAGAGAACGAATGTCGCCGGGCCTGTGGACGGTTCCCTCAGGAGGCCTCGCGCAGCTTGTCGCAGAGCTGGGCCAGCGTCTCGAGCTCTTCGGTGGTCAGCTTGCCGCCCACGCGCGCGTTGATCGTCTTCATGTGGTCGACCGCGACGCGGCGGAACATCTCGAACCCCGTGTCGGTCAGGCGGATGACCGTGCCGCGGGCGTCGGACGGCTCCGGCTCCTTCGCCACCAGGCCACGCGCGACGAGCCGGTCGACGAGCCTGCTGACGCTGGGCTGCGTGAGGAGCACGTGCTTGTTGAGGTCGCGCAGCCGCAGTTCGCGGTTCGGCTGGCGCGAGAGGTTGAAGAGCACGTCGTACTCGTTGAACGAGATGTCCCGCGTCGGGAACTCCGCCGCCAGCGTGCGCATGACGGCGACCTGCGCGCGGAACAGCGACTCCCAGGCCGCCACAGCGCTGATGCGCGATCGGCCGGGCGGGCCCTGCGTCGCGGTCTCTGCCATGACTCTCCTCCTCACGCTCGATGCATTCGCATCTTCTCATCATGAGGGTACGTCGACATCCGTGGCACCACGGGCGTGAGGCGGACGGAGAGGTCACCCCGGGCAAAGATCGAGGGCCGGTCGCAGAGGCTAGCGACCGGCCCTCTCCCTTGCACCAAGAGTGTCCTGCAATCACATTCCGCGATGGCTGCCACAGCAAACAACCATTGCTCTTGAACTATATAACGAAGAGGTAACGGCATCTAGTTATCAAGTCGTTATTTTTTCTGCGAATCTTCTCTGTCCTGCCAAGCGGTCCGCTGAGAGGTACCCTCATCGCGTGAGCGAGGACTCCGCGGCCTTCCGGGGCGACATCCCGGCGCACTACGACTCCAACCTCGGGCCGGTGCTGTTCGAGCACTATGCCGACGTGCTCGGGCGCGCTGTGTGCGAGACCGAGCCGGGCCGCATCCTCGAGACCGCCGCGGGCACCGGCATCTCCTCCGCTGCGATCGCGCGCTACAGCCCGCGGGCGGAACTCGTCCTCACCGACCTCAACGAGGCGATGCTCCACCTGGCGCACAAGAAGGTGCCCGCCTCGACCCGCATCGACGTCGCCGATGCCCAGCACCTGCACTTCCACGACGGCAGCTTCGACGTGGTCGCCTGCCAGTTCGGCGTCATGTTCCTGCCGGACCTCGCCGCGGGTCTCCGTGAGGCCCGTCGCGTGCTCGCGCCGGGCGGCGTCTTCCACTTCTCGGTATGGGACAGCCATGCGAAGAACCGGTTCGCCGCCATCACCCACCGGCTCCTCGTCGAGACGTTCCCCGACGATCCGCCGGGGTTCTACCAGGTGCCGTTCGGGCTGAGCGACGTGGGTTACCTGCGCGACGCGGCTCAGGCGGCGGGGTTCGGCCGCATCCGGGTGGATGTGCTCCCGCACCGGTCGAGCGTCGCCTCCTGGTCGGTCTTCGCGGACGGTCTGCTGCTCGGCAACCCGGTGGCGGACCAGCTGCGGCGGCGCGGGGCCGACCTGCCGGCGCTCATCCGTGAGCTCGCGCGCCGCCTCGAAGCGGAGTACGGGCCGGCGCCCGTGGACATCCCGTTGCAGACCCTCTTCTACCGCGCGTATCCCGCGTGACGCTGGACACGACCACTCGGAAACGAATACTCTACTCAGAGTAATCGATCTCGAGTGGAGGTGACCATGCCCAAGCGCGCGATGTCCAATCCGCTGGCCCTGGCCGTGCTCGCCTGCCTCTGGGAGCGCCCGATGTACCCGTACGAGATGACGACGACGATGCGGGAGCGAGGCAAGGAGGACAGCATCCGCCTCAACTTCGGCTCCCTCTACGCGGTCATCAAGTCGCTCGAGAAGCACGGCTTCATCGAGGTCGCGCAGACCGAGCGCGAAGGCAACCGGCCCGAGCGGGTCGTGTACGCGATCACGGACGCCGGCCGCGTCGAGGCGGAGGAGTGGCTGCGCGAGCTCATCGAGGTGCCCGTGAAGGAGTACCCGGCGATCGAGACCGGGCTGTCGCTGCTGCCGATGCTGCCGCCGCAGATCGCCGCCGACCTGCTCGAGAGCCGGCGCGACCGCATCGACGCCGACCTCGTCGCACGGCGGGCGCTGCACGAGCAGGTGCAGGGGCTTCCGGAGCTTTTCATGATCGAGTCCGACTACCGCGTCGCGGTCCTCGAGGCCGAGCGCGCCTTCGTCGCCGATCTCGCCGCGCGCATCCGCGACCGCTCGATCGGCGGCTACGAGGGCTGGGAGCAGCTGCACCGGCTGCTCGCCGAGGGTGTCGGGATGGAGGAGCTGAGCGAGCGCATCGCCGCCGGCTTCTTCGGGGAGGAGGCGGCCGCCCTGTACCGCGCGTAGACCGAACGATGGCCGGAGAGCGGCAACTCTCCGGCCATCCACACCTTCAGTCGTTCCATACGGAACCTGCGTCAACAGTCACCGAGGGCTCCTTCCAGGATATCCCGTTGCGGTGGCTGACCATCAGATCAGAGAGGAAAGCCACCATGGCATCCGCAACCGGGCCCGCGCTCGCCGCCGCCCACCTCGTCAAGACCTACAGCGGCGGGAGGGGCAAGCCCACCGTCCGAGCACTCGACGACCTCGGCTTCGAGGTCGCGACCGGGACCGTGTTCGGCCTGCTCGGCCCGAACGGCGCCGGCAAGTCGACCACCATGAAGATCCTGTCGACGCTCGCCCGTCCCGACTCCGGGTCGGCGATCGTGGCCGGGATCGACGTCATCCGCCATCCCGCGCGCGTGCGCCGCGCCATCGGGTACGTCGCCCAGAAGCCGGTGTCCGACCCGTCCGACACCGGGGTCGACAACCTCGTGCTGGCCGGCCGGCTGCAGGGGATGCCGGGCCGGGATGCCGCAGCTCGCGCTCGCGAACTGCTCGACCGCTTCGGCCTCACCGAGCACGCCCGCCGGCAGGTGAAGACCTACTCCGGCGGCATGGCCCGCAAACTGGATGTCGCGATCGGCCTCATGCACCGGCCACAGGTGCTCTTCCTCGACGAGCCGACCACCGGACTCGACCCGGAGGCGCGCGCGGAGCTCTGGCTGGAGCTCGAACGGATGACGGCGGCCGAGAACCTGACCGTCCTGCTGACGACGCACTACCTGGATGAGGCGGACCGCCTCGCCGACCGGCTCGCGATCGTCGACCACGGCCGGGTCGTGGCCGGCGGTACGCCGGAGGAGCTGAAGAACGGCCTCCGGGGCGACGCGATCGTCGTCGAGCTGGCCGGGGACGCCGATCCCGTCGCCGGGCTCTCCGCCCTCGGGCGGGTGGACGCGCTGCGCGAAGTGGGCGGCGACGGCCGCACCCTGCGCGCCCGCGCCGACGTCGGCGCATCCACCCTTCCGCTCGCCCTCGCGGCGCTGGAGGCTGCAGGCGTCGCCGTCGCCTCCGCCACGGTCGCCCGGCCGAGCCTGGACGACGTCTACCTGCGGCACACCGGCCGCACCTTCACGCGGGCGCAGGAGTCCGCCGAGCTCGTCCTGGAGGACGCATCATGACCGCCGCAACGCTCGCCCCGTCCCGCCCGCTCCGCCGGACCGGGCCCACCTTCGTCACCCACACCCTGCTGCTGACCGGGCGTCAGCTGCGGGCGGCCTGGCGGATGCCGGCGTTCCTCGTCATGAACCTGGTGCAGCCGGTCATCTGGTTGCTGCTGTTCGGGCAGCTGTTCAAGTCCGTCATCGAGATCCCCGGCTTCGGGGTCGGGCAGAGCTACCTCGAGTATCTGACTCCGGGGGTCGTCATGATGCTCGCGCTGTTCGGGAGCGCGTGGTCGGGCACGGTCTACATCCAGGACATGGACCGCGGAGTGATGGATCGGTTCCTCACCTCGCCGACCAATCGCGCGGCGATGATCGTGTCGACGCTGGTGTACCAGTCCATCCTCGCGGTCGCCCAGTCGCTCGTGGTGGTCGGGATCGCGTTCTGGGCGGGCGCCCGCTTCGAGGGCGGGGTGGTCGGCATCCTCCTGCTCCTTCTCGGAGTGGTGCTGCTGACCGCGGTGTTCTGCTCGCTGTCGAACGCGGTGGCGCTGCTGGCCCGCGAGCAGACCGCGCTGATCGGAATCTCGCAGCTGATCACGCTGCCGCTGATGTTCCTGAGCTCGGCGATCATGAACACCAAGCTGTCGCCGGAGTGGGTGCAGAACGTGGCCGCCTACAACCCGTTCGAGTGGGCCGTGATCGTCGGCCGCCAGGCCCTGAGCGCCCAGCCCGACTGGTCCACCCTCTGGTTCCACGCGGCCCTGCTGCTGGCCCTGGCCGTCCTCATGGCCGCCTGGGCCACCTCGGCCTTCCGCACCTACCAGCGCACCACCTAGCCCCCATCGAGTCCGCAGAGAGTGCACGTTTTCGCCACGGATTCGTGCATTCTTTGCGGACTCGATGGCGGGGGGTCAGAAGAGGTCGGGGGAGGGGGCGCTCGCGTAGCGGATGGAGACGTCGGCATGGCGGTCGAAGCGGTAGCCGACGCCGCGGACCGTGCGGACGATGTCCTCGTAGCGGGCCAGCTTGGAGCGGAGGCGGCGCACGTGGACGTCGATGGTGCGCTCGTTCGGCACCTCGTCCTCGTCGGCGTCGCTCCACAGCGAGCTGATCAGCTCGGAGCGCTCGATCGTCCGGCCCTCGCGCAGCACCAGGTACTGCAGGAGCTCGAACTCCTTGTACGTCAGCGCGACGGTCTGATTGTCGAGCACCAGGCGCTTGCGCGAGATGTCGACGACCACGCCGGAGGCGGCGCGGTCCTCGTCCTCGTCGACCGTGACGGCCTGGCGGTGCTTGGCGACCGCCGACGGGTCCTGCAGGGCGAGGCGGACCACATCCACGTCGCGTCCGCCGGCGCCGGCCGGGGCCAGGGCGACCGCGGCGTACGTCTCTGCGGAGGGGGCGATCTCGGCGGTCAGGCGCTTCAGCGCCTCCACGATGTGCCCGAGGTCGGTGCCGTCGGCGAGGGCCTTCGCCTCGTCGATGCCGACGTACAGCACGAAGCCGCGGGCCTCGGTGCCCTCCGGGACGGCGCGGATGCGCGGAGCGGACTCGGTGGCGGCCGGCGCGGTGGCGGCCGGTGCGGGGCGGACCGGGGCGACGGGCGAGACGGTGGCGGTGCGGGCGTAGGTGGTGTCGATGGTGGCCAGAGACATGGGGATCAAGTCCTTCGATGATGATGTTCCGCGTCCCGATGTGCGACGATGCTCCGCCGATGAAGCGGAGGTGCGGGGATTCGCGGGGAGTGTCGTGTTGTGCCCTGTCAGAGAGGGCTGATGCGCGGGAGCCTGGTTGCGGCGATCCCGGGGAGCGTTCGCCAGGTCACGACCGGGTTGGGTCGGAGGGCGGCTGCTCGGCGAATGGTCGTCAGATCAGCGGCACATTCGGCAACACATGACTGCGTCGCGGCCGGCCATCATCATGCCGGCATTCCCAAGGGCCTCGAAGGAGGTCAGGGTACGCGCGTTGTCAGTCATGCAGGACAGTAAAACCGATCATGACTCGACGTGTCAAATGGTTACGTAATGTTGCGGACCGCTACACGGTGCCATAAAGGCGGTCGCCGGCGTCGCCGAGACCCGGCACGATGTAGCCGTTCTCGTTCAGCCGCTCGTCCAGCGAGCCGAGGACGATGGTCACATTGCGGCCCTCGGTCGCCTTCTCCAGCGCCTCCAGACCCTCCGGCGCGGCGAGCAGGCAGATGGCGGTCACATCCACCGCGTTGCGCTGGAACAGGAAGTCGATCGCCGCGCCCAGCGAGCCGCCGGTGGCGAGCATCGGGTCGAGCACGAAGCACTGCCGGTCGGAGAGGTCCATCGGCAGGCGCTCGGCGTAGGTCGTCGGCTCCAGCGTCTCCTCGTTGCGCACCATCCCGAGGAATCCGACCTCGGCGGTCGGCATGAGCCGCACCATCCCCTCGAGCATCCCGAGCCCGGCGCGCAGGATGGGGACGACGAGCGGACGCGGTTCGCTCAAGGCGACGCCGGTCGTCTTGGTGACGGGGGTCTGGATCTCGACCGGCTCGACGCGCACGCCGCGCGTGGCCTCGTAGGCGAGCAGGGTCACGAGCTCTTCCGTGAGCTGGCGGAAGACCGGCGACGGGGTCGACGCGTCGCGGAGCACCGTCAGCTTGTGGGTGATGAGGGGGTGGTCCGCAACGTGCACTCGCATAGGCTCAAGGCTAGCCGAAACATCCCGGAGGAGCCCCCGTGAGCCTGACCGTCCCCAGCTCGTACGAGCAGTGGATGCGCGCCGCGCTCGACGACGCCCGTCTGGCGTTCGACACCGGCGACGTCCCGGTCGCCGCGCTGGTGCTCGACGAGGAGGGCCGCGTCATCGGACGCGGCCGTAACGAGCGCGAGCTGCGGCACGATCCGACCGCGCATGCGGAGGTGCTGGCCCTGCGGGAGGCGGCCGCGACGCGCGACGACTGGCACCTGGAGGGATGCACGCTCGTCGTGACGCTGGAGCCCTGCGTGATGTGCGCGGGCGCGGTGCTCGCGGCGCGCGTCCCGACCGTCGTCTTCGGTGCCTGGGATGAGAAGGCCGGCGCCGGAGGGTCGGTCTACGACGTGCTGCGCGACCGGCGGCTCAACCACCAGGTGCAGGTGTACGCCGGGGTGCTCGCGGAGGAGTGCGGCGAGGTGCTGCTCGACTTCTTCCGCGCGAAGCGCTGAGTCGCTGCCGCCTACTTCTTGAGGCTGCTCAGCCACTCCGAGAAGGCCGCGCGGGACGCCTCCTGCATCCGGGCCGAGTGCAGCTCGCGGTCGCGGCGCAGCGCCTCCGGGTCGATCGCCAGCTCGTCCAGCTCGTTGTACCCGTCGGCGACCCACGCCTCGTGCATCTCGTCGGTGACCTCGGGGTGGAACTGCACCGCGAGCGCGAAGTCGCCGATCGCGAACGCCTCGTTCGAGTAGTCGCTGGACGACGCGAGCAGCGTCGCCTGCTCGGGCAGCTCGAACGTGTCGCCGTGCCACTCCACGACCGGGACGCCGTCGAAGTGGCGGATGGGCGAGCCCACCCCCGCCGCCGTCGGCTCCACGCGACGGTAACCGATCTGGGTGGTGTCACCCCGGTACACGCGCTGCCCGAGCGCCCCGGCCATGAGCTGCGCGCCGAGGCACACGCCGAGTGTCGGCCGCTCGGCCTCGATCCGGGCGCGGAGCAGATCCTTCTCGGCCTCCAGGAACGGGAACTCGTCCGTCTGGTAGGCCCCCATCTCGCCGCCGAGCACGACGATCAGGTCGGCCTCCGCGGGGTCGATCGCCCTCACGTCCTCGGTGCTCGCATCCACGATCCGGAGCTCGTAGCCGTGCTCGACGAGGACCGGGCCGATGTTGCCGAGGTGGATGCTGGGGTCGTGCTGCAGGATGACGGCGGTGCGGGTCACTCGAGTCCTTTGATGACGATGGTGTCGGTGGCGGGCGCCCGATCGTTCGGGTCGACCCACACATCCGGTTCGATGTAGATGACGCGGGCGGCGGGGACGGCCTCGCGGATGCGGCGCTCGACGTCGTCGATCGCGGCGGCGACGTCGGCCAGGCGGTGTTCGCCCGAGAAGGCGAGCTTCGCGGCGACCATGAGCTCGTCCGGCCCGAGGTACAGCGTCTTCATGTGGATGATGCGCTCGACGTCGTCGCCCGACGTCACGGCCTGCTCGATCGCCGCCACATCCTGGTCGCTCGCGCCCTCGCCGACGAGCAGGCTCTTGGTCTCCATGCCCAGGATGATCGCCACCACCACCAGCAGGAGGCCGATCAGCACCGTCCCGATGCCGTCCCAGACGCTGTTGCCCGTGATGATGGTCAGCCCGACACCGAGGAGGGCGAACACCAGACCGGTGAGGGCGGCCACATCCTCCAGCAGCACGACCGGGAGCTCGGGGGCCTTGGCGCGGCGCACGAACTGCGGCCATGTCATCCCCTTCTTGTGCGGGCGCGACTCATGCACGGCGGTGCGCAGCGAGAAGGACTCCAGCGCGATGGCGATGAGGAGCACGAGGATGGGCAGCCACGCGTTCTCGAGCGGGTGCGGGTGGGTCAGCTTCTCGACGCCCTCGTAGATCGAGAACACGCCGCCGACCGAGAACAGGATGATCGACACGACGAACGCGTAGACGTAGCGCTCGCGGCCGTACCCGAACGGGTGCTCGCGGTCGGCCTTGCGACGGGACTGACGGCCGCCGAGCAGCAGGAGGAGCTGGTTGCCGGAGTCGGCGAGCGAGTGGACGCCCTCCGCCAGCATCGACGACGACCCGGAGAAGAACCAGGCGATGAACTTGGTCAGGGCGATTCCGAGGTTGGCCGCGAAGGCGGCGACGATGGCCCTGGTCCCACCTGATGCGCTCATGGCCCCAATCCTAGGATGGAGCCATGGACGACGCGCAGAGGTTGACACTTCCGACGATCGCGATGCTGGGGGCGGGCTCGATGGGCCGCGCCATCCTGAGCGGGCTGCTGGCGCCCGGGGTGCAGGTCGCGGGCATCCGGGTCACCAACCGGTCGGAGGCGAAGGCGGCGGAGCTCGCCGGCACGCCGGGCGTGACGGCGTACGCGACCGAGACGCAGGCGGACGCGAACCGGCTCGCGGTGGACGGCGCGCAGGTGGTGCTCGTCGCGGTGAAGCCGGCCATGGTGCGCGACCTGCTCGCCGAGATCGGTGATTCGCTGGCGCCGGGGACGGTCGTCGTCAGCGTGGCTGCCGGTGTGACGGCGGCGACCATGGAGTCGCTGCTGCCAGACTCTGTGTCGGTCGTCCGCGCGATGCCGAACACGCCCGCCGTGGTCGGCCGGGCTGTGACCGGGGTCTCGGCCGGGTCCCGCACAGATCTGTCCGACCTGGACCTCGTGCGCGCCCTGTTCGAGACCGTTGGCGAGGTCGTCGAGGTGCCCGAGGCGCAGCTGGATGCGCTGAGCACGATCTCCGGCTCGGGCCCCGCCTACGTCTTCCTCCTCATCGAGGCGCTGACCGATGCCGCCGTGAAGAAGGGCTTCACCCCCGAGCAGGCCGCGACGCTCGTCAACGGCACCTTCCTCGGCGCCTCCCAGCTGCTCGTCTCCTCCGGCGAGGACCCGGCCGAGCTGCGCCGCCGCGTCACCAGTCCCAACGGCACCACCGAGCGCGCGATCGCGGTCCTCGCCGATGCCGACCTCCCCACCCTCTTCGCCCGAGCCACCGACGCCGCCCTGGCCCGAGCCAGAGAACTAGCCGCCGGCTAGCCCGGAGCGGGGTCAGGACTCGAGGGAGGCGAAGCGCTCGATGTCGGCGGAGGCGCCGGAGACGATGACGAGGTCGTGGTCGGTGACGACGGTGTCGGCGGTCGCGTAGGTGAAGGGGCGGCCGGGCGGCTTGACGCCGACGACGGTGATGTTGTGCTTCGAGCGCACGCCCGACTGGCCGAGAGGCAGGCCGCGGATCGGCTTCGGCGGGTACATCTTGACCAGCGCGAAGTCGTCGTCGAACTCGATGAAGTCGAGCATCCGGCCCGACACCAGGTGCGCCACCCGCTCGCCGGCCTCCGCCTCCGGGTAGATGACGTGGTTGGCACCGATCCGCTCCAGGATGGTGCCGTGCGACCTGGAGATGGCCTTCGCCCAGATCTGCGGCACCTTCAGGTCGACGAGGTTGGCCGTGATGAGGACGCTGGACTCGATCGACGACCCGACGGCGACGACGGCGATGGAGAAGTCCTCCGCGCCGATCTGCCGGAGGCCCTCGATGGAGCGGGCATCCGCCTGCACGGCGTGGGTTACCCGGTCCGCCCACTTCTGCACGAGCCCGGCGTCCGTGTCGATCGCCAGCACTTCGCGGCCGAGCCGGTCGAGCTCACCGGCGGTCGCCGCGCCGAAGCGGCCGAGGCCGATGATGAGGACGGGCGCGTTGTGCTTGATCCGGTCAACCAACGAGCGGCCTCTCCTCGGGGTTCGTGTACAGCTGCCGACGCTGGGTCTGCGCCAGGGCGGCGGCGAGTGTCACTGTACCAACGCGCCCGCAGAACATCGTGGCGGCCATGATGTAGATGCCGGCGTCGGGGAGCTTCGCGGTCAGGCCGGTCGACAGGCCGCAGGTGGCGAAGCCGGAGATCACGTCGAACAGCACGTGATCGAGCGGCGCCTTCGTGATCTGCAGGATGAGGATGGTCGAGACCGCCACGATGGTCGCACCCCACAGGGCGACGGCGACAGACAGTCGCAGCACGTCGATCGGGATGCGGCGGCGGAACGCATCCATCGAATCCACCCCGCGGGCCTCCGCGAAAGCGGCCAGGAAAAGGACGGCCAGCGTCGTCACCTTGATGCCGCCCGCCGTGGACGCCGACCCGCCGCCGATGAACATCAGCATGTCGGTGACGAGCAGGCTGGACCCGTGCAGGTCGTCGATCGGGATGGTCGAGAAACCGCCCGATCGCGCCATCGTGGAGAGGAAGAAGGACTGGAAGACGGTGTGCCCGGCATCCAGTCGGCCGAACGTCTTCGGGTTGTCGTATTCCAGGATGATGTAGAGCGCCGCCCCCGCCACCAGCAGGATCACCGAGGTGAGCAGCGTCAGCTTGACGTGGATGGACCACTTGCGCCGCTTCTTCCGGAGATTGGATGCGATGGCCAGGATAACCGGGAAGCCGATCGCGCCGAGGAACACGCCGACCATGAGCGCCGAGAGGAACCAGTAGTCGGTCGCGAAGGCGTCGATGCCTTCGGCGTTCGGCGTGAAGCCGGTGTTCGTGAACGCCATCGCCGAGTAGTAGAACGACTCCCACGCGGCAGTGCCGACGTCGATGCCGGCGATCAGCATCCGCGGGAACAGGAGCAGCGCGACGCCCGTCTCGATCACGACCATGCTCAGCGCGACGGTGGTCAGCAGCTTGCCGACCTCGCCGAGCCGGACGGCCTGACCTTCCGCGACCGGCCCGGCGTGGACCCGCAGCGGGTTGCTGTCGCTGGCCGCCATGAGCTTGGCGCGCAGCCCGAGCTTGCGCGACACGATCAGCCCGAGGATGGATGCCATCGTCAGCACGCCGACCGCGCCGATCTGCACGCCGAGGTACACCAGGATGTGCCCGAAGTAGGACCAGTGCGTCGCCATGTCGACCGTCGAGAGGCCGGTCACGCAGATGACCGACATGGCGGTGAACAGCGAGTCCGCGAGCGGCGTCCACGTCCCGTCGGCGGACGAGATCGGCAGCGAGAACAGCAGGGTGAACACCAGGACCAGCGCCGCGAACACGACGATCGCGAACCGCGAGGGGCTGCGGGCCGCGAAGCCGTTGATGAGGGCGCGGATCGGTCCGACGGACGTCAGGGCGCCGCCACGGACCGCCCGAGTGGTGCTCATGTCGCGTCCTTCCCGTCGTCTTCCTCTTCGGGGGCGGGCTTCGGACATGGTACTGCGCCGGGGGAATGACTAGCCTGGGGGACATGGCCGACATCTTCGACGTGATCGCCGACCCGACGCGGCGCGAGATCCTGCGCGTGCTGCTGGACCGCAGCTCGGATGCGACGCATGCCGCGGGCGATATATCCGTGTCGGAGATCGTGGCCACCCTGGAGCTCAGCCAGCCGACCGTGTCGAAGCACCTCAAGGTGCTGCGCGAGGCCGGGCTCGTCGCCGTGCGTGAGGAGGGCCAGCACCGCTACTACCGCCTCGATTCGCGGCCCCTCGAGTCGGTCGAGGACTGGATCATTCCGTTCACGGCATCCGACGACGACCTGGAGCTCAGCGTCCGGCTGGCGCAGGAGACCCGCGACTTCGCGAGCTCGGTCGGCAAGGTGCTCGCCGACACCCGGCACCGCATGTCGTCGGCGACCGAGCGCGTGACGCCGAAGAAGTGGCGCAGGGACTGACCGCTCCGGGTACCATGGCGGTCAGGAAAGGGACACGATGGCACACGATCTGAAGGATGTGCGCTTCTTGACGGTCGCCGAGGTGGCCGACATGATGCGCGTCTCCCGCATGACCGTGTATCGCATGGTCCACGCGGGTGAACTGCCGGCCATCCGCTTCGGTCGATCGTTCCGTGTTCCGGAGTCCGCCGTCGAGCACCTGCTGCAGACGGCCGCCGTCCGCGACGGCGGCGTCGCGGACTCGGCGTGACGTCGGGTAGACTGTCACTTCGTGTCGCCGCGCGCCCCGCGGCATGCCCCTGATTCTTTGTGAGGTCCACGTGGGTTCCGTTATCAAGAAGCGTCGCAAGCGTATGGCGAAGAAGAAGCACCGCAAGCTTCTTCGCAAGACGCGCCACCAGCGTCGCAACAAGAAGTAGGCCTCCGGCCTGCAGCTCAAGCGTCGGTCCGATCGGCCCGGCGCTTTTTGCTGTGTCCTCTTCCTGCTGTCTCCTGTGCTTAGAGTGGAGACGTGTCCAGCGTCTCCCTGACCCTCATCGGCAAACCGGGCTGCCACCTCTGCGACGACGCGAGGGAGGTCATCCGCGGCGTGATCGCCGACCTGCCGTCCGGCGAGCCGGAGGTCGGCGTCGAGGAGCGCGACATCCTCCAGGATGCCGAGCTCTACGAGAAGTACGTAGAGGAGATCCCGGTCGTGCTCATCGACGGCCGCGTCCACACGTACTGGCGGGTGGACCCGTCCCGGTTGCGCACCGCCCTGCTGGACGCCGCGTCCTGACCGATCAGAAGACCGGCGTGCGCTCGATGTCGGCGTCGTTCCGGCGGTAGTCGGCGAGGAACTGCGTGAGCGGCGCCGCGTAGAGCGCCTTCACCAGGTCGCCGGCCTTCGCGCCGTCGCGGTCCTTCGCCGCCGCCGCGATGCCCGCCAGGGCCTCGGGGAGGTCGTCGATGCCGAACGGCGTATGCCACGCGGAGATGTACCGGAGCAGCTGCGGGCTCAGCCCTTCGCTCATGGCGACGAGCACGTCGTTGTCTCCGGCGCGCTCGAGCTCGAGGAAGAAGTCGTTGAAGGCGTGGCCGAGCCCGGGCAGGTCACGTGCCTTGGCGGCCTTGCGCGCCGCCTTCTGCGCCTTGTCGAGCTTCGTCACCGCCGCGTTGTCGAGCGTCGGGACGATCGTGCGCGCCGCGTGCTCGTGCAGCAGACCGGTGGCGTAGATGGCTTCGTCGATCGCCTTGAGGTCGATCGGAGCGACCCGCGTGTAGCGGTTGGGCGCCATCTCGACGAGGCCGATGTCGGCCAGCTTCATCAGGGCCTCGCGGATGGGCGTGCGCGAGACGCCGAGCCACGCGGTCAGCTTCTCGTCGAGCAGGGTCTCGCCCGGCTCCAGGGTGCCGTCGAGGATGCCGTCGTACAGACGCGTGTAGACGACGTCGCGCAGCAGCCGGCGCTCGACGGGGGCGGTGTCGTTCGCGGGAAGCGGCATCAGCGGCTCTCCTTCTGGGATGCGGCGAACTCGTCGGCGAGGGTGACCAGCGCGGTGTCGAACAGCTCGGTGGCGGCGCGGCCGGCCTTGTCGGCCTTGCCCGCCACGGCGGCGTCGGCGAGGGCCGACACGGAGGAACGGGCCTTCTGCAAGGCGGCATCCGAGGGGGCGGCGTTGAGGGCTCGCTGCACCTCGGGCAGGTGCCGCTTGAGCAGGCGTGCGACCGTGCCGTTGTCGAGGCGCCGGACGAAGACGCCGAGGAAGCCGTCGGCCGACAGCCCGGTGCGGACGACGGAGGCGGGGTCGCCGTCGGCGGCCGACCGGAGCTCGTCGCGGTCGGCGTCGGTCAGCAGCGGCGTCGCGTCCCGGACGACACCGGCGACGAGCACGCCGACGGTGGCGATGAGGTCGCGCAGCCGCTCCGGCTCGATCGGGGTGACCCGGGTGCGCCGCTGCGGCAGGATCTCGACCAGGCCCATCGTGGCGAGCTGGTTGAGGGCTTCGCGCACCGGCGTGCGCGAGACGCCGACCCATCGCTCGATCTCGGCGTCGTAGAGCTGTTCGCCGGGGAGGAGGTCGCCGTCGACGATCGCGTCGAGGAGGCGCACGAAGACTTCGTCGCGGATGAGCCGCCGTGGGCTGGCGGCTCCGGTCACGGGCACGGGCATAGATGAATGTTACATCCCGGTCGCTCAGGTCGGGCGCTGATGTACCGGGTGTCGAAGGCGTGCATCCCATGCACATCCTTCCCCCACCGGGCGCTCAGTCCGGCGGGCGTAGGCTGGTCCGGTGAGATCAGCCCCGACCGCTCGGCGGGAGACTGGCGTGACGGTCCTCGAGGCCGAGACCGCACCCCTCGATGACGTCCGCCAGCTCATCCCCTTCCTCGACTCCCGCACGCCCCTCGTGTGGCTGCGCAAGGGAGAGGGAATGGCCGGCATCGGCGAAGTGCTGCGGCTCGAGTTCACCGGGCCGGATCGGATCGAGCAGGCGTCGGCCGCGTGGCGCGAGGTCGCCGCGGCGGCCGCGGTCGACGACGCCGTGCGCACCCCCGGCACCGGGCTCGTCGCCTTCGGCACCTTCGCGTTCGACGACGAGAGCGCGGCGACGAGCACCCTGATCGTCCCCGAGGTGGTCATCGGTCGCCGCGGCAGCCGCAGCTGGGTCACGCGCATCCGCCGCGCCGGCGACCCGGTCGTGCCGGCGCTGCCCCGCCCGACCCCCTTCGGCGACGAGTACCGCCTCAGCCTCCTGCCGGGGCAGCTCGGCGGCGACGGCTACCGGTCCGCGGTGGCGAGCGCGGTCGAGCGCATCCGCGAGGACGACCTCTCGAAGGTGGTGCTGGCCCGCGATCTGCGCGGCCACCTGCCCGTCGAATCCGATCTGCGCCGGGCGCTCGTCGACCTCGCGCTGGGCTATCCGGACTGCTGGACCTTCGCGGTCGACGGGCTCGTCGGCTCGTCGCCCGAGACGCTGGTGCGCGTGCACCACGGGACCGTCACGGCCCGAGTTCTCGCCGGGACCATCTCGCGCGGCGCCGACGCCGCGCAGGACGCGGCGGCGGCGGCCGAGCTGGTCGCCAGCGCCAAAGACCAGGGCGAGCACCGCTACGCGGTCACCAGCGTGATGGATGCCCTGCGCCCGCACAGCGCCGACCTCGCCGCGAGCGATGAGCCGTTCACTCTCAAGCTACCCAACCTCTGGCACCTCGCCACCGACATCGCCGGGATGCTGAGCGACGGGTCGAGCTCCCTCGACCTGGCCGCGGCGCTGCACCCGACCGCAGCGGTCGCCGGCACCCCGCGGACGGAAGCGCTCGCGCTCATCCGCGAGCTGGAGCCCTTCGACCGCGGGCGCTACGCCGGTCCGGTCGGCTGGGTCGGCGGCGACGGGGACGGCGAGTGGGCGATCGCGCTCCGCTGCGCCCAGGTCGACGCGAGCGGCGACCTCACCGCGTACGCGGGGGCCGGCATCGTCGCGGACTCGGACCCCGACCGGGAGCTCGCCGAGACGACGATGAAGTTCCGCCCGATCGTCGAGGCGTTCGGCTAGTCAGGACTCCGCGAGCCGGCGCAGCTGCTCCTGCACGTCGTAGTCGGGCTTCGGCCACTCGAGGTTCAGCTCGGACAGGGCCCGGATGAGCAGTTGCTGCACCGCGGCGCGGGCGTACCACTTGTGGTCGGCGGGGACGACGAACCACGGCGCGTAGGCCGACGCGGTCCGGTCGAGTGCGATCTGGTAGGCCTCCTGATAGTCGTCCCAGAGCAGGCGTTCGTCGACGTCGGCCGGGTTGAACTTCCAGTACTTGTCGGGGCGTTCCAGCCGCGACGTCAGTCGCTTCTTCTGCTCGTCCTTGCCGAGGTGGAGCATGACCTTGATCACCGTGGTGCCGGACTGCGCCAGCTCTTTCTCGAAGGCGTTGATCGCGCCGTAGCGCCGCTCCAGCTCCTCCGGCGGGGCGAGCTGACGGACACGGCCGATGAGGACGTCCTCGTAGTGCGACCGGTCGAACACGCCGACCTGTCCCGCCGCGGGGACCTCCCGCCAGATCCGCCACAGGAAGTCGTGCGCAAGCTCCTCGGGCGTCGGCTTGCCGAATCCCGCGTAGTGCACGCCGCCCGGGTTCATCGACCCGATGACGTGGGACACGATGCCGCCCTTGCCCGCGGTGTCCATGGCCTGCAGGACGAGCAGGACGGAGCGCGGCTCCCCCTCCCTGCCGCAGGCGAACAGCTGCTCCTGGAGGTCGGCCAGCACGCCGGCGTCGTCGGCGAGGACCTTCTCGCCGTCCTTCTTGTCTCCGCGGAACCCCGGGGTGGCATCCGTGGGCTGGTCGGCCAGGCGGAAGCCGGGCTTCACCCGCAGCAGGTCGTAGGGATCGTCTGTCCAGTTCGCGTGGTCGCCCATCGCCGCCTCCTCGTCGCCGGGACGCCCATGGTAGCCCCGCCGCGACCACGGTGGCCCGGCCGAAAATGCCCGCTAGCCGAGCGCAGGTGCGCCGCACTACGGTGTGCGCGATGAGAGGGGCCTCAAATGGACACGTTCTGGAGTGTGTTCCTGTACACCTTCTGGATCTTCGCGTTCGTCGCGTTCCTGATGCTGCTGTTCCTGGTCCTGGTGGACCTGTTCCGCGACCCGACGCTGAACGGCTGGTGGAAGGCGCTGTGGGTGATCTTCCTGGTGTTCTTCCCGGTGTTCGCGGTGCTCGTCTACCTGATCGCGCGGGGGCGCGGGATGGCGGAGCGGAACATGGCGCGCAACGCGACGGTGCCCGAGGACGACAGCTGGGGCCAGAACCCGACGCCGTCCGCGACGCCGGCCTCGGACATCCAGCAGGCGCAGACGTTGCTCGACCAGGGGGTCATCAGCAAGGGCGAGTTCGACGCGTTGCGCGCGAAAGCGCTGGGGCAGCGGTTCTGAGCGTTCGGCGTGCGTTCGGGGCCCCTGACTGCAACGGTCCGACGCCGCAGCCTAAGCTGGTGGAGTGAGTAAGGCCGACCTCAGCAAGCAGCCCGCCCAGGTCGCCGCCATGTTCGACCAGGTGTCGACGCGCTACGACCGGACCAACGCCGTCCTGTCGGTGGGCAATGCGGCGCTGTGGCGCGTGGCGACGACGCGTGCCGTCGACCCGCGCGCCGGCGAGACCATCCTCGACGTGGCGGCCGGGACCGGCACGTCGAGCGCGTCGCTCGCCCGCAACGGCGCCTCGGTCGTCGCCGCCGACTTCTCCGAGGGGATGATCGAGGTCGGCCGGCAGCGCCAGGCCGACAACCCGTTCGTCCGCTTCGTCCAGGCGGACGCCACGGCGCTGCCGTTCGAGGACGACTCGTTCGACGCCGTGACGATCTCCTTCGGCCTCCGCAACATCGTCGACCCGAAGAAGGCGCTCGCCGAGTTCTACCGCGTGGTCAAGCCGGGCGGCCGTGTCGTGGTGTGCGAGTTCTCGCAGCCTCCTCTCTCCCCGGTTCGCGCCGGATACTCGGCGTACCTCAAGTACGGGATGCCGGTGCTCGCCCGCGTGGCCAGCTCGAACCCGGCCGCGTACGAATACCTGATGGAGTCGATCCAGGCGTGGCCGGACCAGCGCGCGCTCGCGGCGTGGCTGCGCGAGGCGGGGTTCGAGCGCGTGGCGTACCGCAACCTGACGGCGGGCATCGTGGCGCTGCACCGCGGCTTCAAGCCGGAGCGTCCGGCCGTGGTGGAGGAGCCGCCGGCGCCGAAGCCTAAGGCGGCGGCCAAGCCGAAGGCGGCCGCGAAGCCCAAGCCGACCGCGTCCACGACGACCAAGCCGACTGCGTCCACGACGACCAAGCCCGCGGCCTCGGCCGCCACGCCGAAGCCGAAGGCCACGCCGAAGCCGAAGGCCGCGCCCAAGCCCGCGACCGCGCCCAAGCCGAAGCCCGCCGCGAAGCCGAAGGCCGACCCGGCATCCGGCGGCTCCGCCGGTTCCGAATCCTCTGCGTCCACCGTCCCGTCCGAGGGGGAGTAGTGCCACGAAGTGTCCCGGCCGTGCGGCGTCCGTCGCTGACCGGCCAACTGGGCTTCACCGAGCGGATCTTCGTCCGCGGTGAGGACCGCGAGCTGGCCAACGCCGTCGACGACGGCCTCGCCCTGGTCGAGGAGGGCCTGCACCGCGAGATGCACTTCGCGGACGGCCTCGCCGACGTCACCGCCCGCTACCTGCTGGAGGCCGGGGGCAAGCGCGTCCGCCCGATGCTCACCCTCCTCGCCGCCCAGCTGGGCGGCGGGACCAACGCGGACGTGATCCAGGCCGCGGAGGCCGTCGAGATCACGCACCTCGCCTCGCTCTACCACGACGACGTCATGGACGACTCGCAGATGCGCCGGGGGGTCCCGAGCGCTCAGTTCGTCTGGGGCAACTCGGTCGCCGTTCTGACCGGCGACCTGCTCTTCGCCCGTGCGAGCAAGCTCGTCTCGGCGTTGGGCGAGCGCGCCATCCAGCTCCAGGCCGACACGTTCGAGCGGCTGTGCCTGGGGCAGCTGCACGAGACCATCGGCCCGCAGGACGGTGAGGACCCCGTCGAGCACTACATCCAGGTGCTCGCCGACAAGACCGGCTCCCTCATCGCGGTCGCCGCCCAGATGGGCGTCGTCTTCTCGAACGCGCCGACCGCCTACGAGCAGCCGGTGGTGATCTTCGGCGAGAAGATCGGCGTCGCCTTCCAGCTCATCGACGACGTGATCGACCTCTCCGGCCAGGGCGTCGCCGAGACCGGCAAGACCCCCGGCAACGACCTCCGCGCCGGCGTCGCCACGCTCCCTGTGCTGCGGCTCCGCGAGCGCGCCGCCTCCGACGCGGACGCCGCCGCTCTGCTCGAACGCCTCGAGCGCGACGTGATCGGCTCGGCCGAGGACGGCGAGGTCACTCCCGCCGCCATGGACGCGATCGCGGCGCTGCGCGAGCACGACGTGACGCGCCAGACGCTGGATGAGGCGCACCGCTGGGCCCGCGAGGCGGTGGAGGCCCTGGCGCCCCTGCCGGACGGCCCGGTGAAGAAGGCCCTCGTCCGCTTCGCGGACACCATCGTCGAGCGCTCCAGCTGAGCCGTACGGAACACCAGAAGGAATCAACGAATGACCAAACTGCGACTGGCCATCGTCGGCGCCGGCCCGGCGGGCATCTACGCCGCCGACATCCTGCTGAAGGCCGAGCGCGGCTTCGACGTCTCGATCGACCTGTTCGAGCAGCTGCCGGCCCCCTACGGCCTGGTCCGCTACGGCGTCGCCCCCGACCACCCGCGCATCAAGGGCATCATCACCGCTCTCCGCGAAGTGCTCGACCGCGGTGACATCCGCATCTTCGGCAACGTGGAGTACGGCAAGGACATCACGCTCGACGACCTCAAGCGCCACTACAACGCCGTCATCTTCGCCACGGGCGCCGTCCGCGACGCCGACCTCGAGATCCCGGGCATCGAGCTCCACGGCTCCTACGGCGCCGCCGACTTCGTCAGCTGGTTCGACGGACACCCGGATGTGCCGCGCACCTGGCCGCTCGAGGCGAAGTCGGTGGCCGTCATCGGCAACGGCAACGTCGCGCTCGACATCTCCCGCATGCTCGCCAAGCACGCCGACGACCTGCTGCCGACGGAGATCCCGAAGAACGTCTACGAGGGGCTGAAGAGCTCGCCCGTGACGGACGTCCACGTGTTCGGCCGCCGCGGCCCCGCACAGGTGAAGTTCACCCCGCTGGAGCTGCGGGAGCTGGGCGAGCTGCGCGACGTCGACATGATCCTGTACGACGAGGACTTCGACTACGACGAGCAGTCCAAGGCCGCGATCGCGAGCAACAAGCAGGTCATGGTCATCGACCGCGTCCTGCAGCAGTGGCGGCAGCGCGAGGTGGGGTCCGCCTCCCGCCGCCTGCACCTGCACTTCTACGCCAAGCCGCTCGAGGTCGTGGGCGACGACCACGGCAACGTCCGTGCGTTCCGGTACGAGCGCACCGAGCCGGACGGCGAGGGCGGCGTGCGCGGGACCGGCGAGATCCGCGAGCTCGAGATCGACGCGATCTACCGGGCCGTCGGCTATTTCGGCTCGCCGCTGCCCGGCATCCCGTTCGACCGCAAGCACGGCGTCATCCCCAACCACGAGGGCCAGGTGCTGCGCAAGGGCGACAACGAGCGCATGTACGGCGTGTACGCGACCGGGTGGATCAAGCGCGGTCCGGTCGGACTCATCGGTCACACGAAGTCGGATGCGATGGAGACGATCAAGCATGTGATCAACGATCAGGGCAACTGGTGGTCTCCCGCCGACCCCTCCGAGGAATCTGTGGAGAACCTGCTGCGCGAGCGAGGTGTGGAATACACGAACCTCGACGGCTGGCACAACCTCGATGCGCACGAGCAGTCGCTCGGCGCCGAGCAGGGCCGGGCACGCATCAAGGTGGTGCCGCGCGACGAGATGGTCCGCGTCTCGAACGGACAGCCGGCCGTGAGCGGACGCGGCGAGTAGCCCAGGGCTATGACGACGCACGAATGGCGCCCGGACATCCTCGGAGCGCCGTTCGAGCAACTCACCCTGCCGCTCGGACAGGACGCCGAGGGGGAGGTCGTCGCCACCCTGGTGCGCTACTCGCCGCCCCCGCGACTCCACCTGCACCGCGGGCCGGCCGCCGACGCCGACGTGCTGTACGTGCACGGGTGGTCGGACTACTTCTTCCAGACCGAGCTGGCGCAGTTCTGGCACGACCAGGGCGCGCGCTTTCACGCGCTCGACCTGCGCAAGTACGGCCGCAGTCTGCGTGAGGGGCAGACGCCGGGCTTCGTCGACGACCTCGCCGTCTACGACGAGGACATCGCGGCGGCCCTCGACGCCATGGGCCACGGGGAGGACGCGCGCAGGCACCGCCGCCTCATCCTCGTCGGCCATTCGACGGGCGGCCTGACGCTGAGCCTGTGGGCCGACCGGCATCCCGGACGGGTCGACGCGCTCATCCTGAACAGCCCGTGGCTGGAGTTCCAGGCGCGCTCGGCCGGCCGGGCGGCGTTGACGCCGCTGGTCGACCTCCGCGCCCGCATCGATCCGAAGGCGGCCATGCCGAACGTCGACCTCGGCTTCTACACCCGCACCGTGTCACGCACCCTGGACGGGGAGTGGGACTACGACCTGGCCTGGCGTCCGGTGCGCGGCTTCCGCGTCCACCCGGCCTGGCTGACCGCCGTGCTCGCCGGGCACGCGCGCGTCGCCGCAGGCCTGCACATCGACGCGCCCGTGCTCACGCTGCTGTCGGCGCGCTCCACCCTGCTGCCGTACTGGACGCCCGACATGCTGAAGTCGGACGTCGTGCTGGTCGTGCGCGACATCGCCGAGCGCGCGCTGGGCCTCGCCCCGACGGTGACCGTGTCGTGGGTCGCGGACGCGCTGCACGACGTGTTCCTGTCCGCTCCGCCCGTCCGCCGTGCGGCGTACGCGGCGGTGGAGCGGTGGATGCGCGGCTACCTCAACGGAAGTTGACGAACTGCACCGCGACGTCGAGGTCGGCGTTCTTGAGCAGCGCCATGGTCGCCTGCAGATCGTCGCGGCTCTTCGAGCTGACGCGGAGCTCGTCGCCCTGGATCTGCGACTTGACGCTCTTGGGCGCCTCGTCGCGGATGATCTTGTTGATCTTCTTGGCCGCGTCCTGCTCGATGCCGTTCTTGAGCCCGACCTCGATGCGGAACTCCTTGCCCGACGGGTAGGGAGCACCGGTGTCGAGCGACTTGAGGGTGATGCCGCGCTTGATGAACTTGGACTCCAGCACCTCGAGCACCGCCTTGACGCGCTCCTCGGTGTTGGCCTTCAGCAGCACCTTCTCGCCGCTCCACTCGACCGACGCCCCGACGTTCTTGAAGTCGTAGCGCTGGTCCACCTCCTTGCGGGCCTGGTTGACGGCGTTGTCCGCCTCCATCTTGTCGACCTTGCTGACGATGTCGAACGAGGAGTCTGCCATGGTTCCGTCCTTCCCGAGTTGCGTGGGTCCAGTCTACGAGTGACGGGTCTGCGCGCTCACGCCCGGGCCTTGCCTCCGAGCGGTACGGCGTCCGCGCCGCGCACCGGCCCGCAGCGGACCTGCGCCGTCACGCATGCCACGGTGTCGGCCGCCATGCGCTGCTGGTCCCAGCCGTCGACGAAGTCGGCGTGCCCCGTCACCGGTGGCCCATGCGTGTTCGGGCCGGTGGAGAGGGTGATGCCGCTGCCGCTGCTGGTGGGATAGCTGACGTGCAGCACGATCTGCGGGATGTGGATGGGATGCGACGACGGGCATCCCGCGTCGGTCTCGTAGACCGCGCCGCCACGCTGACGGCCGTCGAGGGTGTGGCCGTCCCAGCAGTCGGGGAACGTGATGACGAGCCGCAGCTGCGACCCCGCCGGGCAGTCGTGGGGCGCATCCGCGCGCTTCGGGCGGGGATCGTTCCGGTTGATACTGCACGTCCAGTCGACGACCGATGTGCTCTGCGGCGCTGTCGCCGTCTCGTCGCCGGCGATGAGGCTGATCCCGCTCGGCATGGCGGTGGTCGTGGACGCTGTGCTCGCCGGCGACCGCCAGTACAGCAGGGTGCGCGAGGGCGTCAGCGGGGATCCGTTCTGGTAGACGACCGGGGTCCAGTAGGCGGATGCGTCGGCCGTCGTCGTGCAGGTCGTCGTGCCGCCGCGGAGGGAGGCCGCGGTCGAGGACGCCGTGACCGCACGGTTGCCGAAGAAGTCGTGCTGCATCGACATCCCCGTCATGCCCGGCATCATGATCGGGTCGTTCGGCGCGCGGGAGGCTCGGTCGCACGTATCGGTGAAGATGCCGGGGTTCGTGCCGCCGGCCGGGAATCCGGCGGTGGCGATCCGCGGGGCTGTTGCGGCCGTGACGGTGGCCGCGGTAGCTGCGGCGGTGCCCGCGGCGAGGACGAGGAGGGCGACGGCGCCGACGGCGAGGGCGGTGGTCCCGCGGAGACGGATGCGGTGTGCGGTCATGCGGCCAGTGCACCGCATCCCCGTCATGGACGTGAGAGCGGAATGTAAAGAATCGGTAAGGCGTCTGCACGTTGCACTCGCTGTCGGCCGCCGGGCGGCAGGATGGACGAGTGGGCGAGGAGAAGGGCCTGGTGCTGGTCGTCGAGGACGAGCCGACCATCGGCGATCTCGAGCGGATGTACCTCGCGAACGGCGGCTTCGGCGTCCACGTGGAGACCGACGGCGCCCGCGCCCTCGACGCCGTTGCGCGGTTGCGGCCGGCGGCGATCGTGCTCGACATCGGCATTCCGGGCATGGACGGCCTGGAGCTGTGTCGCACGCTCCGTGCTCGCGGCGACTGGACCCCGGTGGTCTTCGTCACGGCTCGGGACGACGAGGTGGACCGCATCCTGGGGCTGGAGCTCGGCGCGGACGACTATCTGACCAAGCCGTTCTCGCCGCGCGAGCTCGTCGCCCGGGTGCGCGCGCTGATTCGCCGAGCGAGCGCTCCCAGCGGGCCCCAGGCCCGGCGCGTCGGCGCCGTGCTGCTCGATCCGGCGCGGCGGCGCGTGGAGGTGGCCGGAGCTCCCGTCGCGCTGACCGCCACCGAGTTCGATCTGCTCGAACACCTGATGTCGCAGCCGGGCCGTGTCTTCACCCGCGAACAGCTGCTCTCCTCCGTCTGGGGGATCGCCGACTACAGCAGCAGCCGGACCGTCGACGTCCATGTGGCACAACTCCGGGTGAAGCTGGGTGCGGCGGCCGACCTGATCCGTACCGTCCGCGGCGTCGGCTACAGCGTGGCGGACCAGGATGGCTGAGGGCGGAGCGGCGCTCCGGCGACCGTGGAGGTCATCCCTCGGGTTCCGGATCATGCTCGGCACCTTCGCGGTGAGCCTGATCGCCGTCCTCGTGACCGGGATCGTCGCCCTGCAGGTGGTGCAGGGCGTGGCGGAGAACCAGGCGCGGCAGCAGCTGAAGGCGCAGGCGACAGCGCTCGTGGGTGCTCGCGAGACGGGGTCGCACGTGGCTGCGGCGAGGCTGGCCGCCCTGGGGGACCGGTTCGCCGTCGTCGATCCCGACGGCACGGTCACCGGGGCAGCACGGGCGTCGGTCAGCGGGGACGTCGTCCGCCGGCTGCAGTCCGGGAGGACCGTGTCCGGCACGACGACCCTCGGCGGCAAGGATGCGGTGCTCGTCGGGATCCCGACAGTCGACGGCGGAGGTGTGGTCGGCGTGCGGAAGGTCGCGGACATCGCCGCGGCGAATGCGGAGCTGATCCGCTGGCTGGCGGTCGCGCTGCTGATCGGGCTGGCGGTCGCATCCGTCGCAGGGGTGCTTCTCGCCACGCGGCTGGGCCGTCCGCTCACCCGGCTCGCGGGGAGTGCGCGGGAGTTGGCGGCCGGGCGTCGCGGCGTCGCCATCCGGATCGAGCCCGTGGCGGAGATCGAGGACATCGCGCATGCACTACGCGGGCTGGATGCGGCGCTGACAGTCAGCGAGGACCGGCAGCGCGAGTTCCTGCTCTCCGTGTCGCATGACATCCGCACGCCGCTCACCGCCATCCGCGGGTACGCCGAAGCGCTTGCCGACGGCGTGGTCCCGGCCGAGGAGGTCGCGCGCGTCGGCGGCACCCTGACCGCCGAGGCCGAGCGGTTGCGCCGCTTCCTCGACGACCTGCTCGAGTTGGCCAGGCTGGAGGCGGAGGACTTCCGCCTCGACCCGCAGCGGTTCGATCCGCGCGAGACCGTCGAGCGCGCTGTCGAAGCGTGGCGCGGTGCTGCGGTGCGCGCGGGCGTCGGCCTGCGGGCGGAGATCCCGGACGCGCCGCTGTCCGTGTCGACCGACGAGGCGCGGCTGCGCCAGGTCGTGGACGGCCTCATCGAGAACGCGCTCCGCGCGACTCCCGAGGGCGCTCCGTTGGTGGTGGGGGTGCGCGGACAGCGAGCGGGCATCCTCATCGAGGTGCGGGACGGCGGACCCGGGCTCACCGCGGAGGACGCCGAGGTCGCCTTCGACCGCGGAGCGCTCCACGAGCGCTATCGCGACGTGCGACCGGTCGGGACCGGCCTCGGCCTCTCGATCGCGCGACGGCTGGTCGCCCGGCTCGGCGGCTCCCTCCGAGTCGAGGCCGCTCCCGAGGGCGGGGCGGCCTTCTCGGTCTCCTTACCGTCCTCTTACATTCCCCCCGCGGAGCGCTGACATCGGGCTGCGAGGCTCGCGCTATGGACAACAACGACACCGAACCTCTCACCGCAGCTGACTCGCACGGCGCTCCGGCATCCAGCGCCGAGCGGCAGCCCGTCGTCGAGAGCGCGCCCTCCTTCCTTCGCCGTCACGCCGTCGGCGTGGGTGTGGCCGCCGCCGCGCTGGCCGTGATCGTCGTGGCGGGAGGAACCGCCTGGGGTGTGTCGGCGGCGGTCGCGAGCACGCAGACCGCGGCCGTCGCCCCGGCGGCGCAGTCGGCGATGCACAAGACCGGCCCCCACACCGGTGCCTCGGGCAAGCGGAAGGCGGAACATGGCGCGCGGGGAACGCTCACGGCCGTGAACGGCGACACCTGGACGTTGAAGACGGCGTCGGGCACGACCGTCAGTGTGAAGATCACCTCGTCGACCGCGTTCGGGACGAAGAAGTCGCCGGCTGCACGGGACTCGTTCGCGAGCGGCGACCGGATCGGCGTGCTCGGCACCCGGTCCGGCGACTCTGTGACGGCGACGCGGATCGTGCACATTCCGCTGCACGCGCACACGGCGCCACCGACTCCGGCACCGAGCGTCTGACGAGGGCTGACGGCCTCGCGTCGAGGACGTCAGGCCGTCACTCGACGTGTGAGCCGGCCGACACCGCGATCGCCTCGCGCAGGGAGGCCACCGCGGCCCCGCGCGCCCAGTCCGTGAACGTGTGGCGGCGGACGACCAGGCGGCAGTTGGCCGCGGCGCCGAACGCGTGCGCCAGGAACTCCTCGCGGAAGCGGCGCTCGTAGAGGTCGTAGTCCATCACGCCCTCGCCGGCGATCACCACGACCTCCGGGCCGAACAGGTTCACGGTGGCGGCGAGTGCGGCGCCGATCGCGGTGCCCGCGCGCTCGAAGGCGTCGACGGCGGCCGGGTCGCCTTCGTGCGCCAGGCGGATCGCGTCCGCCAGGGTGAGGTCGGGCTCCGAGCGGCCTCTGCGGACGGCCTCGAGGATGGCGTGCGAGGACGCCACCGCCTCGACGCAGCCCCGGCGCCCGCACACGCAGATCGCGTCCGACGACGCGAGCGGGAGGTGGCCGATCTCCCCGGCGACGCCGTGGGATCCGACCACCACGTCGCCGTTCACGTAGATGCCGCAGCCGATGCCTGCGCCGATCGTGACGATGGCGAACGAGTTCGCGTCCTTGCCGACGCCGAACCAGTGCTCGGACTTCGCGAGCGCGCGCACGTCGTTCTCGACCGTCACCGGGAGCCCGAGCCGCGCCTCCAGCTCGCTGCCGAGCGCGACCTGGGTCCAGTCGAGCAGGGGGGAGTGGCGGACGGTGCCCGTGCTGGTGTCGATGTCGCCCGACACCGAGACGCCGACGCCGGTGAGGTGCGCGGCGTCCTCGCCGAGCTGGTCGATCAGGGAGTCGACGGAGGCGACGATCGCGGCGATCGTGGTCTCGGGGTCGTGGCTGCGGAGCCGGCGGCGGGTGGAGCCGAGCACTTCGTTGCCCAGGTTGACGGTCACGGCGAAGATCTCGCCTTCGTTGACCTTCACGCCGACCGCGATCATGGAGCGGGGGACGACGCTCAACGGGCGGACGGGACGCCCGGGGAAGGAGTGCTCGGCGTGCTCGCCGACCGCGACGTAGCCGCTCTCGATGAGCGGGCTGACCGTCTTGGTCACCTTGGCCTGGGACAGTCCGGTCAGGCGCCCGATGTCCAGCCTGCTGACCGGGCCGTGGGTGATGATGCGGGTGAAGATCTCCGCCGACTTCGCCGTGCCCAGCGCCGGCCGGCGCGCGGCGACGGCGCGCGGCTCTGCTCTGACGGTGTTGTCTCCCACATCTCGAGGTTAGTGCACGCCGTGTCCTAAATGCGACGGGGCGTTCTGTGGACGCGAATCGGGCAGCCGAAGCAAATTATTGACAACGGCAAAAAAATAGGTTTTGCTGTAACTCGATTCGGACAAGCCGGATGGATCTACAGGAGTCTTCGATGACGAAGGTGAGCAGTACCCACGAGAGGCGGCTCGCGTGACGAGCGCCCCGACCGCGACCAGCGTATCCCCAGCGCCGACGGCGACGGCGAGCGGACGACGACAGCCGGCCCGACCGGCGGACACGCGGGCCACCCGCACCCCGGTCCGGCGCAAGAGGAGCCTCGGCCAGCGCTGGAGGATCGCCTGGAAGCGGCACTGGCAGCTCTATCTGCTCACGATCCTGCCGCTCGCGTACTTCGTGATCTTCAAGTACATCCCCATCTCCAACGCGATCATCGCGTTCAAGGACTACAGCCCCGTCCTCGGGGTGTGGGGGAGCCCGTGGACCGGCTGGACCAACTTCCAGCTCTTCCTCCAGAACCCGCAGTTCCCCACGCTGCTGTCCAACACGCTCATCCTCTCCGGCTACGCGGTGCTGGCGAGCTTCCCGATCCCGATCATCCTGGCGCTCGCGCTCAACGAGGTGCGCCACCGCTGGTTCCAGAAGACGGTGCAGCTGGTCACCTACGCCCCCTACTTCATCTCCACGGTCGTCGTGGTCTCGATGCTGATCCTGATCATGGCGCCGCGGCTCGGGATCCTCAGCGAGGTGTTCGGCTTCTTCGGCGTCCCGTCGCCCGACTTCCTCGGCGACCCCGACTACTTCCGGCACGTGTACGTGTGGTCGGACGTCTGGCAGACCGCCGGCTACTCGGCCGTCATCTACATGGCGGCGCTGTCCGGGATCGATCCGTCGCTCTACGAGGCGGCGAAGGTGGACGGTGCCTCCCGGCTCCGCAAGATCTGGCACGTCGACATCCCGGGCATCATGCCGACGGCGATGATCGTCCTCATCCTGAGCGTCGGCAACATCATGGCGATCGGATTCGAGAAGGCCTTCCTGCTCCAGAACCCGCTGAACCTCGGCCAGTCGGAGATCATCGCGACCTACGTCTACAAGCTGGGCATCCTCAACGCCGACTTCGGAACGGCGACCGCCGTCGGCCTCTTCAACTCCGTGATCAACCTCGTGCTGCTCCTCGTCGTCAACTGGGTCGCACGCCGCGTGAGTGGGAGTGGACTGTGGTGACCATCGATCGTCTGGCGGACCGCCCGAAGGTGCGCGGGGTGGCGAAGCAGAAGCCGCGCTCGTTCAAGCCGCGCCGCATCCGGGAGTCGCCCACCGACCGCGCCCTGCTGGTCGTCATCTACCTCGGCCTCATCCTGGCGGTGCTGGTCGTCGTCCTGCCGCTGCTCTACATCCTGGCCAGCTCGTTCTCGTCGCCGCACGCGGTCACCGCCGGCGAGGTGTTCCTCTGGCCGGTCGACTTCACGCTCAAGGGCTACCAGACGGTGCTCTCCGACCCGCAGGTGCTCCTCGGCTACGCGAACTCCCTCTTCTACATGGTCGCCGGCACGCTGATCAGCACGACCCTCACGGTCTGCATCGCCTGGCCGCTGTCGCGTCGCACCTTCATGGGCCGCAACGTGATCATGTCGCTGCTGCTGTTCACCATGCTGTTCAGCGGCGGCCTGATCCCGACCTACATGGTCGTGCAGAACCTCGGGATGCTCGACACCCGCTGGGCGCTGCTCCTGCCGCAGGCGGTCGCGGTGTGGCAGGTCATCATCGCGCGGACGTTCTTCCGATCCGCCATCCCCGACGAGCTGGTCGAGGCGGCGGAGCTCGACGGCGCCAGCGACTGGCGCTTCCTGTGGACGATGGTGCTCCCGCTCTCCAAGCCGCTGATCGCGGTGATCGCGCTGATGTACGCGATCGGCCAGTGGAACGGCTACTTCGACGCACTCCTCTACCTGAAGAGCTCGGACCTGTTCCCGCTCCAGCTCGTGCTCCGCAACATCCTGGTGCTCAACGCCACGAACGGCGGAACGAACGACCTGGCCGCCCAGGCGTCGAACCAGGAGCTGGTGAACCTGCTCAAGTACTCGCTGATCGTCATCACGAGCGTCCCGGTGCTCATCATCTACCCGTTCGTCGCGCGCTACTTCAACAAAGGGGTGCTCATCGGGTCGGTCAAGGGCTGAGCCCGGCCGACCGCACGCCCTTTCCCGGAACCCACCACTGCACACCCGTCACGCAATCCAAGTTCCAAAGGAGGAACGAACCATGTTTTCCAACACGGACAGCCGCGCCGGCCGGCGTCGGCGCAAAGCAGCCCTCGCCGTCGCGGTGGGCGGCGCGGCGGTGCTCGCCCTCTCGGCGTGCACGCCATCGCAGGCCAACGGCGCCGACGACAAGATCGGCGGCACCGCGAACCTGAGCGTCTTTGCTCAGCAGGGCACCGGCCAGGACCTCGCCACCAACGCCTTCACCAAGGAGGTCGCCAAGAAGTTCAACATCAAGTTCAGCTGGCAGACCACCACGCAGGACTCGTCGGTCGCGCCGGAGAAGCGGCAGATCCTGATGGCGAGCGGCGACTACCCGGACGCGTTCCTGCTCATCCCGTGGGTGGACCAGTTCAACCAGGTGGATGTCGAGAAGCTGGCCCAGCAGGGCGTGGCCGTCCCGCTGAACGACCTCATCAAGCAGTACGCGCCCGACATCCAGAAGGCGCTCGACAGCAACCCGGACTACAAGGCGATGGCGACCTCGCCCGACGGCAAGATCTACGGACTCCCGCAGCTGGCTGAGACGCTGCACATCCAGTACCCGTCGAAGCTCTGGATCAACACCGACTGGCTGAAGAGGCTCAACCTGCAGATGCCGAAGACCACGGACGACATGACGAAGGTCCTCGAGGCGTTCAAGAACGGCGACCCCAACGGCAACGGCAAGAAGGACGAGATCCCGCTGAGCGGCGACTCGCACGACACCCTCATCCCGTTCTTCATGAACGCCTTCATCTACGACCCGCAGAACCCCGACAAGGGCATCCAGTCGACCACGGTGCTGAACAAGGGCAAGGTCGACATCCAGGCGAACAAGGACGGATGGCGCGAGGGCCTGAAGTACATCAAGTCGCTGTGGGACGCCGGCCTGATCGACAAGGGCGCGTTCACCCAGAACCCGACCGCGCTCGCTCAGGAGGGCAACAACGAGGGGACGGTCCTGCTCGGCAGCGCGAGCGCCCTGCACCCGTACATCTTCGTGAGCCCCGGTGCGAAGGACGGCCGTGACAAGCAGTACGACGCCGTGCCGCCGCTGACCGGCCCGGACGGAGCCGACTACGCCACCTACGCCTTCGGCAGCACGCCGGGCGCGACCTTCCTGCTGACCAACAAGGCGTCGAAGAACGACCAGGTCGCCGCCATCAAGCTGGTGAACTACCTCTTCACCGAGAAGGGCCAGCTCGACGGCAACTTCGGCCCGGAGGGCAAGGGCTGGGCGAAGGCCGGCGCCGACGACAAGGCGCTCGACCCGAGCGAGAAGGCGGCGTTCGTCAACCTGCAGCTGGATCAGGATGCGGCCAACGCGGTCCAGTGGGGCGCGCTGTCGACCTACAACCAGAACGCGGCGTTCCGCGGCTCGCAGGCCGTGCCGACGGACATCTACGACACGTCCGGCTACGAGCGCCGGCTGTTCGACGCGACCCAGCTCTACAAGGGACACGAGAACAAGAGCCAGGTCTACCCGACGTGGCGTGTGTGGCCGGACCCCTCCAAGGCGACCCAGGTGGCCACGGAGCAGACCAACATCGACAACTACGTCACCCAGAACGCCCTGGCGTTCATCACGGGGTCGAAGAACATCGACACAGACTGGGACGCCTACGTGAAGGGCTTCGACGGCCTCGGGCTCAAGGACTACCTGAGCACGCTGCAGACGGCGTACGACAAGTCCAAGAAGTAAGGCGCCGCTCGGCGACGTGACGAACCCCGGTTGGGGCATCCACCAGATGTCCGGCCGGGGTTTCTCCGTGGAACGGGTCAGACGACGAGGGAGCGGATGGCGCCGGCCGCCGCCCCGCGCGCCCAGTCCTCGAAGGTGTGCGGGCGCACGACGATGCGGCAGCGGTCGGCCGACGCGAACACGTGCTCGGCGTAGGAGCGGCGCAGGGGCTCCTCGAACAGGTCGAAGTTGGCCACCCCCTCCCCGCCGAGGATGACGAGCTCGGGGCCGACCATGTTGACCAGGCTGGCGATCGCGGCGCCGATGACGGCTCCCGCCTCGCCGAACGCCTGCACGGCGGCGGGGTCTCCGGAGCGGGCGAGGTCGACGGCCTCCCCGATGGCGACCGCGCGGCCGCGGGCGGCCGAGACGGCCGCGACGATCGCGTGCGTGGCGGCGACCGCCTCCACGCAGCCCCGGCGGCCGCAGGCGCAGACGTGCTCGGGAGACGTCAGCGGCAGGTGCCCGATCTCGCCGGCGACGCCGTAGGCGCCCTCGACGACCTCGCCGTTCAGATGCAGGCCGCTGCCGATGCCGCGGCCGATCGTCACGATCGCGAACGAGCCCGTGCCGAGTCCGACTCCGAACCAGTGCTCGCCGATGGTCAGGGCACGCACGTCGTTCTCCACGACGGCCACCACCCCGGGCAGGCGCTCCCGCAGCAGCGCGCCGAGGTTCACGGCGCGCCAGCCCATCAGGGCTGAGTCGCGGACGACCCCGGTGTCGCTGTCGACGTCGCCGGACACCGAGACGCCCACGCACGCCAGCCGGGTCCCGAGGCCGCCGAGACCTTCCTGGAGCCGCGCGCACAGTGCGACGACGGCGTCGACCACGGCGTCGGGGTCGTGCGAGGAGAGGGGCAGCCGGTGGGAGGTGATGATCCGCGTGGTGAGGTCGGTGGCGACGCCGATCAGCTCGTCCACGTTCACCTTCACGCCCAGCGCGACCACCGCGTCCGGAACCACGGCGACCGGGCTCACCGGCCGGCCGGGCAGGCCGGTCAGGGTGGGATCGAGCGTGTCGTCGACCAGGCCCGCGGCGACGAGCGGCGTCACGGCCTTCGTCACGGCGGCCTGCGACAGGCCGGTCAGCCGGGACACGTCGGTCCGGCTGATCGGGCTGCGGGTGAGGATGGTGGTGAAGACCCGGGTGGCCGCATCCGACGACGAACCGAGCAGGGCGGTCCGGGTCAGGATCTCGTCGTTCACGGGGTGTTCTCGAGCGCGGCCTCCGGCGGGACGACGTGCTCGCCGCCGGCGGGGATGCTCACGCGGGCCTCGGCGCCTTCGTAGCGCACGCGCACCTCGCGCTCCTCGCTGCCCGGGTTCCGCAGCACGGCCGTCGTCAGGCGCCCGTCCGACCACTCGAGGTCGACCGCGAGACCGCCGCGGGCGCCGAGACCGGTGACCCGGCCCTCGGGCCACGCGGAGGGGAGCGCCGGGAGCAGGTGCACGACTCCCGCATGGCTCTGCAGCAGCAGCTCGGCGATCGCCGCGGGGAACCCGAGGTTTCCGTCGATCTGGAACGGCGGGTGCGTGCTGAACAGGTTCGGCAGCAGGCCGCCCCACTCGGAGCCGTCGACGGGGCCGTGGCGGCGGGCGTCGCCGTCGTAGGGGGCGAGCGCCTGCGTCAGCAGGTCGTGGGCGGCCTCGCCGTCGCCGAGGCGCGCGCGGAGGGCGATCTTCCACGCCCACGACCATCCCATCGCGCCGGGCCCGCGCGCGTCGAGGAAGCGCGCCGCCGCGTCGGCGAGCGCCGGAGTCTCGTCCGGTGTGATGAGATCGAGTGGATACAGCCCCACCAGCGGGGACAGGTGCCGGTGAGCGGGTTCGTGCTCGGGAACCTCCTCCGACCATTCGAGCAGCCGTCCGTCGCGGCCGATGCCGGGCTCGGGGATGCTGGAGAGCGCCGCTTCGAGCTCGTCCCGCAGCGGACCGGTCTCGCCGAGGATGTCGGACGCGCGCAGCGTGCGCTGGAAGAGGGAGCGGATCAGCTCGCGATCCATGGTGGCGGTGAGCCCTAGGGCGCGCGGGACATCGTCGCCGTCGCGGTAGGCGTTCTCGGGGGAGGTGGAGGGAGCCAGGAACGCGACCCCGTCGTCGTCCACCTGCAGCCAGTCGAGGCAAAATTCGCTCGCTCCGAACAGAAGCGGCCAGAGGCGGTCCCGCAGCAGGTCCTCGTCGTCGGTGAACTCGTAGTGGTCCCAAAGCGAGTGGGTGAGCCAGACACCGCCCATCATCCAGATGGCCCAGCTGGGGGCGCCGTGCCCCATGCCGACGGGCAGGCTCCATCCCCAGAGGTCGGTGTTGTGGTGGGCGACCCACCCCCGGCAGCCGTACAGCTCACGGGCGACGTCGCCGCCCGTGGCGGCCAGGCGCTCCACGAGCGAGATCAGGGGTTCGGCGTGGGCGGCGACGCCGAGCGGGCCGGCCGCCCAGTAGTTCATCTGGGTGTTGATGTTGATCGTGTAGTTCGACGACCACGCCGGACGCAGCTCGCCGTTCCAGATGCCCTGCAGGTTCGCGGCGGGGCCGCCGGCGCGTGACGAGGAGGTCAGGAGGTAGCGGCCGTACTCGGCGGCGACGGTGGCCGTGAGGGCGTCGTCGGTCCCGCGCAGGATGTCGGACTCGACGTCCCAGCGACCCTCGCGACGGCCGCCGATCGCGAACCGCGCCGCTCCCGGATGACGTGGCTCGTCATCCCGGAGCGGACCGGTGCCCACGGCGCACGCGCCGAGTGCCCGGTCCCGGGCGCGGTCCCGGATCGTCTCATGCGAGACGGTCCGCCACTCGTCGTCCGCGCCGGCCCACCACGACTCAGCGCGGGTCGACGACGAGAGGGCGATCAGCAGCCGACGGGCGTGACGGACCGTGAGGCCGGAGCCCGTGGCCTCCGTCGTCCCGTCGCTCCGCACCGCGAGGACCGCGGACGCGAAGCCGTCGTAGGGCGCGTCGTCCGTCTCCGCGTAGCGCAGCGGCGGGACGACGGACTGCTCGTGCAGGGGAGCGCCGTCGATCGGGACGGCGATGTCGAGCGACAGCAGTTCCCCGGACGCGCTGCGGGCGAGCTCCCGGAGCGGGGTCGTCAGCGCGATCCGGACCTCCGGCAGAGGCGCGTCCGCGGTCAGCTCGACGAGGAGGACACCGTCCCGGACCCGCGCGACACGGCTGACGGCGATGCCGCCCGCACGCAGTGACTCCTCGACGACGGCGCGGTCGAGGTCGAGCACGCGCGCGGGCGAATTAGTTTCCGACGTGGCGTCCGGCACCTCGACCGTGAGGTCGACGAAGGGCAGGAACTCCTGGCTGTATCGGCCCTCGAAGGTCATCAGCAGATCCTCTGCGCGGGACAGCTCGCCGGCCGCGAGCGTCGACCGGATCTCCCTCAGCCGGTCCGGCCCGGCGCCCTGGGCGGTGACGCGGCGAAGCTCCTCCGCGGGGATGAGAGGAGTGCCGGACCAGACGGTCGCGTCGTTCACCTGGTAGCGGCCGTTCGCTCCACCGAACACCATCGCCCCGAGGCGGCCGTCGCCGATCGGGATGGCTTCTTCCCAGTGGGCCGCCGGCTCGCGCCACGCGAGCTGCAGCGTCCGTGCGCCGGAGATCGTCATCGGTCTTCCCCTTCGAGGTTGCAGTTGACAGATTAGGCATGGTTAATTGACACTGTCAAATAACCGACATCCGCTAGGAGCCCCTCCATGCACGACGGCTACGGCGCCGTTCTTGCCCTGCGCGCAGCAGGCACCTCCCTCGTCCTCGACACCGGGGGACGCGTGCCGCGCGTCCTGCACTGGGGGGCCGACCTCGGTCCCCTCGACGACGCGGAGGCGGCCGCCCTGCGGGAGACCGGGGGACCGGCGGTGCTCAACAATTCGCCCGACATCCCGCGCACCTTCAGCCTGTGGCCGACCGAGTTCGAGGGATGGGCCGGCACTCCGGCCCAGGAGGGTCACGCCGCAGGAACGGCCACCACGCCGCGACCGCGGACCGAGGCGGTGCGCTACCGCGACGACGGCGACGCGGGCGGGGCGATCGAGATCGACCTGGCCGACGAGATCACCGGCCTGCGGTCCACCATGACCCTGGAGCTCGACCGGTTCGGCGTGCTCTCCGTCGACATCGCGATGGTCCGGGATGCGACCCTCGCCCGCGACGGCGCCGCGCTCCCGTACACGCTCGACGCCCTCCGGGTGCTGTTGCCCGTTCCGGAGCGCGCGGTCGACGTGCTCGACTTCACCGGGAAGTGGTGCCGCGAGCGGGCTCCGCAGCGCGGCCCGCTGTTCTTCGGCAGCCATGTGCGCCGCGCGCACCGCGGGAAGCCGGGGCACGACGCGCCCTTCCTGGTGGTCGCAGGCACGGAAGACCTCAGCTTCGGGCGCGGCGAGGCGTGGGCCACCCACCTGGCCTGGAGCGGCGACGCCGAGTACGTGGTCGAGCGCCTGACCGAGGGCGCGGGTGCGTTCTCGGCGACGCTGGGCGCCGGCGAAGGTCTGCGCCCGGGGGAGATCGCGCTGGAAGCGGGGGACCGCTACGTTGCGCCCACCGCGCTGTTCGTCTGGTCCGGGGCGGGTCTCGACGGCATCGCCGACCGGCTGCACCGGCGCCTGCGGGCGCGTCCGTCGCATCCGCGCAGCCCGCGTCCGCTCACCCTCAACTCGTGGGAGGCGGTCTACTTCGACCACGACCTGGAGCGCCTGACGTCGCTGGTCGAGCGGGCGGCGCGCGTCGGCGTCGAGCGGTTCGTGCTCGACGACGGCTGGTTCCACGACCGCCGCGACGCGAACGCGGGACTGGGCGACTGGGTCGTCGACCGCACGGTGTGGCCGGACGGCCTCGGGCCGCTGGTCGACCGGGTGCGCGCGGCGGGGATGCAGTTCGGCATCTGGTTCGAACCCGAGATGGTGAACCTCGACTCCGACCTCGCGCGTGCGCATCCCGAGTGGGTGCTCGGCCCGCGCGAGCTGGGTGCCGCCGCACGCGACCAGTACGTGCTCGACCTCACTCGGCCCGAGGCCTACGAGCACGTGCTCGGGCAGATCAGCGCCATCGTCGACGAGTACGCGGTCGACTACATCAAGTGGGACCACAACCGCGACCTGTCGGAGGCGGTGAGCGGCTACGCAGGTCTCGACCGCCCGGCGGTGCACGAGCAGACGCTTGCGCTCTACCGGATGCTGGACACGCTCCGCGTGCGTCACCCGCACCTCGAGATCGAGACGTGCTCGGGCGGGGGCGGACGGGTGGACCTCGGGATCCTGCAGCGGACCGACCGCGTCTGGGCCTCCGACTGCAATGACCCCGTCGAGCGCCTGCAGATCGAGCGCTGGACCCGGATGCTCCTGCCGCCGGAGCTCATCGGCTCGCACCTCGGCGCCGAACGCTCGCACACCACCTCCCGGCGGACCGACCTCTCCTTCCGGCTCATCGTGGCGCTCACCGCGCACGCCGGCATCGAGTGGGACCTCCAGGAGGCGGACGAGGACGAACTCGAGGCGATCGCCCGCTGGTCCGCGGTCTACCGCGAACTGCGCGACCTCATCCACACGGGCCGGGTCGTGAACGCCGACCTGGCGGACGACACCACCGGGCTGACCGGGATCGTGGCGCAGGACGGCGCGCGCGCCCTGTTCAGCTGGGTGCGGCTCGCCACGTCCGCTCCCGGGCAGTCCGGCCGGGTCCGCTTCCCCGGGCTCGACGCCTCGGCCCGCTACACGGTCCGCATCCGCGACGAATTCGGCGATGCCAGCCGGCACCAGAGCGCCGACCCCTCCTGGATCACCGCCGCCCTCACCCCGGAAGGCGTCGCGCTGCCCGGCTCGGTGCTCGCCGTGGCCGGCGTCCCCCTGCCCACCCTCAACCCGCAGCAGGGCATGCTGTTCGACCTGGTCCGCGACTGACCCGGCCGACGCGTCCCCGCCGCCCACAGACGGCCCACCGCATCACCGCCTGACGCTCCGAGCAACGGGCTCTTCAGAGAGGAAGAACGCATGACCCGCTTGACACGCGCGCGCCGCGGCCTGCACGCCGCGGCCGTGACGGTCGCGGCGCTGGGACTGGTGGCGGCCGCCGCGCTGCCCGCCGGCGCATCGCCGGCGCCGACCGACCCGCCGACCGCGACTCCGACCCCGACCGCGACGGCGACCGCGACTGCATCCGCGACCGCCACGCCGACGCCGACGGCTACTCCCACCTCGACCGCGACAGCGTCCTCGAAGGCGACAGCGTCGCCGAAGGCCGACGTCCCCACGCCCATCCCGGCCCCGTCCTCGACCGGCGACGCCTGGGCCCAGAAGCCCTACATGGGCTGGAGCAGCTACAGCATGCAGGTCTACTCCGGCAACGGGAAGTGGATCACCGCCGATCAGCTCATCGCCCAGTCGGACGCCATGCACGCCAAGCTGCAGAAGGCCGGCTACGACCACATCAACGTGGACGCGGGCTGGAGTGACGGCGTCGACGGCAACGGGCGCCCCGTCCCCAGTGCGACCCTCTACCCGCAGGGGCTGCAGAAGGTCATCGACCACGTGCACGCCAACGGCCAGAAGTTCGGCGTCTACCTGATCCCGGGCATCGGACCGGACGTCTACAACAAGGCGTACCCGATCGCGAACGCGCCCGGCTGCACCACGCACGACATCGTGAAGCAGCCGCTCCAGCAGGCCGACTACTGGAAGATCGGCTACCGCATCGACTTCTCCAACCCGTGCGCGCAGAAGTACGTCGACTCCATCGCCGACCAGCTCGCCGCGTGGGGCGTGAACTTCGTCAAGTTCGACAGCGTCACTCCCGGTTCGGGCATCAGCGACGGATCCGTGGATGCGCGCGACGACGTCGCCGCGTGGTCCTCCGCTCTCAAGAAGCACCAGATCTGGTTCGAGATCTCGTGGGCGCTCGACATCAATTACGCCGACTACTGGAAGCAGTACGCCAACGGCTGGCGCGTGGAGTGGGACGTCGAGTGCTACTGCGGCAGCGAGGCCCTGACCCAGTGGGAGAACATCAACCGCCTGTTCCCGCGGGCGGCCGACTGGTGGCGCCACGCCGGTCCCGGCGGCTGGAACGACTTCGACTCGCTCGACGTCGGCAACGGCAAAATGGACGGCCTGACGCCGGATGAGCGCCGCACGGCCACCACCCTGTGGGCGATCTCCGCCGCGCCGATGTACACCGGTAACGACCTGACGAACCTCGACCAGTTCGGCGTCGACCTGCTGACCAATCCCGAGGTCGTCGCGGTCGATCAGGCCGGCGTGCCCGCTCGTCCGGTCTCCACGACCTCGAAGCAGCAGGTCTGGTACGCCCTGAACGCCGACGGCAGCTACACGGTCGCGCTGTTCAACCTGGGCCGGTCCGAGGCGGATGTGACCGCGAAGTGGTCGGACATCGGGCTGAAGGGCGCGGCGACGGTCCGCGACCTGTGGGCGCGCAAGAACCTGGGAAGCGCCGCGAAGGGCTTCACGGCCACGGATGTGCCGATCCACGGCGTCCGCCTGCTCAAGGTCACCCCGGGCAAGGGCTCGGCGCTCACGGTGAACGACGACGCGCTCGGCATGAAGTACGGCGGCGACTGGACGCGCAACGGCGGCGCGGAGGTCGCAGCGACCTCGCAGCCGCTGACCGTCAACGTCACCGACACCGGCACCCCCGCGCCGTCCACCTCCACCGGTCCGACCCGGACCACGAGCGTGAACGACACCGACCCGGCCATCGTGTACTCCGGTCAGTGGGGGTACAGCAACGGGCGGAACTTCGGCGACTACCAGGACGACGTGCACTACGCCGAGCATCCCGGCAGCGACTCGTTCTCGTACACGTTCACCGGCACCGGGATCTCGTACCTGACCGAGCTCGACTCGTCGGAGGGCGACGCGGACGTCTACATCGACGGCCAGTTCGTGAAGACGGTCAGCGCCAACATCCCGACCGCCTCGCACACCGCGCAGCAGACCGTGTTCTCGACGAACGACCTGCCCAACGGACAGCACACCCTCCGGGTCGTGATGAAGTCGGGCCAGTTCATGCTGATCGACCGGCTCGATGTGATCCAGCAGAACCTGATCGATCCGTCCTCGGTGTCCTACGACACCAAGGCGCCGGCCACGGCGAGTTTCGGCGTGCTGCGCGACCCGGACGAGTTCACGGGCATCACGGCGAACGGCAAGGCGCTCGCGAAGGGCACCGACTACACGGTGTCCGGGTCCACGGTCACGCTGACGACGGCGTACCTGGCGACGCTGCCCGTCGGGGCGACCACGCTGAACGTCGGCTTCCGCGGCGACTACCTGGACGACGTCCACTCCACGAAGACCGCCGGCGCCTCGGTGTCGTACGCCTTCACGGGGACCGGCGTCGACTGGCTGGGCGCGACCGCGCCGGACCAGGGGGTCGTGGACGTGTACCTCGACGGCAAGCTGGTGAAGCGCGTCGACACGCACAGCGACACTCGCCGCACCCAGCAGACGCTGTTCAGCGCCACCGGGCTGCGGGACGGCAAGCACACCTTCATGGCCGTGAAGGAGTCGGGCGATGTGATGCGGACGGACGCCGTCCGCTACACGGTCCGCTGATCGCCACGGGTGGGCCGGGGCACCGCGTCCCGGCCCACCCGAACGCGGAAGAATGACCTGACGAACCGACTGGAGGACACCGCATGAGCCGCCCCGAGTTCCCCGCCCTGCTCGGTCTCGAGCCGTTGCCGACTCCGGACGACTACGACGCGTTCTGGGGAGAGGCGCTGGACGAGGCTCGGCGTCATCCCCTCGACCTCCGGCTGGACCCGGTCGACACCGGGCTCGCGGCGATCGACGTATTCGACGTCTCCTTCGCCGGGGCCGACGGACGCCCCGTCCGCGGCTGGCTACGCCTGCCGCACCACCGGTCGGGGACGGTTCCCGCGATCGTCCACGCGAACGGCTACGGCGCGGGCCGGCTGTCGCCGATAGACGACCTGACCTGGCCGGCGGCCGGCTTCGCCCAGCTCGTCGTCGACACGCACCGGCAGGGAGGTGGCAGCACCGGCCACCTGCTGGAGGGCATCCTCGCTCCGCGGACGTCGTACTACCGGGGCGTGTTCGTGGACGCGGCGCGGGCCGTCGACGCGCTGCGGTCGCTGGACGACGTGGATGCCTCGCGCGTCGCCGCGATCGGCAACAGCCAGGGCGGCGGGATCGCCCTCGGCGTCGGCGCGCTGATCCCGGACCTCGTCGCAGTCCTCGCCCAGGCGCCGTTCCTCACGGCGGCGCCGGTCGGTCTCCGGTTCGCGGCACAGGGTCCGTGGCTGGAGCTGCGCGCCTACCTCAGCGAGCATCCCGACCGCGCCGACGCCGTCGCCCGCACGCTCGCGTACGTCGACGGCGTCACCTCGGGCCGCCATGCCTCAGCACCCGGGTGGATCAGCGACGGGCTGGACGACGACATCTGCCCGCCCGAGACGGCGCGTGCCGCGGCGGAGGCCTACGCGGCGCCGGTGGTCTTCCGCGAATGGCCGGGCGCCGGGCACGAGGCGGGCGGGACGGGCGACCGGCAGGCCGCACTCACCGTTCTCCATGAGCGGTTCGCCTTGACGCCCACCCGCGGGTAGGAGAAGCTGAGGTAAGCCTTACCTGAGTCAGGAGACCCGCATGGCCGAGCCCATCCCCTTCTCGCAGGCACTGAGGGAGCGCACGCGCGGCGTCCACCAGGAGAGCGAGGGCGCGGTCTTCATGCAGGACCTCATGTCCGGTGACGGATCGCGCGACGACTACATCGCCCTGCTGTCGCAGCACTACTTCATCTACGAGGCGCTGGAGGAGGCGGCCGACCGCATGGGCGGCGACCCGGTGGCCTCGCTGTTCATCACGCCGGCGCTGACCCGCCTGCCGGCGATCGAGGCCGACCTGGAGTTCCTGATCGGGGACGACTGGCGCGAGCGGATCGCCCCGCTCCCGTCCACCGTCCGCTACACCGCGCGCATCCGCGAGGTCGGGACCACCTGGCCCGGCGGGTTCGTGGCCCACCACTACACGCGCTACCTCGGCGACCTGTCCGGCGGCCAGATCATCCGCACGCTGCTGCAGCGCGCGTACGGGTTCGACACGAACGGGGTGGGCTTCTACCTCTTCGCGGAGATCGCGAAGCCGAAGCTGTTCAAGGACACCTACCGCTCCCAGCTCGACGCCGTCGACTGGACGGAGGAGGAGCGCGACCGCGTCATCGACGAGGTCGGGCTGGCGTTCCGGTTCAACACGGAGCTGTTCGACGACCTCGCGGTCGCGAAGGCCGCAGCCTGACGCGTTGCGCCGGGCGTCTTACGCGGTCTGCGCCAGCTCTTCGTAGTAGGTGACGTGGCAGCCGTCGCCGCTGCACTCGATGCAGAGGGTGATCTCCTCGAGGTGCTGCGTCGGGTCGGCCCCCGTGCCGTCGCACCGTTCGCAAATCTCCAACGTTCTCATGCCCACGATTGTGCGCCGAGCCACCGACATCGGCCGCAGGCGCGCCGGGGTGTCGCGAGCGCACAGCATCCACTCGGCCGTTCTGCCCAGAGCAGAACCGCCGGAACCCGCAGGCGCGGAATCGCTCCCTTCGACATAGGCTTGCCGCATGCTTCTGCGGCACGCGATCGGCTCGGTGCTCCGCCGGATCAGGACGGAGCGGGGGACGACGCTGCGCGAGCTCTCGGAGCACTCGCGGGTGTCGGTGCCCTACCTCTCGGAGATCGAGCGCGGCCGCAAGGAGGCGTCGTCCGAGATCCTGGCGGCGCTGTGCCGCGTGCTGGGCGTCACGGAGGGGGAGCTGCTGACCCGCGTCGCCGCCGAGTTCGCGGGCGGCCAGGTGCTCAGCCTGGTGCCCGGGCACGAGGACGACGTCGCCGCGCGCACGACCGTCGAACTGCAGCCCGCGGTCGCGGTCGCCGCCGGGGCGAAGCCCGGGGTGGTGGCGCTCGCCGCCTGACCGGCAAGCCGTGCGGAGGCTGGGCGCCCGCTGATTTCGTGTGCGGGCGCGCGTACGGCTATTCTTGTCTGGCGCCTTCGGTCACGAGAACACTGGTGGTCGGGAGCGCCTCGGCGAGTTACCCAAGCGGCCAAAGGGATCTGACTGTAAATCAGCTGTCTACGACTTCGGGGGTTCGAATCCCTCACTCGCCACCACAAGCCCCCGGTTCGAGCCGGGGGCTTCTTCGTGACTGCGGTGCTGCGTAACGACGGCGGCGGGGCGCGCAGCCGCAGACGTTCCGAGCGACCGCAGACGCCGCGACCGTGACAGGCTTGACCCATGACCTCCCCCGTCGAACTGCTCGAGATCGCCGCCACCGTCGCCCGCCGGGCCGCCGCCTTCGCGTTGCAGCGGCGGCAGGACGGGGTGGAGATCGCCGCGTCCAAGTCGTCGCTCAGCGACATCGTCACGCGCGCCGATCGTGAGACCGAGCAGCTGATCCGGGATGCGCTGGCCGCGGCCCGCCCGCTCGACGGGTTCCTGGGGGAGGAGTCGGGCGACAGCACCAGCCGCAGCGGGCTGACCTGGGTCGTCGACCCCATCGACGGGACCGTCAACTACTTCTACGGCATCCCCGCGTGGGCGGTGAGCATCGCGGTGGTCGAGGGAGAGCCGGACCCCGGCACCTGGCGGACGCTCGCCGGCGCGGTCGTCAACCCGGTGCTGAAGGAGACGTACACAGCGGCGCGCGGTGGCGGCGCACGGCTGAACGGCGCGCCCATCCACGTCAACGAGGGTGTCGATCTCCCGCTCGCGCTGGTCGGAACGGGCTTCGGGTACGACGCCGAGGTCCGCCGGCGGCAGGCGTCGTTCGTGCAGGAGCTCATCGGGGAGGTACGGGACATCCGCCGGATCGGCGCCGCGTCCCTCGATCTCTGCTCGGTCGCGGCCGGGCGGCTGGACGCGTACTTCGAGCGAGGACTCAACCCCTGGGATCACGCCGCAGGCGCACTGATCGCCGAGGAGGCCGGCGCGCGCGTGGCCGGAATCGGCGGAGGCCCGGCGGGCCGCCGCCTGCTGGTGGCGGCCGCGCCGGGCCTCTTCGAGGAGCTGCACCCCCGTGCCGAGCGGTTCTACGCCGGCTGGGAGTGAGGACGGCTCAGACGAGCCAGACCGCGGTGTCCTGCGGGAGCATCCCGTCGGACAGCTCGCCGCTCGCGAGGACGATCTCTCCCGACGGGATCGCGACCGGCGACGTGCCGAAGTTGACCACCACGGTGACCGGTCCGGTGCGGAAGGCGAGCGTGTCGCCGCCGAGGTCGATCCACTCCGGAGCGCCGAACGCCAGGTCGTAGCGGCGGCGCAGCGCCAGCGCGTCCTGGTACATGGTCAGGGTGGACCCTGCGACTCCCTCCTGCGGTGTCCGCGTGTACTCGGCCCAGACCGCGGGCTGCGGCAGCCAGCTCGCCGGAGAGGGGCCGAAGCCGTACGACGCCTCGTCGCCCTCCCACGGGATCGGGACGCGGCAGCCGTCGCGGCCGTAGCGCTCGCCGTTGGTGCGGAACCAGGTCGGGTCCTGACGGGCCTCGTCGGGCAGGTCGATCGCCTCGGGGAGGCCCAGCTCCTCGCCCTGGTACAGGTACGCGGAGCCGGGCAGTGCGAGCATGAGCGCCGTCGCCGCGCGGGCGCGGCGGAGCGCGAACGCCGGGTCGGGCAGGCCCTTCGACTTCGGCCCGATGCCGTGGCCCTGCAGGTTCTCGCCCTGCAGCGCCAGACGGGTCGCGTGGCGCACGACGTCGTGGTTCGAGAGCACCCAGGTGCTCGGGGCGCCGACGCTGCTGAACGCCGCGATCGAGCGGTCGATGACGCTGTGCAGGGCGTCCGCATCCCACGGGGTCTCGAGGTACGCGAAGTTGAACGTCTGCTGCATCTCGTCGGGGCGCACCCAGCGGGCCAGCTTCTCCAGCGGCTCCACCCAGGCCTCACCGCACAGGACGCGGTCGCCCTCGTACTCGTCGAGGACCTTGTGCCAGTCGCGGTAGATCTCGTGCACACCGTCCTGCGCGAAGTACGGAGGCGTCGGCGGGTCGAGCTCGGCGTGCGCGTGGATCTCCGGCTCGAGCGGGATGCCGCCCGTCTCGAGGGTCGGCGTGGTGCCGCCCATGCTGCCCATGCCCTCCGGCGGCGTGTAGTCGGGGAGGCCGGCCTCCTTGACCATGCCGTGCGCGACATCCACGCGGAAGCCGTCGACACCGCGGTCGAGCCAGAAGCGAAGGACGCCGCGGAACTGCTCCCACACCCACGGGTTCTCCCAGTCGAAGTCGGGCTGAGACTTGTCGAACAGGTGGAGGTACCACTGGCCGGCGGTCCCGTCGGGCTCGGTCACCCGTGTCCACGCCCGGCCGCCGAAGATCGACTCCCAGTTGTTCGGCGGGAGCTCGCCGTTCTCACCCTTTCCATCGCGGAAGATGTACCGCGCGCGCTCGGGGCTCCCGGGGGCGGCGGCCAGCGCCTCCTGGAACCACACGTGGTCGCTCGAGGAGTGGTTGGGGACTATGTCGATGATGACCCGCAGGCCCAGGCTGTGCGCCTCGGCGAGCATGGCATCGAAATCGGCGAGGGTGCCGAAGCGCGGGTCGACGTCGCGGTAGTCGGCCACGTCGTAGCCGGCGTCGTGCTGGGGCGAGCGGTAGAAGGGGGACAGCCAGACGGCGTCCACTCCCAGGTCGCGGAGGGCGCCGAGCCGGCTGGTGATGCCGGGGAGGTCGCCCATCCCGTCGCCGTCGGAGTCGGCGAAGGAGCGGGGATAGACCTGGTAGATCACGGCGGAGCGCCACCACTCGCGGCCCGGGGCCGAAGGGATGAGCGCGTTGTCGGGGTTCGTTGCTGCGGAGATGGTGGTCACCTCGTGTTCGTGTGGATGGGGCGGGGGGTCAGGGGTGGACGGCGGTGCTCGACCGCACGATCAGGTCGGCGGGCGCGACATGGCTCACCGGGTCGGGACGGCCGGCGGCGCCGCCCCTGCGCGAGGCGTCGAGCGCGGCGAGCAGGATCTCGGCCGCTCGCTCGCCCTGGGCGACGGGATGCTGCGCCACGGTGCTCAACCCGAAGAACTCCGCCAGCGGGTGGTCGTCGATGCCGATGACCGACACGTCGCGCGGGACGCTCAGCCCGAGGTCCCGGGCGGCGAGGATGGCGCCGATCGCCATCTCGTCGGACGCCGCGAAGATCGCGGTCGGACGCTCGTGCGGCGTGCCGAGCAGCTGCTTCGCGGCCTCATAGCCGCCCGGCAGCGTGAAGTCGGCGGCGCGGTGCAGGCGCTCGTCCACGGGGATCCCAGCCTCGGTGAGCGCCTGCTCGTAGCCCAGGCGGCGGCTGGTCGGGATGTGGAAGTCGAGGTCGAACTCGTGGGACGCGCCGATGTGCGCGATGTGACGGTGGCCCAGCGAGATGAGGTGGTCGGTCGCGAGGTGGGCGACCGCGACGTCGTCGATCCGGAGGGTGCTGACGCCGGGCAGCGGACCGCCGACGCCGACAAGCGGCTTGCCGAGGGCGAGCAGGCGGGACACCTCCTGCTCGGCGAGCTCGAGGGAGACGGCGAACACCGCATCCACCCGATTGCGCAGCAGGTGGTGTTCGAAGACGCGCTGCCGCTCGTCGCCGTCGCCGCTCAGGTTGTAGAGGGTGAGGTCGTACCCGCGACGGAGGAGGACGCGCTCGGCGCCCTCGATGACCGAGGTGAAGAACCAGCGGCTGAGGTGCGGGACGACGGCGCCGATGTTGCGCGTACGGCCGGAGGCGAGGCTGGAGGCGTTCGAGGAGACGACGTAGCCGAGGTCGGACGCAGCCTGCACGACGCGGGCGCGGGTGGTCTGCGAGACCGGCCCGTTGCCGCTGAGCGCGCGCGAGACGGTGGCGGTGGAGACGCCCGCGAGGCGGGCGACATCGTCGATGCCGGGCATCCCACCTCCTGAGCGCGTGCTGGTCGCGGTGCGGTGGAAGCGCTTCCGTCCGCCGGTGCAGGCATGTGACCGTGCACACGGCGAGTATAGCGAGGAAAGTGGAAGCGTTTGCACTACCCCCGTCCGGGGTTGCCGGACGTCAGCCCCAGTGGTCAGGCCGTTCCAGCGTATCGGGGAGCCGGGTGCGGACGTCGCCGGTGGCGGCGTTGACCTGCGGCTGGGTCAGGTAGATCGCCTCGCTCAGATCGGCGCCGTCGAGGCGCGCATCGCGGAGGTCGGCGCCGATCAGCTCGGCGCGGGCGAGGTCGGCGTCGCGCAGGTCGGCGGCGATGAGGAGCGCGCCGCGCAGCTCGGCGCCGCGGAGGTCGGCGTTGCGGAGGTCGGCGCCCAACAGGTCGGCGCCGGGGCGGATGCGGGAGCGCGCGACCCGGGTCGGACCCTTTCCGATCGGGCCGGCCTCGCGGGCGAGGCGCGCGGCGTCGCGGAGGAGGAGCGCCGCGGGCTCGCGGAGGTCGTCGATGTCCGCTTCCCGGATGACGTCGGGGGATGCGTCGGCGAGCGCGCGAACCTCCGAGCGGATGCGGCGGAGCGCCGGGTGCAGGGTCGCGGCGGACGCGAGCGCGAGGGCGTCCTCCAGATACCAGAGCAGTTCGTGGAGCTGGCGCATGATCGGGAACACCGCGAACATGTCGGCGCGCACGTCGGCGTCGTGCCAGGTGGCGCCGTCGAACGTGCCCTGGGTGGTGTGCTGCCCGGCGCCGAAGCAGTCGAACACGGTGCAGCCCTTGAAGCCGCGGTCGCGGAGCTCGGGGTGGATGCGGCAGCGGTAGCCGTCGTCCAGGTTGACGCACGGGTCGCCTGCCGCCTTGTCGAACGCGAAGTCGGCCGACCGGGCGAACGCGAGCGCGACACAGCAGAGGCCGACGCAGCGGGAGCAGTCCGCGCGGAGGTCGGTGCGGGCGTCGTCGGTGGTGCGCATTCGTCCACAGTACGGGCAGCCCGCGACCTTTCCACATCTTCAGGCCCGACCGGAATAGCGCCGGGACGCCCGCGTTAGCGTGGGAGAACAGACGGAAATAAGGAGACAGACGCATGACCGCACCTCGCCGCACCATCGGTTCCTCCGACCTGGAGGTCTTCCCGCTGTCGCTCGGAGGCAATGTCTTCGGCTGGACGGCCGACAAGCAGACCTCGTTCGACGTCCTCGACGGCTACGCCGCCGCCGGCGGCAACTTCATCGACACGGCGGACGGCTACTCGGCGTGGGTCCCGGGGAACACCGGCGGCGACTCCGAGCGCATCCTCGGCGAGTGGTTCGACGCGCGCGGCAACCGCGACCAGATCGTCCTCGCGACCAAGGTGAGCCAGCATCCCGACTTCAAGGGCCTCGCGGCCGACACCATCCGCCGCGCCGCCGACGCCTCACTCGAGCGACTGCAGTCGGAGTACATCGACCTCTACTACGCGCACTTCGACGACGAGTCGGTCCCGCTGGAGGAGACCGTCGCCGCGCTGTCCGGCCTGGTCGACGCGGGCAAGGTGCGCTATATCGGCATCTCGAACTACGCGCCGGAGCGCATCGAGGAGTGGTTCCGCATCACCGAGCGCGAGGGCCTGCACCGCGCCGTCGCTCTGCAGCCGCACTACAACCTGGTGGAGCGCGCCTACGAGACCGCGTACCGTCCGATCGCCGAGCGCGAGGGCCTGGGCGTCATGCCGTACTTCGCGCTCGCGGCGGGCTTCCTGACGGGCAAGTACCGCGACGGTGTGACCGTCGACAGCGCCCGCGCCGGCGGAGCCGCGAAGTACCTCGACGAGACCGGCCGCTCCGTGCTCGCCGCACTCGACGAGGTCGCGGCCGCCCATAACGCTTCGGTGGCCTCCGTCGCCCTCGCCTGGCTCGCCGCGCAGCCGACCATCACGGCACCGATCGCCAGTGCGCGCACCACGGACCAGCTGCCCGACCTGCTGGCGTCCGTCTCGCTGCAGCTGACCGCCGACGAGCTGGCCGCCCTCGACGGCGCCTCGGAGCAGGCCAAGGCCGCCTGAGCCGGTGGTTCGGAGCAGGCTGTCGCAGATGGTATCCTCGTACGGTTGCCGAAAAGCGACGGCCTCTCCGGCCGGCCTCGGCTGCGCCCCCTTAGCTCATTGGTAGAGCACTTCCTTGGTAAGGAAGAGGTAGTGGGTCCGATTCCCACAGGGGGCTCCGTCTCCCCGCCGCGCGACGCACGACGGAGGGATGCCACGGCGGGGTAGCTCAGGTGGTTAGAGCACACGGCTCATAATCGTGGTGTCGCGGGTTCGAGTCCCGCCCTCGCTACAAAACCCCCGGAATCTCAATGGTTCCGGGGGCTTTCTCGTTTCTGCGGCAGGCGGTGCCCCGCATAAACCCCGCACATTCAATTGGCTCCCACGACCTTGTTGAGCGCTGCTGCGGCCCGTGCGCCGCCGGTGTTCTTGGCCATGTAGACGTCCTGGGTCAGAGAGGGATTCTCATGCCCGAGGTACTCCGCGATCTCGCGTGCCGTCATCCCAGCCTGGTCTAGGGCGGTTGCGACGGTCTTCCGGAAGCTGTGACTGGTGACCTCAGGAAAGCCGAGCCGTTCCCGGGCGTCGCGCCAGTCGCGGGAAGTGTTGCGAGGGTCGCGGATCTTGCCCCGGATCGTCGGGAAGATCAGGTCATGCGCGTTGGCCACCTTGAACTCGGACTTGCGACGACGCAGCAGCTCGACGAGGGAGTCAGCGATCGCGATGGTCCGAGTGCCAGCCGCGGTCTTGGCATGGTTCTGGATGATCACCCCTTTGCCGTGCGCTCGGACTACGTTTGCCCTGATCGTCAGTAGGCGTGCATCTAGATCAACGGCATCCCAGGAGACGGCCAGTACTTCGCCGAGCCGACAGCCGGTGCTGGCTAGGAAGAAGATCACATCGACTTGGTCGAGTTGACGGAGGCGTTCGTCGTTCTTGACCGCGTTGAGAAGCGCCGGCAGCTCGTCCACCGTGATCGCTGCGGCACCGTTACGCGCACGCTTGATGTGGCCGATCTCGCGCACCGGATTTGTGCGCACCAGGTCGGAGCGCGCGGCAAGACCCATCATTCCGGACAGGACCGCCCGGCATGCTTTGGCGGCCCCTGGGCCGTTCGTGGAACTCACGCTCGTGATGAAACGGTCGAGTCGTTCGGTGGTGGCTTCCGAGACGGCGAGCGAGCCGATCCGCGGGCGGATCAGGTGTTCGATCGTCTGGCGGTACGTGTCCACCGTGCGGGGAGCACGATCTACTTTGCTTTGCAGGAAGGCGTCCGCGAGCGCAGAAAGAGTGGTCTCTCGATTAAGGCCCTTGCCGGTGCTGGGCTCGACGGCGGTGAGGGCGCGCTGAAGTGAGTTGCGCGCCTTTGCCTTGGTGGGGCCGAATCGCTCGATCTGCCGAAGGACACCATCGTCGAAGCGGTATCGCGTCCGGGCGCGCCACTTCCCCTCGTCGATCTGGGCCACCGAGACGTTGCCGTAGCTTCCGATCGGCGTTCTCGGGCGAACCATGTTGCCTTCCTCCATTTGCTGGATGCGCCGGCGGAGCTCGGGTGCTGGCTGTGCCCGGAGGCTGAGCGCCTAAACTCCCGCCGGTTCGCTAGCGATTCCAATAAGCCCGGCGCTCTCAAGCAGGCCGCTCACTCGGGCCGCCTCCCGGGTAACACGGTCGATCCGGTCGTCGATCTCGGCGGTCGACGCCGAGAGTTCCGGGTCGCCGGACGTCAGGTGGACGTCGCGGACGATGCGGAGTCGGTCAACTTCCCGGCGCAGGGTTCCGAGTTCCCGCAAGGACGCCAGGATGTCGATGTCGAACCGTTCGACGGCCAGGCCGGGGACGTAAGAACTTGCGGGTGTCGCTGAGAGCCAGCAGTCGAACTCGGCGGCTGTCATGCCGTCGAAGTCGTCGCTCAGGTTGGGCAGGTCCAGTTCGTTGTTGGGTCGCCCGATCGGCGCGAGGAGCATAGTCGGCGGAACGCCGAGCGCCCGCGCGATGTTCAGCAGCTGGCTGACGCTGATGTCAGCCTTTCGCCCGGACTCGATGTTCTCCAGAATCGCGGCCGTCACGTTGCCGCCAGGGATCGCCTCGGCCAGGTCCCGTGTGGTGCGGAAGCCTCGCTGTCGCCGGGCGACTTTGATGCGAGCGCCAACGCTGGTTTCCGATCGAAAGTCCGTCATTTCGACAGACTAACCCCGTTGGTCTTGTCAAAGCAACAGACGGGCGCTATTGTCACCGTGACAAGCAACTGATCCAGCAGTTGTCGAATCGGAGGTGATCGAAATGACGGGGGAATTCATACAGCCCGCGGAGGTGACGGAACTGACCGGCCTCTCCATCGCGGCGCTCGCCCAGCTGCGCCATCGCGGACAGGGGCCACGGTTCTACAAGCCGACACCGCGGACGGTGCTGTACAAGCGCGAGGAGGTGATCGCATGGCTGGAAGCGAGCGCGCAGACCGCGACGACGACATACGCGTAGGGCAGTCGGCGCCGACGCCGGCTGGCGTCATCCAGGACTTCGTCGACGGCTATCTCGTGCCGGTCGATCCCATGGATGCCCTGCAGTGCGAAAGCTGTCAGTAGAACCCGCCGTCCACCCCGGCGTGGCACGCCGGGCCAACCCCCGAATGGGGGTAGCGTCCGGCACCAAATGGAGCGGCCGATCCTTACCCTCTTCACCGCGACGGACGACTCACGGACCGAGTCCGGGCGGCGGTGACGCATCGTGGCTGAGACTCCCGAACCGCAGAGTCGCCCTGGCCACTCCACCACTCGAACCGGGCACGCCGCCCACCTGAATCCCCGGCGTGATCCCGGCTCACCGTCCTCACTCACTCTGTGCTGGCGCGCGCCCATGCGCGCCGGCGCACCGCACTAACGGGTCCTCAGGCCCGAACCCGATCCTTCACACAAGCCACCTCCGTACAAGGAAGGTAGTGATCTCGTGGCTGAAGGAACCCAACTCCGCACCCGTGCGGATGCTCGACTGACCGAGCTGCTCCGCGAAGTCGACACACTGCTGCCGTATGTCCGTTTCCAGCTGCGCGGTTGGCCGAACGAAGTTGACGCAGTGCTACAGCTGGCGCGCGAGACGGTCTGGCACCGAAGCTCTCGGTACGACCCGGAACGCGGCTCACCGCACGCGTTCGTGTTCGGCATCACCCGCCATATCGTGCTCCGGGAGGTCGCGCGGAAGCACGTGGCGATGGACGATGTGCCGGACGACGTCGAGTCCAATACGGACGTCGACCCGTTGGATGCGCTGATTCGTCGGTTCGACGCACACCGGTGGATGGTGCTGGTCGCCGACTTCGTGGGTCCATCGGACTGGCAGGTCATCAGCGACCTCAGCCTTGCCAACGGCGACGTCGACCGTGTGGCAGACACCCATCAGATGTCCAAACGCGGCCTGCGCTCGGTGCATGACCGGGTGTGCCAGACCGCCCGAACCGTGCTCGCCGCCCTCGCGGCCGCAGACGCCGGACTACCCGTTACGGGGTCGGTGATCGTGTCCTGCGTTCCTGAGATCGGTGGCTTCCGGGAGGTCGCAGAGATGATCGGCGACGACGCAAATACCATCGCCGAGACGTTGCACATCCACCCTGGCTCAGCGCGGGCACGAATCGCGACCGCGAAGCGGTTGCTGATGATTGCACGGGTCGTGCTCGAGCAGGAGGCCGCGGCGTGATCAGCGCTGGCGCAGCGGCCGCTCAGGCAGTGAGGCATCCGAAGGCGATCCGGAACCTCCTGATCATGATCGTCATCATCGTCCTCGTCGTCCCGGTCGCCCTCGTCGTGGTACCGGTCACCCTGGTGCTCGCGATGGGAGCCAACGGGTTCAGCGGCGCCGGAGGAGCGTGCGGCGGTTCTGCTCCCGCCCTGGAGGCAGGCCAGGCGGTCGATGGTTACGGGCCCGAGCAGTTGAAGATCGCTGCGACGATCATCACCGTCGGGCAGCAGATGGGTGTTCCCCCGCACGGGCTGACGTTGGCGCTGATGGTCGCGATTGGCGAGTCCGGACTCCGCAATCTTGACCACGGTGATGCGGTGGACAACACCACGATCGGTGTTTTCCAGCAGGGCCCTAGCTACGGGACCCGGGCGCAGCGGATGGACCCGACGACAGCGGCCGCCGCGTTCTACACGCGGATGCTGCACGTCCCTGACTGGCAGACCACTGCCCCCACGCTTGTCGCGCACGCGGTGCAGATCAACGCAGACCCGAACCACTACACCCCGTTCTGGACGCCCGCCGAACGGGTCCTCACCGCCCTCACCGGGGCCAGTCCCACCGCATGTCAGGTCCCTGCAGACGCTCGTGCAGCGGCAGCGGTCCTGGCTGCGGCGATCCAAGCGAACAAGCTCAACTTCCTCGAGACGCGCTATCGGCAGCAGGTTCTCAACATGGCAGACGGCACAGCCACATCCGACTGCATTATCGACGCGCACATCCTCCAACTGATCGTCGTGGCCGTCCAAGCGTTCCAGCAGGTCGGTATCAGCGACCTGAACCGCAGGTGCACCGGGTCGACGCCCGGAGCCGGCACCGCGTCCGCGCACTGGAAGGGCAAGGCAGTCGACTTCTACGCGATCAATCGGCAGTCGCTGACCGGAGCGGACGCCCTCTCGCTCCAGCTGATCCACACCCTGGACCCCTACGCCCCGCACGACTCGTCGATCGGTCAAAGCGACTGCCGAGCTCGCGCCCACGTTGTCCTGGGCGTGCTGTTGAACATCACCAACGCCTTCCCCGACACCTGCAACCACCAACACATCCAGGTGCCCTGAGTCCAAGATGCGCGCCAAAAACCGTCCCGAACCGGAAGTTCTAAGTGAAGAGCGCACACGAAACCGAGGTGAAGTGAAATGACCAAGAAGCTGATCGCGATCGCGGCGCTCCTCTCATGCCTAGCCCTGACCAGCTGCGCCACGACAGCCCCAGCCAAAAACCCGTCATTCACCACCATCGCGCCGACAAAGCCAACCCCAACCCCGGCTGAAGCTGCGACGCCGGCGGCAGACGGCATCGTCGATACGGTCTACGTACAGGTCTTTCCAGGGGAGACGTTCAAGGCCAAGCACGGCTGCCGCTGCACGCTCCCAGATGCGACGCAGGAACTCTTTCCCGCTGGCACAGCGGTCATCTTCATGAAGTTCACCATGACCGGCGAGTGGAAGCCCTCGCAAGGCAACCAGACCTCTCAGGACGTCACCGGCACCACCCTCAAGGGGACCCAGTTCGATGGTCGACCGGAGCCCACGGTCTTGGACACCGCCGACGGGCCCAGCGTCGCCAAGACCAACGGGCTTGCCTGGCTGCCGAGCGGGCTCTTCCGCGGCCAGTCCACCTGGACCCTCCCGAACGACAAAGAACGCTCCTTCGCCGCGGCCTGGTATCTGCCAGCAGGAGTCGATTGCCTCCTGCTCACCATGGACGTCCCCTCCGAGGGACAACCGCTGAGACTGACCGTCCCGCTGCCTGCCTCAGCAACCAACGCCGCAAACGCAGGCGGTGAGTGACCTCATGAACCTCCTGCTCACACTCCTCGGCGTCCTGGGACTCGTCGCAGTCACCTTGCTCGGCATCGTCGGATCCGGGCTCCTGACCGCGAAGCGGATGGCCGAGACGAACGAACCCGAATCGAGAAAAGAACCCACTGGAAGGAAAACCACATCATGAACGCCCTCAACGAAGCACTCGTGATCGTGCACTCCCGCACGCTCTCCGTGCTGACCGTGAATAGCCCGTCGCCGGACTTCTCCGGTCCCGGCGTCGGCGCCCTCCAATCCATCGCGAACGTCGTGTTCGCCATCGTCCTTACCCTCGGGGTGATCGGCGGTCTGATCGCCGCGGGATTCATCGTCGTCGGACACATCTCCAGCAACGGACGCGTGCAGAAGATGGGCATCGTCGGCGTTGTCAGCTGCGTCGCAGGTGTCGCCGTTGCCGCCGGAATCGCCGGACTGATCAACTGGGGCCAGTCCCTTCACGTGGCCTGATCACCATGCAGGTACTCGCTGCTCCGCCGGACCCGTTCTCACCGGCCTACGGCTGCTTCATCTCCGACTTCGGCTGCCAGGCCTCCCAAACCCTCGCCCAATTCATGGGATCCACCATCCGCAACCTCGGCGACTTCATCGCCACCATGATCGCCGGCTCCTTCAACACCAACATCGACCAGGGCAGTTGGGAGATCGCACACTCCCAATTCCTGTTCTGGGTCGCCGTCACCGCCCCGGTCATCCTCATCGTCGCCCTCATCCAGATCGGCATCGCGATGATCCTGCAGGACTGGGCACGCATCGGCCGCACCGCCGCCGGCGCCGCCCTGGCCATCCCGTTCGCCGCCATCTGCGTCTGGGGCATGCAAAAAGCTTCTGGCGTCACCGACGCCGTCACCAGCAGCCTCACCTCAACGGTCCAAGGCGGAAGCCTGAGCCAAGGCCTGCTGCGCGTCGTCGGCATCCTCGACATCACGAAGCAAGCGCCCAACGCGGTAATGCACAACTCCCAATTCACCCAAGGAGGCGTCGTCTTCACCATCGCCGCTCAGGGCGCGCAAGGACCCGGTGCCGTCGGGGAATACGTGCTCGCTCTGCTCGTGGTCGGGCTGATGATGATCGCCTCGCTCTTCTTGTTCATCGCCATGGCCATCCGCGAGTTCGGGCTCCTCGCCCTCGCAGCGATGGCCCCCGTCGGACTGATGATGATCGGCCAACCCAAGCTCACCGCCTGGGCACAGCGTTGGATGAACCTCACCATCGGACTGCTCATCGCCAAACCCCTCGCTGCCGGCGTCGTCCTCCTCGCCGTCGAACTCACCAAATCCAGCCTCAGCATCGGAGTCATCCTCGTCGCCGCCAGCGCCGTGATCGCCGCCTCGTTCTCCCCGCTCTGGGCCACCAAGCTCGTATCCTTTGCGGGCGCGGAGGTAGGCACCGCTCTACATCACCGCTTCTCCGTGCGCGACCAGTTCTCGCGTGCCAACACCGCCGCCGCACCTGTTCGCTCCGCGGCGCGCGTCATCAAGGTTGGGAGATAACTCATGACCACCTTCACCGCGGACCAGATCATCACCGACGAGGGCGCACCCCGCGTCCGCTTCGCCGCCCGCGAGCGCCGCGGCATTTTCCTCGGCCTTACCTTCCTCCAGCTTGTCGTCATCGGCGGCGCCGTCGCCGCTCTGCTTGCAACGCTGTTTATCAACCCGAACGCGTTCTGGGTAATGCTTCCGCTGATCTCGTTGATCGTGTTCTTCGCACTCGCCACGTACCGGCGCGAGCCGGTGCTGGTGATTGCCGCCCAGGCCGCCCGATACGTGTACCGCAGCATCGCCGGTCAAACAGTGTTCCGCCGAGACGTCTGGTTACGAGTCGCCACCGCGTCCCTGAACCTCGGCCAGGCACAGGCCGCCGCGATCACTCCGACCGTGACCTCGAAGTTCCTGCTCCCAGGCGCATTGGGTGATGTACAGGTCGTTCAAATCCCAGGCGCTGGCGCGTTCATTTACAACGCTCACGGCCGCCTCGCTTCCATCACTGTGCGGGTCGGATCCCGTGCGTGGGCGCTCCGTGACAAAGGCACACAGGAAGCGGCCTACGACGGTTTCGTCGAATGGCTCAGCTCACTGGAGAACCTGCCGGGAGTGCGAGAGACCACCATTCGCATTCGAGTGGACCGAGCCTCCTCCAACGAGCTCCGCGACTACCTCATCGCCCGAGAAGGGGAACACGCCCCACAGGTGAGCCCCGAACTTCGACAGCAGTACTGGGACCTGACCCAGGCCGCCTCAAAGCGGTCGATGGGATTCACCAACTACGTCACCCTCACTTTCGACACTGGTGCCCTCAACGGGGCGATCCGCGACGCAGGCAAAGGACTCACCGGACTTGCCGCCGTGCTCAAGGAGCGCGTGGCCGGCATCGAAACCTCGATGGAGCACGCCCGCCTCACCCCCGCCGGGTGGCTGACCTCCGACGATCTCGACAAGCTGCTCGCGCTCTCCGCAGACCCCGTCGCGGCAGCGACCCGGCGCGAGCAGGACGCCACGCTCGAGCCGCAGACCGCACCTCCCGTGATGGGCATCGACGAGGGCTGGGACGCGATGCGCGTCGATGAATCCTGGCACCAGACCTTCTGGGTCGCCGAATGGCCCCGCACGGACGTCCGCACCGGGTTCCTCGAACCCCTCCTCTACGCCGGAGACGCGACCCGGGTGATCACCCTTCAGATCCGGCCGGTGGCCACACACAAGGCGCTGGCCCAGTTGAACCGGGCCCAGTCCGACATGGAAACCGCCGCGACAATCCGTATGAAGCTGTCCTCCCGGGTCCCGCTAACCCACCTCCGCGAGGAGGAGGACCTCGCGGTCCGCGAGCACGACCTCGTCGACGGCTTCGGGGACGTGCAATACCGCGGGTTTGTCACCATCTCCGCCGAATCGAAAGACGCACTAGCGAAGGCGCGGACGGACATCGAGCAGGCTTCCCACCCAGCACGGCTCGTGCTGGCGTCCATGTCGGGGCAGCAAGCCGCCGGGTTTGTCACCGGCGCTCTGCCGGTGCCGCTGGAAGGGGAGTGACTCCGATGAAGCCGAACACGGTCATCGGCCGCATCCCCGCGAACGAGAAGCCAGGGGCCAACGACCGCCATCGCCGGAGCAGCGACGTGGACAAGAACTCGTCGTGGAAGATCCCGTCCGCGGAACTGCCGGCGTCGAAGATGCCGGCGTGGGGGTGGAAGCAGCCGCATAACCTGCGTGGCCCGCTGCGCGCCACCCCACCCGCACACCGCTGCAGCTCTAAGGTGCTCGGCGGCGCGTACCCATTCCTGGCCGAAACCGGCGACATCCTCACCGGCGCTTACATCGGCGAGAACCTGCTGTCTCGGGCGCCGTTCTGTTTCGACCCCTGGGACGCCTACTCCGCCGAAGCCGTCCGCTCGCACTCGGTGGCGATCCTCGGGGTAAAAGGCACCGGCAAGTCCATGCTCGCCAAGTCCTGGTCGTCCCGACTGGCGCGGCTCGGCAGGAAGATCGCGGTCCCGCACGACCCGAATGGAGAGTGGGTGCGCGTGGCTGCCTACGTTGGCGGCACCTTTATCTCCGTGGGCCCCGGCAAAGCCGCTCGCATCAATCTCCTGGATGAAGGACCGCGCGACGCTTCCTTCTCAGATGAGGACTGGAACCAGAACGTCCTCCAGTACCGGCGGTCGACCGTGAAGACGATCATCCGTCGGCTCCGCGAAGGCGGAAACCTGGAACCGGTCGAGCACACCGCCCTCGACGTCGCCCTCGACGCAGTTCGTGGGCAGTCGACGGTCACCATCACCCACGTCTACAACCGGCTGGTCGATCCCAACGAAGCTCTACCGGTCGAGGTCGCGGACGCAGGTCACCGGCTCGCGCATTCACTGCGCCGGATGGTGTCCGGTGACCTCACCGGATTCTTCGACGGACCGTCCACTGTGCGCTTCGACGCCGATGCCCCGATGATGGTCGTCGACACCTCCGCATTGAAGGGTGCATCCCCGGAAGCGCAGGCATTGGCCCGGTTGGCGACGGCGAACTGGATCCGCCGGGCCAGCCTCGGCGCGAACCGGCAGGCCCGCGTCATCATCCACGAAGAGGCCGCCGTCGAACTCCTCAACGACGTCTCCGGCGGCGACGGCCTCGCCGACCGCGTCGAAGACGAGAAAGTCGCCCGCCACCTCGGCACCTCCAACTGGTACCTCCTCCACCGCGTCGCGGACCTCGATGCGCTCGGCGACCGCAACAGCGCCCTCCACTCCCGAGCGCTCGGTCTCCTCGCCGACTGCGAGACCCGCATCTCCTACGCCCAGCACTCCGGAGAGATCGCCCGGTCCCGGGAAATACTCGGCTGGAACGACACGCAAGCCGACCTCGTTAGAAAGCTCCACAAGGGCGAAGGGCTGTGGCAGATCGGGCAAGACCGGGTCGCGAAGGTCCGCAACATCTGCACCGACTACGAACTCGGCGTCTTCCGCACCGACACCATGGGCGGTGAGCGAGCATGAGAAACGACCACTCCCGCTGGACCCACCTCGCCCTCTACAGTCTCTTCGCGGTCGTCGTCGCCGGCGCTCTGACCACCAGTATCGCCATCGCCACCATCACCGTGACCTGCGGAGGTGGTGGTCAGCCTGAGAGCGTGTTCGCCGGCCTGCAGCTTGCGATGAGTGGTGACCCGGCTGGCTTCGCGCTGGAGCCGGGATGCACCGCACCGGTCACCTTGATCCGTGTGCTAGACATCATCGCCGTGCTCCTCCTTCTCGGCTCGGTCGGAGCGGCCGTGGTCTGGTGGCTTCGCTACCGCCAATCGGACCGGCACTTCATCCACGAGCTCCGGGGGCGCGACGGACTCGCCAAGCCCAGCGAAGTCCGCAAGCACACCTCCGCCCGCACCGCTCTGCGCCGCGCCAAAGTGTTGCGGCCGTCGCTGGCCAACCCGACGCCGTCGGCCGCAGGATGGAAGGTCGGCAGCGCCTATGGCCAGGACGTGTACGTGTCGATCGAGGACTCGATCGTGGTCGAGGGCGCGCCCCGGACGGGCAAGGGGTACCGGTTCATCATCAACGCCATCCTCGACTGGGACGGCCCGCTGATCACCACCTCCACCCGCAACGACAACCTCGCAGCCACCATGCGCGAACGCGCCCGGGTCGGCGACGTGACCGTGTTCGACCCCCAGGAGCTCACCGGGGTCCGCTCAGCACTGCGGATCTCACCCGTGACGGGGTGCGAGGACCCGCTCATCGCGGATCAGCGAGGGCAGGCAATCGTCGCCGGCACCGCCCTCGGCGTATCCAAGACCAACCAAGAATGGGCGCAGGTGTCCTCCTCCGTGCTCTCCCGGCTCCTGCACGCGGCAGCCGTTTCCGGGCGAGGCATTGACGCTCTCGCCCGCTGGGGATCCAACCCGCGGCTCGCTCTCGAGGCCGTGGGCGTGCTCGCCAACCAGGGCACGCCGGGCTGGTCTGAGGACCTGGATGCGATCATCAACGGTGACGAGAAGCTCCTGGCCAACTCCTGGTTCGGCGTCTTCGGCGCGCTCCGCCCGTTGTCTATCCCGGCGATTCGGAAGGCGATGACGCCCGGTCCGGGGGAGCAGTTCGACCTCGACGCTTTCCTCGCCGGGCCAAACAGCCTCTACCTCGTCGGCACCGGCGCCGGCGCAGGCTCCGTCGGAGGATTTCTCGGCGCGATCCTCGACGACATCGTCGAGACCGCCCGCCGCAAGGCTCTCGCCTCACCGGGCTCCCGGCTCGACCTACCGCTCGCGCTGATACTGGACGAGATCGCCAACATGTTCTCCTGGCCAGCGCTGCCGCGGATCATGGCCGATGGCGGCGGCATCGGCATCTCCACCGTCGTCGTCCTGCAGGCCCTCTCCCAGGCCGAGACCGCCTGGTCACGATCCGAGGCCGACACAATCTGGTCCGCCGCAACCGCGAAGCTCCTGCTCGGCGGGGCGTCCGACGTCGACCACCTCCGCGACATCGAGTCCCTCCTTGGGCTGCGTCGGATCCGGAACACCGGGCACTCGTACAACGACACCGGATCCTCCACGAACGTGCAGAACGAGAAGGTTCCGGTGATGACGATCGACGAGATCCGCCGCATGCCTGAAAGCGTCGGCCTCCTCGCCTACCGCAACCGTCGCGGTATTCTCCTCGACCTCCGCGGATGGACCGACCGCGACGACGCCCACCAGGTGAGCGCCGGGAAAAAGCTCACCGAGCTCGACCAGCAGGTCGTGTTCGCAGAGCAGTATCAAGCCGCGCTCGATCGCCGAGGATCGGCGGGAGAGGGAAGCTGATGTCCAACCGTCGCCGCCCCGCCCGAGACAACAGCTACCGCGCCACCTACCTGCACTCCGGAGCCTGGTTCGCTCGCCGCGACCGGTGGTTCACTGAAGAACAAGCCCGCAGCGGCGAGGCACGCTGCGCGCTCTGCCTCGGCGTCGGCGACACGCGTTCCCTCGAGCTGCACCACCTCGACTACCGCGGCGTCACCCAAACCCCGCACGGCTGGACCGCGCACGAGCAGCATCAGGACCTGATGGCGCTGCACCCGCGCTGCCACGAATACGTCCACCAGCTCATCGACCGCGACCGGGTGTTCTCCGGGTTCGTCTCCCGCCGCACCGCGTCGCTGCAAGCCGTCGCCCGGCTCCAGGCAAAGATTGCCCACTACATCGAAGCGTCACTGGAACAGCAGTGACCGACGACACCCCACTCGACGACCTCGTCGCCTCCCTCGCCGAGCGATGGGAAGACCAGTCTCCTCGGCAGAGTCCGGGCATGCTCGGCATCCGCGTCATCAACTGGCGCACCCTGGCCGACGCGGACGCTCCAGAGGTCTGGACCGACCTGCGCAGCTGGGTGATCTGGTTCACCCATCGCTACAACCTCGCCACGCGCAAGATTCCTCCCTGCTGGTTCAAACACGGCGCCCTCGTCGAAGAACTCTCTGCCCTCCACACCGCCTGGCTTGTCTCCTACGACAGCCTCGACGCCGGCTACGGACCCATCGGCTGGCACGAACGCCTCGCCGTCGCCATCCCACGCCTGGCGACTTGGTACAACGGCGAATGCCACAACGGCCACACCGAACTCCCACGAACGGGCGACGAGGCCGTCCCCACTGAATGGGCCGACTGGATCGACCAGGCCCACGCTGGCCCGTGAACGCGCTCCGCGTGCGCGCCATTTGAGTGCCTTTATAAAGCTCGAACCGGAAGTTCTAAGTGAAAGCGACCCGAGCAGCGGGCGCACATTGAAAGGAAGAGACCGATGAGCACACGAGTACCCATCAGCATCGAAGGCAACCTCGTCGCCGACCCCGACTACGGCGAATCCCAGAACGGCACGAAGTTCGCCAAGTTCACCGTCGCTGTCACCGACCGCAAGCAGGTCGATGGCAAATGGGTCGACGGCGACACTCAGTACCACCGCACCACCGTCTTCGGCCGCACCGCCGAGAACGTCCGCGCCAGCCTCGCCAAAGGCGACACCGTCATCGTCAACGGCAACCTCGAGTTCCGCCACTGGACCGACCAAGCAACCGGCGAGCCCCGAGCCGCCACCGAAGTCGTGGCCGATAGCGTCGGACCCTCCCTCCGCTACACCACTGCAGAAGTCTCCCGCCGCGCCCCAAAAGCTGACGGCCCGGGCGCGTCCGCGACCGGGCCCGTCTCGACTAGAGTGGCGCAGCAGACGGCATCGCTTGCTTGAGCACGAGCAAAGGGGCTGGCGAAGGCCAGCCCCTTTGTGTTCCCTCGAAACACTCACGGGGACGCGGCCGGAATGCGCTGCGAGCACCGGGGGGAGCCGACTCCAAGGTCCAGTCCATCGCTAGTCGCTTATCGGAGATTCCCCGTCGAGCTGAGGCACTTTACTTAGCGATATTTCGTCGGACTGGGATACCGGAGTGTCACCGTGCTCACCCGAGCGCAGTTTCGTCCGGAGCGACTAGCGATATGTTAGGCCGAGATCACGGCGCGGTTCACGCCGCGAGGACCTCTATCGCAGCCTCCTCAACGGCGGTCCAGGCATCCTTGATTGCGCGAATGTGCGCGTAGGCGGCGACCCGCGATTTGTCGTCGCTCGGATCCCGATGGACACCGTCGAACCCTTCTGGACTCGTGAACTCGTCGAGGGCTATCGCTAACACGTTCTGAAAATGGCGGTCGGTCACGAGCAGCCGCAGTTCGCGCGCCGAGTGTTTGATGGTTTGGGCATCCTCGACCATTTGCTTGCCCGAATCCGTCTCAAACCACTCGATCCAGTCGCGCTGCTCCCACCGACCCTTCATCGTCGAGATGACGATGATCTGCCACGTGTCCGCCCATCGGTGCGCGGCGCCGACGGCTGCCGCTACGAGCTGTCGAACCTTCTCATTTCGGTCCGCTCTCAGCTCGGCCTCTCGACCAGAAAATCCCGCTACGAGCCGGTCCTGCAGCATCTCAAGCTCAGCCTTTGACGCACGTTCGGTCGACCCGGGCTGTCGCACGAATACGGTGCCCTCCACGACCATTGGTCCCTTTGGCGGTTGGTAGCTCTTCTGCAGCAGTGCAATCCGGTCGCCGTCGCGCGGAGGCTCCACGGTGACGACCAGGACAGCGGTGCCGTCGACGTCGACGGTGCGTCCGTCCCAGAGGGGCCACCCGTGGCCAGTGAACCGGCGTAGAGCGTTGACGAGCTCGGCGCTGTCAGGCACCGTCTGCCCGCGGAGTGTGCCGGGCTCAGCTCCGACGACCACGTAGCCGGCACCCTCGAAGGCGGTGGCAGCGACGGGCACTGAGCGGTTAGCCATGCCGAGGATCGCCCGGGAAAGTGCAAATGACGCCTCCACGCTCGTCAGATCCTCGTAGCCGAGCTTCCATTCCACGGCCCGCGATTCATCATCCTGGGAAGCTGCGAGCACGGCGCGGACGAGACCGACTAGCTGATCGTGAGTGCGAAGTGCGCGAGAGGAATCTATCCGGAAGGTCACGGGCCGATCGTATGAAAAGGGCCAAGGCTCGTCGACAACGCCATGCCGCGGGCATCGATGAGTAGGTCAGCTGCCAAGTCCGCCTCCATAGGCGCCTCTAGCTGACGCATGCTCTGGTTTGGTGCGTTGGCCAAGGCTGACTCGATCCCGGGTCGCCCGCCGTTTCTGTCCAGGAGGCTAGGCAGGCGCCCACCCAGGCGCGTGGCGGGTGCAGTGCTGAAAGGATGGCATCATGACCCCCAACATCGATGCCACCGACCTATCCGTGACAGTGAACATGGCCGGCGCACCGATCACGGTGGGGGAGATGCTCCAGTTGAGCCCTTCGGAGCTCGGCATGCGCCTACTCCGTGGAATGGTCGTTTCCGGCCGAAGTTGGTCGGCGCCGAACATCCGGGCCCACGCAGAGGCAAGTTTGTTGACGGCGATCCCGCGCAGACACGGGAGTGTCACGCGGGATCTGTCCGGGATGATCGAAGTGATCGTAGCCACCATCGCCGACGGCCTGGGTTGGCTTATCTCTAACAGCCTCATCGGTCCTTCCTCCGCCCAATCGGGCAGCGGCGACGAGTGGATACCGACTCAAGCAGGCCGAGAGGCGAATGTCCTCGGGTCGACAGCTCATGTCGACGCCACGCGCCGGCTCCACGTTGACCTACATCCGCGGCTGCAGGGCGCCGCCCGGATGAACTTCGAGCGCGGCGAGTACGCGGCGGCTGTTCTGATCGCGATGAAGGAAGTCGAGATTTCGCTCCGAACCGCCTCCGGCCTTCCAGCCGGCCTGACCGGCAAGGCGCTTGCCCAGGAAGCGCTAAAACCGGGTGGCCCACTCAGAATCGCAGGCGAGACTCCGGACGAGCAGACGGGCTTTCTTCTTCTGTTTCAGGGTGCCTTCGCCGCGTTCCGGAACCCAGCTGGTCACCGCGCGGTGGAGTACGACGACCCGGCAGATGCCGCCAATATTCTCCACTTCGCCGACGAACTGCTTCGGATCATTGACCGCGAGAAGAGGTCTCGTTCCGACAACTAAGAGTTGCGATTGCCTCACTCGCAGCGCTGGCCACAGTCAGCCATTGGCGGCAGGAGCGCTAGAACGATCGCCGATAACTAGGCCAACCCACTGACACCGCCAAGCGCCAACAAGGACTCCGCTATCAGTTCCGGAACAGCGGCCAATGCTGCGTCGAGCGTGTACTCGATCATTGCCGCGATTTTCGAGCTAGAAAGATCAAGTAGGCGCGTCCAGTCACTCGGGTTGTAACGCGCCAGCATCGACAGCGCAAAGAGCAAGAGCCACCAAGATGCGAGCGGGTGGATGTCGGATTGAGAATCACCCAGAGACGGCAGGATCACTCTATGGTGACGATACGTACGCGATTGCAAGAGATGCCTGTTACCGTTTGCCTGCTCCTCGAGCGCAGTTGGCGGGACCAGCACGAAGACGTGCCCAATGTTGTGTGATTCGAGCGGTCCACCATCGTCGCGGCGAGCCACATCTAGACCACGAAGCGCGGGGTATTGGTTCAAGAATTCGTGGACCTGCTCGACGGGCCAATCCGGTGTGAAGGTGGGGACTAAAAGTTCGAACCGCTCGTAGTCGATGTTCGGGCTCGGTGTCCCGTAGATACCATTCGGCGTGAGCACAGGCGCGGAAACGAGGGCGCGTCCGTAATTGATTCGAAGTTCGAGAATCTGGCTCATCACCTCGCCAAGTGACACCCGGTTCAGGTCCGTGGGAGAGTCGAGCGCGATCGAAATTCGCGAAAACGAGTCGCGCTGGGTTGGCGTTACTGTCACAAGCGAGTCCAGGAAGTCGACGCTTGAAAGATCGCCTGCGTACCTCAACCCGTGTCCGCTGCAGATCCAGTGCGGATCTACAGCCCCCTCGATGTCGCCGAGACGATGGCTCGCTGCGGCTATGGCCCTGCCTGCCTGAGACAGGCCGTAGAAGAGATTTAGGGGTCGGCTCTCGTACCCGATGGCCGAGGCAGCGGTGAACTGCTGCTGTGATTGCTCGAGTGCCACCTGAAAGACGCGCTTGCGCTCGCCGGTGAGGAGGTCTTGGAGGCCCAACGGAGGATCGGCGCGCAAAGAGCGGATCCGGCGCCACGAGGCGGCCGGAGCATCAGTGCCAAGCTCGAACCATGTCGCCATTCGTGCCTCCTCGAACATTCTCGCCAAGAGTGCCACAAGAGCAGTATTGAGGGGTGTTTCGCCGAGATCCGCGTCCACAGGATTAGCTCAGTCTCTAGGCTCCCAGAGCCTCAGGCCGTCGAGGGGTCAAAGACCGAACGAGCCCCCGTGCAACGCCGCAGATAGTAGTGGCTGGCTATCAATTCGCGAGGGCGTCGTGGCGGTTCGCTATCCCGTGTACTTCGGCTACTCCCCAGGTCCGCAACCCATGAGCTACCTACCGTTCCGAAAGACGGCGGTCTCGGGCAAACTGTAGTCGTGAGTGTGCAAACTCCGGCTCCCAGGCCGTTGGGAGTCTCGGACGTCGAAGCGGTCGAGCTGTGTCGTCAGTGGATGGTCTATCTGGGCGCGGCTGATTCCGTTGTGGCCTCAGGGGACGCCCGCCAGATCTGTGATTTGTACAGCCGCCACTACCTGGCCTGGGTGGACAATCGACAGCAAAACCTAGACGCAGCATTTGTGGAGCGCGCAGCGCGACTCTGCGAGAACGATGGACGTCGTGGCCTGGTCTTCGTGCCTGGAGGAGTGTTTCCCGATGCGCAGGACACTGCGGAAGCGCTAGGTGTTGCTCTACTTCGGTTCGATCCGTACGGTGCTGATCTCGACGGCGCAAACCCGCTGGGCCGATCCGTGCGCTCGCTCGGCCTCGCTTTCGCGTAGCGCGGCGTTATGACGGGGCCGGGCCAGATGCGAGCTTGGAGATGGATGGCTGGTTCGGTCCAGTGTCGCCACGCGCTGCGCGGTTGAGCTCTTCCCTCGCAGCAGTGCGAGACTTGTCGATAGTTTCCTCGACTGCCTGCCGCTGCATGGTTTCCACGAGCTGCTCTGTTGCGCGCGCTCTCGTTGGAGCAAGCACGATAGCGCGGTTGTCCGTCTTTCCACGCGTCATCCCGACGTAGAGGCCAGCGGCGTCGACTCCTGGACCTACTACGGACACGTCCGTTGTCTCGCCCTGCACGCCGTAAACCGTTGTGGCGTAGGCCAAGTGAAGATGGGATCCGGCGTACGCATGCGTGATTTTCCGTAAGTCCGTCGAGTCGTTCGCAGAGGCGAGCAGCACGTGATCACCTGCGACCTGTCTAACTATCCAGTTCTGACGGTTTTGGACGTCGATCTTTGCGTTATTGCGGCGAGTCTGCACGACGTCGCCAACGAAGATCGGCTGCCCCTCCATGCCAGTCACGCACCCGCGCGTATCAACCGCTCCGGTCGCCACTCGTCGAGCTTGAATGTCCTCACTGACGGCTTGTGCTTCCGCGTGGGTGGCTGTGACGAGGGCGATGGATTGACGTTTGCCAGTTGCTTCGAACCATGCGTGAACCAGGGCGTCCCGGGCTTCCAGGTCATTGTTGGCAAGGACGACGTGGCCGGTGGTGATCAATTCCTCAGCAACCTTCGCCGCGTCCTCCGCACCTCGGGGCTTGCGTAGCTTCAGGCTCAGATCCCCCCACATGTGATCCTCGAATCGATGGATCGCAACGAGCTCGATCTGACGAGTAGCGCGACGCCAGAAGAGAGCCATCGCGCCAGAATGTCCGATTGGCAGAGCTTGCTGTTGATCTCCGACGACCGCAACCGATGCACCGGTTCGGTGAACAACGTCAAGCAATGCGTTTGCCGCCTCGAGGTCGAGCATGCCGGCCTCGTCCACCACGATGCGATCGCCCGGGCGAATACGAATTCGCGGTCCGGAGTACTCGACTCCTGTGATCGGGTCGGCATCACCGACCCTTAGGCAGAACCACTCGGTGGCACCAGCCCGGCTGCTTTGCCATCGCCATCCGTAATCGTGTAGAAGCTGATGAAGGGACGACGACGCGCTGTTGGTTTCGCGACCAGCTACGGCGGAAGCCTTCTTCGTTGGCGCCACGATGAGCATGTTGCGGCCTTGCCGACGCAGAGCGGCGCCGGCGACCTTGAGCATGGTGGTCTTTCCCGTGCCGGCTGCTCCGGCGATGGCGACGACTCGGTCTGTCCCGGCGATGGACGACGCACCCTTCACCTGATCCTCATCCAGAATGCGGTCCGGTTCGATCGCCCTCGCAATCGCGGTGGTCTCATCCATCGACAGCACCTCGCCCGCGACAGCGAGCGCCTCAGTCCGCTGGGCGACGGTGGCCTTTAGGGTCGCGGTCGCAGTGGCCATACGCCGCTTGATGTGCGCAGGGATATCTGGCTCCGAGAGAAGGGTAACGGTGTGAGTGCGGATCGCGAGAGAGCACACCTCGGCAATCAGAGCGGCCAGCTCCGTTCGATCTGCGCTAACACCGGATGCAGAGATCGATCGGATCGCCCCGGCTCGTACATCCATGTCGCTGAACCGCCCGCCGGTGCCAGTCGACCGAGCATCGGCATCTACGATCGCTTTCGCCGCGAGGAGATTCATGTCGAGGTCCTGTGGGGCCAGCGCTCGTGGTGTGACCGCTGGTCGGGAGCGGCGGAGATCGGGGTCTTCACTAAGAAGCTCGCCCATCACAACGGATGCCCAGTCGTCCTCGTCCACCAGCCCGGGCTTGTTTGGCCTACCCGCTGCCCATGCCCAGTGGTCAATTTGAGCCAGCACAGTGGAGGACGGCTCCTCACCTGGGTGCTGCTCCCTCCATGCGCGGAGGTGAGCGGATTTGTTCGCCTCGATCTGTGCCGCCCGTTTCGACAGAGGCCGCACCAGATGTAGCAGCTGCGCGATCTCTCCATCCGAGTTCAGGGTGAAGCCCTTCGCCGCTAGCGCGGCGATCCACACTGGATCGGTCCTTGAGGCGAGGTCCCCCTCCGCGTTTAGGACGTTTTGGAACCGCAGCGCGACACGGGTGTCGACGTTCGACCATTTTCCGTCCACGCCCTGCACCTTGACGTTCAGCCACAGGTGGCGGTGCTTGTGCGGGTCCAGCGAGCGTGACCGTTCATGCTGCAGCTCCACGACCTCGACGCGAGCGAGATCCTCGCGAATACAGCCTTGTTTGCCGCGGCGGGCGTTGAGCTGGCTCTGCCAGAGCTTGATTATCCGATCCCGCAACCGGTCCTGCAGATCCTCGTACGCAGCCGCCAACTCGGGGTCGAGCATCGCCGCGATCGAGAACGACTTCGGCGCGTTGATCGTCGCATCCAGAATCAGATCAGCGACCGGAGACTCCAAATCCCGGCCCCGTCGCTCACCTGTGAGTGGGTCCACACCGTCGACCCAATCCTTCAACTGCGACCGGGTGAGAAGGTCGTCACGGATGGCACCGTTCTCGACGATGTATCGGGTCATCACCGCATCCGCATAGCCGGCTGCGGCCAATGCGCCGTCAGCGGTCTTAGCCGTAAGGGTTGCGTCGCAGACGCCGCCGAATGCGTAGTGCACAGCCTGCTTGACCCCCTGCGCAGCCTGCCCGCGCTTCCAGCGCGCCACTCCACCTCTCACACTTAGAACTTCCGGTTACGCGCTCCATCCGGCACGCACTTGGCGCGCACATCTCGAAGAGTGCCTACGTGCATTTCGTCTTAAGCCCTGGTCTACTCTCTGCTCTTCGCGCGCTGTGTCCGTACTCTTGCTCTTGCTGGTGTGGGACTTTCTATTCCGTTTTTCGTCCTTGCTGTTACCTCACGCATGCGATTTCTCGAGATCCCCAATCGTCGGCATGTGGCCAACCTCGAAGGTGGGCCGATCCCGCTAGTGTGAGATCTTGATCCCGATCGGAGGCTTGCGTGGCTAGGGCAAGGAAGCGTCAGACCAAGCAGCGGTTCGGCCGAGCACCGAGGCAGCTGAACCTCGCTAGGGATGATGTATTTCTTACCGTAGAAGGCTTCAAGGCAGTCAGTGAACGCATTGAGCTCCGCGTGGCGCCGCTCACATTGATTTCAGGCACGAACAGTGCAGGCAAGTCCAGTTTCATGCAGCCCTTTCTAGTCATGAAACAGACTTTGGAGTCTGGCTTTGACCCCGGGCCCTTGCTGCTCTACGGACCGAACGCCAAGTTCACTCTGGGACGACAAGCCCTCTCACGCGGTAAGTCGCGCGAGACGCAAGCACGCCAGTTCTCGGTGGGCATGCGAAGCGGCACATGGAGCCGACGTATCGAGTACATCGAGGGGCCAGACAGCTTCGCCATTGGTTCGGACACGATCTCGGTCGATGATCGCGAACTGTGTCTGACCGAAACCATGAGATCCTCACTTCTCGAGTCCAGGGTGGAGGAGTTCGCAAAAGAATCTGACGTGATACTCCAGGGCATTCGTGACCGTTCGCTGTTTCCCGAGTATGAGAAGGTTTCCTACTCGGTGGAGCGAGAGGGTTGCATGCTCGATGTCTCCATGAGTTTGGAAAGCAAGCAGGGCTTCCAATTGAATCTCGGAAGCAGTCCGTTTGAGCTTCAAACTGCTGCGTGGTCCTCAATGTTGCGGGGGATCATCCATGTGCCAGGTTTGCGGGGTAACCCGGAGCGCGAGTATGCCCGATCCGCGACTGGGAACACGTTTCCCGGCACCTTCGAGACCTACGTTGCCTCGATTCTGCTCGACTGGGCGCAAAATGCGCCCGAAATGCTCGACGTACTTTCCCGTGAGCTGGAAGCGCTGGGCCTCACCTGGAAGGTCATGGGCCGGAAGAAAAATGATGCCGCGGTCGAGGTGCTTGTCGGGCGCCTACCGCACGCACAGCAGGGCGGAGCGCTAGACCTTGTAAGCGTTGCGGATGTCGGGTTTGGGGTGAGTCAAACGCTTCCCGTCGTCATATCCTTGCTCGTCGCTCGTCCCGGGCAAATCGTTTACCTTGAGCAGCCGGAAATTCACCTGCATCCGCGGGCACAGATTCACCTTGCACAAGCGCTCGTGGCGGCGGCAAACAGAGGTGTAAAAGTCATAGCTGAAACGCACAGTTCGTTGCTAATTCGGGCGGTTCAAACACACATCGCCGAAGGTTCGATCCCTGCCAAGGGTGTCTCGATGAACTGGTTTAGTCGAGACGAGCAGACGGGCTTCTCTCGGCTTGATGTGGCCGAGTTAGATGAAGCGGGCAGGTTCGGGGACTGGCCGCTCGATTTCGATGAAGTGATGCAAGACGCCGACCTTGCATATATTGACGCGATCCGTAGGCGCGCGGACTAGTGCAGGCAGTCATTATCGATGCGAACGTGGCGCGGTCGTGTGCTGATCCGGCGCGGCATGAAACGAGCGAGGCCTGCCTTCGAGTTACGCATGTCCTCGGGGAGAGAGGTTGCGAACTTCAACTGGCACTTACCCCCACGCTTGAAGGCGAGTGGATCAAACACGCGTCGCGAACGTTTGTGAGCTGGTGGGCATCAATGGAGTCTCGCCGCAGGGTTCGGCGAGAGCGCGATCGACGACTATCTGACTACCGAGAAATCATTGGTGGCATCCCAGAACAGGGAGTGCGAGACTTGCTGGAAAAGGATGCCCATATCGTCGAGATAGCCGCCCTGAAGCACTATCCCGTGATTTCGCAGGACGATGCTCAGGCCCGACATGTCTCCGCGCTCGCCGAGGCCTACCCTCTCCTCGGATCAATTCAGTGGTGCAACCCTGTGACCTCAAGTGAGTGGGAAGAGTGGCTCCGAGGAGCCTGCTCAGATTCGGAGGCGTACCGGCTTTGCGCCGAGCAGCCTACTGAGCCGAGCATCGAGGAGCCCGAAGCGGAGTGACCGCAGGACGAACCCGGGGTCGTGCTACTGGTTCGAGGCGTTGTATATCGTGACGCCGATAACCGCGCCTCCAGCCGGCGCGCCGACTAGGGCTGCCTTGCGTATGGTCGCGGCATGCTCCGCCTGCACCGCGCTTGTTAGCGCATCAGACAATCGAGATTCAAGCGCGGCAGGGTCCCGCAAGTCCTCGTTAATCACGGTTTCTCGGAAGATCTTTTCAGTCCTGAACGCGACCGCGTAAGTGATTGGATCCGCCACTCCCACGGCCGACGTTCCATTGACCCATGCCGCGGACTCGCAGGCTATGACCGCGACTTTCGGGCCCGCCGACGCGAGGCTGTTGAGAGCGATGGAGCTTCCGTCCGAAAACGGCAAATACCCGTTGTCGTTGTGCCCGACCAGGGTGACGAGCGGCTGATCGCTCTCAGCTATCTGTCGAGTGACCGTGTCCGCAATGCTCTCTGAGCCCGGCGACAAGAAAACGTGGAAGCCGAGTTGCTCGGCGCGCTGAGCTGCTTTCTGCGCGTCTCGCATGGCGCCGTTGGACACGTCGTCGCCGAATATGTTGTAGACGCCCTTGGCGTCTTCGGCTACCGCCGCGAAGCGCTGCACGGCGACCGCCGCGGGTTTGACTTCGCTCGTGCAACTTGAAGCAAGGAGGGCCGGCGTGACGACCAATAGTGCGGCGAAAGAGAGATGTCGGCCTCGCCTAGCCCGCGACGGAGAAGTAATCATAGAGCACCCCTGGTGAACCTTCCGCTGCCCCGAGTTTGACTGGCGATTTCACGACGAACGCTGCAATGAGCTTCTTAAACAAGACTGGAAAAGCCGCGCCTGCTAGGAAAAGTTCAGCGGCGTTCAGCCGATCGCTAAAGAGAAGCAGCGCGCCGAAGCCGCTGATGACAATGGTCGCGGTAGTTACGATCCAGTAACCACTCGAGCGCAGAAGCGCCTTGTATTTTGCCTGCTTTAGCCGGTCTCGCAATTGGTACCACGTCAACACCTCCAGTGCGGCCGCACCCAGGAATGGCGCAACCATCTGTAGTGGGGTCATATATGCCTCCAATGCGGGCGACTGTCAGTATCCTCGTATGAGCGCGCGGCGGCTAGTCCCAAATGAGCATTGCTCATGTGTAAGCCAGTCTCAGCCATGCTGAGTCAGAGGTAACTCACTCCGATTTTGACTACAACCGTACGAGTTCGCGCGGGCTGTAATGCGATGACGAGAAAGGAAGTTCCTTGACGTTCCGAGGATGTCGTCCGAACTTCGTGAGACCGTGGGATGCGTATAAGGGTTCAAAGTCCACGGTTGCCCTATCTACGAAGCCCCACGCTCGTCGATCCGGGGCCTGCTGCGTTTGACTGCATTTCGGCTACAACTGTGCAAGATTCCGAGGGATGCAACGAGATGACAAGAGCCAAACTTCCTTGGCTTTCCGCTGGTGTTGACCGGGGTTGCTAGGTCCTGGCGGGGAGAGCCAGAGTTCAATTCCACCGGTCCAGCCACGTGTAAGCCCCCGCTATCCAAATGTCTGCATGGATCCGGAGGTTTTGTTTTGCGGGCTTCCATGAGGCTCGCCCAGTGCCACGGCTCCCTCAAACGCCACTACTGGCTCGAGCGGGTCGAGAATTGCGTGCACGGCTCGCAGGGCGTGACTGGCGGTGTCGCGAACTGAGTGCGGCTCGGCCGCGGACCATCCTGTGACGTAGCCGATGCTGGAGGCGCTGATATCCAACCCCATTAAGCCGGCGAGTGTGTATGCCGCCGACTCGGCTTCGGCTTCCATGCGTCCACACCTGGACCTCAAGACGTTGTGCACAAGGTCTCGGTCGAGTACAGGCCCGTCCTGCGAAGTCGACCTACTTGTTCGGGAGTTCCTGGATAGGCCCCGTGGGGGATTCCGTGCCGAACGCGATTGAGTATTCCGGCGAGACCGCGGTTACGGCGAATCTTTGATCGCTTGGCACCGCGCTAGCCTTCGGATACGTCTTCCCGTTCTTTCCCGAATACACAGTTGCGGACCTGTCATTCCCAATGAGAACCGAGAATTTGAGCACCCACGAGTAAGAAGTGCCGTTCGGAGGCTTAGCAGCGAAGTAAATCATCGCGCTCTCCGCCGGTCTGAGAGTTATTGTTTGCTGCCGAAAGTAGTCGGCTCCGTTAGCGTCTAGCGTCCGTCCAGAATCGAGATCGACGACGAGGTTATAGACGGGCGTGTCGCCGCCACGTCCTCCTTCAGAGAGGGAGGCTAAGGCACCCGCTAGCGCTTGACTCGCGTGAGCATCGGCAATCGAAATCGACTCGATCGTTACCTTATCGTCCGAGGTGTTCCGAACGGTCCAGCCATCCACTCGATCGCCTGCGGGTGTCCAGCCGGAGGGCTCACGATTCGACACGATGTAGGCGCGTTCTCGTTGACTTACTTCGGCATCTGCTTTTGCATAGGTCGACTTGGAGGCATAAGAAATTGATCGCAAAACGGCGAATGGCTGGCCCGCATCCGCATGGTGATCAAAGGCTTGCGAAATACCTGCCTTCATGGAGGTGCCGAGCTTGTCGGCGGTGGGCGTGAATGCGATCACGATTAAAGGAGCGATGACCAAGGTTGCGACGCCGGCTCCAATCGCGACCCTCCGGCTCTTGGTCTTCGGCCTCTCGTCCGGCGATTCGGCCACGCCCTGAGCCGGAGCCTGAGCCTGCGCGGTGTTGCCAGTCGCCAACTCGTTGTCGCGAGCTATGTTAACCTTCCGCTTGCTAGCCATTCCTGCACTCCTTGGCCGCAGCGGAACTTAGAGTCGCGATTGCGATCTCGGCCCTTTCGGGCTCGGTCGGAGCGCTGTCGTGAGTGATCTCAACTAGGCATCGTCCGGATTGTGCCCAAGTAGTTTTGTCCGCTCCTGCGATTTTCGAAGGGCCGGCCGGGACGCTTACTAGCCCGTTGCCGCCACGCGAGGTGGCTAGACGCCAAGCGTCGACGGCATCAGCGTCAGTGGCCGCCATGGCGAGTCTGGCTATAGCGAGTTCTGGTCCGCCAGCTGGCCTAGTGAGCACGATGTTGGTGTCAATCTCGCCAGCCGTACCGTCGGTTCCCACATTTGTGAGTTGAAGCTTCTGGCCATCACTTGTCTCGATAGTTTCCGATATGCCACGTCGCGAAGTTGCCGCCTGCGCGGGCTCTGATCCAGGTATGGAGTCGAGGTGCAATTGTTCGAGCGTTGTCAGGCCGCTCTTTTCTTCGTACTGAAACAGGTAGGTACTGTCGTCCACCCGGGTGAGATGCTGCGATCGCCCCACTACGGTTGTCGCCGATCCCACGATGCCGTCGGATGAGTGGACCTCGATGCGTAAGAGGGGCAGGACCGACGTTCCGATCGTCACGTAGGCGCTCGGGTGCAGAGGCACATCGGGCCGGACATCAACAAGCGCACCGCCAGCTTCTTGAATTGCCAGCCCCATGCCCTGTGCTGCGTCCAGTGTGCCTGACACAGGGACGGCCCGGCCTGCTGACGTGTCGATCACCCAGCCGCCCCCGACATCGTTAACACCCACGGCCCCACCGCCTTTGGCGAGGGACTGGACGGAGGGGGCGACCTTGATGACGTGTAGCGGAGTCAGGCGGTCGCTGAGCACAGCCACGGACATTTGGCCATGGTCGCATCTCTGAAGTGCAACTACAGTGGGATGCGCTCGTCCTTCACCTGTAGCGTCTACGATCGTGCAACTTTTGGCCGGGCTCCACGTCGGCCTAGCAAGAATGCCCGCGGGGTCGGAACGGGTAATTTCGTTTCCGACCCACGCAATCACGTCTCCAGATGGTTGGACCGAAACCATGGTGGCAACGTCGGCCGTCCGTTGCCAGGCCATATCCCCGGTCCTAGCGTCAAGCGCAGTCAAGACGGTCTGATCCCCGACTGACTGTGTGAGCCAGAATTTATTGCCGGAAACGCTCGCGTCGTCTGGCTGGGGCATCATCGGCTTCGCCCACACTCGATGGCCGTCGTGTATGTCCAGTGCGAAGAGCATTTCCGAAGACTTGCCATAGACGAGCGCAGTTGACTCGTCTGCCGCGATGACTTTGACTGGCTGCTCAAACTTGAGTGTCCACGACGTGGAATAACTTGGGCGCCCCTCGGACGTGCACCCTGTAAGCATGAGTGCCGTTAGGGCCGCCACCAAGGCAGTAGTCCGCAGGCTTTGCCTGCACACCCCCCGCTTCATACGCGTGATCATAGCCATAATGCGAGGTCACGCGCTCCGCGTAGCGCCTGGCTCATGCGATTTGAAACGCCCCGCTAGCCCCGCGGATCGCGGGCCTGAGGGGTCCCGGACTCCGCGCGCGGGTAAATAGAGCAACATCGAGAGCAGTCCACGAATCTGAACTCGAAAGTTCAGCCCAGCTGTTGCGCGCGAGAACTGGAGTTCAAATCCCACCGCGACGTCGTTCGCGGCGCCGAGCAACGGCCACGTCGCAGCAATGTCACGAGTTCTGCCCTCGCTCATCGCCAGATCTGAATTCGTCTCGGCAGCGTGGGTGGAGTGATCTCCCGCGAAACAGCGGGCGTCTAAACAACGGCTCCTTTGGTGATCGAGTGTCCGGCCCCGACAGGGCCGGCCGCCCGATGAGCAAAACGAAACGAAAGGTGCCCCAACGCAATCGCGCTGGGGCACCTCTATTCCGCCGACGGTCAGGGGAGTACGCCGGCGTTGTCGATCACTGTTTGCGCGTCGACGGGCCACGCGGATCCGGTAACCGGGGTGTTTCCCGACACCGTGTTGAGGGTGCCGATTGATCCCAACGGGGAGTTGTACCAGTTGTCCTCGATGTAGTTGTCGTGGTTCGGCGGGTTGTAGGCGAAGAAGGATGCGGTGACGTTGTCGATCACGTTCCCTTCCACGGTCTTGCCTGTGCTGCCGTTGTCCAGATAGATTCCTGCGACGTTATACGGTCCAGCCCAGCTCGAGCGGAGCGTGGACGATACGTAGTTGCCGGATATCGTTGTGCCGGCCATCTTGCCGAGGGTGTAGATATCGGCGCCGTCATCCAGCAGCGTCATGACGTTGCTGATCCGGTTCCCGCTGATGGTGTTGTAGTTGCTGGCGCCCGTGTCGCCGTCATTCCAAGACCAGCCCATGCTGATCCCGGAGTACCGCCCGTTGCTGATGTCGTTGTTCGAGACCGTCGAGTTGTTGATAAACGTGGTTAGGACTCCTGCCGCGTCCGAGTAGTCCCGACCGACGTAGCTCACCGTGTTGTTGGTAATGGTCTGGTTCTCGGAGGTGCGACGAGCAGCTGTTCCGGCGTCAAAGTAGATACCTCCTGCGGCCGTATCCGTCACGGTGTTGTGGTCGACAGTAATCCCGGACGTGTTGCCGAAGACCAACAGGCCTTGGGCTCCGGTGTCCCTGATGGTGTTGTTCTCGAAGGTGGAGTTAGTGACGTTGGTCATCTGCACTGCGCCCGGGATGGTGGAGTTCCCGTTCGTTGTCAGCTCGATCGCCGCCTGGCCGGTGACGTATCCGTACTGGTTTGGCTGGGTCCAGTTGGTGTGCTGGAAGGTCAGGCCCTTGACGGTGATGTTCGTCATGGGGTTGGTGATTGACGCACCGTAGAGCTGCATGGTGGTCTGTCCGCGGGGCACGATGACCTGCCCGTCAGCGGGCGCAAGGCCGTTCGCTGGCTTGTAGTACAGCGTGTGGGGGGTGCTCGACGTGTCGAGATACCACTCGCCGGCGGCGTCGATGAAGTTGTACGAGTTCTCCAGGAAGTAGTAGCTCGTCGGTTGTGGGAACGATCCAAAAAGAGTGTTCGATGACTCGGGGGACAGGAAGGAGACTTCGGACTGGCCTGGAGTGCTCGTGGCTGTGACGGAGTCGATGCGCAGGTGCTTGTCCCGCCAGTTGTCGAGCTTCACCATCTCGACTCCGCTGTACGACGAGAGGGAGGGGAGATCCGCTGTTGGCACTGTGACGGTCGAGGTGTTCGTCGAGGTCACGGGAAGGTACGGGCCAGCGGTCGCTGAATCCGTCACGTTCGGATACCGTGCCCGGATTCCCCGTGTGTTGCCGTCGTAGATCTGGCGGAAGTCAAGTGTCCCGACTGACGCCTGATAAATTCCGGCGGCTGCGTCGTGGAGCGTCCAGCCCGTCACCGCCTGGCCGGAGTCCAAGATCGGGGGATTGCTGTCGTAGTTTTCGTAGGTCAGTGAATGGCCGTTCAGGGGCTGATCCGTCATGTCGAGGTTCAGCGTGTAGGTCATCCAATACGTGCCGCCGAATAGATGTACGACGATGTCGTCGGTGCCGACTGCCGCCACAGCGCGAGCATTCGTCTTGGCTTGGTATATCGAGCATGGGGCAACGACCGTGCAGGCGGTTCCTGTTCCTGCAGGCGAGGCGTAGATGTCGGTGACCGTGGTGGCCTCGGCAGCGGTGGGGAGGAGGAGCGACGCTACGACGGCGAGCGTAATCGTCCCCGCAGCAATGACTTTGCGCATTCGAACTCCTAGCTTCAGTGATAGGTGCTCGAAATGTATTACGTCTGACGACTGCTGTCAAACGTGTGTCGGGACGAAATTAGGCGGGATCACGCCGTATCAGCCACTGGGTAGAAACGTGCTCGGCCATGCACTCCGCGGCAGCCTCAGAGTCTCCTGTTAGTAGCAGCTCGTGAATCCGCCGGTGCTGCGCATTGGAATCCCGGTAATGGCGCTGCGAAACCGTTCCGAGGAAACTGACCTCTCGCGCTTCCGAAACAAGAAGCGTGACGATTGTTCGCGCAATCTCATTGCCGGAGGCGCGGTGTATGACCGCGTGGAACGCTGAGTCTGCCCGGCGAAGCGCCAGTGGATCGGCCTCCGAATCCATGATGCGCAGATAGCCGCTCATCTCGGCGAAGTCGGCCTCAGTTAGTCGTGCCACCGCCCGCCGAACCATGTCGGCTTCCAGGTCGCGTCGTAGGGCGATGACGTCTTGCTTGAGTTCCTTCTCGGTGTCCTGCTCGAGTAGAAGTGGGAGGATGGCGGGGTCGAGAAGATTCCACTCCGACCGGGGACGGATCGTCGTCCCGTCCCCCTGTCGCACTCTGACGAGACCCTTCTGCTCGAGAACCTTGACGGCCTCGCGAATGACAGGCCGGCTGACTTCGAAGGCGTCGCAGAGCGCCAATTCGCCGGGGAGTGCGCTTCCAGGCTCTAGCTCGCCTGAGACGACCTGGCGGATGAGTTCCGTGGCAACGCTCTGGCTCAGGCGAAGAGGGCGGCCGCGGGAGGTTACCAGGCTGGTCGTGTCGCTCATCGTCGTGCCCCTTCGCTGCAGCTAGCTCTTTACATCCATAGCGTACGCTGTCGATTGACAACAGTTGTCAGACGTAATACATTTACGCGACACGTACACAACCCGACCGAATGTGGATCAATGAAGATTACGCACGTAGAGACATTCCGCGTGGATACACCCGACGGGGAACCCTTCCACTGGCGTGCTGGCCTCCCGTCCAGCGCCGGTGGCGGCTCCCGAGCTGTCTTGCGTATCGGGACTGATGCCGGGATCGATGGTGTTGCCTTCGCACCCCGCGCGGGCAGCGCTGCACCCCTCGAAGATGTTGTCGGACGTCTGCTGCGGGCGGAGCTGATCGGTCAGGACCCTCTCCAACGGGAATGGCTATGGCATCGCATGTGGGAACTGGACCGGATTGAGGAGTTCCCCCTTCCCATCCTGGGCATCGTTGATGTGGCGCTATGGGACCTGGCCGGACGCTTCTATGGTGCACCTGCCTGGGAGGTCGGCGGCGGGTTCCGAAAGTCCATTCCCGCCTACGCCTCCACATCGACGTTCGAGACGATCGATGAATTCCTGGACGTAGCAGATCAGGCGCTCGAGCTCGGGTATCGTGCGATCAAATTGCACGCGTGGGGGAATGCTGTCCGGGATGCCGAGCTGTGCCTCGCGTTGCGCGATCACGTTGGACCACAGGTCGAGCTCATGTACGACGGTTCAGCGGGCTTCGATCTTCCGGACGCGATCCGACTGGGCCGAGCGCTCTCGGAAGCTGACTATCTCTGGTACGAGGAACCGATGCGAGAGTTCAGCGTGAGCGCCTATGCGCAACTCGCCAAATCGGTGAGCGTTCCCCTGCTGGTGGCGGAGACATCTGATGGCGCCCACATGAACTCGGGCGACTTCATCCGAGCTGGCGCCGCCACATTTGGCGTGCGGGCAAGCGCCGCCCTCCGAGGCGGGATCACCGGCTCGTTGCGAACGGCGCACCTCGCTGATGCGTTCCGGCTGAGGGCAGAGGTGCACGGATCAGATCTCCCAAACCAGCATCTGGCCATGATGATCTCCAACACCACTTATTACGAATCCCTCGTCACTTCTAACCCCGTGCGCCGGGAGCCGATTGTCGACGCTCACGGTCTCGTGCACGCCCCGAACTCCCTGGGCATAGGACTGCCTGCGGGTCTCGAATATCCCGCCGCGCTCGAACAGTACGTCGAGGATGCGCGAGGCGATGAGGAAATCCCCCCACAGGAACGCGACACCCAACTTGACCCGACCCCTGCACTATGAACCCCAACAAATCACGAAAGGAACGACGATGACGTCACCCGAACGACGGCGAGGACAGACGATCAAGGCGGTGGTGGCAGCCGCCGCAATCGCGGTCACCCTGGCCGGCTGTGCGAGCGCAAGTGCGCCGGCGGCCACGAGCGGCAGCTTCAAGGAAGCGAAGCAGGACAAGAACTCGACCATCACGGTCTGGGCTGATTCCTCACGTCTGCCGACCGTTCAGAAGTACCAGGAAGAAAACCCGAACGTGAAGATGAAGATTGTCACGTACGACGGCGCTCCCGGAACGCTTCAGACCAAGGTCGCACTGTTCGATCGCGCCGGCAGCGGCTGGCCGGACGTAGTCTTCACGACCGCTATGAGCGGGATCGAGACCTCGACATCCGGTAAGACGCCGTTCGCTGCGCCGCTCGATCAAGGCATCTTCCCCCAGAGCAAGATCGACGGCTTCGCAAAGGGAGCCCTCGACCCCTGCATCGTCAACGGGCACCTCTACTGCATCCGAAACGATGTCGCCCAGAACGTCTTCTGGTACAACAAAACCCTTTTCGACCAGTTCGGCTACACGGTTCCCAAGACCTGGGAAGATCTGCAGGCCCTCTCCGACAAGGTCGCGGAGGAACACCCTGGATACGTCCTTGGCACCGTGGGTGACAACAACGCTCCACTGGTGTACTTCTGGGCGAGCGAGTGCCCGGCGAACACGCTAGACGGCAAGACATTCTCGTCTGACACGTCCTCGCAGAAGTGCACCCGGGTGGCCAACCTGCTCGACCACATGATCGCCAACGGTACCGTCGTGACCGACGGTGTGTTCAGCGGCGCCGCGTACACCCAGAAGTACAGCGGCAAGACGCTCGCGCTGGTCGGTCCGTCCTGGTACGGCAAGTACGTCTTCGACGCTGCCTTGAAGGTCCCCTCCGGACAGATGGCTGCAGCCGCCCCGCTAACCTGGGCGAACGACGGCACCAAGTCGACGGGGAACGTCGGCGGCGGCCTCTGGTGGATCTCCTCGCACAGCAAGAACCTGGCCGCGTCCTCGAAGCTCGTCCAGTGGCTGACGACCTCTAACGCCGCGCAAGAGTCCGCGCCGACCTACCCCGCATACGCGCCGGCAGCGAAGGCCTGGCTCGCGAACCCGGAGAACACGAGCTACTTCGCGAACGACGTCGCTCCGGCCTTCACGAAGGCAGCGGCGAGCATCTGGTCAGGATGGTCCCAGACCAGCCGCGTCAACCAGCAGACGATCTGGGCCAACACGATCCTTCCCCAGCTGGTCGCGAAGAAAACCGTGCTTTCCACCCTCCCGACCTGGCAGGCTCAGGCTGAGCAGCTCGCTGGCACGGTCGGATACACAGTAAAGAAGTGAGATTGTAGAAATGTCAACTATCAACACTCAGGCTCGCCCTGCAGTTGTGACGGTTGGCCAGTCGAAGCCGGGTCGTCGCGTCGCGCGGCGATCCGGCTTGGCCGGCTACGGCTTCGTATCGCTGTATGCGATCCTGCTGACAGCGTTCGGCGTCCTGCCGACCTTCTATGCCATCTACTTGGCATTGACCAATGCCGACGGTCAATTCGTCGGCCTCGGTCAGTTCATCCGCACGGCACAAGACTTCCGTTTCCCCCTGGCGTTTCTGAACGCCGCCGGATACGTCGTGATCTGGCTGGTCGTCCTTCTGGTCATGACCATCGGGCTTGCCCTCATCCTGCATCAGCGAGCTCGGGCGGTGTCGTCCGCGTTCCGGTTCGTCTTCTATCTGCCTGGCGCGCTGGTCGGCGTGGCGGGCATTCTGGTCTGGCTGTTCATGCTGGACCCCGCCGTCAGCCCGGCGTCCGGGCTCCTCAACGCGCTCGGATTCACCAGCTTCACTGCGGTCATCGCGCCCGGCAATCTGGCGACGATCTTCGTGATCATGGCGTTCTGGACGGGCGCCGGGGGCTGGATCGTCGTCATGTACGGAGCCCTCAACAACATCCCGCTGGAGATAATGGACGCGGCGCGCGTCGATGGCGCGTCCACGTGGCAGATCGCGTGGCGGATCCAAATCCCGATGATCAAGCAGTGGATCGCGTACATGGCGATCCTCGCGTTCGCCGGCGGTACACAGATCTTCGCGGAGCCTCAACTCGTCTACAACGCGAGCGGCAGCGGGATCAATCCGACCTGGTCACCCAACCAGCTCGCGTACTCGTACGCATTTGACAACAACGATTTCAACGGTGCCGCCGCTATCTCGCTGTACCTGCTCGTGATCGGCCTGGCAGCAGCGGCGCTCATCGTCTCTCGCACCGGGCTCTTCAGCACGAAGGATGACGCATGACATACGCTCACGAAGCCCGCAGAAGACGTGGCACAGGTATCGCCGGGATGGTCGTGTCCCGAACGCTCATCTGGGTGCTGCTGCTCTTCATGCTCATGTTCTTCGTCGTCCCGGTGATCTGGCTCGTCGTCACGCCGACCAAGGTCGACTCATCGCTCGCCCACGCCAACCCGCTTGCATTCGGCTCCTTCGAGAACATCGTCGCCGCGTGGAATCACCTGGCGGCGTTCCAAGACGGAGCCATTTGGGTGTGGTTGAGGAACTCGGCGTTCTATTCGATCGCGGCGCTCCTGCTCACCGTGATCGCAAGCGTTCCAGCCGGCTACGCGCTCGCCATGACCCGGTTCCGCGGCAGGAGAGTCCTCCTGAGCCTCACGCTCCTGGTGATGCTCATGCCGGGGTCGGCGCTGGTCCTCCCGATCTACCTGGAGCTCAGCAGCGTCCATCTCACCGGCACGCCCCTGTCGGTGATCCTGCCATTCTCGTTCTACCCGTTCGGCGTGTACCTGACCTACATCTACTATTCGACGAGCGTGCCGAAGAACCTGCTCGACGCTGCGCGTATCGACGGCTGCTCCGAATGGGATGTCTTCCGGCGGATCGCCGTCCCGCTCGCGAAGCCGATCATCGCTCTGCTCGCGTTCTTCAGCTTCGTCGCCAACTGGAACAACTACTTTGTCCCGCTCGTGATGCTGGCCAAGAACGACGACTACCCGATCCAGCTCGGCCTTCAGGAGCTGCTGTCGTCCACCCCTGCATTCAATCCGGCCGTCGGCGGCGCGCAGCTGGACATCAACAGACCGGAGCTGGCACTCGCAGTAATCCTCGCCGTCCTTCCGGTGCTCGTCTTGTTCCTGTTCTCCCAGCGGACGCTGGTCGCGGGGATGCTAGCGGGCTCGTCGAAAGAATGAGCGACGAGCCTCACGCGGACGACCTGACCAACGCGGGACCCGGCTGGGGGGTTCTCAGCCCGCGAGCGCGATTCACGACGACGCTACCCAGCATGAGCCTGAACGGTACCTGGAGCTTTGCCTGGTGGCCGTCACGCATCGACGCGCCGGAAGACGTATGGACCCACGCTGAGACCTACTCGAGCTGGGAGACGATACCCGTCCCTTCGTCCTGGTCGATGCCCATCCACGGCGGCCACGGGGCACCGAACTACACCAATCGTCGCTATCCGTTCCCGCTCACGCCTCCGTTCCCGCCCGATGCCAATCCGACCGCGGATCATCTACTGAGGTTCGATGTCGCCCCCGAGTTCCTCGGCGGTGCTCGACTCCGGTTCGATGGCATCGACTCGGCCGGTGAGGTCTGGCTCAACGGGCAGTGCTTGGGAACGACGCGGGGGAGCAGGCTCCCGAGCGAATTCGACGTCAGCTCGCTCCTTCGTCAGACCGGCAACGTCCTGCTCGTCCGCGTCTCGCAGTATTCGGCGGCGAGCTATCTCGAGGACCAGGACATGTGGTGGCTTCCGGGAATCTTCCGCGATGTCACCCTCCTGTCGACGCCGCCTGGCGCCGTTGAGGACGTGTTCGTGCGAACGGCGTTCTCCGATGGGCATGGGCTCATCAGCGTCGATGTCTCGGGCGCGGACGGGAGCCGGATCGACGCGGAGTCAAGGATCGCCGAGTTGAACACGGTAAACCTTACAGCCGACATAGTGGATATCGGCCCTGTGGCCGGGTGGTCGGCCGAAACGCCACAGCTCTACGGACTCACCATAAACACGGCGCATGAGACGATCTCGATTCCGATCGGTTTCCGCACGGTGGAGGTTGTCAATGCCGAGCTGCGCCTGAACGGCCGGCCGATCGTCCTGAAGGGCGTGAATCGGCATGAGCATCACCCAGACTTCGGCCGGGTCGTGCCGCGCGAGGTCGTCGTCGACGAGTTAAAACTGATGAAGCAGCACAACGTCAATGCGATTCGCACTTCGCACTATCCGCCCCACCCCGACATGCTCGACCTCGCCGACGAACTCGGCTTTTATGTGATCGACGAGTGCGATTTCGAGACCCACGGTTTCCAGCTCGCCGACTGGCGAGCGAATCCCACGGACGATCCCGGCTACCGGGATGCGCTGGTGGACCGGATGTCGCGGATGATCGAGCGTGACAAGAATCACCCGTCCATCATCATGTGGTCTCTGGGAAACGAAGCCGGCACGGGGACGAACATCGAAGCGATGGCCGCGTCCGCACGCTCGCGCGACGCCTCTCGCCTCATCCACTACGAAGGCGAGTGGGCGAGCACGCAGGTGGACGTCTACTCGCGGATGTATTCCACCCACCAAGAGGTCGAACTGATCGGGCGCGGCGAAGAACCACCTCTCGACGACCTCGACGCGGACGCGCATCGAAGGACTCTGCCGTTCCTGCTCTGCGAATACGCCCACGCCATGGGAAACGGCCCAGGCGGTTTGACGGAGTATCAAGAGCTCTTCGAACGTTACCCACGCCTCGCCGGAGGGTTCGTCTGGGAGTGGCTCGAGCACGGGATAAGGCGGTCTCCAGACGATACCGGATTCGCCTACGGCGGCGACTACGGTGAGGTCGTCCACGACGGCAACTTCGTGATCGACGGCTTGGTGTCGGCCGATCGGCAGCCGCGTCCGGGCCTCCTCGACTTCAAGAAAGTCATCGAGCCGATCCGCATGACGATCGGCGACTTCTGGGACCGCCTCTCGATCAGCAACAGGCACGACTTCGTGGACCTATCGCAATTCGACCTGGAGTGGCGAGTCGACACAATCGGTGGCACCGTCGCTCGCGGCTCGCTCCCGCCGATCGATTGCCCGCCGCACGAGTCCATCGTCATTCCCTTACCCGGCGGCGACGAGCTGCACCAGAAGTGGGCGGACACCGCCACGATGACCGTTTCGGCCATCACGCGGGATGCCACCGCGTGGTGCTCCGCCGGTCACGAGATCGCGTGGGTGCAGTCACGGCACCCGGGTTCGCCGCCCCACCCGACTGCAGACCCCGCCGTGGTAGGCGATCAGCCGTCAGCGGATGGCAGGTTGCGGTTCGGAGCTGGCGAGTTCGATCAGCAAACGGGAGAACTGGTCCGCCTTGGCTCAATCCCCGTAAGCGGTCCCACGCTTCAGCTGTGGCGGGCTCCGACGGACAACGATCGAGGCAAGGGCGACCGACGCCGGCCCGTGCCTTCGGACATCCGTTGGAGGGAAGACGGCCTCGATCGGCTCGTGCAGCGCCGCGCATCGACAACGATCGGACGGGATCGAATCGACGTCCAATACATCGTTGCCGCACCGGGAGACGACCGCGAGATCGCGTTCGACTTGAACTGGACCCGTCGCGATGACGGCCGTCTCGCGCTGGAAGTGCGTGTCAGACCGGATGACAGCTGGACGGGTACCTGGCCAAGGATCGGAGTCGCCATGGTCTTCGCCCACAATTTCACGACGGCGAGCTGGGTGGGCTCCGGGCCTGGACCGAAGTACCCCGATACCGGGCAGGCGACCCGATGGGGTGCACACACGCTGAGCGTGTCCGACCTCTCGACGCCCTATGTCCGGCCGCAGGAGAACGGTTCACGAGCCGACGTCACCGCGCTGAGCTTGGACGATGGTCACCGATCGCTTCTCATCGAAGGCCCCGCATTCAGTTTTTCGGCACGGCATTGGTCGACCGCCGATCTGACACGGATCGATCACGTCGACCTCCTCGCGCCCGACGGGAACACATACGTCGAGCTGGATTTCGCGCAGCACGGGATCGGAACCGCAGCGTGCGGACCCGGCCCGCTGAGCGCGTACGACCTGGAGCCGCACGCTGTCGCGGCGCAGATCCTGATCAGCGCTCCCGAGCTAGGAGCCTCGGAGTGAGCATGCGTCGCGACCGGGTGATCCTGGACGCTCATCAGCACCTGTGGGAACTCTCTCGTACCCCGCAGCCGTGGATCGACCCGGTCACGATGCCCGAGCTCGCCCGAGACTTCGGGCCCGAGCAGCACCGCGAACTCCTGCTGTCTGCAGCCATCGACAGTGCGATCCTCGTCCAGACGGTGAACACCAAGGAAGAGACAGCCTGGCTGCTCGATGTCGCCGCATGGGCGGGTGCCGCGGGCGTGGTGGGATGGATCGACCTCGCAGGCACAGACATCGGTCGGCAGATCGCAGATCTCCGGGCCGGACCAGGAGGCGCCAAGCTTGTCGGGGTGCGTCACTTGACCCACCTCGAACCAGACGCCGGCTGGCTGGAACGCGACGACGTCAGGCGAGGAATCGCAGCCGTCGGCAGAGCCGGGCTCGCCCTGGAATTGGTCGTCAACGCCCAGCAGCTTCCGTCCATCCCCGATCTCGTTCAGGCGCTGCCCGACGTCCAGTTCGTCCTCGATCACCTCGGCTATCCGCCCGTCGATGCAGCCGTGCTCAAGGCGTGGGAGCGCATTCTTGTCTCCATTGCCGCCGCCGAGAACGCGGCCGCCAAGTTCTCAGGGCTCCGGCTCTCCGCCCTGCAGAGATCGACTCAGGAGGTCCACGGTCGACGGATCCGCGACGCGGCCTTGTCGAGCTTCGGCCCCGCCCGTCTCATGTGGGGGTCGGACTGGCCCCTCGTCCTACGCGATGGTTCCTATGCGCAGTGGTTGGCGATAGCAACCGAACTCATGTGCGACCTGTCGCCGCACGAATCGGAGCGGTTCTGGGCGGGCACGGCCGTCGACGTCTATCGGCTGAGCGATCGATGAAGGTGCGCCATGTCCGTGGCACTGACATCGTCCTCACAGAGGTGGGGTTCGGCTCCGCCGTGCTCGGCAACCTTCGAACCGTTGTGACTGACGACGATGCTCGCCGCGCGGTCGACGCTGCATGGGAGCGCGGAGTGCGCTACTTCGACACAGCTCCGCATTACGGACTCGGTCTCGCCGAAGAACGACTTGGGCGCGCGCTGGCGCCGTATCCGCGCTCGGAATACGTCCTCTCGACGAAGGTCGGCAGGCTCCTGGTCCCCAACGCGCACCCACAGGGCCGAGACGCGGAGGGATTCGATGTGCCCGACGAGCGCGTCCGCGTTTGGGACTTCTCCCGGGACGGCATTCATCGGTCGCTGCAACAGAGCCTCGAACGACTTCGCGTCGATCACATTGACATCGCCTTCGTACACGACCCCGACCAGCATCACCCGGAATCACTTGCGGAGGCGATGGAGACATTGAACAGCCTGGTGGCGCACGGGACGATCCGCGCGGCGGGACCGGGAACCAACTCGTCAGAAGCCACCGTCGAGGGATTCGCCCTAGGGGCAACGACGGCGATGCTGGCGGGCCGGTACACGCTGATTGATCCATCGGCCGGTGTCGCAGCGCTCCCCGAAGCGCGACGCAGTGGTCGCTCGATCATCGCCGCCGGAGTGTTCAACTCCGGGATACTCGCTACCGACTTTCCGGACCCGACCGCCACCTTCGAATATCTTCCCGCGTCGGCCGACGTACGGCGCAGAGTGGCAGCCCTCGTGCCTCTCTGCGCATCATTCGGCATCACCGTTCCCGCTGCGGCGATCGCCTTCCCGCTGACCTCCCCTTATGTTGCGAGCGTCGTGCTCGGGATGCGGAATGCGAGCGAAGTCGAACGCAACCTCGACCTGTACGAGCACGGGGTCGACGCCGACTTCTGGCCAGCCTGGATGGCTGCGGGGTCGCACGCAGGCTAGGCAGGGCGTACGCGCAGCGTGTGGACGCCGCCGTCGACCTCGAGCGCGGTCCCTGTCGTCGATCCGGACGACGGGCTCGCGAGATAGGCGATCGCCGACGCGACCTCCTCCGGCGTGACCATCCTGCCAGTCGCCTGGCGTGCGTCCAATGCTGCGCGCTCAGCAACCGGATCAGGGAAGGACTGCAGCATGCGGTCGACGAACGGTGTGCTCACGGTTCCGGGACTCACACAATTGACACGGACGCCTTCGCGAACGTGATCGGCCGCCATCGCGTAGGTCAACGCGAGCACGGCCCCTTTCGATGCACCATAGAGCGCACGGCGTGGGAGCCCGTTCAATGCCGCTATTGAGCAGACGTTGACGATGGTGGCATGTGGCGAACGCCGCAACAGCGGGAGGGCGATTGCCGACGTTCGCGCCATGCCGACAACGTTGATATCGAGCACGCGCGCCCACTCGTCGTCGTCGTTCTCCTCGACAGTGCCCACCGCACTGATTCCGGCGTTGTTGATCAGGATGTCGAGTCGACCGAACCGGTCTTCGACCCCGGCGAACGCCTGAGATAGAGATGACCGGGAGGTCACATCGGCCGAGAAGCCGATGAGCGGAAGCCCGACGGACGTGCCGTCCAGGTCAAGTACCGCCACCTGTGCACCCCGTTCAGCGAGATGAACCGCCGTGGCCAGCCCGATTCCGGAGGCGCCGCCGGTCACGGCGGCGACCAACCCGTGGAACTCACTCATGCGCTTCCCGCAATCCTTGTGTCGATGAAGAGGTTTCGGGCTCTTCCAAGCCCGTCGATCTCAAGCTCCACGACATCGCCGGCGCGAAGGTATGGCTGGTCAGGAAGGCCGAGCGCAACGCCGGCGGGGGTGCCCGTATTGATCAGGTCACCCGGCCGGAGGACCATGAACTGGCTCAAATACCAGACGATGTGATTCACGCCGAAGACCATTTGCGACGTCGAACCCTTCTGCCGCTCTGTACCGTTGACCCAGAGTCGAAGGCCGAGCGCTTGCGGGTCGGGGACCTCGTCGCGTGTGACCAGAACTGGTCCCAGCGGGTTGAACGTGTCGCAACTCTTGCCCTTGTCCCACTGGCCCCCGCGTTCGAGTTGGTACTCGCGTTCCGAGACGTCGTGCGACAGCACGTAGCCAGCGATGACGTCGATTGCGTGATCGGGCGACCGGAGGTACCTTGCCTCTGCACCGATCACGACACCGAGCTCGACCTCCCAGTCGGTTTTGGTCGATCCGGGCGGAATCAGGACCTCGTCGTGTGGTCCGACGATCGTTCCAGGGTCCTTCATGAAGACCACCGGCTCGTCGGGTGTCGCCATTCCGCTCTCGACGGCGTGGTCTGCATAGTTCACCCCGATGCAGATGATCTTGCCCGGACGGGCGAGTGGGGCACCGATCCGGCCTCCCAGCGGCTGAATCTCAGGTAGGTCATCGCGGCTGAAGTGTTCACGGGCGATGTCGATTCCCGATGCGAGGAAGGCTCCGTCAATGTCGTCGGTGATCGTCCTCAAGTCGAACCAGCGGCCGTCGTCCCACAGCACAGGGATCTCCGACCCTGCGGCACCGATTCTCCCGAATCTCATGAAGCGCTCCAGCCGTGGTCCTCGAGAAATCGCAGACTCTCGGCGAGAGCGTCGAAGACATCGCCGCCGGCGTACCCGTCCATTTCGACGATGCCCAGCGCGCGTGGAGCTGCGGCCAGGATTCCCGCGACCGGCATCATGCCTGCGCCGAGCGGGAGCTGCTCCGCACCGACCTTGGTCAACGGGCCGTCCTTCACGTGCAGGAACTGCACGCGATCGCCTAGCTCCCTCAACAGCTCAATGACATTCACGCCCCCGACAGCAGCCCAGTAGGTGTCGACCTCGAGCACCACCCGAGGATCAAGCCTGTGCGCGAATCCCAGGAACGAGGGCTCGTCACCCCGCCTGTTCTCGAACTCGTAGGCGTGATTGTGATAGCCGACCGTGAGTCCGTAGGCCCGCGCTTCGTCGGCGGCGTCGTTCAGGGTGTCGGCGAGGCGGAGAGAGTAGTCAGGGTCGCTCCATGACGCGGCGGAGCTGCTCGGATTGATGACCGTCGTCAGGCCGAGCGTCGAGGCGGCATCGAAAATCTGCGCCCAGTCCAGGTGTAGGAACGGGGCGTGCCCCACCGGCGCTCGCAAACCGGACCGAGCGAGCGCTTGCGCGAATCGAGCAGGCTGATCGACGAAGTCGTATAGCTCGACCTCGTGGTACCCGATACCTGCGAGGCGGTCGAGTGTCGCGTCCAGGCTCTGCGCCACAGCGTCGCGGACGGTGAAAAGCTGAACGGCCGCGCGCCTGGTCGCGCCGATCAGCCGATCCTGCGCGGTCATCCGATCACCCCGAGCGTGAACTTCTTGTCCGGGACGGCAGGGTCGACGATCTCGAGCGCCGAGAGCTCCGCAGTGGTGATGCGGCGGCCGAGGAGGAAGAACTTCCGGTCCGGGTACCACAGCACGATTCCGTCCTCGGTCTCGGTGACAGAACTGTAGAGCGACATCCCTTCACGGATCAGCTTCACGCCACCGCTATCCATGAAATAGAACGGATCGGAAAACCACACGGGCTGCTCGGCTCCTGCCCTGAAACGTCCGCGGGCGAGACAGATCGGGCGCCGATGCGGCTCCCAGTCGGCCGGCACGAATCGTTGGAAGTGCCCATCATGGTTGTGATAAAAGAACGCGTACTCGCCGCCCGGTCCCGCGTAGATCGGGCATGGGCTGAGGGGGTGAGGCATCACCGGGCCACCGTCGTGCTGGAGGAGCGGACGCGGCTCGGTCCAGTTCCGGCCTTCATCCGAGGATTGCGACCAGAACGGGCTCCCCGCGTTGGAACGCATGACGCAGAAGAGACGTCCGTCAGGCAGGGGAACGATGCTCGGCTCTTGGAGGACGTACCCGTCTAGGCGCAGCGCGTCCCCGTTCGTCGAGAAGGTCTCCACCTCTAGGTCCTGCGGCTCGGGGTTTCGGTCGACATTGGGGAAGCGCAGGAATTCGACGACGGACCCCACTCGATCATCGCCGAGGGCCGGACTCACCCACCGGGTCAGGCCGACGAAGTGCTTGCCGTTGGAGATGCGTGTGGGCTTCTGCCACACGATGCAATTCGACGGGACTGCAGGGTCGGGGTTGTCCCAGATCGAGCGGGGCAAGTCGAGGGTGGCAGGCTCTGACCATGTCTTCCCCACGTCGTCGGAGTAAATCGCTGTCATGACCCCGGTGGTGTGGGTGTAGATGTCGTTGACGCCCGTGTGCCGGCTGAAGACGACGTAGATGCGCCCGCGCTCGGAGACGAGTGGGAAACCCCAGCTCGCCATTCCGTTGCCCGTTGACGCGTCGGGCCCAGCGATGGTTGTGGCCTGCGACCAGGTCACGCCCTCGTCGAGGCTGTGTGCGAATACGATGTGCTGGTCGTCCGCCCCCTCGATACTGCTTTGTGTCCAGATTGCGATCAGCCCGCTCCCAGGCACTCTTTCAACAAGGAAGTGCTCGTTCCCGGTCGTTGCTCCCGTGGGATCGGTGCTCGCGGGCGCGAAAACCGTGTAATCGGGTTTCGTGCGTTTAATCTCCGTGGTCAAGTCCGGCATGAGCTGTCCTTCGATGTGTTTGTGTTCAGTTCTTCTTACACAGTTCGGCTTCGGTGACAAGCCACCGCGCGATCTCATCGACCGCAGCGTGAAAGCCCACGGAGTCCTGCTCGTCGAGGAATCCGTGGAGGGCGCCGGGGATCTCCGTCAGTACGTGCGGGACCCTGAGTTCGGCAAGCGACGTGGCGAGCCTCCGTCCTGAGGTTCGGACGGCGTCTAGCTCGGCCGTGATGATAAGAGTGCTCGGGAGGGCAGAGAGCGCCGCCGACCGACCGGGTACGGCTCCGATCGGAATGTGATTGAGGTCCGTTCCCGTGTATGCCTCGAACATGGCCCCCAATGATCGAGCGGAGATCAGCGTGCGCGGCGGGATCTGCGCCGCGAGCTGAGGATCCTGCGGGAGGTCCCAATCGAGCACTGGGTAGACAAGCGCTAGCCCGACGGGTCGGGACTCCTCAGCTCGCAGTGCCAGCGTCAGCGCGGCTGCGAGATTCCCGCCGGCGCTTGCGCCGCCGATGCGGACCTGTTGCGGGTCCAACCCGTACTCCCGGCCGTGGTCGAACACCCAACGCCGCACATGCTTGAGCTCGACCAACTGTGTGGGATACCGTGCCGCCTCCGACGCGAGCGCGTAGTCGACACAGATCACGGCGTGCCCGGAAATCGTAGAGACCTCCCGAGCGACGAGGTCGGACTCGATCATGTCGAGGGATCCATGCCGAAAGCCGCCTCCGTGGAGCCATATCAGCGAGCCAAGATCCGCTGCGTCCCCCTCGGGATAGTAGATACGCACTTCTACGTCTCGTCCGCCCACGCCGAGCTCAACTCTTGTGAACGAGGTTCCGCTTCGAGCCATTTCTCTTCCTACGAGTGATTTAGTGTGATTAGTATGACGTATGAATTCCGATCGGGTCAACCGCTCACAAGGCACTGCCGATCTCCTAGCGGTGGGCGAGGCGATGATCGTTCTGGTGCCCGATCCCATCGGGCCATTGCGAGCGGCCGCGAGCTTCGCGAGTTCGGTGACCGGCGCAGAGTCCACTGTCGCTCGATACGCTGCGAGGCTCGGGATGAGATCGGCGTGGTCAGGGGGTGTCGGCGATGACCCATTCGGCGCGCGCATTCTGGCGGAGCTCGCCGCCGATGGAATCGATGTATCGAGAGTTCGGGTGAGCACTGCGCCTACGGGCGTGTTCTTCAAGGACCCCGGGCCGACGGGAACTCGCGTTCGGTACTACCGGAAGGGATCTGCGGGCTCGGAGCTGAACCGCCGCTGGTGGGAGTCGCTCGCCGAGTTGCGCCCCCGCGTAACGCACCTGACCGGGATCACGGCTGCGCTGTCGGAGGGCGCTCTCGATTTCCTCCGTTTCGGCCTTGAGACTCGTCCGATCCCGAACACCGTCTACTCGTTCGATGTCAACTATCGGCCCGGTCTCTGGAGCACGTCCGAGGCGGCCCCCGTGCTGCGGGCATTGGCCGACAACGCCGACATCGTCTCCGTCGGTCTCGATGAGGCCAGGGCGCTATGGCGGGTCGACGAGCCGATCGAGGTGAGAGAGCTGCTCCACGGCCCTGAGACCGTCGTCGTCCGGGACGCGGCGAACGGTGCGTATGTCTTCGCTGGACGCGAGCAGGCCTTCGCGCCAGCGTTGAGCGTCGACGTGGTTGAGCCCGTCGGGGCGGGAGATGCGTTCGTCGCCGGCTTCCTGTGGGCCAGGGATAGCGGGCTCGGACTCGCGGAGCAACTCGCGGCGGGGCATATCGTCGCCGCGGTGGCGCTACAAAGCAGTGCGGATGTGGCGCCGTTCGACGCGCAGACTCTGGAGCTACTGCGTGGATTGGCCGGGAAGGTAAGGCAATGAGGATCGATTTCACCAGTGTCATTGGCCAGAAGCCCATCATCGCGATCTTGCGCGGAATGGAGTGGGATGTGGCCCGCCCAATCGCGTACGACGTCTGGAAAGCTCGAGTTGGAATCGTCGAGATTCCCCTGCAAAGTGATGCTTCGGAACGGCTCTTCGTCCGTCTCGCGGAGCTCGCGAGCGAAATGGGCGAGGTCGTGGGGGCTGGGACCGTGATTTCGCGTGACGGTGTCGTGCGAGCTCGTCAGCTGGGGGCGGCCTTCACGATCTCGCCGGGCTTCGATCCCGACGTCATGAAGTCGAGCCTTGATCTCGGGATGCCACATCTGCCTGGTGTGGCGACGCCGAGTGAGGTCCAAGCCGCCATGAATCTCGGCGCAACCTGGATGAAGGTATTCCCCGCGGATGCGCTTGGCCCCGAGTGGTTCACGGCTCTGGCGGGGCCGTTTCCTGAAGCGTCATTTGTCGCCACGGGAGGCATCGACTCGCGGAACGCCGCCGCGTTTATCGAGGCGGGAGCCCGTGCTCTGGGTGTTGGATCGAGCCTGGGTCGGCCAGGGGAGATCGGGCGGTTGACCGCCGCGATCGCCGGCGCCGACAGGTGACTACCGCGGGCGGACGGCGCCGTCGACCTCTTCGTGCGCCCCGGCGAGCAATGTTCTCATCGTCGACTCAGCCCCCGGTCCGTCGCCGGACCGAAGTGAAGCGATGAGCGCGTCATGCAGATCAAGTCCGCGGCGGGTGCGATCGGTTAGCGGCACGAAGATCGACTCCCGTGCACGCAGCGCAGCCCGGAGAGCGCCCTCGAGGCGGACGAACATCATGTTCCCGCTCGCGCGCAGGAGAACGGTGTGGAAAAGAACGTCCGCCTCGGTGAACGCGTGCACATCCCGGGATTCGAGCGCACTCCTCATCATCGACACCGCGCTCTCAAGGGTCGCGATCAGCGCCGCTGTCTCCGAGGTCGCGGCAAGCTTCGCTGCGATCGGCTCGATCGCCGAGCGCGTCTGGAACAGTTCGGAGATCTGCTTCTGACGCTCAGGTCCGAGCAGTCTCCAGTTCAGCACCTGGGGGTCGAGGAAGTTCCAGTTCTCCTGGGAGGTGACCCGAGTCCCGACCCGCGGACGCGCCACGATCAGCCCCTTGGTCTCGAGCGCCCGGAAGACTTCGCGGACCACCGAGCGTGACACCCCGAACTCTCCGATGATCCGGTCGGCGGACAGCGGTTCGCCAGGCGGGAACACGCCGAGGACTATGGACCTGCCGAGCTCCTCGACCAGCTGGTCGAACAGGCGCCCACCATGGTTGGCGACGCGAGACATCGCCGCCGGGAAGTCTTGGGCGCTCATCCATGCCTCCAGCCGTTGATCGATCGCATCAATAATACGATTGCGCGTAATCCCCTTTGACTTAAAAGTCAGTTTAGTCATACTATTCCGACATGACCGCCGCCGAATTGGACGATAATGCGCGACCGCGCGTCTTCGTCGGTCCAACGTCTGTCCCTGAGCTTGAGGCCGCCGTTATCGCCGGCGGGGGCGAGCTCTCAACGCTCGGCGCCGCCGAAGCGATCGTGTACTTCGGTTCCGACGAGCCCGAAGAGCTCCGCGAACTCATCCACGACGGAATTGCCTGGGTCCAACTTCCCCACGCGGGCGTCGAGCCGTGGCAGCGCGCAGGGCTGTTCGATCTGCCGGTCGCCTTCACATGCAGTGCTGGACTATACGGCAGACCGGTCGCAGAGCACGTCGTCGCCCTTATGCTCGCCGCCGCGCGGAACCTTCCGCGTCACATCCGGGAACCGCATTGGCAGCAAGACAAGCTGACGACTCAGGTCGAGGGCGTGACAGCGCTTGTCATCGGCGGTGGGGGCATCACCTCGGCGCTGCTCCCGATGCTCGCAGCGCTGGGCGTGCGGTCCGTAGTTAGCGCTCAGCACGATGTGCCAGGAGCGGATGAAGTGGTCCCCAGGGAAGCGTTCCGCGAGTGGCTGCCGCGTGTGGAGTACGTAGTCCTCGCGGCGCCATCGACACCGGAAACACGGCACCTGATATCGAGCGCAGAGCTCGGCCTCATGCGCCAAGACGCCTGGCTGATCAATGTCGGCCGCGGCGATCTCGTCGCGACCGGCGATCTCGTGACTGCGCTCCGAGCCGGACAAATAGCGGGTGCCGGCCTTGATGTCGTCGACCCCGAACCCCTGCCGGAGGACCACGAGCTCTGGCACTTTCCCAATGTCATCGTCACCTCCCACTCGGCTAATCCTGAGCGCTCATACTGGCGACTCCTCGCCCAAAGGACAGAACAGAACGTTCGCGCGTTCTCCCTGCAGCGGGGAGTCGGCAAGACCCTCCTGTTGGCCGGAATGGTCCGCTCGGATCGCGGTTACTGAGGCCAGGCGACGATGAAAATCACCGCGCTGACCACATACCTCGTGGAACCACGATGGCTCTTCCTGAAAATCGACACAGACACCGGCCCGTCCGGTTGGGGCGAGCCCATCGTCGAAGGTCGTGCCCACACGGTCCGCGCGGCCATCGAGGAGATGGAGGACTACCTGATCGGAACGGATCCACTTCGGATCGAAGACACCTGGCAAGTCCTCACCAAGGGAGGCTTCTACAGAGGAGGCCCCATCCTTTCGAGCGCGATCTCCGGGATCGATCAGGCGCTCTGGGACATCTACGGCAAGCATGTCGGGCTACCCGTCCACCAGCTGTTGGGTGGTCGCGTCCGCGACCGGATCCGCACCTACTCCTGGATCGGCGGCGACCATCCGGACGATGTCGCTGCACAGGCGGAACTCAGACGGGACCAAGGATTCACCGCTGTGAAGATGAACGCGTCTGGACGTCTTACGGCACATCCGAGCGTTCGAGAGCTGGACGAAATCGTCGAGCGCGTCGCCGCGGTTTCGGATGTCATGGGTCGAAGCGGAGGAGTCGCTGTCGACTTCCACGGACGACTTTCGATAGCGGCGGCACGCCAGCTGGCGCAGCTGCTCGAGCCGTTCCAGCCCATGTTCATCGAAGAGCCCGTTGTGCCGGAGCTCGGAGCTGCTCTCGGTTCGATCGTCGCAGGCACGGTCACCCCCATCGCGACCGGAGAGCGTCTCTACTCCCGGTGGGACTTCCGGCCGGTTCTCGAAGCCGGTGTGGGGGTCGTTCAGCCCGACCTCTCACATGCGGGAGGAATCTCCGAGTCGCGACGTATTGCCGCCCAAGCGGAGACCTACGGCGCCCACATAGCACCCCACTGCCCTCTCGGTCCCATCGCCTTCGCTGCCTGCCTGCAGCTCGACTTTGCAACACCGAACTTCCTGATCCAGGAGACGAGCCTTGGAATTCACTACAACGTCGGTGCGGACCTGACCAGCTACCTAGTCGACCCCGATGCTTTCCGGTTGCGCGACGGCGCCATCCCGGTTTGGGAGAAGCCAGGGCTCGGCGTGGACATCGACGAGACGGCGGTTGCGCAAGCTGCCTTGCGCGGTCATCGATGGCGCTCGCCCACATGGCGAACAGACGACGGTGCACTCGCTGAATGGTGACAGCGTTGCAAATCGAACAGTAGAAGGAGGATTTAGATGCAAACGATCGGAGTCGGTGTCATCGGCACCGGAATGATCAGCAATCAGTACCTCACGAACTTGACGTCCTTTCGTGGAATGGAGGTCCGTTACCTCGCCGATCTTGATTCCGACCGTGCCCGCGCCCAGGCAGAGAAGTTCGGCATCGCAAACTCGGGATCATCGAAGGAGCTGCTGGGCAGGGATGACATTGAAATAGTGATCAACTTGACCATTCCGGCCGTACATGCCGAGGTTTCCGAGTCAATCGTCGCGTCACAAAAGCACGTCTGGAGCGAGAAGCCTCTCGCGACATCCGGCGACAGCGCTCGGGCACTGCTTACCAGGGCCGAAGCTCAAGGGGTACGAGTCGGATGCGCTCCCGACACTTTCCTCGGTCGCGGAGTACAGCGTGCCCTGCAGCTTATCCGCGACGGAGTCATCGGTGAACCCGTCTATGCAAACACCGCATTCATGACGCCGGGACCCGAGGTATCGCACCCAAACCCTGAGTTCCTGTTCGCAGCGGGTGGAGGCCCGCTCTTTGACATGGGCCCGTACTATCTGACCGCGCTAGTCCAAGCACTCGGGCCCATTGCGAGTGTGAACGCCGCAGCCTCGACGTCCAGGGCGCAACGTACGATTCAGGTTGGACCGCGGGCAGGCACGCCTTTCGATGTGACGACGGCCACTCATTACTCTGCGCAGCTCAAGTTCCGTGGTGGGGTAACAGGCCAATCGGTATTTAGCTTCGATTCGGCTCTCGTGCGAACTGGTGTCATCGAGATTACCGGCACCGAGGGAACACTCGTGTTCCCCGACCCCAATCAGTTCGGCGGCGTCCTTCGTCTCTACCGACCAGGTTCGTTTGAGCCGGAGGAATTCTCTGTGGACTCCGGTGGCCTCACCCGCGGCATCGGCGTTGCCGAGATGGCGGAGGCAATTCGAGAGGATCGCCCGCACCGAGCCAGCGGCGATCTCGCCTGCCACGTCCTCGACACAATGCTCGCAATAGAGGGTTCTGCGTCCCGACAGAGTCCCATGGTTGTCGAATCATCCGCGGCTCCTGCTCCGCTTCTAGCCGGCGGCTGGGATCCACGGAATTGAAGGTCACGGGCCAGGAGATGACGGCGCATACGTATGTTTTCATCGGTGACTCGATCACGGATGCGGGACGCAACCGCGACGACCCCGAATCGCTGGGGCGCGGTTACGTCGCCTGCATCGCGAAAGAGCTCTCATCGTTGGGTGGCGCCACGACGCTGACCAATCTGGGCGTCGGCGGCGACCGCGTACGGGACCTGGCTCGTCGGTGGCAGACCCAGGTGCTTGAGATTGACTTTGATCTGATCACGATCGCGGTCGGAATCAACGACGTGTGGAGACGGTTCGATAGCGATGATCCGACGGACGACACCTCGTTTGAGCGCGTCTACCGGTCACTTGCGGCGTCCGTGATTGAACGAGGTAAGCGACTTTCACTCCTCGAACCGTTCTGCCTCGTTTCGCAGGTCGAAAAGCCGACCGAGTGGCTGGCCGAACTGGCCGGCAAACAACGGGTCATCGAGCGCATTGCTGCTGATACTGGCGCCACCGTGGTGCGCACGCACAAGATGTTGGCTGCTGCAGCCGACGAGTACGGCGTTGAGGCGATAGCGCCGGACGGTGTTCACCCAACGCCTCGCGGACATGCGCTGATCGCCCGGGCATGGCTTGAAGCGAATGTGACGCGTGCAATTCAACCGGACGGTTCGCCATGCTCCGCCTAGCTTCGACCATCGGACTGCCGGAAGAGAACCGGCTTGAATACGAGCGGCTGCACGCTAACGCCTGGCCCGGAGTCCTTGCTGCACTTGCCGCGTCCAACATCCGAAACTATTCGATCTTTAGACACGGGGAGTTGCTGTTCTCCTACATGGAGTACGTCGGCGACGACTACGAAGCCGATCTCCGCTTGCTGTCTGAGGACCCGGTTACGCGGGCATGGTTGCGACTATGCGGGCCCTTGCAGCTCCCTCTCGAAGACCGCCGCGACGACGAGTGGTGGAAGTCGCTGCCCGAGATCTTCCACATGGACTGAGTGAATTTTGGTCCTCGATCAGATAGGTAGATGGTGAAAGCGCGTCAGTTCCCTCGTCCGGCGGAATTGCTGGAACTCATGCAGTTCAAGAAGCCGGAGCTGAATCTGAAGAAGCGGCGGCTGGAGTCGGCGCTCACGATCGAGGACCTGGCGCGGATCGCCAAGCGGCGCACGCCCAAGGCCGCGTTCGACTACACCGAAGGTGCGGCGGAGGGGGAGCTGTCATTGGCGCGGGCCAGGCAGGCGTTCCAGGATGTGGAGTTCCACCCCTCGATCCTGCACGACGTGTCGACGGTGGATACATCGTGTGAGATCTGGGGTGGTCCGTCGGCGTTGCCGTTCGGGATCGCGCCGACCGGGTTCACGAGGTTGATGCAGACCGAAGGGGAGACCGCGGGTGCCGGTGCGGCGGGGGCGGCGGGCATCCCGTTCACCCTCTCCACGCTGGGGACGACCTCGATCGAGGGGGTGAAGGCGGCGAACCCGCACGGGCGGAACTGGTTCCAGCTGTATGTGATGCGGCAGAAGGAGATCAGCTACGGGCTCGTGGAGCGGGCGGCGGCTGCCGGGTTCGACACGCTGTTCTTCACCGTGGACACGCCAGTGGCCGGGGCACGGTTGCGGGATAAGAGGAACGGGTTCTCCATCCCACCCCAGTTGACCCTGGGAACGATCGTGAACGCGATCCCGCGGCCGTGGTGGTGGTACGACTTCCTCACCACCCCCAAGCTCGAGTTCGCATCCCTCTCCGCGACCGGCGGCACCGTCGGCGACCTGCTCAACGCGGCGATGGACCCCTCGATCGACTACGACGACCTCGCCGAAATCCGGGCACTCTGGCCGGGGAAGCTCGTGATCAAGGGCGTGCAGAATCTCGAGGACGCGAAGCGGCTGGTGGACCACGGGGTCGACGGGATCGTGCTGTCCAACCACGGCGGCCGGCAGCTGGACCGCGCGCCGATCCCGTTCCACCTCCTCCCCGACGTCGCCCGGGAGGTCGGCCACCACACCGAGATCGCGATCGACACGGGCATCATGAACGGTGCCGACATCATCGCCGCCTACGCCCTCGGCGCGAAGTTCACGTTGATCGGGCGCGCCTACCTCTACGGGCTCATGGCCGGAGGCCGGGAAGGCGTCGACCGGGCCATCCAGATCCTCACCGACCAGATCACCCGCACCATGAAGCTCCTTCAGGTGCGCACCCTCGCCGAACTCGGTCCGCACCACGTCACCCAACTTGCCCGCCTCCAAGCGCTGCGCCGCGACGTTCAGTCGTAGTTACGAGTTCGCTTCGACGCAGTGGGTGCGGACGAAGCGATCCACGGGTTCCCCTCCCGTGCGCCAGGCCCGCACACTGTCTCCGTGCGGGCCTGGCACTAACCCCGTTATCGGGCTGATCGCTTCAATCGCCTCGGCATTGCAAAGCCATATCGTGCGGCTTTCAGTGCCTTCCTGTCTGGCGTGTACCCATGACGTGTGCATCAGCTGCGCGCGCGGGAGCCAGCCGATCTCAAAAGAAATAAGCGCGTCACAGGCGTCGGAGATCGACTGCGAGTTTCTCGGTGCGAGGACTGCGCTGGTGAGGGCATGAGGAGCCGCCTGCGGCGGCGCTGCACTTGCCGGTTTGTTTGTCTTTCCGCGGGGCGATCGTAGCTCGTTCCCGGTGCGTCCGTGCCGGGCTTTCGCGGCATATCCTCACTCGCTGCGCTCCCTCCGGTATTCCACGGTCCCGGCACTCCCGTCCCTCCCACTCGCTCTCGATCTCTCCGCCGGAAGGCAAACAACAACGATCGACAGGGAGTGATTGAAATGCGGGTATTCGTCATCGACGCCAGCAACATGGGTCCGGAACTGCAAGGTGGTTTGATCGGCGTGGTCGGGTCCGTGTTCCCGGACGCGGCGGAGAAGAAGGAGTGCGTGGAGACCGTCGCCCGGTACGCGGCAGACGGGTGGGCAATCGCCGCAGACCCGCGCACCCTGATCGGCCGGCTCGCAGCACTGACCGCGGAAACAGCGTGCGTACCGTTTCTAGCGTTCGACCGGGTGCCGCAGCGTGGTGGCCCGGTCGTGGGACCGCCGCCGGTTCCCGCGGCCGCCCGGGTGCTGGGCTGACCTTGAACCGCACGACTGCGGACCCCGTCTTGACGGCGGGGCCCCGCAGTCGGTCGGGTTATTCGTCGTCCTCCCGAGGGTGGTCGGCGCCGCCCGCCGCGCTCGACTGCTGCTCGCCGGTGACGATCTGCTCGACGTCGCTGAGGGTGTACCCCCAGGCGGCGAGTTGGGTGAAGTAGGCGGCGTCGGTGGGGGACGGCGCCCGCCAGGTCTGCTTACTGGTGACCGACTCGCAGGCTCCGAGCACGATCGCGAGGGCGACGTGCTGTGCCTTGGCCGGGCTCTGTTCGATGAGCGCGGCGAGCTTGTCGGTTTCGAAGTATCCGGTCCGGTCGATGCCGAGCAGGTCGTGGGCGAGGTCGTTGCCGCCCTGCGTGGCGGCGCTGACGGCGTGCCGGTGGACGGTGAGCCCTCGGGCGATAACCACGAGGGCGTCCTTGGGCAGGGTCTTCCGGGAGAGCAGGGTGGTGAGCCATTCGCGGCGGACGACCCCGGCCGACGTCCATGCTTTGTTGTTGGCGATCAGGGTGCGGCGTTCCGCCTTCTGCTCGTCCGTCATCGGCCCGCTCTTCGCCTGGCCGCCATAGGTGTGGAAGCCAGCCGCCTTCGCGTCCTTGACGAAATAGGTGACATTGGCGTCCCCGTCGGCGTAGACGCGAACATAAGCGGCCCGTCCGTCGATGCTCTCGATGTGGTCGACGGTGACGCGTTGGTCGTCGGCGGTGAGAAGCTCGCTGATGCGGGTGTACTCGGTGTCGTAGTACCCGGGGTCGTTTTCGAGGACCGCATATCCGTGCCTGGATAGTTCGGCTTCCGCGTCGGCTTTCACCTGCGCGCGGGCTTTGTCGTCGCGCGCCCGCTGGGCCGCGTGTACGAACTGGGCCGGATTGGTGGTGGCGACCTGGATGAGGTCGGCGCGGGTGGCCTCGTCGCTGTCGAACTCGATCAGTACCGCCGCCTGGTCAAGGGTGAGCGGGTGCTCCTGGATCGCGGACGCCGCGACCGGGTTCTCGGTGACGGCGAGGGCGGTCTTGACCTCCTTCTGCCTGGTGCCGGTGCGCCGCGCGATCGCGGTCACACTGAGGCCTTCGAAGGCGAGTTGTTGGAACGCGGCGGCACGGTCGCCGTCGGTGAGGGCTTCGCGCTGGTCGTTCTCGACCATCTGCTGCACGATCCGCTCCGTCGTCTCCTCGTCCCCATCGACCATGTAGACGGGAATGGTGGCGAGTCCGGCTTCGCGGGCGGCGAAGACCCGCCGCTGCCCGGCCCGGACGGTCACCGTTCCGTCGTCGCCACGGTGACCGAGGACCGGGGTCAGCACACCGTTCTCTTTGATGGACTGCACGAAGGCGGGGGTGATCGGTGCGGTGGGTCGCACGTTGGTTTCGATGGTGAGCGTGTGCGGGTCGACGTGTTCGATGGTGCCCGCACCCGTTGTGGTGTCGCTCATGGTTTCTGTCTCCTTCAACTGTTCTTGTTCGCCTGTCTGGCAAGGGGATCGAGGGTGAGCGGGAGCGGTGCGCAGTGTCGGGTCCGTGGAATACCGGAGGGAGCGCGAGCGAGTGAGGATATGCCGCGAAAGCCCGGCACGAAGTCCTGCGGGAGCGAACTACGATCAACGGCCAGGCAGACGAACAACCCAGCAAGCAGCGTGCCGCTCGCGGCTCCGTCGGCAGGATCTGAGCGCATGAATGCATGCTGCTAGCCGATACGGGTACTCGGCCGTCGGTAGTTCGCTCGCGGTGTCGAAGTATGGTGGTGCTCGTGCCGCCTAGCCGCGAAGACCTTCTGCCCTGGATGCTTCGGTTCCTCCAAGACAAAGAACATGCTGACGGGATCCGTGTCTTGGAGGAGTACGGCTGGGACTTTCGGATCCTCGGCGGATTGATCGAACGAGTCCGCCGGGCAGCTCGCGCGTATATCCTCCTCGAGAAGCAGGGATTCTCGGCAGAGGGACGATCCCTCGTCCGTAGCGCGCTCGAACATGCAGTGACAGCGCAGTGGGCGTTTCTGACTCCAAATGGCGTTGATCGGTTGGAAGTCCAGCTTCTCCAGGCCCGCGTGGACTACGCCAAGAACTCGCAGGACGCCAACGATCCGGAGTGGGACGAACTCATCGAACGCATGAAGACGCAGATTCCACATAATCTGAACGGGTCCCGCCGCCGAGGTATGCCGAAGTTCAGCGGAAAAGGCAACGTCCTCGAGTCGCTCGATGAGACGGGCTACCTACAGCGCGCCTACGCCGTACTGTCGAGAGCGGGGCATGTCACCGATCAAGCAGTGACTGACTACTTTGTCGAGGACGGCGAGGTGGTCGCCGTGGCGAGTGGCCCGTCCGATGTCCATGACATCGACGTTTTCCACACGCTGGCGACCTCGTGCTGCCTCGCGGCGTGGGTTCTCGCCCGGATGGAAGGCGACGCTCGCGGGCTCGAGTTGGCGACAGCTCAAGGTCTGCTCTGGCGGCTCGACACGCATCTCCCAGCCGAGAGCCGTCGCTTCCCGGCGGAAACTGATTGAGAAGTGCCGACGAGCTAACGCTGGAGGGACGGGATTCGTCCCGGCTACGAGCAGCTGTCGCACTGCAGGTCGTCTTGCGGGTCGATCGGGACCAGGTGCTCGAGGGCGTCGCCTTGGTAGCGGGCGTCCCCGATCTCGTCGTCCGTGACGTGTTCACGGATCCAGGCATCGGCGGTGGCGGGTTCTCGGAGCGCTCGGAGGACGCCGGCGAGGGCTTCGACTTCGATGCAGCTGAGCCGGGGTGCGATGTCGGCGGCGAGATCCACTTTGCTGAACACGGCGGTGAAGTGGGTGAGTTCGTCGCTCTTGGTGATGAGGGTGCTCATGATCGTCTTCCTCCCTGCTGGTTGGTGTGCCGCGAAGGCACGCAGTGCCGATCAGGGGGTCCCGCCTGGAGTGCCACCCGGCAGGGCGGGGGCAGTCGGCTCCGAAGGGGCCTGCGCGCGGGGCCGGCGACTACACCATCGCCGCAGGCTTCACGGCACACCAACCCAGGGGTGGAGCCCAACTGAGTGACTGTGGAGGGTCAGCGACGTGGCGGGATGCTCCGGCGGGGTCGGCTGCGGACGGCGTCTTTCCACACCCATCCTTCGTGGGTTTGTCCGTCACGGGAGGTGAACCGGATCCTGACCGCGTGCTCGTTCCACGCGATTACGTCAACGTCGGGGTGGACGACGGCTTCATGGAACCGGACGAACGCGATCGCCGGCGCCGGCGTCTCTGGGACCACCGCGGGGTCGTGCTCAAAATCGACTTCCTCCTCGCTCAGCCAGACCGGGCGGGGTCGGGTGACGATCTGCTCGATAACCCGGTCCATGCCCGCGCCGGGGTAGCGGCGGTTCTGTCCCACCGGTTCAGGCCGGGTCGACGTGAACCAAGACCCACCCGGTGCCCGCGGAGTGCACCTCTATCAACCGCATGTGCGCCGGGTCGTGGTCGGCGGCGGCGACTAGCGACCATCCGACGAGGCGCTCGGCGGGGTGGGTGAGGGCGTCGTGGGCGACCGTGGTGCGGAGGGGTTCGGCGGCGACGACACGGTAGCGGCGGTCGTGCCAGACCAGACGGGCGGGTGTTCCGGAATCGGTCCACAGGTGGACGATGTGGGCGGCGGGGGCGATGCTCATGACCGGTTCCTCGGATCGGGTTGCGGTGCGGGTTCTGCAGCCCACAATAGAACATATGTTCGAATGTCGGAGACTGGATCGGTGAGGGTGCTGCAGGCGGGGGAGCGGGTGTGGTTGGTGTTGGAGGAGCGTCCGCTGCGGATCCGTTTCGTGATCGAGTACGGCCCCGCCGTGAATCGGCGCACCCACGAGACGCTGATGATGTACCGGGTCGACCACTTCACCATCAAGCGATCCGACCGGTGGCCACTCGGGTTCTACGACGAACTGCGCCAAGCGACCGACTCGTGCGCGACGGCCCTCGGAATACCCTCCTTCCTAACGCCGGAGCGTGCCCCGGACGGGACGGTGGTGACACCGGCGGAGCAGCGGCAGCGCTGGCAGGCCGGACTCGATCCCCGCACCGGGCTTCCGCGCCGCGGCTAGCCACACTCCGGTCCTGCAGACGACTTTCCAGGCAGGCGATCGAGTGCGATTCTGGGTCCATGTCTCGCATTCTCGAGACCGGCGGGCTGGCCGGTCACACCCTCATCGACGCGCTCAGCGCCAGAGACGAGACCGCAAGCCTGGCGGAGCGCGTCCGCCGCTCACATGGTTGAGGTTGATGGCCGCCGGGTCCGGCAGAGCAATCTGACCAAGGTGCTATTTCCCAAGACTGGCAGGGGCGGAAGTTGTCGTCAGTCTTCCGACCGCTTTTCCGAGCGGTGGTCATACTCGACGTCAGAGCGACCGGCGCCTCCAAGCATCTCCTCGAGTTGTGCACCGAGCTCTTGTTCGTCATTAGACGTCTTCGGGGTCGCGAGGTGAAGCTGTTCATAGAGCGTGAACCTGTTCAGATACAGCCACGCTTCGAACGCCTTCCCGTACGCGTGCGCCGCAGCCAGGGCGCCGCGGTAGGAGAGCCACGCGGCTGCGTATGGCAGCACCGCAAGGAGCACCCACAGGCCGTGCGGCCAGAGCGCGACCGTGGAAACGGCTGCGCATAGGAGGCTGACAGCCGTCATGCGCACGGCCAGGTCCAGTCCTTGACGTTGGTCCTGCACGTAAGCGGTGTGACGGGCATCCGCGACCATCCCGATGAACGTGGCCCAGTTCAGGATGGGAAGGCCGATGGATTGACCTGCGCGCGCCTCGTAACGGCGGAGCACGTTTCCGAGGCGGGTCGGAAGGACGCTCGCCTCGGTGGAAGGAAAGGAGGCCACCTCCGCCGAGCTTGCAGAAAAGGTGAGAGCTTGCATCAGCGCCTGCCTCGCCCGGGCGTCCCGTTCGGCTCGGGTCGAACCAGGAGGCAATGGTTCCTCACGAGGGCGGGTTTGTGGATTCACTTTCGAGAAGAGCCTGAGTGCCCTGTCGAAGCGTCGCGCCTGGACCAGCGCTCGTCGGTATGCGAGCGCTAAGCCAGCAGTGCTGGTTCCCCAATATCCCTCCATCAGTTGGACGATGACGAATTGGAGCGGGTGCGTAACCACTGCAATGCTGATCGCCACAGCGATTAGCACCAACCCCTGGATCGGCTGGGCAATGGGGTTGTTGGCCGCCAGTGATGACCAGTCGAGGGGCGATTGCCACGGATGCAGAAGGAAGAGCAAGTACAGCCACGTGGTACCGATGAGCGATGGAACCGTTGAGACGACACCAAAGTACTTCCCGATCGTCGATGTCGTGCCGAGACTCGGATCCGACGTCAGAATCGACACGTCAACCGCCGCTCTTTTGCGGATACCAAGTGTGTCCGTTCTTGCACTTCCACACCGTCGGGTTGGTCAATGAGAACGGCTCCCCACAGACCGCACATACGCGGACACCGTCAGCATCAAGTACCGGGGCCGGAGCGATCTCGAGGTCGGGATTTGGTGCAGGCACACCGGGTGGGGGGAATCCGGCATCGGACATGATCCCTCCGCTCCATTTCGTTGCGTAGCTTACTCCGCGCGGGATTTCAAGTGAATGCCTCGGTGTGTCAGCTCTCGCCGTCTCTGCCCGGTGGAGACAATTGGGGCATGACGGCAGATAACGCTCGTTCCGATGGCGAAAAGCGGCCGTCGGAACGAGCGGGCCTGGGCCTGGGCAAGTGGATCTGGATGTGGCCGCCCCTCCTGACACTGCTGTTCGCATTGGGAGTGTCGGCGTGGGGCGTGGGCTTCGGGGTGGGCGCAATCGCGGTGCTCGGAGCCGGGATCGTCGCGGCGATCGCATACGAAGTCTCTAAAAAACGGTCGCCACTCTGGGCGCTTGCCTTGGGGGCGGCAGCGGGCATCCTCCTCTACCTGCTGGCCATGCACCAGAGTGCACTCGTTTTCGGGTCGTCCCCCACCGTGGGCGCATCCAGCACGTCCACACCGACCCCGACGGAAAGCGCGACCAACATCATCTGCACGCCGGCGGTCGAGAGAAACCTTTCGGGCGCCTCCAGCCTCGCCGTGACGGGAAGCATCACAGGATTGCCGAGTGGCGCGAAGGTCACCACCGTTGTCAAGTCGGACGGAAGTACTCTCGCTTCAGAGGATTCCTATCCGAACGGTGAGGGCATCGCCACTCTTGATCTGGCGATACGGCCGGCTCCGAGCGGTGCCGTGAGCGTACGGTCTGAAGTGCGAATCGGCCCTCAGGTGCTGCAGACCTGCCAGTGGTAGGGACGGCTCGTGCACATCAGCACGCGACGAACGCGACCCGCCTCACAGGGGGGCTGTATCGAACTACACGAATCCGCGCGTCGAGCCGCCTGATCATGGCATCGGCCGCTCTCGGGGCGGGTTGTCCACGAAGATTCACCAGCTCGTCGACGGCAACGGGCTACCACTGGTCACTTTGATCACGCCGGGTCAGGCCGGTGACTCGCCGATGTTTCTGCCGATGACGGCCCAGCTCTGCGTCGGCCGTGACGCCGGCCGGCCGCGGACCCGCCCGAACGCGGTACGAGGGGACAAGCGTACTCGTCTCGGGCGATCCTTAGTCACCTCCGCGCCCGCGGAATCAAGGCCGTCATACCTGAGCCCGACGACCAGAAGGGCCACCGCAAGCGACGCGGCGCACATGGCGGTAGGCCCGTTACCCTCAACACAGCCGGCTACAAGAACCGCAACGTCATCAAACGCCGCTACTGCCACATCAAGCAACGGCGGGGCCCAGCCACCAGATACGACAAGCACGCCGTGATATACCGTGCCGCCGTCGTTCTCAACGCCGTCATTGCCTGGACCAATGCGATCACTCGGGTCGAAGTCGCGCCAGCCCGCGGAGCCCGATGATCGCTGCGGCCGGCTTGAGCAGCACGATCTCCCCGAAACGGTGTTCCGCGCCCCGTCGAAGACGCGCAGCGAGATCCGGCCGCAGCTTCCACAGATACGCGCGGCCCTTCTCCGCGTGCAGCGAATTGGAGACGATTTTGATCGAGTCCACGTCCTCGATAAGCGGGACAGCGTTCTGGATGTTTTCCCACGTCGTGGTGCTGGTCGTGTCAAGCCGGATGGTTCCAGTGAACCCGCACCCACGCGCATAGCGAGCCATCAATTCCGCTTCCGGCACCGCCCCGGCGACGCGGCCACCGCATAACACCAGCACGGACGCGCCCGCGTTGCCATCGAACGACCGCAACCCGGCACGAACGCGATACCGGTTCACAAAGTTCGCTCGCGCCGCGCGATTGCGGTAGCCGAGGACGACAACGGCCTCCGAGACAGACGCCGCAGCAGCCGACAAACCGAGCCTGCGACGTGAAGCCCGATTATGCACGAGCTCAGACCAGGCGAGCACAGCAACGAAGACGCACGATACGAGCAACACAACGCGAGCAAGCATCTGAGAATGCTACAGAAACGACTCCGGCGACCCGCTCCAGGGTTTGTCAGACATACCCTAGGTGCTTGACCACAGCGCGACTGCTCAGCAACGAGCTTCTGCGAGCGTACTGTCCCTGTGGTGGCTTCTGCTACCTGCCGTCGGGACTTTCCGGCTGTCCTGCGGGCCGACAGAGAACTCGGTACTTTGCTGCTCATGAGGTATCACGCTCTGGCCTCAAGCGGCCTGGATCCAGGCGGGGCGAGAATTCAAATTCACTCTGTCGAGAACTTCCGCGGACACTTCCGAATCGACGGGGAATGCACGCCGCCTTGGCTGGGGCCGCCGCAGGACGCAAAGTTGTCCATCGACGGTGCGGCGGTCCAGGTGGAGACCGTGGAGATTGGCATCGCCGGACGCTTCGCGCTTGAAGCGGAAGGGGGACCGCAAGCCCGCGACACAATAAATCTTCGTTTGGGCGATGCTTGGGTGACTTTGATAGTGGTCGAAGGTCTCTGATTGGAAACTTCTAACCCCCGACGTCATTCCCGTGATGGCTCGGTTGTGATCCCCACATTGGACACGAATTGGACAAATTTGCAGGAACACCGGTTGATCTCGACCGGTCGCCGTCATCCAGATGCACGGACTTCCGCGGATTTCCAAACTCCAATGCATGGACTCAAGCGGTCCATGCCAGCACATGGGCCAACCGATCAACTGCAAGCGCAGCGAGCCGAAGTCCACGGCCCCGCTGAGTGCCCGCCTTCACACGGAGGTAGCCGTGTTACAGCCCGGCCGGGAAGGTGTGGGGTCTGTGATGAGCGAGGCGGCCTGGGCTCAGTTCAGGACGATCGCTCGAGTTGTTCGACGTCCCAGTAGACGCACGCGACCAGCGAGTGTGCGGGGCATGCTCGCTTGCCGGACTGGTCGGTTGTGGCAATGCGCTCGAACTCGCCGCGCGCCTTCTTGAGCAACTGGTCGAACTCGGCTTCGCTGACCAGGCACCTGTCCGCGGCCAGCCATTCTCGGAGGAGCGTCTCGACGTCTTCGTGATAGACGCGTGAGTCGGCCCAGACGCGCTGGACAATGCCTGCGATCTGGTCTTCGCGCGGCGCCGATTCCGCGCCGTCCATGACGGGGAAGTGCTGCGGTTCCTTCCGCTTCTTCGCGTTCATGATGCTCACCTGCCTGGCCGGGCCGCCCCGGCCCCGTCTTCAGGATGCCCCGGATCGATCAGCTCCGCGTATTCCGGATTCCGGGCGATGAACTCGCCGACGACGGGGCAGATGATGGTGATCTTCTTGCCGGTGTCACTGATCTCGTCGAGTGCGCGGGCGATGAGCTCGTAGGCGACGCGCTGGTTGCGATACACGCTGTCGACCCAGGTGGAGAGGAGCACGATACGGCCGCCGACATGGCGGTAGGTCAGCTCACCGATCGCATCGGCGCCGAGGAGGGCGACGAAGCGTTGCCGCTCGGCGTTGTTCTCGGCGCGAGCGGTCTCTGTGATCTCGGTGGTCATCCGGTCAGATTCCGGGACGGGTCTTCCGCCGGCCTGGCAGGGCCGGGTCGACGAGGTCGTTGTACTCGGGGTTACGGTCGATGAACGCCCACACGATCGGGCAGAGGATCGTGACCGTGTTCCCGCGGTGGCGCAGGTCGTCGAGGACGCGCCGGATCAGCTCGGTGGCGACGCCCTGGCCACGGTACTCGGGGAACACGGCTGCCGCGACGAGCACGATCCGGTTGCCCTCGGACGCGCTGTAGGTGAGGCCGCCGATGACGGTGTCGCCAGAGATCGCCTCGTAGGTCTCGAGGGCCTCATTCCGGACCACGAAGAAGTTGATCGTGGGGGAGTGGTCGTCCTGGACCTCGTCGATCAGCACGACCTGGTCCTGGGTGAGGGTGCCGACGCCGTCGGGGTATCCGGCCTCGTCGGGGTATTCGAAGTCTGCTGCTGCCATGGGGGTGGTTCTCCTGATCTGTGGGTCTGTCAGGGTCGGATGCTGATGACGGTCTTGCCGTTGCGCCGCTGCGTCGGGTTGAGGGCTGCGATCGCGTCGTCGAGCGGGGCGACGGCGTCGATGTTCGTGCGCAGCCGGCCGTCGCGGACGCGCTGGATGATCTCGGTCAGCTGAGCGGGCACCGACTCAACGACGAAGTCGACGGAGAGTCCTTCCACGGGCCGGATGTCACCGAGGCCGGTGATGGTGACCAGAGTCCCGCCGGGACGGATCAGAGTCGCGGAGCGCTCCTGTATGTCGCCGCCGATGACATCGAAGACGAGGTCGACGTGACCGATGTCTTCGAGGTCGTCGTGCTCGAGGTCGACGAACTCGTGCGCGCCGTAGTCGAGCGCCTTCTCACGGTCGGCGGCGCGGCCGGTGCCGATGACGTAGGCGCCGACCTCTCGGGCGAGCTGGGTGACCATCGTGCCGACAGCTCCCGCTGCCCCGTGGGCGAGGACGGTCTGCCCGGACTGCAGGCGGCCGTGCGTGAACAGTCCCTGCCAGGCGGTGAGGCCGGAGATCGGCAGGCTGGCGCTGACAGTGAAGTCGACGTCTCCCGGGAGCGGTGCGAGGTTGCGGGACTCGACGGCGACGTACTCGGCGAGGGTGCCGTCGCGGTGCCAGTCGGAGATGCCGATGACGCGCTGGCCGATGCTCAAGCCGGTGGTTCCGTATCCGAGGGCGGTGACCACGCCAGCGAGGTCGTGACCGAGGATGGACGGGGTCTTCGGCTTGCCGGCGCGGTCGGCCCAGGTGGAGGGCCAGTCGATCTCGGTGGGGACGTACGCGGCAGCGTGCACCTCCACGAGCACATCGTTGATCGCGGGCTTCGGCTGCGGGCGCTCAGCGAGTCTCATCCCGGCTGCTCCTTGCGCCTGATCGGTCACCACTACTGCCTTCATCGGGGCACCTCCTCGCACCACGGCGACCGCGTACGGCCGCCACCTGTCTCTAGGTTCGACCCTGTGGCCGACTCCGGGAACATCGTAAACACAAAGAGGACGATTTAGTCCAATTTAGCTTGATCTGCCCCGATGCGCCGATCTAATGTGGACGAAATAGTCCCGTTACTGACGGCGACCGATCCTTCGGAGGAGACCCATGACCATCGACCAGATCACCGACGACGTCGCGATCCTGGAGCAGTTAAACCTCGACTACAACGCGGCCGACCAGGGCAGCGACGCCGAGCGGTTCAAGACGCTGCTCGCCGACGACTTCGTCGTGCAGACTCCGGGCATCACCCGGAATCGCGAGGAGTACCTCGAGTACATCGCAGGCCCGCGCCCGTTCACCGGGCTCACGCTGCTGGAGGCGCGGGTGCGACTCTTCGGGGACTTCGCGCTCATCCACGGCCGCACCAGCTACACGCTGGTCAGCGACGGCACCGTACAGGAGGCGCTCTACACCGACGCCTACCAGATGCGCGACGGGGCCTGGTACTGCGTCTCCGCGTGCGCCATCGCCCCGGGGGCCTGATGACGAGCTCACTCCGCGGCCGCTGGTCGAGGTTGCTGTTCGCCTTCGTCTCGGCGGTCGTGGCGCTCATCGCGGCGTTCGCGGCCGTCGGGTCGACGATCCCGCTGTTCAACCTCTATCGGGCCGAGGACCACTTCACGAACGCCGGGATCGCGCTGACGGTGGTGGCGTACTCGTTCGGCACCATCGGCACGCTGCTCGTCCTCGGCCGGCTCTCGAACTACGTCGGCCGGCGGGCTGCTGCGATCACTGCTCTCGCGCTATTGATCGCTGGGTGCGTGGTGCTGCTGAACGTCCACGTCATCGGCGTGCTGGTGACCGGGCGGCTGCTCATGGGCCTCGGTGCCGGGATGGCCAGTAGCAGCCTGGCCGCCTACATCGTGGACGCAGCCCCGAAGCGGCCGGCGTGGCTGGCCTCCGTCGCCTCGAGCCAGACCGTGATGCTGGGACTGGCGGTCGGTGCGATCGGCTCAGGCGCGCTCGTCCAGTTCGCCCCGTTACCGCGCCAGCTGGTGTTCCTGGTCGCGATCGCGCTGCTGATCGTCTCCGCAGTGCTCGCCGCCTTAAGCCCAGAGACCGTCACCAAGACCCCCTTCGCCTGGAGCTCGCTGCGGCCGAGCGTCCGCGTGCCCCATCATGTTCGGCCGCTGCTGCCGGTGGCGGCGGCGGTGATCCTGCCGACGTGGGCGACGGGGGCGTTCTACCAGGCGTTCGTGCCTGCTCTCGTCGCGGACGAGTTGCACACGAAGAACCCGCTGATCCTCGGACTTGTGTTCGCCGGGTACATGGCACCCAGCGCATTCGGCGCTCCGCTCGGTCACCGGTTCGCACCGGCGACGGCGCAACGGATCGGCATGACCGGGTTCATGCTCGGCTGGGCCGGTCTGATCACCGCGAACGCGACAGGTGCCCTGCCGTTGTTCCTCGTCGCGACGATCGTCGCCGGTGTCGGCCAGGGCATCGCGATCAGCGCCGTCACCCACGGCCTCGTCTTCGGCAGCAGCATTGCCGAACGCGCGGCGATCTTCACCGTCGTGTACCTGCTCAGCTACAGCGGGGCGACCATCCCGAGCCTGATCGCCGGGCAACTCTCAACAGTCGTCCCCGTGCCGCAGATCGCCGTCGGCTACGCTGTCTTCGCGCTGCTCGGGACCGCATACACGGTTGTCGCCGCCAAGAACCCGGCTGGGGAGTCGCTCAGCTCGGCGAGTAGCTCTCGATATGCGTGAGAGCCATGTCGATCGAGGTCGCCATCGGAGCCACGTCGCGCGCAGTCTGAGCCAGTAGGTAGCCGCCCTGCAGGGCAGCAAGCAAACCGATCGCGAGCTCGTCGACCGGCGCATCCGACCGGAGCGAGCCGTTCTCCTGCAAACGGCGGACCGCAGCTTCGAGAAGATCGCGCCACTCGGCGAACAGGGCCGACAGCATCTCGCGTGCGACGTCGTCGTGGTCGGCGACCTCGGAGGCGAACGACCCCAGAGCACAGCCATAGGCGCCGTGCCGGAGGGCGTTGTTCTGCACCAGGACGTCGCGCCAACGCCGGAGGCCGGCCATCGTCGAGACGCGGCCGAGGTTGTTCTGCTCGCGCTGGATCACGTGCTGGCCCATGCGCTCGATGACAGCTCGCACGACCTCGTCCTTGTTCGCGAAGTGCCGGTAGAGCTGCGACTTGCTGACACCGCTCGCCTCGAGAACATCATCCAGGGTCGTCTGACCGACGCCGCGGACGTACATCAGATCAGCGGCCGCTGCGACGATGCGCTCACGCGTGACTGCGCCGCGCGCAGTCAGGCGCGTCGTGGTGGTCTCGGCAGTCACGGACACCTCCTCATGGTACGTCAGCGACCCAAAGCCCCGTCCGCCCGCATGCCTTAGACAGGTCCCACAGCGGCGCCAGGAGAACTTAGGCGCATAGCAGTGCACACCAGATCACCCGACCCGACCGGCGCTGCAGAGACACTGAAGACGTTATACGGCGATCTTCTCGCGGCGCTCGACCTTGGTTGAGAGGATCCGCGCTACGGCCTTACTCCTTCGCGCCCCGCATTTACCCCGCACATTGAAGCCAGTCCCGTGTGATTGAATCCCCGGCTTGGGAGGCGAGATCGCCCAGAAATCAAGCATGTGAGCCCGTGGTCATCGGAGGCGCGCTCGTGGAACCTAATCGTGGTGTCGCGGGTTCGAGTCCCGCCCTCGCTACAAGACCCCCGGAACCTCAACGGTTCCGGGGGCTTTTTCTTTTCCGGCAGGAGCCACCTGTACGGGCCCCTCGCGTGGTTCCATCGGCGAGGCTGATATGCATCATCGGCGAAATCGGATTCCTCGGGTGCGGCCGTCCCGTAAGACTGGAGGACAGCCGATGCCCACATCGAGGTGGGCCGGGCGCTGTCGCCCGTCGTCAGGCTGGTAAAGGAATGCAGATGGGGAACCCGCAGAAGATCCTGGTGGTCGGAGCCGGCATCGGCGGTCTGAGCGCCGCGATCGCCTTGGCGCAGACCGGCGCCGAGGTCGACGTGATCGAGATCAAGAACGAGACCGCCGCGCAGGGCGTCGGCTTCGGGCTCCGGCCCAACGGTCTGAAGGCGATCGAGGAGATCGGGCTCCTCGAGCAGTGCCTCGCCTTCGGCAATGTGACGACGGGGATCACGTACTACGACACTGCGGGCCGTCACGTGTGCGACCTGGACTACGGGCACACCGACGGGAGACCCGACCACAACATCATCATGCCGCGCCTGGAGTATCTGGAGGCGGCGACCGCCCGCGCGCTCGAGGTCGGCTGCGACCTGCGGCTTGGAACGACGGTCGTGGAGCTGACGCAGGACGCCGACGGGGTGGATGTCGCCTTCAGCGACGGCGAGACCCGGCGCTACGACCTCGTCGTCGGGTACGACGGCATCCACTCGCAGATCCGGCACGACGTCTTCGGAAGCGAGTTCGATCCCACGCCGGCCGGCGGGGTGGCCTGGCGCTGCGCTCTGCCGCTCGCGCCGGGCCTCACCGACACCATGTTCATCCAGGGCCATGGCGGCAAGATCGTCCTCGCCCCGCTCGCCGGCGGCCAGATGTACATGGTGCTGACCGTCGCCGAGGCGGGTCGGCCCCGGCATGACCCCGAGAAGTTCAGGCAGATCATGTACGACCGCGCGCGGGCGCTGCTGGGCGGATCGGAGTTCATGTCCGAGTCGATCGAGCACATCCTGGACTCGGACAATGTCGCCTATTCGCCCTACTCGCTGACGTGGGTTCCCTATCCCTGGTTCCGCGGCCGCGTGATGATCATGGGCGATGCGGTGCACGCGATGACCCCCTACCTCGGCTCCGGGGCGGCGATGAGCATCGAGGACGGCGTCGTCCTCGCCCAGGAGCTGGCGAAGGACCAATCCCTGCTCGACGCCCAGTTGGCCTTCATGGCGCGCCGGCTTCCGCGGGTGCGTGTCATCCACGAGCTGTCGACGCAGGCGATGCTCGCGGAATTCGACTCGGTCACGCCGGAGGCCCTGCAACGGCGCCTGGACTATCTGGCCACCGACGAGCCGATCGCGAACGAGTTCTCGAACCGCTTCCTGGCGCAGGGGTACTGAGATGCAGACGACACGAGCCGATCAGACCGTCCGGGTGGTGGAGGTCGACGCTGGGGCGCCCGGCGATTGGAAGCCTCTGCGTGGCGCGGCCGGCATCCCCGGACCCGTGGCGGAGCATCCTGGTTTCCCCGATGTCACGGCCTACTGGAAGGACGCGGGCGTGACGTTGGTGCGTTCCTACGACTGGGTCTCGCGGCTCGACACGCAGAACAATCCGCTGAGCCTCTTCCCCGACTGGGACGCGGACCCGGCCGATCCCGCCGCCTTCAACTTCGCCGCCACGGACGCCTGGGTGGACGCGGTCCACTCCAGCGGCGCGGAGGTGCTGTTCACCTTCGCCAGTGCGATCCCCTCCGGCACCGCCCCCGCGGCCGACCCCGAGAAGTACGGGCGCGTCGTCGAGGGGATCGTCCGCCACTACGCACGCGGCTGGGCCGGGGGGCCGGAGCGGCCGATCCGGATGTTCGAATTCGGCGATCAGCCCGATTTCGGGCTCCTGCACTTCTCGGGCACCCCCGAGCAGTTCTTCGAGATGTACGAGGCCTTCGCCTCGGCCGTCCGGCGGGTCGGCGACGAGTTAGTCGTCGGCGGTCCGTCCCTGGCGTTCCCGCTCAATGAGGACGATCCGTTCCGCGAAGGCTTCCTGTCGTTCATCCGGGAGCGGGACCTGCCGTTGGACTTCTTCTCGTTCCTCGCCTTCGCGGATGCCACCCGCGATCCGATGGACTTCCCGGTGGTGGCACGCGAGCTCCGGGGACTGCTCGACAGCCACGGATTCGCCGACACCGCGCTGATGCTGTCCTACTGGAACTATCTCGGGATCCCCACGAGCACGGCCCCTTCGGAAGAGCGGGCGGCGTTCCAGGCTGCTGCGGCCATCTACCTGCAGGACGCTCCACTCGACTACGCCATCTTCTTCCGTGCGGACAGCGGCGCCGATCCGCACTACGACGTCGTCGACCCGGCCGGCATCTTCATAGAAGGAGGTGACTCCGACGAGCAGGCCGTCGCCTTCTCGCTGATCGGCCGCGCGATGACCGGTCGGAGACTGGCGGCGCAGGGGAGCGACGAGTCGGGGTTCGCCTGCGCGGCGAGCCGTGACGGCGACACGGTGCGCGTCCTCATCGCGAACTTCGTCGCCCCGGAGCCGGCGCTGGCGCCGCGGGCGAGCGACGAACTCCGCTTCCGCGTGCCGTACGGCACGAAGCATGTGGAGATGGCGTTCCGCCTGCCACCTCAGCGGGAGGGATTGGCATCCGCCGGTGTCGAGACGGCGCACGTCCGGCTGACGAACCTGCCGTGGAAAGGGCAGCCGGTGTCGGTACAGCTCCACACGCTGCGCGGTGAGCCCCGAGCGGTAGCCGCTCACGAGGTATCCGACTCGGGCGCGCTGGAGTTCGATGTGCCGATCGAGCCGCAGTCCGTGATCCTCGTGGAGATCACCGAGGCGCACATCCGGTAGAAAAGCGGTGTGACTTCGGAGCGGACGGATGTGGTCGTTGTCGGTGCGGGTGTCGCGTGGTCGGAGGCCGGCGCGGAGGTGGCGGCCGGAACGTCCGTGCTGTCGGCGCCCCACATCATCGTGACCGTCCCGGTGGGCGTGCTGAAAGCCGGTGGCATCTCCTTCGACCCGCCGCTCCCCGAGCCCGTGGCAGGTGCGATCGACCGGCTGGAGATGAACCGTTTCGAGAAGGTGGTGCTGCGCTTCGCGGACCGGTTCTGGCCGGAGGGCGTCTACGCGATCCGTCGACAGGGTCCGGCGGCCGCGTGGTGGCACTCCTGGTACGACATCACCGGCCCGGACGGCGCGCCGACCCTGCTGACCTTCGCCGCGGCCGACTGCGCCGAGCTGACCGCGTCGTGGCCCGACGACCGGATCGCCGACGACGTGCTGGACGCGCTCCGCGAGGTCTTCGGCCCGGCCGTGCCGGAACCGACCGGCAGCGTGGTGACGCGCTGGCAGCTCGACCCGTACTCGCGCGGCTCGTACGCCTTCCTCCCGGTCGGCGCACGGCGCCAGGACCACGACGACCTCGCCGAACCCGTCGGGGGCGGTGTCCTGCAGCTCGCGGGTGAGGCGACCTGGACGGACGACCCCGCCACGGTCACGGCCGCCCTGCAGTCCGGACGACGCGCTGCCGAGCGCATCCTGGCACACCGGCGCTGACCGGTCCGGGCGTCATGCCTGCTTGGGCTGCCGCCACTGGTTCGCGCGGCGGTTCTGCTCCGCTTCGGCCACGATGGTCTCAAGGCGCCGCTGCCGCGTCGCATCGGTCCTCGCACTCAGCAGCCACTCCAGGATGGCGCGGCGGGCCGACCGCGGGAACGCATCCCAGTTGCTGCGCGCAGCCGGGGCCGCGTCGAGCGCTCGCCGCAGGTCGTCGGGCTCGGTCAGCTCCTCCACCTCGTCGAGCGCCGCCCATCGTCCGCTGCGGACGGCGGCCTCCACCACGGCCTCGCCCGCGGGGGTCATCAGCCCGCGCTCGCGCAACGACGCGACACGCTCCTTGTTGCGGCGCGACCAGGCGCTGGAGGGCTTGCGCGGGTTCAGGCGCAGCATGGCGTGAGTGTCGTCGAGGGACCGGGGGAGGCTGTCCACCCATCCCGCGCAGAGCGCCTCCTCGACGATCTCGTCGTAGCTCAGCGTCCGTCCGGCGCCCTTCTCGTACACGAGCCAGACACCGGGCGAAGACTCGCCGTTCTCCGTCAGCCAGCCGCGCAGCTGGTCGCGCCCGCCGACGTTGATCCGTTCCAATTCACCCATGCCGACACCCGCTCCATAGTCCCATGGCGAGATGCAGAAGAGGCCACGGTATTGCCGCTTAGGTTGAAAAGCAACCAAAGTGTGTCTTAGAATGGCGATGACGTCGGGGCTTCGGCCCGTTCCTCACCGCGATGTCGCGGCGAGGGCACAAACCGTCGCGTCGATCCCCCGATCGTTCGGGTCTCGCGTATGCCGCTCTCGCCAGTGAGGTTCCGTCTCCTCGTCATCTCCCTCCTCGCAGTGTCGTTCCTCGGCGCTCTCGACAACACCGTCGTGAGCACGGCGATCGCCACCGTCGCCGGGCAGCTCGGAGCGCTCGAGCACATGAGCTGGATCGTCGTCGGCTACACGCTGGCGAGCACGGTCCTGCTGCCGGTGCTCGGCAAGCTCGGCGACCGGATCGGACCGCGGGCCGTGTTCCTCGCGTCCGTCGTCGTCTTCATCGTCTCGTCGGTCGCCTGCGGCTTCGCGGACGGTATCGTCTGGCTGATCGTCGCCCGCGTGGTGCAGGGGATGAGCTCGGCCGGCCTGCAGCTGATGTCGCAGACGATCATCGCCGAGACCACCACGCCGCGGCAGCGGCCCAAGTACCTCGCGATCATCGGGGCCGCCTTCCCGGTGGCCATCCTCGTCGGACCGGTGCTGGGCGGCGTCATCACCGACTACTGGGGCTGGCCGTGGGTGTTCTGGATCAACGCGCCCGTCGGGCTGGTCGCCCTCGTGCTCGCGCTGGTCGCCGTGCCGCACATCGAACCCGGCCGGGCCGGGCGGTTCGACGTCGCCGGGACGATCACGCTCACGATCGGACTGGTCGCACTCGTGCTCGCTGTGACCGCGGTCGGCGACGGCTCCCAAGCCGCCGTGGCCGTCATCGAGTTCGCGATCGCCGCCGTCGCGCTGGCCGCCTTCTTCATCATCGAGGCCCGGGTCGCCGAGCCGCTGGTTCCGCTCCACCACTTCCGCAACCGGACGGTGGCGACGGGCACGGTGATCTCGGCCATCGTCGGCGTCGGGCTGTTCTCGATCACGGCGTTCCTGCCCACCTACTTCCAGATGGCGTACCGGACGACGGCGACCGTCTCGGGACTGGTCCCAATCGCGACGGTGTTCGGGATGCTCGTCAGCAACCTCGTGACCGGCTGGCTCGTCAGCCGCACCGGCCACTACCGCGTCTATCCGCTCATCGGCACGGCCCTCGGTGCTGCGGGCCTCGGAGCGATGGCCCTGCTCCCCGCCGGCTCACCGCTGTGGGCGCCCACCGTCGCGATGGCCGTCGTCGGCCTCGGCACGGGAGCGTTCATGAGCCTGATCGTCGCGGTCGTCCAGAGCGCCGTCCCGCGCGGCGAGACGGGCGCGATCACGGCGACCACGAACCTGGTCCGGCAGGTCGGAGCGACGGTCGGCACCGCCCTCATCGGGGGGATCATCGGCACGGGCGTCATCGCGCTGCTTCCGCCCGGACTGGACGCCGCCACCCTCACCCCGGCGGTGGTGCACGCCCAGGATGCCGCAGCACAGGAGCAGATCGCGCAGGCGTACCACGGCGTCTTCGTGCCGCTCTTCGTCGCGCTCGCCGTGACCTACCTCGTCGGGGTGGTGGCGTCCATCCTGCTCCCGAACAGCCGGCTGTCCGACGACCGCGTCCCCGCGCAGGACGCCGAACCGGCATCCCTCACCACCTGAACACCGCACCGCACAGGAGACCAGCATGAGCACCACACCGGACACGACCGTCGCCGTCGTCGGGAGCGGCCCGATCGGATCCGCCTACGCCCGGCTGCTGCTCGAGGCGCTGCCCGGCGCCCGCGTCGTCATGTTCGAGGCGGGACCGCAGCTCACCGCGATCGCCGGGGAGAACGTGCGCAACATCCCCGACCCGGACGAGAAGGAGCGGGCGCGCGAGCGGTCGCAGGGCCCGCAGGCGGGCGCGTTCCGCGAGTCGCTGGGCATCCCGTCCTCCGTCGTCGTGGAGGGGATGTTCACCGCCCGCGGCGGGACCCACCTCCTCGACTTCGGCGGCCCGGGGTCGGCCCATGCTGAGAGCTTCCCGGCGGCCGCCGCCTCCACCAACGTCGGCGGCATGGGCGCGCACTGGACGGGCGCGACGCCCAGCCCGGCGTTCAGCGAGCGCATCCCGTTCATCCCCGACGAGGAGTGGGACGACCTCCTGGCCGAGGCCGGCCGGCTGCTGCACGTGCAGACCGCGGCGTTCGCCGACTCGGCGATCGGCGAGGCGATCCGGTCGCTGCTGGCGGAGGAGTTCGCGGGCGAGCTGCCCGAGGGCTACGGGCCGAGCACGCTGCCTGTCGCGGGCGACCCCCAGCCCGACGGCACGATGCGGTGGGCGGGCGCCGACACCGTGCTCGGTCCGCTCCTCGACCCGGCGAGCCCCCTCGCCGAGCGGTTCGAGCTGCGCGACCTCTCGCTGGTGCGCCGCGTCGAGCACGCCGACGGCCGCGCGACCGGCGTCACCGTCGAGGACCTGCGCACGCACGAGGTCTACGAGCTGGATGCGGACCTCGTGGTCGTCGCCGCCGACGCCTTCCGCTCGCCGCAGCTGCTCTGGGCGTCGGGCATCCGCCCGCGGGCGCTCGGACACTACCTGACCGAGCATCCGGTCGTGATCTCCACCGTCGCCCTCGACGGCGAGCGGATGGGCCGCTTCGCGACCGAGAACGACCTCGCCCAGGAGCACGCACGCCGCGCCGTCAATCCGGCCGACCCGGTGGCGGCGGTGAACCGCATCCCGTTCTCGGAGCCCGCTCACCCGTTCGCCTTGCAGGTGATGTACGTCGAAAAGCCGCCGTTCCCCCTCGACCCGGAGCATCCGGCCGCGGGGAACCGGTGGGGCTACGTGAACATGGGCTACGGGATGCGCAAGCACCCGCGTTTCGAGGACGCGGTGACCTTCGACGACGGCGAGCCGGACTACCGCGGCTTCCCGAACATGACGATCACGTACGCGCTCACCGATGCCGAGCAGGCGGAGATCGCCGAGGCGACCGAGCGGCTGCGCCGCGCCGGCAACGCGCTGGGGACGTTCGTCGCCGAGCCGCGGCTGCTGCCGAACGGCTCCAGCCTCCACTTCCAGGGCACCATGCGCCTCGGCGAGGCGGACGACGGCACCTCGGTCGCCGACTCGTACTCGCGGGTGTGGGGCTACGAGAACCTCGTCGTCGGCGGCAACGCGCTGATCCCGACCGCCACCGCCATGAACCCCACGCTGATGAGCGTCGCGATCGCCGTCCGTGGAGCCCGTGAAGCCGCCCGCCGGCTGAGCGCGGCCGCCGAGACGGCCGAGATCGCGCACTGAGCACACCCCGCGACCTGAGGAGGATCGAATGCTCGAAGAACAGTTGATACAGACGGCGGGCTTCCGCAACGTCGGACCGGAGGGCGCCCGCACGGGCTTCCAGCTCCGGGTGCGCAGCCCCTACTACCGCGGCCTGTGGGCGGACCTCATCGAGAAGCCCACGGTGACCGTCGACGGCGAGCGCTTCGACGGCGAGACCATCCGCTGGACGCTGCCGGCCGGCGAGTTCTCGTTCGGCGAGCTGCAGGAGTCGACCGACGCGCGCTGGCCCCTGGGGCACGCGGCCACCCTCACGGTGCCCCGCGAGGGCGGGCTCTCCCGCGGCATCCACGACGTCACGCTCGAGCTGCGGCTGCGGATGTCGTACATCCCGGAGGAGCTGCAGCCGTCCATCTGGACCGCATCGCGGAAGGCGGTGATCGTACTGTGACCACGGAACGTGCAAAGACCACCGACGACCTGCCCTTCAGCCTCGGCGTCTCGCTGTACTCGTACACCGACGACATCGGCGTCACCATGACGGTCGACGAGTGCATCGAGGACGTCGCCGACCTCGGCGCCTCCGGCATCGAGATCCTCGGCGAGGGCCACGTCCACGACTACCCGAACCCCTCGACCGCGTGGATCGACGCGTGGCACGCCCGGACCGAGCGGCTGGGTCTCACGCCCACGCTGTACGGCTCGTGGATCGACACCCGGCGGTTCCCGGGTCGCAACATGACGGCTGCCGAGGGCGCCGCGCAGCTGGAGCTCGACCTGCGCCTCGCCTCCCGGCTGGGCTTCTCGTTCGTCCGGCCCAAGATCGGCGTCATCTCGGAGGACCTGCGGGTCGACCCGATCTGGCAGGAGGCCGTCGAGCGCAACCTGCAGCTCGCCGCCGACCTCGACATCGTGATCTGCCCCGAGATCCACTGGCCGACCGTCATCAAGTCCCCGGTCGTGGAGGAGTACGTGGCGTTCAAGGAGCGCACCGGCTCGGACCACTTCGGGCTGCTCATCGACACCGGCGTCTTCGAGCTGTCGTCGTACCCGCGGCGCGGCGGCAGCGCGTCGTTCCGGATGGGCGACGGGACCGGCCGGCCGCCGGTGGTGCCCTTCGTGCCTGTGTCGGACCTCGCGGACGTGATGGAGCACACGGTCTACTTCCAGGCCAAGTTCTACGAGGTGGATGACGAGCTCGTCGACCACTACATCCCCTGGCGGGAGATCATCGACGTCGTCGTCGACTCCGGCTACACCGGGTGGCTGTCGAGCGAGTACGAGGGGCACCACGAGCCCTATCGCGCGCCCGACCAGCTGCGCCGACAGCACGCCCTCATCCGCACCATCGCGGCCGAACGCGCCGGAAGGAGCTGACCATGCCCAACGGACTGATCGACGACGCCAGCCTGCGCGTCCACCCGGACGGCCTCGCGCTCTCGCTCACCATCCCCTGGTACCGCAGCCTGTGGCTGTCGTCGGTCACGACGCTGCGGCTGACCCTCGACGGTGCGGAGGTGCCGGAGGAGGACCTGACGTTCGAGCTGGACGGCGTGCGCTACGCGATCCCTGACCTTCCGCAGCAGAGCGACGTGCTCTGGTACCTGCAGTCGCATCCGCTGCTGATCGTGCGACGCGACCCGCCGGTCGCGCTGGGCGAGACGCACGAGGTCGAGCTGCACGGCGAGCTCCGGCTGCCGTACATGCAGATCGCACCGGGAGCCGACGGCGGCCCCGGCGTGTACGTGCCGAACGTCGTGCACCAGCGGCTAACGCTGATCGCCGGCGACCGCGACGCGACGCCGCCGGCTCTCGTGGCGGAGGTGCCGCCCGCGCCCGCGGCGACCGACGAGGACCCGTTCCGGCTCGGCCTCACCCTCTACTCGGCGAGCGCGGAGTTCCGGGCTGGGTGGTACGACTTCGACGGCCTGCTCGACCGGGTCGCCGAGCTCGGCATCGGACCGGGGATCGAGATCGTCGCGTCCCAGATGCTCTCGGCCTACCCGGCGCTCTCCGACGACTTCGTGTCGAAATGGCGCGCCGCCTTCGACCGGCACGGCTTCGATGCGAGCTCGTTCGGTGCGAACCTCGACATGGGCAAGCGCCGCGACCGCGACATGACCCCCGACGAGGAGTTCGAGGTCAGCGAGCTGCTGTTCCGGGATGCGAAGACGCTCGGCTTCCCGCTGGTGCGCATCCAATCGGCGAAGCCCGAGCTGCTGCGGCGGCTGCTGCCCGTGGCCGAGGAGCTGAACCTGAAGCTGGCCTACGAGATCCACGCGCCGATGGGCCCGAACTCGCCCGAGATCATGAAGCTGCGCGACGTCTACGCCGAGCTCGACTCCCCGCTGCTCGGCTTCGTGGCCGACTTCTCCTCGACGATGCACAGCATGTCCCCCACGCTGCTGCGCGCGGTGCGCCGCGCCGGGCTCGACGACGAGGGTGTGCAGCGCCTGCAGGACATCTGGGCGACGGATGCGCCCATGCGCGCGCGTCAGGAGGAGTTCATCCAGTACCTGCGCGGCCGCGACTTCGACCCCGGCCGGCTCGGCGCCTTCGCGCACCTCGCGTTCAACATGCATGGACACGTCGACCCGCACGAGTGGGCGGACATCATGCCGCAGATCCTGCACGTGCACGCCAAGTTCTACGACATCGACGAGCACGGCCAGGAGCCGGCGATCGACTACCCGGAGCTCGTCCGCATCTTCGTCGAGGGCGGCTACCGCGGCTACTGGTCTAGCGAGTGGGAGGGCCACGCCTTCGCGGAGCTCGGCGAGGTGGACCCGCTGCTGCTGGTGCGTAAGCAGCACGACCTCATCCGGGCGAGCATGCGGGCCCTCCATGCCGCCGCACGATAGCGCGGGCACGAGGACGGGTCAGCCGCGGACGCCGGCGGCGACGATGCGGCCGGCCTCCTCGAAGAGGCCGCGCATCCACGTGTGCTCGGGGTCGTGCGTGTGCACGGGATGCCACCAGAGGGCGTTCATGATCGGCGTCGGCTCGAACGGGAGGCCGATCACGCGCACGGCGCCCGCCTGCTGGGCCAGCGGCACCAGCGCCCGATGGATGATGCCGACGCGTCCGGTTCCGGCGATGAAGTGGGGGATGGCGAGGAAGCTCTCGACCACGACCTCCACGTTCGGCTCGATGCCGAGCTGCTGCACCTGCCGCTCCGCCGACGTGAACGCGGAGCGCGACTGGTAGTTCATCACCCACGGCAGCGTGGACAGCTCCTCGCGCGACAGGGTGTCGCCCACCGTGTCGTTCGTCTCGGCGACGATCGCCACCCATTCGTCCTGCCACAGGTCGACGAACGGCAGCTCGGTCAGGAAGCCGTGGGGGATGACCATGCCGTCCACTGAGCGGAGCCGGTTCGACGCGTCCTCGACCACGGTCGGGTTGTGCAGCATGAAGCGGAAGTGGACGCCCGGCGCCTGCTGCGCGGCCAGCTCGGAGACGACGCGCCCGATCGTGGTGAAGCCGTAGTCGGAGCCGAAGATCGAGAACTGGCGCACCGACTCCGACGGATCCCAGGCCGCCTGGCTCTCGAAGACGCGGCGCGCGGCCTCCAGTGCGATGGTCGTGTGGTCCGCCAGCCGCAGGGCGAGCGGCGTCAGTTCGTAGGTGTTCCCCCGGCGGGCGAGGATCGGGTCGCCGAAGTGGATGCGCAGCCGCGAGAGCGACGCGCTGAGGGCCGGCTGGCTCAGCCGGAGCCGCTCGGCGGCGCGCGTCACGCTGCGCTCGGTGAGCAGCGCGTCGAGCGCGATCAGCAGGTTCAGATCGAGCCGCGACATCAGCGGATAGTCGGTCACGACAGTGTGATCCTTTCCGACGAGGGCCAGGCGATCTCACTATAACGACCCGCGTATTCATCGAGCTTATGTCTGGGATAAGCAGAAGGCGCGTTGTTTATCTGCTTTAGCGCTGCGACACTCAGATGGCACCCGGAGGTCGGCGCAGTCGCCGCCCTCGCCGACAACGAAGTCTTGGAAGAGGTCAACCCGATGAAGATCACACGCAGGAGCCGGACCGCTCGGCTCGCCTGGCTCGCCATTCCGGTCAGCGCCGGACTCGTCCTCGCCGGCTGCTCCTCGAGCGGCACCTCCTCCGGCAAGGAGCCCCAGACCATCACCTTCGCCTATGGCGCGGCGAACGATCAGGACAAGGTGGCCTACAACAGCCTGGCGTCGTCGTTCGAAGCCGAGAACAAGGGCGTCACGGTCACGACGCAGAACCTGCCGATCCAGAGCTACCCGACCACGATCGCCACCCGCGTCCAGGGCGGCAACGCACCCGACACGTTCTACGCCGAGGGCGGAACCGGCCAGTCCAACTCGATCCTGCCGTGGGCCAAGTCCGGGCTCGTCCTCCCTCTCGACGACGCGTCCATCGCGAAGAACATGCCCGAGTCCGCCAAGAGCCTCTATACCTACAACGGGAAGATCTACGGCGTCCCGCTCGGCACCCAGCTGAACGGCGTGATCTACAACGACGAGCTCGCCCAGTCGATCGGCGTGAAGATCGACGCGACGACCAGCCTCGACGACATCATCGCCCAGTGCGGCAAGGCCCGCGCGGCCGGCAAGACGATCTACGGCCTGGCCGGGTCGACGTATCAGAACAACGGCATCCTCGCCGTCGCGATCGCCACCTCCACGGTGTACGGGCCCGACAAGGACTGGAACGGGAAGCGCTCCGAGAACAAGGTCACCTTCGCGGGCACCAAGGGGTGGACGACCGCCCTCGAGTCGATCAAGAAGATGTACGACTCGGGATGCTTCCAGGACGGCGCGACGAGCGCCGGCTTCGACGCCCTCACCAACGGCGCGTCGTCGGGCAAGATCCTCGGCTTCTTCGCCCCGAGCGCGGCAGCCGCGACGATCATGCAGGCGGCCGGCGGCCACGTGAAGCTCATCGCCCTCCCGGTCGGAGCGCCGGACGGCACCAAGACCTACCTGTCGCTGAGCGCCGACCAGGGCGTCACCGCGAGCGCGAAGACCAAGAGCCCGAAGCTCGCGACCGACTTCCTGAGCTACATCATCTCGGACAAGGGCCAGGAGCACTACTCGAAGCAGGTCGGGTCCATCCCGGTGAACGTCAACGCGGACTCCACCCTGCTGCCGCAGTACGACGGCATCAAGGACCAGATCGCGAAGGGCGACACCCGCGGCTACGCGCCGACGGAGTGGCCGAACGCCAAGGTCTACACCGATCTCGGCAACGGCGTGCAGGGCATCCTGACCGGTCAGATGACCGTCAAGCAGGTGCTCCAGCAGCTGGACTCCGACTGGGGTTGATCAGCTGATCACGGCGGCCGGCTCGCACAGAGCCGGCCGCCCGGACGGCGTTAGATAAGGAACGAGTCGATGACGACGCAGTCAGAGGTGCGGACGATGACCACGAAGACGCAGACCCAGACGCAGGCCACGGTCCCGCCACGCCAGCGCGCTGTCGAGAGGAAGCCCTACCGGGTGAAGCTCGGCAGCTGGTGGTGGGCGCTCCCCGCCCTCGTGCTGATGCTCATCGTGATCTACGCCACCACCGTGGCGGGCGGCTTCTTCGCCTTCACCAACTGGTCGGGTCTCGGCCCGTTCGACTTCGTCGGCCTGGCGAACTTCGTCAAGATCTTCCAGACCCCGGAGCTGATCGGCTCGCTCTGGAACACCCTGCTCCTCGCGTTCGGCTTCCTGATCTTCACCAACGTCTTCGGGCTGCTGTTCGCTCTCGCGCTCAACCGGTCGCTGAAGTCCCGGTACGTCCTCCGCACGCTGCTGTTCATGCCGGTGGTCGTCAGCCCGATCGCGGTCTCGTACATCTGGAAGTTCATCTTCGACTACAACGGCCCGCTCAACCAGGCGATGACCGCCGTCGGCCTCCCGAAGCAGAACTGGCTGGCCGACCCGGGCCTCGCCATCTGGTGCATCCTCGTCGTGATGGTCTGGCAGAACATCGGCTTCGTCATGGTGATCTACCTGGCCGGACTCGCGACCGTGCCGATCGAGATGGAGGAGGCGGCCGCGCTCGACGGCGCCAGCCCCTTCAAGCGGTTCCGGTTCGTCGTCCTACCCCAGATCCAGCCGTCGGTCGCCATCGCGACCACGCTGACGCTCATCCAGGGCCTGCGCGTGTTCGACCAGGTCGTCGCCCTCACCAACGGCGGACCGGCAGGAGCCACCCAGACGCTCGCACTCGAGGTGTACCAGCAGGCGTTCACCTACCAGCAGTTCGGGTTCGGCGCGGCTCTGGCTCTGATCCTGAGCCTGCTGATCCTGCTCTTCTCCATCGCGCAGCAGTACGCGACGCGCGACCGCTCGCTCAAGGAGGCGTGAGCCGATGTTCCGCTACACCAAGAAGACCCTGGCGATCGAGATCATCGTGCTGATCGCCACGGCGATCATGCTCCTGCCGTTCTGGATCCTGCTGATGGGCTCGTTCAAGACGCTGCCCGACATCCTGAGCTCTGCCGCGGTCGCGCCGCCGACGAGCGCCACCTTCGACAACTTCATCCAGCTGCTCTCGCCGGCCTCCGCGTCGTCGGGGAACATCTGGGCGGGTCTGGCCTCCAGCCTGATCATCACGGCAGGCAGCATCCTGCTGTTGGTGGGTCTGGGCAGCGTGGCCGCCTACGGGATCGCCCGCTCGACCAGCAAGTGGAGCCGCCGCTCCTTCTATCTGTTCCTCGTGGCCATCATCCTGCCCACCCAGCTCGGCACCCTGCCGCTCTACATCGGCGCGCGCGAGGTGGGACTCGTCGGCAACCCCTGGGGCATGATCCTCATCTACACCGGGATGCTGATGCCGCTGTCGGTGTTCCTCTACGCCAACTTCTTCCGCAACCTGACGCCGGAGTACGAAGAGGCCGCGATCATCGACGGTGCCAACCGGTACCAGGTGTTCCGGCGCGTCGTGTTCCCGCTCATGTCGCCGGCCACCGGCACGGTCGCGATCCTCGCCGGGCTCATCGTCTGGAACGACTTCTTCACGTCGCTGATCTTCCTGAACGGGACCGCCTGGCAGACGCTGCCCGTCGTGATGTACAGCTACGTCGGGTCGCTGGTCTCCCAGTGGAACCTGATCTTCGCCGTCGTCATCGTGTCGATGATCCCGATCCTGGCCTTCTACGCCTTCGCGCAGAAGAAGTTCATCCAGGGCTACGCGGGCGGGCTCAAGGGCTGACCGTGGTAACCGACAGCCGTCGCGGACCCGATCGAGGGGACGGGACGTTCCTCAACCCCGTCCTGCCCGGGGACCGGCCGGACCCGTCGGTGCTGCGCGTCGGCGACGCCTTCTACCTGACGTACTCGTCGTTCGACGCGTCCCCGGGGCTGACGGTCTGGCGCTCGCCGGACCTCGTCAACTGGACGTTCGTGACCTGCGCGCTCGCGGAGCCGCACAGCACGGTCTTCGCTCCGGACCTGGTTGAGCACGACGGGCGCTACTTCATCTACTTTCCGTACATCCCGAGCGCCTGGTCCGAGGAGATCGCGGCGCCGGAGGTGTGGGTGGTCCACGCGGACAGCCCGGAGGGGCCGTGGAGCGAACCGGTGTTCACCGGCATCTCCGGGGCGATCGACCCCGGTCACATCGTCGGCGAGGACGGCGAGCGCTACCTGTTCGTCAACGGCGTCCGGCGCTGCCGGCTGAGCCCGGACGGCCTCCGCGCGGTCACCCCGCTCGAGCAGGTCTACGACGGCTGGCGCTACCCCGACGAGTGGATCACCGAGGCCTACGCGCTCGAGGGGCCGAAGCTCTTCCGCCGCGGCGACTGGTTCTACCTGGTGAGCGCGGTCGGCGGCACCGGCGGTCCCGCGACCGGTCACATGGTGATCGTCGCGCGCTCCCGCTCGGTGCACGGGCCGTGGGAGAACGCGCCGCACAATCCCGTCGCCCGCACCTGGTCGGTGGACGAGGCCTGGTGGTCCCGCGGCCACGCGACGCTCGTCGACCGCGGCGACGACTCCTGGTGGATGGTGTCCCACGGCTACGAGAACGGGTACCGCACCCTGGGGCGGCAGGCCCTGCTCGAGCCGATCGTGTGGACGGAGGACGGCTGGCCCGAGGCGCCCTCCCGCGACCTCGGCGCCCCGATCCGGAAACCGGTCGACGGCGCGTCGCCGGTGTCGGTGCCCGCGCCCTCGGACGACTTCGCGACTGCCGCCTGGGGCGAGCGCTGGGTCTTCGACAACCCGGCACGCGACGAACTCGGCCGCGCCGGTCTCGACGGCGGACTCGTCCTGCGGGGCAAAGGCCGCGGCCCGGCCGACTCCTCACCGCTGACGACCTGGTCCATGGACCGCGCCTACGAGGTCGAGGTCGAGCTGGAGGTGCGCGACGGCTCGGCGGGCGGCCTCTTGCTGTACTTCGACGACCGCCTGTTCTACGGGATGGGCTGGGACGGCGAGGCCATGCAGAGCTATGCCGGCGGAGTCCGGACGCACTGGCGCGAGCCCGCGGAGCCGGGCACGACGATCGAGTTCCGTCTGAGGAACGACCATCACATCGTCACCGGCTGGCACCGTCGGCCGGGTGACGAGTGGACGCGGCACGGCGTCCGCTACGACACCTCCGGCGCCCACTCGGCGACGATCAACGACCTGAAGAGCCTGCGGCCCGCGCTGTTCGCCTCGGGGGACGGCGAGGTCTCGTTCCGGGGGTTCCGGTACCGGGCGCTGGACGAGGTGGCAGCATGACCCTCCCGCAGCTCCGCGACGCGGTCGCCGGCAGCGTCCCCAACGCGATCATGCCGCTCTTCTGGCAGAAGGGCGGCCCGGTCGAGGCCGTCCGCGAGGAGATGGAGCGCATCGGCGACGCCGGGATCGGGGCCGTGATCCTGGAGGCGCGGCCGCATCCCGACTTCCTCGGTGACGGCTGGTGGCGCGACGTGGACGCGGTGCTCGAGATCGCGCGCCGCCGCGGCATGACGGTGTGGTTCTTCGACGACGACACGTTCCCCACCGGACACGCAGGCGGCGCCGTGGAGACGGCTCCCGCGGCCCTGCGCCGTCGGTTCCTGACCGAGCGGCACACGGACGCGGTCGGACCGGCCCGCGGCGCATCCTTCATCGTCGAGCGCCGGAAGTTCTGGGGCCCGGAAGCCGCGCAGGAGCCGGGGGAGCTGACGCGGGTGGTGGCCTTCCGCCGGGCCGAGGATTCCGACCAGCTTGTGGGCGACCCGATCGACCTCACCGACCGCATCGTCGACGGGATGCTGCACTGGGACGTCCCGGACGGCTGGTGGCGCCTCTTCTTCCTGTCCGTCGGCGCCTCCGGCGGCAGCGAGCCGCACGCGAACCACATCGACTACCTGAACGGGGATTCCGTCCAGCTCCTCCTGGACGGCGTCTACAAGCGGATCCACGAGCGCTACGCCGACGAGTTCGGCACGACGATCGGCGGGTTCTTCAGCGACGAGCCAGGCCTCTACAACGACCCCGACACCTTCGACTTCCGCTCGGCGCTCGGCAAGTCCGTGCCGCTGCCGTGGAACGACGAGGTCGCCGCGCGCCTGAACCAGCGGCTCGGCGGCGACGCCGCGCTGCTGCTGCCGCTGCTCTGGGCTCCGGGCGCGGGCCGCGAGCGGCCGGTCCGCTACGCCTACATGGACACGGTGTCCCGGCTGTACTCCGAGAACTTCGGACAGCGGCTCGGCGACTGGTGCCGCGCCCACGGGGTGGAGCACATCGGCCATGTCATCGAGGACAACGGCGCACACGCGCGGCTCGGACCCGGCGCCGGACACTACTTCCGGGCGATGGCCGGCCAGGACATGCCGGGGATCGACATCATCGGCGGCCAGGTGGTGCCGGGCTTCTCGCGGGGGCCCTTCGGCAACCTGACCGGGGCGGCGGACGGGGAGTTCTTCCACTTCGGCCTCGCGAAGCTGGCGTCGTCGGCGGCGCATCTCGATCCGCGCACCCACGGGCGGGCGATGTGCGAGACCATCGGCGCCTACGGCTGGTACGCCGGGCTGCGGCTGTTCACCTGGCTCACCAACCACCTGCTGGTGCGCGGGGTCACGCACATCGTGCCGCACGCGTTCTCGCCCGCGCCGTTCCCCGACCCGGACTGCCCGCCGCACTTCTACGCGAACGGCGCGAACCCGCAGTACCCGCACCAGCGGGTGCTGAGCGACTACACGAACCGGCTGAGCCACCTGCTGCAGGCGGGCAGCCACGTCGCCCCCTTCGCAGTGCTCTACCACGGGGAGGCGGAGTGGCTGGGCGACGCGATGCCGTCCGAGCGCCCGCTGCGGCTGCTGATGGAGGCGCAGCTGGACGCCGACATCGTTCCCGCGGACGCGTTGTCCTCGGCGCGGGTCGAGGCCTCACGGCTGAGCCTGGGAGCCGAGACCTACGACGCGCTGATCGTCCCGGGCAGCGCCTACGTGCCCGCCGCCGTCGCGGCCGAGCTGCTGCGTCTCGACGACGAGGGCGTGCCGGTCGTCTTCGTCGGCTCGGTTCCCGAGGTGGAGGCGCGGGACGGGGCGGTGGATGCTGCCGCGCTCCGCGTCCGCTTCCGGCACGTCTCGCAGAAGCGGCTCGTGGACTCCGTGGCGGGAATGACCGACCGGGCGGTCCGGCTCGACCGGGCCGCCCCGGACCTGCGCGTGCTCCGCCGCGACCTCGGCGATGGCGACGTGCTCATGCTCGTGAACGAGTCGGTCCGGGATGCCGTGCGCGCGTCCGCGACGCTGCCGCGCGCCGGCAGGGTGGTCGCCTACGACGCCGTGACCGCCACCCTCACGGCGGTCCCGGCGCATGCGGCGGGAGGGACGACCCGGATCGACGTCGACCTCGCGCCCGGCGAGGCGATCGTGCTCGTGGTCGGCGATCCCGCGCTGTGGGAGGGCCTCCCGGTGCGACCGGCCACGCAGGCCGTCGGAGAGGTGGAGCTGTCGCCGGAGTGGAGGGTCGCCACGGCGACGGCGGGGGACTCCCGGTACTCCGACTGGGGCGTGCTCGACGATCTCCGGCCCCTGAACGAACCGGACCTCCTGCCGCGCTTCAGCGGCACCGCGCGCTACACCGCCGAGTTCGAGGCGGAGCAGGCGGACGGCGGTCACGCGCTCGACCTCGGGGAGGTGTTCGAGCTGGCCTCGGTGCGGCTCAACGACGTCGACCTCGGCACGCGGGTCGCGCCTCCCTACGTCTTCGACATCCCGGACGGCGTCGTCCGCGCCCGCAACACCCTCCAGATCGACGTGACCAACACGCTGGCGAAGGCGCAGCCGGACTTCTTCTCCGCGTTCGCGCAGCAGGAGCCGAGCGGGCTGCTCGGCCCGGTGACCCTGACGACGAGGAGGGAGCGGGGATGAGCGGCGCCGATCCGTCCGTGCGGCAGGCGTTCGAGCGCTTCTGCGACCTCTTCTACACGCAGAAGCGCGTCTCGGACGCGTTCGCCTTCCTCGTGGCGGACGACTACCGGCAGCACAACCCGACCATCGCCGACGGGCCGGAGGCCGCCGTGGCGATGCTGACGCCGAAGTTCGACGGAAGCCCGGACGCCCGCTTCGAGATCCAGCGGATCCTCGTCGACGGCGACCTGGCGATGGTCCACGTGAAGGCTTCGCGACCCGGCGCCCCCGACGCCGCGGTCGCGGACATCTACCGATTCGAGGGCGGCCGGATCGTCGAGCACTGGGACGTGCTGCAGCAGGTCCCGGCGCACGCCGCCCACGACCATCCGATGTTCTGAACAGGAGAAGCCATGTACCAACTCGCACCCAACATCGAACTGCTCTTCACGGAGGCGGGCGACTACCAGGACCGAGTCCGCGCCGCCGCCGCCGCGGGATTCACCGCCGTGGAGATGTGGGGGCCGACGGGTGTCGACGCACCCGCCAAGCCGAAGGACCTCCCGGCGCTGAAGGCCGCGCTCGAGGAGACGGGGACGACGCTCACCGCCCAGCTCTCCGAGCCGCGCACACAGTTCATGATCCCGCCGTGGGACCACTCCGAGTTCTTCCGCAAGCTCGACGAGGGCGTCGCGATCGCGCAGGACCTCGGCTGCCCGCGCATCGTCGTCGGCAGCGGGACGGGCTTCGGCGGGTGGAAGCGGCAGGTCCAGCTCGACAAGCTGATCGAGATCTATCAGAAGGCTATCGCCCAGATCGACGGTTCCGGGGTCACGCTCGCGCTGGAGCCCGTCAACATCCGCGTCGACCACCCCGGCTCGCTGCTCGATCGCACGTCCGAGGCCGTCTACGTCGCGCGCGGCGTCGACTCGCCGTTCTTCGGCGTGCTCTACGACATCTACCACTCGGCCGTCGAGGGGGAGGACATGGCCGCCGAGCTCCAGAACGCCGGCGACCTGATCGCCTACGTGCAGCTCGCCGACGCCCCCGGCCGCGGCGAGCCCGGCACGGGCGACCTCGACTGGGCGGGACGGCTGCGCATCCTCCGCGCCTCCGGATACGACGGACCCATCGGTCTCGAGTACTACCCGACTCAGGAGTCCGCGGCTTCGGTCGCGCTCATCCGCGACCTGGCGGCAGCGGCATGAGCCGCTATCCGGACGCGGTCGATGTCGTCATCGTCGGGAGCGGGCCGACCGGCGCGACCTATGCGCGCATCCTGAGCGAGGAGGCGCCGGACGCGACGATCGCCGTGTTCGAGGTCGGGCCGACGGTGTCGGATCCGCCCGGCGCGCATGTCAAGAACATCGAGGACCCCGCGGCGCGCGGTCAGGCGCAGGAGCGGTCCGAAGGTCCGGGAGCCGGAGCGGACACGGTCAGCTCCCCGGGCGCGGTCACCGCCGGTCAGCGCCGGGCGCGACCGGGCACGTACCTGCTCGACGAGGGCTACCAGGAGCCCGGCGAGGACGGCATGCCCGTCGTCGCGTTCTCCAGCAACGTCGGAGGGATGGGCGCGCACTGGACCGGAGCCTGCCCGCGCCCGGGAGACAGCGAGCGCATCGCGTTCCTGCCCGACCTCGACGAGCTCCTCGACGAGGCCGGCCGGCTGCTGAACGTCACGACCGACGCCTTCGACGGCGCCCCTTTCACCGCGCTCGTCCGCGAGCGGCTGGCGGCTGCGGTCGACGACGGCCGACCGGAGGAGCGGCGCGTGCAGCGCATGCCGCTCGCCGTGCACCGGCGCGACGACGGCCGGCTCGTCTGGTCCGGGTCGGATGTGGTGTTCGGCGACGTGACGCGCAGCAATCCGCACTTCGGGCTGTACGACGAGTCGCTGGTCACGCGCGTGCTCCTCGAGGACGGGCGGGCCGCCGGCGTCGAGGTGCGCGACCGGCGCAGCGGAGAGAGCCGCATCGTCCGTGCGCGGTTCGTCGTCGTGGCGGCCGACGCGCTCCGGACGCCGCAGGTGCTCTACGCCTCCGGCATCCGGCCGGCCGCCCTCGGCCGGATGCTCAACGATCAGTCGCAGGTCGTCTACGCCACGCGTATCCGCGACGCCGAGAGCGCCGCGGGCGGCGCCGGCGGCACGACGGCCGGCGAGCACGGCCTCGACGAGATCGTGGACGGCGCGATCAGCGAGCGGAGCGGCGTCACCTGGGTGCCGTATACCGACGAGATGCCGTTCCACGGCCAGGTCATGCAGCTGGATGCGTCGCCCATCCCCCTGGCGGAGGACGACCCGGTGGTGCCGGGGTCGATCGTCGGCCTCGGGCTGTTCTGCGCGAAGGACCTGCAGTGGGACGACCGCGTGGAGTTCCGCGACGACGAGCTCGACTGGTACGGGATGCCGGCCCTGCGCATCCACTACACGCTGACCGACCGCGACCGCGAGGCCCTCGAGCGTGCGCGGGCGCAGATCACCGCGCTCGCCGAGGCGGTCGGGGACCCGCTCGGCGATCGTCCGTTCACCCTGCCGCTCGGCGCATCCCTGCACTACCAGGGCAGCACGCGGATGGGCGAGACGGACGACGGCCGCAGCGTCTGCAGCCCGGACAGCGAGGTGTGGGGCGCTCCCGGGGTGTTCGTCGCCGGCAACGGCGTCATCCCGACGCCGACGGCCTGCAACCCAACGCTCACCTCCGTGGCGTTGGCGGTCAGGGGCGCTCGCCGAATCGCTTCTTGTCTTTAGTAACAAATCGACATTAGTGTGTAGAAACAAGGAAGAAGTCAAGGAGGACTTTTGATCCCCGACCGCATCATCGAGCAGGGAACGCTCACCACGACGGGCACCCGTGCCGCCGTCGAGGTGCGCATCCCCTGGTACCGCGCGCTCCCGGCGTCCTGCATCGCAGGCGCGACGCTGTCCGTGGACGGCGTGCCCGCTCCGGTCGAAACGCTCCGCTGGGAGCTCAACGGCCGCGAGCGCACCTTCGACGACATGAAGGACGACACCGAGGAGTGGTGGTTCCCGCTCGACTCGGCCGTGCTCTCGGGGGATATCCCGGTCGCGGCCGACGAAAGCGAGCACGAGGTGGCGGTCGACCTGACCGTGTTCATCCCGTACATCGTCATCGGCGACGACGAAGTGCTCCACATCGAGGAGCACGACACCAAGAACATGAAGGCGGTGACGGCATGAGCCCGACGACCTCCGGCCTCGGATCCCCGATCCAGGGCGTGACCCTCTACAGCTTCACCCGGGCGTTCCACGGCCGCGAGTACGACCTGGAAGGCCTCATCCGCAAGGTCGCCGCCGACGGCTACGGCCCGGGACTCGAGGTCATCGGCTTCTCGAGCTTCCGCGGGTTCCCGGCGGTCGACGACGCCTTCGCCGGCTGGTTCCGCGACCTCGTCGCCGAGCTCGACCTGGTGCAGACGTCGCTCGCGATCAACGCCGACATCGGCATCCACCGCGACCGGATGCTGAACCAGGACGAGCTGATCGAGTACATGCGCCGCCAGATCGAGGCGGCCGCGAAGCTGGGCTTCCCGATCGCCCGCGTCCAGATCTCGATCACGCCCGACTCGATGGCGGCCCTCGCGCCGATCGCAGAGCAGTACGGCGTGACGCTCGCCCTCGAGGTGCACGCCGACCAGTACGCGTCGCACCCGCGCATCCTCGCGCTGCGCGACCGCTACGAGGAGGTGGGATCGCCGTTCCTCGGCTTCACCGCCGACTGGGGCGCGACCACGGTCGGCTTCGCGCCGTCGCTGCTGGAGGCCTACCGCCGCCGCGGCGCGAGCGACGAGCTGCTCGCCCAGGTCGTCGACCTCTGGAACGAGTTCTACGAGGCCGGTCCGCCCGCCGACCAGGCCGACCACGGCCAGCGCTTCGGGCGCTTCATCGCGCTCGCCGCGCAGAACGGCCGGCCGGACCTCGGCATCGACTTCGGCATCAACGGCACCGGCCTGTTCGGCCCGGCGCGCGTCGACGACTGGCTGGAGATCATGCCGTGGATCAAGCACGTCCACGGCAAGTTCTTCGGCATCGACGAGAACCACGAGGAGCCCTCGGTGCCGGTGCGCGACCTCATCGCGCTGCTCGTGCGGAACGGCTACAACGGCGCCATCTCCAGCGAGTACGAAGGCTGGCACTGGAACTACTGGGACTCGCCCTTCGAGATCATCCGCGACGAGCAGGCCGTGCAGCGGTCGGCGGCGCAGGACGCCGGGAGCCGCATGGTCACCGACGCGGCCGAGGCGCGCCTCCAGCTGGGCCAGTGGCTCCCGAGCACTGAAGGGGTGAACCGATGAGCGCGGACGCTCCGATCAAATGGAGCTACATGGACCACTGGCGTGCGAACGGCCCCCGCGGTCCGTACGACCAGTGGCACTCCCGCCAGACGATGACCCGCTTCCTCCGCCAGGTGAGGGCGGTCGGCTTCGATGCGATCGACACGTTCGACTTCCGGATCTGGCAGATCCTGGAGCAGTACGGCTCGGTGGCGAACTACCAGGAGTTCGTGCAGGAGCAGGGGCTCGAGCGGATCGTCAACACCTTCCACGGCGTCTACTACGACCCGGAGCGCTACGCCCCCGAGGTGCCCGCGACGCATGACAACATCATCGAGGACTTCAAGCGCACCCTCGACATGTGGTCTGGCATCCAGCTCGACAACATCATCGTCATGCCCGGTTCGCGATTCTTCGACGAGCAGGGCGTGACCGACGACGGCCTCAAGCACGCGGCCGACATCTGGGGGAAGGTCGGAGAGCTCACGCAGCAGTACGGCGTCAACCTGACCTGCCACCACGAGTTCTACGGCGGCATCCGCACCCGCGCCCAGATCGACACGTTCTACGGCTACGCAGACCCCCAGTACGTGAAGTTCTTCGTCGACACCGCCCAGCACTGCATCGCCGACGTCGACCCGGTGGCCGTCTACGAGGCACACCACGAGCGCGTCACGGGCTTCCACTTCAAGGACACCCGCACAAAGGACGTGAACGAGGACTACCGCCTGTGGCCGGACGCCGAGCTCTCGGCCGTCACGACCGAGAAGTGGTTCTACGAGATGGGCACCGCGGAGGGCCTGGTCGACTTCGAGTCGATGATGCGCTCGGTGCGCGACCACGGCTACACCGGGTGGATCAGCGTCGAGCACGACAAGGCCGACAAGCTCGGCGGCGACTACTCGGAGAGCACCGCGGTCGCGCGCTGGTACGCCAAGAACGTCCTCGATCGCATCTACCTGGAGAAGACGGCATGAGCGGCATCCGATGGGGGTACGCCCTCAACCAGTGGGATACGAACATCGACGCGTTCGTGCGCAAGCGCGACCACGAGCGCGCGTTCAAGACGATCTCGATCAGCGGGTTCTCCGGCGTGGAGCTTACGGCGGAGAGCTTCGGACCGTGGGAGCCGCTCGGCTCGCCCGAGCAGATCGCCAACCTCTACGGATCGCTCGAGGGGTTCCGTCAGGTGCTCGCCGACTGCGCGCTCGACGCCGTCTCCAGCTACGTCTACGACCCGTTCATCGGCTTCGACGTGGAGATGGGCCGCGGGCCCGATCCGCTCGATCCCGACGCCGCGCCCAGGATCACGGCCACCGCGATCTGGTTCGCGGAGGCCCTGGAGGCTCTCGGCGGCGCCGTGCTGGTCGTCCGCCCCTGCGGATCGGCCTGGCAGACCGGCGCCCTCGACGACGGCAGGATCGCGACGCTCGCGGCGCTGTGGAACGCCGTCGGCGCGGCCATCGCGCCTTTCGGAGTCTCCCTGGCCCTGCATTTCGACTTCCTCTCGGCGCTCCGCCTCGACGACGGCCTCGCCCGGCTGCTCGACGCCACCGACCCCGCGCTCGTCGGGCTCGCCATCGACACGGCCGAATTCGCCGTGTCCGGGCTCGACCCCGTCGCGGTGCTCGAACGCCACGCCGACAGGGTCCGCCACATCCAGTTGAAGAACGCGTACGACGTCGTCGACGAGGCCGAGGCCCTGACCCCGCACGCCGAGCAGTTCGTGCGCACGGAGGGCGGAAGCCGGCGCATCGAGCGCTGGTTCTTCGAGCCGACCGACGAGGGCGGGCTGGTCGACTTCGAGTCGTTCGTCCGCACGCTGGCCCGAGTGGGTTACACCGGCTGGATCGTCGTGGAGTCCGACCAGAGTCCTCACCCGGCCGAGAGCGCGATGGTGAGTGGCTGGTATGTGCAGAACGTCCTCGCACCGATCGTCGAAACCGCGCGGAAGGAAGTACCGACATGGTGAACGGCGGGATCGCAGGCACCGGGATCGAGCTCGGCACCACCCTCTACTCGATGACGAGCGAGTTCGCCGCGGGTGTCTACACACCGCAGACGCTGATCGCCGCCGTCGCCGAGAACGGCATCGGGCCGGGGGTGGAGTTCAACATCGCCCAGCTGCTGCGCACCTACCCGGATGTCGACGACGAGTTCGTGAAGCTCTGGTTCGACTCGCTGGAGAAGTACGAGCTGGAGCCGAGCGCCATCGGCACGAACCTCGACATGGGCCGGCGCAAGGACCGCGACATGACCCCGGACGAGGAGCACGACTTCCTCGCCCGGCAGCTGAAGACCGCGCACACCCTGGGATTCAAGCGCGTCGTCATCCGCTCGGCCGGTCGCGAACTGCTGCGCAGCCTCCTGCCGCTCGCCGAGGAGTACGACCAGCGGCTGGGATACGAGATCCACGCGCCGCAGGGGCCGAACGACCCGAAGGTGCTCGGCATCCGCGAGCTGTACGACGAGCTCGGCAGCGACCGGCTCGGGTTCACGGCGGACTTCTCCTCGACCATGCACAGCCTCTCGCCGACGCTGCTCTCGCAGCTGGAGAAGATGGGCATGGACCCGAAGCACTTCACCGTGATGGACGAGATCTGGCACGAGCCCACGCCGATGCACGTGCGCAACCAGAAGTTCGAGGACTACCTCACGGGCGAGGGCGTCGACCCGGTCGGCTTCGGACCCTTCACCCGGCTGGCGTTCAACATGCACGGCCTGGTGCCGCCGGAGGAGTGGCTGGACATCATGCCCCAGATCTTCCACGTGCACGCCAAGTTCTTTTGGCTCGATGCGAATGGGCAGGAGCCCGCCATGGACCTCCCGCGCATCGTCCGCCAGTTCGTCCAGGGCGGCTACCAGGGGTACCTCTCCAGCGAGTGGGAGGGTCACGCCTTCCAGGACCTGGGGGAGGCCGACCCGATCGACCTCGTCAAGAAGCAGCACGCGCTCATGCGGCGCACCATCGAAGACGCCGTCGCCGGCGTCCCGGCCTGAACCACGAAGGAGAACACCATGTCGGACACCCACACCGAGGCCTCCGTCTCGGAGCTCGTCGCCGAGCTCGCGAAGGCGCGTGAAGAGGTCGCTGCCGCTCTGCGCCTCGCGCGGCGCGCCGTCGACCGCGGAGACATCGAGAACCTGTTCAACCGCTACATGTTCCTGCACAACGCGTTCCAGGACGAGCAGATCATCCCGCTCTGGGTCAAGGAGGGCACGGAGGGCATCCGCGCCCGCTACACCAACGCCGGGCAGTACACGACGTGGGAGAGCGTCACGCGGTACCACCGCGACCGTCCGTCGCCGGTCGGCAAGCTCATCCTGCACACGACGACCACACCGGTGATCGAGGTCGCCAGCGACGGCGAGACCGCGAAGGGCGTGTGGATCATGGCCGGCACCGAGTCGGGTCTCACCGACCCTGCGGTCGCCGAGGAGTTCCCGGACATGTACTCGCCGAAGGAGGTGCTCGGCAAGAAGGTCTGGGCGCACTGGGTGTGGTGCAAGTACGCGGTCGACTTCCTCAAGCAGGACGGCGAGTGGAAGTTCTGGAAATTCCGCTGCTACGAGCTGGCGCGGGCGCCGTTCGAGGAGAACTGGATCAGCTTCGGCCTGAAGAACCAAGGCGCCTTCGACCTCGACCTCATGTACTTCGGTGACGACGGCAAGCCCGTGTTCATGCCGCCGGCCGACGAGCCCGTGCCCAGCGAGAACCACCCGTACAGCCCGGCGACCGTTCAGAAGCTCGAGCCGGCGCCTCCCGCGCCGTACGACCACTTCGTCGACACGTACGAGTAGGAGAGCACCATGGCGACCCACAACTCCCTCTTCTCCGACACGGACGTCCGTCGTACGGAGGACGGCATCGCCGTCTCGGTCCAACTGCCGTGGTACCGGAGCCTCTGGCTGTCGGCGGTCGACGATGTCGCCGCGACGGTGAACGGCGAGCCGGTCCCGCGCGAGGACCTGCGCTTCGTGCTGGCCGGGCGCAGCTACCGCGTCGAGGAGCTGCCAGAGCAGTCCGAGACCCTGTGGTTCGTGGCCGACCGCCCGGACGTGCTCATCTCGCTGGGGCGTGCGCCCGAGGCGGGGGAGAAGGTCACCGTCGAGGTGGTGCTGACCATGCGCCTGCTCTACATGCAGATCATGCCCGGCGTCGACGGCGGCCCCGGCCGGTACGTGACGAACCGCGTCCCCGTGGAGCGGGAGCTGGTGCTCGCATGACGCTTCGGGTGGCCATGATCGGCTACGGGTTCATGGGCTCCGCGCACTCGGTCGGGTGGCGGCAGGCGCCGCGGATGTTCGACCTCCCGGACGCGGTGGAGCTGGCGGTGGTCGTCGGCCGCAACGAGGAGGCGGTGGCCCGCGCCGCCGAGAAGTGGGGCTGGTCGGAGCACGCGACGGACTGGCGCGAGGTGATCGCGCGCGACGACATCGACCTCGTCGACATCGTGACGCCCGGCGACTCGCACGCCGAGATCGCGATCGCGGCGCTGGAGGCCGGCAAGCACGTCCTGTGCGAGAAGCCCCTCGCCAACACCGTCGAGGAGGCGGAGGCGATGGCCGCGGCCGCCGCCCGGGCGGCCGAGCGAGGCGTCCACGCGATGGTCGGCTTCACCTACCGGCGCGTGCCCGCGGTCACGCTCCTCCGCGACCTGGTCGCCGAGGGACGGATCGGGCGCGTCCAGCAGGTCCGTGCGGCGTACCGCCAGGATTGGCTGGTCGACCCGGAGATGCCGCTCGCCTGGCGCCTGCAGAAGGAGCACGCGGGTTCCGGCGCCCTGGGCGACATCGGCGCGCACATCGTGGACATGACGCAGTTCGTGACGGGCCAGAGCGTGGAGGCCGTGTCCGGCATCCTCGACACCATCGTCACGCAGCGGCCGCTGCAGGCGTCCGGGTCGGGTCTCGCCGGGGAGGCGGGCGAGGGATACGGCGAGGTGACCGTCGACGACCTCGCGATCTTCACCGGCCGGCTGACCGACGGCGCCCTGGTGTCGTTCGAGGCCACCCGCTTCGCGACCGGCCGGAAGAACGCGCTGTCCATCGAGGTCTCCGGGACCCTGGGCGCGCTGCGGTTCGACCTGGAGGACCTCAACGTCCTGAAGTACTACGACCGCACCGACCGCGCCGAGCTCCAGGGCTTCACGACCATCCTGGTGACCGAGCCCGTGCACCCCTACGTCGCCGGCTGGTGGCCGGCCGGGCACATGCTGGGCTATGAGCACGGCTTCGTGCACCAGGTCGTGGACTTCGTGGGAGCGATCACCGAGGGGACCGACCCCCACCCCACGTTCGCCGAAGGGCTGAGCGTACAGCGCGTGCTGGCGGCCGTCGAGGCCAGCTCGGAGAACCAGTCGTCGTGGGTCCGCGTCGCTGCGGACGCCGCGGTCGCCGTCTGAAAGAGGAGAACAAGAATGCCGCGTCCGATCACTCTGTTCACCGGCCAGTGGGCCGATCTGCCGTTCGAGGAGGTCGCCCGCCTCGCCGGCGAATGGGGCTACGACGGTCTCGAGATCGCCTGCTGGGGCGACCACCTCGACGTGTCCCGCTGGGACGACGCCGACTACGTCCAGTCGCGCAAGGACATCCTGGAGCGCAACGGCCTGCAGGTGTGGACCATCTCCAACCACCTCGCCGGTCAAGCCGTCTGCGACGACCCCATCGACCAGCGCCACCATGACATCCTGAACGAACGGGTGTGGGGCGACGGCGACCCGGAGGGCGTGCGGCAGCGGGCTGCGGAAGAGCTCAAGCTCACCGCCCGGATGGCCGCCGCGCTCGGGGTGAAGACGGTCACGGGCTTCACCGGGTCGTCGATCTGGAAGGCGGTGGCGATGTTCCCGCCGGCCTCCGACGAGTGGATCGCCGCCGGCTACCGCGACTTCGCCGACCGGTTCCACCCGATCCTCGACGTGTTCGAGGAGGTCGGCGTCCGGTTCGCGCTGGAGGTGCATCCCTCGGAGATCGCCTACGACTACTGGACCGCCAAGGCCACGCTGGAGGCCATCGGCCATCGGGAGAGCTTCGGCATCAACTTCGACCCGTCGCACTTCATGTGGCAGCAGCTGGACCCGGTGGCGTTCGTGCTCGACTTCGCCGACCACATCTTCCACGTGCACGTGAAGGAGTCGATCACCAACCTGGACGGGCGCAACGGCGTGCTCGGATCCCACCTGCCGTGGGCCAACCCGCGGCGCGGCTGGACCTTCGTCTCCACTGCGCACGGCGAGGTGCCGTGGGAGCCGATCTTCCGCGCCCTCAACTTCATCGGCTACAGCGGGCCGACGAGCGTGGAGTGGGAGGACGCCGGCATGGCCCGCCTGCAGGGAGCACCCGAGGCCATCGACTTCGTCCGCGAGCTGAACGCGATCACCCCGCCGGACGCCGCCTTCGATGCGGCCTTCTCGACGAAAGCAGAATGATGGCAGACACCCTGGACGTCCTCATCCTCTCCGGGCACATGACCCGGGAGCACGACAACGAGCACCGCAGCTTCCGCCTCCACAACCAGTGGCTCACCACGCTGCTGGAGGACACCGGACGCTTCCGCGTGCGCGTCATCGAGGACCCGCGCGGGCTCGGCGCCGGGATCATCGACAAGTACGACGTCGTGATCGTCGTCTTCGAGGGACGCGACGGCTACTTCGACAAGGCGGTCGGGTTCGGCGCCGAGACCGACGCCGCACTGCTGAAGTTCGTCCGCGACGACGGCAAGGGCATCGTCTGGTTCCACGGATCGGCCGCGCAGGAGCCCGACTGGGGCTACCCCGACGAGTACAACGTGCTCCGCGGCTCCCGGATGACGGTCGCCGGGGGTTTGCGTCCCCGGCCGTGGGGCGAGGCGCAGCTCGACACGGTCGAGCCGCGGCACCCGATCACGGAGGGCATCAACGCGCGCTGGACGGTCACGGGCGACGACATCCTCACCGGTGTGGAGATCCTCGACGGCGCCCAGGTGCTGCTCACGACCTACGACGACCTGGAGTCCTACGAGAAGGCGCCCGTCTGGCCGATGTCGCACTACCCGGTGGCCATACCCGAAGAGGGCATCGCGGCCCTCCCGGGCATGAACACCGACCAGCCGATCGCCTGGATCAACGAGTACGGCGCCGGCCGCTCCTTCACCATCACGATCGGGCACGACATCGACACGTTCCGCCGGATCGAGTTCATCCGGATGTTCCCCCGCGGCGTGGAGTGGGCCGCCACGGGCGAGGTCACGCTGAACGGTCCCGACCGTCGGGGCGAGCGCCGCTTCCTGCCGTGGCCGTACTACAACGGGGAGGGGTGAGCCCGGAGCACACAGAAGGGAGGAAGTTTCGGCGCCTCGTCGCCGCAGCTTCCTCCCTTCCGCAGTTTTCACGGAGTGTCGCGCCCGAACCTCCTCCGTTACGCCGTGTCCTACGGAGCGTCGGCGTTCGCTACTCGGACCGATCTCCGGCGCCGAGGGCCGCGCGCGCGAGCGCCAGGTGCGCGCGGGTCTGCTCCGCGGGGTCGGCCTCGAGCCATTCGTGGCCGCCCCACTCGCTGCACAGCATGCCGTCGAAGCCGGGGGCGGCCTCGCGCAGCAGCGCGCCGAGGTCGCGTAGCGGCTGCGGGACGCGGTCGTCGGCGTCGTCGAGGTCCCAGAATTTGAGGTGGAATCCGCCGACCAGCGGCAGGATCTCGCGAACGACTCCCACCGGGGAGCGCCCGAACCGGACGAGCAGGTCCATGTACAGCGCCATCGAGCTCGGCGGCACGGCGCCCGAGCGCAGGTGCGACACGACCGCGTCCCGCGTCTCCGGCTCCAGCCAGGCGTCCGTCAGCCGCTCCAGCAGCGGACGGGGGATGCTCGGCGCGAGCGCCGCGAGGTAGGTGACCGGGAGCGCGGGCATGAACATGCTGGTGTCGACCAGCACGCGGATGCGCGGGTCGTCCAACGCCGCGATGTCGTCGATCGCGTGGGCGACGTGCGGCGCATCCGGGGCCTGCTGCCCCTGCACCTCTTCGTACAGCGTCAGCCCGAGCTCGTGCAGCGCCGGCTGCAGGCGACGCAGCAGCGCCGGCCCCGCCTGCCCGATCGGCAGGCGCACTCCCTCGGCGCCGAGGTCGTGGGCGGTCCGCAGCTGGGGGAGCAGGAAGTCGTAGCGCTCGTCGTCATGGCGTCGGCGTGCGGGACCCAGCCAGTCGTCGAGACTGGCGCCGACGATCCCGACCCGGCCGCCCGCGGCCGCGATCCGGTCGCGCAGCGCGACGGCCTCCGCGGCGGAGGTCGCCGGGTACGAGCGCCAGAGCTGGCCCGGCTCCAGCTCGACGACGGGTGCGATTCCGGAGGCGACGATCCCGACCGCGATATCGGTGGCGGGCCGTTCGGCCCGGAGGACGTCGGGCGTCCAGTTGAACGCGCTCGCGGCGAGCGTCCACGGAGTACCGGCGGTCGCCTCCACCTGGCGTTCGTCGCGAAAGTCGAGCACGAGCGGCGCGTCCGGGCCTCCCGGGAGGTACGGGATGAGGAGCCGGAACGACACGGCGACGTGGTGCGAGCCGACCCGCAGCGGCCGGGATCCGCGGAGCGCGATGCGGTCCTGGACGAACCACCAGCCGTCACCGTCGGGCACCTCGACCGCGCACTCGTCGCCGTCGATGCGGACGCGGACGTCGGAGACGCTGGAGAGCGGCAGCGACCGGATCCACGGCAGGCTCACCCGCAGGACGAAGCCGGCGGCGTCGGCCGTCAGCGCGTCGTCCCGCAGGATCGGCAGGGCCATCCTCAGGCGGCCGCCTTGACGCCCTCGACCGTCGGGCGGCCGTCGGCGAACCAGCGCGGGAAGGTCACGTCGAACAGCTCCTCGATGGCGAGCTCGGCGCCTCCGCGCAGCGGCTCCTTCTCGTCGCCGATGGAGCGCACGATCGACAGGTCGCGCGTGGCCAGCGGCAGGGAGAGCTCGTAGACGCGCTGCCGGACCTCGGCCAGGAAGATCTCGCCGGCCGAGGACACCGCGCCACCGACGACGATCACGCTGGGGTTGAACATGTTGACGAGTGCCGCGATGGATTCCCCGATGAGCCGCGCGGACCGCTGGACCAGCGAGATCGCCAGGGCGTCGCCGTCCATCGCCGCGAGCGCGATGTTCGCCGGGGAGATCGGCTCGCCGCGCTCGGTCAGGCCGGCGAGGATGCCGCCCTGACCGTCGGCGATCGCCTGCTCCGCGTCGCGTACGATCGCCCAGCCGGAGGCCTCGGCCTCCAGGCAGCCGATCTTGCCGCACCGGCACTGGGCGGTGGAGTCCCGAACGCGGACGTGGCCGATGTCGCCGGCCGCGCCGTTCGCACCCCGGTGGATGCGGCCGTGCGAGACGAGGCCGGCTCCGATTCCGCTGCCCACCTTGCAGTAGATGAGGTCGACGTTGTCGTCGCGGCGGTGGCTGCGCTCGGTCAGCGCGAGGAGGTTCACGTCGTTGTCGACCCAGACCGGTGCGTCGAAGCGCTGCTCGAAGCGGCGCCGCACGTCGAAGCCGTTCCAGCCGGGCATGATGGGCGGCGCCACGGGGGAACCGGTCTCGAAGTCGACGGGGCCGGGGACGCCGACGGCCACCGCCCACACGGGACGGCTCTCGCTCTGCGCCAGCAGCTCGTCGAGCATCCCGAGGGCGGTTTCGATCGTCTCCGTCGGACCGCGGCCGATGTCCCAGGGGCGGTGCGCCTCGGCCGACACGTTCCCCGCGAGGTCCGAGAGCCCGACGCGGATGTGGAGGGCGCCGAGCGCGCAGACCACGATGTGCCCCTGATCGGCGCGGAAGCGCAGCGTCCGCGGCGCGCGGCCTCCGGAGGACGGCCCGTACTCGCCGTCCTCGAGGAAGCCCATCTCGATCGCCGCATCCACGCGCTGCGTCACGACGCCGCGGCCGAGGCCGGTGAGGCGCCCGATCTCGGGGCGCGTGTCGGCCTCCCCTGTGCGCACGAGGTTGACGACGCGGAGCAGGCTCATCACCTCGTCGGTCTGCGCGCCGAATCGGAGTGCGGATTCCCTGGCCATGCTCGATTCTGACACAAGATCGGGTGCTTCCGTCGCCCTCGCGGCCTCCTTGGGTCGCACTAAGACTGAAGTCCGGCCGATACGCACCTTGGAAATCAGTCTCATCGATTCGCCGCATAGCCGATATGCGGTTCCCCGATGAAAGCGCGCCCCCGAGAGTTGATACCGGGCACCCACCTCCGCCCGTCTGGAAAGGATCAAGGATGATCAAGCTTCTCTCCCACCTGTCGTATGTGGAGATCACGTCCCCCGATGTCGAGGCGTCCGTGAAGTTCTACGAGGAACAGGTCGGACTGACCGTCGTCGACCGCATCGACGGCTCCGTGTACCTGCGCTGCTGGGGCGACTACTACGCCTACTCGGTCGTCGTCTCGCCCGGCCCCGAGCCGACGCTCGTGACCATGGCGTGGCGCACCACGAGCCCCGAGGCGCTGGAGGAGGCCGCGTCGCGCGTCCAGGCCGCCGGTATCGAGGGCGAGTGGCTGGATGACGTGCACACCATCGGCCGCGCGTTCCGGTTCACGGGTCCGTGGGGTCACTCCATGACCCTGCACTGGGATGTGACGCGCCACCAGGCGCCCGGCCACGTCGCCTCGATCTACCCGGACCGCCCGGAGAAGCGCAGCAAGGTCGCGGGCGCTCCGCGTCAGCTCGACCACGTCACGATCGCGACCAGCGACGTCGACGGGTTCGCGGCCTGGTACAACGACGTACTCGGCTTCCGGATCATGGCCCGCACCGTGCTCGACGAGGCGCCGGTCTCGATCTTCTCGGTCCTGACCACGAACGAGAAGTCGCACGACCTCGGAGTCGTCCTCGACGGATCCACCCGGGCCGGCCGTGTCAACCACTACGCGTTCTGGGTCGACACCTACGAGGAGCTGCTGATCGCTGCCGACACCCTGATGGAGAACGGGGTGCCGATCGAGTACGGCCCCTCCATCCACGGCATCGGCGAGCAGACCTTCCTCTACTACCGCGAGCCGTCGACGCTGCGGATCGAGCTCAACACCGGCGGCTACCGCAACTACGTGCCGGACTGGCAGCCGAACACCTGGAAGCCGTCGCTCGGCTCGAACAACTTCTACCGCAACGGCGCCATGCCGATGTCGATGACGGAGTCGTTCCCCGCGGCCGACGGCCCGAGCGCGACGGAGGAGGGCGTCCCGGACGAGATCAAGGACGCGCTGCTGAACCCGTACGCCGTCCAGGGCCGGGGCTGACCGCCGTGGCCGCGCCGAGCGCGAGCCCTGGCGACCTGGACCGGAACGACCCGGAGGCCGAGATCGCCGCGCGCGCCGACGCCTACCGCAACTGGGGCCGCTGGGGCGAGGACGACGTGCTGGGCACGCTCAACTTCATCGGCGCCGACGTGCGGGCACGTGCGGCCGGGCTGGTCCGCGAAGGCATCGCGGTCTCGCTCTCGCAGTCGTTCGACATGAACGGCCCGCAGAAGGGATGGCGCCGGCGCACCAACCCGGTGCACACGATGCTCGACACCGGGACGGACGCCGAGCGCGGCAGCCAGGGCTTCCCGCACGGACTGGGCGGCGCCGACGACGTCATCGCCATGCCGCTGCAGTGCTCCACCCAGTGGGACGGGCTCGGCCATATCTTCGACCATGGCTTCGCCTGGAACGGCCGGCGCGCGGGCGACGTCGTGACCAGCGACGGCGACTTGGTGACCGGCATCGAGAACGCGGCCGCCGCGATCGTCTCGCGCGGCGTGCTGCTCGACGTCGGACGGCACCTGCGCCCCGAGTCCGGAGAGCTGGAGGACGGCTACGCCATCACGGCGGACGACCTCCGCTCCTGCGCCGAGGCTCAGGGTGCGACGAGCACGGTGCGCACCGGAGACATCGTCCTGGTGCGCACCGGCCAACTCGCCCGCGTGCGGCGGGACGGCTGGGGCGAGTACGCGGGAGGCCCGGCTCCGGGGCTCTCGCTCACGACGGCGGGCTGGCTGCACGACACGGAGATCGCCGCGATCGCGACGGACACCTGGGGCTTCGAGGTGCGTCCGAACGAGTTCGACGTGCCCGCCTTCCAGCCGCTGCACCAGGTCGTCATCCCGAACATCGGGCTCACCATCGGCGAGATGTGGGACCTGGAGGAGCTGGCGTCCGAGTGCGCGCGGCTCGGGAGATACGATTTCCTCCTCTCGGCGCCGCCGCTGCCGATCACGGGAGCGGTCGGATCGCCGGTCAACCCCATCGCAGTGCTGTAGTCGCCCCATGCGGGGCCGCTGAAGAGAGAACAGAGAGGTTCTTGACGTGACCGCTGTCACCAAGGTCGCCATCGCCGGGGCCGGCGTCGCCGGTCTGGCCGCCGCCATCCAGCTCGCCAAGGCGGGCGTCGACGTCGACGTGTTCGACGCGAAGCCGGAGCTCAGCGCCCTGGGATCGGGCATCACCCTCCAGGGCAACGCCCTGCGGGCGTTCGACGCGCTGGGCGTCTGGGAGGACGTGCAGTCCGCGGGCTACTTCTTCGAAGGGCTCACCCTCCGCGCGCCGGGTCCGGATGCGCCGGTCGTCGCCGAGCTGCCGGATGTGAAGACGGGCGGCCCGGACTTCCCGGCGACCGGCGGGATGTACCGGCCGGATCTCGCCCGCATCCTGCTCCGTCACGCCGAGGCCGCGGGCGCGACCGTCACCTTCGGCACCCCGGTGACCGCGGTCTCCGACGGACCAGACGGGGTCGCCGTCGAGGTCGGCGGACGGCCGGCAGGGGCCTACGACCTGCTCATCGGCGCCGACGGGCTCAACTCGGGCGTGCGCCGGCTGATCGGCATCGAGACCGAGCCGCAGCGGACGGGCATGGGCATCTGGCGCGCCTTCGTCTCGCGGCCCGCGTCGGTGGAGCGCAGTGAGCTCTACTACGGCGGCCCGGTCTACATCGCCGGCTACACCCCCACCGGCGAGGACACCATGTACGCGTTCCTCGTGGAGGCGGCGCAGGACCGCCAGGGCCTGACGGACGAGCAGGCCACGGCGATCATGATCGAGGAGTCGGCGGCCTACGGCGGTCCGTGGAACGACATCCGCGCCGACCTGGAGCGTGGGGCGCACGTCAACTACACCTGGTTCACGCACCACATCGTCCCCGCTCCGTGGAATCGCGGCCGCGCCGTGGTCATCGGCGACGCGGCGCACAGCTGTCCACCCACGATCGCGCAGGGCGCCGCTCAGGCGCTCGAGGACGCCGTCGTGCTGACCGAACTGCTGGTCTCGGCCGACGCGCTCGACGACGCCCTGTGGGATGCATTCCACGCCCGCCGGGTGCCACGCGCCCAGGCGGTCGTCGAGGCCTCGGTGCAGCTCGGCCAGTGGCAGATCGACCACGACCCGGACGCGGATGCGCCCGGGCTGATGTTCGGGATCGCGCACCGGATGGCGGAGCCGGCATGAGGATCGCGCGCTGGAGCGACACGACCGGCGCCGTCGGCGAGGGCTTCGTCGTCGGCGACGCGGTCGTGCGGTTCCCGGATGGCCTCACCGTCGCCGAGGTGCTGGCACGCGGTCTCGCGGAGGCCCAACGGCTGCACGCCCAGGTCGCGGACGCGGACGGCCGCCCCCTCCGGGACGTGCGTCTGCTCGCGCCGCTGGTGCCCGCATCCATCCGGGACTTCGTGGCGTTCGAGGAGCACGTCGAGGGCGTCAGCGCCTCCGTCGACGGCAAGAGCGAGGTGGTGCCCGAGTGGTACCAGGCGCCCACCTTCTACTTCACCAACCCGCACACGGTCCTCGGCCCCGGCGAGCCCGTGCGGCCCCCGGTCACCCAACGGGTCGACTTCGAGCTTGAGGTGGCGGCCGTCGTCGGCGGCACTCACGGCTCGCGGGAGGCGAACCTGACTCCGGAGGAGGCCCGCGCGGCGATCTTCGGCTACACGATCATGAACGACTGGTCCGCGCGCGACCTGCAGTCGCGGGAGATGAAGGTGCGCCTGGGGCCGGCGAAGGGCAAGGACTTCGGGATGAGCCTCGGCCCGTGGATCGTCACCGCCGACGAGTTCGAGCCGTTCCTCGACGGCGACGGCTTCCTCGCGATCCGCGCCGAGGTCTTCGTGAACGACGAGCTCATCGGGCACGACCTGGTCTCCAACATGGGCTGGCCCTTCCCGGAGCTCGTCGCCTACGCCTCCCGCAACTCCCGTGTCGTCCCCGGCGATGTGCTCGGCTCGGGGACGACCGGCAACGGCGGCTGCCTCGCCGAGTTGTGGGGCCGCCGCGGGGAGCTCAGCCCGCCGCCGCTGGCCGAGGGCGACACGGTCCGCATGGTCGTCGAGGGAATCGGCGAGCTGGTCGGCCCGGTCGGCGCAGCGGTCGCGGCGCCCGACCTCCCGCCCGCGCGGCAGCGCTCACGCCGGCGCGAGCGGGCGCAGGCGGACCAGGTCGCGCCATGACCTCCACCCCGGACCCCGCCGGCGGTCTCGCCGGCTCGACCGTCGTCGTCACCGGCGCGGCGCGAGGCCAAGGTCTCGCCGAGGCCCTGCTGCTCGCCGCCGCGGGTGCGCGCGTGATCGCCACCGATGCGGTCGAGCCGGAGGGCGGCCTGCCGTCGGGCATCGACGTGCGGAAACTGGATGTGACGGACGAGGACGCGTGGGCGGCGCTCGCTGCGACGCTCCAAGCCGAGCTGGCCGGCGTTCCGCTGCGCGGCCTCGTCAACAACGCCGGCGTCACGCACCGGGCAGGCATCGCCGACACCGCCCGCGACGACTGGGACCGCGTACTCGCCGTGAACCTGACCGGGCCGATGCTCGGGATGCGCGCCCTCGCACCGCTCATGTCCGCGGGCTCGTCGATCGTGAACGTCGGCTCGGTCGCGGGCCTGAGCGGGCACTACACGGCCGCCTACACCGCATCCAAGTGGGGCCTGCGCGGGCTCTCGCGTGTCGCCGCCACCGAGTACGGCCCGCGCGGCATCCGCGTCAACACCATCCACCCCGGCTTCATCGAGACCGGCATGACCGCGAACGCGCCCGGCGCCATGCGGGAGGCGCAGCTCGACCTCACGCCGCTCGAACGGCTCGGCGAGCCGGCCGACGTGGCGGGCCTGGTCGCGTTCCTCCTGTCGGACGCGGCGGCCTACATCTCCGGCGCCGACATCCCCGTCGACGGGGGCTTCGCCTCGTCGGCCGGCGCCAAGCACCTCGCCGATCGCATCGCCGCCGGCGCCCGCTGACCACAGGCAAGAAGGAGTCCCCTCGTGTTCATGTACTTCCCGACCAACTACGTGTGGAGCCTCGCGGTCGTCGCGACGCTCAACAACGGCGGATACATCGACGAGGTCGACCGCGCGTGCAAGCCGGTGCTGCTCGCCTCGCAGAACGGCGACGATGCCGGCACCGCGGAGCTGTACGCTGCGTGGGCCGCGGTCGCCGACCGGCTGGTCGCGAAGGCCGCAGACGACGAGGCCGCCGGGCGGCGGATCGGCGCGGGCGAGACGTACTACCGCGCCTCCCTCTACACGTCCCAGGCCGAGCGCCTGCAGTCGCCGCGGTGGGAGGGCCGGAACGCCGCCTACCAGAAGTCCATCGACCTGCTGCTGAAGCACGTCGAGCTGAGCCGCATCCCGCTCACCCGCGTCGAGGTGCCGTACGAAGGGTCCTCGCTGCCCGGCTACTTCTACCGCGCGCCGGGCGAGGGACCGCATCCCGTCGTCATCCAGTGGAACGGTCTCGACTCGACCAAGGAGATGATGTACTACTCCGGATTCCCGAAGATGCTCGCTGAACGCGGCATCTCCACCCTCATGATCGACACGCCCGGCTCCGGCGAGGCGCTGCGCCTGCGCGGGCTGACCGCGCGCTACGACACCGAGGTCTGGGCGGCGGCGATCGTCGACTGGATCGAGGCGAACGCGACAGAGCTGAACGCCGACGTCGGCCGGCTCGGCATCGTCGGCTGGTCGCTCGGCGGCTACTACGCGCCGCGCGCGGCCGCCTTCGAGAAGCGACTGAAGCTCGCCGTCGCGTGGGGTGCCAACCACGACTGGGCCGCCGTGCAGGAGGCGCGCCGCAACCGCGAGGGCGAGAACCCGGTGCCGCACTACTGGGACCACGTGTTCTGGGTCTGGGGGGTCGACTCCATGGACGCCTTCGTCGAGAAGACCGCGGCGATGCACCTGAACGGCGTCGCCGAGCAGATCACCGTGCCGCTGCTGATCACCCACGGCGCCGGCGACCGGCAGATCCCGGTGCGGTACGCGCACGAGACGTTCGACCAGGCGGTGAACAGCCCCAAGCGCGAGCTGCGGATCTTCGACGACCCCGAGGGCGGCACCGAGCACATCTCGATCGACAACATGCCGTACGTCGCCGGCATCATCGCCGACTGGGTCGCCGAGACGTTCGAGACGGTGGGCAACGAGGGCTGACGTCAGCGGGCGGCGCCCTCCCGTGCGGCGCCCTCCCGTGCGGCGCCCGCGGCGGAGTCGAGGATGAGGTCGAGTCCCGAGCGGAACGCCTCGATATCGGTCAGCTCGGAGAGGCTGTCCCGGGTCTCCGCCAGCCGCGGATGGCGGTCGGCGTCGACCTCCTGCGGCAGCTCGATCCAGAGGCCGTCGTCGGGTTCCGTCGCCCGCGCGCGGACGGCGGCCGCTCCACCGGCGAAGGACAGCACGAACAGCGAGTAGATGCCGTAGTAGTGCGCCGCCTGCGATCGGTCGAGGCCCGCATCCCGGAAGGCCTGGAGGATGCTCTCGACCAGCCCGAGCTCGTTCTCGCCGCCGGTGCTCAGGTGAAGCGCTTCGGCACCGATGGCCGGGTAGCGCAGGTAGACGTCGAGGGTGGCCTCCGCGTTCCGGAGGAGGAACCGGCGCCAGTCGTCCTCGTCCGCGGACTCGGCGCGGATCATGCCGGTCAGCCGGTCCAGGAGGATGCGCATCAGGCCGTCCTTGCTGCCGACATGCCGGTAGATCGCGGACGGGTCGGCGCGGAGCTCCTTGCCGAGTTCGCGCACCGTGATCGCCGAGACCCCGTCGCGGGCGGCCAGGGTCAGACCGGCGCGCGCGATCGTGTCCACGTCCAGCCGGCCGATCGGGCCGCGGCGCCGGGGCCGGGGAGCATCCGCGCGGGTATCGAGGGCGACATCGTCGGTCATCCCGCCATCATCCCACCTCGCCGAGAAAAATAGACAACGCTGTTGACTATTACGTGGTGCGTCGCCTACTCTCGCTTCCATCGGTCGCGCCGAAGCGGCCGGCGACAGGAATCGCGGAGGGTCGATGAGTGCTCAGCCAGTGCTGCTGACCGGGGGTCGGGTGTTCACCGCCGGTATGGCGGCCCCGCGCCAGGCGGACCTCCTCCTCGAGGGCGGGCGCATCGCGGCGATCGGCGCCGACCTCGAGCCGACCGGCGGCGCGCGCGTGATCGACAGCCGCGGATCGCTGATCGTCCCGGGCTTCCAGGACGCCCACGTGCACCCGATCGTCGCTGGCGTCGAGATGCTGCGCTGCGACCTCACCGCCGCCCGCGACGTCGAGGACTGCGTGCGCATCATCCACGACTACGCGGCCGAGAACGCCGACGCCGAGTGGATCCTCGGCGGCGGATGGTCGATGGACTTCTTCGCCGGCGGCCTGCCCAGCGCGGAACTCCTCGACCGCATCGTCCCGGACCGTCCGGTGTTCCTCAACAACCGCGACCACCACGGCGCCTGGGTCAACACCCGCGCCCTCCAGCTGGCGGGGATCGACGGCACGAGCCCCGATCCGCACGACGGCCGCATCGAGCGGCACTCCGACGGGTCGCCGTCCGGCGTCCTGCACGAGGGCGCCGCCGCGCTCGTCGAGCGGCATGTGCCCGAGGTGGACACGGCCTTCACGGTGGATGCGCTGGTGCGGGCGCAGCAGACCCTCTTCTCCTTCGGCATCACCGGCTGGCAGGACGCCATGGTCGGCGCCGTGAACGGCCTTCCCGACACCATCGAGACCTACGTCGAGGCGCTGACGACAGGCCGCCTCCGCGGCAGGGTGACGGGGGCCCAGTGGTGGCTGCGCGACGATGGTCTCGGGCAGACCGCGGCGCTGCGCGACCGCCGGGCCCTCGTGGCGGCGCTGGGCAGCCCGGACCGCCTGGCGCTCGACACGGTGAAGATCATGGTCGACGGGATCGCGGAGAACTACACCGCGGCGATGACGCAGCCCTACCTCGACGCGGACGGCCGCCCCACCCGCAACAGCGGCCTCTCCTTCATCGACCCCGGGCGGCTGAGGGAGATCGTCCGGGAGCTCGACGCGGACGGCTTCACCGTCCACTTCCACGCGCTCGGCGACCGTGCCGTGCGCGAGGCCCTGGACGCCGTCGAGCACGCGCGCCGCACCAACGGAGCGGCGGGTGGACGCCATCACCTCGCGCACCTGCAGGTCGTCCACGCCGACGACGTCCCGCGCTTCGTCGATGTGGATGCGACGGCCAACATCCAGGCGCTCTGGGCCGCCCACGAGAAGCAGCTGGACGAGCTGACACTGCCGTTCCTCGACCCCGAGCTGCGGCCCCGGCAGTACCCGTTCGGCGATCTGCATCGCGCGGGCGCCCGCTTCGCCGCGGGAAGCGACTGGCCGGTGTCCACCCCGGATCCGCTCGCCGCCATCCACGTCGCCGTGAACCGCACGGCTCCCGGCTCCTCGGCTCCACCGCTCGGCGAGCGCCAGGGCCTCGACCTGGCGACCGCGCTCACCGCCTACACGGCGGGCAGCGCGCGCGTCAACGGCCGCGACCGGATGACGGGCCACCTCCGCGTCGGCGCGTCCGCCGACCTCGCCGTCCTCGACCGCGACCCCTTCCTCGGCGATCCGCTCGCCATCGCGGAGACGCGCGTCTCCACCACCTGGGTGGACGGCGAGCCCGTCTTCACCCGTTCCGAGCAGTAACCCGCCACCGCCGCCTGGAGAAACCATGAAGACATCCACCCTCATCCGCCTGACCGCAGCGTCGGCCGGGCTCGCCCTCGCCGCGGTCGGCCTGACCGGATGCGGCGCGTCGAGCAAGGACAGCGCCCCGACGTCGGCCACGCGCGCCTTCCAGCTCAGTTCCACGACACCGGCGGCGAAGGGGGACATCGACTCCTTCACCTGGTCGCTCCCGGCCGAGCCGCAGTCGCTGGCCTACTTCTACGCGTTCGACTACCCGCCGAACCAGATCCTGGCGAACGTGTGCGAGTCGCTGCTGCGCTGGAACCCGGACCTCTCCGTCTCGCCCGGCCTCGCGGCCTCGTTCTCGAACCCCACGCCGACGACCTGGGTCTACGACATCCGGTCGGGCGTCACCTTCCACGACGGTTCCCCGCTGACGGCGGCGGATGTCGTGGCCAGCCTGAAGATGCACCTGGATCAGAAGGTCGGCTCCTACTGGGCCAGCGCCTACCAGAACGTGACCGACATCGCCCAGACCGGGCCGATGCAGGTCACCGTCACGACGCGCATCCCGGACTCGCAGTTCAACCAGTTCATGGCCGCAGCGCCGGGCGTCATCGAGTCCGCCAAGACCCTCGCAGAGGACGGCCAGGACTACGGGAACCCGTCGAAGGGCGTCAACTGCACCGGGCCCTTCCGGTTCGACAGCTGGAAGCCCGGCTCCTCGATCACGCTCACGCGCTACGACGGCTACTGGGACAAGGATCTGAGAGCGAAGGCGGGCAAGGTCACGTTCGTGTTCCTCGGCGACCCGACCGCCCGGGTCAACGCCTTCCAGTCGGGCGACGTCGACGGCGGCTGGCAGGTGCCGTCGAGCGGCATTTCGAAACTCACCTCGTCGGCCGCCGGAAAGGTCTACTTCGGCGTCAACACCGCGGTGTCCGCCGAGATCGTCGGCAATCAGGAGGGTCCGCTGGGCAACCCGAAGGTCCGCCAGGCGCTCCTGATGGCGACCGACCGCAACGGCATCATCTCGGCCGCGCAGAACGGCTACGCGACCATCGCGAACGCCCTCACCACGCGCTCGGTCTGGGGCGCTTCGGGCAAAGCCGCGGAGGCGAAAGCGTTCGACGACCTGGCGCCCTACCGCTACGACCCGGCCGCCGCGAAGAAGCTCGCGAAGGACGCCGGCGTGAACGGCCAGAAGGTGGTCATCGCGACCTCGCCGGCCACCGTGTCCGAGGGCATCATCGCCCAGGCGATCCAGGCCGCCGCCAAGACGATCGGGCTGGATGCGCAGATCAAGACCATCGCCCCCGACAAGTACGGCGCGCTCTTCGTCGACCCGGAGGCGCGGAAGGGCATCGACCTCTTCTACACCGACTGGTACGCGTCCACCTCCGACCCGATGGAGACCCTCGGCGTGCTCCAGTCCGGCAACTTCAGCAACTACGGAGGCTGGTCCGACCCGAAGTACGACGCGCTCGTGACCAAGGCGCAGGGCGAGCTGGATGCGACCACCCGTGGTGGGACCTCCGCTCAGCTGCAGCAGATCACGAACCAGCAGCTTCCCTGGCTCCCGCTCTACTCGGCGCCGACCACGGTCTGGCTGGGCAAGCGGATCACCGGTGTCGCCCCGTCCATCGACTTCCTGTACTTCCCGTGGGCGGCCACGATCGGCGCGGCCTGACATGCCGGTCTGGCGGAACGTCCTCCGGCACCTCGCCGGGCTCGTCATCACCCTGCTCGTGGTCTCGGCGCTCGTCTTCCTGTGCCTGTACCTCGTGCCGGGCGACCCCGCGAGCTTCCTCACCCAGGGCAGGAACGTCGACCCCGCCACCTTGGCGGCGGTGCGCGCCCACTACGGGCTCGATCAGCCGATCGTCGTCCAGTACCTGACCTGGCTCTGGGGAGTGCTGCACGGCGACCTGGGGCGTTCGCTGCAGTTCCACGACAGCGTCGCGAACCTGATCGGGTCGCGGATCCCGACGACCGTCGAGCTGATCGTGATGGCCGGCGCGATCATCGGGGTGGTGGGGCTCCTCGCGGGGATCGTCGCGGCCGCGAAGAACGGGACCACGCTCGACAAGGGCATCCTGATCGTCCTGAGCGCCTTCTCGGCCATCCCGCCGTTCGTCGCGGCGATCGCCCTGATCTTCGTGTTCGCCGTGCAGCTCGGCTGGTTCCCGGCCTTCGGCGCGGGCGACGGCTTCATCGACAGCGTGTGGCACCTCGTCCTGCCCTCGATCGCTCTCGCCCTGACCTTCATCGCACTGGTCGGCCGCGTCACGCGGACGGTCATGGCCGAGCAGCTGGGGCGGGAGCATGTGGAGGTGGCGACCAGCCGCGGCGTGCGGCGCGGGACGATCGTGCGACGACATGCCCTGCGCAACGCGGTCGGCCCGATCGCGACGGTCAGCGGACTGATCGTGGCGGGGATGCTGGTCTTGACCTCGGTGGTCGAGTCGAGTTTCGGCCTCTCCGGGTTCGGGTCGCTGCTCATCCAGGCGGTCCAGCGCAAGGACTTCCCGGTGGTCCAGGCGATCGTCCTCATCGTCGTGGTCGCGTTCGTCGTCGTGAACGCGGTCGTCGACCTGCTGATGCCGTTCATGGATCCGCGCGCGGCGGCAGGGGCGGCGGCACGATGACCGCGGGCACCGTTCTGGCGGAGCGTGCGCGCTTCCGCATCCCGCACTCCGGCCGCGCCCTCTTCTGGGCCGCCGTAGTCGTGCTCGGGATGATCGTCCTCGCGGCGTTGTTCGCGCCGTTGATCGCTCCGTACGACCCGGACGCGCTCGATCTCGCCAACCCGAACGCCGGTGCCTCCGCCGCGCACTGGCTCGGGACCGACGCGTCCGGCCGCGACATCCTCTCCCGCACGCTGTACGGAGCCCGGATCTCGCTCACCGGTCCGGCGATCGCGGTCGTGGTGACCACGATCGTCGGCATGGCCCTCGGGCTCACGGCCGCCTGGGTCGGCGGCGCCGTGGACTGGGTCCTCACCCGGATCTTCGACATCCTGTTCGCGTTCCCGGCGCTGCTGCTGGCGATCCTGGTGGTCGCTCTGTTCGGGACGGGGACCGTCGGACCGGTGATCGCGATGTGCATCGCCTACATCCCGTTCGTCGCCCGGCTGACCCGGTCGCTGGTGCAGTCGGAGCGCTCGCGGCCCTACGTCGCCGCGTACCGCGTGAACGGCTTCAGCGGCGGGTGGATCGCGACGCGCCGGGTCGCCCCCAATGTCGCCCCGACCGTGCTCGGGCAGGCCGGGCTCAACTTCGGTTACATCCTCATGGACCTGGCGGCGCTGAGCTTCCTCGGCCTCGGGGTGCAGCCTCCGACCTCCGACTGGGGCTCCATGGTGCAGGAGGGCGCGCCCGCCGTCCTGGTCGGCCACCCGCTGCCCGCGCTCGTCCCCGCGGCGGCGGTCGTGATCACCGTCGTCGCCGTCAACATCGTCGGGCAGGAGCTCGCCGACCGCATCGGCGCCGGAGGTGCGTCGTGACCCGGCTGCTCGACATCCAGGACGTGACACTCGCCCTGCACGAGAAGACGCTCCTCGACGGAGTCAGCCTCCATGTCGAGGCGGGTGAGACCGTCGCCGTCGTCGGCGAATCGGGATCGGGCAAGTCGCTCACCGCCCGTCTTGCGCTGGGCCTGCGACCCTCGGGCGCGCAGGCCGGCGGGACGCTGAGGCTGGGCGACGTCGAGATGCTGACCGCCACTCCGGCCGAGATCCTGCAGCAGCGCCGGACCTTCGCATCGATGATCTTCCAGGACCCGCGGGCCGGCATCAATCCGATGTACCGCGTCGGCGCATTCCTCCGGGAAGCACTGGTCGCCCGTGGGGCCGGTCACGAGGAGGCAGGGCGGCGCAGCGCCGAGCTCGTGGAGGCGATGAGGTTGCCGCCCGAGAGCCTGGACCGCTACCCGCACCAGTTCTCCGGCGGGATGCTCCAGCGCATCATGATCGCGGGCGCCCTCACCACCAGCCCGTCGCTTCTCCTGTGCGACGAGCCGACCACCGCGCTCGATGTGACGACCCAGGCCGAGATCATCCGGCTGCTCGCGTCGCTCACGGCGAGCTCGCGCATGGGGATGCTGTTCATCACCCATGACCTCAACCTCGCGGCGGAGCTCGCAAGCCGGGTCTACGTGATGCGCGGCGGGCGGATCGTCGAGGAGGGCGCCACTGCCGACGTGTTCGCGCATCCTCAGGCCGAGTACACGCGGATGCTGCTCGCCGCGACGCCGTCGCTGGACGGCCCGGCCGTCCCGGCTCCGGCGGAGGCGGGCAGGTGCCTGGTGCGGTTCAGCGACGTCGAGAAGAGCTATCGCGTCGGCCGTTCGGACGTCCCGGCGCTACGCGGTGTGTCGTTCGAGCTGCGCAGGGGAGAAGCGCTCGGAGTCGTCGGGGAGTCCGGTTCGGGCAAGTCGACGGTTGCCCGGCTGCTCGTCGGGCTGGAGGAGCCGACCGCCGGGACGATCGAGCTGCCGCGTGATGCCGTCCTGCCGAGGGGCCGGGCGGGACGGCTCCAGCGTGCAGCGGCCGTGCAGATCGTGTTCCAGGACCCCTACCTCTCGCTCGACCCGCGGATCACTGTGCACCGCGCGATCGGCGACGTGCTCCTGCTGCACGGGAAGTGCGCCAGGGGCGGGGTCCGCGAGCAGGTCCTTCGCCTGCTGCACGACGTCGGGTTGCCGGAGGCGGTTCTGGAGCTGACTCCACGCGCCCTGTCGGGTGGCCAGCGGCAGCGGGTCGCGCTCGCGAAGGCGCTCGCCGTCGAGCCGGAGCTGCTGGTGCTGGACGAGGCCACCAGTGCACTCGACGTCTCCGTCCAGGCGCAGCTGCTGGCTCTGCTGGCCGATCTGCGGACGCGTCGCGACCTCACCCTGGTCTTCATCAGCCACAACCTCGCGGTCATGCGCGAGACGTGCGACCGCCTCATCGTCATGCGCGAGGGCGTGATCGTCGAGGCTGCACCGACCGGCGAGATCCTGCGTCATCCGCGTGAGGAGTACACCCGACGCCTCCTGGACGCGGTGCCGAGCGATCATGCAACGGTGGTGAAGCAAGCTGGGCCCGGGGTCTGATCTAGGCTGACGGCATGGCCGGAGGGGCAGCGGATCACCGGAGCGTCGCCGCTCGGGTCTTCGCCATCGCCGACGCCTTCGAGAGCGGTGACGAGCTCACTCTGAGCGAGGTGTCCCGCCGAGCCGGCCTGCCGATCTCGACCACCCATCGGCTCCTGTCCGAGTGGGTCGAGTGGGGCGGCCTGGTCCGGGGAGAGGACGGCCGCTATCGCGTCGGCATCCGGCTGTGGCGGCTCGGCGCGCGGCAGCCGACCGCCCGGCGGCTGCGCGAGGTGGCGCGTCCGTACCTGGACGACCTCCTGGAGGCGACGGGGGAGCACGTCCACCTCGCCATCCGGGACGGCCTCGGCGCCGTCTACCTGGACCGCCTCTCCGGTCGCGGCGCCGTCTCCGTCATCAGCGACGTCGGCACCGAACTGCCCCTCCACGCGACGGGCGTCGGACTGGTGCTGCTCGCGCACTCGGGACCGGAGACCTTCGACGCGGTCGTCGCGGCCGGCCCGCGCAAGTTCCTGCCCAACACCCTGACGGGTGAACGGGAACTGCGGTCCCGCCTCGCGGAGATCCGGGCGACCGGCCTCTCGGTCACGGTCGAGGAGCTGACGCGCGGAGCATTCTCAGTCGCGGCGCCGATCCGGGATGCGGCCGGCGAGGTCGTCGCCGCGGTGTCGATCATCGCGCACGCGGAGCGGAAGGACGAGCCGCAGTTCGCGTTGGGGGTGCGGATGGCCGCTCGCGGCATCACGGACGCCCTGCGGGTGGGCGCGCCGTAGGCGACGGGATTCGTCTTCCACTGGACGGAAACCACACCCCGCACCCCTCCCACCGCGGCGAGCATGGATCCACCTTCCCGATGTCGTGAGAGGCGGAGCATGCGCACCCAGGTCGCAATCGTCGGAGCCGGTCCCGCGGGGCTGCTCCTCGGCCACATCCTGCGCCGTGCGGGCATCGACTTCGTCATCCTGGAGCAGAAGAGCCGCGACTACGTGCTCGGGCGCATCCGCGCCGGGGTGCTCGAACAGGGCTCCGTCGACATCCTGCGCGATCTCGGGCTCGACGCCGACCTGGCGGCGCGAGGGCTCACCCATCACGGCATCTACCTGCAGTACGAGGGCACCCGCCACCACCTCGACTTCGTCGACCTGGTCGGCCGCACGGTCACGGTCTACGGCCAGCAGGCCCTCGTGACGCACCTGCTCGCGGAGCACGACCGTCTCGGCTCCGACGTCCGCTTCGAGGTGGAGGGCGTGAGCCCCCGCGACATCGACACGGACGCGCCGTACGTCCGCACGGCCGACGGCGAGCGGATCGACTGCGATCTCGTGGTCGGCGCGGACGGCTACCACGGCGTGTGCCGCCCGGCCATTCCCGGCGTCACGGCGCTGGAGCGGGGCTACCCGTACGCCTGGCTCGGCATCCTGGCCGACGTGGCGCCGTCGACGGATGACCTGATCTACGCGCTGCATCCCGACGGCTTCGCCATGCACTCGATGCGTTCGCCGCAGGTGTCGCGGCTGTACCTCCAGGTGGACCCGTCGGAGACTATCGACGAGTGGTCCGACGACCGGATCTGGGACCAGCTCCAGAACCGGCTCGGCGTCGACGGCTGGACGCTGCACGAGGGGGCCATCACGGAGAAGTCGATCACCCCGATGCGCAGCTTCGTGGCCTCGACGCTGCAGCACGGCCGGCTGTACCTGGCGGGCGACGCGGGCCACATCGTGCCGCCGACCGGCGCCAAGGGCCTCAACTCCGCCATCGCCGACGTGACCCTGCTCGGCCGCTCGATCGCGGCGTCGTACCGGGGTGACCCGTCGCTCCTGGCCCGCTACAGCACGGCGGCGCTGGCCCGCCAGTGGAAGGTGCAGCAGTTCTCGCAGTGGATGACGGAGATGCTGCACGTGCACCGGGAGATCGAGGATGCGTCGACCCGCGCCTTCCGGTACCGCAGCCAGGTGGGCCAGCTGGAGTACACGACCGGTTCCCGTCACGCTCAGGCGGCGCTCGCCGAGCAGTACGCGGGACTTCCCTTCTGAGGTGGAACGATGACCGAAGCGACCCAGGACCAGATCACCCGCGAGATCGCGGAGGCGCAGGCGGCCGCCGCAGCGGCGGGACCGCTGCCGACGCACCCGCTGCGCGACTTCGCGCCCTACCGGAGTTCGGCGCTGCGCCACCCCACGCATGAGCTGGTGCGCGCGGACCCCGAGGAGATCGAGCTCGCCTCGCCGGCGTTCGGCCACTCGGATGTGGCGCCGGAGGAGAGCGACCTGACCATCCAGCACAGCGGCGAGCCCCTTGGCGAGCGGATCATCGTGTCCGGCCGGGTGCTCGACGGCGAGGGCCGGCCGGTCCGGGGCCAGCTCATCGAGGTGTGGCAGGCGAACGCGTCCGGCCGGTACGTGCACAAGCGCGACCAGCATCCCGCGCCGCTCGACCCCAACTTCACCGGGGTCGGCCGCGCCATCACGGGCGACGACGGCTCGTACCGCTTCGTCACCATCAAGCCGGGGCCGTACCCGTGGAAGAACCACCGCAACGCGTGGCGGCCGGCGCACATCCACTTCTCGCTGTTCGGGTCGGAGTTCACGCAGCGGCTCGTCACCCAGATGTACTTCCCGACCGATCCGCTGTTCGCCCTGGACCCGATCTACCAGTCCATCGTCGACCCGGCCGCCCGCGAGCGCCTGAAGGCGAGCTACGATCACGACCTGAGCGTGCCGGAGTGGGCGATGGGCTACCGCTGGGACATCGTGCTGACCGGCAGCAGGGCGACGTGGATGGAGCCGGAGGAGGGCGACCATGCCTGAACAGACCCCCTCGCAGACGGTCGGGCCGTTCTTCGGCTACGCGCTGCCGTACGACGGCGACGCGGAGGTGGCGTCCAGGGCGGATCCCGCGTCCATCCGCCTCCACGGCACGGTCTACGACGGCGCGGGCGAGCCGGTGCCGGATGCGATCCTCGAGATCTGGGGGCCGGATGTCGCAGGAGCGCCGATCCGCGAACGCGGGAGTCTGCACCGCGACGGGTACACGGTGACCGGATTCGGCCGGGCCGCCGTCGACCGGGCGGGGCACTACAGTTTCACCACCGTGCGACCGGGCGCGGCGGCCGACGGGCGCGCGCCGTACATCCTGGTGACCGTGTTCGCGCGCGGTCTGCTGCACCACCTCTTCACGCGCGCGTACTTCGCGGAGGGCGACCCCTTCCTGGAGCGTGTCCCCGTCGAACGCCGGCGCACCCTGCTGGTCGAGCAGGACGGCGAGCGCAGCTACCGCTTCGACATCCGCCTGCAGGGCGACGACGAGACCGTGTTCCTCGACTTCATGGGAGACGGCCGTGGCTGACGCGTTCGACTGGGGGCTGCTGGAGCCCGCGGGGGAAGGGGGGACGATCGCCTCCGACGACCGCATCCTGGACGCCATGGTCGACGTCGAGCGCGCGCACCTCGGTGCCTGGAGCGCCCTGCTCGGGGCGGAGATCACCTCCACTCTGGATGCGGGAGTCCTGGACCGCGACTCGCTGCTGCGGGAATCCCGGCGCGCGGGCGTGCCCGTGGTCGGCCTGGCGCAGGCGCTGCGCCAGCAGGGCGGCACCCTCGTGCATCAGGGCATGACGAGCCAGGACGTGATGGACACGGCGCTCATCCTGATCTCACGCGACGCTCTGACGGCCGCACGCGCTGGTCTCGTCGCCGCCGGGTCGAGCTTCGCCGCGCTGGCGCGCGAGCACCGCGGGACGCCGTTCGCGGTCCGCACCCTGACGCAGGAAGCGGAGACCACGACCCTGGGAGCGGTGATCGGAGGCTGGCTCGACGTGATCTCCTCCGCCCTCGAGACGGTCGACGCGGTCGCCTTCCCGCTGCAGCTGGGCGGCGCCGTCGGCGACGGCGACGCGTTCGCACGGCTCTCCGGCCACCCGGATGCCGTCTCGCTGCTGCGGCGACAGATGTCGGCCGCGCTCGGCCTCACCGACCCCGGGCGCGCCTGGCACACCGACCGCTCGCCCGTGCTCGCAGTGACGCGCGCGAGCGCGAGCGTCTGCTCGGCGGGTGGACGCATCGGGCGCGACCTCGGACTGCTGGCGCGCGACGAGATCGCGACGCCCATCCACGGCGGCGGCTCGTCCGCGATGCCGCACAAGCGGAATCCCGTGGACGCGGTCCTCCTGGTCGCGAACGGCCTGCGGGTCAGCGGTCCCCTGGCCGTTGTGCAGACGGCGTCGCTCAGCTACGACGCCCGGCCGGCGGGGGAGTGGCACGCCGAGTGGCAGGCCTGGCGCGAGACGCTGCGCCTGGCGGCCGAGAGTGCGTCGCTCCTCGAACATGCGGCGCGCGACCTCGTCGTCCAGGTGCGCCGGCCGGATGGCCCGGCGACGAGTGCCCCGCGTGCGGCGGACGCCGTCGACGCGGCGGTGAGCAGGTTCGAGCAGCTGGCGGAGGGAGGACGATCGTGACCGCCATCCGACTGCGGGGCTCGGTCGCCCCCGCCGCACCCACCGCGGAGGCCGCTCCCCTCCTGGTGCTCCTGCCGTCGCTGGGAACGACGACCGAGTTGTGGGACGGTGTCGTCGCCGAGTTCGCGCAGGCGACCGACCGTCCGCGCATCCTGCGCATCGACCTCCCCGGCCACGGGGCTTCTCCGGCCGCACGGACGGCCTTCACTGCCGGGGATCTGGCTCGGGGCGTCCTCGACGTCGTCGACGAGGTGGGGGGCGGAGCCTTCCATGTCGCGGGCGATTCGCTGGGCGGTGCGGTCGCGCTCGAGCTCGCCCTCACGGTCCCGGACCGCGTGCGCAGCCTGACGATGTTCTGCTCGGGCGCGGCGATCGGCACTCCGGAGGGATGGGCGCAGCGCGCGGCGCAGGTCCGCGCCTCCGGCACCGCCTCGGTCGTGGCGGGCAGCGCCGAGCGGTGGTTCGCGTCCGGCTACCTCGACGCCCACCCGGACGGACCCGGCGGCCGAGCGCTGCGGACGCTGGTCGACGTCGACGACGAGTCGTACGCGCTGTGCTGCGAGGTGCTTGCCGGCTTCGACCGCCGCGCCGACCTCGGAGCGGTCAGCACCCCGGCGGTCATCGTCGCCGGCGCGCACGACGCCGTGACGACACCCGCCCTCATGCGCGAGCTGGCCGACCGCATCCATGGTGCGCGGTTCATCGAGCTGCCGGACGCGGGCCACCTGATCCCGCTGGAGGACCCCGAGGCCGCGGCCGAGCTGCTGCGGACGGCCATCGCCGAACGAGGGACCGCGGAGACCGGGATGCGGGTGCGCCGCGCGGTGCTCGGCGACGCCCACGTGGACCGCGCCACCGCGGCGATCACCCCCGAGACCGCCGCCTTCCAGGACTTCATCACCCGGTACGCGTGGGGCGAGGTGTGGTCGCGCCCGCAGCTGACCCGCTCGCAGCGGTCGATCGCCACGCTCGCCAGCCTGGTCACCGGCGGTCATGAGAACGAGTTCCGGATGCACGCCCGCGCAGCTCTGCGGAACGGGCTCACCCCCACCGAGATCGCCGAGGTCGTGCACCACACCGCCCTCTACGCCGGGCTGCCCGCTGCGAACAGCGCCATGGCGATCCTGCGCGAGGTCTTCGCCGAGACAAATACAGAACAGACGGAGGAGCCGAATGGATAAGACCTACGCGTCGGCGGCCGAGGCCGTGGCCGACATCCCGGACGGCGCCTCCCTCGCCGTCGGCGGGTTCGGCCTGTCCGGCGTCCCGATCGTCACCATCCGGGCTCTGCTTGCGCGCGGAGTCGGCGGTCTGGAGGTCGTCAGCAACAACTGCGGCGTCGACGGCTGGGGCCTGGGCGAACTGCTCGCGGCCGGCCGCATCCGCCGGGTGATCGCGAGCTACATCGGCGAGAACAAGGAGTTCGCCCGGCAGTACCTCGGCGGCGAGGTCGAGGTGGAGCTGACCCCGCAGGGCACGCTCGCCGAACGGCTGCGGGCGGGCGGCGTCGGCATCCCCGCGTTCTTCACCGCGACGGGAGCGGGCACCGCGGTCTCCGACGGCGGGATGCCCATCCGCTACGCGCCGGACGGCTCCGTCGCGGAGGCGAGCGCACCGAAGGAGCTGCGCCCGTTCGACGTCTTCGGCTCCACGCGCGAGTACGTGCTGGAGACAGCGATCCGCACCGACTTCGGCCTGGTGCGGGCGGCGGTCGGCGACCGGCACGGCAACCTGCGCTTCGAGAAGTCCACCCGCAACTTCAACCCGCTCGCCGGCATGGCCGGGCGCATCACCATCGCCGAGGTGGACGAGCTGGTCGAGCCCGGCGTGCTCGGCCCCGACGACATCCACCTGCCCGGGATCTACGTGGACCGCGTCGTCGCGCTGACGCCCGAGCAATCCGCCGACCTCCCGATCGAGAAGACCACCGTCCGCCCCCGCCCGGAAGGAGCCTGAGGATGCCGCGCACCCGCGACGAGATGGCCGCCCGCGCCGCCCTGGAGCTGGAGGACGGCTCGTACGTCAACCTCGGGATCGGGCTGCCCACGCTCATCCCGAACCACCTGCCCGACGGCGTGCACGTCGTCCTGCACTCGGAGAACGGCATCCTCGGCGTCGGCCCGTACCCGTGGGAGGGCGAGGAGGACCCGAAGCTCATCAACGCCGGCAAGGAGACCGTGACCGTGCTCCCCGGCGCGAGCTACTTCGACTCGGCCGCCAGTTTCGGCATGATCCGCGGCGGCCGCATCGCCACCGCTGTGCTCGGGGCCATGCAGGTCTCCGCCGCCGGAGACATTGCCAACTGGGCCGTTCCCGGCAAGATGGTCAAGGGGATGGGCGGCGCGATGGACCTGGTCAACGGCGCGGAGCGCGTCATCGTCGTCATGGAGCACGTCGCGAAGGACGGCACTCCGAAGCTGGTGGAGCAGTGCGCGCTCCCGCTCACCGGTCGCGGATGCGTCGACCGGATCATCACCGACCTCGCCGTCATCGACGTCACCGAGGAGGGCCTGGTGCTGCGCGAGCTCGCACCGGGCGTCACCGAGCAGGAGGTCGTCGCGGCAACCGGGGCGCCCCTGACCGTCGCGCTGGAGGCCGTCGATGCCTGAGCTGCGCGAGGTCGTCATCTGCTCGCCCCTGCGCACTCCGGTGGGGCGCATGGGCGGCGCGCTCGCCCCGGCGCCCGCTCTGACGCTGGCCGAGACCGTGCTGCGCGCGGTGCTCGAGCGGACCGGCGTCGATCCGGCGTCGGTGGAGGGCGTGATCGGCTCCCAGGGCTACCCGACCATGGAGGCGCCCGCGTTCGGGCGCGTCGCCGCGCTGAACGCCGGCTTCCCGGTCACGACCACCGGCTACCAACTCGACCGTCGCTGCGGCTCGGGGCTGCAGGCGGTCATCAATGCGGCGATGGAGGTGCAGACCGGTGCGAGCGACGTCCTGATCGCTCTCGGCGCCGAGTCCATGTCGAATGCGCCGCTGTACACGGAGCAGGGACGGCGCGGGCTCCCGCCGGGCGGCCTGCTGCTGCACGACGCCCTCGCTCGGGGCCGGGAGACGGTCGGCGGCCGGAACCATCCCACGCCCGAGGGCAACGTCGGCTCGGCGGAGGAGCTGCGGCGACGCTACGGCATCCCGCGCGAGGCCCAGGACGCGTTCTCGCTCCGCTCGCACCAGCGCGCCGTCGCCGCGCAGCAGTCCGGCGCATTCGACGCCGAGCTGGTGCCGGTCGTGGTGCCCGGCCGCCGGGGCGACGTCGTCGTCGACCGGGACGAGCATCCCCGGGCCGACACGACGCTGGAGGCGCTAGCAGCTCTCCGCCCGATCCTCGGCCGCTCGGATCCCGAGGCGACGGTCACCGCCGGCAACTCGAGCGGGCAGAACGACGCCGCGGCAGCGGCGATCGTCACCACCCCGGAGCGCGCGGCTGAGCTCGGGCTCACCCCGATGCTCCGGCTGCTCTCGTGGGCGGTGGCGGGGAACGAGCCGCAGGTGTTCGGCGTCGCGCCGGTGCCGGCTGCCAATCGCGCCTTGACGCGGGCCGGACTCTCGTGGTCCGACATCGACGTGATCGAGCTCAACGAGGCGTTCGCCGTGCAGGTGCTCGCATGCCTCGCCGACTGGGGCATCGACGCCGAGGACCCGCGACTCAACCCACGCGGCAGCGGCATCTCGATCGGGCATCCGATCGGCGCGACCGGGCTCAGGATGCTCGCCACGCTCGCTCACGAGCTCCCTGCCCTCGGCGGCACACTCGCAGTCGAGACGATGTGCATCGGCGGGGGACAGGCGCTCGCCGCAGTGTTCGAGCGTGCTTGATGCCCTGCCCACCGCTCGGTGTGGTGCCTATCATGAGCGTGCACGGGCGCCCCGGGCGCCCGGAGGCGATCTTGACGGAGGACCCGAATGGCCTACCTCGAACGACAGACTCCGCTGCCCGACTTCTCGACCGACGCCGTCCATTCTGACGCCGTGCCCGCGCCTGGGAACGAGGTCTCCACCGGAGCCCTTCCCGGGGCCGCGCGAGTCCATGAACTCATCGAGACCGCCCACGAGCGCTATCGCGGCCTGGACGACGGGAAGGTCGCCGACTACATCCCTTCGCTCGGCCGAGCGGATCCGGCCCTCTTCGGCATCAGCGTCTGCGGCGTCAGGGGGCAGACCACGAGCGTCGGCGACTCCGCCCACCCCTTCTCGATCCAATCGATCTCCAAGGTGTTCGTGTTCGCGCTGGTGTGTCACGAACTGGGGCATTCGGAGGTGTCGCGTCGGGTCGGCGTCAACAACACGGGCCTCCCGTTCAACTCCGTCATGGCTCTCGAGCTGAGCGACGGCGACCCTAGGAATCCGCTCGTGAACGCCGGCGCGATCACGACGACGAGCCTCGCGCCCGGCTCGACGGCCGCCGAGAAGTGGGACTTCGTGCAGCGCGGGCTGTCCCGCTTCGCCGGTCGGCAGCTTGAGGTCGACGACGAGGTCTACGCATCGGAGTCGGCCACCAACCAGCGCAACCGGGCGATCGCCCGGCTCCTGCAGAGCTATGGGCGGGTGGAGTTCGACCCGCTTCAGGCGACCGACGTCTACACGAGACAGTGTTCACTTCTGGTCACGGCCGAGGACCTGGCGGTGATGGGCGCCACCCTCGCCAATGGTGGAGTCAATCCGATCACCCGGGAGAAGGTGATCGACGCATCCGTCTGCCGTGACACGCTCGCCGTGATGGCGACGAGCGGGCTCTACGAGTTCTCCGGCGACTGGCTGTTCGAAGTGGGCATCCCCGGCAAGAGCGGGGTCTCGGGCGGTATCGTCACGGTCGCACCGGGCAAGGGCGGACTCGGCACCTTCTCCCCGCGACTCGACCCCGCCGGCAACAGCGTGCGGGGGCAGCGGGCGGCCCGCTTCCTCTCCCACTCCCTCGGGCTCGACATCTTCGCGTCCACCCCCGGTACAGCCTGAGACGAGGGCTCGGATCTGCGACCGCGGTAGCCATTGCAGGTGGCTGCCGAGGGGCTTACCGTGGCCAGCCACAAACCTCTGACTGGGAGTGGAAATGACTGAGAACACTGGTGACACGGGCGCGTCCCGCGTCGTGCGCGGTGAGAGCATCGTGCTGCAGATCACACCATCCGACCTCGTGACCGACCCGCCGAAGGACGCGGAGTTCGTCGGCGTCCTGACCGCGACGACGGAGGGCCGCCCGTCGTACTTCGCCGGCCATCGGATCGACGGCGAAGCGTACGACCGGGTGACGATGGACCTCGGCGACCGGGAGCGCGTCTGGACGAAAGTGGCCGACCTGGGGAACGAGGTGACGTATCGACTGACCACCGCGAACGCGTTCACGACCAGCCGCCCGATGCGGTGAGACGCGCCGCGGGGCCTCCTACTCCGGAAGTGCTGTCCCGGTGAGCTTCGAGGCGAGCGCCCAGAGCGGTTCGGCGACACCGGGGCGTCGGGCGGAGCGGGGCAGTCTCTCGATGCGCTTCGTGGGTCCGACGAGGGCGAGCCGCGAGGGGCCGTAGTACGCGCCCTGGACGGCTGCCGGATCGGCCGCGGCGAACAGCAGCGGCTCGCTGCCCTGCTCGACCCCCTGCGAGGGCAGAAGAGTGCGCTCTCTCGGCGGCCGGGCGCCGCCGTCGAGGTTGCGGCCGGCGGTCTGCAGGTTGGTGCGCGTGTATCCCGGATGCGCGGCGGTGCTGCGCAAGGACCACCCGCGCTCCGTGGCCGTCTGGGCGAGAGTGGTGGCGAACAGGAGGTCGGCCAGCTTCGACTGGGCGTACGCGCGGCTCGCGTTGTACGAGGTGGTCCAGTTCGGGTCGTCCAGCCGGATGCGACCGAAGTTCGCCGTGCCGCTCGACATCGTGGCGACGCGCGGCGCGTCGGATTCGAGCAGGCGGGGGAGCAGCAGCATGGTGAGGGCGAACGGGCCGAGGAAGTTCGTGCCGAACTGGAGCTCGAACCCGTCCGCGGTCGCGATGCGCGTCGGCGGGATCATCACACCGGCGTTGTTGACCAGCGTGTCGACGCGACCGACCCCGGCGGCGAACGCACGGACGCTGGACAGGTCCGCCAGATCGAGTTCGCGCACCTCGACGACCGCATCCGGGTGGGTGGACAGGATCTCCTCCCGGGCGGCCTCGCCCTTGGCGACGGTCCGGACGGCGAGCACGACCTCGGCCCCGGCGCCGGCCAAGCGCTTGGCGGATTCCTTGCCCGTGCCGCTGTTGGACCCGGTTACGATGATTCGACGGCCGGCCTGTGAAGGGACGTTGTACATTCCTGCTCCCATGAGTGTCGGTAACAGACCACTGGTCTGTTAAGCTCACCGTAACAGACTGTCGGTCTCTAAGCGAGGTGTCATGTCGTCGACCGCATTCTCCCGGGCGCGCAGCGAGGAGCAGCGCGCGGCGAGGGCGGCCGCCATCCTCGAGGCGGCGGACGCGATGCTGCGCGAGACGACGGTCGGCGAGATCAGCCTCAACGAGCTCTCTCGTCGGGTCGGCCTGGCCAAGTCGAACGTCCTCCGCTACTTCCCTTCCCGCGAGGCGATCCTGCTGCAGCTGCTGGATCGCGAGACGCGCGCGTGGCTCGACGACATCGAATCCCGGTCGTCCGAACCGCTCACCGACGCGATCGCGGCGGCCGCCGCCGCCCGGCCGGTATTCTGCGACCTGACGGCCAGCGCGTCCGGTGTGCTCGAACGGAACGTCTCCGGTGAGGTCGCAGCCGACTACAAAAGGGCGTCGCTCGCCTCGAGCGACCGGCTGGCCCGCCTGGCGGGATTCGACGGTCTCGAGTCCCCGGGCGGCCTCATCTTCGTCGGGGCGGTCATGCTCGCGATCGGGGGCATCTGGGCGTCATCGCAGCCGACCGAAGGGATGCGCGCGGCCTACGCGCAGCATCCCGAGCTGCGCCCGTTCCGCATCCAGTTCGAGACGGCCGTCCGCGAGCTGGTCGCCACGACCCTCGCCGGCCTGGAGGCGCGGGGTCTCCGCTGAGGCTTTTGCACCGGAGATCTCCCCTTCCGGTACGTTGTGGGCGTGGCGACGAGACGGCCTTCAACGGATGAACCCGCTCCACTCGGCTTCGAGACGGGGCAGGCGTCGATCAGCGGCGACTACCGAGCGGGAAACGAGGACTCGCTGTACACCTCCTCGTGGTCGGCGTTCGTCGCCGATGGCGTGGGCGGCCACGCGGCGGGCGAGGTGGCGTCCGCCACGATCGCCATCCGGCTGGCGTCGATGCTGGACGCCACCGAGGGGCGTCTGCCGGGGGAGGCGCGACTGAGGGAGCTCGTCGCCATCGCCAACGCGGACCTCGCACTGCGTGTGCGGATGGATCCCGCTCTACGGGGCATGGCGACCACGCTCGTCGGCCTGTTCTCCGACGGGGAGCGCGTGCTCGTCGCCCACTCCGGCGACTCGCGGGCGTATCGGCTCCGAGACGGCGCGTTCGAACAGGTCACGGAGGATGACTCGCTCGTGCGCGAGCTGCTGTCCGCCGGAGCCATCGCGGAAGAGCAGGTCTCGCAGCACAGGCTGAGGTCGGTCGTGACCCATGTCCTCGGCGGCGATCCGGAAGACGCGGCAGCACTGCACGTCGCATCGGACCCGCTGCGGCGCGGCGACCGCTGGCTGTTGACGAGCGATGGGCTCACCGACTACGTGCCCGCGGGGGAGATCGCCGAGGAGCTTGACTCCGCAGCAACGCCACAGGACGCTGCCGATGCGCTCGTGGCCCTGGCGCTGCGCCACCGTGCCCGCGACAACGTCTCGGTAGTCGTCGCGGACGTCATCGAGCTCGTCGAGCCTCCGGCATACAGCCCTGTCTTCGGTGGCTCGGCCGCCGCCGATCCCGCGTCCGCGCGAACGCTGGACGGCTGAGTCCATCACGCGCTGCGCGGCGGCCTCGCGACTGATCCTGGTCGCGTTGGAGTCGTCGATCAGGTCGTAGAACGCCAGCATTGGCGACGATTCAGCGTCACGATATCTCCGAGCCTCGGTCTTCCTATATGACTGGTCTTCACAGCAAGTATTGATGTCCAAAATTAGTGAAGCCTTTCCATGGAAAAAGGAGTATCGATGAACGCTCTGTCCGCCTGGGCGCGACATGCTGCGACGGTCGGTCTGGTCGCTCTGCTCTCGGCCGCTACGGTCGCGGCGCCGACGGCATCGGCGTCGGCAGCGCCTGATTCGACAGCCACACCACAGCTCGCAGAGGGGGGAGACAACGACGCCGTCGCGTTCGACTTCGACACCAATCAGCGGATTCAGGACCCGTTCGCGGGCTCGGCCACCACCGGTGGGTACGCACTGTTCGACGGCGCCTTCGTCAACGCCTTCGAGTTCACGGTGAAGCTGATCAGTTCACCGCGCGTCGAGCAGTACCGTTCCACCTTGCAGGCGGTCGCCACGGAGCTGAACAACGCCGGCCTGGCGAAGATCACCATCGCACCGGGAGTCTTCCCGGATGTCCCGCAGCCCGCCGCGAAAGAGATCGTCTTCCGGACAACGACCACGAGCCCGTGCGGGCCAGGGTTCGCTGGTTGTGGCGGACCGTCGCGGGACTTACGCGCCACCGGCGATAGCAACAAGCTGGTTCTTGCAGGCAGCGTGTGGATTTATCCCGTCGTCGACGGGTACACCGCGAACCAGAAGCGGCACGTCGTCGCTCACGAGATCGGCCATGCGTTGGGGCTGCAGCACTACAGTTCCCCGCACAACGGTGTGCTGCAGGTGATGCACCCGAGTGCGTACGACGCGGTCAGCTTCGAGTCCGGCGACCGCGCCGGCCTGCAGTACCTCGCTCGAGACATCCCGCCGTTGGGAACGATCGACACCGTCGCCCAGTCGTCCGCCGGCACGTTGCGGGTCACCGGGTGGGCGTTCGACCCGGACGGCAAGGCGGCGGCCACTGTCCGCCTCACCATTGACGGGGCGACCGTTGCACAAACCCTGACGAACGTTCGACGTAGCGATGTCGAGAGCTACTACGCCCTGCGGAATTCACCCGCACGCGGGTTCGATCTGACGATCTCTGTCGGTCAGGGGCTGCACTCGTTGTGCCTCACGGCACAGAATCTCCCACGATCCACCTTCAACCAAGTCGGATCGTGCCGTGCAGTGACCACCGGGGGCGGCTTCGTAACCTCGCGAATCTCCGGTGCAGACCGATTCGACTCCGCTGTGGCCGTCTCGCGTGAGGCGTATCCCAACACGGCTCCGTCGGTCGTGGTGGCCAGCGGCGAGTCGTTCCCAGACGCCCTGGCCGGCGGCCCGGTCGCGGCCAAGCTCGGCGGGCCTCTGCTTCTCACCCTGGGAGGTTCGCTACCCGCATCGACCTCTGCCGAGATCTCACGGCTCAAGCCTGCTCGCATCCTGGTGGCCGGCGGTACCGCTTCAATCTCGGACGCCGTGGTTGCTGCACTGCAAAAGCTGGCGCCGGTAACGCGCGTGGGAGGAACGGACCGCTACGAGACTTCCCGGAAGCTGGCACTGTACGCATTCCCGTCCGCCGCGACCGTCTACGTCGCATCAGGAGATGCGTTCCCGGATGCTCTCTCTGGAGGCAGCGGCGCCGGCGCTGTCGGTGCGCCCCTGCTGCTCGTGAGCGGTCCCGGAAGCCCGGCCGATCTCGCCACAGCGACGCTCGCGAAGGACCTGCGGGCGACCAAGGCACGCATCGTCGGTGGACCGGCGTCGATCGGGGAAGCCACCGTCACCGCCGTGGCGAGGACGGTCACGGACACCAAGCGGGTCAGCGGCTCGGACCGCTTCGCGACCGCTGTCGCTGTAAGCGCCGACGCGCTGCAGCCGGCTTCCACGAACCGTGCCTTCATCGTCAACGGGATGAACTTCCCCGACGGCCTGGTGGCTGCACCGCTTGCCGCGAAGCTGAAGAGCCCGATGTTTCTCTCGCCGGGCTGGTGCATCGGCTCAGACAGCGTGAACGAAATGGTCCGTGTCGGTGCCAGCAAGCTCACTCTGATCGGCGGGACCGCCGCCCTGACTCCTGAGGTCGCCGCAACCCAGATGTGCGGCTAAGCCCAGAACTCCAACCCTAGAAAGGACGAAGATCATCATGTCATCACACAGACGCACTCTCGCTACGGCGATTGCAGCTTCCATCGTCGCGACGGTGGCTTTCACCGCCCCAGCAGCAGCCCAGACCGACCGGCTCGACGCGCCGCATCTCGTTGGGCGTCTTGCCGGCGGCGACCGCTTCGAAACGTCCGTCGCCGTTTCGAAAGCGGGACACCCCGGCGGCGCCAAAGTCGCGTACATCACGAGTGCCCTCGGCTTCGCCGACGCTCTCTCCACCGCACCCGCGGCCGTGAGTCGCGACGGCTCGCTGCTGCTTACCCAACCATGGGGGATCCCGGCCGCGGTCAGCGCCGAGCTTACCCGCCTGCACCCGGACCGCATCGTCATCGTTGGAGGGACCGCCGCGGTCGGACCCACAGTGGAGCGCGCCCTCACCGAGTTCACCGGAGCCGTGGAACGCGTGAGCGGCGCAGACAGGTTCGCGACCTCGCGAGCCCTGGCGGACACCTTCACCGGCCCTGTGGACACCGTTTACCTGGCAAGCGGATTCGACTACCCCGACGCCCTGTCCGCTGGCGCGGCCGCCGGCGCCAAGGGTGGCCCAGTCATGCTCATCGACCCCCGCAGTGGCGCACTCGATGCTGCCACGAAGGCCGTCATCCGGAAGCTCCAGCCCACGTCGATCGCGGTAGTCGGCGGTACCGCTGCCATTCCCGAGAGCACGGTCACGCAAGCGAAAACGCTTGTCACCACTGTAGTGCGACTGGGAGGAAGCGACCGGTTCGAAACGTCGGCCAAAGTCGCCGACACGCTCCCTGCAGGAACCACGGGATACATCGCCTCCGGCCTGAACTTCCCGGACGCTCTGGTCGGCTCCGTCATCGCCGGCGCCACCAAGCGACCTCTCTATATCACCCAACCCACAAGCCTGACCTGCCCCATCTGGTACAGCATGCTCGACGGCGGCATCACCGATCTCACTGCGATCGGTGGAACCCGCTCCCTCACGGACACCGCCACAAACCCCGGCTGCGATGCCCTGCCTCCAACCGACTTCTCCGACTTCCAAAGCAGCAACTGATTGCGAAGACTAGGCGGACATCGCCGCGTACTCAGCAACCCCGACGGCGTCGCTGAGCGACCTCGATCATGCCCGTCTTCGGTGGCTCGGCTGCAGCGGATCCCACGTCGTCGCGCTTCTTGGACGACTGATCGGGGGTCACCTCGTCTCTCCGGCGAGCAGGTGCTCCAACCGGTCCAGCTGTTGCATCCATCCCGGTTTCAGTCCGGCGAGCATCGCGGTGGTGTCGCCGTCGTCCGCCCCTGCGGCGGTGAGGTGAACCGTGAGCGTCGTCCCGCCGTCAGCAGGCTCGAGGTCCGCCTCCACCACTACCTCGAAGAGCGGCCGGCCGTCGGGCCCGATCGGTGAGAGCTCGAACACGAGCCGCCGGCCGTCGCCGACCTCGCGGACGGTCCCGGTGGAGGCGTACTCGGCCCCATCGCCCTCCCGCAGCACCAGTTCGACCGGCGCGCCGACCCGCGGCGCGATGGCGCAGCGGACGACCGAGAAGTGTCGGGGCGCCCACCAGCGGGCGGCCTCGGCGGCGTCGGTCCATGCCCGCCAGACGGTCTCCGGCGGCGCCGTCAGCGTGCGCTCGAGCCGGACGTCGGCGGTCGTCCCGCCCGAGCGCGCCGCCTCGGCGTAGCGGGCGAGTGCGAGGTCGTCGGGGGTGTCGGCCGCCAGCCCGCGCATCCATTCGGCGAGCTCCGCCAGGGCGTCCCGGTCCAACGCGGCGAGGCGACGGCGGCCCAGCCGCTGGATGCGGACGACACCCACGGACTCCAGCAGCTGGAGGTGCTTGGTGGTCTGCGGCTGCAGTGCACCCAGGTGGGAGGCCAGCTCGCCGACGGTGTGCGGGCGCTCGGCGAGGAGCGTCACGATCCGGAAGCGCGTGGGCTCGCCGATCGCCGCAACCGCCTGCTGCACATCCATGTCGGCTCCCTCTTGACACATTCGTCACGACGAATATATCGTCTGCCTCGTAGTGACGCAAACCGAACCGGAGGAACCATCGTGAAGACCATCGAACGCACCATCCCCGCCCCGCCCGAGACCGTCTGGACGCTGTGGACCACCGCCGGCGGCATCTCCCGGTGGTGGGCTCCCGACGGCTTCCGCACCGACGTCGATCGCATCGATCCGACGCCCGGCGGGGAGCTGGTCTACACGATGACGGCCGAGGATCCGGCGCAGGTCGCCTTCCTGCAGCAGAACGGCCTCCCGCTCGCCACCCAGGCCCGCAAGGTGTTCACCGAGCTCGACCCTCCTCACCGGGTCGCCTACCGATCGCTGATCGACTTCGTGCCCGACCACGCGCCCTACGAGCAGCTGACGACGGTCGACCTGGAGCCGACGGAGGGCGGCACCCGCGTGGTCATGCAGGTCGAGGAGCTGCATGACGACGTCTGGACCGAACGCCTCCTCGCCGGCCGGGCCAATGAGCTCGACAACCTGGCGCGTCTGGTCGCGGCGTCGGAGGACTGAGGCGGAGGATCCGCGCTCAGTCGGCGATCACTCCCCCTCGTCGGGGAACCCCGTCGACTCGCGGCCGACGATACGGAAGTCCGGCCGCACCGTGCGCGGCGGTTGGCGCTCGCCCTTCTCGTTGATGCGCTCGATGAGCAGGTCGACGGCGATCCGGGCGATCTCCATCCGGCCCGGGTCGACCGTGGACATCGACGGCAGCGAGTACTGCGATTCATCGATGTTGTCGAAGCCGATGACCGCGACGTCGTCGGGCACGTGGACTCCCGCCTCTCCCAGCGCGCGGAGGACGCCGAGGCCCAGCGTGTCGTTGAGTGCGAACACCGCGTCGAAGTCCACGTCGTCGGCGAGAAGAGCCCTGGTCGCGGCGGCGCCGGACTGCCGGGTCCAGCCCTCGACGCGGCGGACGAGGAGAGGATCGAACGGGATCCCGGCGCGCTCCAGGGCCTGGCGGTAACCCTGGAGCCGGAGGTTCGCCGAGCTGGCGACATCCGGGCGCTCGTCGACCTCGCCGACGACGGCGATCCGACGGCGACCGATACCGAGCAGGTGCTCGACGGCCGCCTCGGCGGAGGAGCTGTTGTGCATGGTGACGTGATCCGTCGGGCCGCCGAAGATCCGCTCGCCGAGGAGGACGAGCGGGAAGTCGACGTCGAGCAGGTCGACGTCGTCCTGGTCGAGGCTGACCGGGCTGAACAGCATCCCGTCGATGAAGCGCAGCCGTCCGCCGGTGAGCGACTGGATCTCTGTCTCGCGAGCCTCGTTGGTCTGTTCGACGACCACCCCGAGCCCTCGCTCCTGCGCGGCCTGGATGACCGCGTCCGCGAGCTCGGCGAAGTAGTTCTCGCGGAGCTTGGGCACGCTCAGCCCGATCACGCCGGTCCTGCCCGATCGCAGCCCGCGCGCCGACAGATTCGGGCGGTAGCCCAGCTCGGCGATCGCCGCCTGGACCTTCGCCCGCGTCAGAGGGCGGACGTACGGGTAGTCGTTGATCACGTTCGAAACGGTCTTGGTCGACACGCCAGCGGCCCGGGCGACGTCGTGCAGGGTTGTTGTCATTGACGCTCCTTCGCGCGGCCCATTCACAGTACCGAAAACTGCTTGACACGCATGCGCTTAGTAGCCATAGTCGTATTTACAACGTGGAAATGCAACGTTGTAAACAGCGATTCCGCATCCGTGGGAAAGACGGATGCGCGGCCGTCGATGTCGACGACATGCCGTTATCGCGGCATTGCGGTGCACCAACAATGAGGTTCAGCATCCGAAAGGAATCGAGCAGTGAACAGAAGAAGAGTGATCGCCGTCCTGGCGAGTCTCGTGGTCGCGGGAGTACTGGCCGGTTGTACCGGCGGCGGTGGAGGCACGAGCACCGACGGCGCCAACGCGAACACGTCCAACTGCACGAACAAGATCGTGAAGAAGGACGCCCCGGTCGTCACGCTCTGGGCGTGGTATCCGAACACGCAGAAGGTGGTGGACAACTTCAACAACGCCCACGACGATGTCCAGGTCTGCTGGACGAACGCGGGCGCCGGCGGCGCGGAGTACGACAAGTTCCAGACCGCGGTCAGCGCGGGCAAGGGCGCTCCGGACGTCGTCATGCTCGAGGCCGACCGGATCCCGACCTTCCAGGTGCAGGACGCGCTCGTCGACCTCAAGGGGCTCGGCTACAACGACGTGAAGGACAACTTCAGCGACGGAGCGTGGAAGGACGTCTCCGTCGGAGGCGGCGTCTACGGCGCCCCGATCGACGGCGGTCCGATGGGCATGATCTATCGCACCGACGTCTTCCAGAAGTACGGCATCACACCTCCCAAGACCTGGGACGAGTACGCCGCGGCGGCTCAGAAGGTCAAGGACGCCGGCGGCCCGCTGTTCGGCGACTTCCCGGCGAACCAGCCCGCCTACGTGACGGCCCTGCTGTACAACAACGGCGCGACTCCGTTCACCTACAACACCTCCAACAAGGGCACGATCGGCATCAAGCTGAACGACGAGAAGTCCAAGCAGGTGCTCGACTACTGGGCCGGACTCGTGTCGAAGGGGCTGGTCGGCAAGCAGGACCAGTTCACTCCCGAGTACATCTCGGGTGTGATCGGCGGCAAGTACGCCACGTACCTGTCGGCCGCGTGGGCGCCGGGCTACCTCCAGGGCGCCGGCGTGGGCAAGGGCGCCGACGCGGGCGTCTGGGCGACCGCTCCGCTCCCGCAGTGGGATCCGAGCAACCCGATCTCGGTGAACTGGGGAGGCTCGGCGTTCTCGGTCACCAAGCAGGCCAAGGATCCCAAGCTCGCCGCCAAGGTCGCCTTCGGCGTCTACGCCGATGATGCGTCGCTCAAGGACGGGTGGGAGAACCAGATCATCTTCCCGCTCAACCTCAAGGTGCTGAAGGACCCCGCGTTCGTCAACGCCGAGGTGAAGTTCTTCAACGGGCAGCAGGCGAACAAGGAGGTCTACGTCCCGGCGGCCAACGCCTACAAGGGCATGGTGTACACGCCGATCGGGCAGTACTACTACTCCGCGTTCACCAAGCAGATCGCCGCGATCAACGACGGCTCCAAGTCGGGCTCCCAGGCAGCCGATGCGCTGCAGGCCGACGTCGTCAAGTACGCGAAGGAACAAGGGTTCACCGTCAAGTGACCCGACGTGGAGGGTCGGCCCGACGAGGGCCGGCCCTCCGCGATCCCTTCCCGATCCGGAGGAATCATGACCGCAGCAACCGCAGACAGCGTCGAAGCGCGTGACAGCACCGCCAGACCGCCGGGACGTCGGCGCACCATCACCGCTCGCAGGAACTCCATCGGCTGGCTCTTCGTGGGACCGTTCGCCGTCATCTTCCTCGGCCTCCTGGTCCTGCCGATCGGCTACGCGCTCTACCTGAGCCTGTTCCAGAAGTCGCTCATCGGCGGAACGAGATTCGTCGGGTTCGAGAACTACCTCAAGGCGTTCAGCGACCCCTCGTTCCTGAGCGGGGTCCAGTTCGTCATCACGTTCTCGCTGGTCCTCATCCCGCTGCAGATGGCGGTCTCGCTCGCCATCGCCCTGATGCTCGACATCGTCGTCAGCCGGTTCGCACGGTTCTCGCGGCTCATGATCTTCCTGCCGTATGCGATCCCCACGGTCATCGGCGCGTTGATGTGGGGGTTCCTGTACAGCGAGAACTTCGGGCCGCTCGCGGACATCTTCGGAGCCTTCGGCAAGCCGGCGCCGGACTTCCTCAGTACGAGCCTGATCTTCTACGGCCTGCTCAACGTCGTGACCTGGCAGTGGGCCGGGTACTACATGATCATCATCTACGCCGCGCTGCAGGGAGTCGACCCGACGCTCTATGAGGCGGCGCGCATCGACGGCGCGTCGCAATGGCAGATCATCTTCCGGATCAAGATCCCCCTGGTCGCGCCGGCCCTCGTGCTCATCCTCGTCTTCGCTCTCATCGGCACGCTCCAGTTCTTCAACGAACCGAAGATCCTGCAACCGCTCGCCGCCGGTGCCATCCCGAACGACTTCACGCCGAACATGTACGCGTACCAGCAGGCGTTCTCGCTCGCGAACTCCAACTACGGTTCCGCGATCTCGTTCGCACTCGGGGCTGTCGTCTTCGTCTGCGTCTACATCTTCATGTTCGCGACCCGCAAGAGGGGAAACATCCTGTCATGACCACCACGAACCTGGAGCGCAAGCGTGCGACGCGGACACCCGGCGGTGTGCCGATCCAGATCGTGCTCGGCGTGCTCGTCGTCTACTTCCTCATCCCCTTCTGGTGGGTCGTCGTCAACAGTTCGAAGAGCACGGCCGAGCTCTTCGGCGGAGGTCCGGCGCTGTGGTTCGGCTCGAACGTCGACTACCTGGGCAACCTGGTCGCCCTCTTCACCTACGACGGCGGCATCTACGGGCGCTGGCTGCTGAACTCGGCCCTCTACGCTGTGGTGGGAGGTCTGGGCGCGACTGCGCTCTGCGTGCTCGCCGGCTACGGCTTCGCCAAGTACCGGTTCGCCGGGCGCCGTGCATCCTTCTCCATCCTGCTCGGTGCGGTCATGGTGCCGATGACGGCGCTGGTGATCCCAACGTTCGTGCTGTTCTCGGTCGCCGGGCTGACCAACACCATCTGGGCCGTCATCATCCCGAGCCTCCTGAACCCGTTCGGGGTCTACCTGATGGCGGTGTACACACGGGACGCGGTGCCCGACGAGCTGCTGGATGCTGCGCGGGTCGACGGCGCCGGGGAGTTCCGTGCCTTCTTCCGGGTCGCGCTGCCGCTCCTGCGTCCCGCGATCGTCACGGTGCTCTTGCTCTCGGTGGTCGCCTGCTGGAACAACTACTTCCTCCCGCTCGCGATGCTCTCGGACAACCGTCTCTTCCCGGTGACGGTCGGCATCGGTCTGTGGCAGTCCACCGCGTCCACCTACGGGGCGGCCGGCGGCCAGAGCCTGTGGAGCATCATCGTCCTCGGATCACTCGTCTCGGTGATCCCGCTGATCATCGCCTTCCTGACCCTCCAGCGATACTGGCGAGGGGGGCTGGCCATCGGCAGCCTGAAGTAGCCGCCACCCGCGCTCCGCCCCTGCCGCATCGACCACTCGAGGAACCGTGACTTCTGCACATCTCACCATCGACCCCCACTTCGTGGTCGGTCCGATCAACCGCCGACTCTTCGGGTCGTTCGTGGAGCACCTGGGCAGGTGCGTCTACGACGGCATCTACGAGCCCGGCCACCCGGAAGCCGATAAGGACGGGTTCCGCGACGACGTCGCCGCGCTCGTGCGAGAGCTCGGCGTGACGACCGTGCGCTACCCGGGCGGCAACTTCGTCTCCGACTACCGGTGGGAGGACGGGGTCGGGCCGGTGGACCAGCGCCCGCGACGACTGGACCTCGCCTGGCACTCGACCGAGACCAACGAGGTCGGGCTCGACGAGTTCGCGCGCTGGCTCCGGAAGGTCGACGGCGAGCTCATGTACGCCGTCAACCTCGGCACGCGCGGTATCGAGCACGCTCTCGACGTGCTGGAATACGCCAACCACCGAGGCGGCACGGAACTGTCGGAGCGCCGGATCGCGAACGGTTCGCGCGAGCCGCACGACATCCGGGTGTGGTGTCTCGGCAACGAGATGGACGGTCCGTGGCAGGTGGGCCACGGGACGCCGCGCGAGTACGGGCGGCTCGCGGTGAAGACCGCACGGGCGATGCGGCAGTACGACCCGACGCTGGAGCTCGTCGTCTGCGGCAGCTCCGGCGCCGGGATGCCGCTCTTCGGAAAATGGGAGCGCATCGTGCTGGAGGAGACCTACGACGAGGTCGACTTCATCTCGTGCCACGCCTACTACGAGCCCGTCGGCGGCGACCTCGAGAGCTTCCTCGCCTCCGCCGTCGACATGGACCGCTTCATCGACTCGGTGGTCGCCACCGCCGACCATGTGAAGGCGGCGCGTCGCAGCGACAAGACGATCAACATCTCCTTCGACGAATGGAACGTCTGGTACCAGTCGCGGTATGCGGAGGTCGACCGGATCACAGACATCGACGACTGGCCGGTCGCCCCGCGGATCCTCGAGGACACGTACTCGGTCCTGGACGCCGTGGTCTTCGGCAACCTCCTCATCTCGCTCGTGCGGCACGCCGACCGGGTGACCGCCGCGAGCCTCGCCCAGCTGGTGAACGTGATCGCGCCCATCATGACGGAGCCCGGGGGAGGCGCCTGGCGGCAGACGACGTTCTTCCCGTTCGCCACGATGTCGCGGCTCGCGCGTGGCACGACGCTGGAGCTCAAGCTCGAATGCCCCACCTATCCGACCGAGCGCTACGGCGAGGTGCCGATGGTGGACGCCGTCGCCACGCACGATCCGGAGAGCGGCGACACCGCCGTCTTCCTGGTCAACCGCAGCATGACCGACACCATCGAGATCGGCATCGACACCAGTCTGCTCGGCGACGTCTCGGTCGAGTGGATCCAGACTCTCCACGACGACGACATCCACGCGGCCAACACGCTGGCCGACCCGGAGCGCGTCGGCCTCAAGCCCAATGACAGCGCCCGCGTGCTCGAGAACGAAGTGCGCGTCTCGCTACCGCCGGTCTCGTGGACGGCGCTCACGCTGCGCTGAGCCATTCGGAGCGTCAGGCGATCTCGGCGATGTCCGCCACGAGTCCCACCAGACCGTACGCCGTGGCGATGTCGAGGTCCGGATAGCCGAACGTCCGCGGGCCGCGGCGCTGGGATCCCGGAATGAGGAGAAGCCGCTCCATCATCTCCGTCAGGCGGACGTCCACTTCGAGGTCGACCAGGTCGGGGAGGGCGAATCCGCCGTGGTCGGAGGCGAGCGCGAGCTCGGCGGCCTCCTCGATGAGCGAGCAAGCGGCCGTCGGATGCAGGCTGTCCGCGGCCCGCACTCCGAGCGCGCGCTTGACCGTCACCGTCGTCACACCGGGAAGCAGGTCCTCCGCCTCCTCGGTCGCCGCGTCGTCGCCGGTCACCAGCACGGTCCTCGCCCCGTAGGAGCTCGCCACCGCTGCGCTCAGACCGATCTCGCCGACGACCGTCCCGTTGACCCGGACCGCATCGATGGTGCGGCCGCTGAGCGTGTGCGGGAGGACGGCGTCGGCGAGGCCCGCTCGACCGTGGTACCCGATCAGGAGGAGCGCGTCGACGCCGCGATCGACTCCGGCGACCATGTCCAGCGGGCGGGGAGTACCCCGGATCAGCCGCGCTCGCGGGTCCAGGCGGTCCGGCAGGAGGTTCAGTCCCTTCGCGTGAGAGTCGGACACCGTGACCTCGGCATGCTCGTCGGCGGCGAGAACGCCCCGCACGGCGGCGGAGGCCTCGTCGGTCATCAGCTCGCGTGCGCGCTCCCAGCCGGCGGTCCCGGGGGCGATGTCCGACCGGTCGACGACCCCGGCGACGCCTTCCATATCGACCGACACCAGTACGCGCATGGGACCACACTACGGCCGGGTGAGGAATGCGAGTTCGACGATCCATCGGGTCTTGCGCTTCTCCGTGCGCGGATCGGTCAGGTAGATCTCGCACCGGGAGGCGAAGGCCTCCCCGCGAGGATGCGGGTGCGTGTCCAGGTGCAGCCCGTGCTCCTCGACCCATCGGTGCAGCGCGCGGTTCGCCGCCATCGACCGTGCGCGGTAGGCGAGCACCGCGTAGTCTCCGGCGGGCAGCGATCCGGCCGTTACCCGATCATCGACGACGTCGGACTCGGCCACGACGCCGACCTCGATGTCCATCGTGTCGGACATGTCCACCACGTGGAGGCGCAGGAAGAACGGCCCGTCAGGGGTCACGCCGTGACCGTCGAGCCAGTCGATCAGCTCCGCCAGGAGTCGATCCCGGTTGGACAGCATCGTCCGGAAGGGGACGGTCTCGCGGATGCCGAGGGTCTTCAGCTCCGGCCGGGATTCCAGCGCCGGGCCGCTGACGATGTCCAGTTCGTCGGTCCTCATGCGGGAATCGTGCCATACCCCGCCGTCATCGGCACGGATCACGCCGCAGGCGGCTGCAGGGTCGCGCCGAGTCCGACGAGCGCGCCGTACAGATCGGGTACGCCCCACCACTCGGCTGCCTGGCCGTCGTCGAAGCGGAGCACGTGCATCGCCTCGAAGGTGACGGTTCTGCCCGTCGCCCGAAGCCCGATAAAAGATCCGGTGTGGGTTCCGGACCAGGTCACCCGTCCTGCGATCTTGTCGCCCTCGACGACGGTGTCTTCGACCACGCATCGCAGAGGCGACAGACTCTCGTGCATGGCGTGCATCCACTGCACGATGCCGGCGGCTCCGGGCGGCTGGCCGGGCAGCGCGCTGTGATCCACGATGCTCGGGCTGATGGATGCCGTCAGGGCGTCGGTGTCATCGGCTTCGATGGCCGCGATGAGGCGTACGTAGGACTGACGTAGGTCGGCCGCGTTCCGCATGGCTCCTCCTTGAACGGCGGATGTGCAGCGAGACGACCGTGCGGCCGAGTGGCTGCTAGGGCCAGATTGGCCGCCGCGGGGTCGGTGCACAAGCCTGAACGAGGACCGGATCACACCAGCGCCGCGACCGCCATCGCCGCGACAGCGAGCCCGCCGAGGGCGGCCTCCGCGCGATCGAGCCGGCGCGTGCGGGGGCGCGCCACGAGCCAGGCGGAGTACACCGAGAAGGCGAGCGCCGCTGCGCCCAGCACCAGGGGAAGCCAGGCCGCTCCGGCGGTGTGGCCGACGTGGGCTGACAGCGTCGCCTCGGTGGTCGCGTGGCCGGCACGAGGGTGGGCGGACATGACGAGGAGCAGCCCCGCCATCAGCAGGCCCTGGAGCGAGCGGTGCACGCCCATGGTGCGGTGGGCGTCGCGGGCGCCGGCGGCGTCGCCGGCCCGCTGCCGAGTCCGCGCCGCGGTCGCGATGGCCAGCGCGACCAGCAGGGCCGCCCACGCGACGGCAGGCAGGAGCGGCGCAGGCAGGACCATCGTGTCCGTCATGGCTGCGAGCATGGCCAGCATCCCGAGCCAGGCGGTGGCCGATCGCCGGTCTCGGCCGCCGGCGAGGCAGCATGCTCCCAGGGTCGCCGGGAGCATGCTGCCGAGGTGGAGCGCCTCGACCATCAGTGATGGTGGTGACCGTCGTGGCCGTGACCGGAGTGGCCGCCATTGCCGGGCGCGCAGTGGTCCGGTGCCTCCGCCGGGACGTTGAGGGCGGGGTTGCGGCCGAAGAAGCCGTAGGGCTTCAGCGTGAACTTGGCGTAGTCCACGGGCATCACCGGCCAGTCCTCGACGCGGGGGAAGTGCGTCGGTCCGAACGTGTGCCACAGCACGATGTCCTCGCCGTCGAGCGGGCGGTCGGCGGCCATGTAGGCCGGCAGCCCGTCGCCTCCCGGGTTCTGGTTGACGAACTCGCCCGCGGGGTAGCGCTCGTCCGAGGCGTACTGCGTCACCCAGACCTGCTTGGTGGTGAAGGCGGCACGCGCGGTGACGGAGGCGGAGGGGTCGGCCATCAGCGTCGGGTTCTGCTCGGCGTGCAGCACGTAGCCGGTCGGGCGGCCCAGGCGGTTGGTCTTCTCGGTGTTGACGATGTGCCAGGTGCGGCCGACGGAGGCGTCGGCGTCGCGGGCGCCTTCGGCCTCGCTGCGGATCCGCGTGGTCCGGCTCGTGAAGGCGTTGCCGTACGGGTTCCCCTCGCCGATGGGGAGGCGCACCGCATCCACCTCTTCGACGGCGTTGGCGAGCCCGTCCACCATCATGTCGAGGCGCGCCGAGAACAGGTGCTGGTGGTAGGGCGCGCCCAGTCCCGGCGCGACCTCACTCGCCGTGGGCGAGCCCTCGATGTAGGAGGAGGTGAACAGGATGCCGGTGAGCTTCGCCTCGCACTCGATGGTGCCGTCCAGGTAGAGGTACCAGTAGAAGCCGTAGTCGTAGTTGCCGACGGTGGTGAAGAAGCTGATCACGAGACGGCGGCTTCGTCGCACCTCGTTCGCGCCGGTGAAGAGGTCGGTGTGCTTCCAGAGCGTCCCGTAGTCCTCCTCGTGCATGCAGATCGCGTTCTCGATCGTGCGCGGCCGTCCGAACTCGTCGGAGAGGACGGCGTCGAAGTACCGGATCTCGCCGAGGCAGTCGCAGCCGAGGGTGAGGGAGTTGGCGAAGCGTCCGAACAGGTACTCGCCGGTGTCGAAGTAGTTCTGCCAGTAGCGCGTCGGCGACGGGTCGGCGTACGGCACCACCATCTCCGCGATGGACGCGCGGTAGATGACCGGGCGCACCTCGCCGTCCTGGTCCGGATCGGCGAAGGAAAGGTTGCGCAGGATCAGGCCCTCGCGGGCGTCGAAGCCGAGCGAGAAGGACCAGTTCGCCCAGGTGACGGCGTCGCCGTCGACCGAGAAGCTGGGCCCCTCCGGCTGGGTGATGGAGATCGGCTTGAGGGTGGTGAGGGGAGCGGGGCGCTCGGACTCGAGCTGGAAGTTGCCCGGCTCCTCCGGCACGGGAAGGGGAGCGGCGTCGACGACCTGGGTGACCTCCTTGGCGATGACGTCGACGTAGGCGCAGAGGCCGTCGACCGGGTGCGCCCACGGGTGGTCGTCGGCGTGATCCATCCGGAAGGCGAAGACGCGGATGATGCGCCGGCCCTCCTCTCCGGCGATCGGGTACGAGCCCGGGGACAGCGGCGCGTAGACGACGTGCTCGGGGTCGAGGCCCCGGGCCGCGAGCGCGGCGAGCCAGCCCGCGTCGGCCTCCAGGATGCCTCCGATCGCCTCGAACTCCTCCTCGAGGATCGGCACCTGACCGCGGGAGCCGTCGATGGGGACGAGGGTGACCACGTCGTCCTTCGTGAGCGAGACCGTCGCATCCCAGCTGGCGCCGGTGGACACGTCCAGCAGCAGCGCGCGCGCCTCGCGGTCGGGGACGGGGCCGCCGTCGAGAGCGGCGAGCACGTCCGCCTTGTCGGGCTCGAGCAGCCCGACGTAGACGAACCGCGTGGTCGGGGAGACGAGACCCGCGATGCCGAGGATGCGGGTGACGTCCTCGATCTCGGCCGCGGTCAGGCTGGACAGCACTCCCGCGGGCGTTCCGGGGCCGGAGGACAGGGTGAGGGGCAGTTCGGTCGTCATTGCGGGTGTCTCCTAGGCGCTGATGGTGTCGATGATGTTCTCGTACGCGGCGCGGTTGCGGCGTCGGAGGATGGCGGCCTGCACGATCCCGATGACCGGGAAGGCGAGCATGGCCAGGAAGAAGGCGATCGAGAGCGGGCCGACCACAGGCGTGCCCTTAGCGTCCACGTCGCCGATGAGGAGCGGGAAATTGTCGACGATGATGAGCGTCACGCCGACGAGCCCGAGGAGTCCGATGACCGGGGCGATCACGGTCCGCCAGAGTCCGGCGCCGGTCTTCTTCCTGGCGAAGTAGACGATCACCGCGAGGCAGGTCAGGGCCATCAGGACGACGATGGCGAGGGTCGCGATGCCGCTGAACCAGGTGAACACCTGCAGCACCGGGTCGAGCCGGAACAGGGCGAACGCGGCGATCAGCACCGCGGCCGTGACCGTCTGGACGAGCGACGACACGTACGGCGACGAGTGGCGGCCGTGAACCCGGCCCAGCCGCGCCGGGAAGACCGAGGCGTTCGACATCGAGTGCTGGTAGCGGGTGACGACGTTGTGGAACGAGAGCACGCACGCGAACAGGCTGGTGACCAGCAGGACGTTGACGATGACACCGCCGACGGTCCCGAGGTAGTGCACCGCGGTGTTGACGATGAAACCGCCCGTGTCCTTGGCCACGACATCCACGATGTTCGCGGGGCCCCAGCCCATGACGAGCGCCCAGGAGGTGAAGGTGTAGAACAGCCCGATCGCGATCACCGCGATGTAGGTCGCCCGCGGGATGGTCTTCTCCGGCTCCTTGGCCTCGTCGCGGAAGATGGCCGTCGACTCGAAGCCGATGAACCCGGCCAGCGCGAACATGAGGCCGATGCCGGGCGAGCCGGACAGCACCGTGGCCGGTTCGAACGGGGCGAGCGACAGTCCCGTGGCGCCGCCGGTGGCGATGATCACCAGCGACAGCACGATGACGATGCCGACCTCGGCGATCAGAAGCACGCCGAGGACGCGCGAGCTCAGCTCGATGTGGCGGTAGCCGAGGACTCCCACGAGCGCGATCATCGCGAGCGAGTACACGTACCAGGGGAGGTCGGGGCCGTGCAGGGCGACGACCGACGACTCGAGGGTCGCGCCGAGGTACCCGTACACGGCGACCTGGACGGTCGTGTACGTCAGGAGCGCGAGATAGGCGGCGGCCAGCCCGAGCGGGCGTCCCATCCCGTACCCGACGTAGGTGAAGAACGCGCCGGGCCGGGGGATGAACCGGCTCATGGCGCTGAGCCCGACCGAGAAGAACAGCAGGATGACCGCACCGATCGCGAACATGCTGGGCACGCCGGCGCCGTTCCCGAGCAGCACGGCGACGGGGAAGCCGCCGCCGATCACGGTGAGCGGGGCCGCCGCAGCGACCACCATGAACACGATCGAGCCGACGCCGAGCCGGCCGGAGAGCTGGCGCGCCGCGCCGGGCCCCCGGACCGCGGTGGGCGCGCCCAGCAGAGCCTGAGGCTCCTGTGCTGCCGTCATGGGAATCTCCTCCAGGAGTGGTGGGATGGGTGCGGCCAGTCTCGATGGCCGGTGTTGCACCCGGATTCCGCTCCCGTGAAGAGTCGGCGCTCGCCGAATGAGACGCCCGTGTCGCATTCGGCGGTCACCCGATCGTGACGGCGGTGAAACGCGCCCGCAACACGCGCTGCATAGCCTCGCGGGCAGGAGCAGCACGTGACCGCACTGAACAGGACGGCCCTCAGCCGAGCGATCTCCGACCCGCGGCCGGTCGATGGTCTCCCGTCGCGCTCGCCGATGGCCGGGCTGGACCGCCGCAGCCTCGGCTTCGTCGACGTGCTCGCCCAGTCGGTCGGTGCGGTAGCACCCTCCGCAGCCGCCGCGACCTGCCCGGCCCTCGTCGCGGCGCGTGCGGGCTCGGGGACGCTCCTCGCATTCCTGCTCGCCGGTGTGCTCGTCGCCCTCGTCGCGTACGCGGTCAACCAGTTCACCCGCCGGATGGCCGCGACGGGATCGCTGTACACCTTCGCCGCACGGGGTCTCGGCGTCCGGGCGGGCTTCGCCACCGCCGCGGCGATGCTGGTCGGTTACGGATTCGTGGCGATGTTCGCGTTGCTCGGGGCGGCCTACTACACCCTGACGCTGCTTCGGCGGACGGAGCCCGGGGTCGCGGGGTCCGAGCCGCTGGTGGTCGTGCTGCTGCTGGTCTTCGGGGGCGTCTGCCTGCTCGTCCTCTGGCGCGGCATCCGGATCTCCGCGCGGGTCACCCTGGTGATCGAGCTGGTGTCGATCGCGGCCATCCTGGTGCTCATCGGCGTGCTGTTGGGCTCGGTCCCGCACACGTCGTTCTCGGCCGTCGCCGTTCCGCACGGAGTGACCGGGACGCAGCTGGCCGCAGGCACGACGGTCGCGATCACCGCGTTCGTCGGCTTCGAGAGCGCGGCGACCCTCGGGGTGGAGGCCCGGAAGCCCTTCGCCACGGTGCCGCGGACCATCCGCTGGACAGTGATCGCCGCCGGGGCCCTCTACCTCCTGTCGGCGTACACGCAGCTCGCCGGCTTCGACGCGTTCGGCGGCTCGCTCGCGAACAGTTCCAGCCCGGTCAACGACCTCGCCACCCGCGCCGGCGTCGCCTGGATCGGCCTGCTGCTCGACGGCGCACTCGCGTGCTCCTTCATCGCGTGCGCCCTCGCCTCGACGACCGCGCTCGCGCGCGTGCTGTTCTCCCTCGGGCGCGAGGGGATCGCTCCCCGGGCACTCGGCCGCACCCACCGCCGTTTCCGCACGCCGCACGTCGCGCTCGCCTGGGGCGTCGCAGTCGAGGTCGTCGTGCCGGCGGCCCTGGTGCTGTGCGGGCTGGACCCGTGGCAGGCGATGGGGGTCATCGTGGTGTGCGCGGCGGCCGGCTACATGACCGCTTACACGCTCGTCTCCGTGGCGACGCCGTTCTTCCTGCGTCGTATCGGCGAGTTCACGGTGGGGCCGGCCGTGGCCGCGGGCGTGGCCGCGACCGGTCTGGTGGCGGCTCTCGCACTCGACATCTGGCTGGAGGCGTCCGGCCCGCGGTGGCTGGCGGTCCTCATCCTGGCCGCGACCGCCGTGGCGGCCCTTCTCGCGTACGCGGTCTGCCGCCGCACGCGCACCGTCGCGCTGACGCGGATCGGGTTGTACGACGAACCCACGCCGAAGGATGTGCTCGGCGGCGCACCATGACTGCGGTGAGCGAGCTCAGCGGTCGGCAGCCGGGTGCGATCCACAGCGCGCTCGCCGTCTTGGAGGCCGTCGCCCACGCCGGCCCGGGGGTCACCGCGCAGCAGCTGTCGGACCAGTTGGGCCTGCCACGGGCGACGACCTACCGGCTGATCAACCTCCTGGTCCAGGACGAGTACCTGATCCGGATGCCCGACCTGCGCGGTTTCGCGCTCGGGCGGAAGGTCGCGGAGCTGGCCGGCGTGGCTCATGCTCAGGACGCCGCCCTCTCGGTCCGGGAGACGCTGGCGGAACTGCGCGGACGCATCCGCGGCGGCGTCCACCTCGCGGTGTTCCGCGACGGGCACGTCGTCCCGATCGATGTGGACCCCGACTTCCCGCTCTCCGACCCTCGCCGCATCTCGACGGACCTGTCCGTGTCGGCGCTGGGGAGGCTCCTGCTGGCGGAGCGGGCCTCGCGCACGATCCCGTCGCCGACGCGCTACACGACGCAGGAGGGCGAGCTGACGCCCGGATTCGGGTGCCTGGCGATCCCGGTGCGGGGGCGGGACGAACGGCTGGTCGGGGGACTTGCGCTGGCGATGCCGGCGGCGCGGCTGGCGGACAGGGACGGGCTGCTCGCGCTGGTGGCGGAGTCCGCGGCGCGGATCGGGGTGTTGATCGGGGAGTGACGGGTGCGCGAGGGGCGCGGACCACTCCGCGCCCCTCCGGCTCTCAGTGCGCCACCACCGGCTCCGGCGCGTCCGTCGGCGCGCCCGCCTCGCCGCGGTCGATGGACGCCGGGGCCGCCGCGCGGCGGCGGTACAGGAAGGCGGTCAGCACCGCGCCGAAGGCGAAGAAACCCGCTCCCCACCAGTACGCCGTGGCGTAGCTGTGCACCGCCGCCTCGGCGACGACCGACGGGGTCGGGGGCAGGTGCGCGGCGAGGTAGTCGGTGGCGGCGGTCGCGGCGAGGGTGTTGAGGAGCGCCGTGCCGATCGATCCTCCGACCTGCTGGCTCGTGTTGACCATCGCCGAGGCGACGCCGGCGTAGCGGCGGTCCACGCCGAGCGTCGCGGTCTGGATGGCCGCCGGCATCGTGGAGCCCATGCCGAAGCCCAGGATCATGAGCGGCGGCAGGAGGTCGGCCGCGTAGTTCGCGGTGACACCGAGGTGCGTCAGGTAGACCATGCCGGATGCGGCGATGGTCATGCCGATCGGGACCATGACCTTCGGGCCGAAGCGCGGCACGAAGATGTTCGTCGACAGCTGCGCGGCGAGCACCAGCATCACGATCATCGGGAGGAAGCCGAGGCCGGTCTGGATGGGCGTGAAGCGCAGCGTGGCCTGGAGGTAGTAGGTGACGAAGAGGAAGATCCCGAACATCCCGGCGCCGGCGATGAGGATGGCGCTGTAGGAGGCGCCGCGGTTGCGGTCCAGCACGATGGGCAGCGGGAGGAGGGGATGCGCGGCCCGGCGCTGCCAGAGCACGAAGGCGATCAGCAGCACACCGGATGCGGCGAGGAACGCCCACGACAGCGGTGAGTCCCAGCCGTCCGACTCGGCGTTCGAGAAGCCATAGACCAGGGAGAACAGGGCGCCCGAGACGAGGAGCGTGCCGGGCACGTCCAGCTTCGGCCGTGGTCCGCTCCGCGGGACGGACGTGACGAAGACGGCCGCGCCGGCGATCGCCACGATGGCGATCACCACGTTGATGTAGAGGTTCCAGCGCCAGTCGAGCTGTTCGGTGAGCACCCCGCCGAGGAGGAGTCCCACCGCGCCGCCCGCACCCGCGATGGCGCCGAAGATGCCGAACGCGCGGGCGCGCTCCTTCGGGACGGTGAAGGTCGTGGTGAGCACGGCGAGGGCGGTCGGGGCGAGCAGCGCGCCGAACGCGCCCTGGAGGGCACGCGCTCCGACGAGCATCCCGAACGTGCCGGCGGCGCCGCCCAGCGCCGACGCGCCCGCGAAGCCGATGAGGCCGATGATGAAGGCCCGCTTGCGGCCGATGAGGTCGGACAGGCGACCGCCGAAGAGCAGGAGGCTGCCGAAGGCGAGGGAGTAGGCGGTCACGACCCACTGCCGGTCGGCGTTCGAGAAGCCGAGGTCGGCCTGCGCCGAGGGCAGGGCGATGTTGACGACGGTCGAGTCGAGCACGACCATCAGCTGGGCCAGGGCGACGGTGACGAGCGTCCACCAGCGCCGGGTGGAGGGCGCGGTCGCGTCGGGTGCGGCCGTCGGTGAGGAGGGGGAAGTCTGCGACATGGGGGTCAGCATATACGAAACCGGCAAGTTCCGGATCTCTTTTGTTCAGAAATTCATCTAGACTTTATTGCGTGACGGACACTTCAGCCCCCGCGACGAAGCTCGGGCGCAAACGGGACCACACCCGCGACCCCGAGATCCTCGACGCCGCCCTCGACGTGCTGGCCGAGGTCGGCTACGACCGCATGACCATGGACATGGTCGCCGCCCGTGCGAAAGCCGGGAAGGCGACGGTCTACCGCCGCTGGCCGTCGAAGGCCGACCTGGTCGTCGAGGCGGTCGCGTGCATGAAGAAGTCGGACCTCGACCCGTCCGACCTTCCCGACACCGGAACGCTCCGCGGCGACCTCATCGCCATCATGAAGCCGCACAACGTGGTCGACGCCGAGAAGAAGCTGCGGGTCATGGCCGGCCTCGTCTCGATGCTCGCCGAGAATCCGGAGTTCGGCGACGCCGTCAACGCGGCCATCGTCGAACCGCGCGCCGCGATCAACCGCAAGCTGCTGCAGCGGGCCGCCGACCGCGGTGAGATCCGGCCCGACGCCGACATCGAGCAACTGGCGCTGCTCGGCCCGTCCATGGCGTCGTACCGGGTGCTGGTGCTGCGCAAGCCGGTCGACCGCGCATTCCTCATCAAGATGCTCGACGACATCCTGCTGCCTGCGGCGGGGGTGCGGGAGCAGACGGCGGCAAGTCAGTAGCCTGACCGACATGAGCATGGAGCCCGAGCCGGTACTGGACCTCACCACCCTGACCCCGAAACGCGCCTACGTGCTGCGGTCGCCGACCGGGGAGGAACTGCTCGCGGTCTTCGGCGGTCCCGCGGAGGACTCCGACGGCGCGACGTTCTTCGCCCACGCACCGGGATTCGATGGCGAGGTGACGGTTCTCCCCGCGGACGGATGGAGCGTGCTGCGGGAGCATCCGGCGGCCGCCGAGTGACCGACACCATCCACGGAGCCGAGTCCGCTCGCCTCCAGCAGGCCGAGGACGGCACGGCGGCGTGGCGGGACTGGGGGCCGTACGTGTCCGAGCGGGCCTGGGGCACGGTGCGGGAGGACTACAGCGCCGACGGCGACGCCTGGGAGTTCTTCCCTCACGACCACGCGCGCAGTCGCGCCTACCGCTGGAACGAGGACGGCATGGCCGCCTTCTGCGACCTCCGGCAGAACTGGTGCCTGGGGCTCTCCCTGTGGAACGGGACCGACCCCATCCTGAAGGAGCGGATGTTCGGGCTGACCGGTCCGCAGGGCAACCACGGCGAAGACGTCAAGGAGTACTGGTGGTACCTCGACGGCACGCCGACGCACTCGTGGAACACCTGGCGGTACCACTACCCGCAGGCGGCCTTCCCGTACGAGGACCTGATCGAGACGAACGCGAACCGGGGGCGGCTCGAGCCGGAGTACGAACTCGTCGACACCGGGGTCTTCGACGACGGCCGGTACTGGGTGGTGACGGTCGACTACGCGAAGGCCGGCCCGCACGACCTGCTCATGCGCATCACCGTCGAGAACGCTGGCCCGGACACCGCGTCGCTCCACGTGCTGCCCACCCTCTGGTACCGCAACACGTGGTCGTGGGGTTACGACGTGGTCAAGCCGGAACTGCGGTGGGACGGCGGGACGATCGTGGGCACCGGACCCGGCGGGGCCGTCACCCTCGTCGGCGACGGCAGCCCGGATCCGCTGTTCTGCGAGAACGAAACGAACACCGGCCGGCTCTTCGGCGCCGCGGACTCGCCGGCGTACCCGAAGGACGGGATCAATGACCACGTCGTGAGCGGCGCCGCGACGGTGAACCCGGACCGGGTGGGCACGAAGAGCGCTCTGCACTACGAGCTCGCCCTGGGGCCGGGGGAGACGCGCGAGATTCTGGTGCGGCTGACGGCACCGGATGCGGAGCCCCGCGCGGCGGCCGACCCCGGCGCGTCGGGCTTCGGTGAGGGGTTCGAGGAGGTCATGCGCCTCCGCAAGGCCGAGGCCGACGCGTTCTACGCCGCTATTCCGGGGAGCCCATCGGACGCCGACGAGGCCCGCGTGATGCGCCAGGCGTTCGCCGGTCTGCTGTGGTCGAAGCAGTACTTCCACTTCAACGTGAGCAAGTGGCTGGACGGCGACCCCGCCGGTCCGCCCCCGCCGAGCGGCCGGGGCATCGTCCGCAACGGCGACTGGCGGCACTTCGACGCCGACGACGTCATCCTCATGCCCGACCCCTGGGAGTACCCGTGGTTCGCCTCCTGGGACCTCGCCTTCCACTGCGTGACCATGGCGCACATCGACCCGGCCTTCGCGAAGGCGCAGCTCGTCCTGCTGCTCCGCGAGTGGTACATGCACCCGGACGGCCAGCTGCCCGCCTACGAGTGGAACTTCTCGGACGTCAATCCGCCCACCCACGCCTGGGCGGCCCTCCAGGTGTTCCTCATCGACGGCGGGACGGACGAGCGGTTCCTCGCCCGCGTCCTGCACAAGCTGCTGATGAACTACACGTGGTGGACGAACAGCAAGGACGCCGACGACGACGACCTGTTCGAGGGCGGCTTCATGGGCCTCGACAACATCGCACCGCTGAACCGGTCGACGCTCTCCCCGAGCGTCGGCACGCTGGAGCAGGCGGATGCGACCGGGTGGATGGCCGCGTACGCGCTCGACCTCCTGGAGATCGCCCTAAGGCTGGCCCGCTCGGACGACGTGTACGAGGACATCGCCGTCAAGTTCGCGGAGCAGTTCCTGCGGATCGCGGCCTCCGCCAACAGCTCCGGGATGTGGGACGAGGACGACGCGTTCTTCTACGACGTCCTGCACCTGGCGGACGGGCGCGACGTCCCGCTGAAGGTGCGCTCCTTGGTGGGCCTGGTTCCCGTGGTCGCGTCCTTGGCCTTCGACGACCCCGGGATCCGGACCCTCCCGGAGTTCCGCACCATCCTGCGCCGGTACCTCGACAGGCACCCGGAGCTGGGCGCGGCCTTCCACGCCCGACGATTCGGCGGGCATGCGACCTATCTGCTTGCGCTGGTGTCGCCGGAGCGGCTGACGAGCGTCCTGAAGGAGGTCTTCGACCCGGCCGCGCTGCTCAGCGACCACGGCATCCGGGGCGTCTCCGCGTACCACCGCGAGCACCCGTTCGTGGTGGAGGTCGGGGGAGTCGAGGCATCGGTCGACTACGAGCCCGCCGAATCCACGTCCGCGCTCTTCGGCGGCAACTCGAACTGGCGCGGACCGGTGTGGTTCCCGCTCAACGCCCTCCTGATCGCATCCCTCCGCCAGTACGACGCGCACGGCGAGACCGGCGTGCGGATCGAGGACCCGCTCGGCTCGGGGACCTCGCTCACGCCCGGCCAGGCGGCGGAGGACCTCGCTCAGCGCCTGATCGCGCTGTTCCTGCCGGGCCCCGACGGTGTTCGTCCGTCGGATGCGCGCTATCCGCTGCTCTCCGCCGACCCGCGGTGGCGCGACAACATCTTCTTCTACGAGTACTTCGACGGCGACACCGGGCAAGGACTGGGCGCCTCCCACCAGACCGGATGGACGGCGATGGTGGCGCACCTCATCCTGACGCGGAGGCGCGGACGGTAGCGGTTCGGTTCATACGACCGGGCGCGTGCATGCACAGGTGCGGCGGCTAGCTTCCCTGCATGGACGAACCTGTTCTGCTGCTGCCCCAGAAGGCCGCCGCGTACCTGGGGATCTCCGAGCTGGCCGTCCACCGGCTGATCGCAGCGGGGAAGATCCGGACGGTCTTCTTCCGCGGGGTCGTCCGCCTTCCGGTCTACGAGTTGGACAAGTACCGGGAGAGCGAGTCAGCCGACTGATCGACGACGGCCGTCGCGAGCAGGTCGCCGACGAGCGGGCCCATCGTCAGCCCGGCCGCGCCGAAGCCGGCGTTGACGTAGACGCCGTCGACGCCGTCCAGGGCGCCGACCGTGGGCAGCTCGCCGTCCGGGAGCGGGCGGAGGCCGACGCGGGTCTCGATCAGGGTCGCGTCCGCGAGGCCCGGCGCGACCGAGAGCGCGTTCTCGAGCACCTGTCGTTGGCCCTCGGCGGTGACGCGCGGATCGAATCTGCTGCCGGTCTCCCGCGTGGCCCCGACCGCGACCCGGGAGTCGTCGAAGGCGACCAGATAGTGGCTGGCGACGGGATGGACGGACGGCCAGTATCGGGTGTCCGCGTTCCCGACCCGGAGGTGCGTAATCTGACCGCGCTGCGGCTCCACGCCGATGCGGCGACCGAACGGCTCGAGCAGGCTGTTCGTCCACGCGCCGGCCGCGATGACGAGCGCGTCCGCCTCCACGGGGCGCCCATCCACCTGTACCGTCCAGCCGCCCGCGTCGGTCGCGGACACGGTCGCCGAGCCCGGGAGCACGGTCGCTCCGAGCGCCTGTGCTCCCGCCAGCAGGCCGGCGCGCAGCACCCTCCCGTCCACGCGGGCGCCGCCCGAGATGTGGATGCCCGCGAAGCTGTCCCCCAGCGGAGGGAACAGTTCGCGGGCGCGCTCGGCCGAGACCCGTGAGACCTCGCCCATCGATGCCGCCGTTGCGCGACGCGCGGCCAGGCGCTCCTCGACCCCGTCGATGACGGCGGCGTCGCGGTTGACGACGAGCGCTCCGGACCGCCGGTACCCGATGTCGTGCACGCCGACGTCCGACAGCTGAGCGATGAGGTCGGGGTAGAAGTCGGCGCCGGCGGCGTACAGGTCGTAGAACTCGCCGTCGGCGGCGGAACTCCACGGCTGGATGATGCCCGCCCCGGCCGCCGTCGCCTGGCCGGTGAGCTCGGCGTCCACCAGCGTGACGGCGACCCCGCGCCGGCTCAGCGCGAACGCGGTCGAGGCTCCCGCCACTCCGGTTCCGACGACGATGGTGGATCTGGTGTGCATGCTGCTCCCTCGGGACGGATGGCCGGCTGGCCTCCATTCAAACGGATTCCGTCTCCCCGTACTCGGCGCGGCGGAGCAGAATGTCCCCGACGAGAGCACCGGTTCGCACTCAGGAGGAGCAGGGCATGTCCGCATCCACCGCCGTAACAGCCGCCCCCGAGCGTCTGCGCCGCCGATCCCGCGAAGCGCTCATCGCCCTGGCCGTGCAGTACCTCCTGGGCATGGCGGCGAACCTCATCGGCGAGCCGGAGGGCGGGTTCGCCGTGGCCGTCGACTGGATCGTCATCATCCTGCACGTGCTGATCGCGATCGGTCTCGTCGTGATCGCGATCCGGCTGCTCCTCGCCGCCCGCCAGGCGCAGCTGGGCGTGCGCCTGGCGGTGTGGGGGCTCGTGGTGATCGCGGTCACCTTCCTGGCCGGGGTGCTCACGATCTCGTTCGGGAGCGACTGGGCCTCCTACGTGATGGCCGCCGGCTTCCTGGTGGCGGCAGCGCTCTACGCGGGCACGTTCCTCGCGTCCTACCGGGCGGAGACGACCGCCCGCGGGTAGTGCGCCGGCCGCAATGCGTCAGCGCGAGCCGGTCGTGAGGTAGCGGCCCAGCGCCTCGATCAGGCCCTTCGTGCCCTGCTCGCGCCCGACGCCGTCCTCCCAGAAGCGGTCGAAGAAGACACCGTGCTCGGTGTGGGTGAAGCTCGTCCCGCCGTCGACCGGGTCGAACTCCAGCGAGGCCACCGAGGTCGACATGTGCTCGCCGTCCAGCCACATGTCGTAGGTGGTGACGATGCGGTTGTGCTGGACGATGTCGGTGTAGGTTGCCACGTACCGGGAGACCGGTCCGTTGTGGAACTTGGCCTCGGCGATGTCGATACCGCCGACGCGGAAGTCGAAGGCCCACTCGCGGGTCTCCTCGAAGGCGTCGCCGGCGCCCCACCAGCTCAGCTTCTCGGCCTCGTCGGCGAACGCGTCCCAGACGCGCTCGATCGGGGCGGGGTAGTCGCGGCTCAACGTGAACCCGGAGCGCGCGAGTCGTCGTCCTGTCGTCATGGCTCGGTCCTGTCTCTAGCGGGTGAGCGTGACGTGGATGACGCCGCTCTCGGCGACCTCGGACGTCACGGCGTAGGTGGAGTCGAACCCGGCGAGGTCGTCGAAGATCCGGTGCCCGCGGCCGAGGAAGATCGGTGCGACCATGAGGTGCAGGTCGTCGACCAGCCCGGCGCGGAGGAAGTCGCGGGCGGTGCTGTAGCCGCCGCCGATGCGCACGTCTTTTCCGGACGCGACCTCCGTCGCCTCGGCCAGCACCTCCTCGACGGTCGTGTCGCGGAAGTGGAACGTGGTGCCGCCCTCCATCTCGATCGGCGCTCGCCCGGCGCTGTGAGTGAGCACGTAGACCGGTGTTCCGAAGGGCGGCCGGTCGCCCCACCAGCCCTTCCACTCCGGGTCGTCGGGGAAGGAGTGGAAGCCGAACATCCCGGCGCCCATGATCTCGGCGCCGATGTTCTCGAAGAAGGCTCTCCCGTACGCGTCGTCGACGCCCGTCGTGCCGGCGCCGGAGGTGTCGCCGAAGATCTTCTCGCGGAAGGTGCGGGTGGCCGCCCAGGCCGCGGTCAGGCGGCCCCAGTCGGGGCCCATGGGGTTCTCGGGTGAGGCGCCGTCGGGCTCGGGCGTGTAGCCGTCGAGCGAGGCGAAGAGGTCCATGCGGACGCGGGTCATGTCAGTTCTCCTTCGGAGCGGTGCGGATGAGATGGATGCCGAGCTGGTCGGCTTGACGCTCGGCGGGCGTTCGCTGCTCGCCCAGCCAGACGTGGAGGATGTCGAGCGCTCCCGGCCGGAGGCTGACGGTGCGGACGCGGCCGTGCTTCTCGGAGACGACCACGCCGGCGCGCTCGAGGATGCCGAGGTGCTGCAGGAACGAGGGGAGCGCCATCGGGAACGGCTCCGCCAACTCCGACACGACCGCGGGCGCTTTCGCCAGCCGCTCGACGACGGCGCGTCGCGTGGGATCGGCGAGGGCCCGGAGCAGGGCGTCCAGCTCGGCGGAATAGTTAGGCACATACCTAACTATGAACGTCCCGAGTCTGGAAAGCAAGAGCCGTGAGCGGCGGCGCCGGGTGCAGAATGCGGACATGAGCGAATCCGTCGTGCTCGTCACGGGCACCTCCTCCGGCATCGGCCTCGCGACCGCCGTTCATGCGGCGCAGCGTGGCCTCCGCGTCGTCGCGACCATGCGGGACACGGGGAGAGCCGGCCCCTTGCGGGCAGCGTCCGAGGCTGCGGGTGTGGAGACAGACATCCAGGCCCTGGACGTGACGGATGCGGACTCGATCGAGGCCTGCTTCGCGTACCTGCGGTCGACGTACGGTCGTCTCGACGCGGTGGTCAACAACGCCGGTGCCGGCCACCTCGGCAGCATCGAGGTCGAGTCGCTTGCGGCTGTTCGCTCGGTGATGGAGGTCAACTTCTTCGGCGTCGTCGCGGTGACGAAGGCCGCATTGCCCCTCCTGCGGGAGGCCGGCGGCCGGCTCGTCACCGTCTCCAGCGTCGGCGGCGTCGTCGGGCAGCCCTTCAACGAGGCGTACTGCGCCGCGAAGTTCGCGGTCGAAGGTTTCATGGAGTCCCTGGCGCCTGTCGCGTCCGCTCTGGGAGTGCGCGTGACGGTCGTGGAGCCGGGAGCCGTGAGCACGGAGTTCGTCTCGAACGTGCAGGCGCAGGAGCCGCTGCCGGTGCAGGGGACACCGTATGCCGACCTCCTCGACGCCTACCTCGCCCGGACCGCGGCCGCCTTCGATCCCGCCGCCGCTCAGACCGCGGACGGTGTGGCCGAGGCGATCGTCGCGGCCTTGACCGACCCGGATCCGGCTGCTCGCATCCAGACGTCCGACGCCGCCCGGGGGTTTGCGGGCATCAAGCTGAGCGATCTGGACGGCTCGCACGTGCAGAACGTGACCCGCCACTGGATCGCCGGCGCCTGAAGGTCAAGACTCCCACAATCGCGGTCCTCTCCTCTTCCCCGCCCGCGAATAGCCGCTGACCCCCTCCCGAATCCAGCATCGCCGCAACGTTCCGTAACCACGAAACAGTGCGTCATCGTGACTGTTCATCGTCGGCGAAAGCTGGCGCAATGGTGCCCGTTCCCCGGAAGAGGAAGGGGCGGGAATGGGTCGATACATCGCGCGGCGGCTGGGCCAGGCCGCGTTCGTGCTGGTGGTGGCGTACGTCGTCAGCTACCTCGTGCTGTGGGCGCTCCCCGGCGACGCCCTGGCCAGCATCACCGGAGGCCAGTCCAGCGACCTGAGCGCCGAGCAGATCGCCTCCATCCGCGCCCAGTGGGGGCTGGACCAGCCGGTGCTCGTGCGCCTGGGCACGGCGGCGCTGCACGCGGTCACCGGCGACTTCGGACGCTCGTTCGTCTCCGGCCGCCCTGTGACCGACCTGATCGCCGAGAGCCTGCCGGCCACCTTCGAGATCGCCGGGCTCGGCTTCCTGATCGCGCTCGCCGCCGGCACCGGGATCGCCGTGGCGGCCACCCGCACCCGGTCGCGCCGGCTGCACGGGCTGCTGCTCTCGCTTCCGCCGCTCGGGGTGGCCATTCCGTCCTTCTGGCTGGGGCTGCTCCTGATCCAGTTCTTCTCGTTCCAGCTGCCGATCTTCCCGGCGACGGGCAACGACGGCGTCATCAGCGCCGTGCTGCCGGCGATCACGCTCGCGGTTCCGACCAGCGCGCTGATCGCCCAGCTTCTGGCACAGGGCCTCGACCGCGAGCTGCGTCAGCCGTACACCGACACCGCCCGCGCGAAGGGCGCGTCCGCCGGCCGCGTGCAGCTGCGGCACGCCTTCCGCAACGCGGCGCTTCCGGCGCTCACGATCGCGGGGCTCGTGGTCGGAAACCTCCTCGCGGGCTCGGTCGTGACGGAGACGGTGTTCGGGCGCACCGGTGTCGGCCGCTTGACGGCGGACGCGGTGGCCGCGCAGGACATCCCCGTGGTCCAGGGCGTCGTGGTCTTCGGAGCACTGGTCTTCGTGACCGTGAACCTCGCGGTCGACCTCCTCTACCCGCTGCTCGACCCGCGGATCGTGACGGCGCGCACGACGCGTCCGGCTCGTGCGACGGCGGTGACGGCATGACCGAGGGCATCGTGGAACTCGCCCAGCCGGTGACCGCCGCGCGGGCCGCCGACGCCGGCCGCTCCCGCTGGGCGACGGTCGCGGGATGGCTGCGATCGCGCCCGGGCGTCGTGATCAGCGCGGCGTGGCTCGTCGTCCTCCTCGTGGCGGCGATCGCACCGACGCTTTTCACGTCCACCGACCCGCTCGCGATCTCGAGCGCGATCCGGCAGCCGCCGTCGGCGGAGCACCCGTTCGGCACGGACGCGATCGGCCGCGACCTGTTCTCGCGCGTCGTGCACGGCGCCGGCCTCTCGCTCGGCGCCGCCGCCATCGCCGTGCTGGTCGGGGTGCTCGCCGGCATCGTGCTGGGTCTGGTGGCCGGGTACCGCGGTGGCTGGGTGGACGCCGTGCTCATGCGGTTCACGGATGTGCTGCTGGCCATCCCGGGGCTCCTGCTCTCGCTGGCGTTCGTGGTCGCGCTCGGATTCGGGACGGTGAACGTCGCGATCGCCGTCGGCGTCACCGCGGTCGCGTCGAACGCCCGGGTGCTCCGCTCGGAGGTGCTGAAAGTGCGCAACAGCGTCTACGTCGAGGCGGCGGTCGCGGGAGGTGCGGGCCGGCTCCGGGTGCTCCTGCGGCATGTGCTCCCGAACTCGATCGCGCCGCTGCTGGCGCTGGTCGCCCTCGACTTCTCTGCGGCCATCCTCGCCATCTCGGCGCTCAGCTTCCTCGGCTACGGGGCGCAGCCGCCGACGCCGGAGTGGGGCGCGCTCGTCGCGAACGGCCGCGACTTCCTGGCCACCGCCTGGTGGCTGACCACGCTGCCGGGGCTGGTGATCGCGCTGACCGTCCTGGCAGGCAACCGCCTGTCCCGCGCCTTCACGACGGAGGGACGCCGATGAGCGCGCTGCTCGAGGTCGCGGACCTGCGGATCCGCTACCGTGCCGGGCGTCACGACGTGGAGGCGGTGCGCGGCATCGGCTTCACCGTGCGGGCCGGCGAGCGCGTCGCGGTCGTGGGCGAGTCCGGCTCCGGCAAGTCGACCACGGCCGCCGCGATCGTGCGGCTGCTGGCGCCGAACGCGACGGTGGAGGGACGCATCCGCTTCGACGGGGACGATGTCTCCGCGCTCGGCGCCCGCGCCTTCCGCGGGCTCCTCGGCCGCCGGATCGGCTACGTGCCGCAGGACCCGACCGTGTCGCTCAACCCGGTGAAGACCATCGGCGAGCAGGTGGCCGAGGTGCTGGCCATCCACGGCCTCGCGGACCGGCTCGCGGCCGCCGCGCACGCGGTGGAGGCGCTGGAGCGTGCGGGTATCGACCGCCCGGCCGAGCGGGCCCGGCAGTACCCGCATCAGTTGTCGGGCGGCCAGCGCCAGCGCGTCCTGATCGCCATCGCGCTCGCCGCCGGACCGCAGCTGGTGATCGCCGACGAGCCGACCAGCGCCCTCGATGTCACCGTGCAGCGGCGCATCCTCGACCACCTCGACGAGCTCACCGCCGATGCCGGCGCCTCGACGCTGCTCATCACCCACGACCTCGGCATCGCCGCCGACCGGGCCGACCGCATCCTGGTGCTGTCCGGCGGCGAGCTGGTCGAGGAGGGGACGCCGGATCAGGTGCTCGGGTCGCCTCACCACGCCTACACGCGCGCGCTGCTGGCCGCGGCGCCCAGCCTCAACACGTCGGGAGGCACGTTCCTGACCCGCGCCCGCGCCGGCAGCCCCGGGCACGAGGCCGCGTCGGCGCCGCTGCTCGTCGCCACCGGACTCGTCAAGGAGTTCGGCGCGAACCGGGCCGTCGACGGCGTCGACATCACCGTGAACCGCGGCCGCACCCTGGCCCTGGTCGGCGAGTCCGGCTCGGGCAAGACGACCACCTCGCGGCTGGTGCTGCGCCTCGAGGAGGCGACCGCCGGACGCATCGAGTTCGACGGAATCGACGTCACCCGAGCCCGCGGTGCTGCCCTGCGACGTCTGCGCCGCCGCATCCAGGTCGTGCACCAGAACCCGTACGCGTCGCTGAACCCGCGGCTTCGCGTCGGCGACCTGGTCGCCGAGCCGCTGCACTCGCACGGCATCGGCACGCGCCGCGAACGGGACCAGCGCGCGCGCCACCTGCTCGACCAGGTCGGGCTGCCCGCACGGGCGGCCGACCGGCGTCCGGCCGAGTTGTCGGGCGGCCAGCGCCAGCGCGTGGCGATCGCCCGCGCGCTCGCGGTGCAGCCCGAGCTGGTCGTGCTCGACGAGCCGGTTTCGGCGCTGGATGTGCGGGTGCAGGCGCAGGTGCTGGACCTGCTCGCCGGACTGCAGGCCGAGCTCGGCGTCGCCTACCTCTTCATCAGTCACGATCTCGCGGTCGTGCGCCAGGTGTCCGACCACGTCGCCGTGCTCCACGACGGCCGCGTCGTCGAGACCGGAACCGTCGACGACGTGTTCGACGCCCCGAACCACCCCTACACACGCGACCTGCTGGATGCCATCCCGGGCCGCGACGCATCACTCACCCCAAGGAGAACAGCATGACCATCCCGCACCTCCGACGCATCGGCGCCGGAATCGCCACCGCCGCGGCCGCCGCGCTCGTCCTGTCGGCCTGCGCCGCGGGCGGATCCGCCTCGACCGGCGCCGCGTCCGCCTCGGCGAAGCCCGTCGACGGCGGCGACCTGACCTTCGCGCTCGCCAACGACCCGATCACGCTCAACCCCACGGCTCTGGGCAGCGGCAACGACACCCTCTACATCGAGCGGCAGCTCTTCGACTCGCTGACCGAGCAGGACCCGAAGACCGGGAAGATCATCCCGGGCCTGGCGACGAAGTGGCAGGCGAACGCCGACGCCACCCAGTTCACCTTCACCCTGCGCAAGGGCGTCACCTTCTCGGACGGCACCCCGCTGAGCGCGGCGGTCGTCAAGGCGAACTTCGACGACATCGTCGCCAACGCGACGAAGGCCGTGAACGCCGTCACCGCGCTGCCGGGCTACGCCGGGACGACGGTCGTCGACGACTCCACCGTGACGGTCGCGTTCGCCAAGCCGAACGGCGCCTTCCCGCAGGCCGCCTCGTCCGTCGCGCTGGCGCTGCTGTCGCCGAAGTCGCTGGCGATCCCGTTCGACGACCGCGCCACCGGCAAGGGCCTCAGCGGCACCGGACCGTTCACGCTCGAGAGCTACACCAAGAACACGTCCGTCGTCCTCAAGAAGCGCGCCGACTACGCCTGGGCGCCCGACGACTACGCGAACCGCGGCGCCGCGCACCTCGACACGGTGACCTTCACGATCGTCCCCGAGGCGGGCGTGCGAACCGGCGGCCTGACCTCGAAGCAGTTCGACGCGGTCGGCGGTGTGCTGCCCCAGGACATCGCCACGCTGAAGACCCAGAAGTCGGGTCTCATCATCCGCCCCAACCCCGGCATCGCCTTCGGCCTCACCGCCCACGCGAAGCCGGGCTCCATCCTGAGCGACGAGAAGGTGCGCACCGCGCTGCTGACCGCGATCGACCGGAAGGCCGTGCAGCAGTCGGCCCTCACGCCCGACTTCAAGGTCGCGACCAGCGTCCTCGCGGCGAACACCCCCGGCTGGGTCGACCTCAGCGAGAAGCTCACCACCGACCAGAAGGCCACCCAGAAGGCGCTCGACGCCGCCGGCTGGAAGAAGGGATCGGATGGCATCCGCGAGAAGGACGGCAAGCGCCTCACCCTGAACCTCGGCTACATCTCCAACTTCAACCCGAACCAGTCGATCGTGGAGCTCATCCAGCAGCAGCTGAAGCAGGTCGGCGTCGAGGTGAAGGTCTGGACCGGGACGGTGCCGCAGTACCTGGCCCAGTCCAGCGCAGGCGCCTTCGACCTGGCCTACGGCAACCTGTCCCGCGCCGACGGCGACGTGCTGCGCACCCAGTTCCTCAACACGCTGCCGTCCAACACCGTCAAGGGCTACACCGACCCGACGCTGCAGCAGCTGCTGCTCGGGCAGCTCGCGACGGCCGACCAGGCGAAGCGCAACGAGATCGCGCAGCAGGCGGGGGAGCGGATCATCGACCTCGGCTACTACATCCCCGTCGTCGAGCTCACCACGGTGCTCGGCACCGCGCCGAACGTGCACGGCATCGTGCTCGGCGGGGACTCGCGCCTCGGCTCGCTGGTCGACGCGTACAAGACCAAGTAAGGGGAACGTCATGAAGGTCATCGGTCTCGACCTCATCGCCAACGCGCCGCGCGGGGAGGGGCAGCCCGCCCCCTCCCCGCGGGAGCGGCTCGCCGAGGTGGTCGCCGACGCCCAACTGTTCGAGGAGCTCGGCTTCGACGGCTTCGCCGTCGGGGAGCGGCACCATGCGCCGTTCCTCTCCAGTTCTCCGACGGTGCTGCTCGGTCACCTGGCGGCCGTCACCTCGCGCATCCGCCTGTTCACCGGCGTCACCCTGCTGTCGGTGCTCGACCCGGTTCGGGTCGCCGAGGACTACGCCACCATCGACCACCTGTCCGGCGGACGGCTCGAGCTGATCATCGGCAAGGGCAACGGGCCGGAGCAGGCGGAGCTGTTTGGCATCGAGCGCACACAGGCGTGGGAGACGCTGCGCGAGAACTACGCGCTGCTGCGGCAGCTGTGGTCGTCCCGCGCCGTCGACTGGGGCCCGCCGGCCGGCGCGCCGGGCGTCCGGCACTCGCCGCTGCGCGGAGCCGACATCCAGCCGCGTCCGCTGCAGTCCCGCATCCGGGTGTGGCATGGGTCGGCGACCTCGCCTGCGTCCGTGGAACTGGCCGCACGGCACGGCGACCCGATCTTCTCTGCCAATGCCATGAACCCGATCGAGCAGTACGCGGCCCTCGTCCGCCGCTACCGCGAGGTGTGGGCGGAGTCGGGGCGCGACCCGGCGGCCGCGACGGTCGGGGCTGCCACACACTCCACGTGGCCCGCACCTCCCAGCAGGCGCGCGACGAGTACCGGCCGCAGTACGAGGCGTTCGTCGCCGCGGTCGCCGCCGCCGACCACTCGTTGCCCGGCACGCGGACCGACTACGCGGACTACGACGACTACGTCGAGCGCTCCTCCGCCCTGATCGGCAGCCCCCAGGAGGTGCTGGACAAGCTGGCGCGCTACCACGAGGCGTTCGGCCACACCACGATCTCGATCGGCGGTCACCCTGGGCTGCTGGAGCGCGGAGCATGGACGGACAGCCTCGAGCTGTTCCGGTCGGAGGTGCTGCCCGCTGCCAACGCGCTCATCGGCGACCCGGCGTGGCCTTCGCCGGTCGGCCTCCCCGAGGTGGTTCCCGCATGACCCGGCTGGAGAAGCTGCACTTCCTGACGCCCGGGAACTACGAGGACGACCGCCCGGCGGAGGGTCTGGAGAACACGCTCCGGCTGATCGAGGCGGGCGAACGGCTCGGCTACGACGGCGCGTGGGTGCGCCAGCGACACCTGGAGCACGGCATCTCTTCGGCGGCGGTGTTCGTCGGCGCCGCCACGCAGCGCACGTCCACGATCGAGCTCGGCACCGCCGTCATCCCGATCGGGTACGAGAGCCCGTTCCGCCTCGGCGAAGACCTCGCCACCGCGGACGTGCTCTCCGGCGGCCGAGTCCAGATCGGCGTGAGCGCGGGGACGCCGCCGCACCTGCACCTCATCGGCGACCGCGTCTTCGACGGCGACTGGAGCGGGTACGACCTCTCCTACGGCCGCGTCGAGCGCCTGGTGGAGAACCTGTCCGGCGCCTTCATCGGCGACGAGGACACGGTCATCCACTCGCCCGGTAACGTGCAGCGTCCCCGCCTCCAGCCGTACAGCCCCGGGCTCGACCGCCGGGTCTGGTACGGCGGAGGGAGCACCGCGTCCATCCGCTGGGCAGCGACCCACGGGCTCCACCTGCTGACGGGCAACGTCATCTCGGGCGAGGGGACGGACGACTTCGTGGAGGCGCAGCGTGCGCTGATCGCGCTGCACCGGTCGCTCTCGACGCGGCCGGACGACCTCCGGATCGCGTTCGGCCGCGTGCTGCTGCCGACCGACAGCGCGGACCGCGCGACGCGGCAGAAGTACCGCGAGTACGTGCGGGAGCGGGACGCCCGGCTCGGCGTCGCGCACGGCCCACGCCGCACCCTGTTCGCGCCCGACCTCGTCGGCACGGCGGCGGAGATCGCCGAGCGCTTGGCTGAGGACGCGGCGTTCGACGGCATCACGGAGCTGCGCATCGAGCTGCCGTACGAGTTCGAGGAGCAGGACTACGAGCAGGTGCTGGGGGACACGATCGAGCTGATCGCGCCACAATTCGGGTACGTGCGGGCGGGGGCGGTTCAGACGGTGGCGTATGCCGCCGCAATGTAGCGACTTATGCATGCTTATAGCGGGTTATAGGTTCTTGCTATAACCCGCTATAACTAGCTACACTCCGACCATGGATCCGGTGCGCAACCCTTATCAGCCGGGCGCCGGGCGCAAGCCAGCCGCGTTGGTCGGGCGTGACGACACCTTGCGCGAGTGGCAGGTCGGGCTGCAAAGGGCCGAGGCCGGGCGGTCCATTCAACCCACGGTGCTCTACGGTCTTCGGGGTGTCGGCAAGACCGTCCTCCTCTCAGAACTCCGCCGCAATGCGGCGCGCCGGCAGTGGATCGTCGCGCAGGCCGAGGCGGGCAGTGATCGCAATATCCGCGAATTGCTGGGGGAAGCCCTGTATGCGCCCCTTGCGGATCTGGCTCGCCCGAATGCGGGACGCCGACTTCTGAAGGCGCTGAAGACGGCGATCAGCTTCAAAGCGTCATATGACGCTTCAGGGATCTGGACATTCGGGCTGGATCTCGGCGATTCCGGAGGCGGAGGGGCGGACACCGGCGTGCTCGAGACCGATCTCCGAAAGCTGGTGGCCGATCTCGCGGGCGCCGCCGAGGAAGAGGGAGTAGGCGTCGCGATTCTGATCGACGAGGCGCAGGACCTGACAGCGGACGAACTCACCACAGTCTGCGTGGTCGCTCACGCGGCAGCGCAGGACGACTGGCCGGTCGCCTTCGCGTTCGCGGGGTTGCCAAGCCTTCCTCGAATTCTTGCTGAAGCGCGCTCGTACACCGAGCGATTTCGCTACGTGAACGTGCATGAGTTGAGCCCGACGGCTGCCGCGGCGGCCCTCACCATCCCCGCCGCAGACGAGGATGCCGAGTGGGAGGACGAAGCCGTGGGCGTAGTCATCGAGGCGTCTCGCCGATACCCGTATTTCATCCAGCAGTTCGGTCAGGACGCGTGGAACGCCGCGGCGGGACCGGTCATCAGCGTGCATGACGCGGAACTCGGTGTTGCTCGCGGAAATCAGCAGCTCGACGCGGGGTTCTTCCGTGCTCGCTGGGATCGCGCAACCCGCGGGGAGCAGGACTACCTTCGAGCGATGGCCGAGGACGGCGACGAAGGAAGTCAATCCGGTGACGTCGCGAGCCGCATGGCTCGCTCGGTGACGAGCCTAGGACCCACGCGAGCCAAGCTGATCAGCAAGGGTCTCATCTACGCGCCCGAGTATGGGGTCGTCGCCTTCACCGTACCGGGTATGGCAGCGTTCATCCGACGTCAACCTGCCGCTTGAGGGTCGCTTGGTTCAGACGGTGGCGTAGGCGGCGGCGAGTTCCCGCCCGAGGAACCGCGCGATCGCACCGGGCCCCGACGCCGGTGCCACAGACTCCACCGCGGCGTTGTAGTTCGTGTTCGTATTCACGTCGTAGGTCACGGCCCGCCCGTCGACGGTCTCGATGAACTCGATGCCGGCCACCTCGATGCCGTGCCGCCGCGTGAAGTCGAGGTACCGGTCCACCAGTGGGTGGTCGAACCCCTCACGCAGGCGGAACAGCTGCTGGTCGGGTTCGGGCGCGATCGTCGCTCCCGGCGGCATGAGGAGCGCCCCGCTGACCGGGTCGATCGCGCAGGCATCGGCCGGGCAGAGCTGGTAGCCGCCGCGCGCGGTGTCCGCGGACACGGCGTAGACGAACGCACCGTCCACGATCTCGACGCGGGTGATCGTCGGCTCAGCCGCCACCAGCAGCTCCTGGAGCAGGGCTATGCCGTCCTCCGGTTCGTCCAGCTCGCCGGCGGCGACCGCGTCCGCGAGCTCGGCGGACGAGTCGAAGCGGCGCACGCTGATGCCCTTGCCGCCCTGGTTGTGCTTGACGACGAACGGCGCCGGGAAGGACCGCGCCGGGAAGGACCGCGCGGCCTCCGGGAGGTTGTGCGTGCCGATCACGGCGACGGTGCGCGGGGTGTCGATGCCCGCAGCGCGCAGAGCGGTCAACTGGGCGACCTTGCTCATCTCCAGCTCGAGCACGCCGCGCCCGTTGACGGTGCGCCGGCCGTGCGACTCCAGCCACGACAGCACGCTGCGGGTGTAGTCCTTCGACCGGACATGGCCGCGCGTGTGCGAGGAGGCACTGATCCGTGACCAGAACACCCCTTCCGGCGGCAGCTCGTCGAGGTCGAGCACGCCGTCCACGAGCAGCCATTCGACCAGCGGGACGTCCTCGGCCTCGAAGGCGTCGCGGAACGGGCTGAACCAGTCGGGGTTCTCGTGGAGGGCGTAGACGGCCGGGGCGTCGGAGCGTGCGAGGGTCACGAGAAGTACCTTTCCACATCGATGGGACCGCCCGCCGCGGCGAAGTCGGCGGCCGTGGCGTCGCGGAGGGCGGCGTCGGTCAGGAAGTCGAGCGCGGTCAGCGCCAGACCGTGCGCCGCATCCACCGCCGCCCGGTCGCCCGCCTCCGACGACGCGTACTCGGCGAACTCGGCGGTGTGCAGGGCGACGTCCGGCGGCGCGACGGCGATGACCGGGTGGATGCCCGGGATGCGCACGCTGACGTTGCCGAAGTCCGTGGACGCGGCCAGCTCGGTCGGCACGACCTCCCTCGTGAGCACGCGCCGCCCGACGTCCTCCTGGTGCACCGCCCACCGCTCGCTGAGCGGCCGGTTGAACCGGGTGGGGAGGGTGAAGGGCTGCGGGTCCCACTCCAGCCGCACACCCGTCCCGGTCGCGAGGGCGACGCCGTGCGAGATCTCCTCCAGTCGGGTGCTCAGCTCCCGGAGCGTCGCGGCCTCGTGCGAGCGGAGATAGTACTCGAGGGTCGACGTCGCCGGCACGATGCTCGGCCGGTCGCCGCCGTGCAGCACGATCCCGTGCACGCGGTCTCCGGGCGGGATGTGCTGCCGCAGCTGAGCGACCGCCTGGTAGTGCAGGTTCACGGCGTCTAGAGCGTTCCGGCCCATGAACGGCGTCGCGGAGGCATGGGCGGCGACCCCGGTGTAGTGGACGCGGAGGATGCGCCGGCCGATGAAGGGATGGTCGGCGGCGTCGTAGCCGAACGGGTGGGCCATAATCGCCGCATCCAGGCCGTCGAAGGCGCCCTCGCGGGCCAGCAGCTCCTTGCCGCTGTTGCCCTCCTCCGCCGGCGTTCCGAGCAGCACGACCCGGCCGTCGAGGTGGTCGGCGACGGTTGCGACCGCGAGGAAGGCGCCGACGGCGCTCGCCGCGATGATGTTGTGCCCGCAGCCGTGGCCGATGCCGGGGAGCGCGTCGTATTCGGCGAGCAGGGCGATCGACGGGCCGTCGCCCCGGCCGGCCTGAGCGAGGACGGCCGTCGGCTGGCCGAAGACGCCCACCGTCGCGTCCCATCCCTCCGCCCGTATGGCCGACGCGATGGCGCGCGCCGAGCGATGCTCCTCGAAAGCCTCCTCGGGGGTCGCGAAGATCTGCCGGGACAGCGCGGTGACGGCGCCGGCCCGCTGCTGGACGGCAGCCGCCACCTCGGCCGAGAGCTCGGGCGGAGCCCCTTCGTGCGGCGACGTCAGCGGCTCGGCACGTGCGGCCCGCTCGGCGGTCCGCTCGCGCAGCGCGTCGAGGTAGCTGCTGCTCGGCTCGGTCGGCCGGGACAGGTCGCGCAGGTCAGGCACTCCACTCCCGGGCGATCGCCTCGAAGCTCGCGGCCCGGTCCTCCGGGTCGTGCGTGATGGTCGTGAGCACCAGTTCGTCGGCGCCGGTCGCCCGCTGCAGCGTCTCCAGGCGCGCGACGACCTCGGCGGGCGTGCCGACGAACTGGGTTCGCACCCGGTCGTCGACCAGCCGCCGCTCCTCGTCGGTCCACTCCAGCGCGGCCGCCTCGGCAGGGGTGGGATACGGGATGGCTCCCAGGCCGCTGCGGATGCTGCGGACCCACGCCGGGTAGCCGGCGGCGAGTTCTCGGGCGCGCTCCGTGGTCGGCGCCGCCACGACGTCCGCGGAGACGATGACGTGCGGACGGTCGAGCCGGTCGGACGGCCTGAAGCTGCGCCGGTACTCCTCGACAGACACGAGCACTCCGGAGGGGGCGCTGTGGTAGTTGGCGGCGAACGGCAGGCCCAGGCGACCGGCCAGGCGGGCGGTCAGCGTGCCGCTGCCGAACAGCCGCACTTCCGGGCCGATGGTGCCGGGCGCGGTGCCGAGGTCGACACGTCCCGCGCCGTGTCCGACCCCGTCGCCGAGCAGGGCGAGAATCGTCTCCACCTGATCGGCGAAGGCCGACCCGCCATCGCCGCGGACGAGCAGCGTCGCCAGCGTACGGAACTTCGGTGCGTCGAACACCCGCTCGAACCGGAAGGGCTCGGGGATGAGCAGTCCTTCGGGCGTGACGGTCTCCGGCGCGTCCACCGGGCCGCTGGGGCCGCCGCTCGCGAGTCCCGAGCGGCCGACGCCGAGGTCGATCCGGCCGGGGAACGCCGTCGCGAGCAGGGCGAACTCCTCGGCGACGGTCGCCTCGGTGTGCTGCGGGCTGAGCTGCACGGCGCCGGATCCGAGACGGATGCGGCGCGTCAGCGAACCGGCGAGGGCGATGAGCACGGCGGGAGAGGAGCCGATGACGCCGGGGTTGAAATGGTGCTCGGCGAACCAGTAGCGGTGGTAGCCGGCCTCCTCGACCCGCCGCACGATGTCGAGCGTCGCCGCCACCGCATCCGACGGCGTCGACCCGCTCGGTACCGGGACGAGGTCGAGCACGCCGAGGGGCACGCGCGTCACGACGCGACCTCCTCACGATCCACGCCGTGCACCCACGGCCGGTCGCCGAGTCCCAGGTTCTCGCGCAGCGTCGGGTGCTCGTAGGAGGTGCGGAGCACGCCGCGCTCCTGCAACAGCGGCACCACGCGGTCCACGAACTCGTCGATGCCGTGGGGCACGACCGATCCCGATAGGACATACCCGTCGGCGGCCCCGGTCTGCGCGGCCTCGTCCAGGCGCTCCGCGATCTGCGCGGGTGTGCCGACAAACTCGTGCCGCGTGGTCTTGGCGACGACCAGCTCCCGGATGCTCCACTCCCGCTCGGCCGCCTCGGCGTGCCAGGCGCGCGCGGCGGCCTGAGGATCGTCCACCCTCCGGGCCTGGCCAAGCGTGAGCTGGTCGCCGGTGGCCTCCAGAGGTGCCGGCACCGGTCCCTCGGGATCGAAACCCGAGAGGTCGGTTCCCCATACCTGCTCCAGCAGGTGGATGGCCGTCTGCGGCGTGACCTGCGCGAACTGGGTCTCGCGGGCGCGCTCCTGCGCCTCCGCCTCCGTGTCCCCGAGCACGACGCTGACGGCCGGGATGACCAGGATGCTCTCCGGGTCGCGGCCGGCGGCCGCCGCTCGGGCGCGGATGTCGGTGCGGAAGGCGCGTCCCGCCTCCGGCTCGCCGTGACGGCTGAACACCACGTCTGCGGTCCCGACCGCGAAGTCGCGTCCGTCGCCCGAGTCGCCGGCCTGCACGAGCACGGGATGCCGCTGGGGACCGGGGGCGACCGGGAACCAGCCCTCGGTGTCGAAGAAGTCGCCGTCGAAGCGGTAGTGGCCGGGCCGGTCGCCGTCCCAGCTGTCCCAGAGCAGGCGGGAGAGTTCGACGAACTCGGCCGCCCGGCGGTAGCGGTCGGGGTAGGCGAGGTACCCGCCGCGGCGGAAGTTCGCTCCGGTGAAGGCGTCGGACGACGTGACGATGTTCCACCCCGCGCGGCCGCCGGAGAGGTGGTCGAGGGAGGCGATCCGGCGCGCCAGGTCATACGGCTCGTTGAAGGTGGCGCTCGCAGTGCCGACCAGGCCGATGTGGTCGGTGACGGCGGCGACCGCGGCGAGCACGGAGAAGTTGTCGGGCCGACCCGCCACATCCAGCTCGTGGAGGCGTCCCTTGTGCTCGCGCACGCGCAGGCCCTCGGCGAGGAAGAAGTAGTCGAAGAAGCCGCGCTCCGCCGTGCGGGCGACGTGCTCGAATGTGGAGAAGTCGATCTGGCTGCCGGCGCCGGGAGCGCCCCAGACCGTCCAGTGATTGACGCCGGGGACGCCTGCGGCGAGGCGGAGACGGCGCTTGGTGGGTCGTGTCATGGTCGTCCTCCGGCGTCAGGCGGCGTAGCGGTTGGCGGGGCGGTCGAGACCGAGACGCTCGCGGAGCGGTCCGGTCGCGGGTGCGGCGGGGAGCAGCCCACGGCGGCGCAGCTCCGGGACGAGCTGTTCGCCGATCGCGGGCAGATCGATGTGGACGGACGCGGGCCGCAGTCGGACGCCTTCGATCCCGGCGTCGCGCAGGGCCTCGATCCGGTCGGTCAGCTCGCCCGCGGTCGCGGCCACGATGTCGGCGTCGCTGCGATACGGTTCGCCGTCGAGCGCGTCCCACGCGTCCAGCCGGTCGCGCGCCGCGGCGGCGGAGCCGTCGAGCGCGACCACGAGGTCGGCCACTATACGCAGCGGCACGGGCTCTGACCGTTCCTCCGGCTCGATGCCGCGGACGGTGGCGACGATGCGTGCGGCATCGTCCTCGCCGAACGGGGTGACGAACACGACGTCCGCTGCGCGGGCGGCGAGGCGGTAGGGGATCTCCTGGTGTGCGAGGGCGGTCACGAGCGGCTGCCCTTGTGGCGGTCGCGGGGTGATGGAGGGGCCCGAGATGCTGAAGGCGCTGCCCTCGAACCGGATGTGGTGCAGCTTCTCGCGGTCGAGGAACCGGCCGGTCGCGACGTCCCGGATGACCGCGTCGTCCTCCCAGCTGTCCCAGAGCCCCCGGACGACCGTGACGAACTCGGCGGCCTCGTCGAACAGGCGCCGCAACTCCTCCTGGCCCTCTGGCGTCGCGAGGCGGGCGACGTCGAAGACGATGTTCCGTCGCCCGAAGTTGGCGCTCTCGCCCGGCCGGGTCGCCTGCACCTTCCAGCCCGCGCGTCCCTCGCTCGTGTAGTCGAGGGTCGCCAGCTGGGTGGAGGCGTGGAACGGCTCGGTCTCGAGCACGCTCGTGGTCGGCACCAGGCCGATGCGTGAAGTGCGGCGGGCGACGAAGTTCGCGATCTGGAGGGCGTCGAGGCGCCCGTGCAGCCGGCCCGCACGCTCCGGTGCGGCCACGCTCAGCGCATCCTCGAACGTGACGAAGTCGGCGCCGGCCGCCTCGGCCCGCCGCACCTGGTCGACCCAGTACGCCGGCTGGAACACGGTGGACTTTTCGATCCCGGCGTCGCGCCATGCGGCGGGGTGCCATCCTGCGCCGTCGAGCGCGACAGCGAGGATGAGATGGTCGCTCATGTGTGTGCCTCCCTCCGAGCACGTCTCCTCGGTGCTCGGTCGTGCGAGGCAGACTCGCAGGGGCGTCCGCGGAAGTGAAGCGCCGTCGTCACGAAGCGTCAAATCCGCAATGCGGCGTCATCGAAGGTTGCGCTCGCGGGCGGAAGGAGGTGGATTCGTCGCATGACCGAGAAGATCCAACCCGCCCTCATCTCTGCCACCGACGCCGCGGACCGCGTCGCGGCCGGGGCCCGCCTCATCGACGTCCGCAGCGAGAAGGGACGCTCCGCCGCTGGAGCCCTGCCCGGCGCGGAGATCGTGGAGCGCGAGCGGCTGGACGAGACCTTCGCCGGAGCTTCCAAGGAACAGCCGGTGGTCGTGGTGTGCGGGTCGGTCAACGGCTCCGGGCCCGTCGCGGAGTGGCTGGTCGAGCACGGGTTCGAGGACGTCGCGCACGTCGAGGGCGGCTTCCCGGCCTGGAAGGAGAGCGGTCTGCCGGTCGGCGAGCCGACGGCCGACCCTGTCGCGTCCTAGCCGCCGCGTCGGTCAGAACCCGGCCGGCTCCCGCGGCGTGTAGGCGGCCTCCAGACGCTGGACCTCATCGTCTGTCAGCGTGAGGTCGAGAGCGGCGACGGCGTCGTCGACGTGGTGCGGTTTCGTCGCACCGACGATGGGCGCCGTGACCGCATCGCGGCTCGCGACCCACGCGAGCGCCACCTGAGCCATCGGGACGTGGCGTTCGCCCGCGATCGCGGCCACCGCGTCCACGATGGCGCGGTTCGACTCCTCCTGAGCGCGGTACAGCGTCTTGCCGAACTCGTCCGTGTCGGCGCGGCTGCCCGAGCCCGGCGCATCCCACGGCCGCGTCAGCCGGCCGCGCGCCAGCGGGCTCCACGGCAGCACGCCGACGCCGGTCGCCCGGCAGAACGGGTGCATCTCCCGCTCCTCCTCGCGGTCGAGGAGGTTGTACTGGTCCTGCATCGACACGAACCGGGTCCAGTGGTTCACCTCGGCGACGCGCTGCAGCTCTGCGAACTGCCACGCCCACATGCTCGAGGCGCCGATGTAGCGCGCCTTGCCCGCCTTGACGACGTCGTGCAGCGCCTCCATCGTCTCCTCCAGCGGGACCATCGGGTCGAACCGGTGGATCTGGTACAGGTCGACGTAGTCGGTTCCGAGCCGGGTGAGCGAGGCGTCGATCTCGTGCAGGATCGCCGCCCGCGACAGTCCCGCGCCGTTGCGTCCGTCGCGCATCCGCTGGAACACCTTGGTGAAGATCTGCACGTCCTCGCGCGGGCCGAGCTCGGCCAGCAGGGTACCGGTGATCTCCTCGCTCGAGCCGAGCGAGTACACGTTGGCCGTGTCGAAGGTCGTGACGCCCGCCTCGAACGCGCGCCGCACGAACGGCCGTGCCTCGTCGATCCCGACGCTCCACGGGTGACTGCCTCGCCCCGGGTCGCCGTACGACATCATCCCGAGGACGAGGCCGCTGATCTCCATGCCGCTGCTGCCGAGCCGAACCGTGCGCACGGGGTCCTCCGATCGTCGGGGTGGGTGTTAACCGACTCTATGCCTCCCGCAGGATGCGCTCGGTGACGCGTGCGCAGAACCGCAGGGCGTCGACGGGCACCTGCTCGTCGACCGCGTGGAAGTGCCCGAACGCGTCGGCATCGTCGTCCAGGCGCCGCGGGGTGAAGCCGTACCCGGCGATGCCCGCGCCCGCGAGGTGCTTGTTGTCGGTGCTCGCCGGCATGAGGTACGGCACCACGACGCCCTCCGGGTCCTCCGCGGCGATCGCCGCGCCCAGCACGTCGAGCAGCGGACCGGCGGACGGGGACTCGATCGGATGCACCCAGCGGTCCCAGGTGACCTCGAGGCCTGGATCGAGCAGCGCCTCCACCTCGTGCCGCAGCGACTCCTCCTGACCGGGGAGCACGCGGACGTCGAACTCCGCGCGCGCCTCGCCGGGGATCACGTTCGCCTTGTAGCCGCCCGCGACGATGGTGGGCGTCACCGTGTTGCGGAGCGCGGCCGCGAGCAGCGGGGCGACCGGGCCGAGCCGCGGGTCGGCCGGGTCGAGGGCGTCGAGGTCGACCGGCTCGCCCAGCAGCGCGCCCACCTCGGCGGCGAACGCCTCGACCGCGGGCGTGCGGACGATCGCGAAGCGGTGGTCGGCGATCGTCGCGACGGCGCGGGCGATGCGGGCCACCGCGTTGTCGCCGGTCGGCCGGGACCCGTGACCGGCGGTGCCGCGAGCGGTCAGGACGAGCCGCCCGATGCCCTTCTCGGCGGTGGCGACCGGGTAGGCGCGGCGTTCGCCGAGGCGCACCGAGAATCCGCCGACCTCGCTGATGGCCTCCGTCACCCCGGCGAACCAGTGCGGCCGGTGCTCCAGCAGCCAGCGCACCCCGTAGACGCCTCCCGCCTCCTCGTCCGAGAAGAACGCGAAGACGATGTCGCGCCACGGCACGATCCTCGCGCGAGCGAAGTGCCGGGCCAGCGCGACCAGCACGGCAGCGTACCCCTTCATGTCGACCGCGCCGCGGCCGTACAGCACGCCGTCGTGGACCTCCGCCACAAAGGGTGGATAGGTCCAGTCCTCGGCCACGGCGGGAACCACGTCGAGGTGGGCGTGCACGAGCAGGGCGCCGCGCTCGCGGTCGCGGCCGGGGAGCCGAGCGACCAGGTTGCCGCGCCCGGGCACGGACTCGGCGTACTCGGTCTCGTAGCCGGCCTCCTCGAGCAGCCGTCGTACGTACTGCGCCGCGCGGGCCTCCCCGTCGCCGATCGTGGTCGGGTCACCGGTGTTCACGCTCGGGATGCGGATGAGCTCCCGGGCGAAGAGCAGCGTCTCGTCCTCCAGGATCGTCGACGTCAGCGGGGCGGCGGCCTGTGCATCCATGACAGCCATCGTGGACGGAGCCGGCCGCGAGGGGAAGCTCCCGTGTCGCCCGGAGGCTTCAGTAGGCTGGGGGCCGGCACGAAGGGCGGAGCGTGAGGATACTCGTCACAGGCGGCTCCGGCCGCATCGGCCGGCACGCCGTGGACCGCCTCGTGCGCGCCGGGCATGACGTGCTGGCCGTCGAACAGACCCCGTCAGGCGCCTCGGCGCCGGACCTCCTGACCGCCGCGACGGAGGTCGTCGGCGACGCGGCGGATCCCGCGCTGATCGGCCCGCTCATGGCGGGAGTGGATGCGGTCGTTCACCTGGCCGCGATCCCCTCACCCGTCGGCAGCACGGCGCGCGAGCTGCTTCTCGCGAACTCGCTCACCACCCTGACCGTCCTGGAGGCGGCGGGCGAGCACGGCGTGAAGGGCGTCGTACTGGCGTCGAGCATCTCGATCCTGGGTATGGCGTGGTCCGCCGAGTGGATGCAGCCCCTCTCGCTCCCCGTCGACGAGACTCATCCGCTGCGGGCCACCGAGGGGTATGCGCTGAGCAAGGAGAACGACGAAGCGGCCGCGCGCATGGCCTCGCGCCGCTGGGGCCTGCCGACCGTCTGTCTGCGCTTCCCCTTCACCGAGACCGCGGAGAAGATCGGGGAGCGCCGCGCGGACACGGCGAGCGAAGAGCGTCTCGCGAAGGAGCTCTGGGCCTACCTCGACGTGCAGGACGCCGCCCGCGCGATCGAGCTGGCCATCGACGCGATGGTCGGTGGCGCGCTGCGCGGTTCGACGGTCATCAACGTCGTCGCGGATGACGTCCTCCTCGACCGCCCGCTCGCCGAGCTGCTGGCGGAGTGGCATCCCGACGTCCCGTTCTCGGCGGAGGAGTACCGCTTGCGGGGAGCGTACGACCCTGCCCGGGCGCAGGAGTTGCTCGGATTCGAGGCCGCGCACCTCGTCTGCCACAATACGAAGCGTCATTGTTAATACAATCCAGGTAGACCGCGATCTCGCGGACCGTTGGGAGGCGCTCATGGTCAAGGCGGAGCATCCGCTGCCGGCCGACCTCTTCATGGACCTCGAACGCTCCGGTCCGGTGCCGATGTACTACCAGGTGGCCAGCCGGCTGGAGAAGGCGATCCTGGATGAGACCCTCCCGGCCGGGGCGCGCCTGGAGAACGAGGTGGCGCTCGGCCATCGGCTCGGGTTGTCGCGTCCGACCATCCGGCGGGCCATCCAGGAGCTCGTGGACAAAGGCCTGCTCGTCCGCCGTCGCGGGGTCGGCACCCAGGTCGTCCACGGCCGGGTGACCCGCAACGTCGAGCTGAGCAGCCTCTACGAAGACCTGGAGAGCTCCGGGCAGAAGCCGGAGACGCGCATCCTCGAGTGCACCGTCGTGCCGGCGGACGAGCGCGCGGCGGACATTCTCGACATCGAGCGCGGCAGCCCGACGCTCCACCTGAGGCGACTGCGACTGGCGGACGGCGTGCCGATCGCGATCCTCGACAACACGCTGCCCCCCGAGTTCGCCGACCTGGTAGAGGGGGAACTGGCCACCCGCGGTCTCTACCAGCTTCTCCGCGCGCGGGGGGTGACCATGCGCGTGGCCAATCAGAGGATCGGCGCGCGCGAGGCGACGAACAGCGAGTCGAGCCTGCTGGACATCCGGAAGGGAAGCGCCGTGCTCACCATGTCGCGCACCGTCTTCGACAACTCCGGCCGCGCCGTCGAGTTCGGCCAGCACTGCTACCGGCCCGACCTCTACTCGTTCGAGGTCACGCTGGTCAACCGCTGAGGGTCGAGCGCTGAGGGTCGAGCGCTGCCGCGTCAGCCGAGCAGCGGCCGCTGAAGCGTGCGCTGGCTTTCGTACCGCTCGCGCGCGGCCTGCGTGCTGGCGAGCGTGGACGCCTCGGCGACGGGCACATCCCACCAGCCCTCCCCGTCCGGGGCGTAGGCGAGGGGGTCGCTGTCGATGTGGATGAGCGTCGTCCGGTCGGAGGCCTTGGCCGCGGCCAGCGCGGTGCGGAGGCGGTCGATCGCGTCGGCTCCGGGCTCGACCGTGATGACGTCGACGCCGTAGCTGCGCGCGTTGGCGGCGAGATCGACGGGGAGCATGTCGCCTCGGTCGAAGCCGCCGCCCGCATCCCGGTGCCGGTAGCGGGTGCCGTAGCGCTCAGAGCCGATCGTCTCGCTGAGATGCCCGATGGAGGCGTACCCCTGGTTCTGGATGAGGACCACGACGATCTTGAGACCTTCGGCCACGGCCGTGACCAGTTCGGTGTGGAGCATGAGGTACGAGCCGTCCCCCACCATCACGACCACGTCCCGATCCGGGGCCGCGCGCTTGACGCCGAGCCCGCCCGCGATCTCGTACCCCATGCAGGAGAACGCGTACTCGACGTGATACCCGAGGGGGTCGCGGACGCGCCACAGCTTGTGGAGGTCGCCGGGCAGGGAACCGGCGGCCTGCACGACGACGTCCCGCGGGTCGGTCGCGGCCTGCACCGCGCCGATGATCTCGGACTGCCCGGGCAGTGCTGCCCCGGATCCGGCGAACGCCGCGTCGACCGTCCGGTTCCACTCCGAGGTGAGGCGGCGGAGTTCAGCGGCGAACTCCTCGTCGACCCGGTGACCGGCGAGCTCCTGGCGGAGCGCCAGCAGCGCCTCGCGCGCGTCCGCGACGACAGGGAGCTGCGAGCCGTGCTTGTAGGCGTCGAAGGAGGCGACGTTGATGTTGACGAAGACGACGTCCGGATTCTGGAACGCAGTGCGGCTGGCCGTGGTGAAGTCGCTGTACCGGGTGCCGATCCCGATCACCACATCCGCGGTGGCGGCGGCCCGGTTGGCGGGCACGGTCCCGGTCGCCCCGACGCCGCCGAGGTACTGCGGGTGGTCCCAGACCAGCGATCCGCCGCCGGCCTGCGTCGTCCCGACCGGGATGCCGGTCGCCTCCACCAGCTCACGGAGGGCGTCCTCGGCTCCGGAGTACAGGACCCCGCCGCCGGCGACGATGAACGGCCGGGCCGCTCCGCGGATGGCGGCGACGGCGCGGGCCAGCGCGCCGCGCTCGGGCACGGGCCGGCGCAGGTGCCACTCGCGGTCCTGCAGGAAGGCGAGCGGGACGTCGAGCGCCTCCGCCTGGACGTCCTCGGGCAGGGCGATGGTCACGGCGCCCGTCTCGGCGGGGTCGGTGAGGACGCGCATCGCCGCCAGCGCGATCGAGTACAGCTGTTCCGGGCGCTGCACGCGGTCGAAGAAGCGCGACAGCGGACGGAAGGCGTCGTTGACGGTGATGCCGGTGTCATGCGGCAGTTCCAGCTGCTGAAGCACCGGATCGGCGACCCGGGTCGCGAACGTGTCGCTCGGGAGGAGCAGTGCGGGCAGCCGGTTGGCGGTCGCCAGTGCGGCACCGGTCAGCATGTTCGCGGCGCCGGGACCGACGGAGGCGGCGCTCGCCATCGTGCCGAGTCGGCGGCGCATCCGCGCGTAGCCCACCGACTGGTGCACCATGGCCTGCTCGTTGCGGGCCTGGTAGTAGGGCATCAGCCCCGGCTCGTCGCGGTCCAGCTGCTTGAGCGCCTGCCCAACTCCGGCGACGTTGCCGTGCCCGAAGATGCCGAACGTCCCCGCGATCGTGCGCTCGCGGTGGTCTCCGTCGACCGTCCACTGGTGAGCAAGGAACTCGATGAGCGCCTGGCTCACGGTCATCCGTCGGGTGGTCATCGATGGTCTCCCGTTCGATCGGTCGGTGGCAGGTAAGGGAGGCGCGGGTCGATCTCCTGGCCCTCCCAGGTGGCCCGGACCCAGCTGTGCGCAGGGTCGTCGCTGATGTTCCAGACGCGCTCGGGATCGGGGCCCGCCATGACGTTGAGGTAGTAGAGGTCGTAGCCCGGGGCGGCTGCGCACGGGCCGTGCCAGCCGTACGGGACGAGGCCGATGTCGCCGGTCCGGACCTCGGCGAGCGTGTCGATGCCTCTGGCCTCCGAGGAATAAGTGCGCAGGTAGCCGAACGGGTCCGCATCCCGCGGCGCATCGGGGGGTGCGACGGAGCGGGAGACGGCGCTCTCGAAGTAATAGATCTCCTCCAGCCGGGACTCGCCCTCCCGCCGAACATCGTGCTTGTGCGGGGGATACGACGACCAGTTCTCGGCCGGCGTGATCACCTCGCACACGATGAACCGGTCGGCGGAGAGCGCTTCCGGAGTGCCGAAGTTGTGTACCTGACGGCTGGAGCGGCCGGCGCCCCGCAGCTCCACCGGCACCTCCTCGCGGGCGATCCGGCGGGTGGGATGGGCGACCATAGCAGGCGCCTCGGCCACGGCGACGCGGCCCCGACCGCGGATCGTCGCCGCGGTCCCGATCGACAGGTAGAGCACGTCGGTCGGACCTTCGAACACGGACGGACGTCCGGCGAGGGCGGTCGTGCCTCCGTCGTGGTCCACGGTGAACGAGCCGGAGAGCGGCACGACCAGGCGCTCCACGGGCTCCGCGTCGAGCCGGAGCCCGCTCTCGTCGGTCAGCACGGCGATTCGCAGACCGGTGTGCCGCCAGCCGGGGACGCGGTCGTCGACCACCGACTCCCAGCCGTCCCTCGTCAGCCGGCCGCGTGGGAAGAACCACTCGTTCCTGCGGGTCATCGTGCGAGCCGTGCCCGATCGGAACTGTGCACGAGGGAGGCCGCCCGATCGACCGCCGCGGCCACGTCGTGGTCCGCCGGGTAGATGAGACTCCGGCCGGCGACCAGCCCGCGCACGCCGGGGAGGCGCAGCGCTCCCTCCCACAGGTCGAACACCTCGTCCTCGGCCGCTCGCGCCTCGCCGCCGAGCAGCAGCGTGGGGAGGGTCGTCGCCGCCATGACGCGTTCCATGTCCGCGACGACGGGCAGCTTCAGCCATGTGTAGACGGAGCTCGACCCGAGCCCGGAGGCGATGGCGATCGACCGGATGACGGCGTCGGTGCTGAGGTCGTTGACGACGCGACCGTTCACCCAGTCGCTGATGAAGGGCTCCAGCATGATCGGCAGCTGCGCCTCGACCGCCGCGTCGACCGCGCGGGCGTTGGCCTCGATCGTCGTCGCAGATCCGGCGTCGGCGAAGTTGATGCGCAGGAGCGTCTTGGCGAAATCGAGTCCGTCGCGCAGGATGCCGGCGACGTCGTACGCGGTGAAGCGGTCGTCCATCTCGAACGAGGCGTGCCGAAGGCCGCCGCGATTCATCGAGCCGACCACGATCTTGTCGTCGAGAAGGCCGAGCAGGGCGAGGTCGTCGACGATGTCCGGGGTGCCGAGCACTCCATCCACGCCGGGCCGGCTGAGGGCGGTCGCGAGGCGGTCGAGCAGGTCGTACCGGTCGGCCATCGCCAGCTCGTCGCCCCGGATGCCGAGCGCGCCCCGGGCGGGATGGTCCGCCGCCACGATGAAGAGGCGGCCGTCGTCGCGGATGATCGGTCGGCGCCGGCGTGCGGCGAGGATGGTGCGGAGCGCGGCCGGATCCTCCGCGCGGACGCAGCGCAGCCGCTCGAAGTCGGCTTCGCTGAGGCGCCCTCCGACCAGGGGTGCGGCGCCCTCAGTGCGCAGCATGTGCGCCCCCGACCAGGAGCGCATCCACCTCGGCGGTGGTCGGCATGGCGGTGGAGCACTCGCGGCGCGAGGCGACGATGGCGCCCGCGACGTTGGCGAAGCTCAGGATGCGCTCGAGCCCCCAGCCCTCGAGGAGCCCGTGGCACAGCGCCCCGCCGAAGCCGTCCCCGGCGCCGAGTCCGTTGACCACCTCGACCGGGAACGGCGGGACCTCCACGGTCTCTCTCGCGGTCTTCGCGAGCACGCCTTTGGGGCCCTGCTTCACGATCGCGAGCTCCACGCCGCGCTCGAGCAGCGCATCCGCCGCCCGCATCGGGTCGGTCTCTCCGACCGCGACCTCGCACTCCTCGCGGTTGCCGACGGCGACGGTGACGTGGGGGAGCGCGCGCTCGATCTGCTCGGTCGCGTCCGCGGCGGAGTCCCAGAAGACCGCTCGGTAGTCGAGATCGAGGACGGTGAACTCGCGACGGCTCCTGGCCTGCCAGGCACGATGGTGCGCGCCGCGGCTCGGTTCCTCGCTGAGCCCCGTGACCGTCGCCCAGAACACGCGGGCGGCGGCGACCGCTTCGAGGTCGAGCGAGTCGGCGTCGATGGTGAGGTCCGGCGCCTTGGGCTTGCGGTAGAAGTAGATCGGGAAGTCGTCCGGCGGGAAGATCTCGCAGAACGTCACCGGCGTCGGCAGCCCGGGCGCGATGCTTACGAAGTCGTCCGAGACTCCCAGCCGCCGCAGCTCCCGGTGGACGTAGCGGCCGAACGGGTCGTCTCCGGTCGCCGAGACCAGGCCGACGCGTCGGCCGTGCCGGGCAGCTGCCACGGCCACGTTGGCGGCGCTGCCCCCGAGGTACTTGCCGAAGGTGCTGACGTCTTCGAGCCCCACACCGTCTTGCAGAGGGTAGAGGTCGACGCCGACCCGCCCCATCGTCAGCACGTCGTAGGCGCTGACCGTCGATTCCTGGTCCACGCGCTTCACCCTACTATGTCCTGACAAGAGAACATAGTCATCACTCCATCAACAGGACGCTGGCGTGGGGCGCGAGGAAGTGGTCCATCACCAGCTCGGCGGCCCCCTGGGCCGCGATCTGCTCGCTCAACACCGAACCGACGACCTCGAGCGACTCGCGCGGGACGATGAGCTCGGCGCGGACCGCATCCTCGAGCACCGGGAGGAACGAGGCGCTGAGCCGGCTCCAGGCGGGGCCGCCCAGCACGACCCGGGGCACGTCCAGGAAGTTGACGAGCACCCCGATGCCGACCGCGACCCGTCGGGCGGCCCGCTCCAGGAGCCGGGAAGCGGCCTCGTCGCCCTCCTGGGCGAGCCGGGCGAGCGTCGTGCACGCGTCGTCGAGGGCGAGATAGTCGTGCAGATCGGGCAGGGGGAGAAGCCCGGCCTGTGCCGCCTGGATCACGAGCGCTTCCGGGACGCAGGCCGCCGCCAGCCCGCCGCGCCGTCCGCCCCAGCCCAGATCCTCCGCGTCGGGGTCGACCAGGATGTCGCCGATCTCGCCGATGTTGTTGGTGTCCCCGCGAAGCACCTGACCGCCGATCGCCACGGAGGCTCCGACGCCCGACCCCAGGTAGAGGAACAGGAAGTCGGGGCTGGCGGAGCTCCGGAGCTCGGCCGTGGCCGCCGCCGTGACGTCCTTGTCGAGCAGTACCGGCATCCCGGTGGCGTCATGCAGGTCGGCGCGCAGGTGCACATCCCGCCACGTGGGGAGCTGCGGTGGACGCAGGACGACCCCGGTGCGCACGTCGAGCGGGCCCGGGACGGCGATCCCCAGGCCCAGCACCTTCTCGCGGTCGATCCCGAACTCGCGGATCAGCCGCCCGGCGCTCACGGCGATCAGCGACGTCAGCTCGTTGGGGCCGGCGCTCTGCGGCATCCGAAGCTGCTGGCGGTGGCGCACCTGACCGGCGACGTCCACCAGCACGAGCGTCAACCGGGCGGGGTCGACGTGGACGCCGACGGCGAAGGCGCTGTCGCCGTTGACCGTCAATGGGATGCTGGGCCGCCCGCGGATGACCTCCGTCGGCTCGCTCTCGCGGACCATTCCCGCGTCGATGAGCCGGCGCGCGATGTTGGAGACGGTCTGCGAGGCGAGACCGGAGCTGCGCTGCAGGTCGGCCCGGCTCGTCCCCGGCTCGCGCCGGATCAGGTCGAGGATGACCGCCTGGTTGTAGTCGGCCAGGCGGGGGAGGTTGGTGCCTCGAAGCATCCCGCTCCTTCCCTCGCGGCCGGGTGGCCGGATCGGCATCCGTTGCCGTCTGGAGAAGATTATTCCATCGAGTAGAGTCGCTGACGACACACGTCGTCCCGGACGGGGCTTCGTCACCTGTATGAATCCGCATACCCGGATTCTTCGCTTGACGCTCCGTCGAACATTGTCCTAACATTCGGACTAAGGTTTGTCCCATCGAATCGGCAAAGTAGCCAAAGGGGCAAGCAGGAGAGGCATCGCAATGAAGCGCACTCGCGTGATCGCCGCCCTCGCCGTCGCCATGGTCGCGGTGGGCGGGCTCAGCGCCTGCTCCCCCGGCGGCAGCGACAACAGCAGCGGTGGGCCCGTGACGATCTCGGTCATGGAGTTTCAGCAGACCCGCATCGACTCGATGAAGAAGCTGCTCCCCGGCTTCGAAGCGGCGATGAAGAAGCAGGGCAAGGACATCAAGGTCAAGCTGGTGGCCGATGTGCTCACCGACGACCAGTTCAAGACGAAGATCACTCAGCAGCTCATCGCCGGCCAGGCGCCCGACCTGATCGACCTGGGCGACAGTCTCGTGCCGGGATTCGCCGGCGCGGGCTACCTCGCCCCGATCGACGACTACCTGAACAAGTGGGATGGCTGGAAGCACTACTACCCGCAGTTCAAGAAGGCCATGGTCCGCCAGGACGGCCACATCTACGCTCTCGTGCACGACACCGGAGTGCAGAACCTCTTCTACCGCAAGGACATCCTGACCTCGCTGGGCATCGACACCAGCCAGCCCAAGACCTGGGACGACCTGATCGCCCGCCTGGTGCAGGTCAAGGAGAAGACCGGTGACACCCCCATCGTCCTGCCGGCAGGGACGGCGTGGGGTGGCGGAGCCTGGAACGAGGGCTTCCAGCCCATCCTCGGCGGCACCGACAAGGACTACTACAGCCTCAAGACGGGCAAGTGGGACCTGAAGAGCAGCGGATTCCAGCCGGTGTTCGACCTCTACAGCGAGCTCGCCACGAAGGGTCTCCTCCCCGTGCAGGACCTGGAGAACCCCAACCCGTGGGAGCCCACGAAGTACGTCAAGTTCCCGGCCGGAAAGATCCAGGTCGCGGCGCAGGGCACCTGGGGCTGGAAGTACGACTGGGGACCCGAGGGCGCGACGCCCATCCCGGACCTGACGACGAAGGTCGACACGTGGCAGTACCCGGCGCTCCGCAGCGGCGACAAGCCGTTCGGATGGAGCGGCCTCGGCTTCGGCTACGCGACCCCGGCGAAGTCGCAGCACAAGGACGAGGCGATGCTGCTCGCGCAGTACCTCTCCAGCGGCACGCCCCTCGCGGACCAGCTGGTCGCCTCCGGAGCAGCAGCGCCCCGCGACGACCTCGCCGACGTGAAGCCGTACGCCGACGAGCCCAAGCTGCTGCAGGCCGGCAAGGACCTCGCGTCGAGCGTCTACGTGCCGACCGGCGACGGCTCCGACCAGATCGCCCAGGCGATCGCGACCTCGACCGAGCTGATCCTCAACGGCAAGGCCGACGGCAAGCAGGCCTATGAGGCGTTCGTCAAGGACGCCACCGACCTGCTCGGCCCCAACCTGGTGAAGTAGTGACCTCGATCACCGACGTACCCGTCACGGCGACGGCGGCCACCCGGCCGCCGTCGCCGCGGCGGCGCGGAAGACGGCGCTCCTGGCCGCTGCTCCTGATCCTCCTGGGACCGGGCGCCGCGCTGATCCTGCTGTTCATCGTGGTTCCGGCGGTCTACGGCATCTATCTCAGCTTCACGAACACCCAGCTCACCGGCTTCGCCGCCCGCGACCCCAAGTTCGTCGGCCTGGACAACTACTCCTACCTGCTCACGAGCGCCGACTTCCTCGCCTCGCTCGGCCACACCGCGCAGTTCGTGCTCTTCTCGGCGATCATCGGCCAGACGGTGCTCGGGATGGTCGCGGCGATCCTTCTCAGCCGGCCCTGGGTGCGCGGCAAGGGCATCTTCGGCGCCGCCATCCTGATGCCCATGGTCGTCCCCGAGGTGGTCGCCTCGCTCGCCTGGGCGAGCGTCCTGTCGAACGGCCCGGCGGGTACGCTCAATCAGCTCACCGGCCTCTTCGGCGCCGCACCGACCGACTGGCTCCAGGTGGTGCCGATGGTGTCGATCATCACGGTCAACATCTGGCGTGGGATCGCCTTCGCGATGATCATGTTCCAGGCCGCTCTCGAGGACGTCCCGGCGGAGCTGATCGAGGCGGCGAGGATCGACGGGGCCAAGGCGCTGCAGGTCTTCCGCTACGTCACGCTCCCGCTCATCCGCGGACCGGTGTTCCTCTATCTGCTGCTGACCACGATCAGCACGGTCGGCGTCTTCGGCCTGGTCTACTTCCTGACCCAGGGCGGCCCGGCCGGTCAGACCCGCTTGGCGGCGATCTACATCTACGAGCGCGCGCTGCAGTTCTCGCAGGTCGGCATCGGCAGCGCCGCGTCGATGATCCTTCTGGCGATCGTCCTGGTCCTCGGAGTCGCCTACGTGCGGCTCGCGAAAGTCGAGGTGTGAGATGACCGCCCTCACCGGTCGCAATGAGACGACCAGTCGCAACGTGACGCCGGACGCCGCCGCGGGACCGCCCGGAACCCCGCATCACTTCCGCCGCCGCCCGCTGACCGCGGTCGACCGGGTGCAACGCGTGCTCGGCTACACCCTGCTCGTGGTGCTCGCCCTGTTTTGCCTCGTGCCGTTCGCCTGGGTGATCTTGAGCTCCGTCGACGGGCATGCCGGTCCCAACGTCCAGCTCCCTGCGTGGTCGTTCGAGAACTTCGTGCGCTTCTTCACCAACTCGGGCACTCCGCAGCTGCTCGTCAACAGCCTCATCATCGGCATCGGCGCGACGGTCCTCAACCTCGTCCTGGGCGTCGCGGGCGGCTATGCACTCGCCCGCTACAACTTCCCGGGTCGCCGCATCTTCATGTACGGGATCCTGCTGATCCGTGTCATCCCGGCTCCGGCGACCATCGTCCCGCTCTACCTGATCATGGTGAACCTCCAGCTCACCAATACGCTGTTCGGTCTGATCCTCGTGGAGGCGGTGCTCCAGCTGCCGATCACGCTGTGGCTGCTCAAGGGCACCATCGCGGCCGTGCCGATCGAGCTGGAGGAGGCGGCCTGGGTGGACGGCAACACCCGGTTCCAGGCGATCTGGCGGGTCGTCCTCCCGCTCGTCGGCCCCGGCCTCGGCGCCGCCGCGATGCTGACCTTCATGAACGTCTGGGGCGACTTCCTCACGCCGCTCGTGATGCTGCAGAGCCAGGAGCTGTACCCCCTGTCCATCGGGCTGTTCCGGGCGTTCAGCGAGCACAACCAGGTGGACTGGGGACTGCTGGCCGCCAGTGCGATCGTCTACGTCGCCCCACCCGCCATCCTGTACGTCTTCGTGCGCAAGCACTTGCTCCGCTCCAGCCTCGGCGGCGCGGTGAAAGGGTGACCTCCTCCATGATCGACAGTTCCACCGAGCACCGGACCCCCGCCGAGGGGCGGCTGCGCGTCGTCGTCGTGGGCGCCGGGGCGATGGGCGGCGAATGGATCCGCATGCTCGCCCGGTCCCCGCACGCCGAGGCCGTCGGGGTGGTCGACCTCGACGTCCCGCTGGCGGCGTCGACCGCCGCCTCCGCCGGCCTGGCCGACGTGGAAGTGGGGTCGTCGGTGGCCGAGGTCGCCGAGCGGGCGGGCGCTGCGGCCGTGATCAACGTGACGGTGCCTCAGGCGCACCGCGTCGTGAACGAGCAGGCGCTGCGCGCCGGGCTTCCCGTGCTGTGCGAGAAGCCGCTGGCCCCGACGATCGCTGAGGCCCTGCGCCAGGTCGCCCTGGCGGACGTCACCGGCGAACTGCTCATGGTGAGCCAGTCGCGGCGGTACTTCGACCACCTGGCCGCGTTCCGTGACGCCGTCGGCGCCCTCGGCCCGCTCGCGACGGTGAACGCGCAGTTCTTCCACGCCGACCACGAGCCGGGCTTCCGCGAGCAGATGGCGCATCCGCTGCTGGTGGACATGTCGATCCATCACTTCGACCAGCTGCGGTATCTGACGGGTGACGAGCCGGTGGCGGTCCGCTGCAGCTCGTGGAACCCGCCGTGGAGCTGGTTCGCGGGAGACGCCGCGGCGTCCGCGGAGTTCGAGCTCGCCTCGGGCGCCCGCTTCGTCTACGCGGGCAGTCGCTGCACGCCGGGGCTGCAGACCTCGTGGAACGCGGACTGGCGGGTCTACGCCGAACGCGGCGCCGCCTTCTGGGACGGCGACGATGTCGTGCGCGTCGACGCCGACGGCGTCGGGATCGACGTGCCGCACGGACGTGAGGGCATCGAGGGATCCCTGGAGGAGTTCGTGACGGCCCTCCGAGCCGGAACGACGCCGCAGAACGAGGTGCGGGCCAACGTGCTCAGCCTCGCGATGGTCGAGGCGGCCATCCGGAGCAGCGAGCGCGGCGGCGAGCGGGTCGTCCTCGCGGAGCTGCTGGAGGAGTCGCTCGCCCAGGCCATCGCCGACGAGCGGAGCGACGACGTCGCCGCCCTGCTCACCTCATGGGACAGCGCTGCCGACGGTATCGCCACACCGGCCTGGGGCTCCGCTCCGGCCCCGATCGCGTCAGGAGGCGCCCGATGACCACCACTGGACCGATCCGAGTCGTCGTCTGGGGTGAGAACCGCCACGAGCAGGTGAACCCGGTCGTCCGAGGGATCTACCCCGACGGGATGCACACCACCATCGCCGACGGCATCACCGCGCTCCTCGGCGAGGACGTGACCGTGTCCACCCGGGTGCTCGACGACCCCGAGCACGGCATGACCGAGGAGACCCTCGCCGAGACGGACGTGCTGCTCTGGTGGGGCCACACCGCGCACGACGAGGTGGACGACGAGGTCGTCGACCGCATCCATCGCCACGTCCTCGAGGGGATGGGGATCATCGTCCTGCACTCGGGGCACCACTCCAAGATCTTCCGCCGGCTCATGGGCACGACCTGCAGCCTCCGCTGGCGCAACGACGCCGACCGCGAGCTGGTGTGGACCATCTCGCCCCGGCATCCCATCGCGGAGGGCGTCCCCCAGCCGATCGTGATCCCCGGGCAGGAGATGTACGGCGAGTTCTTCGACATCCCGGAGCCCGACGAGCTGGTCTTCATCAGCAGCTTCTCCGGCGGCGAGGTGTTCCGCAGCGGCGTGACCTACCGCCGCGGCTACGGACGCGTCTTCTACTTCAGCCCCGGCGACGAGGTGTTCCCGGTCTACCACCAGCCGGAGGTGCAGCGCGTGATCGCCAACGGCGTCCGCTGGGCGCGCCCCGAGCGGGCGCGCGAGCCGTACGTCGTCACGCCCATGTACCTCACGGGGGAGTTCGACCGTCCGGTGCTCCCGTCGCCCGACGGCCTCGTCGACTACTACACCCGCGAGCCCATCGCATCGCGGGAGAGCTGAGCGTGGCGGACGAGTCCAACCCGAACGGTCGCGCGCGCCTCGACGCGGAGACGCTGGCCATGCAGAGGGTGCGCCGGTTCACGAGGTTCCGCATCCAGCCCGCGCTGTACCGCGAGACGCGGCCGGTCCAGGTATTCAGCTGGCAGGTGGATGGGGAGCCGGTCCCGTTCGCGGACGCGTTGAGCAACCCGTTCGAGCCGACCGAGGTCGGGACGCCGTGGGGTCGCCCCTGGGACACCGTCTGGTTCGACGTGCGGGGCGAGGTCCCGGCCGACTGGTCGGCGGAGGAGGCGGAGCTGGTGGTCGACCTCGGCTTCTCGGGCGAGCAGCCGGGGTTCCAGGCCGAGGCGACCGCATACCGTCCCGACGGGTCGATCGTGAAGGCGATCGAGCCGTTCAACGCGTGGGTGCCGCTGCCCGAGGCCGGTCCGTTCCGGCTGCTGCTGGAGGCGGCCGCGAACCCGATGATCCAGGTCCCGTACGAGTACGAGCCGACGCCGCTCGGCGACAAGGCCACGGCGGGGGACCAGCCTCTCTACCGGCTGGTTCGGCTCGAGGCCGCGCGTCGCGATCTCACCGTGTGGGAGCTGCTGCAGGACGTCGTGACGCTCGACGGCCTCGTCGACGTGCTGCCCCGAGACGGCGCACGCCGGGCCCAGATCGTGCACGCCCTCGAGCGGATGGTCGACGTCATGGACCCGGACGACGTGTCCGGGACGGCCGCCGCCGGACGGGACGCGCTCGCCGGAGCGCTCGCCGCTCCGGCCGCATCCAGCGCCCTGCGCGTCTCAGCGGTCGGTCACGCGCACATCGACTGCGCTTGGCTCTGGCCGACGCGCGAGACGGTCCGCAAGGTCGCGCGCACCTTCGCCAACGTGCTCGACCTCATCGAGCGCGCCCCCGACTTCGTCTTCGCCGCGTCCTCCGCCCAGCAATACGCGTGGCTGCAGCAGAGCCAGCCGGCGCTGTTCGAGCGGGTGCGCGCGGCGGTCGCGGCCGGACGGATCCGGCCGGTCGGCGGCATGTGGGTCGAATCCGACACCAACATGCCCGGCGGGGAGGCGCTGGCGCGCCAGTTCGTCATGGGCAAGCAGTTCTTCCAGGAGCAGTTCGGTCTGGAGACCGACGAGGTATGGCTCCCGGACTCGTTCGGCTACAGCGCCGCCTTCCCGCAGATCGCCCGCGCGGCCGGCGCCCGGTACTTCGTGACGCAGAAGCCGTCGTGGAACGAGACCAACCGCATCCCGTACTCGACCTTCCAGTGGGAGGGGATCGACGGCTCCCGGCTCTTCACGCACATGCCCCCGGCCGACACCTACAACTCCGACCTCGGCGCTCTCGACCTCGCCCGCACCGAGCGGAACTTCAGCGAGAAGGGCCCGGCCCGCGAGGTCCTCGGCCTGTTCGGCTGGGGTGACGGCGGTGGCGGTCCCACCCGCGAGATGCTCGCGCAGGCGGCACGCAAGCGCGACCTGGAAGGGTCGCCGCGGGTCGAGCTGTCGGATCCGCACTCGTTCTTCCTGACGGCGGAGGCCGAGTCGCCCACGCCGCCGGTGTGGGTCGGCGAGCTGTACCTCGAACTCCACCGCGGGACGCTGGTCTCGCAGCAGAAGACCAAGCGCGGCAACCGCCACAGCGAGGCGCTGCTGCGGCAGGCCGAGCTCTGGGCCGCGACAGCGACCATCCTCCGAGGTGCGCCCTATCCCGCCGACGCGTTGCGGGACGCCTGGAGGACGGTGCTGCTCCTGCAGTTCCACGACATCCTGCCCGGCAGCTCGATCGCCTGGGTGCACCAGGATGCGGAGGCCGCCTACGCGGAGGTCGCCGCACGACTCGGTGAACTCATCGACACCGCGCTCGCCGCGCTCGCCGGAGTGGGCGACGTGCCGCTCGCCGCGAACGCCGGCCCACTCCCGCTCCACGGCGTGCCGGCGATGGGCATCGCCGCCGCCACGTCCCCCGCCGCGGCCGAGCCGAGGGCCGACGGCGACGTCTACGTCCTCGAGGACTCCGCCCTCCGGGTGATGATCGACGGACGGGGGGCGATCGTCTCGCTGCGCGACCTCGTGGCCGACCGTGAGGTGCTTCCGGAGGGGATGGCCGGCGGCGTGCTGCACCTGCTGCGGGACACCCCGCGCGAGTGGGACGCCTGGGACATCAACGAAGAGGACCAGCGTTCGGGACGGGAACTGCTCGACCCGGTCCTGGTGCGGATCGACGGAGACGCCGTCGCCGTGCGGCACGCCTTCGGCGGCTCGACGCTCGATGTGCGCATCCGGCTCGTCGAGGGACGCGTCGACTTCGCGTTCGACATCGAGTGGCGCGAGTCGCAGAAGCTGCTGAAGCTCGCCTTCCCGCTCGACGTGCGGGCCGAGCGCGCGGCGTCGGAGATCCAGTTCGGGCACCTCCATCGCGCCATCCACCGCAACACGTCGTGGGATGCCGCCCGCTTCGAGACGGTCGCGCACCGCTGGATCCAGGTGGGCGAGCCGGGCTGGGGCGTCGCGATCGCGAACGACGTCGTCTACGGGCACGACATCCGCACGCTGGAAGCCCCGTCGGGACGGCCCATGGCGATGGCCCGGCTCTCGCTGCTCCGGGCGCCGCGCTATCCCGACCCCGGCGCCGACCACGGGCGGCATGCCTTCACGGTGAGCCTCCGGCCGGGCGGCATCCCCGAGGCGATCGCGGACGGCTACCGGCAGAGCCTGCCGCCGCGTCCGCTGCGGGGGACACCCGTCGAGCCGCTTCTCACGGTCTCCGACCCGGCCGTCGTGGTCGAAGCCGTGAAGCTGGCGGAGGACGGCACCGGCGACCTGGTGGTGCGGCTCTACGAGGCGCACGGCGACCGCTCGGCCGCGACGCTGTCGACGTCGATCGACTGGGATGCCGTGGAGCCCACCGACCTGCTCGAACGCTCCGTGGACTCGGACGCCGTGCGCGCGACATCGCCGCGTCGGGTCGACCTCGCGCTGCACCCCTTCGAGATCGTGACCCTGAGATTCCGCGCGCCCCGCGCCGCGGTGTGAGGAAAACCGTGCTGGACACCGACCACTACCTCGACGATGTCGGCCCCGGCCGCGGCCGGCGACGACCGGCCCGATCGTGGCTGCACTCGGATGCGCCCGCCCTGTCGCTGAACGGCGACTGGCGGTTCCGGCTGCTCGCCGGGGTCCCGGGCGCGCTCGGGGCTCCCGACGTCCTGCCTCCCGGGGAGGCCGAGGACGCGTTCGCTGATCCCGGCTTCGACGACTCGGGATGGGACGAGTTGCCCGTTCCCAGCCACTGGGTCCTGCACGGAGACGGCCGGTACGGTTCGCCGCAGTACACGAACGTCCAGCTCCCGTTCCCGCAGGACCCGCCCTTCTCGCCCGACGAGAACCCGACCGGCGACCACCGGCGGACGTTCGGGCTGCCGTCCGGGTGGCTGGATGCCGAGAGGTACGAAGCGGTCGTGCTTCGCTTCGACGGGGTCGAGTCCCGCTACCGCGTCTGGCTCAACGGCGTCGAGATCGGCGTCGGCACCGGCTCGCGGCTGGCGCAGGAGTTCGACGTCACCCCGGCTCTCCGGGACGGGCTCAACACGATCGCCGTGCGCGTCCACCAGTGGTCGGCCTCCACCTACGTCGAAGATCAGGACCAGTGGTGGCTCCCTGGCATCTTCCGCGAGGTCACGCTGCAGGCCAGACCGGTCGGCGGGATCGAGGATGTCTGGGTCCGTGCCGAATACGACCACCGCACCGGAGCGGGGATGCTGCACACCGAGCTGCGGGCGGGGGACGACGCCTTCCCGGTGCGTCTCCTGGTCCCCGAGCTCGGCATCGAGGCGGTGTGGGAGGACGCATCCGCGGTGGTTCCGATCGGCATCGACGCAGTCGAGCCGTGGACGGCGGAGAGCCCCCGGCTCTACGAGGCGTCCGTGGTGAGCAGGGACGGAGCCGAGACCATCGCCCTCCGGCTCGGCTTCCGGACGGTCGAGATCGTCGGGGACCGATTCCTCGTCAACGGCCGTCGTGTCGTCTTCCACGGGATGAACCGTCACGAGACCAACCCGGACCTGGGACGCGGCTTCGACGAGTCGTTCGTCCGGCGCGACCTCGAGCTCATGAAGCGCCACAACGTCAACGCGATACGGACCGCGCACTACCCGCCGCATCCCCGTGTCCTCGACCTCGCCGACGAGCTCGGTCTCTGGGTGATGCTGGAGTGCGACATCGAGACGCACGCCTTCCACCACGGCGGCAGTCAGTTCGAGCCGGGAACCGACGAGTGGATGGACAACCCGAGCGAGGATCCCGCCTGGCGCCCGGCCTATCTCGACCGCATCGAACGGACGGTGGAACGGGACAAGAACCACCCGAGCATCGTGATGTGGTCGCTCGGCAACGAGTCCGGCACGGGAGCGAACCTCGCGGCGATGGCGGAGTGGGCGCACGCCCGCGACGCCGGGCGGCCGGTGCACTACGAAGGCGACCACGCCGGGGACTACACCGATGTCTATTCGCGCATGTACGCGTCCATCGCCGAGGTGACGAGCATCGGGGAGGACTCGACGGCGCTCCTGCTGAACGCCTCCGCCGCCCAGTCCGCACGCCAACGGACCAAGCCCTTCCTGCTGTGCGAGTACGTGCACGCGATGGGCAACGGGCCCGGTGGGATCGACCTCTATGAGGGGCTGGTGGACCGCTACCCCCGGTTGCACGGCGGCTTCGTCTGGGAGTGGCGCGATCACGGCATCCGCACCCGGACAGCAGACGGCGTGGAGTTCTTCGGCTACGGCGGCGACTTCGGGGAGAGCGGAGTGCACGACGGGCACTTCTGCATGGATGGCATGGTGCTGTCCGACGGCACCCCGACGCCCGGGCTGGCGGAGTTCGCGGGGGTCACCGCGCCGATCCGCTTCGACCTCGAGGTCGAGGAGGCGACGGTGTCCGTGCGCGTGCGTAATCTGCGTCACTCATCCGACACCGCCGACCTCGTGTTCCCCTGGCGAGCGGAGCTCGACGGCGAGCCGATCGCCGAGGGTGTGCTGACCCTCCCGGACGACCACGGCGGCACGGTTCCCGCGGGCGGATCGGCGGACGTCGACGTCGTGTTGGACGACCGGGTCGTCCACACCGGACGCGGTGAACTCTGGTTCACGGTGACGGCGGCACTCGCCGCGGACGCGCCCTGGGCGTCGCGAGGCCATGTGCTCGCGGCGGCGCAGACCCCGGTGGGGCAGAAGCGCTCCGAGTCGCCGGCGACGACGTGGGCACCCCGTGCGAGCTCGGCGCAGCCGCACGACGCCGCCGGTCGCTTCGCCCTCGGCCCTGCGGAGTTCGCGGACGGCCGGCTGCTCGCGCTGGGCGGCAGGCCGGTGCGCGGCCCCCGCCTTCAACTCTGGCGCGCGCCGACCGACAACGACGGCGGGGCGCACATGGGCAGCTACGACGTCAGCGACCCGATGGAGGGACGCGGGCTGGGCATCCCCGGGCCGTCCTACGCGTCTCAGTGGCGCGACGCGGGACTCGACCGGTTGACCGGGCGGGTGGTCTCGCTCTCCCGGACGGAGACGTCCTTCCGGCGTCGCATCCGCTGGGCCGCTGCCGACACCCGCGAGTCCGTCACGCTGGAGGAGCAGTGGGAGGCGGACGGCGACGCGGTGCTCCTCACCCTGCAGCTCATCCCGAGTGCGCGCTGGAAGATCGTCTGGCCGCGCGCGGGAGTCCGCTTCGACCTCCCGGTCGACATCGACGAGGCGGAGTGGTTCGGCACCGGGCCGGGGGAGTCGTATCCCGACTCGCGACGGGGTGTGCTCGTCGGCCGCTACCGCGCCGGCATCGACGAGCTGACGGTCCCCTACGCGTGGCCGCAGGAGAGCGGACACCGGAGCGACCTGCGCCGGCTCGACCTTCTCGCGGGCGGTGACGCATGGATGCGGATCGACGCCGCCGAGGACGCACGCGGTCGCCGACCCGGGTTCACCCTCGCGCGGCACACGGCCGAGCAGGTCGGCGTCGCCGCCCACCAACACGAGCTGCCGACGCCTGAGGCGACCTACCTCTACCTTGACGCCGCCCAGAACGGCCTCGGGTCCCGCGCGTGCGGCCCCGATGTGTGGCCGGATGCGCTGCTGCGACCGGAAGCGCGGTCGCTCGCTCTGCGCTTCGCCGCCTTCTGACCCGTCGACGCGCGCGGCCGCACGAGCGGGCGCGTCTCGACCTGCACCACCACGATGGAGATGCCGTGACGACGACCGACCTGTCCCCGGACCTGTACCTGCACCTCGCGGCGGGTGATGTGAGCGTGGTCCTCGACGCCACCGCCGGACGACTGCCCGCCGTCGTCCACTGGGGCGCGGCGCTCGGGCCGCAGAGCGGGGACGGCGTCCGCGCGCTCGCCGCTGCGGCGGAAGAGCCGGCGAGCGGCAACGTCGTCGACCAGGCGGTCCGGCTCGCCGTCCTCCCCGAGCACCACACCGGGTGGGAGGGGCGGCCGGGCGTGGTCGGACACCGGAGCGGAGCCGACTGGTCTCCGCTCTTCACCGTCACCGCCATCGAGGTGACGGCCGACGGGGAGGTGCGCCGAGACGGCCCGCTGGTCGAGACGGGCCCGGCCGCCGTCACCTTCCGGGCGCGCGATGAGGTCGCGGGTTTGAGGCTCACCGTGGAGTTCGAACTGCTCGCCGGCGGGCTGCTGCGCGCCCGAGGCGCCGTGACGAATGCCGGGCACGGCGCCTACGAGGTCACGGAGCTGAACGTCGCCCTCCCGTTGCCGGCCCGGGCGCGCGAGATCCTGGACTTCGCCGGTCGCTGGAGCCGGGAGCGCGTCCCCCAGCGCCGCGAGCTCGTCGTCGGCACGCACGAGCGCGAGGGCCGCAAGGGACGGACCGGTGCCGACGCCGCGACCGTCCTGAGCGCGGGCGTCCCCGGCTTCGGGTTCCGGCAGGGCGAGGTGTGGGGCCTGCACGTCGGGTTCAGTGGCAACCACCGCCATTACGCGGAGCGGCTGTCCACCGGGGCCCAGGTGGTCGGCGGCGGCGAGCTCCTCCTCCCCGGCGAGATGCTGCTCGAACCGGAGGCGACCTACGTCGGACCGTGGGTGTATGGGGCGTACGGGGACGGGATGGACGATCAGGCCCACCGGTTCCACCACTTCCTCCGCTCGCGGCCGACGCACCCCGTGCGTCCCCGCCCGGTCACACTGAACGTCTGGGAGGCCGTCTACTTCGACCACGACCTCGACCGCCTGATCGGTCTCGCCGACCGGGCTGCGGCGGTCGGGGTCGAGCGATTCGTGCTCGACGACGGCTGGTTCGCCGGGCGCCGGGACGACACCCGCGGGCTCGGCGACTGGGTGGTCGACCCGGACGTCTGGCCGGACGGACTCGGACCTCTGGTCCACCACGTCCAGGGGCTCGGCATGGAGTTCGGGCTCTGGTTCGAGCCGGAGATGATCAATGAGGACAGCGACCTGGCGCGCGCGCACCCGGAATGGATCATGCAGACCGGCGGCCGCCTCCCGGTGCGCGCGCGCCACCAGCAGGTGCTCGACCTCGGCATCCCGGAGGCGTACGAGCACATCCTCGACCGCATGTCGGCCATCCTCACCGAGTACGACATCGCGTACATCAAGTGGGATCACAATCGCGACCTCATCGACGCCGGGACGCCGCCGACCGGCGTGGCCGGCGTGCACGAGCAGACCCTCGCCGCGTACCGGCTGATGGACGAGCTGAAGCGCCGCTTCCCCGGGCTGGAGATCGAGTCCTGCTCCTCGGGCGGCGCGCGCGTCGACCTGGGAGTGATCGAGCACACCGACCGCGTCTGGGCCAGCGACTGCGTCGACCCGCTCGAGCGCCAGCAGATCAACCGCTGGACCATGCAGCTCCTCCCGCCCGAACTGGTCGGGTCGCACGTGGGTTCGCGGGTGAACCACACCACCGGGCGCGATCTCGCGCTGTCCTTCCGCGCGGGCACGGCGGTCTTCGGCCACTTCGGGATCGAGTGGGACCTCGCGCAGGCGAGTGAAGGCGACCTCGCCGACCTGGCCGGGTGGGTGGCGTTCCACAAGCGGTATCGCGACCTGATCCGCACCGGCGATGTGGTGCGTGCGGATCAGACCGACCCGGCCTTCCAGCTCTACGGCGTCGTCGCCGCCGATCGGATGGAGGCTCTGTTCTTCCTCGCCTTCCTCGGCCGCTCGAACGAGTCCCCGCACGGCCGCTTCACCCTCCCGGGCCTCGACCCGGACGCGCTCTACCGGGTCGCGCCGGTGGTCGTGGGCACCCCGGACCCGAGCCGCACCGACCCGGTCTGGTACGGCGATGGCGCCGGGACCGTTCTGAACGGCCGAGCGCTCGCCGCGGCGGGGCTGCAGTTGCCGGGGTCGCTGCCCGAGCGGGTGGTCGTGCTGCGCGTCACCGCCGTGTGACGCTCAGATCCCGGCGAGGAAGGGATCGAGCGCGGCCCACGTCGCATCGGGGTTCTCGAGGTGGGGGAGGTGTCCGGCTGCGGGAATCTCGGCGAAGCGCGCGCCGGGGATCACGTCGGCCAGCGCCCGCCCGTAGGCCGGTGTCGCGATCCTGTCGCTCGCGCCCCAGATCACCAGCGTGGGCGCCTCCAGGGCGCCGAGACGACCGAGCAGCGCCGGGTCGCTCATCCCGGCGCCGGCGATCCGGGCCATCGTCCGACCGTTCGACGCCTGCATCGCGCGCTGCTGGTCCGTGAGGGTGGCCGGGTCCGTGTAGCCGCGGTCCGGGTCGTGCCAGGCGAGTTCGGCGAGGCCCCGGGCGTCGAGCGCGAAGAAGTCCGCGATCGGCTCGCCGTCGACGACGACCCCGACGCCGTCGATCACGACCACTGCGCCGACGACGCCCTCGAAGCGCGGGACGCGTGTCGCCTGCTGGGCCATCTCCAGGGCGATCCAGCCGCCGATGGAGGATCCGACCAGGACCACGCCGCGATCGCCCCGCTCGGCGAGATCGGCGAGATACGCCGCGGCCAGGTCGGACACGGAAGCGATCGAGTCGGGCAGTGCCGTTCCCTCCCACCCCGGGTGGGTGGGAGCGACGGCGTGCATCGTCGTGCCGAGATGGGCGACGATCGGCGCGACCGTCCGGGGTCCGCCGCCGCCGTGCAGCACGAGCGCCACGCGCGACGCCGGGTCGCCGGCCTGGGCGAGAGGGAGTTCTTCCAGCTGCAACGCGTTCATGGGTGCTCGTAAATCAACATATTTAGATAAGAATGTTGATACATTAGCACCATGACGGTCGATCTGGAAGCGCTGGGGCTCGCTGTCAAGCGGGCTCAGTGGCGTAATCACCGCACGATGGACGCCGCCCTCCGGCCGGTCGGGATCAGCCTGGTCCAGTGGGATGCCCTGCGCGCGATCGAGCGCATGCCGGGAGCCTCCGGGCACGACCTCGCCGTCGCCACCTTCCAGAGCGATCAAGCCTTCGGGACGCTGGCGAACCGGCTGGCGGACCGCGGCCTCATCGTGCGTTCCGCGGGTCACGGTCGTCGTCTCGAGCACGAGCTGACGGACGCCGGCCGTGCAGCGCTCCGCGACGGCTACGAGGTGGCGGGGCCCGTGCTCGCCGACCTCTTCGAGCCGTTGAGCGAGGAGCAGCGGATCGCCCTCTCCGAGGTGCTGAGCCTCCTCACCGCCGACAGCGCCCCCGCGGTCGAGCCCTAGGCCCCCACCTTGTACCGCGCCCCGCGGTGCGTCGACGGCAGCCGGTCGCCCGCGCCGTGCAGTTTGTTGCGGAGCGTGCCGGGTACGTACTCCTCCGGGTACGCCCCGCGCTTGCGGAGCTCGGGGATGACGAACTCGACGATGTCCTCGAAGGTGCCCGGGGTGATCGCGTAGGCCAGGTTGAAGCCGTCCACGTCGGTGTCCTCCACCCACTCCTGCAGGGTGTCGGCGACCTCGGAGGCCGAGCCGACGATGAAGGGGCCGAGGCCGCCGATCGCGCCGTTGCGGCCGATGTCGCGGACCGTCCACTCGCCGCCGTCGGCGTTGGGGCGCTGGAAGTTGGCGACGGCCGACTGGATCGCGTTGCTGTCGACGTTGCCGATCGGCTCGTCGAGGTCGTACTGCGACAGGTCCACGCCCATCCAGCCGGACATGAACACGAGTGCGCCCTCGTCGCTCGTGTACTGCAGGAAGTCCTCGTACTTGGCCTGGGCCTTCTCGCTCGTCTCGTCGGTGATGATCGTCAGCAGCGTGTAGATGCGGGCCGAGTAGCGGTCGCGGCCGGCCGCCTCGAGCGCGTCGCGCAGCTTGCCGACGGTGGCCTTCAGGCCCTCCTTGGTCGAGGCGGCGACGAAGATGGCCTCGGCGTTCTCGGCCGCGAAGCCGATGCCGCGCTTGGACGCGCCGGCCTGGTAGATCACCGGCGTGCGCTGCGGGCTCGGCTCGGAGAGGTGGATGCCGGGCACCGTGAAGTGCTTGCCCGTGTGGCGGATCTCGTGCACCTTCGCCGGGTCGGTGAAGACGCCGGACTCGCGGTCGCGGATCACGGCGTCGTCCTCCCAGGACCCCTCCCACAGCTTGTAAAGCACCTCCAGGTACTCGTCGGCGTGGTCGTAGCGGTCGTCGTGCTGCAGCTGATCGTCGTGGCCCATGTTCCGCGCGGCGGAGGGCAGGTACCCGGTGACCACGTTCCAGCCGACGCGCCCGTTGGTGAGGTGGTCCAGCGTCGACATGCGGCGAGCGAACGGATAGGGGTGCTCGTACGCTGTGCCGGCGGTGATCCCGAAGCCCAGGTTCTCGGTGACGAGCGCCATCGCCGAGACCAGCAGGAGCGGGTCGTTGACGGGCACCTGCGCGCCGTGCCGGATCGCGGCCTCATTGCTGCCGCCGTAGACGTCGTAGGTGCCGAGCACGTCGGCGATGAAGATCCCGTCGAAGGTGCCGCGCTCGAGCAGCTTGGCGAGCTCGGTCCAGTAGGTGAGGTCCTTGTACCGCCAGGCCTGGTCCTCGGGGTGCCGCCACATCCCGGAGGACTGGTGGGCGACGCAGTTCATGTCGAAGGCGTTGAAGCGGATCTGGCGGGTCATGCAGACCAGCATGGGAGGCCGCCGCGGGGCACCGCACCCCTTGCGTCATGCGGCGTAACGCGGCCTGCCCTACCGCAGCAACACCGGCCCCGCGTCGATCCGCACGCGGAACAGCGAGTACGGGTACTCCCGCAGGTCCTCGCCGCGCTGGTACTTCGCCTGCCGGTGCAGCTGGTTGGCGGTCACGTACAGGTACCCGTCCGTCGCCACCGACATGGTGTCCGGCCAGAGCAGCCGCGGGTCGTGCACCAGCGTCTCCATCGTGCCGTCGGGGAGGCGGCGCAGGACCGCGTTGTGCGACCAGTTGGTGGAGTAGAAGCGGCCCTGATCGTCCGTCTCCAGGCCGTCGGCGGCGCCGCCCTTGTCGCCTTCGTCGCGCACGAGCTCGCCGACCTTCGAGTCGGGGAGGTCGCGGTCGCGCAGCGCCTCGGTCGGGACGCTGTACCAGCGCCGCGACAGCAGGGGGCAGTACCAGAGGCGCTCGCCGTCGGCGGAGATCGCGATGCCGTCGGAGCCCATGGTCACCGGCTTCGCCGGCCCGTCGGCCGGGCGCTCCGCGAAGACCCGTCCCTCCACCAGCGGCGTGAGCTCGGGCGGGGTGACGGCCTTCGTGGAGGGGTGGTCGTGCAGCCTGCGCCAGGCCTCCCCGCTCTCGAGGTCGACCACGATGATGCCGTTCGGTCCCTGATCGGACGAGTCGGTGACGTACGCGACGCCGTGGCGCAGGTCGAACCGGACGTCGTTGACGTACGACGTGGGCAATGCGACGTCCTGCTCGAACACGATCGTCTTCACCACGGTGTCGGTCTGCAGGTCGACGCAGACCATCTTGGGGCCGCCCCGCTTCACCGGCTGCATCATCGGACTGCCCGTGTCCAGGATCCAGAGCCGGTCGGCCGGGTCGACGACGATGCTCTGCACCGAGACCAGCCGTTCGGGGTCGTCGTCGCCGCGCGGCTGGTTGATCTCCGCGCTGGGGAAGGGCAGCGGATGCCCGCCCTTCAGCTCGACCACGGTCGCCGGGACCTCGTCGCCCCACTTCGGGAAGTTCACGAAGATGCGGCCGGTGTGCGAGACGCTGACACCGGTTGGCATCGGGCCGTCGTCGAAGCTGTGGACCAGCTCCAGCCCTCCGGTCGGCGTATCGGCCGGGTACCGGGTCACTGCGGGGTCGGTGGCGTTCGTGTCGGTCACGGGGTCCTCCTCTGTTCGCCGTCGGAGCCCACCCCACGCGGTCGTTCCACCCGCGTCAAGGGGTTGCCCGATTACGACGACCGGAGCGTCTGCGACGGGCTCTCGCCGAACGCTTCGCGATACGACGCCGCGAACCGGCCCAGGTGGATGAAGCCCCATCGGGTGGCGGCCTCTGTGACGCTGTCCGTCCCCGGTCCGGCCTTCAGAAGGTCCTCGCGCACCTTCTCGAGCCGCAGGGTGCGCAGGTAGTTCGTGGGCGTCGTGTCCAGGGTGCGGCGGAAGCCCTGCTGCAGACTGCGGGCGCTCACCGAGACCCGTGCGGCCAGCTCGACGACCGTCCACGGGTGCGCCGGGTCGGCGCGGAGAAGGTCCACCGCCCGCGATACCGGCCGCAGGCCGGAGTCGGGAGCGGGATAGCGGAGCGCGTCCGAGTGGTTGTGCGGCTGGGCGAACAGCATCGAATCGATGAGCGTCTGCTCCAGCCGCAGCCGCGCCAGAGGATGGGCGAGCGGGCCGCCCTCCATGGTGGACGCCTCGTCGATCAGGCGAAGCGTGTCCAGCAGCATGCGTCCCCCGGGTCCGGTCAGGTCGAGCTCGCTCGTGTACTGGAGAGGCCGGACGGTTTCGCGCCCGAGCAGACGCTCCAGCTCGAGTTGGAGCTCCGCGCGCGGGATCATGACGGAGAGCTGCGAGAACCACGCGCTGCAGTCGAGCCGTACGGGCTTCCCCGGGGTGAAGACGCCCGCGGTCCGCGAGGTCGCGTGGATCTCCGGGTCCACACCGGCCTTCATGACGGCCCGTCCGTGGACCGGGATGTCGAGGTGGTAGTTCTCGGCCTCGGCGGTCTCGATGGTCACTTCTTCGCGGAACTCCATGAACCCGCAGGTCACCCGTCCGACGGTGAGCGCGTTGAGCGTCATCTCGACGCTCCCCGTCGTGGGGACGGACGGGAACTCGACGGGGAGGAAGACCTCGGAGAGCGCCTGCCGAGCCTCCTCGACGCCGTGGCCCGCCGCGACGCGGTGGGTGGCGAAGAGCTCGCTCGGTTGCCGGTTCATGCGGCGATTGTAAGCAGGTCCCACGGATCGTCCTGACCGTTTATCGAACGGGTCGTTCGCGAACAGGACACCGGCGTTCGCACGCCGGATAGCAGCCCCCCGGGGACTTACCTACCGTGAATACACGGTCGACGTGTCCGACCGACGGCACGGTGGTCCCCTTCTTCGGGTGGAGAGGGCCACCGTGCACCCGAGCCCGGCCACCCGAAGCGTTGGAGGACGTGTGATCGAGCCGAACCCGGCGACGCGCCCCCGCTGGTGCCCGCACTGCCTCAACCGCATGCGCGTCAGCCGCAATCCGTACTACGGCGTCGGGCTCGCCGTGCATCAGCACCTCTCGACCTGTCCGCGGTGCGGGTACGTCGAGTTCGTGCGCGCGCCGCGCCGCGCCGATCCGCCTCCCGTCGCGGCGCCGCCGTCCCCGCCATCGCTCGCGCACCGCGCGCTCGCGCTGGCCGCCCGGTGCTCCGCACGCCTCATCCCGACCCGCCGAGGCTCGTCACCAGGTTGATCGCCACAGCGATCACCACCGTGCCGAAGAAGTACGACAGGAGCGCGTGCATGAGCGCCTTGCGGCGCGTCCCGACCGCGTTCGGCTCCACCTCCGAGACGCCGTAGGACATCCCGATGGTGAACGCGAGGTACGCGAAGTCGCTGTAGGTGGGCGGGGACTCCTGGTTGAAGTCGAAGCCGCTGCGGTGATGGTCGACGTAGTACATGCGGGCGTACTTGAATGCGTAGACGGTGTTCACCAGGGCCCACGCCACGATCGTCCCGAGCATGCCGAGGATCACCAGCGCGACCGAGACCACATCCGTGTGCCGGCTGCCGGATTGCACGAGCGATACCACCACCGCCACGATGCTGACGAGGCACGCGGTGACGATCACCTCGTCCGTCACGTGGGTGGTGGATTCCTCGCGGGCGAGTCGTTCCGTGCCGGCGCTGTCCCTGGGCCAGCAGATACGCCAGACCCAGACGAGGTCGATGATGCCGAACGTGCACCAGCCGACGAGCGGTCCGAGGCGGGGGTCGATGACGAGCGCCGCAGTCGTCCCCACCACCGCGCCGATGGCGACGCAGATCAGGGTGCGGCGGGCGGAGAGGAGGCGGCCGGCCATGGCTGCTCACGAGACAGGCAGGGTGGGCGGCGCCGCCCGGGGACTCCGGGCGACGCCGCCCAGTGCCGCTGTCAGGCGTTCGCCCCTGCGGGGTGCAGGACGACCTTGGTCCAGCCGTCGTCGCGGGCGTCGAAGTGCTCGTACGCGTTCGGCGCCTCGTTCAGATCCAGCTCGTGGCTGACGATCCAGGACGGGGTGGCCTTGCCGGAGGCGACGAGGTCGCGGAGCGCTCGGTTGTACCGCTTCACCGGAGCCTGTCCGCTCCCGATGGTCTGGCCGCGGAACCAGAACTCGCCGAAGTCGAACGCGACCTCGCCCTGCTTGGCCAGCTCGTCGGAGGCACCGGGATCCTGCGGGACGTAGACCCCGACCACCCCGATGGTGCCTGTGAACCGGACGGACTGGACCAGCCGGTTGAGCGTGATGTTGGGGTGCTCGTTGCCCTCGACGTCGTGCGCCTGGTAGCCCACGCACTCGCAGCCGTTGTCAGCCCCGAGCCCCATGGTCATCTCGTTGACGGCCTCGACGGGGTCCACCTTCGAGTCGTCGATCGCGATGGCGCCGATCTCCTCCGCCAGCTTCAGCCGGTCGGGGTGACGGTCGACGATCATGACCCTGCTCGCGCCTTTGAGGATCGCCGAGTAGGCCGCCATCAATCCGACCGGCCCTGCGCCGTAGATCACGGTCTGGTCGCCCGGCTTCACCCGGGCCATCTCGGTGGCGTGGTAGCCCGTCGGGAAGATGTCGGCGAGCATCACGTAGTCGGTCTGCTTCTCCGCGGCGTCCTCGCCCAGCCGCAGGCAGTTGAAGTCGCCCCATGGCACCCGCAGGAGGTCGGCCTGTCCACCGGCCCACGGACCCATGTCGGCGAAACCGTACGCGGCGCCCGCCCACTCCTTCTTGGGCTGGGCGGTCAGACAGTAGTTGGTCAGGCCGCGCTCGCAGTTCTTACAGTGACCGCAAGCGACGTTGAAGGGCAGGACGACGTACTCGCCCACCTGGACCTTGTCGACGGCGTCGCCGACCTCGATCACCCGGCCCAGGTTCTCGTGACCGAACCACCGGCCGGTCTCGAAGCCGGTCCGGCCCTCGTACATGTGCAGATCGGATCCGCAGATGTTCGTCGAGGTGATCTGGACCAGCACATCCGTCGGCCGCTCGATGCGCGCATCCGGGACATCCTGGACGCCGACATCGCGCGGACCGTTGTACACCACTGCTTTCATTGCTTCCTCCATCGATCGATACGAAGGGGCTGCGCCGCTCCGCTACCGCACGCACCGTAGGCGGAAGATTTCCGATGAGACCCGGTTGACAAAGGGCGCACCGCGGCGGGGCTCGGTCCTCGCACATCGGACAGCGGCCGTCGCGCTCCGGATATCGACGCGCCGGCTGCGCGCTTAGCGTGGATGCGGAGCGCACATGAGACACCGAGGATTCGCCGGCCGAGACGCGTGGCTGGCGGCGGTGGAGCGCGAGCTCGCTCATCCGGCGGCGCTGCCCATCCTGGCCGCCAAGGGCCTCGACCCCGACGTCGTCCGCACCGTCGCGCGGATCGAAGCGTCCCATGCGTCCCCTCTCGGGCTCTGCTCCCTGAGTGCCGAGCAGCTGGCCGGCGCGACAAGGTTGCCGCGAGCGGCGGTCCTCCGCGCCCGGCTCGCCCTGGTGGAGCTGGGGCTCGAGGACGTGGTCGCGGGTCCCGCCACCGCTGGTGTCGTCCACCGCGAACTCCACCACGAATAACGCGAGTGAGTGCGCTAACAGTGCCCGTTACACTCAGAATCCCGCGCAATCACGGCGTCTAAAGATTTGTTTGACACGCCTTGATAGTGCGCTAACATGGCCACACGAACCCAAACAACGAAGGAGTTGGACGTGACTGAGCCGTACACAGTCGTAGCGCTCTCGCCGCTGCAGATCCCGATCGTGGAGCCGGAAGACGCGCTGAAGAACACCAAGCGCATCATCCAGTTCATGAAGACGGCCGTCGGTGTCGCCGCGACCGAGGGCTACCCGGTCAAGCTGGTGGTCATCCCCGAGATGGCGATCCAGGGCATGCACATGGCGTTCCACGCCGGTGACCGCGAGTACGAGAAGAAGTTCGCCCGCACCATCCCGGGCCCCGAGACCGACGAGCTCGGCAAGGCCGCTCGTGAGCTGAACACCTACATCGCCGGCGAGCTGTACCTGGTCGCGGACGACGACTTCCCGGACCGCTACTTCAACTGCGCGTTCATGATCGACCCCAACGGCGACGTCATCTACCGCCGCGCGAAGGCCACCTCGGACGGCTTCGAGGGCGGCACCCTCGGCACCACGAACCCGCACGACCTGTGGGACGAGTGGATCGTCAAGAAGGGGAACGGCAACGTGATGGACGCCATCTACCCCGTCGCGAAGACCCCGGACATCGGCAACATCGGCTACGTCATCTGCCACGAGGGCGCCTACCCCGAGATCGCCCGCGGCCTCGCCATGAACGGCGCCGAGATCATCATCCGTGCGACGCTCATCGAGCCGCAGACCTCGCAGGGCATGTGGGAGGTCCAGAACAAGGCCCACGCCCTGTTCAACAACGCGATCGTCGTCGCCCCGAACCTCGGCCCGGAGCTCGGCCCGGACGGCGTCATCAACGACCTCTTCGGCGGTCGCTCGATGATCGTCAACCAGCGCGGCAAGATCATCACCGAGACCCCCGGTGTTACCGCGGGCGACACGTTCGTCAGCACGACGATCGACATCGACGCCCTGCGTCGGGACCGTCAGGCGAACGGCGTCTTCAACGGCTTCAAGGACCTCCGCACCGAGCAGTACGCGGCCATCTACGAGAAGCCGATCTACCCCAAGAACCAGTACCTCGACGCCCCTCCCGGGGAGGACTGGCTGGCTCGCGAGCGCGCCACCCGCGCCCGCAACATCAAGCTGCTCGAGGAGCGCGGGGTCTTCACCCCGCTCGACTGAGCACCCGGCGGCGGCGCCCCGCGGACCCTCCGTCCTCCCCATCGGGGCGCCGCCGCCACCCGCACCATCCGCTCCACACACCCACCGGAACCACCCGCCCCACCCCGAAGCTCCACCCTGCACAGATCACCTCACAAGGAAGTGGAAACATGATCAGCACCCGTTCCCGAACCATGCTCAAAGTCGCCGGCATCGCGGCGGTCACCGCCGTCCTCTTCACCGGATGCGCGCGCGGCGGAACCGACGGCGCCGCCTCCGCGGACGACAAGAAGACCGGAAAAGGCCTCGTCATCGGCTGGAGCCAGCGCGGCATCAGCGGCAGCGACTGGTGGAAGACCCTCGTCGAGGGCGGCCAGGCCGAGGCCAAGAAGCTCGGCGCGAAGATCCAGCTGCTCGACGCCAACGGCGACACCGTCCGCCAGAACGCCGACGTCCAGACCCTCATCACGAAGAACGTCGACGTCGTCATCATGAACCCCAACGACCCGATCGGCGTCGGCGCCTCGGTCGCCGCGCTCCAGAACGCGGACGTGCCCCTCGTGACGGTCAACTCGAACCTCGACAAGTCGCTGGTGCCGGACATGTACTGCTACGTCGCCGAGGACCAGGGCTACACCGGCTCGCTCGCCGGCGAGGTCGCCGCGAAGAAGGCGCTCGCCAAGTTCGGCGACTCGGGGGAGATGAAGATCGTCGGCATCGGCGGCTTCCCCGGCGACGTCCTCAGCGACCTCCGCTTCAACGGCTTCATGAAGGGCTGGGAGAAGGTCATGAAGGACCACCCGGGCGTCATCACCAAGAAGCTGGAGACGAAGTACGGCGAGTGGAAGCCGGACAAGGCGCTCGCCCCGATCCGCGACGTCGCGACGGCGAACCCGGACCTCAAGATCGTCTACAGCATGAGCGACGTCATGCAGGGCGGCATCGAGCAGGGCCTGCAGCAGGCGGGCATCTGGGGCGACGGCGTCATCGTCGCCGGCTACGACGGCGGCATGAACGTCGTGAAGGAGATGGTCGACAACCCGACCGGTCCGATGCAGGCGACCGCCTCCAACCAGCCGTGGGATCAGGGCGTCGCCGCGGTGAAGATGGCCGTCGCCGCCTACAACGGCGACAAGCAGGCGTGCCCGAAGAAGGAGGTCTTCATCAAGACCACCGTCGTCACGCCGGAGAACGCCAAGGACTACTACAAGCCCAGCGACACCTACGTCCGGGCGAACGACTAGGCGCGTCAGCGCCGACCACGCGGCCGTGGGGGGGGCCCCGGGGGTGGGGTGGGGGGGGGGGGCCGCCGCCCCCCCCCCCCCCCCGGGGGGGGGGGGTGGGAAAAGGTAGGAGGTGAAGGAAAAGGGGAAACACAAGGGGGACAGGGGGGGGCGGGGCG
>NZ_JBFBOG010000002.1:703396-1376781 GCF_040686855.1 Leifsonia sp. NPDC077715
CTCCCCCCCGCTCGCTGCCTGGGGTCGCCCCCTGGTCTTCCACCCTTACATTTCCCCCGCCCCGCCCCCCCGCGGGGGGGGCCCGGCCCGCCGGGGGCCCCCCCCCCCCCCCCCCCGGCTCCACCACACACGTACGAGGAAGTGCAGAGGAAACATGGACGAGCTTCAGCTCGAGGGCATCACCAAGGGCTACCTGGGGGTCCAGGCGCTCAAGGGGGTCAGCTTCTCGGTCAAGCGCGGGAGCATCCACGCTCTCGCCGGACAGAACGGCGCCGGCAAGTCGACGCTCGTCAAGATCCTCTCCGGCGCCGAGACCCCGGACGGCGGCACCATCCGCCTGGGCGGCGAGATCATGCGGTTCAAGGAGCCGACCGACGCGCAGGCCGCCGGCATCCACACCATCTACCAGGAGCTGAGCCTCGTGCCCTCCCTGTCGGTGGCTGAGAACATCTTCCTCGGCACGCTCCCGAAGAAGCGCGGGGCCGTCGACTGGAGCGCCATGCAGGCGCAGGCGAGGGAAGCCCTCGCGCGGGTCGGCTTCGATCTCGACGTGCGTCTGCCGGTCTCCTCCTTCTCGGTGGCCGAACAGCAGGCCGTCGAGCTCGCCAAGGCGCTCCACAAGGATGCGCGCATCCTGCTGCTCGACGAGCCCACCTCCACCCTGCCCCTCCCGGATGTCGAGCGGCTGTTCACGGTGCTGCGCCGCCTCGCGGCCGAGGGCGTCACGCTCCTCTACATCTCCCACCGCATGGACGAGCTCTACAGCCTCTGCGACGCGGTCACCGTCCTGCGCGACGGCGTCACCGCGGCCAATCTGCAGACCGTCGACTCGAAACCGGCCGACGTGGTCACGGCCATGGTCGGCAAGAGCCTCGAGGGCTCGATCGCGGATGCGGCCCTGCGCGGTGAGCGCAGCCCCCGGCTCGGCGCGGGGCGGACCGAGAAGGTCCTCCTCTCGGCGCGCGGCCTCGGCGAGGACGAACGTGTCGCCGACATCGACTTCGACCTGTACCAGGGCGAGGTGCTGGGCATCGCCGGCCTCATCGGCTCCGGCCAGTCGGAGCTCGCCAGCCTGCTCGCCGGCGCCCGCAAGAAGACCGAGGGCGCCCTGCTGATGGACGACAAGCCGGTCGACTTCGCGTCGCCGCGCGACGCCATCCGCCGGGGGATCGGCCTGCTGCCGCAGGACCGCAAGGCCCAGGGATTCATCCCGGACATGGGCGTCGCGGGCAACATCACGCTCGCGAGCATGCCCATGTTCAGCCGGCTCTCCGTGATCGACGGCAAGCGCGAGAAGCGCGCGGCGCAGGACATGGTGACGAAGCTCGGGATGAAGGTCTCCAGCGTCAACCAGCCGATGAAGACCCTGAGCGGCGGGACGCAGCAGAAGGGCATCCTCGCCCGCTGGCTGGTCCGCTCCTCGCGCCTCCTCATCTGCGACGAGCCGACCCGCGGGGTCGACGTCGGCGCCAAGGAGGACATGTACGAGCTGATCCGCGACTTCGCCCGGTCGGGCGGGACCGTGGTCATCGCGAGCTCCGAGATCTCCGAGGCGATGATGTGCGACCGCGTGCTGGTCATGGCGCGCGGCCGCGTGGTCGCCGAGTTCGATCACGACGAGATCGACCCGCAGGGGCAGCGGATCCTCCAGCTTCTGGCCTGAGCCGCCTCCCTGCAGAACACCCACTGACGAAGACCCAACGACGGGAAAGACAATGTCGAACAAGACCCTCCCAGAGCCGGCGACGTCCACCGGAACGTCCCCGGCCGCCCAGCCCCGATCGACGTGGGGCGGTGTCGCCAAGCGACTCCTCCCGAAGAGCTACCTGCTGCTCGTCCTCGTCGTGATCATCGTGATCGGCTACTACGTCTCGGCCGACTTCCTGACGCTTCGGAACGCGGAGAACGTGATCGCGGCGGCCTCCATCGTGGCGGTGCTGGCGGTCGGGCAGTTCTTCGTGATCCTCACCGGCGGCATCGACCTGTCGGTCGGCTCCATCCTGGCGATGTCGACCGTGATCGTCGCCCTCACCCTCCAGGCGGGCATGCCGACGGGGATCTCGGTGGCCTTCACGCTGTTCTGCTGCGGCATCGCCGGGCTGATCAACGGCCTCCTCGTCGTGTGGCTGCGCATCCCGCCGTTCATCGCGACCCTGGCGATGATGAGCGCGGTGAAGGGCTTCAGCTACATCATCCAGTCGACCAGCCTCATCCAGATCACGGACCAGACGTTCATCGACCTGTTCGCCCGCGGGACCAGCCTCGGGCTGCAGAACCCCGTGATGATCTTCCTCGTCGTGATGATCCTCGCCGCCCTCGTGGCCAAGTTCACCACCTTCGGCCGGTCGCTGTACGCGATCGGCGGCAACCCGGAGGCCGCGCGGCTCTCCGGCCTCCCCGTCGCCCGCAACCTCATCATCACGTACACGATGTCCGGCCTCCTCGCGGGCCTGGCCGGCCTGATCGCGGCCGCCCAGCTGCGCCAGGGCAGCTCGCTCATCGGCGTCGGCTACGAGCTGGATGCGATCGCAGCGGTCGTGGTCGGCGGCGCGTCCCTCATGGGCGGCAAGGGCGACCCGATCAGCGCGGTCATCGGCGTGTTCGTGCTCGCCACGATCATCAACGTCATGAACCTCGTCGGCATCTCCTCGGAGCCGCAGCTGGTCATCAAGGGCGCCGTGATCGTCATCGCCGTCTTCCTCTCCTCCGCGGGAGGCGTCCAGAGGATCTCCGGATTCTTCCGGTCGCACTTCGGTCGCCGGACCGCGCGGGCTGCGAGCTGATCCGGTGTCGGCACCTTCGAGCAACGAGAAGCAGTCGACGACTCGCGGTGCCAGGATGATCGATGTCGCACGGCTCGCCGGGGTCTCCCAGCAGACCGTCTCCCGGGTCGTGAACGGGAGCCCCAACGTGGCACCGGACGTCCGGGACCGCGTCGAGACGGCCATCCAGCAGCTGCGCTACCGGCGCAACCCGGCCGCACGGGCCCTGGCCAACGGCCGGACCATGAACATCGGGATCGTGAGCTTCGGCCTCGCCCAGTACGGTCCGTCCGTCGCCCTCAGCGGGATCGCCGACGAGGCGAGGAAGGCCGGCTACGCCACCAACCTCGTCACCCTCGGCGACGTGGACCGGGCGGGGATGAAGGCCGCCCTCGAACATCTGGTCGAGGACTCGGTCGACGGGATCGTCGTCCTGGCTCCGGTGCAGGCGGCTCTCGAAGCCATCACCGGACTCGACGCCGGCGTGCCGCTGGTCGTGTTCGAGCCCGGAGCCGCAGAGGGCACGCGGAGCGTCGCGACCGACGAGGTCGCCGGGGCCGAGCTGGCCACCCGGCACCTGCTGGACCTCGGCCACGAGACGGTCTGGCAGGTCGCCGGCCCCAGCGGCTGGCTGGGCAGCGACGCCCGGCTCCGCGGCTGGGCGAAGACCCTGGCGGCGGCGGGCCGCGTGACCAACCGCGCTTTCACCGGCGACTGGTCGACGCGTTCGGGCTACGCCGCCGGATGCGAGATCGCCGGAAACCCGAGGATCACGGCCGTGTTCGTCGCCAACGACCAGATGGCGCTCGGCGTGGTCAAGGCGCTCGCCGACGCCGGCCTCCGGGTGCCGGAGGACGTCAGCGTCGTCGGCTTCGACGACGTCCCCGAATCCCAGTACTACCGGCCGGCCCTCACCACGGTCCGCCTCGACTTCGAAGAGGTCGGGCGCCTGGCGGTCGACCGCATCCTGCACCTGATGCGCGGCGGCGAGGCCGACCCCCTCCCGCGGGTGAGTCCGACGCTCATCGTGCGGCAGAGCACCGCGCCACCCTCACGCACCACGTGAACCACCGAACCCCCGACAGAAAGCGAAGCGCAATGACCACCAAACAACTCGGACGCACCGGGCTCACCGTCTCCGACGTCTGCGTCGGCACCAGCGCCCTCGGCAGCTTCCCGGCGCAGTACGGCTACGAAGTGGACACCGAGACGGCCGTCGCGACCATCCGTCGCGTCTTCGACGGGCCGTTCACCTTCATCGACACCTCCAATGAGTACGGAGGCGGCGACAGCGAGAAGCGCATCGGCCAGGCCATCCGCGAGAACGGCGGAGTGCCGGAGGGCTACCTGGTGGCGACCAAGGTGGACCCGATCCCGGGCACCACCGACTTCTCCGGAGACCGCGTGCGCCGCTCGGTCGAGGAGAGCCTCGAGCGCCTGGGCCTCGACCACCTCCCCCTCGTCTACCTCCACGACCCCGAGAAGATCAGCTTCGAGGAGGGTGTCGCCCCCGGCGGTCCGCTCGAGGCGCTGATCGACCTCCGGGACCAGGGCGTCATCGGGCACCTCGGCGTCGCCGGCGGCCCGATCGACCTCGAGCTGCAGTACCTGGCGACCGAGGCGTTCGACGCCGTGATCAGCCACAACCGCTTCACGCTGGTCGACCAGTCGGCCGAGCCGCTGCTCGACGACGCGCAGGCGCGCGGCGTGGCCTTCGTGAACGCCGCGCCGTTCGGCGGCGGGATGCTCGTGAAGGGCCCGGACGCCGTCCCCACCTACTGCTACGCCCCCGTCGCCGACGAGGTGCTGGACCGCGTGCGCCGGATGGAGGCGCTGTGCGCCGAGCACGGCGTCCCCCTCGCCGCAGCGGCCCTCCAGTTCTCGCTGCGCGATCCGCGCGTCACCTCCACGATCGTCGGCATGTCCGAACCGAAGAGGGTCGCCCAGACGGTGGAGCTCGCCGAGTTCGACATCCCCGAGGCGCTGTGGGACGAACTGCTCCCGATCGCGCGCCTGGGCCGTGCCGGGGTGCTCGCCTAGGCGACGCATCCCCCAACAGAACGTCACAAGGAAGGACAGACAATGACCACCCTCAAGAACCCCGAGCCGGTCGACGTCGTGATCGTCGGCGCCGGCGCCGGCGGGGCGACCGCGGCCAAGGTGCTCACCGAGGCGGGCCTCCGCGTCGTCGGCCTCGAGCGGGGCCCGTGGCTGAAGCCCGAGCATGCCTCGGGTGACGAGCTCAAGTTCCTGAACCGCAACTTCATCTGGCAGGACCCGAAGCTCAAGCCGCGCACGTACCGCCAGAACGACGGCGAGGAAGCCGTCATCACCAACTTCTCCGCGACCCCCCAGGTCGTCGGCGGCGGCACCACGCACTGGGGCGGCATGGTGCCCCGGATGACGGAGAACGACTTCCGCCTCCGCTCGCTGCACGGCGACGTCGAGGGCGCGAGCCTGGTCGACTGGCCGATCAGCTACGACGACCTCGAGCCGTACTACACGCGGGTCGAGTGGGAGTTCGGCACCTCCGGCCTCGGCGGCGCGAACCGCTGGGAGGGCCGTCGCAGCCGCGACTACCCGACCAAGCCGGCGCCGCTCAGCCAGATCGGCCGCAAGTTCGCGACCGCGATGAACAAGATGGGCCACAGCACGTTCCCGATGCCGCAGGGCATGGTGACCGAGCCCTACCGCGGCCGCAAGCCGTTCAGCGAGAACGGGTTCTGGCAGCAGTACCCGGACCCGGGCAACGGCAAGTCGTCGACGCTGATCAGCTTCATCCCGGACGCCATCAACACCGGTCTGTACGACCTGCGGTCGGACTGCTACGTCAGCGAGATCCTGGTGGACAAGACCGGCAAGGCGACCGGCGTGCGGTACCAGGACGAGAACGGCAACGAGTTCGTGCAGAACGCCAAGGCCGTCATCGTCTGCGGCGGCGGCATCGAGACCCCGCGCCTGCTCCTCATGTCCAAGTCCGCCCTGTTCCCGGACGGGCTCGGCAACGGCAGCGGCCAGGTCGGCAAGAACGCCACCTTCCACCAGTACTCGTTCTCGGTGGGGCTCTTCGACAAGGAGCTGCACGACCCGCTCTACGGCTGGTCGGGCCACTACATGAACCTGTGCTCGTTCGACTTCTACGAGACGGACGAGTCGCGAGGACACATCCTCGGCTCGCTCATCTTCCCGTCGATGCTGGGTCACCCCGTCAACTGGAGCTTCCCGGGTCGTCCGACGTGGGGACAGGCCGCCAAGGACGCCGACCGCGACCTCTTCAACTACAGCATGAAGATCGGGATCCTGCTCCACGACCTCCCCGTCGAGTCCAACCGCGTGGACCTGGACCCGACCGTGAAGGACGCCTGGGGCCTGCCCGTCGCCCGCATCACCCACACCCCGCACGCGAACGACTTCGCGCAGGAGAAGTGGCAGGTCAAGAAGAACGGCGAGATCCTGGAGGCCGCAGGCGCGTCGAAGGTCGTCCCGGTCAACATGGAGCGCATCACCGGCAACACCTCGCACGAGCTCGGCACGGCCCGCATGGGCAACGACCCGGCGACCTCGGTCGTCGACAAGTGGTGCCGTTCGCACGAGGTGCCGAACCTCTACGTGTTCGACGCCAGCTTCTTCCCGACCGCGACGGGCATCAACCCGGCGCTCACCATCATGGCGAACGCCTGGCGTTGCGCCGACCGGATCATCGCCGTGGACCGCCACGGCTGGACCGACTGACATCCACGGGACCTGCAGAGGAGACGACGAAGACAATGGGACAGGCAGAATGGGTCACCGCACCGATCTCGACGAGAGACACGGATGGGCCGCTGTTCTTCACGGAGCACGAGTGGGCGACTGTCGAGGCCGCCACTGCGCGCATCATTCCGACGGACCACCATCCGGGAGCCCGGGAGGCGGGAGTGGTCCGGTTCATCGACCGGATGCTGGCGGGGACGCAGTTCGTCTTCCCCGCGGCTGACGGCAAGGGCTTCCTCCGCATGGAGGGGCTTGAGGAGAAGGCCTGGCAGGAGCGCATCGAGAGCCGCCAGACGTTCTACCGCGAGGGGATCGTCGAGCTCGACGGGATCGCCGCCGAGAAGTTCGGCGCCGACTTCGTCGACCTGGACGACGACCAGCAGGACACGGTGCTCGAGATCATCTCGAAGAAGGAGAAGCCGGCGAAGTTCGTGTTCGCCGAGTCGGACGGCCAGGGCAGCGGAGGAGCGCCGGCGGGCAACCAGCCGGTCAACGAGGACTTCCTCGAGTTCTTCCCGCTCCTCGTGCTGAACACCCGGCAGGGCTTCTACGGCGACCCCGTCTACGGCGGGAACGACAACCGCGTCGGCTGGCGTGTGATCGGCTTCCCCGGGCCGCCATCGCTGGCCGCGACCATGGACGGCAGCTACACGACGCTCGAGTACATGATCCCGGAGGCCGAGTGGCCGTACGAGCAGCACCCCGCGGTGCTGCGCTACGGCAACCGCTGAGCCGCCGGCTCATCACGGGACCGGCCGGGCGCTGACGGGCGCCCGGCCGGTCCCGGCCATAATTGGGGGATGACGGAGACGAGAGCCGGTGCGCCGCGTGCGGCGCGCATGGTCGATGTGGCCCGGCTCGCGGGAGTGTCGCAGCAGACGGTCTCGCGTGTGGTCAACGGCCACAGCAACGTCTCTCCCGAGATCCGCGACCGGGTCGAGGCGGCCATGTCGCAGCTGCGCTACCGCCGCAACTCGGCGGCGCGGGCGCTCGCGACCAGCCGCTCGATGAACCTGGGCGTGCTGAGCTACGCGCTCTCGGTCCATGGTCCCGCGCTCGCGCTGTTCGGCATCGCCGAGGAGGCGCGCCGGAACGGCTACTCCACGAGCCTCGTCAGCGTCGCGGAGGTCGACCAGGACAGCATCCGGGCGGGGCTCGACGCGCTCGTGGACGGCGGCGTGGACGCCATCGTCGTGCTGGCGCCCATGACGGCGGCGACGGAGGTGCTGCAGCGGCTGGACGCCGACGTGCCGGTGGTGCGTTTCGAGCAGGGCTCGCCCGCCGGGCCTGCCACGATCTCCATCGACGAGACCCTGGGCGCTCAGCTCGCGACCCGGCACCTGCTCGACCTCGGGCACCGGACCGTGCACTTCGTCGGGGGCCCTGCGGGATGGATGGCCTCCGAGGCACGTCAGCGCGGGTGGCAGACGGAGCTGGCTCTCGCCGGCCGTCCCGTCCCGGCGGTGTTCGAGTCGGACGACTGGTCGCCGGAATCGGGCTACCGCGCCGGTCTCGCGATCGCCGAGGACCGATCCATCACGGCCGTGCTGGCCATCAACGACGTGATGGCGCTCGGCGTCATCAAGGCCCTGCACGACCGCGGCATCAGCGTCCCCGGCGACGTCAGCGTGGTCGGCTTCGACGACCGCGACGAGTCGGCCTACTTCCAGCCCGCGCTGACGACCGTCCGGCTCGACTTCACTGAGGTCGGGCGTCGGGCGGTGGAGAGCGTGCTCGGCGCCCTGCGCGGCGAGACGCCCGCGACCATCCCGCTCATCCAGCCGGAGCTGAAGGTGCGGGACAGCACGGGCGCCCCTGCGCGCTGATCCCTAGGGCTGGAACACCGCCCGGACGCAGCCGTCCTTCTTCTCCTTGAACATCCCGTAGCCCTCCGGGCCCTGGTCGAGCGGGAGGATGTGGGTGGCCAGGTGCTCGGTGACCAGCTCGTCGCGCGCCATCCGCTCGAGCAGCATCGGGATGTAGCGGTGTCCGTGCTGCTGCGCGGACCGCAGCGTCAGGCCCTTGTTCATGATGGGACCCAGCGGGAACTTGTCGACGAACCCGCCGAAGACGCCGAGCACGAAGACGCTCCCGCCCTTCCGTGCCGCGAAGATCGCCTCCCGGACGGCCGTGGGCCGGTCGGTCTGCAGCCGCAGCTGCTGCTTCAGCTGGTCGTAGGCGAAGTCGGGGCCGTCGTGGTGGGCCTCCATCCCGACCGCCTCGATGCAGACGTCGGGGCCGCGACCGCCGGTCAGCTCGCGCAGTTCGGGCAGCACCTCGCTCGTCTCGTAGTTCATCGTCTCGGCGCCGATCACCTGCTCGACCTGGGCCAGTCGCTCCTGGAAGCGGTCGATCACGATCACCCGCTCGGCTCCCAGGAGCAGGGAGGCGCGTGCGCCCATCTGCCCGACCCCGCCCGCGCCCCACACCGCGACCGTGTCACCGGGCTTCACGCCGCCGAGGTCGGCCCCCATCCACCCGGTGGGGGCGGCGTCGGAGGCGAACAGCGCACGCTGGTCGCTGACCCCCTCGGGGACGGAGAAGGCCCCCTGGTCGGCGTACGGCACGCGGATGTACTCGGCATGACTTCCCGCCCAGCCGCCGAGCGCGTGCGAGTAGCCGTAGCATCCGCCCGGCGCCTGCCCCCACAACATCTCGGGGATCCCCGCGTTGGGATTGCCGTTGTCGCACAGCGAGTACAGCTCGTGCCGGCAGTACCAGCACTTTCCGCAGCTGATGAACGAGCACACGACGACGCGGTCGCCGACCTTGTGCTTCGTGACGGCGGAGCCGGTCTCGACGACCTCGCCCAGGAACTCGTGGCCCAGCACATCCCCGGCCCGCATGGTCGGCACGTAGCCGCCGAGCAGGTGCAGGTCGGACCCGCAGGTCGTGGACAGCCGGACGCGCACGATGATGTCCTGCGCGTTCAGGATGGAGGGGTCGTCGACCTTCTCGACCGCGAGCTCGTTCACTCCGGTCCAGCACAGAGCCTTCACAGCACACCCTCGCCCTTCGCCTCGTCCTCGGCCTTGTCGACGGCGGCTCCGAACAGCGTCGCCTTCCGCTTGCCGTGCGGCCGCGGTGTCGCGCGCAGGATCTCGCCGGTCTCGTACAGCTGCTTCGCGTCGCGCAGCGCCGCCCGCAATGCCTGCTCCGGGTCGTCGTCGCCGATCACCGGCTTCGGGTCGGCGTCCGCCCGCAGCCGGGCGTGCACCTCGAACCCCTTGTCGCCCGGCGCCGTCGCGAGCCGCACCTCCAGCACCTCCCGCAGCCGCTCGAGCGGCGCGGGGTAGCCGCCCTGCGCGAAATCCGCCTGATCACCGAGGATGGTCACCGCCTTCCACCCCTCGGGATGGCGTCCGTCGCCGTCGTTCTCCTGCTTCTTCTTGACGAGCTCCCTCGCCACGAGCCCCGCCGCGGCCACTCCGACCACACCGGCGGCGACCGCCGTCTTCGCACCCATTTCCGCTCCTCCGATCGTGAGGACGGTCGACCCGCCCTCTCCTCCCGATCTCTGCACGGTAGAAGCGGGCGGGAAACGCTCCCAGGGGTTCACATGCGGGATCCCGAGCGGATAATGCGAGCTCTAGTGCAACGCCCGGTGGTACGACTCGAGGACGGGAGGCACGCCCTCGGTCAGCATCTTCTTGCGTACGTTGCCGAGCAGCTTCGACATCGCGTAGCCCCCGACGCCGGTGAATCCGGTGTGGTGCCAGGTGAAGCGGGTCCCCTCCGGTGTCTCTTCGAGGAGGTACGTGACGTCGGTGAGGTCGTCGGTGTCTTCGTCGCCCTTCCACGTGTAGTGCAGCGAGCGGGGCGCATCCACCGCGATCACCTCGCAGTAGACGACGCCGGCCCAGCCCATGGTCGGCTTGCCCACGAAGCGGAAGCGGGTGCCGGGCACGGCGGCGAAGCCCTCGGGCCTGCCTCCCTGGCCCGTGGTGGTCCATCGGGCGACCTGTTCGGGGTCGGTCAGCACCGCCCAGACCTCTTCGATCGGGTAGGGGTACTCGCGGACGATGGTGTATTCGGTCATGGCGGTAATCTACCTAACGGTAGGTAGTTTATCTACCCCGCGGTAGGTAGACTTGCGACATGGAGACTCGACGCCGCGGCGGACGCACCCGGGAGCTGGCGCAGCAGGTGGCTCTGCGCTTGTTCACCGAGCAGGGTTACGAAGCCACGTCGCTGCGGCAGATCGCCGACGAGCTCGGGATCAACAAGGCGTCGCTGTACTACTACTTCGACGGCAAGGAGGCGATCGTCCAATCCCTCCTCGATCAGCGCGGAGACGAGGCGGAGGAGCTGCTGGCGTGGGTCCGCGATCAGCCGGCGTCGTCCGATCTCGTCCCCGCCGCGGTCTCCCGCTGGGTGGACTCGTTCACCGCGGAGAAGTTGCAGGGCATCCGGTTCCTGGCGGCGAACCCGCTCCTGCTGGCCGGCCTGACGCGCGACGGCGAGGCGCCCCGCGTCGCCTCGGGACTGGCCCGGCTCGCGGACGAGCTGGGCGCTCTGCTGCCGTCCGGGGAGCCGGAGGACCGGGTCGTGCTCCGCATGGCCCTGCTGTCGATCAACGCCGCCGTGCAGGCTGCGGCCGCGACGACCGCGGACGACGCCGCGATCATTTCCGCGGCCCGCCGCGCCGCGCGCATCCTGACCGACGACCTGGTCGCCGCCCGGCCTCGATAGGGTTCGGTGTATGCCAGGTCCGATCGACGTCACCCTCCGGCCGCGCACCGAGGCGGACCTCGACGCGCTCTACGCGATCGCCGCCGACCTCAGCACCTGGGACGAGCGGACCCCGTCCATGCCCGCGCCGCTGACGCGCGCGGCCTACGAGGCGCGCCTCCAGCAGCTCGACGGCGGCCCCGACAAGGGCGTGAGCTTCGTGGTCGAGGTCGACGGCGAAGCGGTCGGAAGCGTCTCCCTGTTCTCGTTCGACGACCTCGCGCGTCACGCCGAGGTCGGGATCGCCCTCCTGCCCGAAGCCCGGGGGAGGGGGATCGGCACGGCCGCGATCGAGCGCATCGTCGAGTTCGCCTTCGTGCGCTGCAACCTCCGCCGCGTCCACCTGCAGGCGATCGCCTCCAATCTGGCGGCGATCCGTGCCTACGAGAAGGCCGGTTTCATCGTGGAGGGGCGCCAGCGCGAACACGCGTGGGTCCGCGGGCGGTATGAGGACATCGTGGTGATGGGTCTGCTGCGCTCGGAGTGGCGCGCGCGCAGCGCCGGCTAGGACGCCGGCTGCAAGGCGGCGATGGCGTCCTCTTCGCGGGCGACGACCAGGCCACGTGAGCTGTCCGCCGACTCGGAGAGCTGCGTCAGCCACGCGCGGTTCAGCGCCGGCGTGCGTGAGCCGTCGAAGTGGAAGACGAGGTTGCTCGTCGGGCTGATCCACACGCTGGTGCGGCCTCCGCCGACCGACGGGGTGTCCTTCCAGGACAGGGCGAAGCTCTGACCGTGGCGGAGCTTGTTGATGATGACGACGTGCAGGTGCGCGAGCGTGCGGTCGTCGATGGGGAATTCGTGGTTCTCGTAGCTGAGGAAGCCCATGATGTTGCCCTCCTGGATCGGTCCGGAAGGGGGCAAAGATCGTGCCAATCGAAGCTTCACGTCTACCGGAGGGTGTCCTTCGAGTCTGCCCGCACCCGGGTGGCTTTGTCCATTCGATGGAGGGGACTGTCAGGCGTGGAGGAGGGAGGTGTCGATCACGGTGAAGTCGGAGGCCGCCTCGGCCACCGCCTCGGCCTCGGCCAGCTCGAAGAACACGCCGACCACGACGGGCGTGATCTCGTGCGGGATCACGACGACGTAGACCGGGACATTCATCCCCTCACAGTCCTCTTCGATCGTCGGACCGCATCCGCTTGACACGCATGGAAGCCGGTGGGGGCGTCTCACGCACGGCGGAAGCGGTGCGCGGCGGGGCAGTCGAACGGGTCGCGTGCGGCGAGTCCGACCCGGTTCAGGTAGCGGATGACGATCCGGTACGAGTTCACCAGCCCGGTCTCGGTGTACGGGATGTCGTGCGCCGCGCAGTGCTCCCGCACCAGTTCTCGCGCCCGGCGGAGGGCGGGCCGGGGCATGCTCGGGAACAGGTGGTGCTCGATCTGGTGGTTCAGGCCGCCCATCAGGAGGCTCATCCCGCGTCCGCCGCGGATGTTGCGGGAGGTCAGCACCTGCTTGTTGAGGAAGTCGACGCGCGACCCGGCCGGCAGCAGCGGCATCCCCTTGTGGTTGGGCGCGAACGAGGCGCCCATGTAGACGCCGAACACGGCGAGCTGCACCCCGAGGAACGCGAACGCCATGCCGACGGGGAGCATCAGGAACACCACGGCGACGTAGACGGAGAGCCGCAGGCCGATCGCGACCAGCTCGGCGCTGCGGCGCTCGACGGTTCCCCGCGTCAGCAGCGAGCGGACGGACGTGACGTGGAGGTTGACGCCCTCGAGCAGGAGCAGCGGGAAGAAGAGGTAGCCCTGCCTCCGCGTGATGACGGCGAGGAGACCCCGCTGGCGGGCGGCGTCCTGCTCGGTGAACGAGATGGTGTCGAACGCGATGTCGGGGTCTTTGCCCTCGGTGTTGGGGTTGGCGTGGTGCCGCGTGTGCTTCGTCATCCACCACTGGTAGCTCATGCCGACCAGCCAGGTCGCGATGAGCCGCCCGGCACGGTCGTTGACGGGGCCGGAGGCGAAGACCTGCCGGTGCGACGCCTCGTGGCCGAGGAACGCGAACTGGGTGAAGATGAGGCCCAGCGCGGCGGCGATCAGCAGCTGGAACCAGGAGTCGCCCAGCAGGACGAAACCGGCGACCGCGCCGCCGAGACCTGCCGTGAGGGCGGCGAACACGCCGATGTAGAAGCCGCGACGCCGTTCGAGGAGTCCTTCGCCGCGGACGCGTCCGAGCAGTTCGTTGTACGTGCTGGTCACCGCCGGTCGATCGCCGGTGCGAGGCCTGGTCCGCAGGACGGGGCCGAGGGTGGATGCGGTCATGCCGTCCTCCGCTGGTGCGACGACTTCCCAGCCGAGGATGTGGGCGGATGCCCGAGATGACGCCAGCGTAGACGCGCTAGCTGGGTGTTCGTCGGTCCGTCCGGGTTCGCCGGATCAGCGCCGGGCCTTCCGCGCCGCGCGGTTGCGGGCCAGCACCCAGCCGGTGATCACGCCGATGGCGAAGACGATCAGGACCAGCAGCCAGGTGGGCATCTGCACCTGCGTCCACAGCACGAAGATGGTCGCCCGGTCGCCGCCGACCCCGTTCTGGATCGCCACGACGACCAGCAGCACGACCAGCACGATGGCGAGCCACTTGCGTTTCAGGAACGCGACGAACCGGTTCTCGCCGGCGGTGTCCCGGGTGCGCGTGCCGCTCATGCGGTCAGTATGGCGTACCGTGCCCACCGTGACCATCCTCCCGACCGACGCCGAACGGAAGCTCGCCCTGCGGCGGATGAAGACGCTCGCGACGAGCCTGCTGGTGGTGGCCGCCGTCGTCTTCGCCGTGTCGTTCGCGTTGCAGGACCGCTATCCCTGGTTGGGGTTCGTGCGAGCGGCGGCCGAGGGCGCCATGGTGGGCGCGCTCGCCGACTGGTTCGCCGTGACCGCGCTGTTCCGGTATCCGCTGGGGCTGCGCATCCCGCACACGGCGATCATCCCGAACCGCAAGGACGAGATCGGCGCGACGCTGGGCGCGTTCGTCGAGACGAATTTCCTCTCGGACGAGGTCGTCGCCGGCAAGCTGGGCACCATCGACCTGGCCGGCGCCGCCGCCGACTGGCTCGCCGAGCCGGGGAACGCCCGGCGGGTGGTGGCCGAGTCGTTCCACGGGGTGACCGGGCTCGCCGGCCTGGTGGACGACGAACGGATGCGCGAGGCGATGGAGGCGGTCGTCCGCAGGCACGTGGTCGCCCCGCTCTGGGGAACGCCCCTCGGCCGGCTCGGCGAGCGGGTGCTGAGTTCGGGCGGCCATCGGGAGGCGGTCGACCTCCTCCTGGACCGGCTGGACGAATGGCTCGCGGCGAATCCCGAAGCGTTCGGAGCGGTCGTGTCCCGCCGGCTGCCGTCGTGGCTGCCGTCGTTCGTGGACCGCGCGATCGACGATCGGCTCCACGCGGAGGCGCGGCGGCTGGTCCGGAGCGTGCGGGACGACCCCGATCACCGCCTCCGCCGCTCGCTCGACGAATACCTCGCCCAGCTCGCCGACCGGCTGCAGCACGACCCTGCGACCATCGAACGGCTCGAGGCGGCGAAGGGACGTGCCTTCGACGACCCGCGCATCCGCGAGCTGGCCGCCTCCACCTGGCAGGCGGCGCGCGCCGCGGCGCTCGACGCGCTCGCCGACGAGGACGGCGAGCTGCGGCGCCGCGCGGAGGCGTTCGTCGTGGACGTGGCACGCCGTATCCGGGCGGACGACGAGCTGCGGGCGTCGCTCAACGCCCGGCTGACCGGCGCAGCACTGCACCTGGTGACCAGCTACCGGAGCGACATCGCGCACGTCATCACCGAGACCGTGCAGTCGTGGGACCCGTCCGAGACGACCGAGAAGATCGAGACGCAGGTCGGCCGCGACCTGCAGTTCATCCGGATCAACGGCACGGTCGTCGGCGCGCTCGCCGGGCTCGCGATCTACAGCATGGCGACGGGCGTGTCCGCGCTGTTCTGAGCGCGCACATCGCACCAAGATGCCCGCGGTTCAAGGGATCGAGCCCGCTTCGGCACGCGGTTACACCGGGAGCATGAGCACCGTCCCGTCCCGCATCGGCAACCCCGTCCGCACGCTGCCGCCGAACGCCTTCGCCTTCGTGATGGCGACCGGGATCGTCGGCACCGCCTTCACGACGGCCGGCCTTCGAGCGGTCGGCGTGGTGATGGCGGCGGTCGGGACGGTCGGCTTCCTGATACTGGCCGTCCTGCTCATCGTGCGCGCGATCACCGCACCCGACCGGGTCGCGGCGGATCTGCGTGCACCCGCGCGCGGGTTCGGCTTCTTCACCGTCGTCGCCGCCCTCGGTGTGCTCGCGGCGCTGTTCGCGATCCTCGGCATCCCGTGGGTGGCCACCGTCGCCGCCATCGTCGCGATCCCGCTCTGGCTGCTCATCACGTACGGGATGATGCCGCTGCTCGTGCTGAGCTCGGACGCCAACGAGCCCGTGACCCGAGCGGTCGACGGGTCCTGGATGCTCTGGGTGGTCGCCACGCAGGCGCTCGCCATCATCGTGACGACGCTCGGCGCCGGGATCGTCGGCATCGCCCTCTGGGGCGCGGGCGTCGTGCTGTACCTCCTGATCGCCGGGCTGCTGACCGCCCGGCTGTTCGGGCGGCGCGGAATTGAAGCGGCGGTCGAACCGACGGCGTGGGTGGTGATGGGCGCCGCGGCGATCTCGGCGCTCGCCGCTGCGCGCCTCGGGCTCCTGCCCGAGCTGCTGGCGGTGCGGCCGTTCATCACCGGGATGGCCCTGCTGCTGTGGGGGTTCGGGACGTGGTGCGTCCCCTTCCTGGTCATCGCCGGGGTGTGGAAGCGGTTCGTGAAGCGGGAGCCGCTGCGCTACGAGGCGCCGCTCTGGGCGGTGGTGTTCCCGCTCGGGATGTACACCGTCGCCACCCAGGCGCTGGCCCGGGCGACCGCATCCCACCTTCTGAACACGATCGGGCAGGTCGCGCTGTGGGTGAGCGGGCTGGCGTGGATCGTCGTGGCCGTGCTCGGGGTGGTGGCGCTCGCGCGGCCCACCGCCCGCTGACGGGCGCGGCGTCGGCCGTCCCCGCTACGCTCGGCCCATGAGCATCGAGGTTCTGCCCGCGACGGGCCGCTTCGACGACTTCGCGACGTTCATGGTGCCGCGGAAGCCGGGCGGCGGCGGATGCGTGTGCATGTCGTATCGGGATGCACGGCTCGGCATGCCCGAGCGCGTCGCCTACATGCAGCACGAGTGCGAGACGCAGCCCGGCCCGGGCGTGCTGGTGTACGCGGACGGCGAGGTCGCCGGCTGGTGCAGCGTGGCGCCGAAGTCGACGTACCGCCGCCTCATGAACTCCCGCACCATCCCGCACGTCGACGAGGATCGCGACCCGTGGTCGATCGTCTGCTTCGTCGTGCGCGGCGGCTTCCGGAAGCGCGGGCTGATGCACGACCTCCTCGACGGCGCGGTCGAGCATGCGCGCGCGAACGGGGCGGCGCTGGTCGAGGGCTATCCCGTCGACACCGGGGGAGACCGCGTGGACGTGATCAGCGGCTACGTGGGCACTGTCGACCTGTTCGAGCGACACGGCTTCCACCGGCTGCAGGCCACCGACGCGCACTCCGGCGGCGGCGTCCGCTGGATCATGCGGCGCGAGCTGGGTTGAGGCGGGCATGATCCCTCTGCGGCAGCAGGAGTTCCTGGACCGCGTCGTGCCGCGCATCGCCGCCGAGGAGCGGGTGACCGCCGTCGCCCTCTCCGGCTCGCTCGCGCACGGCTCGCCCGACGCGTTCTCGGACGTCGACCTCGTGCTCGCCGTCCCGGACGAGCAGCACGCCGCTGTCATGGCGGACCGGCTCGCCCTCATCGCCTCGTGGACGGACCTGGCCGTCGGGTTCACCGGTGAGCATGTGGGGGAGCCGCGCCTCATCGTCACACTCGTCGGGCCGCCGGTGCTCCACGTCGACTTCACCTTCCTGCCGGAGTCGCAGTTCGCTCGGGTGGTGGGCCGTCTCCACCCGCTGTACGGAGCGGACGAGGTGCTCGCGCTTCCGCCTCCCGTGCTCGAACCGGCGTTCGACGCCCAGTGGATCGAGGACCGCTTCTGGGTGTGGGTCCACTACGGCGCGACCAAGCTGGCCCGCGGCGAGCTCTTCGAAGCGCTCGACACGCTGGCCGCGCTCCGCTCTCTGGTGCTCGGCCCGCTGGCGTCGGTGCGCGCGGGCGCCGAGCCGCGCGGCGTCCGGCGGCTGGAGTCGATCGCACCCGAGGACGCGGTGGCGCTGCGAGCGACGGTCGCCGGGTACGACAGGAGCGAGGCGGCCGAGGCGCTTCGTGCGTCCGTCGCGCTGTACCGGCGGTGGCGCCCCAGCGGGGTCACGCAGCGGGCGGAGGCGGAGGAGCTGGCGACGGCCTTCCTGCACGAGGCGATCGCCTAGATGCGCCGCTCCTCTCGGCGCTGCCGGGCGAAGGGGATCGACGCGGCGAGCATCGCGACGAGTAGAAGCGAGACGACGAGCAGAGCCGCCCAGGCGCCCTGCGGTGTCGTGAGCGGAAGGCCGCCGACGAGCGGGACCGTCAGCGCCAGGCCGACCAGCAGGAGGAGGGCCGCCACGGCGGCGAGGATCCGCAGCCACAGCCGCCGACCGCCGAGCGCGTACCCGCCCGCCAGCGCTGCCAGCGGAACGCCCAGCGCGCCGCCTCCGAGACCGGTGGTCAGGAAGGTGAGCAGCGTGCCGGGCAGCACGAACACGAAAACCGCGAACAGGAAGGGCGACGCGGCCGCCCACCGCAGAAGGGCCCGGTGGTCGGGCCCCAGCGCCGACGCGGCCCCGAGGACAGCGCCGATGAGGACGCCGGGCAGCAGCACCGAGAAGAAGGTCCCCATCCACTCGAACCGGGACGAGAATCCCGCAAGCTGCTCCATGTAGGCGCGCAGTGCACAGGCCCAGGCCAGGCCGCACACCGCTCCGATGACGGCCCGCGCCCACCACGCGCGCGGCATGGGGTCGCTAGGCGGCCGCCGCCGCGTGCCGCTGCACGAACTCCAGGGCCTCGTCGGCGACCTCGCGCCATCCCGAGTCGATGATGAGCGAGTGGCCGCGGTTCGGGATGACGACCAGCTCGGTCACGCCGGGGTTCTTCTGCTGGATGCGGTACTCGTTCTCGACGACGGACTGCGGCACCGTGTGGTCCTCGGCGCCGGCGATGAGGAGCAGCGGCCCCCGATCGTGGTTGTCGGTGACCACCTTGGTCTCGGCGAACGGGTTGAAGTTGGCCGTGGCCGCCTGGAAGATCGGCACGCCGGAGGCAGGGACGTGGAACTTCTCGTACAGCGCGCGTCCCTCCTCGTCGGAGAGGGCGTTGGTCCAGCCGTACGCGAACTGCTCGTAGGTGAGGGTGACGCCGTGCTTGGAGTGGTTGAACTTCAGCAGGGCGGGCGCACCGGCCTTGAGCGCCGACGGCGGGAGCGCTGTGACGCCCTTGAACTGCGCCGCGTCGATCGCCACGGTGACCGCGTTCTTCGACTCGCCCGCGAGCGTCTGGGCGATCAGTCCGCCGAAGCTGTGGCCGATCACGACCGGCGCCTGGTCGAGCGCGTCGATCGCCTCGGCATAGTGGTCGGTGACCTGACGGACCATCTTGCCGGCGAAGACGTCGGGGTCGGACTTGGCCTGCTCCACCGTCTCCGGGTCGTCGGGCCAGCCCGGCGCGATGGTCGCGAAGCCCTGCTCCTCGAAGAGGGAGCGCCAGGGCTGCCAGCTGCTCGACAGCAGCCACAGGCCGTGGACGAAGACCACGGGCGTCCGCCCCGTGGCGTTGGCGGCGTCGATCTCGTCGCGTTCGGCGGAGGTGAGGGGCATGGTGCGACTCCTTCGGGTGTGAGGAACCGGGTCGCTGCGCGGAGCGGCAGCGTACGCGACGAAGTCTGCTGCGCGGCGGGGGCGCCGCACAAGATCCAGCCGCTACAGTCCCTCGGCCACCGCCGCCGCCGCGTGCAGCCAGGCCCGTCGGGTGCGCGGCGCCAGTGACTCGAACGACAGACGGCCGCCGTGCATCTCCGGGTCGAACGGGATGGTGACCGCGCTGCGGGCGAGCGGTTCGAAGCCTCGGGCGACCCGGCGCACGTCGGACGCTGGCCCCGTCCGCTCGGACTGGGACACGATCACCACGGCCTCGCGCGCGAGCCGTGCCGAGTGCGCATCCCGCTGCAGCAGCGCCTCGAGGAGGAGCGCGCCGGCCTCCGCGTGCTCGCCGAGCGCGGTGGTCGCGATGACGAGCTGGTCCGTGTGGTCGATCATCCGGAGCCAGCGCTCGGCCGACTCGTCGTTGCCGCTGTCGATGATCACCAGCCGGTAGAACTTGGTGGCCACGGTGTGCAGGCGATCGAAGTCCTCGCTCGAGATCCGCTGCTCGGTGGCGAGCATCGTCGGGTTCGAGCGCAGCACGTCGTACTTGTCGGCGTTCTGGTGGTGCACGAAGTGCCCGATATCGGCGGTGCGGGCGCCGGCCGACATCAGCGAATCCGTGGCGGGGAGAAGCGACTGCACGGTCGCGTCGTGGTCGTCCTTCTCGGTGCGCCAGCCGAGCGTCCCACGGGTCTCGTTGTTGTCCCAGGCGAGGACCCCGGAGCCGCCGTTGCGCGCGAAGACGGCCGACAGGAGGGCCGTGGTCGGCGTCTTGTTCGCACCGCCCTTGCCGTTGACGATCGCGATCGTGCGGGGGCCGGCCCAGTGGCGGCTCACCGCATCCAGCTCCGCCCGCTCCCGGAGCTCGGCGGCCGAGGGGGAGAGGGGCATCCCGGCGCGGGCGAGCGCCCCGCGGAACCCCTGCTTGGCGCGGTCAGGACGCGGCCGCTCCACGTAGAGGAAGGACTCCCGCGACGGCGCCTCGCGCGTGGTCGCCTCGGTCGTGGGGATCTCGCGGGTCGTGGCCAGGCGCGAGGAGACGGGGCCGTGCTCGGCGCCGTAGGAGACGGACAGCGCCTCCTCGTCGCCGATGCTGCCGTCCGGGTGGACAGCGAGCAGCCAGTCGCCCTCCTCGTCCGAGACGGTGAGGCGGACGGGCCGGCCGGCGGAGGCGGCGATCTCGCCGACGCGGCCGAGCACCGCCTCGCGCAGGCGCTCGGTGCTCTCTGCGGCGAAGGTCTCGGGCACGCCGTCGACGATCAGCTCCCCGGTCGCGTCGGGCGAGAACCGGGCGCTGAGCTGGGGCGACGGGGACAGATCAAGGGACACGTGCTTCCTTCCGCGGGCCATGCAACGAGACGGCATAGACCGACGACAGACGGTAGACCGGTCCGGGAGGCGCGTCCAGGGATGCTCAGGGTCTTGACAGACTGGCCGTTCCGGAGAGCAGGCCGAGGTCCCGCAGGCTCTCCGCCGTCTCGACGATCGTGTCGACCGCGCGCCGCGGCCGCAGCCCGAGCTCGGCCTTCGCCTTCTCGTTGTGGATGATCAGCGCGGCCGGCTCGTCGCCGGGCAGCTCCTCCGTGGGAACCCGCGCGGCGAGCTCGCCGAGGCGTTCGCGCAGCACGTTCGCGACGTCGAGGAACGTCATGGTCGGGCCGTCGGCGAGGAGCAGGTAGCGGTTGCCGGCGGCCGCGGGCGTGGACATCGCGGCGCGGTGCGCCGTGGCGACGTCGCGCACGTCCGCCATCCCGAAGCGCTGCCGCGGAACCGCCGTCATCGTGCCGTCCAGCATCCCGGTGAAGACCGAGAGGGAGGAGCGAACGGATGCGGTGAGCGTCGGGCCCGCGATCCACGTGGGGTTGAGGGTCACGAGTTCGAGGCCCGCCCCCTCCCGCTCGACGAAGTCCCACGCGGCGCGCTCGGCCACCGCCTTCGACAGCGGGTACGCGGGCAGTCCCGGAGTGGCCGGGTCGGTCCAGTCGCTCTCGTCGTACTCGCGCACCGGCTTCGGCGAGTATCCGACGGCGGCGAACGACGAGGTCAGCACAACCCGGCGCGCACCTGCGTCGCGGGCCGCGCGGAGCACGCGCAGTGCGCCGTCGCGCGCGGGGACGACCACCTCGTCGGGGGTGGTCCCGAGGATCATCGGAGACGCGGTGTGGTGCACCTCCTCGATGCCCGCGAGCGCGTCCGCCCATCCTTCGTCGTCGGTGAGGGACGCCGCTGCGAACGACAGGGCGGCGTCATCCGCCCCGGCGCGGCGTACGGCGGCGCGGACCTCGTCGGCCCGGTCGAGCGAACGCACGGTTGTGCGGACCGCGGCGCCGCCGGCGAGCAGGTCGGCCGCGAGCCGGGTGCCGAGGTAGCCGTTGCCTCCCGTGACGAGGACGGTCGGGGTGTCGGTGGTGGTCATCGGAAGGTCTCCTCGAGTCGGGGAAGGATGGATCGGAGTTCGGCGTTCGCACGCGCCTCGGCCGCGTCATCGGCCTTGTCGCGGGCGTCCCACAACTGGGACTTCACCCGCAGGTAGTCGAGGTGGACGCGGAGCGTCGCGATCTGCTCCTCGACGCGCTCGGCATGGCGCAGGAGGATGTCCCGCTGGTCGCCCGCCGCCGCGCGACCTCGCCGGCGGTTCGCCTGGTAGGTGCGCATGTCCTCGATGCCGACGCCCATGGCGCGCAGGCAGGCGAGCACCTGCGCGGAGTCGAGGTCGCCTTCGGCGTACCGGCGGTGGCCGCTGCGCTCGTCGCGGGCGATCGGGCCGAGCAGCCCGACCTCCTCGTAGTAGCGCAGCGTCGGCTCGCTCAGCCCGCTCTGGCGGGAGACGTCCTGGATGGTCAGCGTGCTCATGTCCCCATCAGAACAGACCTCAAGCGCTTGAAGTCAAGCGGGGGAGCATCACGGTCAGTCGACCGCGGTCGCCTCCACCAGCCACACCGTGTCGGGATACGACACCGGCGACATCACGCCTGCCCGCGCGAGCGCGGCACCGGTCAGCACGACCCCGTCCGGGTCGGCGGCCCAGGCGGGCGCCGCGCCTTCCCCGCGGGGCGCGCCCAGCGGCAGGAGGCGGATGCGGTAGCGGCGGTCGGCGTCCAGCCCGCGCAGGGTGACGCGGCCGATCGGCGCCACGTCGGAGCGCGCCACGTAGGCCAGCGCGAACAGCGCGCGGCCCCGGTCGGGCGCCACGACCCCGCTGATCTGCAGAGACGGGTCGACCTCGTCCATCCGGACCAGCTCGCCGCCGTGCAGCACGTCGCGGTTAGCGGTGTGGAATGCGATCCACTCGCGCAGCTGCTCCAGCTCGGCGTCGGACGCCCCTGTCAGATCCCACTCGATCCCGAGATGGCCGAACAGCGCGCTCGCCGCTCGGAACGCGAGGGAGTGGACGCGGTGCGTGGTGTGCGAGCGGCCGGAGGCGATGTGCGCGCCGAGCAGTTCCGGCGGGAGGAGCTGCTGCGTCCAGAGCATCGTGCCCTGACGCTCCAGCGGGTCGATGCAGTCGGACACCCAGACGCGGTCGGTGCGCTCGATGACCCCGAGGTCGACGCGGGCGCCGCCGGAACTGCACGACTCGATCTCGAGGCCGGGGAAGCGCTCCTTCAGCTCGTCCATCAGCCGGTACACGGCGAGGGTCTGGGCGTGCACGCCGGGGCGGCCCGACGGGAGGCTGCCGGCGTCCACCAGATCGCGGTTGTGGTCCCACTTGATGTAGGCGATGTCGTTGTGCGACAGGATCTCGGCCATCCGGTCGTGAACGTACGCGTACGCCTCCGGGACGCCCAGGTTCAGCACCTGCTGATGCCGCGACTCCACGGGGAGCCGGCCGCCGGTCTGCATGATCCACTCGGGATGCGCGCGGGCGACGTCGGAGTCGGGGTTGACCATCTCGGGCTCGAACCAGAGGCCGAACTCCATCCCGAGGGCGCGCACGTGGTCGATCAGCGGTGTGAGGCCGTCGGGCCACACCGTCTCGTCGACGTACCAGTCGCCGAGACCGGCATGGTCGTTGCGCCGGTGCCGGAACCAGCCGTCGTCGAGCACGTACCGTTCGACGCCGAGCGCGGCGGCGCGGTCGGCGAGTGCGGTGAGCTTCGCCAGGTCGTGGTCGAAGTAGACCGCCTCCCAGACGTTGAGGGTGACGGGCCGCGGGCGACGGGGATGCTGCGGCCGCGCCCGCAGCCAGCGGTGCAGCCGGCCCGCCTGGTCGTCGAGGCCGTCGCCGTAGACGCCGTAGACCCACGGCGTGCGGTAGCTCGCGCCGGTGGCGAGCACGATCTCGCCGGGGAGCAGCAGCTCGCCGCCGCCGACCGCCTGGTCGCCGCCGGAGAGTCGTTCGGCGTAATGGCGGTGGTCGCCGCTGAAGCCGACGTGGAGGCCCCAGACCTCGCCGCGTGCGAAGCCGAAGCCGGGCTCGCCGACCGTGAGCAGCGTGGCGGCGTCCGCGCCGGTGCGTCCGCGCCGGCCCTCACGCACGTGGGCGCCGACGGTCAGCGCCGAGCGCTGCGGGGTGCGTTCCTTGCCCCAGCGGCCGGCGAAGTCGAGCAGTTCGCGGGCGCGGGCCGGGACCGGCAGCGCGAGCGCGAGGTCGTCGAGCCGGTAGGTCGCGCCGTGGTTGGTGAGCGTCGCTGCGATCCGCAGCACGCCCTGCGGCGTCAGCTCGATGTCGAAGGCGATCTCGAGAGCGGCCTCGTCATCGCGGGCGAGGATCCGCACGGCGCCGCCCGGGACGGTGACGAGGCCGTCGTGCTCCACGGCCGAGCCGGCGTCGACGGACACGACCCGGAACCAGGGCGACCACGCGCCGCCGTCGTCGCGGTTGCCGCTGAGCCCGGGGCGGCCCAGCCAGCCGGTGTGCTGCTCCGGGAGCAGCGAGAGCCGCGTCGGGATGTCCGGGGTGTTCGCCACGACCGGACGGGACCCCGCTGTCACGAGGTCGCGCGCGTCCGCCGCGTCCAGCTCGCCGAGCGCCGCGCCCCAGTGGGCGACGGCGGGCAGCCGGTCGTCGGCGACGTCGAGCAGCACGCTCACGCCGCCGGCTGTCAGGTGGATGCTCAGCACGGGCACGCGGTTCTCCTTCTCACATGCGGACGGGGCAGGCTCGGCGCCTGCCCCGTCCATCTTCGTCGCCGTCGGGCGCGGATCAGCCCTTCACGGGGATGGACTGCGCCTTCAGCGCCTTGATCGTCGACTCCTGGGCCGACTTCAGCGCGTCCGTGAGCGTGCCGCTGCCGCTGACCGCGCTCTTGAACCCGTCGGAGACATCCGCGTACGTCTGGGTCATGGTCGGACCCCAGGTGAAGTCCGGCTTCACCTGCGACGACGCCTTGGCGAACACGTCGTAGATCTTCTGGCCGCCGTAGAAGTCGACGCCCTGCTGCAGCGCGGGGAGCTCGAGTCCCTTCTTGGTCGCCGGGTACAGGTTGGCCGCCTTGTTCAGCGCGGTGAGCGCCTCATCGGAGGTGTTCAGCCAGAGGGCGAACTTGGTCGCCTCGTAGAGGTGCTTCGAGCCGGTGAACGCGACCACCGAGCTGCCGCCCCAGTTGCCGGCCGCGTCGTCGCCCGCCGACCACTGCGGCGACGGCGCGACGGCCCAGTCGCCCGCGGTGTCCGGGGCCCCGGACGAGATGGAGTTGGCTCCCCAGACGGCGGAGTTCCAGGTCCAGGCCTGGCCCGAGTTGTAGGCGTTGTTCCACTCGTCGGTCCACGCCGGGACGGTGGAGACGAGGCCGTCCTTGATCAGGCCGTTCCAGTAGTCGGCGACCTTGGTGGAGTCGCTGCTGGTCAGGTCCACCGTCCAGTCCTTGCCGTCGTTGGCGAACCACTGGCCGCCGGCCTGCCAGACGAAGCCGGCGAACTGGTTGATGTCGGTCTGCGAGAAGTTGGTGATGTACCCGCCGAGCGCGCGGATCTTCTTCGCGGCCTCCTTGTACTCGTCCCACGTCTTCGGGACGGCGATGCCGTTCTTCTCGAAGAGGTCCTTGCGGTAGAACAGCGCCATGGGGCCGGAGTCCTGCGGGATGCCGTAGACGCTCTTGTCGGAGCCCAGGGAGACCTGGTTCCAGGTCCAGTCGACGAAGTCGCTCTTCGCCTTGACGACCGCGGAGCAGGCGCTGAGGTCTTCGAGCGCGTTCTGGACCCGGAAGTTCGGGAGGGCGTCGTACTCGACCTGGCCGAGGTCGGGGGCGTTGCCCGCCTTGACCTCGTTGAAGAAGTTCTTGTAGGTGCCGTTGTTGCCGTTCGGGCCTTCCTGCACCTTGACCTGGATGTCGGGGTTCTTGTCGTTCCAGAGCTTCACGACGTCGGCCATGCCGGGCACCCAGGTGGTGAAGTCGAGCGTGACCTTGCCCTTGGTGGGGGCGCAGGCGGCCGCGGTGTCGCCGGAACCCGACGACGACGAGGAGCAGCCGGCCAGGGCGACCGTCGCGCTCACCGCGAGGGCGGCGATGGCGGCGATTCTCTTCGGGTATCGCATTGTGATCCTTCTCTCGGTGTGATCCACCCGGCTTCGATGCCGGGAGCTTGGGGTCGTCGGGCGCCGGCTACTTGAGCGAGCCGGAGCCGAGGCCGTTCCGCCAGTAGCGCTGGAGCAGGAGGAACGTGACGACGAGGGGGATGATGGACAGGAAGGCGCCGGAGAGCACGAACGTGCGGAGCTCCGGGACCTGGTTGATCTGCGTGTTCCACGTGTAGAGGCCGAAGGTGACCGGGAACAGCTCGGTGGAGCGCAGCATGATCAGCGGCAGGAAGAAGTTGTTCCAGATCGCGACGAACTGGAACAGGAACACCGTCACGAGCGCCGGCGTCATCAGCCGCACCGCGATGGTGAAGAAGGTGCGCAGCTCGCCCGAGCCGTCGAGCCTCGCGGCCTCCATCAGCTCGTCCGGCACGCTCGCCGCCGCGAAGATGCGGCTCAGGTAGACGCCGAAGGGGCTGACGATGGACGGCAGCAGCACGGCCCAGATCGTGTCGGTGAGCTGGACCTTGCTGAACAGCAGGAACAGCGGGAGGGCCAGCGCGGTCGCCGGGACCAGCACGCCGCCGAGGACGACGTTGAACAGCGTCTCGCGGCCGCGGAAGCGGTACTTCGCCAGCGCGTAGCCGCACATCCCGGCGAGCAGGGTCGCGAGGAACCCGCCGACACCGGCGTACAGGATGCTGTTGAGCATCCACCGCCCGAAGATGCCGTCCCCGTACGCGAGCATGTCGCCGATGTTCTTGAACAGGTTGAAGTCGGCGAACCACAGGCCGTTCGTGGTCAGGAGCTGCCCGCGGGACTTGGAGGACGCGACGACCAGCCACCACAGCGGGATGAGTGTGTACAGGGTGAAGACGACCATGACGGTCATCGCCACGGCGCGCGAGACCGGGCTCTGCTTCGGGCCGGTGCCGCGTCCGCTGCGACGACTGCGACGGCGCTCCTCGCGTTCGGCGCGCTCGCCGGTCGGGACGGGGATGAGGGTTTCGGCGGTCACGCGTCCTGCCCCTTTCGCTGCGTCACCTTGAGGAAGGTGAACGAGAGGATGAAGGTGGCCAGCGCCAGCACGACGCTGAACGCGGCGGCGAGGTTGTAGTTCGGGAGCGAGCTGGTCGCGTAGATCGTCATGTTCGGCGTGTAGGTGCTCGTGACGGCGGAGCTGAAGGACGCGAACACCTGCGGTTCGGCGAGCAGCTGCAGCGTGCCGATGATGGAGAACACGGCGGTCATGAGGATCGCGGGCCGCACGATCGGGATCTTGATCGACCACGCCATCCGGAACTGGCCGGCGCCGTCCAGGCGCGCCGCCTCGTAGATCTCCTGCGGCACCGCGAGCAGCGCCGAGTAGATGATGAGCATGTTGTAGCCGACGTAGACCCAGGTGACGACGTTGGCGATCGACCACAGGACGAGGTCGGCACCGAGGAACGGGACCGCCTTGGTCAGCGCCGAGAACGGCGACAGGTTCGGCGAGAACAGGAAGCCCCACATGATCGCCGCGATGACGCCCGGCACCGCGTACGGGACGAAGTAGGCGAGGCGGAAGAACCGCTTGCCCTTCACGAGCGGGGAGTCGAGCAGCAGGGCGAACACGAGCGCGAGTCCGAGCATGACCGGCACCTGCACGACGCCGAACAGGAGGACGCGGCCCACGGATCCCCAGAACGCCTGATCCTGGAACACCAGCGCGTACTGCTGCAGGCCGCCGAAGACCTCGGTCGCCGGGCCGAACGTGCCGTCGCGCTGGACGACGAGCAGCGACTCCCAGACCGCGTAGGCCACGGGCAGCGCATAGAACAGGGCGAACAGCACCAGGAACGGCGCGACCAGCGCGGTGATCGCGCGCTTGTGCGGAGTCCGGATGCGGCGGCGGGGCGGGCGCGCGGGCGCCTCGGCCCGCGCGGTGGCGGACGTCACGGTCATGACGCCTCCTCTCTGCTGATCCCGGCATCGCCGGCGGGGACGAGGACGGGCGCGGCGTCCTCGCGGATGATGCGGACGCCGCCCGCGGAGACGACGACGGACGACTCCAAGCGCTCGCCGGAGAGCAGGTCGACGCCTGTGGAGGCGAGCTCCACCTCGTGGTCGCCGTGGTTGATGGCGAACAGGAACGAGGTGCCGTCGGCGCCGACACGGCGGGTGACGTCCAACTCGGCGGCGCCGGCGGCGAGGGGGGCGACGCCGGCGCCGTCGAGGGCTTCGCGGACCAGGTCGTCGAGGTCGAGCTGGTCGAGCTCGGTGGCGACGTACCACGCGGTGCCGTCGCCGTAGGCGTTGCGGGTGATCGCGGGGCTCCCGGCGGCCGGGCCCTCGGCGAACGTGTCGACGACCGTTGCGGTGGTCGCCCGGCCGCGCTCGCTCCAGACCGCGCCGGTGCGGCCGGAGCTCAGCCGGACGCTGTCGCCCGGCACGAGCGGCGTGAACTCATCCATCCGCACGCCGAGCAGGTCGCGCAGGAGACCGGGGTAGCCGCCCGTGACGACCGCCTGCTCCTCGTCGACGAGGCCGCTGAAGAACGTGACGACGGCGTGGCCGCCCTGCTCGACGTAGCGGTGCAGCCCGGCGGCCTGGCTCTCCGTGAGCGAGTAGAGGGCGGGCACCGCCACCAGCCGGTAGCCGGTCAGGTCGGCGCCGGGAGCGACGACGTCGACGGTCACCCCGGCCGCGCGCAGAGCGCGGTAGGCCGCGTGGACCTGTTCGAGGTAGCGGACGTTCTGGCTTGGGAGGTTGTCGCCGTTCGCGGCCCACCACGACTGCCAGGAGAAGACGATCGCGACCTCGGCCCGCACGGTGGTGCCGGTGACCTCCGAGAGTGCGCCGAGTGCGCGGGCGAGCTCCTGCGCCTCACGCCAGGTCGCCGAGTCGGTGCCGGCGTGCGGCAGCAGGGCCGAGTGGAACTTCTCGGAGCCGCGCACGGACGCGCGCCACTGGAAGAAGCAGATCGCGTCGGCGCCGCGGGCGACGTGCGTGAGCGCGTTCCGGAGCAGCTGGCCGGGCGCTTTGGCCAGGTTCACCGGCTGCCAGTTGACGGCTCCGGTGGACGTTTCCATGAGCATCCACGGACGGCCCTGCGCGAGGCCGCGGGTGAGGTCGGCGGCGAAGGCGAGCTCCGTCGTCGGGTCGTCGAGGCGGTCGTCGAGGTAGTGGTCGTTCGCGATGAGGTCGAGGTCGCCCGCCCAGCTCCAGTAGTCCATGTTCTGGATGTGCGCGGCGTTCATGAGGTTCGTGGTCACCGGACGGTCGCTGTGCCGGCGGATGACCTCCTGCTCGGCGCGGAAGTGATCGAGCAGGGTGTCGGAGGAGAACCGGTGGAAGTCGACCACCTGTGCCGGATTCCGGGTGGACAGCGTGGCGCGTGGCGGCAGGACCTCGTCCCACGCCCCGTAGCGCTGGCTCCAGAACGCGGTGCCCCACGCCTCGTTGAGGCGGCCGATCGTCGCATAACGCTCGCGGAGCCAGCCGCGGAACGCCGCGGCGCTCTCGTCGCAGTAGCAGAGGGCGTTGTGGCAGCCCATCTCGTTCGAGACGTGCCACAGGGCGACCGCCGGGTGGTCGCCGTAGCGCTCGGCGATGCGCTCGACCAGCGCGAGGGCGTAGCGGCGGTAGACCGGCGAGCTCGGGCAGAAGGCCTGTCGTCCGCCGGGGAAGCGGCGGGTGCCGTCGATCGCGACCGGCAGCAGTTCGGGGTGCAGGGTCGTGAGCCAGGCCGGGGTTGAAGAGGTGGCGGTGCCGAGGTTCACCCGGATGCCCGCGTCATGGAGGAGGCCGATGATCTCGTCGAGACCCGAGAAATCCCATACGCCCTTCGCCGGGTTGACCTCCGCCCAGCCGAAGATGTTGATGGCGACGAGCCCGACGCCGAGTTCGCGCATCAGCGCGATGTCCTCGCGCCAGACGGCGCGATCCCACTGCTCGGGGTTGTAGTCGCACCCGAGGATCATGCCGTCCGCGTCGGGGATGAGCACTATGGCTCCTTTGCCAGTCTGTGAACGTGCACACATCGGCGCGTGCGCGTTGTCGTCGATCTTGTGGGAACGTGCACAGTCCGTGTCGCCTCGAACCCGACGGGACGGGACTGTGAACGTGCACAGACTAAGCAGACCGCATTCCGTCTGTCAAGCACCGGCATCCCCTAGACTGCCTCCATGACCGAACCCCGCCGCCGCGCCACCGTGATGGACGTGGCGCTCGAGGCGGGCGTCTCGCGGGGAACGGTCTCGCGCTATGTCAACGGCGGCCACTACGTGTCGAGCGAGGCGCGGCAGGCGATCGAGGCGGCGATCCGCAAGGTCGGCTACACGCCGAACACCGCGGCGCGGAGCCTGGTCCGGCAGCGCACGCAGGCGGTCGGCTTCATCGTCCACGAGCCGCACTCGGTGTTCCTGGAGGACCCGAACATCGGCGTGATCATGCTCGGTGCGAACGCCGCTCTGTCGGCCCACGACTACCAGATGGTGTGCCTGATCGTGGACTCCGAACGCGACACCGACCGCGTCTCGCGCTACCTCAGCGGCGGCTTCGTCGACGGCGCGATCGTGGTGTCGGCGCGCGACCGCGACCCGATCCTCTCGGTCATCGAGCGCCTGGGGCTGCCCGCCGCCTTCGTCGGGCATCCGCCGGGCATCACCGCGCCGTTCATCGGCATCGACAACCGGGGCGCGTCCGCCGCGATCACCCGGCGGCTGATGGAGACCGGCCGCCGCCGGATCGGGATGATCGCCGCCGCGCTCGACCGCGATTCGGGCGCCGACCGCCTGGCCGGGTTCCGCGAAGCTCTCGGCATCGCCTACGACCCCGAGCTGGTCGTGCCCGTGCCGTTGTACTCGTTCAACGACGGGGCCGACGGGATGCGGACCCTGCTCGAGCGCGCCCCCGACATCGACGGTGTGGTCGCCGCCTCCGACGCCGTCGCCGCGGGCGCGATGCAGGCCCTCCTCGAGGCCGGGCGCACCGTGCCGGGAGATGTCGGGCTCGTCGGCTTCGACGACAGCTCCTGGGCGACCCGGACCACCCCCGCACTGTCGACCGTCCACCAGCCCGCCGAGGGCCTGGGCAGCTCGGCGGCCGAGGCGGTGCTCGAACAGATCCGCACGGGCGACACGACCGCCGGCGGGCTCGTGCTCGACACGCCCATCGTGTGGCGCGAATCCGCCTGACGGGTGATGATGGCCTCGTGGATGACACCGAGCGTTCACTGATCGCCGGGCTGCAGTCCGGCGAGGTGGACGCGATCGAGCGCCTGTACCAGCGCTGGGGCCGGCTGGTCTACACGCTCGCGCTCCGCTCGCTCGGCGACGTCGCCGACGCGGAGGACGTGACCCAGCAGGTGTTCGTCGCCGCGTGGCAGAGCCGCGCCTCCTTCGATCCGGCCCGGGCGAAGCTCAGCACCTGGCTGATGGCGATCACCCGGCACAAGATCGTGGACGCGTACGAGGCGCGGGCGAAGCGGCAGCGCGAGCTGCAGGCGCTGATGGAGAGCGTCTACCTGCAATCGCTGACCTGGACGGACGAGATCGCGGACAGCGTGGAGATGAGTCAGGAACTCGGTCAACTCGACCCGGTTCCGCAGCAGATCATGCGGATGGCGTTCTACGATCGGCTGACGCACACGCAGATCGCGGCGCAGCTCGACCTGCCGCTGGGCACCGTCAAGAGTCACATCCGGCGCAGCCTGCTCCGGCTGCGAGCACGGCTGGAGGACGCGGATGACGCATAGCGATCCCGACGCCCTCGCCATGCTGGCGCTCGGCGACCCGGACGTTGACGAGGCCGACGTCGAGCACGTCATGGGCTGCGCGGAGTGCCGGTCGGAGCTCGACCGGCTGATGCGCGTCACCCGCGCCGCACGGGAGAACGGGCCGGTCGACTTCGAGCTGAGGGAGCCGTCCCCGGCGGTGTGGGAGGGCATCCGCGCCCAGCTGACGATGGAGGCGCCGACGGAGTCCGCGGCGATGGTCACCCCGGAGCCCGCGCCCTCGGAGCAGCCCGCGCACGTGGCTCCCCGGCGCCGCGAGCGGAGCACCGCATCCCGCCGCCGCTGGGTGGCCGCGCTGTCGGGCGCCGCCGTGGTCCTGATCGCCGTCGTCGTCTCGGTAGTTCTCGTGCTCCGCCCCACCGCGCAGGTCCAGGCGCACGCGACGCTCGCGGGCCTGCCCGCGTGGTCGACCTCGAGCGGCAGCGCCACGATGGAACGGCAGACCGACGGGACGACCGTGCTCCAGATCGAGCTCGACTCCCCGGCCGTCCACTCCAGCGGCGATTACCGCGAAGTCTGGCTGATGAACAGCGACCTCACGAAGTCGATCAGCGTCGGCCTGCTCGACGGCGACTCCGGCACGTTCGCCATGCCGCCCAACATCGCGGCCGCCGATTACCCCGTCGTCGACATCTCGCAGCAGCCGCTGAACGGCGACCCCGCGCACTCCGGGGACAGCATTGTCCGGGGGACGCTCGCCTCCGGGTGACGCCCGCGTCGCCTCAGCCCGCGAAGAGCCCGCGCTCGCCCTCCGCCAGCCGCTCGAAGAAGAGCGCCACCACGGCCCGCTCGCGCCGGCTCAGGCCGGCCAGCAGCGGGGCGATCTGCTCGGGCGTCGGCTCGCCGGGCAGGCTGCCCGCCAGTTCGGCGACCGCCCGTGCCAGGTCATCGGCTGTCTTCGACATGGTCCATCCCATCCTCTCGATCGGGGTCGGCTGTGGTCGCGGCGAAGACCGCGCGGGTGCGTCCGCCGTCGCTCTGCACGAAGCAGAGCCGCCCGGCGATGCACGAGATCAGGGCGCCCTCGGGGCTCTGAAGCACCCGGTGCAGGGCCGAGGGCAGGTCGGTGACCTCGTCCTCGAGCAGTCCGTCCTTGACGAGCACGCACTGCTCGGGCGCTCCACGGGCGCGGAGCAGGGCGAGCACGTCGCCCTCGGACATCCGCTCGGCCCCGGTCGCGTCGCATCCGGCCCTCAGCTCGACCGGGCCGGACAGGCGGCGGCGGAACTCCCTCCGCCCGGCGCGGGTGGCCCGTGCCGAGAGGAGGACCACCCACGTCGGGCCGAGGAAGGCGTGCACGGCAGCGCCCACGTGCTGCTCGACCATCCGCCTCCGCGGCGCGGGCGCGCCCGGCCGGCGGGTGGGTGCTGTGCCCGCCGGCCGGGTGGTTCTCAGTGCCGGGTCATCCATGGGAAGGACAGCAGGCTCCCTTGTCTCAGTGTCTGGACGGCGACCGTCAGGTTCCCGGCGGACGCGCTGCCCCAGGCGTAGACGATCGTGTTCTGCCGGGAGTCGACCGGCACCGCCGCCGGACCGATCACGGGGGCCGTCGTCCCGGCCAGGGCGACCGACGCGTTCACCATCCCCGCCGGCAGCACGAGCGCTGCCTGGTTCGGGTTGGTGAGCGACCGGATGACCGGTGTGCCGCCTGCGAGGACGTCGACGGCGGGCGCGGCGGCGGTGTGCCGCACGACCAGCCGACCCTGGCCGTACGGCGTCTTCGAGAGGTCGTTGGTGAACACGGTCGCGGTCGGCGCGCCCGCGGCCGTCAGGTGCGCGGCGACCGTGTAGCTGGTGTTCCGAGCGAAGCTGACGGTGACCGGACCGATGACCGGGCTGCTGTCGTTCCTCGCGTCGGCCGCGGTGATCGCCAGCCGGTAGGTGCCGGACGGCAGCAGGTACGGGCCGGCGAACGTCCCGGGCTGGAAGTCGTTCAGCACCCGGATGTGGTTCACGTACACGTCCACGGGCGTCGCCGGGACGCCGTGGAAGACCGAGACCTGCGAGATCCCGAACGACCTCCAGGCCTGCTGGGGCGCCGCGTTCGCGGGTGCCGCCGACACCCCGATCAGCGCGAGCGCCGCGGCGGAGATCACCCCGATCCGCCACCACCGCTTCCTCATCATGATGAACCCCTTCGTGTCATCGGGTCTCCGGCGGAGCCCCTCGTGAAGTCATTCCCCGGGACCGGGTCGATCGGATGCGCAGACCACGAATTCTTCTAGCCGAGCGAGGGAAAACCGCCCTACTCTGTGCGCATCGTCGGGGTGATCGAAGGGGAGGAACCATGTCGGATACTCGGGAGGTCGACGTCACCGTCGTCCTGGTCCACGGCGCATTCGCCGATGGCGCGAGCTGGGCGGGCGTCACGCAGCTGCTTCAGGAGGCGGGGGTCCCCGTCCTCGTCCCGGCGATCGCCTTGCGAGGGATCGCGGTCGATTCGGCGTACCTGCGGAGTGTGGTCGAGCAGCTGGACGGTCCCGTCCTCCTGGTCGGCCACTCCTATGGCGGCGCGATCATCAGCAACGCCGGCACCGGGCTGGACGCGGTGAAGGGTCTGGTCTTCGTCTCCGGTTTCGCGCCGGACGAGGGTCAGGTGCTCGGCGAGATCGAGGGGACCTCCCGCGACAGCGCCCTCGGGCCGGCGCTGGTGCAGAAGAACTTCCCCGGCCCCGACGGGCAGCCGGCGGTCGAGCTCTTCGTTGCGGAGAACGAGTTCCCGCGCGTCTTCGCCGGCGACCTCCCGCCCGAAGTGGGAGCGGTGCTCGCCGCCTCCCAGCGTCCGGTCGCCGCGTCCGCGTTCGAGGAGAAGAACGGAGCCCCGGCCTGGAAGCAGGTGCCCTCGTGGGCCGTGGTCGCGACCGGCGACAAGGCGGCCGGGTCGGACGTCCTGCTCGCGATGGCGAAGGCCGCGGGTGCGGAGCTCACCACGATGGAGGGCTCGCACCTCATCATGGTCTCCCAGCCGCGCGCCGTGGCGGACGTCATCCTGCGCGCAAGCGAGGCGGTCGGCCGATGACCGACGGCGCGCGCGACGACCTCGCCGGGCGGCTGAAGCGCACCGAGGTGCAGCGCGCGTCGTCCTCCATCCCGGGCCGGATCATCGTGCAGGTGCTCACCGAGATACCGGAGGGCGTCGAGTCCGGCTGGCACACGCACCCGGGGGAGGAGGTCGGCTACATCCTCGCCGGGACGGTGGAGATGCGCATCCACGACGCCGAGACGCTGCACCTCGAGGCGGGGAGCGGCTTCCTCATCCCGCCGGGGACGCCGCACAACGCCCGCGACCTCGGGCCGGGGACCGGCCGGATGCTGTCGACGTACCTCGTGGAGCCCGACCAGGCGCTGGCGACGTTCGTCGATCCCGGGTGACGCGCCGGGCGTCCTCTGCGATCTCCCAGCCGGGAGGGCGCAGGATGTTCCGGTTGTCTTCTGTACGTAAGGAACACCATGAGCTCGCTTCGCGATCACATCGAGCGCACCCTCGTCGAGTCCGACTCCGCCCTGTCGGCGGACCCGGGTGCGATGACCGGTTCGATCACCCTGCCGCCGCACGAGTAGGCGTATCGTCGGCACATGTGCCGCAACATCCGCTGCCTTCACAACTTCGAGCCGGCGACGACGGACGATGAGGTGCGGGAGGCCGCGCTGCAGTTCGTCCGCAAGGTGAGCGGGTCCACGCGTCCCTCCCGCGCCAACGCGGCCGCCTTCGACCAGGCCATCGACGAGATCGCCGCGGCGACGCGCAGGATGCTCGACCAGCTGGTCACCACGGCGCCGCCGAAGAGCCGGGAGCTCGAGGCGATCAAGGGGCGCGAGCGGCACGAGAAGCGGATGGAGCGCGAGGTGCGCATCCGCACGGCGTCTGTCTGACGCCGGTCAGCCCCGGAGCGACGTCACCATCCCGCGCAGGATACGGAACGCGGCCGCCTGCTCGTCCTCGGTCAGGCCGGTGAGCATCCTGACCTCGACCTCGCGCACCGCCGCGGTGGCCGACTCCAGTCTGCGTCGGCCCTTCTCGGTGAGCCGCGTCGGGAGCGCCTTGCCGACCGGAGCCTCGGTGGCCCGCGCGACCTCGCCGTCCCGTTCCAGTGTCTGCAGGAGGACGTTCATGGTCTGCCGCGTCACGAACGTGCCGCGTGCGAGCTCGGAGTTGGAGAGACCCGGCCGCTGGGCCAGCAGCTCGAGGCACGAGTAGTGCGTGATGCTCATGCCGAGCGGGCGGAGCACGTCCTCCATGGCGAGGCGGAGGGCGCTGGACGCCTCCTTCAGGAGGTAGCCGAGGGAGGTGTCGAGGTCGATGCCGGCGCGGTCTTGACGCATGTCAGTATTCTGACATAGCCTTTGTGTGTCAGAAAACTGACACGTAACGAAGGAGAACGCCATGCCCGCCATCGGACCCGACTTCATCTCGCTGCAGGTGCGAGACCTCGACGCCTCTCAAGCGTTCTATGAGCGGTACCTCGGGCTGGTGCGCTCGCCCGCCGGGCCGCCTCACGCCGTCGTCTTCGACACCGCGCCGATCGCTTTCGCGCTCCGCGACCCGCTGCCCGGCACCGACCTCGCCGCGGTCGCGCAGCCCGGGATCGGCGTCGCCCTCTGGCTGAAGGCGACCGACGTGCAGGCGATCCACGACGCGCTCGAAGAGGGCGGCCACACCATCGTCTCCGGGCCGATCGACGGCCCGTTCGGCCGGACCTTCACGTTCGCCGACCCGGACGGGTACCACGTGACGCTGCACGACGGCGACTGAGCGCCGCCGGGACCAGAGCCGGATCGATCGCTCGGTCCGGCTCTGGCACTGTTCCCCATACCCGTAGCTACGGGGAGCCCCAGGATAGCGCTTCACCGCGGTGTCACCTGCAGTGGGTAGCATCCGTCCCATGGCCGATGGGGAAGCGGGGCTGTTCCGCCCGGGAGCGCTGCAGCCGTACTGGGGGAAGACCGGGCACTACACGATCGCGTCGTTCGCGTGCGAGCACGTGCCGGAGGGTCCGCTGCGGACGCTGCTGACGGCGAACGCCGACCGGATCAGCGTGCGCATCGGACCGCAGGGGCGGGAGGTGTCGGCTGAGCTGCGCGCCGTGAACGCGCAGAAGGGATTCGTCCCGCTGGCCGATGTCCCGGACCTGATCTGGAAGAACCTCCCCTCCGCGGTTCCGGGCGGTCGCGACACCGCCTTCCGCTCCGGACCGGAGCACCCGAACCACTACGCCGACATCGACCAGCCGCTCGACGGGACCACTCTGCGGCAGCGCTGCGTCGCCGATCCCAGCCAGGTCGCGGTCCCGGTGTGGCAGGACTACTACACGCGGCTCGGGAAGACCGCCCCGGACGACCGCGGGCTGCTGCCGTTCCGGGTGCAGCAGTTCTTCGGCGAGCTGGTCGCTGCGGCGCAGGCGGGAGACGCGGTGCGGTTCGTCGCGGCGGCAGGACTCGTCGCGCACTACGTCGGGGACGCGTGCCAGCCGCTCCACGGGTCGTATCTGGCCGACGGGCTCCCGGACGGCACGGGGATGGGCGTGCACTCGGCGTACGAGACGACGATGGTCGACCGCCACGAGGGCGAGCTCGTGGCGGGGATCGCGGCAGCGCTGCCGAAGGCGACGTGGCCGGCGGCGCTCGGCTCCGCGGCGGATGCCGCCGTCGCCGTCGTCGCGCTGATGGACCGCTCGGCCCGGGCCGTCGACCCGCGCGCGCTGGTCGACGCGTACGCCGCGGTCGCGAGCAAGCCCGATGACGCCTCGGTAATGGTGACCGACGCGCTGTGGAGCGACTTCGGCGCGCAGACCGCGGGGTTGATGGTGGACGGCGCTGTCACGCTGGCCGGGCTGTGGCACAGCGCGTGGACACTGGGCGGCGGCGACGACACCGTGGGCGCCGCGCGGCTGGTGGCGATCGACCCCGCCGGCCTCCAGCGCCTCTACGAGCAGCCGACGTTCGTGCCGTCGCTCACGCTGGATGAGATCGGGCCGGTTCTGGGCTGACGCCGTCGACCCACGATCCGCACGTCGGCGAGCGCGCAGGTCTGGCACCGGCAGGCGTCACGGGAGTATCGTGCCCGCCCGATGGCGCATTCGATCCTGATCCTCCTGCACGCGGGGCTGGCCGTGGCCTCGTTCGTGCTCGGGTGCCTGCTCCTGGCGGCAGTGCCGGATTCGGCGCGCTCCGGCCGGTTCGCCGCCTTCTTCTGGTGCACGGCCGCGGCGATGACGTGCCTGATCGTCGTAGTGCTGATCGACTGGCCCGGTCTGCCCGTGACGAAGCGCATCGCGTTCGCGGTCCTGGCCGTGCTGGCCGTCTACCTGATCGTCCGGGCGGTGCAGGCGTGGCGCACGCTGGTCCGCATGCCGGACCGGTGGCGGAGGTCCTTCATCGGCCATGTCGGCTTCGTGCTGATCTCGCTCTTCGACGGCTTCTGCATCGTCGCGGCCATCGACCTCGGGATGCCGCCCCCGGTCACGATCACGGTCGCCGTCCTCGGCGTGGTGGTCGGCGTCCTCCTCCTCCGGGCGCTGGTGCGACGGGACGCCGCCCGGCATCCGGTTCAGGCGTTCTGAGCGGAGCGGCGGGCGTAGTGGCGGCGGGCCTTCATCCGGTTGCCGCACGTCGCCATGGAGCACCAGCGTGCGGTGTTCGGCTTGCTGTGGTCGATCAGGAACTTGGTGCACTCGGGGTTCGCGCACGGACGGAGCCGCCCGGGCAGTTCCTCCTGGAGGCGCGCCCACTCGAGGACGAGGCCCGCGTACTCCGCGCCGTCGGCCGGCGCCTCGAGCTCCCACGTAATCCCGCGGGGAGTCAGGGTCGGGCGCCGCTTCACGCCATTCACATAGGGCGTGAGCGTCTCCACGTCCGCATCGCCGCGGATCACGGCCTGCAGGCGATCGCGCACCCGGATCATCCGCGGGTCGTCGAGGGTCTCGACCACATGGCCGTCCACCACCGGCGCGCTGTTCAGCACCGCCAGCAGGCGTTCCTCGTTCTCGATCATCTAACCACTATAACAGGCTTGACAGGTTAGAACAGAACGCGCTACCCTCCTTCTCCTATGAAAGGAAACACCCCGTGAGCACCGCTCTCATCGTCGGTCACCCCGACCTCTCCGCCTCGCGCGTCAGCGCCGCACTCGCCGCAGAGGCTCGGCGGGTGCCCGGTGTCGACGTCCGCATCCTCACCGAGCTCTATCCGGAGGGCGCACCGGATGCGACCGCCGAGCAGTCCGCCCTCTCCGCGGCCGACGACATCGTGCTGCTCTATCCGACCTACTGGTACTCGACGCCGGCGCCGCTGAAGCGCTGGCTCGACGATGTGCTCGTGCGGGGCTGGGCCTACGGGACCGGAGGCGCCGGCGCGCTCGCGGGCAAGACCCTCCGTGTCGTCACGACCACCGGCGGAGCCGAAGCCGCCTATCGGCCGGGCGAACTCCACAGCTTCGAGTACGACGCGATCCTGGCGCCGCTCAAGGCGACGGCCCATCGACTGGGCATGCGCTGGAGGCCGCCGCTCGTGGTGCACGGCGTCCGCGACCTCGACGACGCGGGGCTCCGCGAGCTGGCGGACGCCTTCCGCGAACTCCTCGCCGCGGAACCGGTGCAGGAGGCGGCGTGATGACCCCGCGCAGTCGCACCGCCAAGCGCATCCCGCTCAACACCCTCGCCATCGCCTTCGGGCTCGCCGGTCTCGCCGGGGTGTGGACGACCGCCGGGCGCCTGCTCGGCGTGCCCGAGGTCGTCGGTCAGGTGCTGTGGGGCGTCGTGGTGGTCGCCTGGGTCTGGCTCATCGTCGCCCACCTGCGGCGCGGCGCCAGGAGCTCCGAGTCGCTGGGTTCGCAGCTGCGGCACCCCGCGCAGGGACCGATCGCCGCGCTCGTCCCCGTTGTCGGGATGCTAATCGGAGCGGACCTCTACCGCTTCGTGCCGTGGGCCGGCGCGGTGCTGGTGATCGCGTCCCTCATCGTGGCCGCGGCGTTCGCCGGATGGATCCTGGCGTTCTGGCACGCGGGGAGCCTCCCGCCGGAGGCGTTCCACGGCGGCTACCTGCTGCCGACGGTCGCCGCCGGACTCATCGCCGCCACGACCTCGTTCCGGATCGGCCTGCCGGGGCTCGCGATCGGCGCCTTCGCGGTCGGGGTGTTCTTCTGGATCGTCATCTCGACCGTCCTCCTGGCGCGGCTCGCGTTCTTCCCGCCGCTGCCCGCCGCCCTGACCCCGACCTGCGCGATCCTGCTGGCGCCGCCGGCGGTCGCCGGGACCGCGTGGTTCACGATCAACGGGGAGCGCGCCGACCTCGTATCGACGGCGCTGCTCGGCCTCCTGGTGCTGATGGCGCTCCAGCAGCTGGCGCTCATCCCGCGCTACCGGGTGCTGCCGTTCACTCTGGGGTTCTGGTCGTTCACCTTCCCGCTCGCTGCGGCGGGCGGCTACGGGATGCAGTGGCTGTCGGTTGCGGGCTTCCCGGGCTGGCAGGTCGTCGCCTGGGCGCTCGTGGTGCTGGTGACGGTGGTCGTTCTCCTGGTCGCCGGCCGCTCGCTGGTGCTCGTCACGTCGGTCCGGCGCGGCGCGCGGCGCGCCGAGAACGTGCTGCGGCGCGCGGACGATGCGGTGGAGACCCGCTGAGGTCGGACACGACGACGGCGGATGCCGCGCGCGCAGCATCCGCCGTCATCGACCCGAAGGCTACTTCTTGAAGGCGTCCTTGACGTCCTCGCCGAGGTTCTTGGCCTTCGCGGCCGTCTGGTCGGCCTTGCCCTCGGCGACCTTCGCGTCGTCGCCGGTCAGCTTGCCGATGGCCTCCTCGGCCTTGCCCTTCAGGTTCTGGGCGGCGTTCTTGATCTTGTCGTCAGCGCTCATGGCTGTCTCCTTCCAGTTGGGGTGTGGGTGTTACCGGGAGTCACGAGGACCGGACGGTGCTCGTGGACGTGTCGACGCGGACGGCCGGTGCCAGGCGGGCCCGGAAGCCGCCGACCAGTTGCGCGAACACGGGAACGGGGGCGCCCAGCGCCGCCTGCATCCGGACGACGGCGTCGTCCAGCGCGTCGACGACGATCCGGGCCGAGGCGCCGCGGCGACAGCGCACGGTGACCTTCAGTACGGGCTGGGTGCGGACGCGGTAAGCGCTCACGCTCACGCCAGCAACGCCGGGAACGCCGGACAGGCGGTCGTCGAGCAACGCGGACGGGACGGCCGCGTCGACCTCGACGGTGCCGTCCTCGCCCTGGAGCGTGAGGACGGTCGAGGTGCCGCCGCGACCCCGGCGCAGGATGAACGCGACCAGCAGCAGGACGAACACCAGCGCGAGCGCGAGGCCGATCGCCGCGGCGAGGCTGACGGTCGTCCCCGCCCGGAGCGGCGTTCCGAACAGCGTGTCCGCGGTGCGGACGGTCTCACGTCCGCCCGCCGTCCACCCGGCGGCGAAGCCGGGCGCGACGAGCAGCGCGACCGCGGCAGCCGATGCAGCGAGGGCGGCGACACCCACGATGGCCAGCAGGATGCGGTTCAGCGCACGATTGCTGTTGTTCACGATCCGACCCTTCCTGTCGAAGCGACGAGCACGGAGACCTTCAGCGGATGCCCGGCGCCCGACTCGGCGAACTCCTCCGAGACCGCACGCCGGACCTCGTCGCGGTCGACGCGCATCCCGGTCACCGGGACGAGGCGGACGGCGGCGCTCCGCCGTCCGAGCGACACGCGGACGGCGTCGGGGGAGACGCCGGCGGTGCGAGCGGCACGACGCGCCAAGCCGGAGGCCAGCATCTCGTCGTCCGCGACCACCGCGACGGTCTCCGCCTGGAGGCGGCGCCGGGGCCGGCGGCCGGGCAGGATGGCGAGCGCCACCAGCCAGAGGCCGATCAGCCCCGACGCCAGCGCCGCGACGATCAGCACCGGGGCCCCGGCGGAGGGGGTGGCCGGAACGGCCTCGGCGATCGTGCGCGGCGCCACCAGCAGCGGGCGCAGGCCCAGCAGCTGGAGCACGGATTCCGTGGCCAGGTACACCGTGGCCACGATCAGGAGGAGCGCCACGACGACCGCCGCAGTGGTACGCGGGGAGTGCGTCTCGCGGCGCACGATGCGCGCGTCGAGCCGGTTCATCGGACCCTCCTCTCTCTGATATCGGCGGTGGTGGCGCGGATGTCGACCCGCGCCACCTCCAGGCCGGTCAGCTCCCCGAGGCGCGCTCGGATGAAACCTCCGGCCTCGGTGAGTGCGGCGGTGACGGGCATCCGGTCGTCGCCGCCCGCAGCGAGCGACGGGGTCGGGACGGGTGAGGCGACCCGCACCGCGAGAGCGCCCCGCGCATCCCGGACCCGGACGCGGACCTCCCGGAGCGCGACGCCGAGCTCGTCGGCGGCGACGGCTCGGGCGAGGTGCTCGAGCGCCACCGCCGCGAAGCGGTCCCGTCCGGCCGTCATGACGACGAGCGCCGTCCGCGCAGGGCGTCGAGGACGCGGGCGAGGTCGAGGTCGCCGCCCACGACGCGTGCGATCAGGTAGCCGATCAGCATGGCCACGGCCGTGCCGACGAAGACCCAGAAGCCGAACGCGGCCCAGACGACGGCGAGTGCGCCGCCGATCAGGGCGCCGAACATGGGCCGGGTCACTGGACTCGCGCCTCCTGCTCGTCCTCGTCGCCGGGCACGTGGACGTCGTTGACGGTCACATTCACCTCGGTGACCTCGAGACCGACGATGCGCTCGATGGCCTGCACGATCGCGGCGCGCACGTCGGACGCGACCTTCTGGAGGGCGACCGGGTACTCCGCGACGATCGTCACGTCGGCGGCCACCTGCTTCTCGCCGACCTCGACGCTGATGCCCTGGCCGAGGTCCGTGGCGTTCATGGCGTCGCGGAGGGCGCCGAGCGCCCGGGCCGCTCCACCGCCCAGCGCGTAGACGCCGGGGACCTCGCGGGCGGCGATGCCGGCGACCTTCGCGACGACGGCGTCGTTGATGACCGTCTTGCCGAGGACCGCGTCGGTGGTCGGGGTGGTGGTGCCGGTGGTCGTGGTGGCCATGTCGTTTCCTTCCGTTCGGTGACTCACGGCTCTCTGACGAGCCGGGGCGCCGGTTCGTCACGCCTCGCACCTGTGAGATCGCTCAAAAACCTAGATCGGCTAGTTACTATCCGTTCTAACAGAACGACGGGTAGTGTCACAGGGGTGACCCGGCCCGAAATCCACGCCCTGTCGCAGGCGAGCGATGAGATCCTCGCCGGGCGCGCGGCAGACGGGGACACCGTCGCCTTCGAGGTCATCGTGCGGCGCCATTCCCCGCTCATGGGCGCCTACGCGGCACGGATGCTCGGGTCGACCTACGAGTCCGACGACGTGGTGCAGGAGACCTTCGTCACGGCCTGGAAGCGGCTCGGGGAGCTTCAGGAGGGGGCGGCGGTGAAGGCGTGGCTGATGCGCATCCTCAGCCGCCGCTGCATCGACCGCATCCGTGCGCGACACGATCACGACGATGTGACCGAGGTGGATGCCGCCGCCCCGGCCGACCAGCGTCCCGACCACCTCGCCGAGGCGCGGACCGCGAACGAGGCGCTCGGGCGGGCGCTCGACGAGCTGCCCGCGCTGCAGAGGAGGTGCTGGGTGCTGCGCGAAGTCGGGCAGTACAGTTACGAGGAGATCGCGCAGGAGCTGGACCTCCCGGTGTCGACGGTGCGCGGCCAGCTGGCGCGCGGACGGCGGCGGCTGCTCGAGGCGATGGAGGGATGGCGATGACCGATCCGCTCCTCCCCGGCGACGACATGATCGACGGCCACACCCTCGACGAGCTGAGCGACTACCTCGCGCGCGGCCGCACCCCGGCCGACCCGGCGATCGAGGGGTCCGCCGAGTGCCGCGCGGCGCTCGAAGCCCTGGATCGGCTCAGCCGCACCACTCGCACGATGCTGGAGGCCGACGCCGCGAACCGGCCGGCCGACGATGGCTGGGTGGCCCGCATCCTCGACGGCATCCGGCTGGACGTGCAGGCCGGCCGGCGCATCCCGGTCGCCCACCCCGATCCCACGGCCGACCTCGCGCTCACGGAGGGCGCGGTGCGTGCGCTGATCCGCGGCGTCGGCGACGGCATCGACGGCGTGATCGTCGGACGCACGCGGATCGACGGAGACGTCGAGACGCTGGGGGCGCCGGTCGACGTGCACGTGGAGATCTCGGTGCGCTACGGCGAGCCGTTCGCAGAGCTCGCCCGGAGGATGCGGGAGGCGGTCGTCGCCGAACTCGCCCGCCACGCCGAGCTGACGGTCGCAACGGTGGATGTCACGGTGACGGACGTGCGGGACCGCGAGCCGGAGGAGGAGCGCCCATGAGCGACGGGGACGTGCGGACCGGGACGACGCTGGCGGCGGCGGTCGCCGCGGTGCCCGGCGTCGCCCGGCTGTATCCGGCCGCCTCCCTGATCGGGAGGGTGGCCGGCGCGGGCGAGGACGTGGCGATCGCCGGCGACCGGATCCGCATCCGCCTCGGCGTCACCTCCGACGACGCAGCAGCGCAGGTCTGCCGCAGCGTCTACGAGGTCGCCCGGGCGTGGGCACGCGACGCCGGGATGCCCGACGCCGTGATCGAAGTGACCGCGGCGGGCATCGACGCCTGATCTCAGGCGGCCAGCTCGTGCGCCAGGCGGAACAGGGGCGCCGGGATGTGCTCGCCCTCGCCGATGCAGACGAAGAAGGCGAAGTCGGCCTCCGACTCCACCGTGATGACGGCTGCGACGCCCGACCACGGGTCCTCGGGCAGCTCGACCAGCCGCCCCATCTCCAGCGCGCGGCGCTCGGCGTCGCGGGCGGAGCCCTGGAAGGCGAAGAAGGCGTCCAGGCTCTCGTCGTCGGAGGCGTCGGCCAGCCAGCCGACCAGCGGCACGGTCGAACGGTCGCTGACCGGGACCACCTCGAAGAGGGCCTCGGCCACCGCCTCGACGGAGGCTGCGCTCTCCACGATGTGGGGCTGCGGCGCGATGCTCCGCGAGGTGACGGCGATCCAGCTTCCCGCGGGAGCGGCGCCGAGCACCGTCAAGGGTCGACCGGACAGGACAGGGTTGAGCATACGGAACATGGAAGTCGGGCACTTTCCACGAGGCGTCCGCGCGCGCGTCAGCATAGCGTTCCCCCAACGCGCCACCGAACGCGACCAATAACGGGCGGGTCAGTCGCCCGGGCGAGCGACTTCGGCAGTGGCATACCGTCCGGAGTTTCGGGTTCCGGAGGGTGTTGTCGAGTCTAGGGCTGTGTCCACTGAAGTGGGGACACCCATTCGGGGGTGATTTTGGGGGTCGGCGGCGCGTCAGGCCGGCAGCACATCCACGAGGTGTGTACGCAGCGCCCCCGCCACATCCACCGCCCCGTTGTCGTACAGCCACAGGTACTGCAGCCCGTCCCACAGCGCGAGCACCCACAGCGCCTCGTGCGCCGGGTCGCGGTGCGCGGGCAGGTCGCCGGAGTCCTGTGCGGCCCGGAACATGGCGTTGAAGCCGTCGAGGGCCTGCACGAAGCGGTGCTCGAAGTACGCATGCGCGGGATGGTCGACGACCGTCGCCTCGGAGGAGATGACGGCGTAGAGCTCGATCAGGCCCGGCTGGTCCCGCTCGTTGGCTGCGGCGGCGTCCGCGAATCCGCGGAGGACATCGGCTGCGCTGCGGGCGGCGGAGCCGGCCACTGTGTCGTCGATGCGGTGGTCGCGCTCCCGGAGCACCGCGAGCAGCAGCGCGTCCTTCGACGGGAAGTGGTGGTACAGCGCCGACTTGGAGACGCCCACGCGGGTTGCGATGTCCTGGAGGCTGGTGTCGCCGTAGCCCTCTCGGGCGAAGAGCGTCATCGCGTCGTCGACGATCGCCGCGCGCCGGGCGCGGCCGGTGCGGTAGCCGGCGGGAGGCTCGGGCTCGTCCTCCATCAGCGGGGGCAGGGGCGGCCCGGGCCGCGCCGTGGCGTCGGAGCGCTCATCTCCGGGCGCGCGCCAGCCGGCGGAATGCGCGATCAGCTGTTCGTGCGCGTCGAGGGCCGCGCCGACGTCCACCCGGTCCGGCAGGTAGCGGTGCAGCATCCGGAGCCCGGAGCGCGCGGCGACCAGGCGGGTGGCCTCGCCCTCGGGGTCGCGCCCGTCGCCGAGGTCGCCCTCCGCCAGCTCGCGCGCGCGGTCGGCGACCGCGGCGGCCAGACGGTCGCGCATCCACCCGTGCAGGGGATGCAGCGGAGCGGACGCCTCGCCCGTCAGGGCGGCGAAGAACGGGTCGCAGCCGTCCGCCGCGGGCGTGCGGTCGTACCGCTTCGCGACCTCGGCCAGGAGCTCGTCCTTGTCGGCGAAGTGCTTGAGCAGCGCGGGGTGCGAGATGCCCGCGCGGACGGCGATCTCGCGGAGGGAGACGAATCGGTAGCCCTGCCGGCCGAACAGTTCCGCGGCGGCGGTGATGATGGCCTGCCGGGTGGCCGCGGCGCGCGCGAACCGCGTCCCATCGACGACCGATGTCATGGCGCACCTCCCTCGGCACCATCGTAGCCAGGTTACCGTTCAGTCGGATTTCGGTTACCACGCGGTCGCTTTTATGTGTATGCTGGCGCCCATCGTCAAAGCGGACGACACGAAAGGACCGATGATGACAGAGCTGTCTCCCGCGGCGACCGCGGCCTACACGGGAACCACGGGCATCAAGGCGCCCGGCACCACCCCACCCCGCACACCGCGCGGGTACACGCCGGGGCTCGCCGCCGTGAACTTCGGCGTGCTGCTCGCCCTGCTCACCCCTGTGCTCGTCTCGATGGCGTTCAAGGTGCAGCACCTGACCTCCTCGACCGGCGAGGCGACCGGACAGCTCGGTCTCATCCTCGGCGTCGGCGCCCTCTTCGCGCTGGTCGCCAACCCGCTCGCCGGGCGGCTCTCCGACCGCACCACCTCCCGCTTCGGGATGCGGCGCCCGTGGATCCTCGGCGGCAGCATCGTCGGCCTCGGCGCGTTCGCGCTGATCGGCGTCGCCTCCTCGCTGTGGGTCGTGCTCATCGGCTGGTGCCTCGCGCAGGCGGCCTTCAACGCGGTGCTGGCGGCAGCCAACGCCACCCTGCCCGACCAGGTGCCCGGCCCGAGCCGCGGCAAGGTCTCCGGCATCGTCGGCGCCACCACACCGCTCGCGATCCTCGGCGGCAGCTTCCTCATCACCTTCATCAGCGACGACGTGCTGCGCTTCGTCGTGCCCGCGCTGCTGGCGCTCGCGCTCTGCGTCGTCTTCATCCTCGTGCTGAAGGACCGTCGCCTCGCTGAGAAGCCGCGCCAGCGCTTCACCGTGGGCCAGTTCTTCGGATCGTTCGTCTTCAACCCGGTCAAGCACCGCGACTTCGGCTGGACCTGGCTCACCAAGTTCTTCGTGATGTTCGGCTACGCCGGCATCGCGACCTTCCTGCCCTTCTTCCTCACCGAGAAGTTCAAGCTGGACGAGCAGGGCGCGATCACGACCATCCTGCTCGCCAACCTCGCCTCGACGGTCGCGATGGTGATCTCGAGCCCCCTCGGCGGCTTCCTCTCCGACCGCCTCGGCAAGCGCCGCCCGTTCGTCGCGGCCGCCGGACTCATCATGGTAGTCGGCCTGGTCGTGCTCGCCTTCGCGCCGAGCATCGGCGTCGTGATCGCCGCGCAGGCGATCATCGGTCTCGGCGCCGGCTCGTTCTTCTCCGTCGACCTCGCCCTCGCCACCCAGGTGCTGCCGAGCCCGGACGACGTCGCGAAGGACCTCGGCGTGCTCAACATCGCCAACGCCCTGCCGCAGTCGATCGCCCCCGCGATCGCGCCCGGGATCATCGCCCTCGGCGCCACGACGGCCATCGGCGGCTACTCGGTGTGGTACCTCTTCGGCGCCTTCATCGCCCTGCTGGGCGCCGTGCTCGTCTACCGGATCAAGGGAGTGAAATGACCATCGCAGAGACCACCGCCGCCCGTCCCTGGCTCGACCCCGAGCGGCCCGTCGCGGAGCGCGTCGAGCTGCTGCTGAACGAGATGACGCTGGCCGAGAAGGCGGGTCTCTTCTTCCACACGATGATCGGGATGGGCGAGCTCACCGAACCGAACCCGGTCTTCTCGACGCCCTCGGCGGTCGACTATGTGGAGCAGCGGCACCTCACCCACTTCAACCTGATCGGCGGCGCGCAGACCGCCCGGGAGATCGCGGAGTGGCACAACGCCCTGCAGCGGCTGGCCGCATCCACTCGCCTGGGCATCCCGGTGACGCTGTCGACCGACCCGCGCCACTCGTTCACCGAGAACGTGGGCACCGCCTTCCTCTCCGGACCGTTCTCGCAGTGGCCGGAGCCGCTGGGTCTCGCCGCGATCCGTGACGAGGGCGTCGTGGAGCGCTTCGGGGACATCGCCCGGCAGGAGTACGTCGCCGTCGGCATCCGCGTCGCCCTGCACCCGCAGGTCGACCTCGCCACCGAGCCGCGGTGGGCGCGCCAGGTGGCGACGTTCGGCGAGGACGCGGAGCTGACCGGCCGGCTCGGTGCGGCGTACGTCCGCGGCTTCCAGGGCGCGGCCTTCGGCCCGGGGTCCGTGTCCACCATGACCAAGCACTTCCCGGGCGGAGGGCCGCAGAAGGACGGGGAGGACCCGCACTTCGCGCACGGCCGCGAGCAGGTGTACCCGGGCGACGCGTTCGAGCTGCACCTGAAGCCGTTCGCGGAGCTTCTGGCGGCCGGGACCCGGCAGATCATGCCGTATTACGGCATGCCCGTCGGCACCGCGTACGAGGAGGTGGGCTTCGGCTTCAACAAGTCGGTTCTCACCGGGCTGCTGCGGGAGCGCTTCGGGTTCGACGGCGTGGTGTGCACGGACTGGGGCCTCATCACGGATGCGGAGATCTTCGGACAGCCGTTCCCGGCCCGCGCCTGGGGCGTCGAGCACCTGACGCCGCTCCAGCGCATGAAGAAGATCCTCGACGCGGGCGCCGATCAGTTCGGCGGAGAGGCGTGCCCCGAACTGCTCATCGAGCTGGTCGAGTCCGGCGAGGTGACGGAGGATCGGCTCGACGAGTCCGCGCGCCGCATCCTCCGCGAGAAGTTCGAGCTCGGGCTGTTCGAGTCCGCGCTCGTGGAGGTGGACGCGGCGGATGCCGTGGTCGGCCGCGACGAGTTCCGCGAGGCGGGGGAGTGGGCGCAGCGCGCGTCCATCACCCTGCTCAGCAACGGCACGGCCGGCGCCCCGCTGCTGCCGCTCGCCGCCGGAACCCGCCTGTACGTCGAGGGCATCGACCCCGCGGTCGCCGCCGCCTACGGCGAGGTGGTCGCGTCGCCCGCCGAGGCGGGCGTCATCGCCGTGCGCCTGCAGGCGCCGTTCGAGGAGCGGCCGACCGTGTTCGAGAGCCTGTTCCACGCCGGGTCGCTGGACTTCCCCGAGGAGACGATCGCGCACGTCCGCGAGCTCGCCGCGCACGCCCCGACGATCGTCGATGTCTACGCCGACCGGCCCGCCATCCTGGAGCCGATCGCGGAGGCGGCCGCCGCCCTCACGGTCAACTGGGGTGCGAGCGGCGAGGCGCTGCTCGACGTGCTCACCGGGCGGTTCGCGCCGCAGGGCCGCCTGCCGTTCGACCTGCCGCGGTCGATGGCCGCTGTGGAGGCGTCGCGTCCGGACGTGCCGTTCGACACCGCGGAGCCGTTGTTCCGCTTCGGCGACGGACTGGGCTACTGAAGCCCGCCCGGTCCGCTCACTCGTCCGCGTCGAGGCTCTTGCCGCGCATGACGATGAGCGGATCGGGCTTCTTCGCCACCGACGGATCCTTGCCGTCGTAGTCGAACTGGCTGAGGAAGTAGCGCATCGCGTTGACGCGGGCGCGCTTCTTGTCGTTGGAGCGCACGATGGTCCACGGCGCGTGCCGCTTGTCCGTGCGGCGGAACATCTCCTCCTTCGCCGCGGTGTACTCGTCCCACTTGTCGAGCGAGGCGATGTCCATCGGCGACAGCTTCCACCGGCGCACCGGGTCCAGCTGGCGCATCGCGAACCGGGTGCGCTGCTCTGTGCGCGACACCGAGAACCAGAATTTGGTGAGGTGGATGCCGGAGTCGACGAGCATCTTCTCGAACGCCGGCGCCTGCGCCATGAACTGCTCGTACTCCTCGTCGGTCGCGAACCCCATCACCCGCTCGACGCCCGCGCGGTTGTACCAGGACCGGTCGAACATCACGATCTCGCCCGCGGTCGGCAGGTGCTCGATGTAGCGCTGGAAGTACCACTGCCCCTTCTCGCGGCTGTTCGGCTTCGAGAGGGCCACGACTCGGGACGTCCGCGGGTTCAGGTGCTCGGTGAACCGCTTGATCGTGCCGCCCTTGCCTGCCGCATCCCGTCCCTCGAAGAGGATGACGGCGCGGCGGTCGTTGTCCTCGAGCCAGTACTGGAACTTCAGCAGCTCGACCTGGAGCTGGTACTTCTCGAGCTCGTACTCCTCGCGCGACATCCGCTCGGAGTAGGGATAGCCCTCCTGCCACGTGTATACCGGGTTACCCTCCGGGTCGATCAGGTCGGGGTCGGGCGTGTGGCCGCCCTCGACCGTGTACCCCTCCGAGCGCAGGTGCTCGATGTACTCCCGCAGGTCGCTGGTGGGCAGCTCGTCGGCCATGGTTCCTCCCGGTCGCCGGTGTCGATGCCCGGAGTGTACGCGGCGGGGATGAACGGCCGGGGCGCGCGGGTACGTTGGGGGGCGTGCAGACGTTCCTGCCCTTCCCCTCCTTCGCGGAGAGCGTGCGCCTGCTCGACCGCGCGCGGATGGGGAAGCAGCGCGTGGAGGCGCTGCAGGTGCTCCGAGCGATCACCGTTCCCGGCTACGGCTGGCGCAACCATCCGGTGGCGAAGATGTGGCGGGGATACCTGCCGGCGCTGACGAAGTACGCGGTGGAGTCCGCGGACGCGTGGATCGAGCTGGGCCACGCGGACACCGTCCGGCCGCAGGTGCTGGCGTTCGCGCCGGAGGTCGAGACTCTGAGCCAGGACGACCTGGACCTCCCGCCGTGGATCGGGGACCCCGAGTTCCACCGGAGCCACCAGTCCAACCTGGTGCGCAAGGACCCGGAGTTCTACGGACCGCTGTTCCCGGCGTCCCGGACGACCTCCCGTACGTGTGGCCGGGACCGACCCGGGACTGACCCTAGCCACGCGGTGCCCCATCCCCTAGCCTCCGGCTGTGGATCTCCAGCTCTCGGGTACGAACGCCGTCGTCACCGGCGCGAGCCGCGGCATCGGCCTCGCCATCGTCCGCGCCCTCCTCCGGGAGGGCGTCTCCGTCGTCGGGATCGCGCGAAGGGGGACGCCGGAGACGGCGGCCGCCGAGGCCGACGGCGACTTCCGGCTCGTCGAGGCCGACCTCGGGGGAGAGGACGGCATCCTCGCCGCCGCCGCGCAGCTCGACGGCCCGGTCGACCTCCTGGTCAACAACGTGGGCTCGGCGCCGCCGCGGCCCGGCGGGTTCCCGAGCATCACCGACGAGCAGTGGACGGGCACCTACGCCCTCAACGCGCTCGCCGCCGTGCGGACCACGCGAGCCCTGTTCGACCGCATCCCGGACGGCGGATCCGTGGTGAACATCGTGTCCGAGAACGCGATCCTCGCCGACCCGCTCGTCATGGACTACAGCGCGGCGAAGGCGGCGCTGCTCAGCTTCACGAAGTCCCTGTCCAAGGAGCTCGGGCCGCGCGGTATCCGGGTGAACTCCATCAGCCCCGGTCCCGTCGCCACCGACCTCTGGCTGGGCGACGGCGGCGTCGCACGGACCGTCGCCGCCGCCACGGGCGGAGACCCGGACGCCGTCAAGCACGGCGCGGAGGCGTCGATGCCCACCGGGCGCTTCACCACGCCGGACGAGGTCGCCGCGCTCACCGTGATGCTGGCGAGCCCGCTCCTCGGCAACCTGACGGGCGCCGACGTCGTGATCGACGGCGGCCTGCGCCAGACGATGTGACGGCTACGCCGCCAGGTCGAGCACGAACGTCAGCAGTTCGAGGCGGCGGCCGTCCGGCAGCTCGATCACGCGCTCGCGCTCGCCGCGGCGGCTGAAGCCGAGCTTGCGGTAGAGGGCGTGCGCGCCGAGCATGTCCGGCCCGCTGTTGAGGACGACCGCGCGAGCCCCGCGCGCCTGCGCCTGTTCGACCGCGAACTCGGTGAGCGCGATGCCGACGCCGCGCCCGCGCGCCGTCGGGCTGGTCGCCAGGAGCCGGAAGTACAGCTCGTCCGGGGCGATGTCGCCGTGCATGTCGAAGCCCGGACGGAGCAGCGCGACGGTGCCGATCAGCTCGCCGGTGGCGGTGTCCTCGGCGACGAAGAACTCGAACTCGCCGGTCAGCGCCTCCGGGTGCTTCAGCTCCTCACGGTAGTTCGCCGGGAGGTCGTCGTAGTCGTGCGTGTAGGCGGCGTGCGTGAGCGCGCCGATGGCCGCGTACTCGTCGTCGCCCGCTGCCCTGATCCGGATGCCGTTCATCGTGTTCACCGTAACGGACAAGCGCGGAGGGGGCCGGGGCATTCCCCGGCCCCCTCCGACGGGTGCGCTATTCGGCGCGCGTCCGGCGACGCACAGCGAACAGGGCGCCACCTCCGACGAGCAGTGCGAGGGCGATGCCGATCGGCGCGAACGGGACGGTCGAGCCGGTGGACGCCAGGGCGTCCGGGTCTCCGGATGCGGTCGACCCGGCCGTCGTCGTCGCCGCGGCTACGACCGTGATCGCGGCCGAAGCGACGACGGTGCCGCCGACGGACGCCGTGACCGTGTGCGCGCCCGCCGGCACGCTCGGCACCGCGAACGCGAAGGCCACCGTCCCGTCCGGTGCCGCCGTCGCGGCGCCGAGCGCGACCGGGGTCGAGTTGAACACGAACGACACCTGTGCGCCCGGGGTGAAGTGGCTGCCCGTGACCGTGATCCGGTCGCCGACCTGGGCGGAGCCGAGCGACAGGGTCAGAGCGGCGGCCGGGGTGGCTGGATTCGAGACGCCCTGACCGCCCAGCTGCAGGTCGCAGGAGATGCGGCCGCTGTAGAGGGCGTGGCCCTCGGTCGCGCTGCCGGGCCCGGCCCCGTACACGCCGTCGTCCGACCACAGCACCTCCTTCGTGCCGCCCACGCAGGTCGAATTCGGTGCCAGCGCGAAGCCCTCGAGGTTGTTGACCGGCAGGCCCGCGGGCTTGCCGTAGACGACCTGCGGCACGATCGCGCCGGTGCCGTCGACCTTCAGGACCGTGGATGCGACCCCGCAGGTGTTGTCGCAGAGCGCCCAGATGCGCTGGGTGTCCGCGTCGAACTGCACGTCCATGACGTGGCCCATCTTCGTGTCCACCACGGCGACGCGGTGGAAGCTGTGGTCGCTGTTGAGCGCGTAGGCGTAGAGCTTGCCGTCGTTCTCGAGCGCCGCGAAGTACAGGCCGGTGCCATGAAGCGGATAGTCCGACGGCTTATAGGTCGCGCCCGTCGACTGGTCCACGAAGCCGTTCGCGGTCAGGTAGCCGTCCGGCACGAACGTGACGCCCTCGAACCCGAGGTTCGCCTCCGTCTTGTTGCCCGCGTGCAGCTCCGGGAACTCCGCGGTGAGGTTCCACTGGTCGGTGGCGACGAGCTGCGTCGCCGACGACGTAGGGTCGATGCGCAGGATGGAGTTCAGCGGGATGGTGTTCGCCGCATTGTTCCGCTCGGTCGTGACGTAGAGCGCTCCGTCCGGGCCGACGGTCAGGCCCTCGGAGTCGGGCTGGTTCGTCGCGGTGTCGGTGCTGCCCGGGAAGAAGATCTGCTTGCCCGCGCCCCAGCCGTTCGCCGTGTCGGCGACCCACAAGTCGCCCTGCTTGATCATCCGGAACACCCAGCTCTTGTTCTTCACGCTGTAGAGGACGTTCGGGTTCGTCGGGTCGAAGACGAGGCCGCTGACGTCACGGCCCTCCGGACCGGTCGCGGTCTCCCACGCGCACTGGTCGTCGGCGACCGCGACGGTGCCGCTGCCCGGCCAGGCGACCGGGGCCTGCGCGCCGGCGGGAAGGGTCCCGGTGCCGGACGGCGCCTCGGGCTGGCAGGTGAGCGTCTGGCCGCCGCCGCCGTTGCCGCCGTCCGCCGGGTTGGTCAGCACGTTCTGGCAGGCTGTCGCGTTGGATGCGCCGAAGCTCTTGGCGGCGACCGAGGCGAAGGCGCCGGTGCCGTCGGGGCACCGGGCGTACGCGCCTGCGCCGAACCCGTTCGTCTCGTCGGTGCCCGCCTCCCCCGCGGTGTAGTCGACCGAGTCGACCAGGGTGGTGCCGTCCGCAAGGTACAGCCGCACGCCGTCCCCGCCGCTGCCGAGCCCCTTGTTGGAGGAGAAGTAGACGTAGCCGTGGGCCGGGACGACGGTCGTCGCCGTGCCGTCGGCCAGCTTCGCGGAGAAGGCGGCGGGAGCGGAGGCGCTGCTGTCGATCTGCAGCCAGCCCGTGATGTCCACATCCGTCGCCCCGCTGTTGAACAGCTCGACCGCATCCTGGACCGGCGTCGCCGTGTTGTCGGACGACACCTCGTTGATGTGGACGCTCGTCCACGCGGGCGGGGATGCGGGAGCGAAGCGGCTGGTCCCCGGCGATCCGATGTCGCCCGAGACCGATGTCCACGACTGCTCGGAGTCGCCCGCGGCGGAGAGCTGCCACTGCGACGCGTCGTTCGCGCCGAGCGCGGCCGCGGTGGTCGGGACGCCCGACTTCCCCTGCGTGCGCGGTCCCTTGGCGGTGCCGGTGCCCTGGTCGTTGTACGCGAGCCGGTCGACGAGGTTCGCGACCGCGTCCGGTCCGTCGAACAGGTTGATCTCGTCCGCGCGCCCCAGTCCCGTCGTGTTTCCGGGGAGGATCTTCACCTGCGACCCGAGGCTCCACTCCGCCCGGAAGTCCGCGTCGCCCGACTCGGTGATGATCGCCGACTCGCCGGGTGCCAGCGTCCCGAGGCTGCCGAGCGGAACGGTTCCCGGCGTCTCGCTGTCGTCGTCGAACGACCAGCCGGTGAGGTCGACCGGCGTCGACCCGAGGTTGGTGAACTCGACGAACTCGCCGCCGGTGGTGCCGGGGCTGTACATCCACTCGGTGATGCGCACGTCGGGGGTCGCGACGGCCTGGGCGGCCGTCGGGAGGGCGAACGCCAGCGTGCCAGCGGTCGCGGTGGCGGCCAGGGCCGCCACGGCTCGGGTTCTGAGAAGTCGCATAGAAATCGAACGTAATGACGCGGGCGGTACTACCGGCGACGCGGAGGTGAACGGTCGGCGAACGCCGGTCCTGAGAGGGCTCGCAGGAGCCGTTCACCGTGATGTCGTGCGTGGTTCACCAGGCCGTCGCCGGGCGCTTCCAGCCTGTCGCGCGGGGTGGTCGTTCCACCCCCGAACGAGGAGGATCGGATGCGCACTCGAACCCGCAGGCTCTCGCTGATCGCCGCCGCGGTGGTCGCGGCGTCGATCCTGGGAACAGCGGCCGCTGTGGCCGCGCCAGGCATCGGCGGCGGCTGGCCGTACGAGACGAAGGCCCACGGCCCGGACTCCAAGGATTACACCCTTGCGGCGGTCGGTGACATCGCGTGCGAGCCCGACGATCCGGACAACGCAGCGACCCCGTCCTCGCTGAAGTGCGGCAGCCCCAGCCTCGGCGGCTACGACGCCGAGTTCGCGACGGCGAAGCAGGCCGACGCCATGAAGCCGGACGCGGTCGCCCTCCTCGGGGACGAGCAGTACGAGGTCGGCAAGCTGAGCGACTTCGAGGGCTCCTTCGAGCAGGCGTGGGGCGGCCTGAAGTTCCTGGAGCACCCGGCGCCCGGCAACCACGAGTACTACGCGTACACGAAGAAGGGCGACAACGAGGCCGGGCAGAACGGCGCCGGCTACTTCGCCTACTTCAACGGCCACGACCAGGCCGGCACGCCGAACTCCGCGGGTCAGGCGGGCGACGACACGACGGAGAACCAGGGCTGGTACTCCTACGACCTCGGCAACTGGCACATCATCTCGCTGAACGTCGAATGCAACTCCCCGGCGTTCGCGAACGACTGCTCCACCACCGACCAGGGCCTGCTCGCGCAGGAGACCAAGTGGCTGGCCCAGGACCTGAAGAGCAACCAGCAGCAGTGCACCCTGGCGTACTGGCACCAGCCCACGTTCAGCGCGACCACGGCCTCCACTGCGACGGTCCCGGCGTCCGCGCCCGGAGCCGGCGGCCAGGAGGGACAGGTCGCCGACGCGTGGTGGAAGCTGCTCTACGCGAACCACGCCACGCTCGTCCTCAACGGCCACGAGCACGCGTACGCGCGGCTCAAGCCGCTCGACCCGAACGGCGTCCCGGATGCGAAGAACGGCATCCCGGAGTTCATCATCGGCACCGGCGGCGAAGCGCTCGACACCCTCGCGAAGAACGCCGACGGCACCTTCGCGAACCCGAACGTGGTCACCGGCTACGACCAGGGCTACGGCACGATGAAGTTCACACTGAAGCCGAACGGATACGCGTACTCGTACTCGCCGGCGCTGCAGGGAGCGGGTCTCCCGGCGTCGGCGCTGAACTACGCGGACGCGGGATCGGGGAGCTGCCGGCGCTGACCCGTGCGAACCTGGAGGCATGACCTCCCCCACCACCGCCCGCCAGCAGGACCTCACCCTCCTCCTGATGCTCGCCCTCACCTTCTCGACCGGCATCGTGGATGCGGTCGGCTACCTCGGCCTCGACAAGGTCTTCGCGGGCAACATGACCGGCAACGTGGTCATCCTCGGCATGGCCCTGGTCGGCGCCGAAGGGCTGCCGTGGGTGGGGCCGCTGATCGCGCTGTTCGCGTTCATGGCCGGCGCCGTGATCGGCGGGAGGACGCTGCGCCGCGAATCCACGGGGTGGAACACGCGGACGAGCTGGTCGTTCACCGCGACGGCCGTGGCGCTCGCCGTGCTGACGGTAATCCTCCTGATCACCGGCGGGGTGCCGCCGAAGCCGTGGGAGCTGGCGATCACGACGCTCCTGGCCGCGACCATGGGCTTCCAGGCGGCGGTCGCGCGGCACCTCGCCGTCAAGGATGTGACCACGGTCGTGGTCACGTCGACGATCACCGGCCTGGCTGCCGACTCGCGGCTCGCCGGCGGATCGGGTCAGCCGTGGCGCCGGCGTGCGGCCGCGGTCGTGCTGATCGCCCTCGGCGCGCTGGTCGGCGCGGCGCTGCTGCGGGTCCACATCGCGGTGCCGCTCGGCCTCGCCGCCGTGATCAGTGGTGCGGCCGCCGTGCTGGGACATCTCGCCGCGCACGAGGGCCGCGGCGAGCCCGCGCCCGCCGCGGCGAACGGCTGACCGTCAGCGCACCTCCGACGGGGCGCCCTCGCGGGTGATGATCGCGGCGTCGCCGTCCTCGTCCAGCTTCATCCGGAGCGGCTTGCGGAAGGCGCGCGTCACGACCAGCAGCGTGATGATGCCGATCGTCAGCCAGACCAGGCCGTAGGTGAGGGCGTCCAGGTGCAGGTTCGCCCAGAGGACGCCGGTGAGCAGCATCCCGATCCCGGGCAGGACGATGTTGCGCACGATGTTCCTGCCGCCGCGGAACTCCTTGCGGCGCAGCGCGAAGTGGATGATGACCGTCGCGTTGACGACGGTGAAGGCGATGAGCGCGCCGAAGTTGATCATCGACGAGACGAATTCCAGCGTGAAGGCTGCAGCCAGCAGGGACACGACACCGACCAGCAGCACGGCGGTCGCCGGCGTGCGGAAGCGCGGGTGGATGTACGAGAGGGTCCGCGAGACACGGCCGCTGCCGTTGCGTGCCATGACGTAGATCATGCGGGACACGCTGGCGTGCGACGCCAGGCTGGACGCGACCGCTGCGGCGACGGCGGCCGAGACGAACAGGATCTGGAACAGCATCCCGCCGGTCTTCATGGCGATCTCGGGCAGGGTGTCGTCCGTGAAGTGGAAGCCCGCCATCGTCGGGAACCGCGACTGCGCGAACCAGGCCGCGATGAAGAAGATGGCGCCGCCGATCATCAGCGCCAGCACGATGGCCCTCGGGACCGTCTTGGTGTCCTTCGCCTCCTCGGTGTACATCGTGATCGCGTCGAACCCGATGAAGGAGAAGCACACCACGGTCGCCCCGCCGATCACCGCGGCCAGATGCACGCCCGAATGGAACAGCGGCGCGAGGCTGAAGGCGGTGCCGTTCCCCGCGCCCCCGCTCAGCGCCGTCCAGGTGAGCGCCACGAACACGGCGATCAGCACGATCTGGAAGACGACCAGGATGCCGTTCACCCGCGAGGTCGACGACATGCTGAACAGGTTCATCGCGGTGATGACGGCGACGTAGCCGACCACCCAGATCCATCCGGGGACCTGCGGGAAGAACGACTCGAGGTACAGCCGCACGATGAGCGCGTTGACCAGCGGCAGCAGCAGGTAGTCGAGCAGCGACGACCAGCCGACGAGGAAGCCGACGTTCGGGTGGATGGTCTCCGACGCGTAGGTGTACGCCGATCCCGCCGACGGGTAGACCCGCGTCATCCGGCCGTAGCTGATCGCGGTGAACACCATCGCGATGAGCGCGAAGAGGTAGGCGGACGGCACGACGCCGTTCGTCTCGCCGGTGACGATGCCGAAGGTGTCGAACACGGTCATGGGCGTCATGTAGCCGAGGCCGAGTCCGACGATCGCCCAGAGGCCGAGGGATCGCCGCAGTTTCGCGGGTGCGGGTGCAGTGGTGGACACGCGAGCTCCTTCGCTCTTGTTCGGGGTCGGGCCATCGTAAACCCGTCGGCTACGAAATCCGAATCGAGAGCAGAGGATAACGAGGGTGAAAACGAAGATTCGCTATCGATTCAGTCGCGAAAATGGATTTCTACTGTCGATTCCGCTAATGTGCCCGGCATGACCACCATCGAACGGGACGTCGTCGTCATCGGCGCAGGAGCCTCCGGACTCACCGCCGCCACCGAACTCGTCAAGGCCGGCCTCACGGTCGCCGTGCTCGAGGCGCGCGACCGCGTCGGCGGCCGGCTCTGGACCGACGACATCGACGGCGCGACCCTCGAGATCGGCGGCCAGTGGGTGTCGCCCGACCAGGACGCGCTGATCGGCACGCTCGAGGAGCTGGGGCTCGAGACGTACTCGCGCTACCGCGAGGGCATCAACATCTACCTCGGCGAGAACGGCGAGCGCCGCACCTTCGAGGGCGAGATCTTCCCGGTCGCTCCGGCCACCGAGAAGGAGATCGTCGGCCTGATCGACCGTCTGGACGCGCTCGTCGCCGAGATCGACCCGGACCGTCCGTGGGCGCACCCGCGGGCGAAGGAGCTGGACGAGATCTCGTTCCGTCGCTGGCTCGAGACTCAGACGGACGACGAGGAGGCGCGGCGCAACATCGGCATGTTCATCGCCGGCGCCATGCTCACCAAGCCGGCCCACGCCTTCTCCGCCCTGCAGGCCCTGCTCATGGCGGCCAGCGCCGGAAGCTTCTCGAACCTGGTGGATGCGGACTTCATCCTGGACAAGCGGGTCAAGGGCGGCCTGCAGCAGGTTCCGCTGCTCCTCGCCGAGCGTCTTGGCGACGACGTGCACCTGAACGCCCCGGTGCGGACCCTGCGCTGGGACGAGACCGGCGTCACCGCGATCGCCGACGGCGTGGAGGTGCGCGCCCGGTTCGCGATCCTCGCCGTGCCGCCGGTGCTGATCAGCCGCATCTCGTACGAGCCGCCGCTGCCGCGCCGCCAGCAGCAGCTGCACCAGCACCTGTCGATGGGCTTCGTCATCAAGGTGCACGCGGTCTACGAGACGCCGTTCTGGCGCGACCTCGGCTACAGCGGCACCGCGTTCAGCCCGTACGAGCTCGTCCACGAGGCGTACGACAACAGCTACGACGGCGACCCGCGCGGCACGCTGGTCGGCTTCGTCTCCGACGAGGCGGCCGACGACGTGTTCCGGCTCACCCCGGAGGAGCGCAAGGCCCGCATCCTCGAGTCGCTGTCGCACTACTACGGCGAGCAGGCGCTCAACCCGGTCGTGTACTACGAGAGCGACTGGGGCAGCGAGGAATGGACGCGCGGCGCCTATGCCGCGAGCTTCGACATGGGCGGCCTGGCGCGCTACGGCGCCGACCTGCGCACGCCGGTCGGCCCCATCCACTTCTCGTGCAGCGACATGGCGGGCAAGGGCTACCAGCACGTCGATGGCGCGATCCGCGTCGGCCGCGAGACCGCAGCGGCGATCATCGGGGCGCTGCTGCCGGCGTAGCGGAGAATCGGGGGATGGAGCCCCGCTACTGTCCCAGCCGCCGCGGCGGGCGGCCGTGCACGCGGCCGCTCGGCCATCCCGGCCTGCACCGGTACCAGGGCGCGATGTGGTCGGATGCGGGCGCCGATCCCGCGCGCTGCCCCGGCTCCGGCGAGCCGGGCGAACCCGCGGTGGCCCTCGGCGACGGGTGGCCCGATGGACGCGCGGCGTGCCCGCACTGCCAGCGCTTCGTCCCGCTGACCGAGGGGCGCCTGGTGGCGCACGACACGACCGACCCGGAGGAGTCCGACGACGAGATCGCCCACCGCCGCGCCTGGTTCAACGCGCACGGCTGGTGAGGGTCAGGCGACCCGGTTCTCCCGCACGCGCCCGCGGATGAAGATGATCGCGAGCAGTCCCGCGACGACGAACAGGATGTTGAACGGGCCGGCGAGGGCGAGCAGCGGGTTCTGCGTCCCGCCGGTCGCGACGTCGATGCCCCCCGAGGCGAGGAACGTCGTCGGGTCGGTGAGGGCATGGATGAGCATCGGCCAGACGAGGTTGCCGGTGACGCGCAGGACCAGGTACATCATCATCCCGAACCCGAAGGCGAACACGACGGTCAGGAGGACCGTGAGCGGCGGCTGACCCGTCAGCACGTTGACCGAGTGGAGCAGTGCGAACAGCGCCGACGAGATGACGGCGACGACGACCTCGCGAAAGCCCGCGTCGCGCAGGATCTTCACCGCGATACCGCGTGTGAGCAGCTCCTCGGTGAAGCCGATGAACAGACCGGAGAGGAACGTCAGCGCCACCACGCCGGGAGGGAATCGGCCGTAGTCGATGCCGGCGAGCCGCAGTGCGATCGGGACGACCGTGAGCACGACCGCGATCCACATCCACCACCGGCCGCGGATGGGCTGCGGCCCGAACAGCGGACGGAACCACCGGACGGAGGCGACGAACGCGAGCAGCACGACCGCGCCGATGACGAGCGGCAGCAGCAGCCCGATGAGCACGCTCCGCGCATCCGCGAACAGGTCAGCGCTGACCCCCGCGCCCCAGAGGACGCCGACGAGGAGGGAGGCTGCTTCGTAGAGGACCAGGTAGGCGACGGCGGCGAGCAGGGCTTTCCACCACCGGCCGCGGTCCCAGAATCGACGCCAACCGTTCACGCTTCCGCCCCGGGTCCCCATGGGTCGAGGCTAGCAGTCGGTCAGATCTCGACGTCGCTGCCCATCGTCACCGTGCGCAGCGGCGGCAGGTTGAAGCGCGCGGCCGGGTCGGCCGCGTTGTGCGCCAGCCCGACGAACAGCGATCGGCGCCAGCGCACCATCCCGTGCGCTCGGGTGGTGCGGATCGCGCCGCGCGAGATGAAGTACGACGCCGACATGAAGTCGCCCGCGTCGAGCGGGAGCACCCCCAGCCGGCAGGCCTGGCGGAGGGCCCGCGGGATGTCCTGCTCGTCCGAGAAGCCGAAGCGGATGCTCAGGTGCTCGATCCCGTCGTCCACATAACCGAGGTCGTCGTAGTCGAAGGCGTCCGCCGGCGGCACGTGCGGTACCTGCGCCGTCGTGATCGACACGATGATGACGTGCTCGTGGAGAATGTGGTTGTGCTTGACGTTGGCCCGCAGCGCCAGCGGGGTGGTGTCCTTGTTCGGGTGCGGGAAGATCCCGATCCCAGGCACGCGCGGCAGGTTCTGGTCGCGCACCTGCTCGATGAACTCGACCAGCGACCCCTCCTTGCGCTTCCGGTCCTCCTGCACCAGCTGCCGGCCGCGCCGCCAGGTCGTCATGATGAGGATGACCGCGGCCGCGATGAGCAACGGCACCCAGCCGCCGTTGACGATCTTCGACAGGTTGCCGGCGAGGAAGGCCAGCTCCAGGCCGCCGAACGCCACCGCGGCCAGGATGATCTTCCACGGCGCCCAGTGCCACAGCGGCCGGGCGACGATGAGGAGGAGGATCGTGTCCACGACCAGCGCACCCGTGACCGAGATGCCGTAGGCGGTCGACAGTCGGTCGGACGACCCGAAGGCGAGCATCACGGCCATGACGCCGATGAACAGCAGGATGTTGATCGCCGGCAGATAGATCTGGCCGCCCTCGTGCTTCGACGTCTGCCGGATGGTGAGGGGCGGGAGCAGGCCGAGCTGCACGGCCTGCCGCGACAGCGAGAAAGCACCGGAGATCACGGCCTGGCTGGCGATCACGGTCGCCGCTGTCGCGAGGATGACGACGGGGAGGCGGCCCCACTCCGGGATCAGCAGGAAGAAGGGGTTCGCCCGCGCCGCCGGGTCGTGCAGGATGAGCGACGCCTGCCCGAGGTAGTTGAGCGTCAGCGCCGGGAACACCAGGAAGAACCAGGCCCGGCGGATGGGCGAGCGCCCGAAGTGGCCCATGTCGGCATACAGCGCCTCCGCGCCGGTGATGACCAGCACGACCGCTCCGAGCGCGATGAACGAGATGACCGGATGCGCGACGATGAAGACGACGGCGTAGGTCGGCGACAGCCCGAGCAGCACCGACGGGTGCGGGATGACCTGCGCGAGACCGGCGACGGCCAGCACGGTGAACCACAGCACCATAACGGGGCCGAAGAGGACGCCCACCTTTGCCGTCCCGAACCGCTGCACGGCGAACAGCGCCACGAGGATGACCGCGGCGATCGGGATGACCATCTGCGAGATGGCCGGGAGGGTGACGTGCAGACCTTCGACGGCGGAGAGGACGCTGATGGCCGGCGTGATGATCGAGTCGCCGTAGAACAGCGAGACGCCGACGATGCCGACGACCAGGAGCATCCCGGCCTTGGACGCCTTGCCGGCGTAGAGGCGCTTCGCGAGCGCGGCCAGCGCCATGACGCCGCCCTCGCCGTCGTTGTCCGCGCGCATCAGGATCGTGACGTATTTGATCGACACGATGATCGTGATGCTCCAGAACATCAGCGAGATCACGCCGTACACGTCGCCCTGGTCGGGGCGCACAGCGCCGCCGTCCAGGAGGAACACCGTTTTGAGCGCGTAGAGCGGACTCGTTCCGATGTCGCCGAAGACGACGCCCAGCGCCGCCAGTGCGGCGCCGAGCATCAGCTTCCGGCCGGGACCACCGGCGCGGTTCATCCCGCTGCCGGCTCCCGTCGGGGCTTTCGCCCCGTGTATACGCAGATCACCCACGAGCGACACCGTACGCCGGTGTCGCCGTGGGCGGACTGTCAGAGGGGGCGGATGTTCGCAGCCTGGGGACCCTTGGGGCCCTGAGCCAGGTCGTACTCGACCTTCTGGTTCTCTTCGAGGTTGCGGAAGCCATTGCCGGAGATCTCGCTGTAGTGGGCGAAGACGTCGGCGCTGCCGTCATCCGGGGCGATGAAGCCGTACCCCTTCTCCGAGTTGAACCACTTGACGGTGCCTTGTGCCATCGTTCTTTCGTCCTTTCATGCCCGATGCAGAAGCTCTTTCAGGCGCCGGACGCTCTCATCGTACACGGGCGCGCGCAGCCAGTGTCCGTATGACGTCGGCCACCTCGTCGGGGCGCTCCTCCGCCATGTAGTGCCCGGCGGTGGTCGGCTGGTACGTGAGGTCGTCGGACCAGGCGCCCCAGATGGCCGTCGGGTCGAAGCCGAGCTGCGCTCCCCAGTCCTGCGAGAGGACGCCCAGCGGCATCTCCAGACGGCGTCCGGCCTCCCGGTCCGCGCGGTCCAGCTCGAGGTCGACGCCGGAGCTGGCCCGGAAGTCCGCGACGATCGACGGGACGGCGGCGACCGAGCTCTCGATGTAGTGGCGCCGCAGCTCCGGCGTGAAGGTGTTGCCGTCGGAGTCCCACGCGTCGAGGAAGGAGGCGACGAAGTCCTCGGCGACCGCGGCGATCATCCGCTCGGGCAGGCCCTTCGGCTGCGCCATGAGATAGAGGTGCCAGGCGACTTTCGCGTCCACGCCGTGGAGCACGCCCCAGGTGTCGAGGGTCGGCAGCACATCGAGGATGCCGAGGTACTGCACCGCCTCCGGGTGGTCGAGGGCGGCGCGCACGCCCACGAGGGCGCCGCGGTCGTGACCGACCAGGCCGAACCGATCGTGGCCCAGCGCGGTCGCGACCGCCACCACGTCGTCGCCCATCGTCCGCTTGGAGTAGGTCTCGGGGCCGTCCTCCTCCGGCTTCCCGCTCCGGCCGTAACCGCGCAGATCGGGCACGATCACGGTGTGGTCGTCGGCGAGCCGCCGGGCGACCTCGCTCCACATGACGTGGGTCTGCGGGAAGCCGTGCAGCAGTATCACGGCGGGGCCGTGGCCGCCGTGGGCGACGTTGAGCGGCACGCCGCCGCTGCCGGGGATGGTGCGGTAGTCGAAGCCGTCGATGGTGGTCATCGGGGGAGTCCTTCCGGATCGGGGTCGGTGGGTTCGGCGGGGGCGGGATGGCCCGAGAAGATGCCGAGCGGGAGCGCGCCGGCGCGGCCGGCGGTCGCGCGGAGTGCGGGGATCAGGATGGTGTCGACCAGTGCCTCCAGGTACGCGTCGGTGGTCTCCAGGCCGTTGAGCCGGCGGAGCAGCAGGAGGCTGCCGGTGATCTCCTCGAAGGGGAACGGGTCGACGCCCCCTGGCAGCTCGCCGCGCGCCGCCGCGGCCGCGATCACGGAGGCGGGGAGCCGTCCGCCGGTCGGGCCGACGCTGTGCTCGATCGCGTCGCCGAGCTCCGGATCCTCGAACCCGGCCTGCAGCAGAGCGAGCGCCGTGTGGCCGTCGGTCGACTGCATGGTGGTGAGGAGCCGGTTGCAGAGGGCGAGCAGGTCGCCGCGCAGAGATCCGGTGTCGATCTCATCCGGACCCTCGCGGCGGGCGGGACCCGCTTTGAGAGCGGCGACGACCATGTCCCGCTTGGTCTTCCAGCGGCGGTACAGCGTCGGCTTGGAGGCGCCGGCGCGCCGGGCCACCTCCTCGAACGTCACGCCGTCGTAGCCGCGCTCGGTGAGCAGCGCGTTGACGGCGGCGAGGATCGCCGCCTCCCGCTCCGCATCCCGCGGCCGGCCGGCACTCTTTGAATACGACACGTTCCGTATCGTAACACGTGGCGCGCCCGGCCTCATCTACTGGTCGCAACACGCCGTTATGGCACTGGCCGTAACGGCGTGTTGCGACCACTAGATGCTGGCGGCGAGGGTCCCGGGTGGGAGGCCGAGCGTCCACTCGGCGACGTCGGAGACGAAACGCACGTGGGCGGGGTGGGTGAGGTCGCCGGTGCTGTTCACGTACGAGCCGCCGCCGTCGACGGCCATCAGGATGCGGATGCTCGCGGCCTCCGGGTCCACGGCTGCGAAGTCGCCGGACTGGATGCCGTCCTCGATGATGGCGCGCAGGCGCGCGCGGTCGAGCTGGTCCTGCTCGGTGAGGGTCGCGTCAAGCGACGGGGTGAAGCGGGAGAGGTGGCGGGCGTTCAGCCACAGGCGGGCCAGGGGGAGGGAGGCGCCGGTCTGGATGTGGCCGATGAAGTGCGCCAGCCGCTCGACCGGGGTGCCCTCGGTCGGGAAGAACCGCTCGCGCTCGATGGTCGCCGCGCGCGCGAAGGCCTCATCGACGAGGTCTTCCGCGGCGGGGAAGTAGTGCGAGATCAGGCCGGGCCGCACGCCGAGCCGGGTGGCCACCGCGCGCAGCGTGATCCGCTCGAGGCCTTCATCGAGCGCGATGGACGCGGCGGCCGAGAGGATCTCCTCCCGGCGCTCCTCCGGCTGTTTGCGGACCCGGGGTGAAGGCGCTCTTGACTCCATGGGACCCCATGCTATTGAATAAGCGACCAACAACCTATTGGGCATATGACCAACAGCGATGGAGCTGCTGGCAGGAGAGGAACCCATGTCCGAAGCCCGGACCGGCACCGACCACTTCGTGGATGCCTCCACCCAGCCCGAGACCCGAGGGATCGAGGTCATCGGCGACAGCGAGCGGCACGGCCGCGCACGGGATCTGTTCTTCGTCTGGGCCGCGCCCGGCGTCAGCATCCTGAACTTCACCATCGGCGCGACGCTCATCCTGCTCGGGCTCGAGATCTGGCAGGCGTTCCTGGTGATCGTCGCCGCGTCGCTGCTGTGGATCTTCCCCGGCCTGATCGCGGGGAGCGGCCCGGCCGCCGGCACGTCCGGGTCGGTCGTGACGCGGGCGATGTACGGCATCGTCGGCAACAAGCTCTTCGTCGCCTTCGTCGGCTGGTTCATCGGCGCCGTGTTCCTGTCGCTGACCTGGCTGGCGTCGAGCTTCATGGGCGCCGACCTGCTGCGACGCATGGGTCTCGACGACCCGGTATGGGTGCCGATCGGCGTCACCATCGTCGTCTCGGCGGTCACCATCGTGGTCGCGATCTTCGGGCACGGGCTGATCCTGCGGATCTACCCGGCGATGGCGATCGTGCTGTTCGCGATCTTCCTGTTGGTTTCGGCGTTCATCCTGCCGACGGTGGACTGGGGTTACCGCGCACCGGATCCGCTGGGCGGCGTGCCCCTGTGGTCGGCGATCACGGTCGGCTTCACGATCCTCGCCTCCACGCCGCTGTCGTTCATCAACAGCCCGGACATCGCCCGCTACCTGCCGCGGTCGACCAAGCCGTCGCACATCACGGCCGCGACAGCGCTCGGCGGGGCCGTGCCGTTCATCGTGTTCACGGCCATGGGCGTGCTCCTCGCCACCGGTCTGAAGGCGAGCGCGTTCGACGCGGGGATCGACGTGGCGCTGTTCGACCTGCTGCCCGGTTGGGTCGGACCCCTGCTGGTGATCGGCGTGATCGTGAACACGATCGCGCTCAACGCGATGACGGCGTACTCGTCGAGCATGTCGCTGCAGGCAATCGGCCTGCGGCTGAAGCGCATCCCGGCCGCGATCATCGTCGGGCTGGTAGGCACCGCGCTCACCATCTACCTCGTGCTGTCGTCGAGCCTGCTCGAGGCGGCGAACCTGCTGCTGCAGTTCCTGGTCATCGTCTCGGGGCCGGCCATGGCGATCTACGTCGTCGACGTACTGCGCCGCAGGTACGTCTACGACGGCGCCGACCTCTTCGACGACCGCCGTGGCGGGCGGTTCTGGTACGCCGGCGGCTGGAGCATCCCGGGCATCTCCGCCCTGCTGCTGGGCGGCCTGGCGACCGCGCTCTGCCTGTCCACCGACGTGTGGACCGGGGCCATCGGCCAGGCGCTCGGCCACGTCGACCTCTCGGTGCCGGTCGGGATGATCGTCGCCGCCCTCGTCTACGCACTGCTGAGCCGCACACGGCTCGGGAAGGAGGGACGGCTGTGACCGACCCCATCACCCTGTACCGCGGCGGCCGCGTCTTCACCGCCGACGCCGATCCCGAGCGTGCGTGGGCCACGGCGTTCGCCGTGTCGGGCGACCGGATCGTCTGGGTCGGCCGTGACGGCGACGAGCCGCCCGCCGCCGACCGCGTCGTCGACCTCGAGGGCAGGCTCGTGCTGCCCGGCTTCACGGATGCCCACACGCACCTGCTGATGATGGGCGCGGCGCTGGGCCAGGTCTACTTGACGGAGGCGCGCAGCCTCGACGACATCCAGCGGATGCTGCGGGAGGCGCGCGCGGACGACCCGTCGGCGACGGTCCTGCGCGGCCGCGGGTGGTTGTTCGACGCGGTTCCTGGAGGTGTCCCGACCGCGGCGATGATCGACGCCGCGGTCGGGGACATCCCGGTGTACCTGGACGCGAACGACTACCACTCCTGCTGGGTCAACACGGCGGCGCTGGCGGAGCTCGGGATCACCCGCGACACCCCCGACCCGATCGGCGGAGAGATCGTGAAGGACGCCGACGGCGAGCCCACCGGCCTACTGCTGGAGACCGCGGCGACCCAGTACGCGTGGGCGCAGCGCGACGAGGCGACGACCGACGACGACCGCGACGCGGACATCGAGCGCACGCTCGCCGCCTATGCCGCCACCGGCGTCACCGGTGCGGTCGACATGGCGTTCGACGAGTACGGGCTCGCTGCCCTCCAACGGGCGCAGGAGCGTCGCGGGGGAGAGCTGCCACTCCGCGTCGCCGCGCACTGGCTGATCACGAACACCGGCGACGACGAGGCGAACCTCGCCCAGGTGGCCGAGGCTGTGCGCCGCGCGGCGGAGCCGTCGAGCCCCTGGCTGCGGGTGGTCGGCATCAAGCTCATCCTGGACGGCGTCATCGACGCCTGCACCGCGGCGATGCGGCACCCGTACGCGAACGGAACGAACGCCGCTCCGATCTGGCCCCTCGAGCGGCTGCAGCCGGTGGTGGCCGCCGCCGACGCGGCCGGTCTGCAGATCGCGATGCACGCTATCGGCGACTACGCGAGCCAGCTCGCGCTCGACGCGATCGAGCACGCCGTCGCCGAGAACGGCGACCACCCTCGTCGCCACCGGATCGAACACCTCGAATACGCGGCGCCGGGCACGGCCGAGCGGATGGCGCGGCTCGGCGTGACCGCGTCCATGCAGCCCGTGCACTCCGACCCGGCGATCTTCGACAACTGGGTCGCGATGCTCGGAGACGACCGCGTGGACCGTGCCTTCCCGTGGCCCGAATACGAGGACGCCGGAGCGCTGCTCGCCTTCTCCACCGACTCGCCGACGGCACCGCACCACGCGCTGGCGAACATGTACGTCGCCTCCACGCGCGCCTCCGCGCTCGACCCGTCGGTGCCCGCGGTGCAGCCCTGGTTCGCGCTGCCGCTCGACCGCGCGATCGGGCACGCGACCCGGGATGCGGCGGCATCGGTCGGCGACGGCGACTGGCGCGGACGGATCGCGCCAGGTTTCGCCGCCGACGTGGCGGTGCTCGACGCGGACGTGTTCGCGGCGGAGCCGTCGGCGCTGCTGCGGGCGACGGTGGTGGAGACCATCGTCGCCGGGCGGACGACCTACCGGGGCTGAGACAGATCAGCGCATGGCAAGGAACCAGCTGCCGTCGTATTCGCGGTCGACGGTCTGCTGGGACTCCACGACGACCCCGCTACTGGCCACGTCGATCGGGGAGAAGCCGACCTCCCTCAACACGTCGCGAACGCCCTCAGGGAGGGCGGGGTCAGCTCGCAGGTCATCGCGTTCCGCGTCCGTGGTCGTGCACAGCCACACCGCCACACCGGGGAGGTCCGGAAACGCACCGACGAAGCGGATGGCGGCCACGCCGCGCGATGCGAATCGAGCCCTCACAGCCGGCTCGGCACGATCGACTAGCTTCCGTCGCCGGTCACCTGCTACAGACAAGGACCGTCTCTCCTAGCCGGCCGCCGGCCGGGCGGTGGCGGCGCCCGGCTGCGGGCCGGCCGGCGTGACGGTGGTCTGCGCGGTCGCCGCATCCATGTCGAGGGAGTACTCGGGCGGGATGTGGTCGTGCAGGTCGCCGACGATCGTCTGCGTATAGGTGAACGTCGACGCGGCGGGCCACGGCTCGGAATCGCTCAACAGGTAGACGTCGAAGGCCGGCATGCCGGCCAGCGAGCTCGGCCGTCGGATGCTGGCCGGCGGGAACTCGCGCGGGTCGAAGTGGTGCTCGAAGTCGCGCCACGGGTGCTGCGGGTGCACGAACGCGGCGCGCCAGGGTGTGTCGCTCATCGGGTTCCTCGGGATAGGGCAGAGCGTTTCGGGGTAGGCGATAACGGTTGTACCACGAAGTCAGCCCGCGGTATGCGAGGGTGACGGGTCGTGCCGCGGGCCGTATTCGCTCGGCGAAACGAGGACACCCCTCACCCCGCCACCCGCGGCGGCCCCGTGCTCTTCCGCACCACCAGCTGCGGCACCGGGAACTCCGGCGCCGGCCCGTCCGCGTCTCCTTCGATCTGCGCCAGCAGCACGTCGATCGCGCGCGCGCCGAGCCAGCTGAAGTCCTGGCGGATCGTGGTGAGGGGCGGGTCGTAGTGCTTGGCCTCCGGGATGTCGTCGAAGCCGACGATGCTGACGTCCTCCGGCACCGACAGCCCCAGATCCGCCGCCGCATGCAGCAGGCCCAGCGCCATCTGGTCGTTGGAGGCGAAGACCGCCGTGACGTCCGGGTGGTCGAGGATCTTGAGGCCGATCTCGTAGCCGAGGTCGGCCGTCCAGTCGCCCAGCATCGGCGCCGTCACCGGCAGGTCGTGCTCGTCGAGGGACGCCAGGAAGCCGCGCATGCGGTCCTCCGCCTCGCTCCAGTCCTGCGGGCCCGCGAGGTGCACGATCCGGGTGTGCCCGAGCTCGATCAGGTGCTGCGTCGCCAGGCGCGCTCCCGCCTCCTGGTCGAAGGCCGCGACCCGGCCGTCGCCCGGGTCCCTCCAGTGGAGGCTGACGAACGGGATGCGCACCGCCACCCGCTGCAGCGCCTCGTGCGCCCGCTGCTGGGGTGCGATCACGACGACGCCTTCGACCCCTTGGGCGGCGAAGGCGTCCAGGGCCTCGGACATCGTCCCGTCGTCCTCGCGGGCGAGCGTCGCCGACAGGATGGCGTACCCGCGCGCCCGGGCCGCCTCGTCGATCGCCGCGGCGGCGCTGAACGGCCCGTAGTGGGAGCGGCCGGAGACGAGCACGCCGATGGTCTTCGACCGCGCGGTCGCCAGGGCGCGCGCCGCGCTGTTCGGCCGCCAGCCGTGCTCGTCGATGACCTTGCGGACCTGCGCCTCGGTGGACGGCTTGATGTAGCGCTCGCCGTTGAGCACGCGCGACACCGTCTGCCGGGACACCCCGGCCAGCCGTGCGATGTCCCGGATCGAGAGCGCGCGCTCTGCCTCGGGTCCGTGCTCGTCCATGGATCCTGTCTCGTCGGGCGGGAGCGGCACCGATGCCGCTCGCGAACGTGCTCATCATATTTTTCCGCGAATGACTTGACTGGCCACCGCTTCGGGTCATAGCGTCTAACCCGTTCTGGGACCGGTCACATATATCGCGTACGGACCAGCATACGACGAGGGAGTCGCCACATGACAACAGCCGGATCGCACGGTCGCGACGGCTGCTGCACTGTCCCGTCGCAGGCTGATCGCGCAGCGCGTGCCAGTTCCGAGCCCGGCGAGCCCGTGCGCATCGGGCGCACCGGTCGCCTCACCGCTCGAAGGGAATCACAGTGAAGATCAGGAAAGTCGGACTCGCCGCCGTCGCACTCGGCGTCGCCGTCGCACTGGCCGCATGCTCGGGAGGCCGCGGAGGCGGTTCGGACTCGAGCTCGGACAACAAGGGCGCCCTCGTCGGCGTCGCCATGCCGACCAAGGTGTCGGAGCGCTGGATCGCGGACGGCAACGCCGTCAAGTCGGACCTCCAGAAGAACGGCTACAAGGTCGACCTCGAGTACGCCAACAACGACATCCCCACCCAGGTCCAGCAGGTCAACACGATGATCACCAAGGGCGCCAAGGTCCTGATCATCGCGTCGATCGACGGCGGCTCGCTCACCGACCAGCTCGACGCCGCTGCGAAGGCCGGCATCAAGGTCATCTCGTACGACCGGCTCCTCACCGGCGACAAGAACGTCGACTACTACGTCTCGTTCGACAACTACAAGGTCGGGGTCTACCAGGCCAACTCGCTGCTCACCGGCCTCGGCGTCCTCGACGCGGATGGCAAGAAGACCGGCAAGAAGGGCCCGTTCAACATCGAGGTGTTCGCCGGCAGCCCCGACGACAACAACGCGACGTTCTTCTACAACGGCGCGATGGACACGCTGAAGCCGTACATCTCCGACGGGACGCTGGTCGTCAAGAGCGGCCAAACCAACTTCAACCAGGTCGCCATCCTGCGCTGGGACCCGGCGACCGCGAAGGCTCGCATGCAGGACCTCGTCGCCAAGTCGTACTCGACCGGCGCCACCGTGCAGGGCGTCCTCTCGCCCTACGACGGGCTCTCCGACGGCATCCTGAGCGCTCTCGAGGGCGCCGGCTACGGCCAGGGCGGCAAGCAGCTCCCGATCATCACCGGTCAGGACGCCGAGGTCGCCAGCGTGAAGCAGATCATCGCGGGCACGCAGTACTCCACCATCTACAAGGACACCCGCAAGCTCGCGAACGAGGCCGCCAAGATGGCGAACGACCTGCTCTCCGGCAAGAAGCCCGAGGTGAACGACACCAAGAGCTACGACAACAAGGTCAAGGTCGTCCCGAGCTACCTGTTCCAGCCGGTGGTCGTGACCAAGGACAACTACAAGGAGATCCTGGTCGACAGCGGCTACTACAAGGAATCCGACCTGCAGTAAGGCCGGCCGACGGTCCGGGCGGGCGCGCTGCGGCGCGTCCGCCCGGACCTCGCACGATCAGGCAAGGGAGACCATGGCCAACACGATTCTCGAGATGCGCAACATCTCGAAGTCCTTCCCCGGAGTCAAAGCGCTCCAGGATGTGTCGATCAGCGTCGAGGAGGGTTCCGTCCACGCGATCTGCGGGGAGAACGGCGCCGGCAAGTCCACGCTGATGAAGGTGCTGTCGGGGGTGTACCCCCACGGCACCTTCGAGGGCGAGATCGTCATGAACGGCGAGCCCGTCGAGTTCCGGTCGATCAACGACTCGGAGGCGGCCGGCATCGGCATCATCCACCAGGAGCTGGCGCTGTCGCCGTACCTGTCGATCGCCGAGAACATCTACCTCGGCAACGAGCGTCAGAAGCGCGGTTTCATCGACTGGAACGAGACCAACCTGGACGCCGCGAAGCTGCTCGCCCGCGTCGGCCTGCACGAGAACCCGATCACCAAGATCAAGGACATCGGGGTCGGCAAGCAGCAGCTCGTGGAGATCGCGAAGGCGCTGTCGAAGTCGGTGAAGATCCTCATCCTCGACGAGCCCACGGCGGCGCTCAACGACGACGACTCCGCGCACCTGCTGGAGCTCATCCGTCAGCTGCAGTCCCACGGTATGACGGCGATCATCATCAGCCACAAGCTCAACGAGATCAAGGCGATCGCCGACCGGGTGACCATCATCCGCGACGGCCGCACGATCGAGACGCTGGAGATGGGGAAGGACGCCAGCGAGGAGCGCATCATCAAGGGCATGGTCGGCCGGGATGTGGCCAGCCGCTTCCCGGACCACGTGCCGCACATCGGCGAGGAGCTGCTGCGCGTCGAGAACTGGACCGTGCACCATCCCCTCGACCGCACGCGCAAGGTGGTCGACGACGTGAGCTTCACCGTCCGCGCGGGCGAGATCGTCGGCATCGCCGGGCTCATGGGCGCCGGGCGCACGGAGCTCGCCATGAGCATCTTCGGCCGCAGCTACGGCGTCGGGATCAGCGGGCAGGTCTACAAGCGCGGCAAGCCGATCTCGGTGAGCACGGTGTCGAAGGCGATCGAGAACGGCATCGCCTACTCGACCGAGGATCGCAAGCGCTTCGGCCTGAACCTGATCGACAACATCCAGCGCAACATCTCGATCGCGGCGCTCGACAAGCTCGTCAACTGGTTCAAGTTCGTCAACGAGCAGCGCGAGTCGCTGGTCGCGGAGGAGTACCGCCGCTCGATGAACATCAAGACGCCGAACGTCCTGGCGCTGACCGGCAAGCTCTCCGGCGGCAACCAGCAGAAGGTCGTGCTGTCGAAGTGGATGTACTCCGACCCGGAGGTGCTGATCCTCGACGAGCCCACCCGCGGCATCGACGTGGGGGCGAAGTACGAGATCTACACGATCATCGACCGGCTCGCCGACCAGGGGAAGGGCATCGTCGTCATCTCCTCCGAGCTGCCGGAACTGCTCGGCATCTGCGACCGCATCTACACGCTCAGCGAGGGCCGGATCACCGCCGACGTGCCGCGCGAGAAGGCGACGGCCGAATACCTCATGCAATTCATGACCAAGGAACGCGAGAAGAACAACGCATGAAACCGCTCACCAAAGCACTCAACTACCTGGCCGGGCAGCTGCGTCAGATCGGGCTGTTCATCACGCTGATCGCGATCGTGGTCTTCTTCCAGATCGCGACGAGCGGGATCACGCTGGCGCCGATCAACGTGTCGAACCTGATCGTGCAGAACAGCTACATCCTGATCCTGGCGATCGGCATGGTCATGGTGATCATCGCGGGCCACATCGACCTGTCGGTGGGCAGCGTGGTCGCCTTCATCGGGGCGATGGCCGGCGTGTTCATCTCGAACTGGCACCTGCCGTGGCCGCTCGCTGTGTTCTTCTGCCTCGTGCTCGGCGCCCTGGTCGGCGCCTGGCAGGGGTTCTGGATCGCGTACTTCGGCATCCCGGCGTTCATCGTGACGCTGGCGGGCATGCTCGCGTTCCGCGGCGCGGCCCAGATCGCGCTGGGCAACCAGCAGATCTCCTTCTTCCCGAAGGAGTTCCGAGCGATCGGCTCGGGCTTCCTGCCGGCCTTCGGGACGACCGGGTACGAACCGCTGACGATGATCCTCGGCCTGCTGGCCAGCGCTGCGATCCTGTACACATCCATCCGTCAGCGCGCCGTGCGCCGCAAGTACGACCTCGAGGACGAGCCGCTGTGGTGGTTCATCGTGAAGCTCGTCTTCCTCGTGGCGCTGGTGCTCGTGATGACGCTGCTGCTCGCGAGCTACAACGGCACACCGATCGTGCTGATCATCCTCGCCGTGCTGGTGGTGGCGTACTCGGCGGTGATGAACAGGTCGGTGTTCGGCCGTCACATCTACGCGATCGGCGGCAACCTGCAGGCGGCAGCGCTGTCGGGCGTCAAGACCAAGCGCGTGACGTTCCTGCTGTTCGTCAACATGGGCGTGCTCTCGGCGGTCGCGGGACTCGTCTTCACCGCAGGCCTCAACCTCGCCAGTCCGAGCGCGGGAAACGGCTTCGAGCTGGATGCGATCTCCGCGGTGTTCATCGGAGGCGCGGCGGTCACGGGCGGCATCGGCACGGTGACCGGCGCGATCATCGGTGGTCTGATCATCGGCGTGCTCAACAACGGCATGTCGATCCTCGGCATCGACAGCGACTACCAGCTGCTCATCAAGGGCCTGGTGCTGCTGGCGGCCGTGGCGTTCGACGTCTACAACAAGCGGCGGTCGGTCGGGAACTGACCCGATCGGGGTGGCCCCGGCGATCCTGCCGGGGCTACTCTCCGATCGGAAGGGGGCGCCATGACGTTCCGCGAGCTGCACTTCGCCGACGAGCCGCTGCTGCTGCCCAACGCCTGGGATGTCGGGTCGGCGCTCGCCTTCGCCGCAGCGGGGTTCCCCGCGATCGGGACGACGAGCTTCGGCGTCAACGCGTCCGGTGGGCGTCCGGACGCCGAGGGCGCGAGCCGGGATGCGACGGTCGCGCTGGTGCGGGCGATCGCCCCGCTCCCGGCGTACATCACCGCCGACATCGAGGACGGCTTCAGCGACGACCCGGCCGAAGTCGCCGACCTCGTCGCATCCCTCGGCGCCGACGGCGTCAATCTCGAGGACTCGGCGGGAGGCCGTCTGGTCGATCCCGCCATCCCGGCGGCCAAGATCGCGGCCATCCGTGCGGCCGCACCCGACGTGTTCGTCAACGCGCGCGCGGACGCGTACTGGTTCCACGAGGACGACACCGTGGATGCCGTCGTCGAGCGCGCGAAGCGGTACGCGGACGCCGGCGCCGACGGCATCTTCGTGCCGGGAGTGACCGATCCGTCGACGATCGCGGACCTCGCCGCCGCCATCCCGCTTCCGTTGAACGTGCTCGTCGTGCCGGGACTCAGCCTCGATGATCTCCAAAGTCTCGGTGTGCGACGGGTCAGCACCGGGTCGCTGCCGTATCGGGTGGCCATCGACGCGGCGGTGGACGTGGCCGAGGCGCTGCGCGAGCGGCGGGAGGTGCCGTCGGCGACCTCCTATGCGGTGGCCCAGCAGCGTCTGCTGGACTTCGCCCGGTCGACTCCGCGCGGATAATATGGTCGCGTCCGGCGCCTGATCGCCGGTGCTCGAAAAATGGGCACGAAGCACCCGCTGAGCCGCGGTGGCGAGACATATACGGAAGTCGTCCCTCCGTCGTCTCGAAAGGCTCCGCCATGCCCTCCGTCTCCGCCCACGTCGCCGCCACCCTCGCCCGTCACGTCGACCACGTCTTCGGTGTGATGGGCAACGGCAACGCCCACTTCCTGGATGCACTGGAGCGACAGCGCGGCGGCGAGTACTGCGCCATGCGCCACGAGGCCGGCGCGGTCGTCGCCGCGGACGCGTACTTCCGCGCCTCCGGCCGCCTCGCCGCGGCGACCGCGACCTACGGCGCGGGCTTCACCAACACGCTGACGGCGCTCGCCGAGGCGGTGCAGGCGCACATCCCGCTCATCCTCGTCGTGGGCGACGAGCCCACCTCGGGGCCACGGCCGTGGGACGTCGACCAGATCGCGCTCGCGGCCGCGGTCGGCGCGCGCACGTACACCGTCGGGCGTGCGGACGCCGCGGCGACGACGGCCATCGCCGTCGAGCATGCGCTGACCTATCGGGTGCCGACCGTGCTGGCGATCCCGTACGACGTCGCGACCCGGGATGCCGGGCCGATCCCGGAGGCGCCGGAGCCCGTGCTGCCCGGGCCGAGCGCGCCCGGCGACGCCTTCGCCCAGGCCGCCGTCGCAGACGCTGCGGCCGCGCTCGCCGGGGCATCCCGTCCGCTGCTCCTCGCTGGGCGCGGGGCATGGCTCGCGGGCGCCGGCCCCGCGCTCGGCGCGCTCGCGGACGCGACCGGCGCGCTCACCGCGTCCACCGCGCTCGGGCGAGGCGTGTTCCCCGATGAGCGGTACGACCTCGGTGTGACCGGCGGATTCGGCGCCGAGAGCGCGATGGACCTGATCCGGTCCGCCGACGTGGCGGTCGTCTTCGGGGCATCGCTCAACCAGTTCACGATGCGGTTCGGCGAGCTGTTCGCGCCGGGAACGCGCGTCATCCAGGTCGACACGCGGCAGGCGGCGACCCATCCGCACGTCGGCTCCTATCTGCGCGGGGATGCGCGGCTCATCGCGGAGGCGCTGGTGTCGTCGCTCGCGGACGCTGGCGCGCAGCCATCGGGGTGGCGGGAGTCGGTGGACGTGACGGCCGCCCGGCAGTATCACGTCGGCGACGGACTCGCGGCCGACGGCCGGCTGGACCCGCGCACGGCGGCCGCCCGCATCGGCGAGCTGCTGCCCGAAGACCGCGTGGTCGTCTCCGACGGCGGGCACTTCATCGGCTGGGCGAACATGTACTGGCCGGTGGCGTCCCCGGACCGCATGATCATGGTCGGCACGGCGTACCAGTCGATCGGGCTCGGCTGGCCCAGCGTCCCGGGCGCCGCGCTCGCGCATCCCGAGTCGACCATCGTGCTGACGACCGGCGACGGCGGCGGCCTGATGGCGCTGGCCGACCTGGAGTCGGCGGTCCGGGTCGCGGGGGGACGCGGCCTCGCCGTCGTCTGGAACGACGCGGCCTACGGCGCCGAGGTGAACCTGTACGGGCTGAAGGGACTGGCGCAGGGTCCGATGCGGATCCCCGAGGTCGACTTCGCGGCGCTCGGCCGGTCGGTCGGCGCCGACGGGGTCGTCGTCCGCACCCCCGACGACCTCGAGGTGCTGGCCGACTGGGCATCACGCCCCGTCGCCGAGCGCCCCTTCCTCGTCCTGGACCTGCGCATCTCGGGAGACGTGATCGCCCCCTACCAGCACGAGATCATCCGCGTGAACTCCTGACCTGGCTCGCGCTCCGCCGTCGCCGAGCGATGAGTGGTGAGTCGTGGCTCCCATTCGGCCCGAGTGGCGACATCTGCTCACCACTCGCCGGCGCAGCGGGCGGTGAGGGATGGGTTCCTGGCCGCCGATACCGATGACAACCGGCGGCCAGGAGGCTGGGTCAGATCCCGCGGGCGAGGCGGTAGTAGGCGGCGTTCCAGTCGAGCTCGCGGGCGAAGTCGCGGAGCGTGGTGGAGTCGTCGATGACCAGGAGCTCAGTGCGGGCGAGGCGGGCGAAGTCCGCGAACGCCTCCACGCCGACGGCGGTGCTCATCACGGTGTGGTGCGCCGCGCCGGCCTCCAGCCACGCGGTCGCGGAGGTCGTGAAGTCCGGCGCCGGCTTCCACACCGCGCGGCCGACCGGGAGCTTCGGCAGGGGAGCGGTCGGCTCGACCACCTCCACGACGTTCGCGACCAGGCGGAACCGGTCGCGCATGTCCGACAGGGCGACGACGACCGCGGGACCCGGGTCGGCGGTGAAGACCAGACGCACCGGGTCGTCCTTTCCGCCGATCCCGAGCGGGTGCACCTCCAGCGTCGGCCGGGCGCTCGTGAGCGACGGCGAGACCTCCAGCATGTGGGCGCCCAGGATGCGCTCGTCGCCCGGCGTGAGGTCGTAGGTGTAGTCCTCCATGAGGGAGGCGCCGCCCGGCAGCCCGGCACCCATCACGTTGGCCGCGCGCACCAGGATCGCGGTCTTCCAGTCGCCCTCGGCGCCGAAGCCGTAGCCCTCGGCCATGAGCCGCTGCACCGCGAGACCGGGCAGCTGCTTCAGCGCGCCGAGGTCTTCGAAGCTGGTCGTGAAGGCTCCGAAGCCGCCCTCCTCCAGGAACGACCGCAGGCCCAGCTCGATCGCGGCGCCGTCCCGCAGCGACTGGTGGCGCTCGCCGCCGCGGCGCAGCTCCGGCACCACGTCGTACAGCTCCTCGTACTCGGCGATCAGCGCGTCCACGTCCGAGTCGGACGCGGAGGCGACCGCCTCGGCGAGGTCGTTGACGCCCCAGGTGTTCACCTGCACGCCGAAGACGAGCTCCGCCTCCGTCTTGTCGCCTTCCGTGACCGCGACGAACCGCATGTTGTCGCCGAAGCGCGCCAGCTTCAGGGAGCGGGTGGCCGCCCAGCCGGCCGCAGCGCGCATCCACGTGCCGATGCGGGCGGTCACCGTCGGGTTCGACACGTGGCCGACGACGGTCGTGCGCGGCACGGCGAGCCGGGTCTGGATGTAGCCGAACTCGCGGTCGCCGTGCGCCGCCTGGTTGAGGTTCATGAAGTCGAAGTCGATCTCGCCCCACGGCAGCTCGACGTTCGCCTGGGTGTGGAAGTGGAGGAGCGGCTTCTGCAGCGCGTCGAGGCCCGCGATCCACATCTTCGCGGGGCTGAAGGTGTGCATCCAGGCGACCAGGCCGATCACGGCGTCGTCGGCGTTGGCCTCCAGCATCGTGCGGCGGATCGCGTCGGAGTCGGTCAGCACCGGCTTCCAGACCACGCGCACCGGCACGTCGGCGGCGGCGCCGAGCTGGTCGGCGATGGCACGCGACTGGTCGGCGACCTGCGCGAGCGTTTCCGGCCCGTACAGGTGCTGGCTGCCGGTGAGGAACCAGACTTCGTAACCGTCGAGGGAGGTGGTGAGCTTCGGCATCAGGAGAGGGATCCTTCCGGGGACTGTCCGTAGACGTTCTGGTAGCGGTCGAAGAGTCGGTCGATCGACTCCTGCGGGATGGCGACGAGCGGACCGCCCTGGCGGGCGAGGTGGACGGTGCGGGCGACGTCCTCGGCCATGACGGCGGCCTTGACGGCGTCGCGCGCATCCCGGCCGATGGTGAACACGCCATGGTTCTGCATCAGCACCGCGCGGCTGCGGTGGCCGGTGAGGGTCTGCACGATGCCGCGGCCGATGGAGTCGTCGCCGATGATCGCGAACGGACCGACGGGGATGTCGCCGCCGAACTCGTCCGCCATCGCGGTGATCACGCACGGGATGGGCTCCGCACGGGCCGCCCACGCCGTGGCGTAGGTGGAGTGGGTGTGGACGACGCCGCCGACCTCGGGCATGTTGCGGTAGACGTAGGCGTGCGCCGCGGTGTCCGACGAAGGCGAGCGGTCGCTGCCGAGCGAGCCCGGGACCACCTCGCCGTCGAGCGTGCAGAGGATCATGTTCTCCGGCGTCAGGTGGTCGTAGTCGACCCCGCTCGGCTTGATGACGAACAGGTCCTCGCCCGGGACGCGGCCGGACACGTTGCCGCCCGTCCAGACGACGAGGCCGTAGCGGACGAGTTCGGCGTGCAGCGCGGCCACCTGCTCGCGAGTGGTGCGGACGGCGGTGTCGAAGGCGGTCATGCGGAGGCTCCTTCCACGGGCAGGGCGTCGATCGCGGTGCGCTCGACGGCCAGGCCCGCCTGGTAGCGGTCGAGGTACCGGGCGAACCCGGAGACATCGTCGGGATGCGGGTTGGTCGTCTCGAAGGCGAAGCCGCCGAAGACGCGGTGCTGGAGGTACGCGTCCAGCGCGGTCCCGTCGGCCGCGGCGGGGAGGTAGGCGGCGAGGACTGCGATGCCCCAGGCGCCGCCCTCGGACGCGGTGTCGGCGACGGACACGGGCGCGTCGAGCGCGCCGGCGAGGAACCGCTGCGCGACACCGGCGGTGCGGAACATGCCGCCGTGGGCGAACATCCGGTCGAGCGCCACGCCCTCCTCGTGGAGGACGCGCATCCCGAGCGCCAGCGTGCCGAACACGCTGTAGAGCTGGACGCGCGCGAAGTTCGCGAGGGTGAGCCGGCTGTCCGGGGTACGCACGACCAGCGGACGCCCTTCGGCGAGCCCGGCGATCGGCTCGCCGGCGAGGTGGTTGTAGGCGAGGAGGCCGCCGCCGTCGGCGTCGCCGCCCAGCGCCTCGCGGAACAGCGTCTCGTAGACGGCGTCCGTCGACACCGGGGCGCCGGAGGCCTCGGCGAATCGCCCGAAGAGGCCCGCCCATCCCGCCAGCTCGCTCGCTCCGTTGTTGCAGTGCACCATCGCGACGAGGTCGCCGGCGGGCGTGGTGACGAGGTCGAGCTCGTGGTGGACGGCGGCGAGCGGCTGCTCGAGCACCACCATCGCGAAGATGCTGGTGCCGGCGGAGACGTTGCCGGTGCGGGGTGCGACCGATGCGGTCGCGACCATCCCGGTGCCCGCGTCGCCCTCCGGCGGGCAGAACGGGATGCCCGGCTGCAGCGCGCCGGACGGGTCGAGCAGGGTCGCGCCCTCCGCGGTGAGCTCGCCCGCCGGCTGCCCGGCGACCAGCACATCGGGGAGCAGAGCAGGGAGGTCGAGGCCGGTGCCGAGGTCGGCGTAGCGGCGCAGCAGCTCGGTGTCGTACGTGTGCGTGGCCGGGTCGATCGGGAACATCCCCGATGCGTCGCCGACGCCGAGGACGCGACGCCCGGTCAGCCGCCAGTGCACGTAACCGGCGAGGGTGGTGAACGACGCGAGCTGCGGGATGTGCGGCTCGGCATCCCGCACCGCCTGGTGCAGGTGGGCGATCGACCAGCGCAGCGGGATGTTGACCCCGAACGCCTCGGTCAGCTCCGCCGCCGCCGGGCCGGTGTTGGTGTTGCGCCAGGTGCGGAACGGGACGAGCAGTTCGCCCGACTCGTCGAAGGCGAGGTAGCCGTGCATCATCGCCGAGACGCCGATGGCGCCGACGGTCGCGGGGCGGACGCCGTGGCGGCGCTCGGCGTCGGCGAGGAGGTCGGCGTAGGCGGTCTGGAGTCCGGACCAGACCTCGTCGAGATCGTAGGTCCAGAGGCGGTCGCGGTAGGTGTTCTCCCACTCGTGGGAGCCGACGGCGAGCACGGTCGCGGGGTCGTCGGCGTCGACCAGGCAGGCCTTGATGCGGGTCGAGCCGAACTCGATGCCGAGGGCGGTGCGTCCGGCGGCGATGGCGTCGCGCTGGCGCGGATCCGGCGTGGTCATGGTGCTCCTCACGTCGTTGTGACCGGTCACATTGGATCATACGCGACCTCGGCCGCAGGCTGTCAAGCCAGGATCAGGCGGACGCGCGGCGCACGAGCGCGGGCGCGACGGGCGCGTCGAAGTCGAGCGTCCGTCCCTCGATCTCGGCGACCAGCCGGGCGACGGCGCGGCGGCCGAGCTCGCCGAAGTCCTGCCGGACGGTCGTCAGCGGCGGCGCGAGGAAGGCCGCCTCCGGGATGTCGTCGAACCCGACCACCGCGAGGTCGTCGGGGAGCCTCCGCCCAGCCGCGCGCGCGGCGTGCATCGCGCCGATCGCCATCTGGTCGTTGGACGAGAACACCGCGGTGACCGCCGCATCCGCCAGCAGCTCGGCCCCGATCTCGGCCCCGGAGGCCGCGGTCCAGTCGCCCTCGCGCGAGACCACCGGGTCGGCGCCCGCCGCCTCCATCTCCAGCAGGAAGCCCTCGCGCCGCGCCCGGGCCTCCGACCAGTCGCCAGGTCCGCTCAGGTGCGCGATCCGCGTGTGGCCCAGGTCGAGCAGGTACCGGGTGGCCAGCCGCGCCCCCTCCCGCTGATCGACGAACACGCCGTGGTCGCCGGCGGTGCCCGCACCGTGCAGGGTGATCGACGGGACGCGCAGGGCCACCGCGTCCATCGCGTCCTGGATGCGCTGCTGCGGCGCGACCACGACGACGCCCTCGACGGCCTGGGCGCTCAGCTGCTCCAGTGCCGCCTCAACGGCCGCGGTGTCGAGCGAGACGGCGTGCGCCACCGTCACGAAGTACCCCGCGTCGCGCGCCGCCCTCTCGATCGCGTCGATGCTGGACGCCGGGCCGAACAGCGACGACGGCGACGCGACCAGCACCCCGAGCGTCTGCGAACGGGCCGTCGTCAGCATCCGCGCCGCGCGGTTGGGCCGGAAGCTCAGCTGCTCCATCGCCGCGAGCACCCGCTCCCGGGTCTCCGGCCGGATGCTCGGGTGGTCGTTGAGGACGCGGGAGACGGTCTGGCGCGAGACCCCGGCCGCAGCGGCCACCTCGCGCACCCCCGGCGCCCGCCCCTGCTCGTCCACATCCACACCCTAGGGGATGCGCACCGGCGGCCTCAGCACAGCCGGCCTACCGCGCGCGGCCCTCCACCTGCGCCCGGAACCGCTGGTACTTCGGCGCCCCGACCCAGCGCCACATCACCTGCACCGGCCCGGGCAGGTTCTTCTTCAGCCAGTCGCCGCCGCCGTCGGGCTGCGAGGCGAGGATGGCGCCCAGCATGTACCAGGTCTGCCCCTTCGGGGTCGACTTCCGGCCGTGCTCGGCGAACCACTCGACCTCCTGCTTCGTGATGGTGTGCTCCATCAGCGGGACGATGTTCGCCTCCTCGTCGGGCAGGTGCTCGGTGAGCGCGGCGCGGATGCCGGCCAGCGCCGACTGCACCGGTGCTGCCGTCACCGTGGAGGGATGCTCGCGCCAGGCGGGGAGGGCGGCGTCGAGCGCGTTCAGCTGCACGAGCATCGCGGCGTGCTGCTCCCGCATCCGCTCGACGTGCAGGGCGCACGACGGCGCGCGCTCGTCCAGCACCGGCCACAGCCGGGCGTCCTCGCCTTCGTGGTGCCCGTGCAGTGCCGTGGACAGCATGGCGAGCTGTGAGGCGACGGCCGCGGCGTGCGCGGTGTCGCCCTCGGCAACGCCGTCGACCAGCGCCGGTGCCTCATCGAAGGAGTGCCGGAACAGGCGGTGGATCTCGATCATGCCGCTGGCGTCGCAGGTCTTCGGCCCGTCGAGCGGCGACCGGCCGGAGGAGGGGAGTGGGGTCGCGGACATGGCGGCACCCTACTGCGGCCGCAGCCTCACGGCACCCCCTGATTCCACCCCTGGCGGACCTCGGCCGACGGCGTATGTGTGGGTCATGGCGGAGGTGACCGAGCGCGTACGGGGATGGGAGAACGGCTGGGCGGGCGACCCGGGGGAGCTGGTGTACGGGCTGGACCTGTCGCGGTTCGCGGACGGCGACGGCGACGGCTTCGGCGACTTCGCGGGCGCCATCGAGCGCCTGGACTATGTCGCGTCGCTCGGCGTGACCTGGATCTGGCTGCTGCCGTTCTACGCCAGCGCCCGCCGGGACAACGGCTACGACGTGGACGACCACCTCGCCATCGATGCGCGGTTCGGCGACCTGGACGGGTTCCGCGAGTTCCTGGCGCGTGCGCACGAGTTGGGGATGCGCGTGCTGATCGACGCCGTGCTGCACCACACCTCCGACCGGCACGTGTGGTTCGAGGCCGCGCGGGACGACCCCGACGGGGCCGTCGGCCAGTTCTTCGTGTGGAGCGACGACGACCGGATCGAGCGCGGCGACAAGCCCGTGTTCCCCGGCGAGGAGGACGGGGTCTGGACGTACGACGAACGGGCCCGCCGCTATTATCACCACCAGTTCTATGCGTTCCAGCCGGACCTCAATCCCAGCAACCCGGATGTGTTCGAGGAGATGGTCCGCGTGCTCTCGTTCTGGCTGGACGTCGGCGTCGACGGGTTCCGCATCGATGCGGCTCTCCTAATCGTCGAGCGCAAGGGACGCCCCGGGACGGAGGTGGAGGACGCTGGCTTCTTCGATGAGCTGCGCGCCCGTCTGCGCGAGGTGCGCCACGATGTCGCCCTCCTCGCGGAGGCGGACGAGCCCCCGGAGCTCATGGCGTCGCTCGTCGACGGCGGCCGGTTCGAGGCGGTCATCGACTTCACACTGAACAACGCCCTCGTGCTGGCCCTCTCGCGTGGCGAGGCCGGTCCGATCCTGGACTCGCTGCGCCGGCTGGACGCGACCATCCCCCCGATGGCGCGGCTCAACTTCCTGCACAACGCCGACGAGCTCAACCTGCAGCAGCTCACAGAGGAGGAGCGGCGGGAGGCGTTCGAGCACTTCGCCCCCGAGCCGTCGATGATGCTCTACGGCCGGGGGATCCGGCGCGGTTGGGCGCCGATGGTCCACCCGACCGAGCGGGTGCGGCTGTCCCTCAGCCTGCTTCACGCGCTGCCCGGCGTGCCGATGCTCCTCGCGGGGCAGGAGTTGGGTGTCGGGGACGACCTCAGCGTCGACGGACGGGACGCGGCGCGCATCACGATGCAGTGGGACGACTCGACGTGGGGCGGGTTCACCACGGCGCAGTCGTCACCGCTGACGCTTCCCGCCCAGTGCGACGGACCCTACGGCGTCGGCGCGGTGAACGTTCGGCATCAGGAGGCCGACGCGGGATCCACGCTCGCGCTCGTGCGGCGCATCGCACGCATCCGGCGGGAGACGAACGCTGTCGCCGGCGGCTGGACGGCGGTGGACGTCGGCTGCCCCGCCGTCCTGGCGCTCCGTCGGGATGGGCTGATCACCCTCCACAACCTGTCCGGCGAACGCGTCGAGGTGCGGCTCGACGGCGAGTTCGAGTGGGCGCTCGCCGAGGGGTGGGACGGCCGGGCGCTCGCGCCGTACGGCTTCGCCTGGCTGCACGCGTAGCGCAACGACGGCGCGTCGACCCGGTGGCCGGTTCTTCGACAGCCTGTACAGGATGCGGGGTGCGCGCGTCCCCGTAGCATCGGCATGCGCGCGGCCCGTCGTGGAAGGCCGCGCGCATCTTCTTTTTCGCGGCAGCCCTGCTAGACGGCCCGGATGGTCCAGGACGCCGACGCCGACTCCCCGGGCTCGAGCACGATCAGGTCGGTGCCCGAGTTGTAGGCGTCCGGCGGGCAGGTCATCGGCTCGACGGCCAGGCCGAGGCGATCGAGCTCCGCGACCGGCTGGTCCGCCGTGTGGACCTGCACCCAGGGGCAGTCCTCGCCCCAGACCAGCTCGACACCGGTGCCCGTCGGGGCGGTGACGCGCACGGTCGCCAGGCCGTCGGCGGTGCGCGACAGGCCGGTGAAGGCGTGGTCGATGAAGGTGTCGCCGATGCGGCGTGCCGTGCGGAAGTCCCAGACGCCGCTCTCGGCGGTCGCGACCTCCTCGAGCCCGGTCGGGATGAGCCGGTCCTCGGTGACGGCCAGCACCTCGTCCGCGGGCAGGGTCAGCGTCCAGTCGTCGACCCGGCCCTCGCCGGCCACGAGGTACGGGTGCGGACCGGTGCCCCACGGCGCACGGCTCGTGCCCGTGTTGGTGCCGGTCACGGTCGTGTGCAGGCCCTCCTCGTCGAGCGAGAAGGCCACGCTCACCTCCACCCGGTGGGGATAGCCGGCCTGCGCCTGGATGGTCGTGGCGAAGGTGACGCTATCGGCGGCGCGGTCGACCGGCTCGAAGTCGAGCCACGCGGCGAGACCGTGCAGCGCGTGGCCGCGGTTCGGCTCCGTCAGGGCCAGCTGCTGCTCCACGCCGTCGAAGGTGTAGCGCCCGTCGACGACGCGGTTCGGCCAGGGTGCGAGCGTCGCGCCGCGGAACGCGGGCCGCACCTCGTCGGCGTCGAACGGGACGATCAGCGGCCGCCCGTCGAACTCCAGCGTGCGCAGGGTCGCGCCGACGGAGGCGATCGTCGCGTGATAGTCGCCCGCGCTCAGCCCGAAATGTGTCCCCGAAATCGGTGTGCTCATCCGCCTATTCTTGCCAACTGCACCCCTCACCGTCGACCGCCCCCATCGAGTCCGCGAAGAGTGCACGCGACACGCCGTGCGGGCGGGCACTCTTTGCGGACTCGATGGAGGGGGTCAGGCGGTGGCTCGGAGGGCGGCGTAGAGGTCGGCGCGGGCGGCGAAGGAGTTGAGGTCGCGGCCGAGCAGGCGCTCGGCGTCGGCGACCCGGGCGCGGAGCGTGTGGCGGTGCATCCCCAGCTGCCGGGCGGCCACGTCGTAGACGCCGTCGGCGTCGAGCCAGGTGCGAAGTACGCCGGGGAGGGACGGGTCCGCCGCGACCAGCGGACGCAGTGCGGTCTCGGCCACCGCCCGCGCGTCGGGCGTGTGCAGGAGGGCGAGCATCCCTGCCGCCGCCACGTCGTCGAACGACGCTACCGGGTCGTCCCCCGTAGACCGGTTTCCCGCGGTCTGCGCCTGGGCGACGGCCGCGGGCAGCGCGTCCAGCCCGGTCGCCGAGGACTGGCCGCCGCGCAGCTCGAAGCGGGAGGCGAGCGTGACGGCCGACTCGTCGTCGGCGTCGCCGATCAGCACCAGCTCCTGGCCGTCCCGGGCGAAGAAGCCCTCGGCGTTGGTCTCCAGCCAATCCGCCGCTCCCGCGATCCCGGCGCCGTGCAGTACGGCCACGCGCACCGGGGGCTCCGGCAGCGGCCCGAGCACCGGCTCCGCGATGGAGGCGGCCACCGCGGACTCGCCGGCCAGCAGTGCGCGCCAGACCGCGGTCCGCAGCCGCGCGCGAGCCGCATCCGCCGCCCGGGACTGCTCGAGGGCGAGCCCGGCCAGGGCGACGACGCCCGTGACGACCTGTTGAGCCGCCGCGTCGAGGCCTTCCGAGCCGACGGCGAGCACGCCGCGGAGGCGTCCGGCCGCGCCGAGTGTCTGCAGCGCGAACGGCCCGACCTCCGTCTCGACCGTCCCCGCCGCCCGGCGCCCGCTGCGCAGCAACGGCTCGGCCGCGACGGCCAGCGCCCGCCGGGCCTGCGCGTCGAGTGCGCCGGACGGGTGGCTGCGGGCCACGGCGCCGTCCGCGCCCACCAGGGCGACCGGCCGCTCGATCTGGCGCGAGAGCTCGGAGAGGATCGCGCCGAGCGCGTCCGGGCGCAGCGCGGCGAGCGAGATGGCCCGCGAGGCGCGCAGGGCCCAGGTGCTACGCGCGTAGGCGTCGGCCGCGACGCGGTCGGCGACGAAGCGGGCGACGGCGATGAACGGCGTCCGGTAGGGCACCTCGAACAGCGGGAGGCCGTGCGCGGCGCACGCCTCGATGAGCGGCGCGGGCGTCCCGTCCCGCACCACCTCCGTGCCGAAGCCGACCGCCGCGATGCCGCGCTCCACGAGGCGAAGCACGTAGGGATCGGCATCCTCGGGCGGCTGGGTTACGAGCAGCACCTGCCCGGCCGCGAGGAACGGGGTGGGGTCGGGCAGGTCTGAGCTGTGCGCCCAGGCGAGCGGCGCGTCCAGATCGCCGACACTCGGCGGGGTCAGCAGGCGCAGACCCAACTCCGGCCGGGCCAGGAGCTGGGTGAGGGTGGCGGGCATGTCACTCCATCTGCCAGGGTGTCGATCCCCGGCGGAGCGATTGTACGTGCTGTCGACTCCCGCTGTCGCATCGCGACCTACGCTACGACCATGACCATCCTCGACACCGCCATCGACACTCCCGTCGGCGGACCCTCGCTCCCGCAGGAGCGCCGGCTCGTCACCCCGATCCCCGGCCCCGAGTCGCGCAAGCGTCAGGAGCGCAAGTCCCAGGCCGTCGCCGCCGGCGTCGGCACCACCATCCCCGTGTACACGGTCGCGGCGGGCGGAGGCGTCCTGGTGGACGTGGACGGCAACTCCCTCATCGACTTCGGCTCGGGCATCGCCGTGACCGGCGTCGGCAACGCCGCGCCGCGCGTGGTGGACGCCGTGACCGCGCAGGTCGCCGCCTTCACCCACACCTGCTTCACCGTCGCTCCGTACGACTCCTACGTCGACGTCGCCGAGGCGCTGAACCGCCTCACCCCCGGCGACTTCGCCAAGCGCAGCGCCCTGTTCAACTCCGGCGCCGAGGCCGTCGAGAACGCGGTCAAGATCGCCCGCCACTACACGGGCAAGCAGGCCGTCGTCGCGTTCGACCACGCCTACCACGGCCGCACGAACCTCACGATGGGCCTCACCGCCAAGAACCAGCCCTACAAGAACGGCTTCGGCCCGTTCGCCCCGGAGATCTACCGCGCGCCGCTCAGCTACCCGCTGCGCGACGGCGGCCTGACCGGCGCCGAGGCGGCCAAGCGCGCGATCACCATGATCGAGAAGCAGATCGGCGCGGCCAACCTGGCGGCCCTCATCATCGAGCCGATCCAGGGCGAGGGCGGCTTCATCGTCCCCGCCGACGGCTTCCTTCCTGCCCTGCAAGCCTGGGCGAACGCGAACGGCGTCGTCTTCATCGCCGACGAGGTGCAGACCGGGTTCGCCCGCACCGGCACCATGTTCGCCTCCGAGCAGTTCGGCATCACGCCGGACCTGATCGTCACCGCGAAGGGCATCGCCGGCGGCCTCCCGCTCTCGGCGGTCACCGGTCGCGCCGAGATCATGGACGCCCCGCAGGTCGGCGGCCTCGGCGGCACCTACGGTGGCAACCCGCTCGCCTGCGTGGCCGCACTCGCCGCGATCGAGACCTACGAGACCGAGGACCTGGACGCGCGCGCCCGCCAGATCGGCGACATCCTGTTCGAGAAGCTGGGCGCCCTCCGCGACGCCGACCCGCGCGTCGCCGAGGTGCGCGGCCGCGGTGCGATGGTCGCGATCGAGCTCGTCGACCCGGAGACCGGCGAGCCGGACGCCGCGCTGACCGCGAAGGTCGCCGCCGCGTCGCACGCCGCCGGTGTCGTCCTGCTCACCTGCGGCACCTACGGGAACGTGATCCGCTTCCTCCCGCCGCTCAGCATCCCGGACCACCTCCTCATCGAGGGGCTGGACGTCGTCGCGGAGGCGGTGGCGGGCGCATGACCATCGTCGACACCACCACCGAGCTCGCCCCGAACGAGGCGGAGCTCCTCGCCCGCGTCCCCGACGGCCTGTTCATCGGCGGACGCTGGGAGGCCGGCACCCGCGAGCAGATCGAGGTGCAGGACCCGGCCACCGGCCGCGTGATCAAGCGCATCGCCAACGCGACCCCCGAGGACGGCATCCGGGCCCTGGATGCGGCGGTCGCAGCCGCCGATGCCTGGGCAGCCACCGCGCCCCGCGTCCGCGCCGAGATCCTGCGCCGCGCGTTCGACCTGCTGCAGGAGCGCCGCGCCGACTTCGCGCTGCTCATGACGCTCGAGATGGGCAAGCCGCTCGCCGAGGCGAACGGCGAGGTCACCTACGGCGGCGAGTTCCTGCGCTGGTTCTCCGAGGAGGCGGTGCGCATCTCCGGCCGCTTCGGACAGAACCCGGAGGGGACGGGCACCATGGTCGTCTCGCAGCGTCCGGTCGGACCGTGCTACCTGATCACGCCGTGGAACTTCCCGCTCGCGATGGCGACCCGCAAGATCGCTCCGGCGCTCGCCGCGGGCTGCACGGTCGTCGTGAAGCCGGCCGAGCTGACGCCGCTGACGACGCTGTTCTTCGCGCAGCTGCTCGCCGACGCCGGCGTCCCGGACGGTGTCGTGAACATCATCCCGACCAGCACCGCACGGACGGTGTCCGAGCCGATCATCGCCGACCCGCGCCTGCGCAAGCTGTCGTTCACCGGGTCGACCCCGGTCGGCCGCTCGCTGCTCGCCCAGGCCGGCCAGAACGTCCTCCGCACCTCGATGGAGCTCGGCGGGAACGCGCCGTTCGTCGTGTTCGACGACGCCGACCTCGACAAGGCGGTGGAGGGCGCCATGCTCGCCAAGTTCCGCAACATCGGGCAGGCGTGCACCGCGGCCAACCGGTTCATCGTGCACGAGTCGGTCGCCGAGGAGTTCGCGCGCCGCGTCACCGAGAGGGTCGAGTCGTTCCGCGTCGGCCGCGGCACGGATGACGGCGTGACCATCGGGCCGCTGATCGACGACCGTGCCGTCGCCTCCATGACGGCGCTCGTCGAGGACGCCGTTTCGCGCGGCGCCCGCGTGCTCACGGGCGGCAGCGCCCCCGAGGGCGACGGCTTCTTCTTCGAGCCGACCGTCATCGTGGATGTGCAGCCCGGCAGCGAGCTGCTGCGCGAGGAGATCTTCGGCCCGATCCTCGCGATCACCACGTTCTCGACCGAGGACGAGGCCGTCGCGGCAGCGAACTCCACCGAGTACGGGCTGGTCGGCTACGTCTTCACGCAGGACCTCGCCCGTGGTCAGCGGATGATCGACCGCGTGGACACCGGCATGATGGGCCTCAACACCGGCCTCGTCTCCAACGCGGCCGCTCCGTTCGGCGGCGTGAAGCAGTCGGGCCTCGGCCGCGAGGGCGGCCTGGAGGGCATCCACGAGTACCTGAGCACCAAGTACACGCTCATCCCGGCCTGACCGGGAGGGACGAGAGGAGCGCGCCGACGGTCAGTCGGCGCGCTCTTCCGCGTTCAGCTCCTGCTTGACGTCGTGCTCGATCAGCACGGGGACGAAGTCGCGCACGGGGGCGCCGTCGAACGCCTCGTGGTGCTTCTCGACCAGCTCGTCGATGCGCTCGCGCGGGACCTGCGGGTACCGGTCGGCCAGCCGCTCGGCGGCGTGCTCCACGGCGATGTCCTCTTCGCTGGCGTTCCTCGTATCGTCGATCATGGCGCGATTATGCACCCCGAGGGTTAACGGCGGCGATGCCGTCTGCCAGGCTGAGGGCATGGACGAGACCATCGAAGTAGTCGTCGTGCGCGTGTTCACGAACGAGAGCGGCCGGAATGGGAACGAACTGGGCATCGTGCAGAGCTCCGACGTCACCGCCCACCGCGAGCAGGACATCGCCGCAGCCCTCGGGTTCAGTGAGACCGTGTTCGTCGACGCGATCGACGAGGCGGCACGCACGGCGACCATCCGGATCTTCACCCCGGCGAAGGAGCTGCCGTTCGCGGGGCACCCGAGCGTCGGTACCGCCTGGTGGCTGGCCGACCGCCGCACGCCGGTCGACGTGCTCCGGGAGCCGGCGGGCGACGTGGAGGTGTCGGTGGACCTGGACGATGACAGCGCCTGGATCACCGCGCGCCCGGAGTGGACGCCCGAGTTCGAGTGGCTGCAGCTGCAGTCGCCGGAGGATGTGGAGGCGCTGGACCCGTTCGCGTTCCCGTCTGGACAGCACTACGCCTACGCGTGGATCGACGAGGACGCGGGCAGCATCCGCGCCCGGATGTTCGCCCCCGAGATGGGGATCATCGAGGACGAGGCGACCGGCGCCGCCGCGGTGGCCCTCACCGCGCGTCTCGGCCGCCCGCTCGCCATCCTCCAGGGCGAGGGCTCGGACCTGCTCACCGAGCCGCTGGGCGACGGTCGCATCCGCGTCGGCGGCACCACGGTCTACGACCGCACGATCGAGGCGACGCTCTAGGTCACGAGTGGTGAGCAGAGGTCTCCATCCGACTCGGATTCGAGCATCTGCTCACCACTCGATCAGCCGGGCTACTCGGCGACGCCGACGTACTCGGCGGACTCGTTCGGGGTCTCGCCGCCCGAGGAGAGGCGGTCGCGCAGCAGGCGGCCGAGCGTCGCGTCGACGTTCGTCCAGTACTGGATGGCGCGCTCTCGGATGTCCTCGCGCTTCACGCCGCTGATCGCGCCCGAGATGGTGTCGAGGAAGCGCTCCTTGGCGGCGTCGTCGTACACCTCGCGGTAGAGGGTGCCGGCCTGGCCGAAGTCGTCGTCCTCGGCGTGCAGGGTCGCGGCCGAGCGCACGAGCGCGCCGTCCGACTCCCACGAACCGTCGCCCGCGCGCTCCGGCTGGGCCGCCGGGCCGCCGAAGGAGTTCGGGGCGTAGACCGGAGCGTCGGCCGGCTTGAAGCCGTGACGCAGCGATCCGTCCTGCGAGTAGTTGTGCACCGGTGCGACCGGGCGGTTGACCGGCAGCTCGTTGTAGTTGGTGCCGACGCGGTAGCGCTGGGCGTCCGGGTAGGAGAACACGCGCGCCATGAGCATCTTGTCGGGGCTGATGTCGATGCCCGGCACGGTGTTCGCGGGGGAGAACGCGGCCTGCTCGATCTCGGCGAAGAAGTTCTGCGGGTTCTCGTTGAGCGTGTGGACGCCGACCTCGATCAGCGGGTAGTCGCTGTGCGGCCACACCTTGGTGAGGTCGAACGGGTTGAAGCGGTAGGTCTTGGCGTCCTCGTAGGGCATGACCTGTACCGAGACCCGCCAGGCCGGGAAGTCGCCGCGCTCGATCGCCTCGTAGAGGTCGCGGCGGTAGTAGTCGGCGTCGGCGCCGGCCAGCTGCTCGGCCTCGACACCCGTGATCTCCTCGTTGCCCTGCAGCGAATGGAAGTGGTACTTGACCCAGAAGCGCTCGCCGGCGGCGTTGATCCACTGGTAGGTGTGCGAGCCGTAGCCGGGCATGGTGCGCCACGAGCGCGGCAGGCCGCGGTCGCCCATGAGGTAGGTGACCTGGTGGGCGGACTCGGGGGACAGGGTCCAGAAGTCCCACTGCATGTCGGCGTCGCGCAGCCCCGAGCCCGGGAGGCGCTTCTGCGAGTGGATGAAGTCGGGGAACTTGATCCCGTCGCGGATGAAGAACACCGGGGTGTTGTTGCCGACGATGTCGTAGTTGCCCTCGGTCGTGTAGAACTTCACCGAGAAGCCGCGCACGTCGCGCCAGGTGTCGGGGGAGCCCTGCTCGCCGGCGACCGACGAGAAGCGGTGCAGGGTGCGCGTGCTGGTGCCGGGCTGGAAGACCGCGGCCTTCGTGTACGCGGTGACGTCGCCGGTGACGACGAACTCGCCGAACGCCCCGCCGCCCTTCGCGTGGACGATCCGCTCCGGGATGCGCTCGCGGTTGAACTGTGCGAGCTTCTCGACGAGATAGCGGTCGTGCAGCGCGGTGACGCCGTCGCGCCCTGCCGTCAGCGAGTGCGCGTCGCTGGCGACCGGCGTGCCGGTCTGGGTGGTGGTGTAGTCGTCCGACATGGTTCTCCCTCTGTGGTGACGTACGCTCGCGGACGAGCGCCTAGTGGTGCGGAGCGGGCGCGGCGGCGCGCTCCTGGCAGGACGGGCACAGGCCCCAGAACGTGACCTCGGCCGTGTCGATCGCGTAGCCGCCCGCTTCGGACGGGTGCAGACACGGTGCATGCCCGACGACGCAGTCGACGTCGGCGACGGCTCCGCACGAGGTGCAGACCACGTGGTGGTGGTTGTCGCCGATCCGGCGCTCGTACCGCGCGGCGGAGCCGGCCGGTTCGATACGCCGGAGCAGTCCGGCGGCGGTCAGATCGCCGAGCACGTTGTGCACGTTCTGGATGGAGGTGCCCGGCAGGGTGCGCAGCACCGCACCGAAGACGGTCTCGGCATCGGCGTGCGGCCGCTGGGCCAGCGCTTCCAGCACTGCCAGTCGCCCGCGCGTCACCTTGAGACCGGCCCCGCGCAGCGTGTGCTCGAGCCCCGCCGTGTCCATGCTTCGACCCTAGCGGGATGTTTTGAATAACTAAAAATACGACGAAAGCCGGGCGTGGCGTTCCGCCGCGACCGCGCTCCTCCGGCCGCGCACCAGCTCCTGCTCGCGTGCGAGCGACACCGGGCCGATCGCGTTCTGGATGGTGCGCAGCGCATCGCCTTCGTTGCTCGCCTCCACGGCAACGACCATGCGTCGCTGGTCGCCTTGACGGATCACTGTGAGCTCCATGATTCCCTCGTCTCCGGCACTCCCTAGCGTGCCTTCACCCTTCAAGACGAGGGAGGGGTGCGGGTCATGACGGTAGAACGCGAAGTTCACCGCGCGCGGGACCGCAGGCGCGTCTCCTCGATGTCGAGGAGCGACTGCGCCTCCGTCAGAACGCGCGACGGGTACGACCCGCGGGCGCGCTCCAGGAGCAGGCGCGTTCGCTCCGCATCCACCACCGCGAGCCGCAGCGTCCGGTACACGTGGTGCGGCCGGTTCTCGGGCGTCGGGTCGCTGACCAGCGTGCGCTCCCACGCGGATTCGGCGCGCAGGTAGGAGGACTGCCGCACACGCTCCACCACTTCGGGATCGATGGGCGCGGTCGTCCCCGCGGCGGTCTCCGGGTCGTCGAGCACCGCGAGCCCGGCCTCGCTCAGGTCGTCGAGCAGCTGGGCCAGCAGGCGGCGGTCCTCGCCGACGTCGGCGCCCTGCAGGCCCAGCGCGCGGATCAGCCAGGGAAGGGTCCCGCCTTGCAGCACGAGGCTGACGAACGCGACTGTGAAGGCGATGAGGATGAGCTGCGGGCGGTACGGGATGCTGCTCGGCAGCGACTGCGCGGCCGCGAGCGTCACCACGCCGCGCATCCCGGCCCAGCCGAGCACGACGCCGCCGCGCCAGTCGATCGCCTCCTGCCGGTACTCCTCCAGGTCGCTGCGGTGGCGCTCGTAGCGCTGCTCGGCCCGCTGCTTGCGCAGCGCCTGCCACCGGTAGCGCACCGGATGGTCGCGGAAGTAGCTGATCATCAGCCATTCCCTGAGCACGGAGCGCTCGGCGCGCTCCGCCCGTCTTCGGAGGCTGAGGATGAGCGGGACGATCAGAATGAAGCGGATCACGATCAGCGACAGCAGGGCGATGAGGCCGAGGCCGACCGCGTCCCAGACGCTCAGCACCTCGGGGTTCTCGACGTCGGCGACCAGCGTGCGGAGCTCCAGGCCGATGAGCAGGAAGACGCCGTTCTCGAGCAGGAATTGGATGGTCCGCCAGTTGATCGCGTCGCTGATGCGCGCCTGGGCGCTGAACTGCTGCGGCGCCGCGTGGCCGGTGTACAGGCCGGTGATGACGACCGCCAGCACGCCCGACCCGTGCAGCGCCTCCGTCGGCGCGAAGGCGGCGAACGGCACGACGACCGACAGCGCCGTGTCGAGCACCGGGTCGCTGAGCTTCGAGCGCACCCAGACCGAGACGAAGCCGACGACGAGTCCGATGACCGCGGCGATGACGACCGCGCTCAGGAAGTCGAGCACGCCGGCCCACGGCGTGGTCAGGGCGCCGAGCGCCGCCGCGAGAGCGGTGCGCAGCAGCACCAGGGCGGTCGCGTCGTTGACCAGCCCTTCGCCTTCGAGCACGGTCAGGAGGCGCGGCGGGAGACCGAGCTTGCGTCCGATGGAGGTGGCGGCCACGGCGTCCGGTGGGCTGATGATCGCACCGAGCGCGACCGCCGCCGCCAGGCTGAGGTCCGGCAGCATCGTGAACAGGACGAAGCCGGACGCGAACGCCGTGATGATCACGAGCACGATCGAGAGGCCCGCGATCGGCGCGAGATTGCGCCGGAAGTCGGTGAGCGGGACGCTGATCGCCGCCGCGTAGAGGATGGGCGGGAGGAGGCCGTCGAGGATGATCTCCGGCGGCACCTCGATCTCGGGAACGCCCGGCAGGAACGACAGCACGACGCCGACGACGACGAGGATGATGGGCGCGGCGACGCCCAGCTTGCGGGCGAACGCGGCCACGCCGACGATGACCGCGACGGCGATCACCGCATAGACGCCCAGCTCCATCTCCTCAGCGTACGGGAGCGGGGTACTGCGCGGCGCGGTTCAGCGGGCGCGGAGGCCGTCGACCGCCATGGCGATCACGCGGTCGCGCTGCGCGTCGTCCTCGAAGGCGACGCCGGCGATCCCGGACACCATGCGGATGACGTCGCCGATCGTGGCGTCGTCGCGCAGTTCGCCCGCCTCCTGTGCCCGCCGCACCAGCGGCTCGCCCGCGTCGTAGAGGGAGGTGCGGCAGCTCATCAGCACCTCGCTGTCCTTGTTGAGTCCTTCGATGAGCGCGCGCTTGGTGCCGACGTAGGTCACGAAGCGGCGCAGCCAGGCCTCGACCGCCTCCCAGGGCTCCAGCGAGCCGGCCTCCTCGGCCGCGCGGACGACGGCGGCGACCTCGTCGATGTAGACCGCCTCCACGAGAGCGTCGCGGGTGGGGAAGTTGCGGTAGAGCGTGCCGATGCCGACACCCGCACGGCGGGCGATGTCCTCGAGGGGGGCGCCCGGTCCCTGCGCCGCGAACGCCTCGCGCGCAGCGGTGAGCAGCGCGTCGAAGTTGCGGCGGGCGTCGGCCCGCTGCGGGCGGGCGACGGTGGGGGTCTCGGTGCCGGTCACGGCGGGGTCCTCTCGGGTCGACGGAAAACGGGGCTTGCAAACCGGAGGCATCCTCCGGTACTGTGGAACCAGTAACCGGAGGAACCCTCCGAACGGAGCCTCCCTCCAATTGTACGCCTTTTCGGCATCTCCTCGAGAAACGGAAACCACCGGATAATGTCTCGATCCCACCCGGGCCTGACCTTCGCCATCCTGGCGCTCAGCGTCGGCTCCTTCGCGACGCTCCAGTCGCTCGTCGTCCCCGTCCTCCCCATCATCCAGTCCGACCTGCACACCACCACCGCGGGCGTCACCTGGACGATGACCGCCTGGCTCATCGCCGCCGCGGTCGCCACCCCGCTGCTCGGGCGGGTCGGCGACCTGGTAGGCAAGCGCCGCATCCTCGTCCTCGCCCTCCTCGCCGTCGCGCTCGGCAGCGTGGTGGCCGCGGTCGCGCCCACCATCGGTGTCGTGATCGCCGGCCGCGTCATCCAGGGCCTCGGCGGCGCCATGTTCCCGCTCGCCTTCGGCATCATCCGTGACGAGTTCCCCGCCCGCCGCCTGCCCTCGGCCATCGGCGCGATCGCCTCCATCATCGCCATCGGCAGCGGTCTCGGGACGGTGCTCGCCGGTCCGCTCGCCGCAGCCCTCAGCTGGCGGGGACTGTTCCTGCTCCCCGTCGTGCTGACCGTCACCGCAGCCGTGCTCGCCCTCATCTTCATCCCCGAGTCGCCGACCCGCGCGACCGGCGGCGTGAACCCGTGGGCGGCGGTCCTGCTGTCCGGTTGGCTCGTCGCCCTGCTGCTCCCGCTCAGCACGGGCGCGCAGTGGGGATGGTCGTCGCCGGGCGTCATCGCCCTGTTCGCCGCTGCGGCCGTGCTCCTCGCGGCCTGGGTCGTGGTCGAGCTGCGCTCGCGGCACCCGCTGGTCGACATGCGGCTGATGCGGGAGCCGGGCGTCTGGTCGATGAACGCCGCCGCGATCTTCATCGGCGCCTCCATGTTCGCCGTGTTCGCCTTCTTCCCGCGCTTCGTGCAGACCCCGGTCTCGACCGGCTACGGCCTGGGCGCCTCGGTGGCGGAGTCCGGGATGCTGATGCTCCCGATGCTCGTGACCATGGCCGTGACCGGCTTCATCAGCGGACCGCTCGCCCGGTTCGTCGGCTTCCGCTCGCAGATCGTGCTGTCGGCCGTCGTCATGGGGGCCGCCAGCCTGTCCCTCGCGTTCCTGCACGGCTCGCTCGTCGCGGTCGCCGCCGCCTCCGGCCTCTTCGGCGTCGGCCTCGGACTGATCTACGCGGCCATCACGAGCGTCGTGGTGCAGAGCGTCCCGCCGACCCAGACCGGCATCGCGAGCGGGATGAACGCCAACCTGCGTACGGTCGGCTCGGCCGTCGGCGCGGCGGTGATGACCGCGCTGGTGACCGGCACGATCGCCCCGGACGGCCTGCCCGCCGAGAGCGGCTACACCGAGGGCTTCGCGACCGCCGGCGTGCTGGCACTCGCCGCGGGTGCGGTGACCGTCGTCGCCGTCTTCATCATGCGTGCCCGTAGCGCGGCCGTGGCGGAACCGGTCGCGGTCGACCCGGCCACCGCCGATGTCGAGGCCGCCGGAGAGCTGGCGCTGCTCGCGGACCCGTCGCTGGCGGAAGCGGCCGACATGGCCCGCCTGGCCGCCAAGGTCGACGCCGACTCCGGTCGGGCGGACACCCGCCGGGAGACGCTCGAGGTCGCCTGACACCTCCGATCGCACGACAGGGCCGCGGATCCGCTCCGCGGCCCTGTCGCGCATCCACGGCCTCAGCCGTGGAGAGCGGCCGCCTCGCTGCGCCAGCGCGCGAGCAGCGCCCACGGGTCGGGTGCGCCCTGCCGCATCCGCTCGACGTGGGCCAGGAGCGCCGCGTCGGTCTCGAACCACTCGGTGCCCGGGATGCGCAGGGACGCGTACTCGGCGTGCCTCCGCTGTTCGAGCATCCGGTCGCCGCGCTCGAACGCCAGCACCTCGTCGTGGGGGAGGGCGGCGAACCGCTGAGCCGGGTTCGCGGTGGTGCCGATCTTGATCCGGTCCCGGTAGCGGAGGTAGTAGACCACGTCGACCCGGGACGCCGAGCCGGAGTCGGGCGGCGGCTCGCCCAGCCGCCACTCGCACACGGCGCAGAGCCATCCCGAGGGATAGCGGACCCCGAGCCGCGAGCCGCAGAAGGCGCACGGCGAGGGCAGGACGTCCGTCACACCGAGGTCGGCATCCACCCAGTCGTGCGCTTCGAGCAGGTGGGCGAGGCACAACGCCAGCGGCGCGCCGGGGTGCGCAGGCCGGCCGCAGAGCGCGCAGGGCGTGTCCATGCCGCGAGGCTAGCCCCGGCCGCCGACAGCGCCGGTCAGCGCGGCGGCAGGCAGCGGATGAGGTCCAGGTCGCCGCTCAGCGCGACCGGCCCGTCGCCGTATGCGGTGAGGACCGTCGCGCCGCGCTGCAGCGGGAGGGAGGAGTCGGCCGTCTCGAGCGTGCCCGAGCCGTCGAGCACGACCAGCACGGAGAAGGAGGCGTCGAGCTCCCGGTGCCCGGCGACGTGGATGCGCTGGGCGCCGAAGAACGGGTCCGCGTCGGCGGGGAACAGCGTTTCGGCACCGCGACCCTGACGCAGGTGCTGGATGCGTTCGGCGGGCGTGATGTCGCGCACCAGGCCGTCGATGGCGGTGTCGAGGTCGAGTCCGAGCAGCGCCTCCCGTTCGGTCAGCGTGCGCCGCTCGAGCAGGACCGACAGGTCGGTCGGCTGCTGCAGCTCGACGAGGGTGACGCCGGGTCCGATCGCGTGCGCGAGTCCCGCGGGGACCAGGAGGGTGTCGCCGGCCGACAGCGGGACGCGGTTCATCGCGTCCACCATGGCGTCCGCGTCCTGCCCGTCCCACCAGCCGCGCACCTCGGCGTCGGTGACCGCGCGCCGGAAGCCGAGCCCGGCGTACGCGTCGGGGGCGGCCTCGATGATCGCCCACGCCTCCGTCTTGCCCAGCGGGCTGTTCAGGTGCGCGGCGGCGAACGCGTCGTCCGGGTGGTAGTGCACGAACAGCCGCTCGGCGGTGTCGAGCAGCTTCACCAGCAGCATCGTCCGCGGCCCGTAATGACGCACGTGCTCCTCGCCGAGGAAGCGCAGGGGATCGGCGGCGACGGTCTCGCGCAGGGTGGTCCCGTCCGGCAGCACCGTCAGCCCGACGCCGCCGCCCGCGAACACCTCCGTGGTCGAACCGACGAAATCCTCCGGCGTGAACGGGGTCGGCTGCTCGGTGCCGCGGAACCGGGCGATACCCGCACCTCCGCGGTAGGGGCGGTCGAGCGGTTGGTTCGGGCCGAGGAGGAGGGGTGTCGCGGTGCTCACCGTCAGCAATCTAGTCCTCCGCCGGACACGGGTGGCGCACACCGCCATCCCGGGCGCGGAGGCACGCTACGTTGAGGGAATGCGTGCGGGGGACGGTCGATCGGGTCGCGCCCGGTCGTTCTGGCCCCAGCGCAGCAGGGCTCAGGCGGGTGCGCTGGCCGCGACCGGCCTCGTGGTGGTCGTGGTGGCCTTCCTCGCCTCCGTCATGACCGGCCTCGCACTGCGCTCGCCGGACACCGCGGTGCGCGCGACGGTCACAGAGGAGCCCGCCGCCGTCACCTCGCTGGCGCTGCAGGCGACGCGCTCGACGGATGCGGTGACCCAGGACGAGGCCGTCCGTCGCGTGATCCACGAGCAGTTCCGGGGCGCATCGGTTCGGGTGGCGGCGACCGCTTTCGTCCCGTCGGCCGCGGTGACCGGCGGAGGGTCGGCACTGCTCCTGGTCGCCTCCGACGCCCTGCGCGCCGAGGTCGAGCCGACCGAGGGCCGGTGGCCGTCGGCGGAGACGGACGTCGCCGTCGACACCGCCTTCGCCCGCGCCCACGGGGTCTCGGTCGGCGATGCGCTGGTCTTCGCGGGCCCGGACACTGCGGTCCCCGTCACGGTGACCGCGCTCTGGCGCCCCGCGGACCCGGGGGCGCCGGCCTGGCTGGGGCTGGGCGACGGCGCTGAAGGGACGGACGGCCGCGTGATCGTGTCCGACGCGGTCGCGCAGGCCTCGGGCGACGGGACCTCGGCGCAGTGGGTGCTCACTCCCGACGCCGCGAAGGTCACATCCGCGCAGCTGCCGCGCCTGCGTTCCGGTTTCGACGGCGTCGCCGACGCGCTGAGCGAGGAGCCGACGGCGGCGGCCAGCCCCTTCTCGTCGAGCGGGCAGGGCGCGGCGACGGTCGCGGCGATGCAGCGGTCGGTGGTCGCGCTGCAGGCGGTCATCCCCGTGCCGCTGACGGTGCTCGCGGTCTGCTCGATCATCGCGCTCGTCCTGCTCGGGCAGCTGCTCGCCGGCGCTCGCCGGGTGGAGACGCGCCTGCTGCGGTCACGCGGGATGACGGTCCGGGCGCTCGCCGTCGCGTCCGCTCTCGAAGCCGCCGTCATCGCCGTGGTCGGCGTGGCGTTCGGCGCCGCGGTCGCTCAGGTCGTCCTGCTTCCGCTGGTCGGTGGCCCGGCGCCGGGTGCCTCCGGTGTCGTGGATGTCGCGGTGCCCGCTCTCGCGGCGCTGCTGACCGCTGTGCTCGCGGCCGTCGTCACCATGGTCGTATCGGTGCGGTCGCTCACCGACGCTCCGGGAGCGGTGGAGGCGGGACGCTCGCGCACCGCGGTGTCCGCCGGGCTCGCCGTGCTCGCGGTGATCGCCGCCGCGGTGACACTGTGGCGATTCGTCGCGTTCAGTTCGTCCGGCTCCCTCGCCGACGGGACGGCGGGGGTGGACCCCGCGGGCGTCGTGGCGCCGGCGGCGGTGCTGTGCGCCATCGCGCTGGTGGGCCTCTCGCTGTTCGGGCCGGCCGCCGCGGCCGTCGAACGGATCGCCGGGCGCGGGCGGGGTGTCGCCCGGGTGCTCCCCGCGCGGCAGGTCGGGCGCGGGATCGCGCTGTTCGCCGGTCCAGTCGCGCTCATCGTCCTCGCGGTGGGCTCCCTGAGCTTCGCTGCGGGATACGCCGGGACGTTCGCCGGCTTCCTCCGCGACTCGACGCTGCTCGTCCAGGGAGCCCCGGTGCGTGCCGATCTCGGTGCGAGCGGGAGCCCGCGCTCGTCCTCCGACCTGTCGCCGGCGGCCGCGCTCCAACGTCCGGGCATCACGGCCTCGCCCGCGATCGTGGACGACGCGACGGTGGGCGACACGGACGCGGCGCTGGTGGTCGCCGACACCGGCGTTCTCCCCGCGCTCACGCCGGTCGGGGCGTATCTGTTCGACGGGAGAGCGGCGGCGTCCGCGTTGAATGCCTCACGCGGCATACCGGGCGCCGACCTGTCGTCCGGCACCTCCGCGCTGCGCCTCCGGGTAGCCGCGACCGCCGGATCCGGCACGGTGAGGGCGACGGCGGTCACGGCCTGGCTCGCCAGCGACGCCGGCGAGGTCGTTCCCGTCACGGCATCCGTCGCGCCCGACGGGATCGCATCCCTCGCCGTCCCGTCGAGTCGCGCCGACCGCCTGGTCGCGCTCGACGTCGCCGTCGCGCCCGTCGGCGCCGTAGAGGTGAAGGTCGCGGTGACCGGCCTGCCGCACGCGTCCTCCGCCTGGACACTCGCGCCCGAAGCGTTCGGTTCATCGACGCCCTTCCACCCGGCAGGCGTCGCCTCCGCCTCCGCCGCCGCGCTCGACGCGCCCGCCTCGGTGCGGTTCGTGGCGGGCGATTCGGCCCCGCTGCGGTTCGCGGTGACGATGGCGCTGGCCGCCGACGACGACCTCGCCGTCGGCCGCCGGATCGAGGTGCGTTCGCCGGCGGGGGACCTGACCGGCACGGTGGCCCGCATCGTCGCCGCCGTTCCCGGTACGGCGTCGGAGCGGGCCGTCCTCGCCGACTACGCCGCCGTCTCCGCGCACCTGCTGCGCACCACTCCCTCGGCGACCCGCGCCTCCTCCGTCTGGGCGTCGGGCGGCGACACGTCGGCGGTGGCGACCGCCCTGTCCCGGGCCGCCGGGCCTGAGGCGGTCGTCACCACCGCCGACGGCGGGTTCGTCTCGCGCTTCCTCGGCGGCGCCGTCCTCAGCACCTGGCTGGGAGCGGCGGGATGCGCGGTGCTGGCACTCGCCGCCGTCGCCGCGGCCGTCTCGTCCGCGCTCCGCCGCCGCCGCGGCGAGGTCGTCGTGCTGCGCGCCGTGGGACTGTCCGGCAGGCAGCAGGCATGGACGCGACGCCTGGAGGTCATCGGCGTGAGCGTCGCCGCCGGGGTCTTCGGCCTCCTCGGCGGCGTCGCCGTCGTCCTCCTCGTGGGCAACACGCTCGCGCGGCTCTCGGTGGCGACCGCGCCGTCCACCCTCTCGGTGCAGGGACGAGTGGATCCGGTCGGCCTCGGACTCGGGCTGCTCGCCCTCGCCGCCGCACTCGCCGCCGCCGTGTGGGCATACGGATCAGCGGTCCGGCGACAGGCCGCCGACACCGGCTACCGGGAGGAGACCCGATGAGCCGGGAGGTGAGCGACGCGCGGCTGTTCCTGCGCTCGCTGCGCGCGCACGCCGGGGGACTCGCGCTGCTCGCCGCGGTCGCCCTGGTCGCCGCGGCCGCGCTGGCCGCGTGGCCGCGGGCGGTGAGCGGCATCCTCGGCGCGGAGCTGCGGCACGACCTCCAGCAGTCCGGGGCCGGCGGCCGTGACCTCAGCGCCCCCATCCGCACCGGCTTCCTGTCGGCCGGGCCGATGGTCGATCCGGCGCCGCTCTGGGAGCAGCTGCCGGCGATCGGCGCGTCCGTGCGCAGCGCGATGAGCCCGGCGCTCCGCGCGGTCACGACGACCGCCGACTCCGCGGCCCGCAGCGATGAACTGCCGACGGCATCTCCCGCCGACGCGCGTCCCCTCGACCACTACGGCGTCTCGCTGGAGGCGTACCGGGCGCTGCGGCAGCAGGCGCGGCTCGAGCAGGGCGCGTGGCCGTCGGCGGCGGCGGCGGGCGCACCGGTCCCGGTCGTGGTCACCACGGCGACCGCCAAGCTGCTCCAGTGGAAGGTCGGCGAGACCCGCGAAGCGTCGGGCGGGCACGACGGAACGCTGATCCTGCGCCTCGCTGGAACGATCGCGCCGAGGGACACCGCCGCCGACTTCTGGGACCTCGACCCGGTCCGCGACCTCGGCCACGTCTCCGGCGGCGGCGACAGCCCGAAGAGCTTCGTCGGCGTCGCCTGGGTGGCGCCCTCCGCGTGGCCGGACCTGGCACCGCGCTTCGACGCCACCACGGCCGCGATCTGGTATCCCGTCGTCCCCGACCGCTTCACCGCCGAGACGCTGCCGGCCGTGCGGAGCGCGCTGGGCGGCTTCCTCGCCTCGCCTCCCGTCACCGGCGCCGGCGGGGCGAGCGTGCGGCTCCCCTTCGCGACCGCCGTGCAGCAACCCCTCGACGACTTCGTCGCGCGAGCGCAGCCGGCGCAGACGCTGTTCGCCATCCTCCTCAGCGGGCCGCTCGTGGTCGCCCTGGCCGTGCTCGCCCAGGGGGCGCGCCTCGTCGCCGAGCGCCGGAGACCCGCCCTGGCTCTCGCCATCGCGCGCGGAGCGTCCCCGGGGCGGCTGCGCGCCGAGCTCGCCGCGCAGGGCGCCCTCGTCTCGGTCCCGGCGGCGGCGGTCGGCTTCGTGATCGCGCTGCTGGCCACCCCCGGCGCGCAACCCCTCGCGGTGCCGCTGGCGCTGGCCGCCGTGGCCGCGTTCCTCCCGCCGATCGCGCTGGTCCTCGCCGCGGGTCCGCTGGATCCCGCGGTGCGGGCGACGCGCCGCCGCCCCCGCTGGACCTGGGTCGCCGAGGTCGTCGCCGTCGGCCTCGCGGTGCTCAGCGTGGTGCTCGTGTCGCGTCGTGGACTGTCGTCGACCGGGGCCGGCCTGACGGTCGATCCACTCGCCGCACTGACTCCGGTGCTGGTGGCGATCGCAGCGTGCGTCCTCGTGGTGCGGCTCACCCGCCTCCCGCTCGACGGGCTGGCTCGCGCCCTGCACCGCGGTCGCGGTCCCGTCGCCTTCGTCGGCGCGTCCGGGACGCGCGGGGCGGGCTCCGGTGTGCTCTGGCCCGTCTTCACCCTGGTCGCCGGGGTCAGCATCGCCCTGTTCTCGGTCAGCATGCTGGCGACGGCCGGCGCGGGGCTCGCCGAGGGCGCGCGCATCCGGGTCGGCTCCGACCTCTCGCTGACCGCCGCGTCGTCGCTCAGCGAAGCCCAGGTGGATGCGGTGAAGCGCCTCGACGGCGTCGAGCGGACGGCGACGGTCGACTGGGCCGGGGGTGTGCGCATCTTCGCCGGCGGGGTGACGTCGGACGTCTCCGGGTACCTCGTCGACCCCCGGGAACTGGATGCGGTCCAGTCGGGTCTGCCGCCGGACGCGCGTCTCTCGGCCGCGCTCACCGGCGGCATCAGGGGTCGCACCGGTGCCGCGCTGGGCGGTTGGGCCAGCCAGCTGCCGATCACCAGCGCCCTCATCGTCACCGGCGGCACCAACGTCCATCTCGCCGTGACCGAGCTCGATCACCTGCCGGGCGTGTACGTGCGCGACGGCGAGTGGGTCTTCCTCGACCTGACCACGCTGCCCGCGACGAGTGGCGTCACCGGCGAGCCGCAGACCGTCCTGGTGAAGCTGGCGCCCGGCGCCGACGCCGCCCGCGTCCACGCCGAGCTGCAGCGGATCGGCGGGTCTGGCGCGCTCGTCGGAGATGCGATCGCGGAGCGCGACAGCCTCCGGGACGCGCCGCTCGTCTCCGGGACCGAGCAGGTCGCGCTGCTGTCGATCGCCTTGACCGTGCTGCTGTGCATCGCCGCGCTGCTGCTGACGCTCGTGCTCAACACGTCGGCGCGCATCCGGCTGGTGGCGACCCTGCGGACCATCGGGTACAGCTCGCGCCAGACCGCCGGCGTGCTGGCCTGGGAGCTCGGGCCCGTGCTGGTGATCGGCCTGGCGGCCGGAGCCGTCGTCGGGCTGCTGCTGCCCGCCGTCGTGCTCGACCCGCTCGACCTGCGCGGCTTCACGGGCAGCCCCGTCCAGCCGCCGGTCGTGCAGGATCCGCTGCTCGTCGCGGCCGCGCTCGCCGGGTTCGCCGTCGTCGCGGCCGTGGCCACCATCGTCGTGCTCGCCGGAGCGCGCCGACGCTCGCCGGCGACCGTGCTGAGGAACGCAGGAGGAGAATGACCACCGTGACCCCTGACCGTGTCGACTCGGCCGCCCGCGCCGACTCGGCCATCCGCTGCGCCGACCTGGTCCGCATCTTCACCGCCGACGGCGTCGAGGTCCAGGCGCTCCAGGGACTGACCCTGCGCGTGGACAGCGGCGAGCTCGTCGCCATCGTCGGCGCCTCCGGCTCCGGCAAGTCGACGCTGCTCGGCATCCTGTCGGGGCTCGACAAGCCGACCGCCGGTTCCGTTACCGTCGCCGGACGCGACCTGCTCGCGCTCGGCAGCAGGGAGCGCATCGACTACCGGCGCCGTACCGTCGGCTTCGTCTGGCAGCAGACCTCGCGCAACCTGCTCGGCTACCTCACCGCGCGCGAGAACCTGGCGCTGGCGATGTCCGTCGCGCGCACCCCCGACCGTGAGCGCCGCGCCACCGCGCTGCTCGACCTGCTGGAGGTGTCGCACTGTGCCGACCGGCGGCCGACCGAGATGTCGGGCGGCGAGCAGCAGCGCGTCGCGATCGCGGTGGGCCTCGCCAACGAGCCCGCCGTCCTGCTCGCCGACGAGCCGACGGGCGAGCTCGACGAGGCGACGAGCGCCGACGTGCTGGAGGCGATGCGCGGCGTGAACCGCGAGCTCGGCGTCACGACCCTGATCGTGACGCACGACCCCACCGTCTCCGAGCACGTCGCCCGGACCGTCCAGATCCGCGACGGCCGCACGGCGACCGAGGTGCTGCGGCGCACCGGCGTCAACGAGCACGGCGACGAGCACACGGTGGCCGAGGAGTTCGCGGTGCTCGACCGCGTCGGCCGGCTGCAGCTGCCGCAGGAGTACCTGACGACGCTCGGGATGCGCGAGCGCGTCCGCCTGGCGCTGGAGCAGGACCATGTCGGCGTCTGGCCGCACGCCGATGGGGCAGGGGAGGACGACCATGACCGACGCTGACGACCGCGAGCCGCTGCTCGTCGCCGAGGGCGTCTCGCGCAGCTTCGAGACGGCGGCGGGCACCGCGACGGCGCTCGTGGACGCGAGCGTGACCGTTCATCCCGGCGAGCTCGTCGTCGTGAAGGGGCCGTCCGGCTCGGGCAAGACGACCCTCCTCAACGTGCTGAGCGGCCTCGACCGGCCGACCGGCGGCACGGTCCGCCTCGACGACGTGGAGCTGACCACCGCGTCCGAGGCGCAACTCGTGGACCTGCGGCGCCGGAGCACCGGATTCGTCTTCCAGTCGTTCGGCCTCGTCCCCGTGCTCTCGGCGGCGGAGAACGTCGAGCTGCCGCTCCGCCTGCTCGGGGTCGCCGCGGACGAGCGGGACGCGCGCGTCGCCGCGCTCCTCGACAGCGTCGGCCTCGCCCAGCACGCCAGGCAGCGCCCGACGGAGCTCTCCGGCGGCCAGCAGCAGCGCGTCGGCATCGCGCGGGCCCTGGCCGCGGACCCCCGCATCCTCTTCGCCGACGAGCCGACCGGCCAGCTCGACAGCATGACCGGGCGCGCCGTCATGGACCTCCTGGTCGACCTCGTCCACGGCCAGGGCATCGCGGCCGTCGTCACCACGCACGACCCGCTGCTCATGGCCCGCGCCGACCGCGTCCTGGAGCTGCACGACGGGCGCCTCGGCGGCGGGGCGCGGCGTCGCGGCCGGCATGCGCTCGAGCTGGATGCCGTGGCGGCCGTCAGCGGTTAGCATCGCGGCAGGACGACAAGGTAAGGGGACACGAGATGCGTCACGAACGACGGGAACGCGAGGCGGCCGCAGCGGCCGAAGCCGAGGCCGAGCAGGCGGTCGCCGCCACCGAGACCGACGACGCGTTCGTGGATGCGGACGAGTCGCTCGAGGAGGACGAGGAGCGCCCCTGACGCGCGCGAGCCGCGGCATCGGGGGACCGGGGGCGAGCGGATGCCGTCGTTCGCGCATGAAGGCGGCATCCGCCCGCTCCCGGCGCCCCGTGCCGGGACCGGGCCGACGTCAGGTGAGCAGGGCCGCGTCCACGGTGTGGTCGCGGAGGGACGACGCCAGCATCTCCATCCCGGTTCCGGGAGCGAGCGGCGCCTGATAGCGGCCCCGCTCGAGCAGCACCGGCGTCACGAAGTGCTCGTGCAGGTGCGCGGTGTACTCGATCATCCGGCCCTCCTGGCTGCCGGAGACGGCGACGAAGTCGAACATCGAGAAGTGCTGCACCGCCTCGCACAGCCCGACTCCGCCCGCGTGCGGGCAGACCGGGACGCCGAACTTCGCGGCGAGCAGCAGGATGGCGACGTTCTCGTTCACGCCGGCCACCCGGGTGGAGTCGATCTGCACGATCGCGGCCGCCTCCGCCTGCAGCAGCTGCTTGAACAGCACGCGGCTCATCCCGTGCTCGCCGGTCGCGATCGGCACCGGCGCCACGGCGCGCGCGATCGCAGCGTGAGCCAGCACGTCGTCCGGGCTGGTCGGCTCCTCGACCCAGGCGAGGTCGAACGGCTCAAGGGCGCGGATCCACTCGATCGCCTGGTCGCGGTCCCAGCGCTGGTTCGCGTCGATGGCGATCCGGACGCCCGGGCCGACCTCGTCGCGGGCGATCCCGAGGCGACGGATGTCGTCCTCGAGCCGGTCCCCGACCTTGAGCTTGATCTGCGTGAAGCCCTCGTCGACGGCCTCGCGGGCGAGCCGGCGCAGCTTCTCGTCGGAGTAGCCGAGCCAGCCCGGCGTCGTCGTGTAACCGGGGTAGCCGGTGGCCAGGAGCTCAGCCTCGCGCGCCGCCCGCCCGGGCTCGGCAGCGCGGAGCAGGTCCAGCGCCTCCGCCGGCGTCAGCGCGTCGGTGAGGTAGCGGAAGTCGACCAGGTCCACCAGCTCCTCCGCCGTCATCCGGGCCAGGAGCTGCCAGAGGGGGAGTCCGGCGCGCTTGGCCTTGAGGTCCCAGAACGCGTTCACGACGGCGCCGATCGCCATGTGCATGACGCCCTTCTCGGGCCCGAGCCAGCGCAGCTGCGAGTCGTGGACGAACTCCCGCCAGAAGCCGCCGAGGTCGTCGAGGATCGCTTCGACGTCCCGGCCGACGACGCGGTGCGCGACGGCGTCGATGGCGGCGACCTGGACGTCGTTGCCGCGCCCGATGGTGAAGACGAACGCGTGACCCTCGTGGCCGTCGCCGGCGTCGGTGGTGACGCGCAGGTAGGCGGCGGAGTAGTCCGGGTCCGGGTTCATGGCGTCCGAGCCGTCGAGCATCGCCGACGTCTCGAATCGCACGTCCAGTGTCTCGAAGCCGGTGACGATGCTCACTCCGTTGTCCTTCCGATCGACTGACCAATATCCTATTGGATATAGTGCTCCTCGTGGCAACAGCAGATCGGCCGGCTGCAGCTCCCGGTCAGTTGCGGGGCATCCCGACCGCGCGGCGGATGAGCGTGTCGAACGCGCGATCCCCGAGAATGCGGCGCGCGGCGATGAGCGGCTTGGCGCCGAAGCCGACGGCGTAGCGCGTCTTCGGTCTCGAAGCGCCGACCGCCGTGCTGATGGCATCCGAGATGACAGAGGGCGGAGAGTTGCGGGTGGTGTTCGATTCGGACCGCAGGGATTTCGCGACGGCAGCGGCCTGGGCGGCGTACGGGCCGGAGGCGGATGATCTCTCGAGACCGTCGGCGGCGATACCGCCCCATTCGGTGGCGATGCCGCCCGGCTCGATCACGACGACGTCGATACCGAACGGCGCGACCTCCAGGCGCAGGCAGTCGCTCAGGGCCTCGAGGGCGAACTTCGTACCGTGATACCACCCGCCGAGGGGCGTGTAGATCTTCCCGCCCATCGAGGAGATGTTGACGATGGTTCCGCTGTGCTGTGCGCGCATGTGCGGCAGCACGAGTTGGGCGAGGCGCATCGCGCCGAAGACGTTGACCTCGAACTGCCGGCGGGCCTCCTCCATCGGGACGTCCTCGATCGCGCCGTACGAGCCGTAGCCGGCGTTGTTGACGAGGACGTCGATCCGCCCCGTCTCGGCGATGATCGTGGCCACGCCGCCGGCCATCGAGTCCTCGTCGGTGACGTCCATCGCGAGCGGGCGGATGCCGACGGAGCTGAGTCCCTGGAGGCGGTCGGCGCGCCGGGCGGCGCCGTAGACGGTGTAGCCCAGACTCTGGAGCTTCCGGGCGGTGGCTTCGCCGATGCCCGATGAGGCGCCGGTGACAAGGGCGGTCTTGGTGGTCATGTGCTGCTCCTGCGGTAAAGTGAATGGTGGTTCACAATTATCATGAACCACAGTTCACTTAAGTGCAAGCGGCGCCAGGAGACCCATGACCAGCCAACAACGACCGATGAGGGCGGACGCGGTGCGCAACCGGGCCAGGATCCTCGACGCGGCGCGGTCGCAGATCGCCGAGCACGGACCGGACGCCGGAATGGACGAGATCGCCGCCGCTGCGGGCGTCGCCGTGGGGACCCTCTACCGGCACTTCCCGACCAAGACCGATCTGGTCGCCGCTGTCGTCGCCGAGTACACGGAACAGCTGACGGTCGAGGCGCAAGCGGCCCTCGCGCGCGCCAAGAGCCAGGGGCGCCCTCTGCACGAGCTCACGCGCTTCCTCCTCGAGGTCATCCGGGTCTCGGCCATGAACGAGGCCGTCAAGAGCGCCGCCCCTGCTCTGGGGACCGCGTCCGTCGGCGACGACACGCGTGCCGCTGCAGCACTGAGTGAGCTGATCGCCCTCGGCATCGACGCCGGGACCGTCCGCTCCGACCTCACCGTGGACGACATCTACGCGCTCGTTCTCGCGGCACCGCTCGACCAACCGGACGCCGTCCGCCAGCGATGGGCACAGCTCGTCCTTCCGGGACTGACGGCTATCGCGGCCACCATCGACCTGGATGCCGAATCACCTCTGTGACCCGCGTCAGCCGGCCTACTCCGCCTCGGCCAGGCTCGCCGAGATCCGCGCGTACGACTTCGCGATGTGGTCGAGCATCGCCTGCTCGGCGGAGGCCGGGTCACCGCTGCGCAGCGCCCTCAGCACGGCCTCGTGCTCGCCGGAGGTCTCATCCACCACTCCGTGCTTGAAGTAGATGCGGTACTGGTGCATGTGCGAGCGCAGCCGCGCGATGGCATCCGTGAGCAGCGCGTTGCCCGCGTGCTCGGCGATGAGGCGGTGGAACTCGGCGTCCTGGTTCGCGAAGTCCCGGTAGTCCTTGAAGCGGTCGTCGCCGGACTGCGACGCCTGCCCACTGCGGTGCATGGCCTCGCACAGGTCCTCCAGCTGCTGCAGCGTCTCCGCATCCAGCTCGCCTGCGGCCTTGCCGGTCGCGTACGGCTCCAGCAGACGCCGCATCTCGAACAGCTGGCGGAGGCCGTCGCTGTCGAGCAGTGGAGCGGCGGTGTAGCCCTTCAGCGCCTTCTTGACGACCAGCCCCTCCGACTCCAGCCGCGCGAGCGCTTCGCGCACCGGGGTCGGGGACACGTTCAGCTGGCGGGCGATGCCGTCGATGCTGGCGCGGCTGCCCGGCTCGATCACCTGGTCCATCAGCAGACCGAGCACGGCGTCGTACACGTCGTCCGCCAGGGCGCGCCGCGCCGGCAGGAAGTGCTCGCCGGAGGGGATCGTCATGTGCACATCCTAGGTCTGAGCGGGCCGCTCCAAGAGGATAGAGGATGCAGGATCGCCGTCACGCGAGCAGCCCCTCGGCGGCGAGCTCCGCCCAGACGGCCTCCGGCACGGTCGGCGCCGCCAGCCCCGCGTTCCGCTCGATCTGCTCGGGGGTGTCCGCACCGAGCACGATCGTGGAGACGGCCGGATGGCGGAGCGGGAACTGCACCGCGAGCTGCGGGACGCTCACGCCGTGACGCTCCGCCACCTCCGCGATGCGTTCGACCCGCGCGATCAGCTCGGGCGAGGCCGCGCCGTACTCGAACGTCGCGTCGGCGCGCGGGCGCTCGGTCGCCAGGATGCCCGAGTTGAACACGGCGGCGACCGCGACCGACACCCCGCGCTCCTGCGCCGCGGGCAGCAGGTCGCGCTCGGCGGACGGGTCGAGCAGCGTGTAGCGGTTGGCGCACATCACGATGTCGAGGTCGGTCTCGCGGACGAAGCGCGTCAGCATCCCGGTCTGGTTCATCCCGGCGCCGTAGGAGCGGATGACGCCCTGCGACCGCAACTCGTCGAGCGCCGGGAACGCGCCCTCCAGAGCCTCCCGCTCGAACTCGTCGGGATCGTGGACGAACAGCACGTCGATGCGGTCGACCCCCAGCCGCTCCAGCGAGTCCTCGACCGAGCGGAGGACGCCGTCGCGCGAGTAGTCGCGGCGGCGCCGGCGGATCGTGGGCACATCGAACAGGTTCGCGACGTCGGTCTCGCCCGGCCGGTGGTCCGGGTTCGGCTCGAGGACGCGGCCGACCTTGGTGGAGAGCACGTACTCGTCGCGCGGCACGTCGCGCAGCCCGGCGCCCAGTCGCTCCTCCGCCAGGCCAAGCCCGTAGTGCGGGGCCGTGTCGAAGTACCGGATGCCGGCCTGCCAGGCTGCGGGCACGATGCGCGGCCAGACGTCATCCGGGCGCGCGGCGAACAGGTTGCCCAGCGCCGCGGAGCCGTAGCCGATCGGTCCGACGGTCAGGCCGCCCCGTCCGAAGGGCCGCGTGGTCTGCTCCATCAGGCCACCCGCCGGTCGTCGACCGCGTCCAGGTCCCACTCGATGCCGAGCCCCGGCGTGGAAGGCGCGAGGGCCCGCCCGTCGCGGACCGCCATCTCTGAGCGCGTCACGGCGCGCAGCTGCGGGATGTGCTCCAGGTAGAGCGCGTTGGGCACCGCGCAGCACAGCGATACGTGCAGCTCCATGAGGAAGTGCGGAGCGATGGACACGTTGAACGCCTCAGCGAGGTGCGCCACTTTGAGCCAGGGCGTGATGCCGCCGACGCGGGCGACATCCACCTGGACGATGGACGCGGCCCCGGTCTGCAGGTACTCGCGGAAGTGGCCCACCGAGTAGATCGACTCGCCGACCGCGACCGGCACCGTCGTGGACGACGCCAGCCGCCGGTGCCCCGCGACGTCCTCGGCGGGCAGCGGCTCCTCGAACCAGAAGATGTCCAGCTTCTCGAACAGCGCCGCGCGCCGGATGGCCTCCGCCGCGGTCATCGACTGGTTCGCGTCGACCATGATGTCCATCCGGTCGCCGACGGCCTCGCGGACGGCGAGCAGCCGCTCGTAGTCCTCGTGCGCCCGCGGCTTGCCGACCTTGATCTTCACCCCGCTCAAGCCCCGAGCCTGCGACTCGAGCGCCTGTGCGACGAGCTCGTCCGTCCCGAAGTGCAGCCAGCCGCCCTCCGTGTCGTAGAGCGGGATGCTCGGCTGGGCGCCGCCCGCGGCCACCCAGAGCGGCAGCCCGGCGGCCTTGCATCGCGCGTCCCAGACGGCGGTGTCCACCGCGGCGAGGGCGAGCGACGTGATCAGCCCGACGGTCGTCGCCCGGGTGGAGGAGAACAGCGTGCGCCAGACGTCCTCGGGGCGGTTCACATCCAGTCCGATCAGCACATCGAGCAGCGTCTCACGGAGGAGGCTCAGGACGGCGGCGCCGCCGGTGCCGATCGTGTAGCTGTAGCCGATCCCCTCGACGCCGCCGGCGGTGCGGAGGCGGACGAAGATCGTCTCCTGCTTGAGGAACGACTGCACGGCGTCCGTGCGGACCGTCTCGACCTCCAGGTCGCTGAGCCACGCCTCGGCGCTGAGGATCGTGCCGTCGACGGGTGGGGTGAAGGTCATGGGTCGTCCTGTTTCGTTCGAGCGGGAAAGGGATGCTATTGGCTATAGGATATGGAAAGGGCCTCGCGGGTACAACGCCGCCCGCATGCGTTCGACGACGAAGGGGGACCAGGTGGCCACGATCGACGCGCACCTCCACCTGTGGGATCTGGGGCACGGCACGTACTCCTGGCTGTCCGACGCGGTCGCGCCGATCAACCGCACGTTCGCGTTCGCCGAGGTCGAGCCGCAGCTCGCCGCCGCCGGCGTCGACCGCGTGGTGCTGGTGCAGGCGGCGGATACCGCGGATGACACCGCGGCCATGCTCGCCGTGGCCGCCGCGCAGCCGCGGGTGGCCGGCGTGGTGGGCTGGATCGACCTCCTGCAACCGGACGCGGTCGCGGGCGCGCTGGACCGCTCGGCGGCCGAAGGGCCGCTGGTCGGAATCCGGCACCTCATCCACGACGAGGCGGATCCGGACTGGCTGACGCAGGACGCCGTCCACCGTTCGCTCGCCGTGCTCGCCTCCCGCGGGCTCGCCTTCGACGTGATCGGCGTGCTGCCGCGCCACCTCGAGCACGCGCTCGCGCTCGCCGACGAGCAGCCGGACCTCCGCCTCGTCGTGGACCATCTCGGTACGCCGCCGGTGGGTTCGGAGCCGGGGGAGTGGGCTCGCCTGATCGACGAGCTCGGCCGCCGACCGAACGTCTTCGTGAAGCTGTCCGGCCTCACGACGCTCGGGCCGTCCGGCCGTGCTACCGCGGCGGAGCTGAGCCCGTACGTCGACCGCGCGCTCGCCGCCTTCGGTCCCTCCCGGATGCTGTACGGCGGCGACTGGCCCGTCTCGACCCTCGCCGCCCCGTACGACGACACGATCGCGGTCGCCCGCGACCTCGTCGCGGCCCTCACCCCTGCCGAGCGCGACGACGTCTTCGGGGGCGCCGCCGCTCGCGCCTACCGCCTCCCCTGAGCAGGAGATTCAGGCGCCCGGCGCCCGAAAGTCCGGCACGACCGCCTCCCGTCGGAGTTTGGGCGCCCGATCTCCGACGCTGCGCTTCGCGGCCCCTCGCCCCGCTCCCGCGGGATTCCTGCTGAATGTGCGCTATTCGTGACGAATAGCGTCGATTCGGCACGAATGGCTAGGCACCGGCATGCTCCGCGGGCTCGGTGGCGGTGCTGCGGCGGAGGGGCTGCAGGCGGGTGAGTTGGGTGACGTGGTGCGGGCCGAGTTCGGCGAGGGTGCGCACCTGGAGGAGTTTCATGGTGCGGGTGATCTGGTCGGTGAGGATCTGGATGGTGCGGTCGACACCTTCCCGTCCGCCGGCCATGAGGCCGTAGAGGTAGGCGCGGCCGATGAGGGTGAACTTGGCGCCGAGGGCGTAGGCGGCGATGATGTCGGCGCCGTTCATGATGCCGGTGTCGATCGCGATCTCGGTGTGCTGGCCGACCTCTCGCGCCACCTCGGGGAGCAGGTGGAACGGGATCGGCGCCCGATCCAGTTGCCGGCCGCCGTGGTTCGACAGCACGATCCCATCCACCCCGAGGTCGGTCAGCTTCTTCGCATCGTCGAGGTTCTGCACCCCTTTGATGACCAGTTTCCCGGGCCAGAGGGCGCGGATCTCGGCGAGATCGTCATAGTCGATCGACGGATCCATCGCCGCGTTCAGCAGGTCCCCGACGGTCCCGCCGGTCGCAGAGAGGGACGCGAACTCCAGCTTGGGGGTGGTGAGGAAGTCGTACCACCACCACGGGCGCGGGATCGCGTTCACGATCGTTCCCAACGTGAGCTGGGGTGGGATGGAGAACCCGTTCTTCTTATCCCGCAACCGTGCCCCGGCGACCGGGGTGTCCACGGTGAAGAACAGGGTGTCGAACCCCGCAGCCGCCGCCCGTTCGACCAAGCCGTAGGAGATCTCCTTCTGCCGCATCACATACAGCTGGAACCAGTTCCGCCCGTGCGGGTTCGCCGCCTTCACCCCCTCGATCGAGGTCGTCCCCAGCGTGGACAGGGTGAACGGGATGCCAGCCGCCCCAGCCGCACCGGCACCCGCGGTCTCCCCTTCGGTCTGCATCAACCTCGTGAACCCGGTCGGGGCGATCCCGAACGGCAACGAAGATGGACCACCCCAGATCTCACACGACGTATCCACGGTCGACACGTCATGCAGGATCGACGGGTGGAACTCCACATCCTGGAACGCCTGCCTCGCCCGCGCGAGTGACAACTCGCCCTCCGCGGCCCCTTCGGTGTAGTCGAACGCCGCCTTCGGAGTCCGCCGCCTGGCGATCCGCGCCAGGTCCTCGATCGTCAGCGCCGACTCCAACCGCCGCTTCTTCAGATTCAGCTCCGGCTTCTTGAACTGCATCAACTCCAGCAGCTCGGCCGGGGGCGGCATTTGACGGTCAACCATGAGAACGTCTTACCTCCGCGGCCGCAGCGAGTACATCCCGCCGTCGACCGGCAGGATGACGCCGTTGCTCGACCCGGAGGTGGGCGACGCCAGATACGCGACTGCCTCGGCCACCTCCTCGGGCCGAACGAGGCGCCCGCTCGGCTGGCGAGCCTCGAGGGCGGCGCGCTCCGCGTCCGGGTCGGCCGCCGAGTCGAGCAGCCGGCCCACCCACGGCGTGTCCGCGGTTCCGGGCGCGACCGCGTTCACGCGGATCCCGAGTGGGAGGCAGTCGGCGGCGATGGCGAGCGTCATCGCCGAGATCGCGCCCTTCGACGCCGCGTACAGCACCCGCTGCGGCAGCCCCGCCCAGGCGACGATGGAGCTGGTGAGCACCACCGCGGGCGCGGGCGACTCCCGCAGGTGCGGCATCGCGTGCCGGACCGTACGCGCCGAGCCGATGACGTTCACGTTGAGCACGCGCATCCACTCGTCGTCGTCGTTCGCCTCGATGTCGCCCTGCGCGCCGATGCCCGCGTTCGCGATCACGATGTCGAGGCGGCCGGCCTGCTCCACGACGGACGCGATCGCGTCCCGCACGCTCGCGTCGTCGCCGATGTCGCAGCGGATTCCGGTGTGCGGCGCCGCCACGGCGTCCGGGGCGAGGTCGAGGGCGAACACGCGCGCGCCCTGCGCGGCGAGCTCGTCCGCGATCGCCTTGCCGAGGCCCGATGCGCCGCCCGTGACGGCGGCGACGAGCCCATCGAAGTGCGACATCCTTGTCTCCCTTGCGTTGCGTGAGTGGTCAGAGTGCGGGGCGTACCGTGGAGCGCTGCGCGCCGAGGCCGTCGATCTCGACCTCGACCACGTCGCCCGCCGCGACGTACGGGAAGCGCCCGGACAGGCCGACGCCCTCCGGGGTCCCGGTGTTGATCAGGTCGCCCGGCTCCAGCACGGTGAAACGGCTGAGCCGGTACACGATCTCGGCGACGGAGAAGATGAGGTCGCTCGTGGAGGAGTCCTGCCGGGGCTCGCCGTTGACCCGGGACCGGATGCCCAGTCCCGACCCGTCGCCCACCTCGGCGGCCGGGACCAGCCACGGGCCCAGCGGATTGAAGGTCTCGAAGCTCTTGCCCTTGCTCCACTGCCCGAGCGAGCGCTGCAGCTGGTACTCGCGCTCCGAGACGTCGTTCGCCACCGCGAACCCGGCGATGTGCTCCAGGGCCTGCTCCGGAGACTCCAGGTAGCGGGCGCGCGTGCCGATCACCGCTGCGAGCTCCACCTCCCAGTCGGTGGTGGTGGACCCGGGCGGCAGCAGGATGTCGTCCTCCGGACCCGCGACCGTGTTCGGGTGCTTGTAGAACACGACGATGTCGGTGGGCGGCTCGGAGCCGGACTCGCGCGCGTGCGCCGCGTAGTTCATCCCGATGCAGATGACCGCCTGCGGCCGGGCGATCGGGGCGCCGATGCGGAGGCCCGCGGTGTCCAGCTCGGGCAGCTCTCCCGCGGACGCAGCCGCCTCGGCGCGGTCGAGCCCGTCGGAGGCGAGGAACGCGCCGTCGATGTCGCTGGTCAGCGGGCGGAGATCCCAGGTCGTGGTGCCGTCTCCGACGGCGGGGATCTCGGCGCCGACGTCGCCGAGGCGCATGAATCGCATCGAGGGTCCTTTCGGTCGCGTACCGCGGTCGAGCTTATTGCTATTTCCTATAGGAATTCAATCCACCTCCAGACGCAAGGTGGTGAGTGTGCCTCTAACTGGGGTACAAACCTGTCCGCAAAAAAGGGGACAAACCCAGATTCGCGACGTATCGTGCAGGGAAATGAGCATTGCTCATTCGACTGCTCTGACGATGCGTCCCCGACCGGACGCGAAAGGGGGCGGGGATCGTGGTCTCCTTCGCCATTCATCACTCGGACCGCCCGGACGCGCCGCGCCGCCGCCATTCGCGGTGGTTCGTCGCGCTGGCCGTCTTCGTCGTCGTGCTCGCCGCAGTCGTCGTCACCGCCGTGGGCGGCGGCGCGATCTACGCCGGCTCGGTGGCGTCGACCTTCGACTCGCACGTGTCGCACCTGCAGAAGGCGTTCCCCGCCGACGCGACGCGCCCCGCGGTGTCGCAGACCGGCGCGATGAACATCCTGCTGCTCGGATCGGACTCCCGCGGCGCGCCGACGGGGATCGGCGCGGAAGGCGTGACCGACCAGCGGGCGGACACGATGATGCTCGTCCACATCGACGCCGACCGGCGCAACGTCTACATCATGTCGATCATGCGGGACCTCTGGGTGCCCATCCCGGGCAACGGATCCGCGAAGATCAACGCCGCTCTCGCGTGGGGTGGCACTCCGCTCGTGGTCCAGACGGTCGAGCAGCTGCTCGGCGCCCGCATCGACCATGTCGCCATCGTCGACTTCGGCGGCCTGAAGGCGATGACGAACGCCCTGGGCGGAGTGGATGTGGACAGCCCCGTCGGCTTCACCACCGTCAAGTCGCCCCACTACACGTTCGTGAAGGGGATGAATCACCTCGACGGCGACCAGGCCCTCGCGTTCGCGCGCGAGCGCTACGCCTTCGCGACTGCCGACTATCAGCGTGTCGCCGACCAGCAGGCGCTGATGCGCGCCTTCGGCGCGAAGCTGCTGAACCTCTCGGTGCTCACCGATCCCGGAAAACTAACCGCGTTCGCCTCCGCCGCGGGATGGTCCGTGAAGGTGGACCAGGGCTTCAACCTGCAGGCCATGATCGGGCTGGCGGCGAGCATGAAGGTCTCCGGCATGTCGAGCATCCACACCTTCACCATCCCGACCGCGGGGACCGGGACCTCGGCCGACGGGCAGTCGATCGTGAAGGTCGACCCCGCGGCGACGGCGCGGCTGCGGACAGCGCTGGCGAACGACGCGTTGGCGGGCTTCTCCGGGTAGCGATGTCGGTGGTTGACCCTAGTCTTGGGGACACGGAGAAAAAATCTCGAAAACACTACATGTAGTGGAATGACAATCGTGTCATTCGGGTTATATAGTGGGTGAACACCGCGGGAACCGCGGATCACCGACTTCTCAGGGGAGGCCATCATGGACTACGAAAACGACAGCGTTGGCGGCTACTCGGTTCCCGTCGACCCCATGGACCTGCTGCAGTGCGACAGCTGCCAGTAAGGCGCTAGCACCGAGCACGAAGACCCCGGAGGCCACCTGGCCTCCGGGGTCTTCTGTCTTCCCGGCCGCTTGTTTCGGCCGGTCGGTAGAATCGTCGGGTGCCAGTGAATCCAGAGCTGCAGGGGCGGGAGTTCCCGCCGACCCGGCCGTACCTGGTCGGACGCGAGAAGGTGCGCGAGTTCGCGCGGGCCGTCTTCGCCACCGACCCGGTCAGCTACGACCTCGACGCCGCGCGCGCCGCCGGCCACCGCGACCTGGTGGCGCCGCCCACCTTCCCGGTGGTGGTGCAGGAGTCGACGCTCGCGCAGCTGCTCGCAGAGCCGGACGCCGGCATCGACTTCAGCCGTGTCGTCCACGGCGACCAGCGGTTCTCGTTCAGCCGCCCGGTGTTCGCCGGCGACGAGCTGACCGCCACGCTGCGTGTCACGTCGGTCAAGTCGCTCGGCGCGCACTCGATGGTGACCGCCGAGTCCACGATCGTGGATGCGGACGGCGCCCACGTCGCGACCGCGATCTCCACCCTGGTCGTGCGAGGAGACGAGTGATGGCGTACTTCGAGGCCCCCGGCGCCCCAGAGACCCCCGACTTCGACGCGCTGACCGTCGGCGACGTCGTCGCCGAGCGCACGTTCGACGTGACCCGTGACTCGCTCGTCCGCTACGCGGGCGCGTCCGGCGACTTCAACCCGATCCACTACCGCGACGACATCGCGACGTCGGTCGGCCTCCCCGGCGTGATCGCGCACGGGATGCTCACCATGGGTCTCGCCGTGCAGCCGGTCGTCGAGTGGGCCGGCGACCCTGCGCTCGTCGTCGACTACCAGGTGCGCTTCACGCGTCCGGTCGTGGTCGACCCCTCCGAGGGCGCGACCGTCACCGTCAGCGCGAAGGTCGGCCAGCTGGATGCCGAGGCACGGATCGCCCGCATCGACCTGACGACGACGTTCGGCGGGGAGACGGTGCTCGGTAAGGCGCAGGTCCGCGTCCGGTTCGCATGACCGACGCCACCCCCGCTCTCGCCGACCTGACGACCATCCGCGTCGGAGGCGTGCCGGACGAGTACGTCGCCGCCGACGATCGCGACGCGCTGATCGCGGCGGTCCTCGACGCCCGCGCCTCGGGCGAGGACTGGCTCCTGCTGGGCGGCGGGTCCAACACCGTCGCGAGCGACGACGGGTTCGAGGGGACGGTCATCCACATCCGCACCCGCGGCGTCGAGCGGCTGCCCGCGCCGGAGGGGCGCGTCCGCATCCGGGTTCAGGCGGGGGAGCCGTGGGACGAGCTCGTCGCGCTGACCGTGAGCAACGGCTGGTCGGGCATCGAGGCGCTTTCCGGCATCCCCGGGTCGACCGGCGCGGCGCCGGTGCAGAACATCGGTGCGTACGGGCAGGAGATCGAGTCGTCGCTGGTGGGCGTCGAGTTCCTGGACGACGCGACGGGCGAGGTCGTCTTCCTGAACCGCGCGGAACTCGGGCTCGGCTATCGGACCTCCGTGCTGAAGCGGGGACGGCGCGGCGTCGTGCTGTCCGTGGACCTCGAGCTCTCCGACAACAGCGTCCCCGGAGCCGTGGGTGCGCCCTTGAGCGCGCCGATCGCATACGCGCAGCTGGCGGATGCCCTCGGTGTGCCGCTCGGGTCGCGCGTCCCGGTCGCCGAGCTCCGCCGCGCCGTGCTCGGCCTGCGGTCGTCGAAGGGCATGGTCCTCGACCCGGCCGACCCGGACTCGGTGAGCTCGGGCTCGTTCTTCACCAACCCGATCGTGTCGGAGGGCTTCGCCCGGTCGCTGCCGACGGACGCCCCGCGCTGGCCCCAGGAGCCGGTCGAGCCGGACGCGGTGATCGCGCTGCCGCCCGGCGGCGTGCACCCGCTCGATGTTCCGGCGCTCGCCGCCGGCGAGTACACCGTCAAGCTCAGCGCTGCGTGGCTCATCGAGCACGCCGGGATCCGCCGCGGATTCGCCCTGCCCGGATCGGGCGCGGGCATCTCGTCGAAGCACACGCTCGCGATCGTCAACCGCGGCGGTGGAACGGCGGCGGATGTGGTGCAGCTGGCCGACTTCATCCAGGCCCGGGTGCAGGCCGAGTTCGGCGTGGTTCTGCAGCCGGAGCCCGTGCTCGTGGGCCTGTCGATCTGACGGTGATTTCGCGGCGCCCACAGGGCTGACGTCCGTCGAACTCTGAGAGTATTCTCACGGCGGGCTCCCTAGGCTGAGTCCATCGCGGCGCGCTCGCGCCGGACCCGATCGAAGGGGAAGTCATGGGATTCCTGGACCGCCTGCTCGGACGCGAGGAACCGCGTCCGGAGGGCTCGCAGCAGCAGTATGCCGGTTATCCGGCGCCGGGCGGTCAGCCCCGAGGAGGTCAGCCCCAGGGTGCTCCCGCAGGGCAGGCGCGGAGCGAGGACGAGATCGCGGTCGAACGCTACCGCTACCTCCTGCGCACGGCTCCGCCCGAGACGATCGAGCAGGTCCACGAGGAGGCGTTCGCCAAGCTCACGCCGGACCAGCGCCGTCTGGTGTTCCAGCAGCTCAGCGAGAACGCACCCGCCGGCGAGCAGCCGCGCGGCGACGACCCGCGCTCGCTGGCGCAGTCCGCGACCCGCTCCGAGCTGCGTCAGCCGGGGACGCTCGAGCGCGCGCTCGGCGGCGGCCCCCGCGGCGGTTATGGCGGCGGCTACGGCGGCGGGATGGGGTTCGGCGGCATGTTCGCCAGCTCGCTCCTCGGCAGCGTGGCCGGCTACGTGATCGGCTCGGCCCTCGTCAGCGCTTTCCTGCCGTCCCCGTTCGACAACCAGGCCGGCCAGGGAGCCGACGGACAGAACGGCGACAACCAGAACGCCGGCGACAACAACGACCAGAACGGCGACGGGTCCGGCGGTGACGGCTCCGGCGGTGACGGTTCCGGTGGCGACGGCGGCGCGGGTGACGGCGGCTCGACGGAGGCGGCCGGCTGGGACGGCGGTGGCGGCGACGCCGGCGGCTGGGGTGGCGACACCGGTGGCGGCTGGGGTGATTCCGGTGGCGGCGATGGAGGCTGGGGCGGTTTCGGCGGAGGCGACTTCGGAGGCGGAGACTTCGGCGGAGGCGACTTCGGCGGGGGCGACTTCATCTGACCTGCGGCCGCGCCCGAGGTATCCGCGACCCGGTCTGACCGGCTGCGCGCGGTCTGACCGGGTCCGCGCGGTCAGATCGCCGGGCTCGGACACATCCACCGGCAGATCGTCAGGGCACCCCCTCCCTCAGCTCCGCAGCGCCGCAGCGAACGGGAGCACTGCGGAGGCACCGGCGCGCAGGAGTTCCTGGCCGGCGACCGTGATCGTCCAGCGGCTGTCCACAAGGTCGTCCACGAGGAGGACGGGGGCGCCGGGCGGCAGCTGCAGGCCGTCGGCCGAGAAGTGGTCCCAGACCGCGGCCAGGCGGAAGGCGCTGTTGCCGCCGGGGGCGCCGGACGGCGGCCCTCCGCGCCAGGTGAGCGTTCCGGCGAAGGGGAGGCGGCCGACGGTCGCCAGGCCGCGGGCCAGGGACTCCACGAACTGCGGTCGGCGGCGTGACGGCATCGCGGCGATCGCGGCGGGGCGCGCATCCCAGTCCCAGTCGGCCAGGACACGGACGCAGGCGTCGAGGAGGGGCTGCGGCACCGGCTGATCGGGGGCGTCGTCGGCGAGGAGATCGCGGAGCCGGCCGCCCCAGCCGAGGTCCGTCAGGCGTGCAAGGGCGCGGCCGGGCTGAAGCAGCTGCTCGGGGCGGAGCTTGCCTTTGACCGGCACGCCGAGGCGGTCGGCGCCGGTCGGCCAGAGCTTGCGGGGTTCGATCTCGACGCCCACCTTGTCGAGCAGGGTGCCAACCTGGCCGGCGGCGTCCGCGTCGACGTCCGCCGGGAACCACACGCCGGCGCAGTTGTCGCATCGGCCGCAGGGTCCGGCCGCCGGGTCGTCGAGCGCCCGCTGCAGGAACTCCATGCGGCAGGCCGACGTCGCCTCATATTGGAGCATCGAGCGCTGCTCCGCCTCGCGGGCGGCGGCGATGCGCTCGTAGCGCTCCTCGTCGTACTCCCACGGTGCACCCGTGGCGACCCAGCCGCCGCTCACCCGTCGGACCGCGCCATCCACGTCGAGCACCTTCAGCAGCAGTTCGAGCGTGGACGCGCGCAGGTCGACCTTGCTCTCCAGCACGCGCGTGGACTGCGGCTCGGCGCTGAGGGCGTCGAGCACCGCCGCCGCCTTCTCGCGCGACGGCATGGACGCCGTGGCGAAGTACTGCCAGATGGCGCGGTCCTCCGGGCCGGGCAGCAGGAGCACGTCCGCATTGTCGGTCGCGCGCCCGGCGCGCCCGACCTGCTGGTAGTACGCGACCGGCGAGGACGGCGCGCCGAGGTGCACGACGAAGCCGAGGTCCGGCTTGTCGAACCCCATGCCGAGTGCGCTCGTCGCGACCAGGGCCTTCACCTCGTTGCGCTTGAGCCGGCCCTCGAGCTCTTCCCGCTCGGCGGTGTCGGTCTGGCCGGTGTAGGCGTGCGCCTCGTGCCCGGCGCGACGGAGCACCCGCGCGGTGTCCTCCGCGGCCGAGACCGTGAGCGTGTAGACGATCCCGCTACCGGGTAGGTCGGCGAGGTGCCCGGCGAGCCAGGCCAGCCGCTCTGTGGCATCGGGAAGCGGGAGGACGCCGAGGCGCAGCGAGCGCCGGGCGAGCGGTCCGCGGATGGTCAGCACCTCGGACTCCCGCGCGGTGCCCAGCTGCTCGACCACGTCGGCGACGACGCGCTCATTGGCGGTCGCCGTGGTCGCGAGCACCGGGATCCCGTCGGGGAGGAGAGCGATCAGGTCGCGCAGGCGCCGGTAGTCGGGCCGGAAGTCGTGACCCCAGTCGGAGATGCAGTGGGCCTCGTCGACCACCAGCAGACCGCAGCGTTCCACGAGTGCAGGCAGCTGGGTGTCGCGGAACTCGGGGTTGTTGAGCCGTTCCGGCGACACGAGCAGCACATCGACCGTGTCGTCGCGCAGGCGGGCGGCCACGTCGTCCCACTCGTGCCGGTTGGCGGAGTTGATGGTGACCGCGCGGACGCCGGCCCGCTCGGCCGCCGCCACCTGATCGCGCATGAGGGCGAGGAGCGGCGAGACGAGGATGGTGGGACCCGCCCCTCGCGCCCGCAGCAGCATCGTTGCGACGAAGTAGACCGCCGACTTGCCCCATCCCGTGCGCTGAACGACGAGTGTGCGCCGATGATCGTCGACGAGCGCGGAGATCGCCTCGTACTGCCCGTCATGGAACTCGGCCTCCGGACGCCCGACGAGGGCGCGGAGTCGGAGGAGGGCATCGGTCGCTGTGGTCATGAAGCCATCGTCGCAGGGACGCCCGACGCCGACGCCGAACGGCCGGAAATCTGTGGAGAACGGATTCCCGGCCGCGGGTGTGGAGAGGTTCGCCCTACGGACGCACCCGCCGTCGCTGCGCAGCCCGGATGCCGCCCAGCAGCGCCGAGACGACGATGACCAGGCCCAGGAGGGCGGCGGCCAGCGCCCAGGCGGATCCCGGTGTGAGCGAGCCCAGCCAGACCCCCACCCGATCGGCTCGTTCGGCGGACGACACGATGTAGAGCGTCGCGACCCCGAAGGCGGTCAGCAGGATCCCCCAGACCACCCCGCCCCATCGGATCGGGGCGGCGACGGCCGCGGGCGGCTGAGGCGTGGGAACGGGTGCGGTGGTGCTCTGCTCGGTCATGTCCGGGTCTCCTTCTCGTCGGGCGTTCACTGCTGCAGGAGGACGGGAAGGCCCTCGGTGGTGAGGCGCAGGCCGGCGACGCCGTCCCCTGCGAGGAACAGTGCGGCGCCGGTCAGCACCGCGAGCAGGATCCCGAGGAAGATGAGGAACCCACTTCGTCGGCGGGCGAGGCCGGCGATGAGCACGACCACGCCGACGACCAGGGTCGCTGCGGCGAGCCCGGCCGCGGTCGTGTACCGGGCGACGTCGGTGAGCTGTGGCCAGACGATCGCCACGAGCGATCCGGCGACGAGCGCGAGCCCGACCGTCAGCCAGCCGACCGCCGCCCCGACGCGCGGGTTCGCGGCCCGGTACGCCTCACGGCGCGCAGCGGCCTCGGCGGTCGCGACCGCGACCTGCGACCGGAGCTCGGCCGAGCGCTGCGTCTTGACGGCGCGCATGTCGGCGGCCAGGCGCGCCTTCCAGGCGGCGTGGTCGGCCCGCCACTGCGCCTGGCGCTGCTGCCAGTCGGCGACCTCCTCGGTCGTCGCACCCTGCTGCGGCGCGGGAGGCGGGGTCGGCTCCGCGGCGATGTCCAGCTGCACGGCATCCGGCTCCGCGACCGTCGCGCTCATCGGCACCGTCGGCGCGGACGGGGAGGCGGCCGCGTCCGGCGCCACGGATGCGGCCGTCGGGGCATCCGCCGGAGAGGGCGCAGAAGCCGGCGCGGGGGTGGAGTACGCCGGCATCGTCCCCGCCGCCCGCGCGTCCGCGCGCCGCACCCCCACGACGATCAGCGCGATCACCGCGCCGACCACCACGAGCGTCCAGACGACTCGCCCGACCACGTCACCCCAGGCCGAGACGTCCCAGAACGCGCCGTGCGTCCACCACAGCCCGCTCGTCCACGGCAGCAGCGACAGCAGCACCATGACGCCGATGGCCACGATCGGCGGCTCGAAGTCGCCCTCGAACAGGCTCTGCAGGTGGATGCGGCCGTCCCGGTCGGGCAGGAGCGCCCATGCCGCCGCGTAGAGGAGCAGCACCGGCGCGCCGAGGATGCCCGCCACCACGACGATGCCGCGGACGATGAGCGGGTCGATGCCGAGACGGTAGGCGATCCCGGCGCACACGCCGCCCAGCCAGCCGTCGGCGCGCACGACGCCGAGCCCGCGCATCCAGTCGAAGAAGCGGGTGCCGCGGCCGGCGAACCCGGACTGCGGGCCGCCGTACGGGTTGCCGGGCGTCCCCACCGGCCGGGTCTGATCGTTCTGTGACATGCTCCTCATCCTGGCGGCGCGCCGGCCGCGCCGGTATCGGGGGAAGCCCTGACCGCACCCTGATCCGCGCCGGTTCCCCGTGCGGGGCGCGGGTGGGTCTGGTTGGATACCGGCATGTCCACCAGCGCATCCGCCGGCCCCCGGCCGCCCCTGCGGCGTCCGGCGCTGGAGCGTCCGCGCTCGTGCGTCATAGGCGGCGTCTCGGTGGCGCTGGCGGACCACCTGGGCTGGCCCGTGGCAGCCGTACGCTGGGCGTTCATCGGGCTGACCCTCCTCGGCGGGGGAGGCGTGCTGCTGTATCTCTGGTTCTGGGCGCTGACGCCGCTGCGTGCGCCGTCCGGCGACGACCCGGCGGAGGGCGTGCGCCGGCGCGTCAACGTGCCGTGGGTGCTGGCCGGGGCCGGAGCGGTCTCGGGGATCGCCGCCGTCGTGCTCGCCGGTGGGGGAGCCCTGGGGCCGGGATTCGGGGCCCTGGTCGCGTCGGCCGCACTCCTGGTGGTCGCCGTGGCCTGGGAGCAGCTGACCGACGAGGAGCCCGCCGCCTTCGCGCCGCTCACGCCGACCGTCTTCCGGATCGCGTGCGGCGCCTTCCTGGTCGTCGTGGCCCTCGTGCTGGCCCTCACCCAGGATGCCGGGGGTCCCGGCATCCTGTGGCTCGGCATCCTGATCACCACCCTCGCCGGGGTGGCCGTGCTCGTCGCGCCGTGGGGGCTGCGGCTGTGGCGCGAGCTGATCGCGGAGCGGACGGCGCGCATCAAGGAGGAGCAGCGGGCGGAAATGGCCGCCCACCTGCACGATTCGGTGCTGCAGACGCTGGCCCTCATCCAGAACCGGGCGGGAGCCTCCAGCGAGGTCGGCCGGATCGCGCGGGCGCAGGAGCGCGAGCTGCGCGACTGGCTCTACGCCGACGCCGCGGCGGCCGAGGCGGAGGAGCGCGATCTGGCGGGCGAGCTCCGGGATGTCGCGGCGGCCCTCGAGGTCGACCACGCCGTGCACTTCGACGTGGTCGCGGTCGGCGAGCCGGTGCGGCGCGCGCCCTCCGAGCTGGGAGCGGCGGCGCGCGAGGCGATGCTCAACGCGGCGCGGCACGCCGGCGGCGAGGTCTCGGTCTACATCGAGCACACCGCCGACCGCGCGGACGTCTTCATCCGCGACCGCGGTCCGGGATTCGACGTGAGCGCCCTTCCCGAGGGACGCCTCGGCGTCCGAGAATCGATCATCGGCCGGATGCGGCGCGCGGGCGGCCACGCCACCGTGACGGCGCGCGAGACCGGCACCGAGATCCACCTGAGCATCGACATCCCGAGCGAGAGCGTATGAGCGAGACCGACACCTCCAACCCTGTGACCGTGGTGGTCGTCGACGACCACTCCATCTTCCGCTCGGGCCTGCGCTCCGACCTGGACGAGCGGCTGGAGGTGGTCGGCGAGGCGGCCGATGTGGACGCGGCGGTCGCCACCATCCTCGAGACCCGTCCCGTCGTGGTGCTGCTCGACGTGCACCTGCCCGGGGGAGCCGGCGGCGGGGGAGCCGAGGTCATCCGCCGCGTCGTGCAGGAGGCGCCGTCCGTCCGCTTCCTGGCCCTGAGCGTGTCCGATGCCGCCGAGGATGTGGTGGGCGTCATCCGCGCCGGCGCCCGCGGCTATCTCACGAAGGGCAGTTCGGGCCGGCAGGTGAGCGACGCGGTGCTGGCCGTCGCGGGAGGGGATGCGGTCTTCTCGCCGAAGCTGGCCGGATTCGTCCTCGACGCGTTCGGCGTCGCCGCGGGCGAGCAGGCCGAGTCGACGGACGAGCTCGACCGGCTGTCCGCCCGGGAGCGGGAGGTGATGCGACTCATCGCACGCGGGTACGCTTACAAAGAGGTCGCCGCCGAGCTGTTCATCTCGATCAAGACGGTCGAGAGCCACGTCTCGGCGGTGCTCCGCAAGCTCCAGCTCTCGTCTCGGCACGAGCTGACGGCCTGGGCGCTGGAGCGGAAGCTCCTTTAGGCCGACCGCTTTGCGGGCGGGCATCGGCGTCACGTACACTTGACGCGGTGGTTGAATCTGCCAAGCTTTTCTGCGCCCTTTTTTGTGACGAATGAGTGCGACGTGAGGTTCGGCGATTCGCTTCTTAGGGCGGTAGCTCAATTGGCAGAGCAGCGGTCTCCAAAACCGCAGGTTGCAGGTTCGATTCCTGTCCGCCCTGCAAGTCGGCACTCTGGTGCCGATCCACGAAAGGTGTAACGAGGTGGCCCGAAAGGTAATCGACGAGCCGAGCGAGGAGATCGTCGCCAACGCGAAGAAGGATCGCGCTGCGCGGCGCAACCCCTTCGCTCGGATCGCCCTGTTCATCCGGCAGGTCATCGGAGAGCTCAAGAAGGTCGTCACCCCGACCCGCAAGGAGCTCTTCAGCTACACCGGCGTGGTACTGGTGTTCGTGGTGATCATGATGGCCCTCGTGTCACTCCTTGACTGGGTGTTCGGCATGGGTGTCGTCTGGGTCTTCGGAAACCCGAAGTAGACGACGTCGAACGGAGCGCATCCGCTCCTCCCGACAAGAAATGGAATGAATTCAGTGTCTGAGACGAATCGCGACGACGTGGACTGGGCCCCTGCTGCGGAGCAGTCCTCCGAAGACGACGAGGCGCAGACCGGCAACGTCCTCGCGAGCGAGGACGAGGCGTCCGACGCGGCCGAGCACGAGGCGCTGCACGTCGTCGCCGACGACGGCACCGAGATCGACCTCGACGCGGTGCTGGACGCGATGGCGGAGGCCGTCGACCCCGAGGCCGACCGCGCCGTCGACGAAGCGCTCGAGGTCGACGACGAGGAGGAGGCCGCGGCCGCCCAGCTCGCCGTCGAGGACGAGGAGGAGGAGGCCGTCGCCGACCCCTACGAGGCCTTCCGCACCGAGCTGCGCTCCAAGATCGGCAAGTGGTACGTCATCCACTCGTACGCGGGCTTCGAGCGCCGCGTGAAGTCCAACATCGAGAACCGCATGGTCTCGATGAATATGGAGGACTACATCTTCGAGGTGCAGGTCCCCATGGAGGACGTGGTCGAGATCAAGAACGGCCAGCGCAAGATGGTCAACCGCGTGCGCATCCCGGGCTACGTGCTCGTGCGCATGGACCTCAACGAGGACAGCTGGTCGGTCGTCCGTCACACCCCGGGTGTGACCGGCTTCGTGGGCAACGCCCACAACCCGACGCCGCTGCGCTTCGAGGAGGCCTTCTCGATGCTGAAGAGCCTGGTGCAGGTCGAGGCCGCTCCGGCCAAGGGTGCCGCGAAGGGCCAGAAGGCCGCCGCGCGCGTCATCCCCGCCGAGGTCGACTTCGAGATCGGCGAGACCATCACCATCAAGGAGGGCTCGTTCGCGGGCCTGCCGGGTTCGATCAGCGAGATCAAGCCGGAGAGCGGAAAGCTCACCGTGCTCGTGTCGCTCTTCGAGCGCGAGACGCCGGTCGAGCTCAGCTTCGACCAGGTCACCAAGCTCTAGGGAACATCCAGAGCCTCCCCACTGTTTTAGAGAACACCGGGTCTCGGAAGGGCCGAGAAACCGGGAGAGCGTGCAGGGCTGCGGCCTGAAGGCGCTCGAATACACAAAGAAGGAAGAGACATGGCACCGAAGAAGAAGGTCACCGGTCTGATCAAGCTTCAGATCAACGCCGGCGCCGCCAACCCGGCCCCGCCGATCGGCCCGGCCCTGGGTCAGCACGGCGTGAACATCATGGAGTTCTGCAAGGCGTACAACGCGGCCACCGAGTCGCAGCGCGGCAACGTCATCCCGGTCGAGATCACCGTGTACGAGGACCGCTCGTTCACGTTCGTCCTGAAGACCCCGCCCGCGGCCGAGCTGATCAAGAAGGCGGCCGGCGTCGCCAAGGGCTCCGGCGTCCCGCACACCACCAAGGTCGGCAAGCTGACCCAGGAGCAGGTGCGCCAGATCGCCGAGCAGAAGATGGTCGACCTCAACGCCAACGACATCGACGCGGCGTCGAAGATCATCGCAGGCACCGCCCGTTCGATGGGCATCACGGTCGAGGCGTAAGCCCGACCCCCTCAAGACATCTCGTGGAAGAGCCGGCCAGGCTCGCACCACATTCTCGTTAGGAGAAATCACATGGCACAGAAGTCCAAGGCCTACCGGGCCGCGGCCGAGAAGATCGAGGCCGGAAAGTTCTACACCCCCAGCGAGGCCGTCGCCCTCGCGAAGGAGACCGGCTCCGCGAAGTTCAACTCGACCGTCGAGGTCGCGCTGAAGCTCGGCGTCGACCCCCGCAAGGCGGACCAGATGGTCCGCGGTACCGTCATTCTTCCTCACGGTACGGGCAAGACCGCCCGCGTCATCGTGTTCGCCACCGGTCCCGCGGCCGAGGCGGCCATCGCGGCGGGTGCGGACGAGGTCGGCGGCGCCGACCTGATCGAGAAGGTCGCCGGCGGTTACACCGACTTCGACTCGGCCGTCTCCACCCCGGAGCTCATGGGCCAGGTCGGCCGCCTCGGCAAGGTGCTCGGCCCGCGCGGCCTGATGCCGAACCCGAAGACCGGCACCGTCACCCCGGATGTGGCCAAGGCCGTCTCGGACATCAAGGGCGGAAAGATCGAGTTCCGCGTCGACAAGCACGCCAACGTGCACTTCGTCGTGGGCAAGGCCGGCTTCACCGCCGAGCAGCTGAACGACAACATCAAGACCGCTCTCGAGGAGGTCGTGCGTCTCAAGCCGTCCGCCGCGAAGGGTCGCTACATCCAGAAGGGCGCCGTGTCGACCACGTTCGGCCCGGGCATCCCGCTGGACGTCAACGCCATCTGAGTTCGCTCCGCGAACTCGTCCGACAGGGTCGGGACCGGATCTCCGGTTCCGGCCCTTTCGGCGTTTTCGGGGTCTCGTCAGGATATTTGCCCGATGTTGAAGGTTTACTCAGCTCAACCATCGCAACAGAACTGTCTACCCCCTCTTGTGGCGGTAGAACGGGCGGGTTTAGGGTCGCTCCTGTCGCGCGTCGCGCGGCGGCTCACAGCAGAGCCGGTCCCGATACGAAGGATGACATTCATGGCACTTCGCACCACCCGATCCCTCCACAAGAGGGCTCTCGGGATCATCGCCACCACGTCCGCCGTGGTGGCTTTGTCATTGGCGGGAGCATCCGCGGCCGGCGCAGCCGACCGGGTGACCTACGCCGGCTCCGTCCCCGCATGGGCCACCGCCGCGAACGACACGGGCGCGGCCGCGGCGGACACCACGGTGCAGGGTGAGATCTACCTGCCCCTCCGCGACCAGAAGGGCGCCGAAGCGCTCGCCAAGGCCGTCTCCAACCCGCTCGACCGCGGGTACCGCAAGGCGCTCTCTCCCCAGCAGTGGATCAATCGGTTCTCTCCGACGAAGCCGGACTTCGACGCCGTGGTCAACTTCATCAAGGCGGCCGGCCTGACCATCCAGGGCGTCCCGGACAGCCGGCAGTACGTCGTCTTCCGCGGCACGCCCGCGCAGCTCGGCTCCGTCTTCGGCACCTCGCTCCACACCTTCAAGCACCAGGGCAAGCAGCTGATCGCGCCGGCCTCGGCCCCGTCGGTCCCGGCCGCCCTGGCGAACAAGGTGTCGGCGATCAGCGTGGAGCAGTCGCGCACGACGACCCGCCCCGACTCGATCAAGCAGGGCGACCTCGGCACCACCGCCGCGCCGTTCGCGCAGCGGAAGGCGGCGGCGACGCCCGTCGTCAACGCTCCGTGCTCGCACTACATCGGCGAGCACACCGCGACCATGCCGGCCGCGTACGGGCAGACGCAGTTCAACACCAACATCTGCGGTTACACGCCCAAGCAGCTGCGCACCGCCTACGGCCTCGACGCCCTGGGCGCCAAGGGGGTCAACGGCACCGGCCAGACCGTCGCCATCATCGACGCGTACGCCAGCCCGAGCATCCTGAAGGATGTCAACACCTACTCGCAGCAGAACGGCGAGCCGGGCCTGACGAACTCCAGCTACCAGCAGCTCGTCCCGAGCCCCACCCAGTTCACCGATCAGGACCTCTGCCAGCAGCCGAGCGGATGGCAGGGCGAGCAGACGCTCGACGTCGAGTCGGTCCACGCCATCGCTCCGGGTGCGCGCATCCTGTACGTCGGCGGCACGGACTGCTCCGGCGGCCTGGACATCGCCATGTCGAAGATCCTCGACAACAAGCTCGCGAACATCGTCAGCAACAGCTACGGCAACGTGGGCGAGGCCGTCCCGGCGGACGTGATCCAGGGCGAGGTGAACCTGCAGCTCCAGGCTGCGGGCGAGGGCATCGGCCTGTACTTCTCGAGCGGCGACAACGGCGACGAGACCATCAATCTGGGCTACGCCTCCCCGGACTTCCCGGCGTCCTCGCCGTGGGTCACCTCGGTCGGCGGCACCAGCACGGCGATCGACAAGAACGGCAAGATCGCGTGGGAGACCGGCTGGGGCAACATCCTCGACAAGGTGCAGAAGGCGTCGGACGGCACGCTGAGCTACACGGCTCCGCTGCCCGGCAGCTACTACGGCGGCGGCGCCGGGGGTGGTGTCAGCGCGGTCTTCGCTCAGCCCGACTACCAGCGGGGCATCGTCCCGGCGGCTCTCGCGAACGGCAAGCGCGTCTCGCCGGACGTGGCGGCCCTGGCCGACCCGTACACCGGCTTCCTGATCGGGATCAGCCCGATCGTGGACGACTCCACGCTGACGACCGGCGACTACGAGAACGAGACCTACGGCGGAACGTCGCTGGCCTCGCCCATCGTGGCCGCGCAGATCGCGATCGTCCAGCAGGCCACCCGGGCCACCATCGGGTTCGCGAACCCGACGCTGTACGGCGTGAAGCGCATCCTGCCGAACGCGTACCGCGACGTGGTGCCGCAGCCGAAGCAGCAGGCTCTCGCCTACACCAGCGCCACCAGCGGGAACAGCTACCTCGTGTCGCTCGACCTCGACAGCTCGCTGAAGACGGCGAAGGGATACGACGACGTCACCGGCCTCGGCGGCGTCTCGCTCGACCTGCTCGGCTGGGTCGCCCAGGGTCGGCACTAGCCGCATCCCGCCATCCCGGACCGGCCGTCTTCCTCGCGGAGGCGGCCGGTCCGCTGTGCGGCGGCTGGCTAGGCTGAGGGATGTGACCGTCACCATCCGCCCAGCCGCAGCGGGCGACGAAGCGGCCCTCGCCGCCGTCGCCGCCGCGACCTTCCCGCTCGCCTGCCCGCCGCACACGACGGAGGAGGCGAAGGCGTCGTTCATCGGGGCGGTGCTGTCGGAGGCGCGGTTCGCCGAGTACCTGGCCGACGACGGGCGACGCCTCCTGATCGCCGAGGACGGCGACGGCTCCGCGGTCGGCTACACGATGGTCAACCTGGGGGAGCCGGCGGACGAGGACGTGCGTGGCGCCCTCCGCCTGCGCCCGACCGCCGAGCTCAGCAAGTGCTACGTGCTGCCCGGCCACCACGGCGAGGGCGTCGCGTCCGGTCTGATGGCGGAGAGCCTGGATGCGGCCGTGGCCGCCGGTGCCGAGGGGATGTGGCTCGGCGTCAACCAGGAGAACGCTCGGGCCCAGCGCTTCTACGGCAAGCACGGCTTCGAGCGCGTCGGCACCAAGCGCTTCCTCGTGGGCGACCGCTACGAGGACGACTTCGTGATGGAGCGGGCGCTCTAGCCCTCGGCGATCTTCACCGCGATCTTGCCGCGGGTGTGGCCGCCCTCGATGGCGGTGTGGGCTTCGGCGATCCGGTCGAGCGGGAAGATCTCGTCGACGTGGACGCGGACGTTGCCCGCCTCGAGCAGGCGCGCGATGACCGCGAGGGTGTTGCCGTCCGGTGCCACCTTGTAGTCGGTGCCGCGCACGCCCGCGTTGGCCGCATCCTCCGCGAAGCCGGGCCAGCTGCCGGTCGGGGCGTTGACGATGAGGCCGCCCGGGCGCAGCGCCGCGAGCGAGCGCGTCCCGGTGTCGTCGTGGACATTCCCGACGAGGTCGATCACGACATCCGCGTCATGCACGACGTCCTCGAATCGCGTGGTGCGGTAGTCGATGACCTCGGCGGCGCCCAGCGACCGCAGCCACGACGCCTTCGAGCCGGACGCGGTCGCGATCACGTGCGCGCCGAAGTACGACGCGAACTGCACCGCGAAGTGCCCGACCCCGCCGCTGCCCGCGTGGATGAGCATCCGCTGACCCTCGTGGGCCTTCGCGACCTCGACGACCATCCCCCAGGCGGTGAGCGCCGCCAGCGGCACGGCGGCAGCTTCGATGTGGGACAGCGTGGCGGGCTTCTTGACCACGCTGAGCGCGGGCACCGACACGTACTCGGCGTAGCTGCCCCCGGAGCGCGGAACGGGCACCATCCCGAACACCTCGTCGCCGGGGCGGATGGGATGCGCGCTGTACGGCGACTCCACCACGACACCGCTGAAGTCGTGCCCGAGCACGGCGGGGAAGGAGTGGATGGCGCCGAACACCCCGCGCCCGGCGCGCGTCTTCGCGTCGATCGGGTTGACGCTCGCGGCGACGACCTTGACCAGGAACTCGGCGTTGACCCGGTCCGGGAAGGCCGTCTCGCCGAGCCGGAGGGCGTCCGGCCCGCCCGCGTCATCCAGGAGCGCGGCCCGCATCGTCTTCGGCATCAGTCATCCCCTCGTCGAGATCCGTTCCCCGGTCGGTTCCGCCAGTCAATCCTGCTCGTGGGTCGGGGGTGTTACGTTCGGGTCACCACATGTGAACAATCTGTTTCGGATACCCCCAGGACGTTCCCAGGGGCGCGGCCGTTAGGATGCTGCGACCCGGTTCCGCCTGCCCGAAGACCCGGGGGAAACGCCGGCTCGACCCGAGGAGCAACCCGTGCGACGACTGCTGCGGATCGCCCGCGAGCCCTTCGCCGTCCCCGTGCTGGCGCGCGGCTGGCAGCGCGCCGTCCCCATCCTGCTCGGGATCGGGACGCTGTGCGTGCTGGGCGGGCTGGCCATCATCTGGGCCGCACGGCTGACCGTGCCGTACCCCGTGTACGTGAGCGAGCTGGGCGCTCACGGCGCACCCACTGCCGGGCCGTTCGCGGTGGCGCTGCTGCTCATCGCCGCCGGCGGTTTCGCGATCGCGGTCGCGAGCGGTCACATCCGCTCGTCGGCGCGCTGGCTCGACCGGTGGGCGCCGGCGGTGACGCTCGGGTTCGCGGCGCTGTGCTTCGTGCTCGCGTCCCAGATCACCTGCTCGGCCAACTGCCCGGTGCCGCTCATCGACCCGCGGTCGACGCCGCAAGACCTCATCCACACCGTGTCCGCCGTGATCGGGTTCGCGGCGGCGTGCTACGCGATGCTGCAGGTGGGCTTCAGCCGCCGGCTGCCGCGCGTGTCCTGGATGTCGCGGATGAGCTGCGCCGCGGTCGCGGTCATCACGATCGTCGGCGGCCTGCTCGCGATCGTGCGCGTCGGCGCGGACGTGGGCGCGTGGCTGGAGCTGATCGGGACGACCGTCGCGGTCGGCTGGATCGCGGTCTACGCGGTGGCGCTGACGCGCATCCCGGTCGCCGTCACCGAGAACAGCGTGGGCTCCGGGTCCGGGGCGGTCTCCGGCGGGGCGGGCGTCGTGCTCACGCGCGGGGCCGGCGCGGACGTCGCCTGACGCAGCAGCTCGATCAGGTCGGCGGCGAGCGCGACCAGCTTGTCGATCTCCGCGTCGTCGCGGTCGACCCACCGGCACTCCGGCTCGTCGCGCAGCGGCACGAAACCGTCGTGCTGCTCCCAGACGAACAGCGTGCGCTCGGCGCCGAGGACGTACTGCTGCCACCAGATCTGGCGGAGGTAGTGGCGCGGGATGCTGCGGAGCGGCTTGTTCGTGGTCTTGATCTCGCACAGCTCGATCCGCTCGCCGCTCCGGACGGCGAGGCCGTCCGGCGTCGCGAGATGACGGCGGTCGCGCTCGGCGTGGAATAGCAGGTCCGACGGCTGGATGCCGTGCGTGGCGGCCACCCAGGCGGCGATCTCGGGCTCGCGTGAGCGGCCGTGCTGGGTGAAGACATTGCCGCTGAAGCCGCTGCCGTGCAGCTTGTCGTACATCGCGGCGCGCACCGCCCGCGGCGAGGACAGCTTGGCGACGTCCGTCGCTGTGATGCCGCGGCTGCGGGCACGCAGCCACCCCACGCGATCGGAGGACCGGGCGACGACGCGCGCCAGATGGCCGGTGGCTCCGGGGTCGGCCGGGACGACGGGTGCGGGCGCCGGCCGGGCCGGGCTCAGATCCGCGAGGACGCCCGGCCGGTAGAGGTCGGCCGAACGGTACGGAGCGGAGTCTGGCACCTGTCCATTGTGCCTCGTCCGGCCGACGCTCGCCGTCACTCCACGCGCGTCGCGCCGACCTGCCTCCGTGCCTCGTCGATGGTCGCCAGCGTGTCGACGGCCTCGGCGAGCGGATGCAGCGGCGACTCGGTGCGGCCCTCGGCCACGTAGCGGGCGAGTGCGGCCGCCTCATACGACATCCCGTCGCGGTGCGGGCGCCCGTAGGGGTCGCGCCAGTGCGCCGCGAGCGTGCCGTCCGGTCGGAAGACCTTCAGCCCGCTCGGGCCCCAGAACGGGCTGTCGGTCTCGATGCGCCCCTCGGTGCCGGTGATGGTGGCGAGGGAGGGTGTCCCCGCGAGCAGGCTCGTGCTGAGCAGCGCCTGCCCGCCGGAGGCGGAGGACAGGACCAGGGCGACCTGGTCGTCCACACCGCTCGGGGCGAGCGTGCCGGTCGCGATGATGCCCGCGGGGGCGCCGAGCGCGAAGGAGGCCCACGAGACCGTGTAGACGCCGAGGTCGAGCAGGGCGCCGCCGGCGAGGGCCGGATCCCACAGCCGGCTGCTCGGGTCGTAGGGGACGCGGCCGCCGAAGTCGGCGGTCACGACGCGCACGTCGCCGAGCGCGCCCTGCTCGAGGAGCTGGCGGGCGATGTCGGTCTGCGGCAGGTACCGCGTCCACATCGCCTCCATGGCGAAGACGCCCGCGTCCCGAGCCGCCGCCACGATCCGGCGGGCCTGGTCGGCGGTCACGGCCATCGGCTTCTCGATGAGGACGTGCTTGCCGGCCGCGATGGCGAGCAGGGCGTGCGCGAGGTGTTCGCTGTGCGGGGTGGCGACGTAGACCACATCCACGTCGGGGTCGCCGACCAGGGCCTCGTAGGAGCCGTACGACCGCTCGACGCCGTGCGCCGCCGCGAAGGCGGCCGAGCGCTCGGCGGAGCGCGACCCCGCGGCGACGACGCGCTGCCCGGTGTGCCGGTGCAGGGCGTCGGTGAAGTCGGCCGCGATCCCGCCCGGGCCGAGCACGCCCCACCGCAGGGCGGGGGCGTCGCGCGGGTCGGGATGGCGGGGTTCGGGCAGGGCGGCGAGCAGGTCGGTCACGGTTCCTCCGGGTGGGATCGGACGGTCGGGTCAGACGGGCTGCGGGTTGGAGACCTCGGGGGCCCGGCGCGCGCCCTCCGCGGGCGCCGCCCAGCGCACGCCGTTGGCGAGCACCCGGCGCACCTGCGGGTGGAAATACACGGGGTACTCCTGGTCGCCGGGGCTGAAGTAGAAGATCTTGCCGCGTCCGCGCGTGAACGTCACGCCGGAGCGGAACACCTCCCCTCCGGTGAACGAGCTGATGAACACGAGATCGTCGGGCGTCGGGATGTCGAAGAACTCGCCGTACATCTCCTGCGCGTCGATCACGATCGGCTGCTCGACGCCCGCGGCGATGGGATGGGTCGGGTTCACGTTCCACACGAGCTCGCGCTCGCCGCCCTCCGGGTTGCGCCAGCGCAGCGAGCAGGTCGTGCCGAGCATCCGGATGAAGATCTTCGAGAAGTGACCCGAGTGCAGGACGATCAGCCCCATCCCGCTGAGGACGTGCTGCCGCACCCGCTCGACGACCTCGTCGGAGACCCGATCGTGCGCGATGTGACCCCACCACAGCAGGACGTCGGTGGCGGCGAGGGCTTGCTCGCTCAGGCCGTGCTCCGGGTCGTCGAGGGTGGCCGTGCGCACGGAGACCTCGTCGCCGAGCAGTGCCGTCAGGCCCTCGGCGATAGCGCCGTGGATCCCGTGCGGATAGATGGCGGCGATCTCGGGCTGGGTCGCCTCATGGACGCCCTCGTTCCAGACGGTGACGCGCAGGGTCATGGTCATGCTCCTTCGGTGGCGGGCGCGAGGCGGACCTCGGCGCCGATGCGTGCGGATTCGTAGGCGGCGTCGATGATGCGGGCGCGCTCCAGCGCGAGGCGGCCGTCCCAGTCTGACCACGCGCTCTCGTCGGCGACGTGCTCGAGGAAGGTCTCGACCACCGCCAGGTGGCCGCGGCCGGGGTCGGCGGTGACCGAGATGTCCTCGCTCTGCTCTCCGTCGCCCGTGAAGATGGTCAGCTCGCCGGAGGGGGCGTAGTCGACGACCCGCAGGTCGGCGCCGCCCTCGGTGCCGTACAGGGTGATGCCGAACTCGTCGCCGGCCGGGCGGTATGCCGCCCAGCTGGTCTCGATCACGATCGACCCGCCGCTCTCCAGTCGCAGCAGGAGGCTGGCGAGGTCTTCCACCTCGTACTCCGAGCCGACGTGCTGCTTGGAGGCGGTGGCTCCGCCCCGGCCGCGGACGCCGAGCTCGGAATGCGTCACGGCCGACACGGCCGCCACCTGGGGCTCGCCGAAGAGGTGGAGCGCGTAGTCGAGCACGTGCACGCCGATGTCGATCAGCGGGCCGCCGCCCGCCATCTCGCGGTTCGTGAACCAGCTGCCGAGGGCCGGGATGCCCGCCCGGCGCAGCCAGATCGCGCGCGCGTGGTACGGACGACCGATCTGACCGGCGTCCACCGCGGCCTTGAGCGCTTCGATGTCGCCGCGACGGCGATGGTTGAAGGCGACCTCGAGGACGCGGCCGGCGCGGTGGGCGGCATCCACCATCGTCTGGGCCTCGGCGGCCGTGCGCGCGATCGGCTTCTCGCTGAGCACGTGCAGGCCGGCGTCGAGGGCCCCGACGGCGATCGGCGCGTGCAGGAAGGTGGGGACGGCGACGCTGACGATGTCGAGGTCACCCTCGGCGACCAGGTCCTGCCAATCACGGTGCAGCCGGGTGAGGCCGTATTTCTCGCCGAGCTCGGCACGCGGGCCGTCCTCCATGCCGGCGATGGCCACCAGCTCGACACCGGGCAGCGCGTCGTAGGCGGCCATGTGCTGCTGGCCGGCCCAACCGAGGCCGACGACGCCGGCGCGCAGGGGGCGACCGGGGGAGGTGCTGTTCGTGCTCATGGAGCTCCTTTCGGGGTTCGAATCGATTCGATGATGGTCAGGGGCGGGAGGGTGCACAAGGGAGGCGGGTCAGCGGAAGAGGGAACGCGGTGTCCCGGCGCCGGGGTCGAGCGCCCGCTGCACGACCATGACGGCTGCGCCGATGACACCGCCGGTCTCTCCGGAGCGGGACTGGGTGATGGTCAGGTGCTGCGTCGCCAGGGGCGTGGAACGCTGGTAGACGACCTCCCGCATCCCGGCGAGGAGCTGTTCGCCGACCCGGGAGAGGCTGCCGCCGACGACGATCACCGACGGATTGAGGAGATTGACGCAGGTGGCGACCACAGCGCCCAGGTCGCGGCCCGCCTGGCGGATCGCTTCGAGCACCCGGGGATTGCCCGTGCGGGCGAGCTCGACCACGTCGTCGCTGGTGGACGCGGGGAAGCCGAGCTCGGTCAGCGTCCGCGCGATCGCCGGGCCGCTGACCAGAGCCTCCAGGTCGGCATCCTGCTCGCCGTGGCGAGGGGTGTCGGTGCCGAACGGGACGCGGACGTGCCCGAGGTCTCCGGCCGAGCCGAGCGCCCCGCGCTGCAGCCGCCCGCCGCTGATGATCCCTGCGCCGACTCCGGTCGCCACCTTGACGAACAGCAGGTCGGTCTCCTCGGGCCACATCAGCGTCTGCTCGCCGAGCGCCAGCAGGTTCACGTCGTTGTCGACGAGGACCGGCACGTCGAACACCCGCCGGATATAGCGCGGGATGTCGAACCGGTCCCAGCCGGGCATGATCGGCGGGTTCACGGGAAGGCCGGTCGAATGCTCCACCGGTCCGGGGACGCCGACGCCCACGCCGATGAGCTCTTCCGGGCGACGGCCGGAGGCGGTGTACAGCTCGCAGGCGACTTCGAGCACCCAGTCCAGGATGTCCTCCGGTCCGTCGGCGATCGACAGGCGCTCGGACCGGTTCGCCATGATGTTTCCGGACAGATCCGCGAGCGCGACGACGCCGTGCGTGGCGCCGAGGTCGATCGCGAGGACGACGCGCGACTCCGCGTGGAAGCGGATGCGCGCGGGTGGCCGCCCTCCCGAGGAGGGGTCGTCGCCGGCCGGGACGACCAGGCCGGCCGACGTGAGGAGGTCGATGCGGGATGCGATGGTCGAGCGCGCCATGCCCGTCAGCTCGGCCAGCTGCGCGCGCGTCCGCGGGATGCCGTCGCGCAGGATCGTCAGCAACTCGGCGGCGTCTGCGGCGACGAGCGCAGAATCGCGCGCGCTGTCGGTCATGACGGTATTGAACCACAGTGTCGTCGCACGGCCCAAAGATATGCATTCATCAGTCGACTTTTGATTGACACCCGGCAGAAGTCCCGCTTGAATGGAGTCCGCGCCCTTTCGAGCGCGTCCACCCCGCAACGAACTCGACGAGGAGAACAGTGTCGACGTCCCCAGTCTCCGTGCAGCTCTACACGGTCCGCGAACTCCTGACCGAGGACACGGTCGGAACCCTCAAGCGGATCGCCGACATCGGGTTCACCCAGGTCGAGCCGTTCGCCTTCCTCAGCTTCGGCGACGCGCTCCGCCAGGGCCTCAGCGAGGCCGGCCTCAGCGCCCCCACCACCCACCAGGGCTTCCTCAGCGGCGACCTCGACGAGGTCTTCGGCGCCGCCAAGGAGCTCGGCATCCAGACGGTCATCGACCCGTTCGTCGCGCCCGAGAAGTGGCAGACCGCCGAGGACGTGGCACAGACCGCCGACCAGCTCAACGCGGCGGCCGAGGTGGCCGCCCGCCACGGGATCCGCGTCGGGTACCACAACCACGACCACGAGATCTCCAGCACGATCGAGGGCGTCACGGCGCTCGAGTTCTTCGCCGGGCGCCTTGCGCCCGAGGTCGTGCTCGAGGTCGACACCTACTGGGTCGCCGTCGGCGGCGTCGACCCCGTCGCCTACCTGCCCAAGCTCGGCGACCGCGTCGTCGCCCTCCACATCAAGGACGGCCCCGGCACCCACGACAACAAGGACCAGGTCGCGGTCGGCCAGGGGTCGCTCCCCATCGAGCAGATCATCGCGGCGGCGCCGAACGCGCTGCGCGTCATCGAGCTCGACGACTCGCGCGGGGACCGCTTCCAGGCCGTGGCCGACAGCTTCGCCTTCCTCTCCTCCAAGGGCCTCGCATGAGCGGCGGCGCGGTCGGAGTCGGCGTCATCGGCGCCGGGGTCATCAGCAACGAATACCTCGGGAATCTCACCAGCTTCCCCGACCTCGATGTGCGGTTCGTCGCCGACATCGACGTCGAGCGGGCACGGGCGCAAGCGGAGAAGTACGGCGTTCCCGGATCGGGCACGGTGGAAGAACTGCTCGCCGACGACGCCATCGAGATCGTCGTCAACCTGACCATCCCCAAGGTGCACGTCGAGGTGGCGCTCCAGGCGCTCGCCGCCGGCAAGAACGTCTGGAGCGAGAAGCCGTTCGCCCTCGACCGCGCGAGCGGCCGCGAACTGCTCGAGGCGGGGCACGCGGCGGGCCTGCGCGTCGCCACCGCCCCGGACACCTTCCTCGGATCCGGCATCCAGTCGGCGCGTCGCCTGGTCGAGAACGGCGACATCGGCGCGCCGCTCACCGCGCTCACGCTGCTCCAGAGCCCCGGCCCGGAGTCGTGGCACCCGAATCCCGACTTCCTGTTCCAGGAGGGCGCCGGTCCGCTGTTCGACATCGGCCCGTACTACCTCACCGCGCTGGTGCAGCTGTTCGGTCCGGTCGCCCGCGTGAGCGCGACCGCCTCGAAGGCCCGCGAGTCCCGGGTCATCGGCTCCGGGCCCCGCGCCGGCGAGTCGTTCGCCGTCACCGTGCCGACGCACGTCAGCGCGCTCTACGAGTTCGAGAGCGGCCAGACGGCGCAGTCGGTCTTCAGCTTCGACTCGAAGCTCGGCCGTACCCAGTTCGAGGTCGCCGGACTCGACGGCACTCTCGTCGTGCCCGATCCGAACACCTTCGAGGGCGAGCTCATCGTGCACGGCGCGGACGGCATCGAGACGTACCCGTCGACCGGCACCAAGCTCACGCGTGGAATCGGCGTCGTGGAGCTGGCCCGCGCCATCCGCGCGGGCGTGCCGGAGCGCGCGTCAGGCGAGCAGGCGTACCACGTGCTCGACATCATGGTCTCGACGATCGAGGCGGGGGAGTCCCGCACGCCCGTCGAAGTCCAGAGCACGGTCGAGGTCGCGCCGGCACTCCCGGAGGACTGGGACCCGCGTGCGGCGACCCTGGCGTAAGGCGGGGAGATGACGGACGGAACGGATCCGAACGTCGCCGCGACCAGCGGTGGACTGACGCGGCGCGAGGAGAGCGCGGCAGGGGCACGCCTCCGCGTGGCGATCGTGGGTGGCGGCTTCATGGCCGAGGTGCACTCGCGGGCGGCCCGGGCGGCGCGCGCCGAGCTCGCCGGAATCACGTCCTCGTCGCCGGAGCGCTCGGCGGCCGCGGCGGAACGCCTGGGCATCGCGCGCGCCTACGGCTCGCTCGACGAGCTGCTGGCGGACGACTCGATCGACGTCGTGCACGTGACCACGCCCAATGCGCTCCACGCCGAGCAGGCGTCGGCGGTGCTGGCGTCCGGCAAGGACGTCATCTGCGAGAAGCCGCTGGCGACGACGGTCGCCGACGCCGAGGCACTGGTCGCGGCGGCCGAAGGGCGGACGGCGACGGTTCCGTTCGTCTACCGGTTCCACCCGCTGGTGCGGGAGGCCCGGGCGCGTTTCGCCTCGGGACAGGCCGGCCGGGTGCTTAGCATCAACGCGTCCTACCTCCAGGACTGGCTGCTCGGCGCGGGCGACGACAACTGGCGGGTCGACTCCGACAAGGGCGGCCGATCCCGCGCCTTCGCCGACATCGGCTCCCACCTGGTCGACCTCGTGGAGTTCGTGAGCGGCGACCGGGTGAGCCGGGTGTCCGCCACGAAGCGCACGGTGTTCGCCGAGCGCGCCTCGCACGCGAACATCACCACAGAGGACGCGGTGGCGGTCGTCGTCGAGATGCGCTCGGGCGCGCTCGGCACGCTGCTGGTCTCGCAGGTCGCTCCCGGCCGTAAGAACCGGCTGTGGCTCGAGATCGCCGGCAGCGAGGAGAGCGTCGCGTTCGACCAGGAGCAGCCCGAGACGCTGTGGGTCGGCCGCCGCAAGGGCAGCCTGATCATCCCGCGCGACGCGGACCAGCTGAGCGCCGACGCTGCGCGGTTGTCGTTCGTGCCCTCCGGTCATCCGCAGGGCTACCAGGACGCCTTCAACGCCTTCGTCGCCGACAGCTACTCGGCGGTCGCGGGCGAGAGCCCGGAGGGGCTGCCACGCTTCACCGACGGCCTGCGGGCCGTGCGGATCACGGACGCGGTGATCGACTCCGCCGAGTCGGGCACCTGGATCGAGATGGGAACGGATTCATGACAGACGCCCCCGCAACGGACAGCACCTCGGGTCGCACGCACCCGGTCACCCTGTTCACCGGCCAGTGGGCCGACCTCACCCTCGAGGAGGTCGCGAAGTACGCCTCCGAGTGGGGCTACGACGGACTCGAGATCGCCTGCTCGGGCGAGCACCTGGATGTCTGGCGCGCGGCGGAGGACGACGATTACCTGCAGGGCCGGCTCGACCTCCTCGACCGGTACGGCTTGAAGGTCTGGGCCATCTCCAATCACCTCAAGGGTCAGGCGGTCTGCGACGACCCGATCGACTTCCGCCACCAGGCGATCGTCGGCTCGAAGGTCTGGGGCGACGGCGACCCCGAGGGCGTGCGTCAGCGCGCGGCCGAAGAGCTCAAGCTCACGGCGAAGGTCGCCCGCAAGCTCGGGGTGGACACTGTTGTCGGCTTCACCGGGTCGAGCATCTGGCCGTACGTGGCCCAGTTCCCGCCGGTGCCCGCGTCGGTCATCGACGCCGGCTACCAGGACTTCGCCGACCGCTGGAACCCGATCCTCGACGTGTTCGACGGCGAAGGGGTGCGGTTCGCGCACGAGGTGCACCCGTCCGAGATCGCGTACGACTACTGGACCAGCGTCCGCACCCTCGAGGCGATCGACCACCGCGAGGCCTTCGGGTTCAACTGGGACCCGTCGCACATGATGTGGCAGGACATCGACCCGGTCGGGTTCATCGTCGACTTCCAGGACCGGATCTACCACGTCGACTGCAAGGACACGCGCCTCCGCCCGAAGAACGGTCGCGCCGGCGTGCTCGGCTCCCACCTGCCCTGGGGTGAGCCGCGCCGCGGCTGGGACTTCGTGTCCACCGGCCACGGCGATGTGCCGTGGGAGGACGCCTTCCGCGCGCTCGAGTCCATCGGCTACACCGGCCCGATCTCGATCGAGTGGGAGGACGCCGGCATGGACCGCCTCCACGGCGCGAAGGAGGCGGTGGGCTACATCCGCTCGCTGCTCTGGAAGCAGCCGACGGCGTCGTTCGACGCGGCGTTCAGCAACCAGGACTGACGCTCACCCGCGCCGGAGATCAGGCGACGTCGAGCACCCACGTCACCCCGAAGTGGTCGGTCAGCATCCCGAAGCCGGCCGACCAGGCTGAGGCCGCCAGCGGCTCGACGACGGTCGCGCCCTCGGCCAGCCGGTCCCAGTAGCCGCGGACCTCGGCCAGGCTCGACCCGCGGACGGAGACGAAGAACGGCTGATCGGTCACGGTCGCACCGTTCTCGCGCCGCGTGGTCCCGCTCGCCACCGACCCCTCGGCACCCGGAACGTCGTACGCCATGAGGCGCAGGCCCGCCGGGGAGTCGACGCGGCCGAAGACGACGCGGGTCGCGTCCGGGGCATCGGCGGGCATCCCGAGCTGCGCGTAGGTGGTCACCGTCGCGGTGCCGTCGAACGCGGCGGCGTAGAAGTCGAGCGCCTCACGAGCGCGGCCGTCTGTGAAGTTGAGGTGGGTGCTGGTCTCGATGGTCATGATGTCCTCTCTGTGCCGGGTCCTTCCCGGCTCCGCCAGCCTCACAGCAGAAGAGGACGCAATCGGTCCTCTACTCGCGCGAGAATCAGAGCATGACCACCACCTCGTCTCGGATGCTCGAGATGCTGTCGCTGCTGCAGGCGCGCCGCGATTGGCCGGGTGCGGAGCTCGCCGATCGGCTGGAGGTCACCACCCGCACCGTGCGCCGCGACGTCGAACGGCTCCGCGAACTCGGCTACCGGATCGAGGCGCTGAAGGGGCCCGCCGGCGGCTACCGGCTCGGCGCAGGCTCCGAGCTCCCTCCCCTGCTCTTCGACGAGGAGCAAGCCGTCGCGGTCGCGGTCGCCCTGCAGAACGCCGGTGCGTCCGGCGCGGCCATCGAGGAAGCCGCGGCACGCGCCCTGGCCACCGTGCGGCAGGTCATGCCGTCGCGGCTGCGCCACCGCATCGACGGCCTGCGCTTCGACCGGCCCTCGCTCCCGCAGGAGCCGGTCGCGCCGGAGGTGCTGACGACCGTCAGCGACGCCGTCCGCGAGCGGAGGGTGCTGCGATTCGACTACGCCGACGCCGACGGTCCCGCCCGGCGGGCGGAGCCGCACGGCCTCGTCGCCCGCGACGGCCGCTGGTACCTCGTCGCCTGGGAGCTCGACCGCGACAACTGGCGCATCTTCCGCCTCGACCGCCTGCGCCCGCGCATCCCGGGCGGTGGCCCGTTCCGGGAGCGCCCCATCCCGAACGGCGACGCCGTCCGCTTCGTGGACGCAAAGTTCCGCGGCTCGGACGGCGACGGCTGGCCGCGCACCGGCGTAGCGATCCTGCGGGTGCCGGCGGCGGAGGCGGCCCTCTGGCTGCCCGACGCCATCGTCGAACCGGTGGGGGACGTGTCCTGCCGCGTGATCGCCGGTTCCTGGTCCTGGATGGGCCTGGTCGCGTCGCTCGCCCGCTTCGACGCAGCGTTCGAGATTGTCGGCCCGCCCGAGTTCAGGGAAGCGGCCGCGGCTCTCGCTCGTCGCTCGGCTGCTGCCGCCGCGACCGCCGGTCCAGCACCCACGCCCGCGCCCCCGCGACGATCGACGCCAGGATGACGACCCCGGCGACGATGTACGCGACGGGACGCACGCTCGGGTTCACCGCGGCGAAGTAGCCGATCACGGTGATGAGCACGCCCCAGCTCAGGGCGCCGACGACGTTCGCCGTGAAGAACCGCCAGTACTTCATCGCACTGATGCCGGCGATCGGCGGGATGAACACGCGTCCCCACGGGATGTACCGGCTGATGACCACCGACCACCAGCCGAAGAGCTCGTAGAAGCGCTCCGCCCGGCGCACCCCCGCCTGCACCCACCGGCCGCCGCGCGCCGCGAGGTACGGCCGGCCCAAGCGGCGGCCGAGCCAGAACCCGACCTGGTCGCCGAGCACCGCGGCGATGCCGACGCCGATGGCGAGCACCCAGATGGACAGCTCGGGATGCGTCCCGGTCAGGATGCCCGCGCCGAACAGCAGCGAGTCACCGGTGATGAACGGGATGACGACGCCGACGAACAAGGCCGTGCCGGCGAAGACGAGGCCCCAGACCGCCAGATAGAACACGATCGGGCCCACGTCGCCGAGGAAGTTCGCGAGATCGTGGGCCATGATCCGAGCGTATCGGGCGGCCGCGGATGCGCGTCAGCCGAAGTCGACGTCCGCTGCGTCCACGACCTCCGCCGTGCGTCCGGGCGCCCGGTGGTTCGCCCAGTACAGGTTGGTGTGGGCGATCACGAGGTCGGGCGTCGGCGCGCCCCACTCCGAGAGGTCTTCGGTGGTGTGCGAGTCGCCGACGAGCGTGACGTCGTAGCCGCGCACCAGGCCGCCGTGGATGGTCGAGCGGATGCACTCGTCGGTCTGCGCGCCCGCCACCACCAGCCGGCCGACCCGCGCGTCGGCGAGCACCGACTCCAGGTCGGTGTCCTCGAAGGAGTCGGCGTAGGTCTTGTGGACGACGGCCTCGGCCTCCGCCTGCGTCAGCTCGGGCACGAACTGCCAGCCGTCGCTGCCGATCGGCATGTTCTCGGCGTCGGAGTGCTGGATCCACACCACCGGCACATCCTGTTCGCGCGCCCTGTCGACCAGGCCCGAGATGTTGGCCACCACCTCGTCACGGCGGTGGGCGCCGCCCACCACTCCGTTCTGCACGTCGATCACCAGCAGAGCCGTCGCGGGCCGTTCTTCGAGAGTCGTCATCGCATCCCCCTTCTCCGAGAGGAACGCTACTCCCGGCCACCGACATCGGTCTGCCTGTCTTTTCCCGGTGACGGGCCGGTCGTAGGGTGTCCCGCATGGGCAGGAGCGCGACCACCGCGCACGGGCTCGGCTTCCGCGCGGTCCTGGTGAGACCGGGGGAGCCGGACACCGTCGTCTCGGCGAGCGCCGATCACGGCACCGCCCCTGCTGCCCTCCGCGCCCGCGCGCTGTTCGACGGCCGGGAGGTCTGGGAGATCTTCGTGCTCGATGACGACACCGACTGGCCGCGCGGTGCGACGTACCGTCTGATCGACCTCATGGACGAGGACGGCAACCCGATCGGGCCGTGGCTGGGCGACTAGGCTCGGCTCGTGACGAGCGGCACGGACGGCATCGCGGGTGAGGACTGGTACGGACGCGACCTCGACGGCGTCGAGTATGAGGGCGTGGTCTTCGACGACGTGGACATGACCGAGCTGCGCAGTTCGGGGGCGACCTTCACCGACTGCGTGTTCCGCCGGGTCCGCTTCAATGTCAGCGAGCACAGCGACACCGCGTTCGTGAACTGCCGCTTCGAGTCGTGCAACTTCTTCGACGCGACCTTCCGCCGCTGCAAGCTGACCGGCAGCACCTTCCGCAATTGCGAGTTCGCGCTGCTGAAGGTCGAAGGCGGCAACTGGTCGTTCGCCGGACTGCTCCGGGCGGAGCTGCGCGGCGCATCCTTCGAGGGGGTGCGGCTGCGCGAGGCCGACCTCACGCAGGCGCACGCCCAGGAGGCCCGATTCGAGGGATGCGACCTGAGTGCGGCGCTCCTCACCGGCGCCGACCTCAGCGGTGCGACCCTCGCCGGCAGCGACCTGACCGGCGTCGACCCCGCGGACGTCATCCTCCGCGGCACCATCATCGACGCCCGCCAGGCCGTCGTCCTGGCCGAAGCCCAGGGGATGGTCGTCGTCCCCGGCTAGGCGACCTCGGTCACCTGGCCGTGCTTGATGTGGAGGCGGCGCTGAGCGCGTTTGGCGACCGCGGTGTCGTGGGTGACGATCACGACCGTGAGTCCGCGGTCGCGCCATAGGCCCTCCAGGAGGTCCATGATCTCGTCGCGGGTCTCCTCGTCCAGGTTGCCGGTCGGCTCGTCGGCGAGCAGCACCTCCGGGTTCTTCACCAGGGCGCGAGCGATCGCGACGCGCTGCTGCTGGCCGCCGGAGAGCTCCGACGGGAGGTGGTTGCCGCGGTCGGCCAGCCCGACCGAGGCCAGCGCCTCGGCCGCCCGGCGCTTGCGCTCGGCGGCGCTCACACCGAGGGGCGCGAGCGCGGTCTCCACGTTCTCCTGCGCGGTCAGGGTCGGGATGAGGTTGAAGCCCTGGAAGACGAAGCCGATCTCCTTGGCGCGGATCTTCGCGAGCCTCCCGTCGCGCTGCTTCGAGAGGCTGTCCGCGCCGAGCTCCACCGATCCGGAGGTGGGACGGTCGAGCGCGCCGAGCATCTGCAGCAGCGTGGACTTGCCGCCGCCGGTCGGGCCCTGGATGGCGACAAGCTGCCCGTCGGGGATGGTCAGGCTGACGTCGTTGAGGGCGACGACCTGGCGCTTGGACTGGCTGTACTTCTTTGTGACGTCGGTGAGGGTGTACATCGTGACTCCTTGGGGTCGAAGGGATCGGGCCGGCTCAGGCGACCGAACGGAGGGCCGCAGCGGGGCGCAGGCGCGAAGCCCGCCATCCGCCGATCGCGCCGGCGAGGAGGCCGCCGAGCACCGCGAGCGCGACCGCGCCGACGACGATCCACAGCGTGACCGGGGCGTGCAGTGCGATGTTCGCGGACGTGGTCGCGGCCTCGCGTGCGGCACCGAAGGCACCGCCACCTGAGAACCCGCCGCCGGCGAAGCGGTTCGCGCCCTCGCCGGTGGTCGCACCCGCGCCACCCGTCCCGGTACGACCGGCAGCGTCAGCGAAGCCATGACTGACGCTGCCGGTCAGGGTGGGCGAGATCAGGTTCACGACGAGCACCCCCAGGAGCCCGACCGCGACGCCGATCACGCCGCCGATGACACCCTGGACCACCGACTCGCCCGCGACCTGTCCGACGATGCGGCCGTTGGACCAGCCGATCGCCTTCAGGGTGCCGAATTCGCGGGTGCGGCGGGTGACACCGGAGATGGTGAAGAGGATGGCGATGAGGAACGCCGCCGCCAGCACGATGACCGACAGCCAGGTGCCGAGGTTGGCGATGAGCTCCCCGGCGCTGCCGAGGGAGCCGGAGACCGTCGAGGCGAGGTCCGCCTGCGTGCTGACCGTCGCGCCGGAGACGGCCTTGGTCAGGTCGGTCTTGATCTGGCCGATGTCGCCGGACGACGCGGCCTTGACGTACACCGACGAGATCTTGCCGGTCTGACCGGAGAGCGTCTGCGCCACATCCAGCGGGATGTAGGCGTTCGCGGCCGTGGTCGCGTCCGAGCCGGTCGCCGCGACGATGCCGATCACCGAGAAGTCGGTGCCGCCGATCGTGATGGTGTCGCCGACCGCCTTGCTCGCGGTCTTGGCGTAGCTCGCGTCGAGCACCACGACGTCCTTGCCCTGATCGGCCGAGGTGAAGCTGCGGCCGCCGGTGAGGGTCACGGAGGCGAGCGGTCCGACCGACTTGCCGGCCGGGTCGAGGCCCAGCACCGAGAACGAGTCGACCGTGAACGAGCTGCCGCCCGCGCCGTCGGCGCCGCCGGTCGGGGGAGCGGTGGCCGCGGCCGCCTGGCCGCTCTCGCGCTCCTGCCGCAGCTGCTGGAAGTTCGGGAGGGTGCCGCTGAAGCTGGTGTTGGTGAGCGACAGCACGGCGGCGGCCGAGGCGACGTTGTCCACCTTCTTCACCGTCGTCAGCGTGGATGCGTCCATCACGGTGGCCCCGCGCGTCGGCTCGAGGCGGGACGTGTTGACGCTGCGGCCGGTGCCGGTGTCCGTTCCGGCGTTCGCGCCGAAGTCGAACCGCGGTACGCCGCCCTGGCCCTGCTGCGCCGTCGCGTTCTGCGCGGTCGCCGGCTGGCTGACGGTGATGTCGGTGCCGACACCGTAGACGGACTGCAGGACGCTCTCCTGCGCCTGCCGGACGCCGGCGGAGACGGCGTTGACGATGATGACGAGGGCGATCGCGAGGGCCATGCCGATCGCGATGATGATCGTCTGCTTGCGGCGGCCGCTCAACTCGCGCCGCAGATAGGTCCCGAACATCGGCTTCCAAACTCTCGGGGACGGATGACTACTTGCGGGAGGTTAAGGACCGGCGTTTTCGGGCCGCTATGGCGAACCTATGGATCCGCCGTGTGCGTCGACGGGGAGCTGATGTCACACTCAGGACCCCCGCGGTGTCTCCATGTTCGGAAGCTCACCGACAAGGAGGACATCATGCAGGAGCGGACACGGGTGCTGGTCGTCGGCGGAGGCTACGCCGGGGTCACGGCGGCCAACCGGGTGGCCGGTGGAGACGCCGTCGAGGTCACACTGGTCAACGCACGTCGCGTCTTCGTGGAGCGCATCCGGCTGCACCAGCTGGCCGCCGGATCCGACGACGCGGTCATGGAGTACGACGACCTCCTGGCGCCATCGGTGCGTCTCGTCATCGACACCGTCACGCGGATCGACGCGTCGGAACGCCGGGTGGAGCTCGCGTCCGGCGATGCGCTCGCCTACGACTACCTGGTGTACGCCGTGGGAAGCGGCAGCCCCGTCTCCTCGGTGCCCGGGGCGGCCGAGCACGCGCTCCCGGTCGCCGAGCTCGCCCACGCCGAGCGTCTGAAGGCGGCGCTCGCCGCGGTGGGGCCCCACGCGGCGGTCACGGTGGTCGGCGGTGGGCCCGCCGGCATCGAGACCGCGGCCGAGCTGGCCGAGAGCGGACATCCGGTGACGCTGGTCTGCGGCGGCGAGCTCGGGCCGTCGCTGCACTCTCGGGGCCGACGGTCCGTCGCCCGCGGCCTGGACGCGCTGGGCGTGACCGTCGAGGACGGCCCGGGCTCGCGCGTGGTCGCGGTCGAGCAGGACGCGGTGACGCTCGCCGACGGCCGCGTCGTCCCGAGCGCGATCACCGTCTGGACGACCGGCTTCTCCCTTCCCGCCCTCGCGCGCGACAGCGGGCTCAGCACCGACGCCGATGGCCGGCTGCTCACCGACGAAACGCTCACCAGCGTCGACGACGAGCGCATCGTCGCCGCGGGCGACGCTGCGGCGCCGTCCGGCGTCCCGCTCCGGATGAGCTGCCAGGCGGCCGAGCCGCTCGGCGGGGGAGCGGCCGACACCCTCCTGGCCTGGATGCGCGGCGAGCAGCCGAAGCCCTTCACCATGGGCTTCGTCGGCCTCTGCCTGAGCCTCGGTCGTCGGCAGGGCGTCGTGCAGTTCGCGCACCGCGACGACACGGCGACCCGGGTCTCGGTCGCGGGGCGGTCCGGCGCGCGCATCAAGGAGCTGATCTGCCGCGGCACGGTCTTCTCGCTTCGGCTGGAGGCTCGGCGGCCCGGGGCGACCCGCCTGCCTGCAGCCTTCGGCGACCCCGCCCGGCGTCGTAGTCTGTCATCCGCGGCCGCCCAGCCGGTCGCGAGCGGGGGACGGGGATGACCGAGCGGCCGGCCGATGAGGCGACGGAGGCCTTCGTGGCCGTCCGGAACCTCCTCTTCACCGTCGCCTACGAGCTGCTGGGCTCGGCGGCGGACGCAGAAGACGTGCTCCAGGAGACCTGGCTGCGCTGGTCGGCGGTCGACCTGGCCGAGGTGCGGGATGCGCGTCCCTACCTCGTGCGGATCACGACCCGGCTCGCGCTCAACCGGCTCCGCAGCGCCCAACGTCGGCGCGAGACGTACGTCGGGCCGTGGCTGCCGGAGCCGTTGCTCACGGCTCCGGACGTCTCGGAGGACGCCGAGCTCGCCGAGAGCGTTTCGATGGCGCTCATGGTCGTGCTCGAGACGCTGGGGCCGACCGAGCGGGCGGTGTTCGTGCTGCGCGAGGTGTTCGGGTTCGAGTTCGACGAGATCGCCCGCGCGGTGGACAAGTCCCCGGCCGCGGTGCGCCAGATCGCGCACCGGGCGCGGGCCCACGTCGAGGCGCGGCGTCCGCGGGTGACCGTCTCACCCGGCGAGATGCGGGCCGCCCTCGACACGTTCCGGGTCGCCGTGATGACCGGCGATCCGCAGGCCATGCTCGATGTCCTGGCTCCCGACGTCGTCCTCCTCAGCGATGGTGGAGGGGTCAAGCAGGCAGCGCTGCGGCCGATCATCGGCGCCGAGAAGGTGACCCGGTTCACCGGCGGCGCCATGGGCAAAGCGCCCGGGCTGGTCACGGCGGAGACCGTCGTCGTCAACGGCGCGCCGGCGCTCGCGCTCTCGGTCGACGGCGAGCTCGACGCGGTGGTGTCGGTTCAGGTGAAGGACGGCCTCATCACCGAGATCTACATCGTCCGCAACCCCGCCAAGCTGACCCGCATCGCGGAGGAGACGGAGCTGGCTCTGCGCTGATCCGAATCGCTCAGACAGTTCATAGGTTCCGCAAAGTCAGCATCCAATCGCCTCCTCATAATGAGAAAGGTGACCATCAACACGCGCGCCGCCTCCGGCCCCTCCAGCCAGCCCCGTACCGTTCTGCGCCGCGCGGATGGCAGCTCCATCCGGGTGCTCGTCGTGGACGATGAGTCGACCCTGACCGACCTGCTCGCGATGGCGCTCCACTATGAGGACTGGGACGTCAAGACGGCGTCGAACGGGCAGCAGGCGCTGCAGCTCTCGCGCGAGTTCAAGCCCGACGTCGTGGTGCTCGACATCATGCTCCCGGACATCGACGGGCTGCAGGTGCTGTCCCGGATGCGTGCCGACGGCAACGAGGCGCCCGTGCTGTTCCTCACGGCGAAGGACTCGCTGGACGACCGGATCGCAGGCCTCACCGCCGGCGGCGACGACTACGTCACGAAGCCGTTCAGCCTGGAGGAACTGGTCGCCCGCCTGCGCGGGCTGCTGCGCCGCTCGCGCGCCGCGGTCGCCGACCAGGACGACCCGGTGCTCATCGTCGGCGACCTCGTGCTCGACGAGGACAGCTACGAGGTGCACCGCGACGGCGAGCCCATCCAGCTCACCGCCACCGAGTTCGAGCTCCTGCGCTTCCTCATGCGGAACCCGCGCCGCGTGCTCAGCAAGGCGCAGATCCTCGACCGCGTGTGGAGCTACGACTTCGGCGGCTCCTCCAGCGTGGTCGAGCTGTACATCTCCTACCTGCGCAAGAAGATCGACGCCGGGCGCGCGCCCATGATCCACACCGTCCGCGGCGCCGGGTACATGGTGAAGGCCGCCCAATGACCTCGGCCCGCGTGGCGGGCGCCCCGACCGGTGGTGCGGGCCGACGGCGCCCGCGCCTCCGTCCGTTCCGCTCCTGGACGCTGCGCAGCCGCGTGGTGCTCGTCGTCGTGGCGATGCTCGCGGTGCTCGGCGCCGTGATCGGGACGGTCAGCGTCTTCGCTCTGCAGAACTACCTGATGCAGCGGCTGGACGGGCAGCTCACCTCCGCGCTCGAGCGCGGGCAGCACGCCGCCGACCGGATCTACGGCGACCAGCCGACCGGGCCGGACGTGATCGGCATCGTGCAGACGCCCGGCCAGCAGACCGGCACGTTCGGCGTGGTCCGCAGCGGCGACATGCTGAAGTACCCCGTCATCCTGTCCGAGCGGCCCACCGGAGGCTCCCCGGATCAGCCCGTCGCGCCGCAGCAGGTGCCCATCTCGACCACGGCCCTCCTGTCCCTCCCGTCGGACGGGCGCCCGCGCACGATCGATCTCGGTTCGACCCTGGGCGCGTACCGCGTCGCAGCCGTCGAGCTCACCAACGGCGACAGCGTCATCATCGGCCTGCCGCTCAGCGAGGTCAACGCGACGGTGTCCCAGCTCACGCTGGTCATCGTCCTGGTGACGCTCGCCGGCCTCATCTTCGCCTTCCTCATCGCGAACGTCATCGTGCGCCTGGCGATGCGGCCCCTGGAGCGCGTCGCCGGGACCGCCGAGCAGGTCTCGAAGCTGCCGCTCGACCGCGGCGACGTCGCGCTGTCCGTGCGCGTTCCCGAGACCGACACGGACGAGCACACGGAGGTCGGCCGGGTGGGATCGGCGTTCAACCGGATGCTCGGCCACGTCGCGTCCGCGCTCACGGCCCGACAGGCGAGCGAGCAGAAGGTGCGCCAGTTCGTCGCGGACGCCAGCCACGAGTTGCGGACGCCGCTCGCGTCCATCCGCGGCTACGCCGAGCTGACCCGCCGCGCGCCGCACGAGCTGCCGCCGGACGTCACGCGCTCGCTCGGGCGCATCGAGTCCGAGGCGACCCGGATGACCTCGCTCGTCGAAGACCTCCTGCTCCTCGCGCGCCTCGATGAGGGCCGTGAGCTCGACCGCGATCCGGTCGACCTCACGCTGCTTCTCGTGGATGCGCTCAGCGACGCGCACGCGGCGGGACCCGGCCACGAGTGGGTGCTCGACCTGCCGGAGGAGCCGGTGGAGGTGGTCGGGGACGCTCCGCGCCTGCACCAGGTGCTGATGAACCTCCTCGCGAACGCGCGCGTCCACACGCCGGAGGGCACGAAGGTGACGGCCGGCCTGCGGGCCGAGGGCGACCGTGCGGTGGTCACGGTCGCGGACAACGGCCCCGGCATCCCGGAGGAGCTGCAGGCGACGCTGTTCGAGAGGTTCGCCCGCGGCGACAGCTCGCGCAACCGGGCCACCGGATCCACCGGGCTCGGCCTCGCCATCGTGCAGGCCGTTGTGCAGGCGCACGGGGGAGAGGTGACGGTGGCGAGCGAGCCCGGCAGCACCGTCTTCACCGTCACGCTGCCGCTCGCGCCGGCCGATTTGCCAACGGCCGCGCCCATCCCGTAACCTGTACGGAGCCAAAGACCGCTGGTCGTCGTGCATGCACGACCGAAGATCCACTCAGGTGGGCGCCCGCGCAGGTGTGTGAAGCAAACTCCGCAAGTCTCTTGCGTGTCCAGCTCCGTGCGTCTGCGCCGGAGCTTTTTTCTTTGTCCAGGGGGCTCTGGTCGGCGCACCGCTCCCGCGGTGTGCGACGAAGAAGATTGAGGAGTAGGCCATGGCGAACAAGGAAGCCACGGTTGCCGAGCTCGAGGGACTGTTCGAGAGCTCGACCGCCGTTCTGCTGACCGAGTACCGCGGTCTCACTGTTGCTCAGCTCAAGACGCTGCGCAAGTCCATCAGTGAGCACGCGACGTACGCCGTGGTGAAGAACACGCTGACCAAGATCGCGGCCAACAACAAGGGCATCTCGTCGTTCGACGAGGAGCTCGCTGGTCCGTCCGCGATCGCCTTCGTGCACGGTGACCCGGTCGCCGTCGCGAAGTCGCTGCGTGACTTCGCCAAGGCAAACCCTCTGCTGGTGGTCAAGGGCGGTTACTTCGACGGTAACCCGCTGACCGCAGAAGAGGTAGGCAAGCTCGCCGACCTCGAGTCCCGTGAGGTTCTGCTGGCCAAGCTGGCCGGCGCCTTCAAGGCCTCGCTGTTCGGAGCCGCATATCTGTTCAACGCACCGCTGTCGAAGGCCGTTCGCACGGTCGACGCGCTGCGTGAGAAGCAGGAGTCCGCTGCCTGATCCGTTCCGGATCCTGCACGCGGTGAGTAACCACAGAAACTAAGGAGAGAACAATGGCAAAGCTGTCGACTGACGAGCTGCTGGACGCGTTCAAGGAGCTCACGCTCATCGAGCTCAGCGAGTTCGTGAAGAAGTTCGAGGAGACCTTCGAGGTCACCGCCGCCGCCCCCGTCGCCGTGGCCGCCCCGGCCGCCGGTGGTGCGGGCGCCGCTGCCGAAGAGGTCGAGGAGAAGGACTCCTTCGACGTCGTCCTCGAGGCCGCCGGTGACAAGAAGATCCAGGTCATCAAGGAGGTGCGCGCCCTCACCAGCCTCGGCCTCGGTGAGGCGAAGGCCCTCGTCGATGGCGCGCCGAGCACCGTGCTCGAGGGCGCCAACAAGGAGACCGCCGACAAGGCGAAGGCCCAGCTCGAAGAGGCTGGCGCCACCGTCACCCTCAAGTAATTCGCGCCCCTCGGGGCTCTTCTTACTGACAGGCTGACAGGCTCGTCTACGCGACGCGGACTCCTCGTTTAGAGAGTGTCCGCGTTGTGGAGGGCGTCGCCCCCGACAACGGGGCGACGCCCTCCGTGCGTTAAGCGACGTGCGGACGCGGATGCTCATCCATCCATCGCGTCCGATCGCGCCTGCCCGCGTGCATCGGTGTGCAAGGACGCACAACCGGAAGAAGAACCACCGAATGAATACGAGTTCCTGGCGTACCTACGCCGCCCACCTGCGCGACTTCGGTCACGCACTGCTCCACGGGGACGACCGCGATAGCGGCTGTCACCCGCCGGATCTGTACCGCAGGACCCTCCTCTGGAATCGGTACCTGCGGTGACACCCTGAAGCGCCCCCGGTCACCCGGCCGGGGGCGCTTCGTCGTGTCTGGCTACGATGAGCGCGTGACCGAACCCGACGACGTGACCGAGACCCGCACCGCCTACGACATCGTCGCCGAGGACTACGCCGAGCTGCTGCGCGACGAGCTCGCGCGGAGCGAGTACGACCGGGCGATGCTCGGAGTGTTCGCCGAGCGCGTCGTCCGCGCGGGCGGCGGGCTCGTCGGCGACCTGGGGTGCGGTCCCGGCCGGATCGCCGTCCACCTGGCGGGCCTCGGGCTCGACGTCGTCGGGATCGACCTGTCGCCGCAGATGGTGGAGGTGGCGCGGCGGGACCATCCGGACCTGCGATTCGAGGTCGGGTCGATGGCCGCGCTGCCGTTCGGCGACGGGGAGCTGGCCGGCGCGCTCGCGTGGTATTCGATCATCCACACGCCCGACGAGCGACAGGACGCGCTGTTCGCGGAGTTCGCGCGGGTGACGCGTCCGGGCGGCGCGCTCCTGCTCGCGTTCCAGGTGGGCGCAGAGGTGGTACATCTCACCCACGCGTACGGCCACGACATCGATCTGCGCACGCGCCGTCAGGATCCCGGGCGGGTGAAGCAGCGGCTGGCCGACGCCGGCTTCGCCGAGGCGGCCGAGCTCATCACCCAGCCCGTCCCGCCGCAGAAGTCGCCGCAGGCCTACGTCCTCGCCATTCGACAAATATAGGCAAGCTATATATAATTGTCTCCATGCCCGAGACACCCGAACTCCACCAGATCCTCGGCGACCTCGTCGTCGCCGCACACCGTCTCACCCGGCTCGCCGCCCGCGTCACCGGCAGCACCGAGTCTCCCGCCACGTGGCGCACCATCAGCGTCCTGCAGACGACCGGGCCCATGCGGCTCGGCGAGCTCGCAACGCAGAGCCGGGTCTCGCAGCCGACGATGACCAAGATCGTCCGCAACCTCGTCGAGGCCGAATGGGTGAAGCGCATCGCCGACACCGACGACGCGCGCGCCTGGCAGGTCGCCGTCACCGACAAGGGCGCCGCCGCGTTCCAGGCCTGGCGCGACGAGCTGTCCGCCGCGCTGGTCCCGATGTTCGCCGACCTCAGCGAGGATGAGCTGGCCGCCATGCGCTCCACCGTCGAGATCATCGCGTCGCGGGTCGATCTCTCCAACGCCACCAGCGCCGCGCTCGCCGGCACCCGCTGAGCGCCCGCGACGCCCCCCGAAACCTCACCAGTCACCAAGGAGCCGATTCCCCTCCATGTCCCATGAACGCCCCGCCAGCATCCTCAAGCAGCCGACCGCCGTCTGGGCCGTCGCCTTCGCCTCCGTCATCGCCTTCATGGGCATCGGGCTCGTCGACCCGATCCTCCCGGCGATCGCGAAGAGCCTGCAGGCCACGCCCACGCAGACCGAGATGCTGTTCACGAGCTACCTCCTCATCACCGGCGCCGCCATGTTCTTCACGAGCTGGATCTCCAGCCGCATCGGCGCCAAGAAGACGCTTCTCATCGGCCTCGCGCTGATCGTCGTGTTCGCGCTCGCCGCCGGCCTGTCGCAGAACGTGGAGTCGATCATCGGATTCCGTGCAGGCTGGGGCCTCGGCAACGCGCTCTTCATATCCACCGCTCTCGCGACGATCGTCGGCGCGGCGTCCGGCGGCACCTCGTCCGCGATCATCCTGTACGAGGCGGCGCTCGGTCTCGGCATCGCCATCGGCCCGCTGCTCGGCGGCCTGCTGGGCAGCTGGAGCTGGCGCGGGCCGTTCTTCGGCACCGCGACCCTCATGGCGATCGGCTTCATCGCGATCGTCTCGCTGCTCAAGAACAACGGCGAGAAGCCGCAGCCGACGAAGCTCTCCGCGCCGTTCCGCGCGCTCGGGCGTCCGGCACTCGGCTTCCTCGCCGGCGCCGCCCTGTTCTACAACATCGGCTTCTTCGTGCTCCTGGCCTACACGCCGTTCGCGCTGGTGCCGCTGGGCGTCGAGGATGCGATCAGCCTCGGCCTCATCTTCTTCGGCTGGGGCGTCGCGCTCGCCGTCACCTCGGTCTGGGTCGCCCCGCTCCTCACCGCGCGGATGCCCCGGACGCGCGTCCTCTGGCTGGTCATGCCGCTCCTCGCGCTCGACCTGCTCGCCGCCGGGCTCCTGGTCGGCTCGCTCGTCGCCCTCATCGTGTGCGTGATCGTGGGCGGCCTGCTCCTCGGCATCCTGAACACGGTGCTCACCGAGTGCGTGATGGAGGCGACCGACCTGCCCCGCGCTGTCGCGTCCAGCGCCTACTCGGGCGTCCGCTTCCTCGGCGGCGCCGTGGCCCCGCCCGCGGCGACGCTGCTCGCCGACACCGTCAGCCGTTCGATGCCGTTCTACGCAGGCGCCCTCTCGGTGCTCGTCGCGGCCGCGCTCATCGTGATCGGCCACAAGCACCTGAAGCGCGTGGATGCTCCCCATGAGACGGCGCAGCAGGAGGCCGAGGTGCTGGCGCTCGCCGACGCCGACTGACGAGCACGGAGGGAGCGGGAACGTTCCCACCTATTCGAAGAGCCGCCCTGTCGAAACAGAGCGGCTCTTCCCGTCATGTGGGCCCCGAAAGCCCGACGGGCGACCCCATCAGCACACCGTGCCTACCCGAAAGGCGCGCTCTGCCGGATGATCGCGCATCCATTGTCTCAGACCGTGGGAGCGTTTCCGGCCAGAGAGGCGATTCCGCTCATCCGCGCGCGGCGGGGGGAGCGGTGGACGACCGCACGACCAGGCTCACGGGGGAGCGGACCGACGACGTCCTCGGGTCCGCACCCGCCAGCTCGTCCAGGAGGATGCGCGCGGCGGTCGCGCCCTGCTCGAACGGGTCCTGCGCCATGGTGGTGAGCCCGAAGCCGGCGGCGTAGTCGTGGTCGTCGATGCCGATCACCGACAGATCCTCCGGAACCCGGAGCCCGTGGTCGCCCGCGGCGAGGATGGCGCCGAATGCCATCTCGTCCGACCCGGCGAACACGGCGGTCGGCCGGGGGCCCGGACGTTCCAGCAGGCTGTTCATGGCCGCCCGGCTCTCGGGCAGCGAGAAGCCGCCCGGGATGATCCACTCCGGCCGCACAGGCAGGCCGGCGTCCTTCATCGCCTTCCGGAAGCCGTGCAGCCGCCCGATCGGCACCTGGCTGTTCAGGCCCTCCTCGTCCTCGCCGCCGAGGTGGGCGATGGCGGTGTGGCCGAGCGAGATGAGGTGCGAGGTCGCCGTGTAGGCGGTCGACGGCTCGTCGATGCCCACGCTGCGCAGCCCCTTCACCGGGCCGCCGACCACGATCGTCGGGTGCCCGAGCGTCGCCAGCTGCTCGCGTTCCTCCGTGGTGAAGTCGAGGCAGAGCGCGAGGAGCGCATCCGTCCGCTTGCGCAGGATGCTCCGGTGGAACACCCGCTCGCGGTCGCCGCGGTGGCCACCGAGGTTGAACAGGATCATGTCGTAGCTCGCCGACCGGAGCTCCGCATCCACGCCCTCGAGCACCTGCGTGTAGAACCAGCGGCTCACCGACGGGACGACGACACCCATGGCCAGCGTGCGTCCGCTCGCGAGCCCGGACGCGCTCGACGACGCGACGTAGCCGAGCTCGTCCGCGGCGCGCCGCACGGCCGCCCGCGTCTTGTCCGAGACGTTCGGGAGACCGCGCAGCGCCCGCGAGACGGTGGCCGTCGAGACTCCGGTCGCGCGCGCGACCTCCTCGATCCCCGCCATCGTGGACATCCGATCAGGAGTTCTGGTGCGCGCGCTGCCGCTCCTCGGCCTCCTGCCGCCGCGCGATGATGCGACGACGCAGCTGCAGGAGGCCGACGAAGGCGAGCACGAGCACCAGCAGGGTGATCGCCCAGCCCAATGCGGGCTGACCGGTCAGCTCGCACCAGATGGTGATCGCGAGGAAGACGACCCCGAAGAACCCGACGAAGCCGAGTCCGACGTCGACCGTCTCGCGCGAGTCGTTCCAGCGCATGGGATCAGCCCTTCACGCCGCCGGCCGTCAGACCCGCGACGATGCGGCGCTGGAAGATCAGCACCAGGATGATCAGAGGCACGACCACGATGGTGCCCGCCGCCATGATGGCGGTGTAGGGCTCCTGGTGCGGCTGGGTGCCGGTGAAGGAGGCGATGGCCACGGTGACGGGCTGCGTCCGGTCGCTCGACAGCTGGCTGGAGATCAGGAACTCGTTCCAGGACGAGATGAACGCCAGGATCGCGGTCGTGAACACAGCGGGGGCCGCCAGCGGCAGGATCACCTTGCGGAACGCCTGCGCCTGCGTGCAGCCGTCGATGCGGGCCGCTTCCTCGAGGTCCCACGGCATCTCGCGGAAGAACGACGTCAGCGTGTACACCGTCAGCGGCAGCGCGAACGAGATCTCCGGGATGATCAGCGCCTGGTAGGTGCCCATCCACCCGATGTTCGTGAAGAGCTGGAACAGCGGGGTGATGAGCGCGACGCCCGGGAACATCGACGCCGCCAGGATCACGCCGAGCACGATGCCCTTGAACTTGAAGTCCAGGCGGGCGAGCGCGTACGAGGCGAAGATGCCGACGATGAGCGAGATGACCGTGACGCAGATGCCGATGAACAGCGAGTTCAGCAGCGCGCCCGGCAGGTTGTTGCCGAGCTGCGTGGACAGGGCGGTCGCGTAGTTGTCCCAGGTGAAGTGGGTGAACCACGGGGTGTTGTCGAAGGTGTAGCCCACGTCGCGGAACGACGTGACGACCATCCAGTAGAACGGCAGCAGGCACCACAGGACGATGACGATCGCCTGGATCCCCGTGCGGGCGCTCTGGTTGCGACGGCGGCGCACCGCGGTGCGGCGCTTCGTCCCGGTGCGGGGGAGGCTGTCGGCCTCGGTCGTGGCCGCGGCGGGCCCGGCGACGGCGGTCATCCCTTCGCTCCCTTCTGCTGGTCCTCCTGCGTTCGGACGACGTTCGTGCCCAATATCCGCACGAAGATGAACGCGATCAGGAAGATGATGATGAACGTGATGGTCGACAGGGCCGCTGCGCTGTTGAACCCTTGCCTGATCTGGTCGACCACGAGGATCGACAGCGTGGTCGTCGCATGGCCTGTGCCGCCGCCGCCGCCGGTGAGGATCTGCGGCAGGTCGTAGATGCGGAGCGCGTCGAGCACGCGGAACAGGATGGCGACCATCAGCGCCGGCTTCAGCAGCGGCATGGTCACCCGCCAGAAGCGCTGCCAGGTGCTCGCGCCGTCCATCTTGGCCGCCTCGTAGACGTCCTCCGGGATGAGCTGGAGGCCCGCCAGGATGAGCAGCGCCATGAACGGCGTCGTCTTCCAGGTGTCGGCGATGATGACCGCCCAGCGGGAGGCCCACTCGTCACTGGTCCACAGGATGCGGGCGCCGATCAGGGCGTTGGCGACACCGGCGACCGAGAAGATGAAGAACCACAGCTTCGCGGTGACGGCGGTCGGGATGGCCCACGGGATGAGGATCGCGGCACGGACGAAGCCGCGGCCCCGGAAGGCCCGGTTCATGATGAGCGCGAACCAGAGGCCGAGCAGGGTCTCGAGGATCACCGTGGTCACCGTGAAGAAGAAGGTGACGAACACCGAGCTCCAGAAGGCGGAGCCGAGGTTGCCGGGCGGGCAGGAGATGGTGGTCCCGTTCGGGCCGGCGCACTGCTGGAACAGCCAGTGGGCGTAGTTGTCGAAGCCCGCGAAGCCGCCCTGCACGAAGAGGCCGGTCGCCGGGTCGAGGCCGGCGTCCTTCTGGAAGGACATGACGATCGCCTGGACGACCGGGTAGCCGATCACGACGGCCAGGAGGATCAAAGTCGGGAGGATCAGGTAGAGGGCCCAGCGACTCTGCTGACGGCGGTTGTGCTTCACGCCGGCGCGGACGGGCTTCTTACCGCCGGTGCCGGTCTGGGTGGATGAGGGGGCGACGACGTTCGACGTTGACATGTGTGCCTCCGGAGGGAGTCTCTAGTGGGTGTGGAGCCGGGCGGCGGGAGAGTTCCCGCCGCCCGGCGACCGATTCAGGCCGGGATCAGCCGGCGCTGGCGGTCTGGATGGCGGCCTCCATGTCCTTCAGCGCCTGGTCGACCGTCTTGTCGCCCTTCAGCGCTGCGTACGCGTTGTCCTGAACGGCCTTGGTGATGGCCGGGTAGAACGGCGAGACGGGACGCGGGACCGCGTTCTCGATCGACGTCTTCAGGGTGGACAGGTACGGCAGCTGGCTGTTCAGCGCCGCGTCGTCGTACAGCGACGAGACGACCGGAGCGAGCGAGCCCTGGGTCACGAAGAACTTCTGGGTCTCCTCGCTCTGCAGGAACTTCAGGAACTCGAACGCGGTGGCCTTGTGCTTGGAGTACACGCTGATCGCCGCGTTGTGACCGCCCAGGCTGGAGACGCCCGGCTTGCCCGACTCGACGCCCGGCAGCGGTGCGATCCCGAAGGTGTCCTTCACGGTCGACGAGCCGTCGGTCTTGGCCAGGTTGTACACGTACGGCCAGTTGCGCAGGAACATCAGCTTGCCGGCCTCGAACGCCTGGCGGCCCTGCTCCTCCTGGTAGGTGATGGCCTCAGCCGGGATCTGCCCGTTCTTGAAACCGTCCACCAGGCGGGTCAGACCGGCCTTGGCCTCGGGGCTGTTGACAGTGACCTTCTTGCCGTCCTCGCCGACGATGGTGCCGCCGTTGGTGTTGATCGCCTCGGCGACGTTCACCGTCAGGCCCTCGTACTGGGCGAACTGACCGGCGTAGCAGCCGATGCCCTTCGCCTTGGCGATGTCGCAGTCCTTGAGCATCTCATCCCACGTCTTCGGCGGGGTGGGGACCAGGTCCTTGCGGTAGTACAGGATGCCGCCGTCCGAGGTCTGCGGCGCCGCGTACTGCGTGCCGTTGTAGGTGCCCGACTTGACGGTCGGCTCGAGCAGGGCCGAGTTGTCCATCTTGAACTTGCCGGTCAGCGGTTGGAGCCAGCCCTTCGCGGCGAACTCGCCGGTCCACACCACGTCGACGTCGACGACGTCGTAGTTGGCGTCCTTGGCCTGGAAGTGCTGCACGAGGTCGTCGTGCTGCTGGTCGGCCTGGTCGGTCTGCTCCTTGAAGGTGACCTTCTCGTCCGGGTGGGCCTTGTTCCACTTCTCGATGAGCGGGCGGACGACGTTGGAGTTGTCCTTGCCCTGCACGTAGGTGATCGGGCCCTTGCTGTCAGTACCGGAGTTGGCGTCGCCGCCCCCGCTTCCCGAACCGCCACCGGTGCATCCGGCCAGTGTCAGACCCACCAGGGCCACACCGGCGATCACGGAGAGACGTGCTGCTTTCATTTCACTCCTCGTTGAGCTCTTGGTGCGAGCGCGGGTGCGCCCGGCCAGAGCGTACCCCGCTGCTCGCTCGTCATGCAAGCGTTTACGTCAAGCGCTTGCATCACGGTTCCGTCACGGGCGGCTCGGGCCTCCCTACGCCCTCGGCTTAAGAACCGGACCCACAGCCGCCCCGCCGTTACGCTGATCCCATGAGCGTGATGGGCCAGATTGCCGCCGGGGGCGGCGGCGGTGGCGGCCGTCGGCGCGTGAGCGGCGGGGATGCGGATGCGCAGCGCGCGCTGAACGCCGAGGCGCCCAAGATCCCGCACCTGTTCCGTCGCATCGTGGAGCTGTTCTCGTCGCATAAGGCGGCGATCATCCTCACCATGGTGCTGGTGCTCGCGGGGGCCGCACTGACCGTCATCCCGCCGCTGCTGACCGAGCGCGCGTTCGACGAGGGGCTGTTCCCGAAGTCCGGTCAGCCCAACATCCCGGTGCTCGTCGAGATCGTCGTGCTGATGCTCGTCGTCTACGTCGTCTCGGCGTTGCTCGGCGTCTGGCAGACGTATCTGACGTCCTCGGTCGGCAACAAGGTGATGGGCGCGCTGCGCGTGCGGCTGTTCTCCCACCTGCAGTCGATGGAGCTCAGCTTCTTCACGCACACCAAGACCGGCATCATCCAGTCGCGGCTCCAGAACGACGTCGGCGGGGTCGCCAACGTCCTGACCAACACGATGTCGAGCATCCTGGGCAACACCGTCACCGTCATCGCGGCGCTGGTCGCGATGCTGCTGCTGAACTGGCAGCTGACCATCGTCGCGGTCGTGCTCATGCCCATCCTGGTCATCGCGCAGCGACGGGTCGGCCAGGTGCGCGCCCGGATCGCGACGAAGACGCAGGAGTCGCTGTCGGACATGACCGCGATCACGCAGGAGACGCTGAGCGTGTCCGGCATCCTGCTGTCGAAGAGCTTCAACCGTCAGCAGACGGAGGAGGAGCGCTACGCGGACGAGAACCGCAACCAGATCCGGCTGCAGGTGTCGCAGGCGATGAGCGGTCAGTGGTTCTTCGCGATGGTGAACATCTTCCTGTCCTCCATCCCGGCGATCGTCTACCTCGTCTCGGGGTGGCTGATCGCGGGAGGCACGGCGGACATCACGGCCGGAACGATCGTCGCCTTCACCACGGTGCAGGCCCGGCTGCTCTTCCCGCTGCTCGCGCTGATGCGGGTCGCGCTCGACCTGCAGACGTCCGGGGCGCTGTTCGCCCGCATCTTCGAGTACCTGGACCTCAAGCCCGCGATCGCCGACCGGCCGGACGCGGCGCCGGTGGACCCCGCGCGCGACCTCGGGCGGATCGAGTTCGACCACGTCGTCTTCCGCTACCCGGACTCGCGTGAGGGCGAGCGCAACACCCTCGACGACGTGTCGTTCGTCATCCAGCCGGGGGAGTTCGCCGCGTTCGTCGGACCGAGCGGCGCCGGCAAGACGACGGTGTCGTACCTGATCCCGCGGTTCTACGACGCGACCAGCGGTCGCGTCTGTTTCGGCGACACCGACGTGCGCGACCTCCAGCAGGAATCGCTCGTCTCGCACATCGGCGTGGTGAGCCAGGAGACGTACCTGTTCCACGCCACCATCGCGGACAACCTCCGCTACGCGCGTCCCGGCGCCTCGCAGGAGGAGATCGAGGATGCGGCAAGGCGGGCCAACATCCACGAGACGATCGTGGGCTTCCCGGACGGCTACGCCACGGTCGTGGGCGAGCGCGGCTACCGGCTGTCCGGCGGCGAGAAGCAGCGGATCGCGATCGCGCGCGTGCTGCTCAAGGATCCGGAAGTCCTCATCCTGGATGAGGCCACCAGTGCCCTCGACACCATCTCGGAGCGGGTGGTGCAGCAGGCGCTGGACACCGCATCCAGCGGCCGCACCACCATCGCGATCGCCCACCGGCTGTCGACCATCGTGTCGGCCGACGTGATCTTCGTCATCGACCACGGCAAGGTCGTCGAGCGCGGGACGCACCGCGAACTGCTCGAGCTCGGCGGCGTGTACTCCCGGTTGTACCGCGAGCAGACCGAGGGCGCGCTGCTCGAGGAGTAGTCCACCGCACCACCCGCGCCACACGCACCACCCGCGCCACCCGACATCGACGAGAGGACGGCCCGTGCCGACGATCACCGAACTGCTCACCGCCCAGCTGCGCGACGTCTTCGACAACCGGGACGCCGCGTCCCGCCGCGAGGCGATCGAGCGCATCTACGCCGAGGACGTCGTGTTCACCGACCCCGAGGGCGAAGTGCGCGGCTGGGACGGCCTCGAGGCGAAGGCCGCGAGCATCCTCGACGGGACGCCCGGCGAGTTCGCACTGGAGGAGTCCGGCCCGGTGTATCTCGGACCCGACACCGGCGCAGTGGCGTGGACGTTCGGCCCGGCCGGCGCGCCGGTCGCGCGAGGCGTGGACGTCGTGCAGGTACGCGACGGGCGGATCGCGTCGTTGACCACCCTCCTCGCGGAGGGCTGACACGTCCTTCCACCATTCCGGCCGCAGAGTTAGACTGGGCTAACTTTTCGCGGAAGGAGCCGGGATGAGCGTCGACGTCGCCGAGCGGGCCTCCCGTGCCGCTCCTGCGCGTATGCTCCTCCTGCTCGGTCCGGCCTTCGTCGCGGCGATCGCGTACGTCGATCCCGGCAACGTCGCCGCGAACCTCACCGCCGGTGCGCGCTACGGGTACCTGCTGGTCTGGGTGCTGGTCGCGGCGAACGCGATCGCGGTGTTCGTGCAGTACCAGTCGGCGAAGCTCGGCATCGTCACCGGCCGCAGCCTCCCCGAGCTGCTGGGCACGCGGCTGGGGACGTTCGGCCGCCGCGCCTACTGGGTGCAGGCCGAGCTGGTCGCCGCGGCGACCGACATCGCCGAGGTGATCGGCGGCGCGATCGCGCTGAATCTCCTGTTCGGGCTTCCGCTGCCGCTCGGCGGCCTCATCGTCGGCGTGGTGGCGCTCGGCATCCTCTCCATCCAGTCGCGCCGAGGGCAGAGGCCGTTCGAGGCGGTCATTGTGGGCCTGCTGGCCGTGATCGCGGTCGGCTTCCTGGCCGGGCTGTTCGTCAGTCCCGTCGACTGGGGCGCGGCGGCCGCCGGCCTGGTGCCGCGCTTCGACGGCACCGAGACGGTGCTGCTCGCGGCGAGCATGCTCGGAGCCACCGTCATGCCGCACGCCATCTACCTCCACTCCGCCCTCGCCCGCGATCGGCACGGCGCGTCCGGCGACGCGGGCCGCATCCGGACGCTGCTTCGGGCGACGAGGCTCGACGTCGTGCTCGCGCTGATCATCGCGGGCGCGGTCAACATCGCGATGCTGCTCGTGGCGGCGTCGTCGCTGCGCGGGGTGGCCGGGACGGACACCATCCAGGGCGCCCACGCCGCGATCTCCTCGGCGCTGGGGCCGGCGATCGGGGTGGTCTTCGCGATCGGCCTGCTCGCGTCGGGCCTCGCGTCGGCGTCGGTCGGCAGCTACGCGGGTGCGACGATCATGGGCGGGCTGCTGCGGCTGCGCGTGCCGCTGCTCGCGCGGCGCGTGGTGACGCTGGTGCCCGCGGTGATCATCCTGGCTGTCGGGGTGGACCCGACCTGGGCGCTGGTGCTGTCGCAGGTGTTCCTGAGCCTGGGCATCCCGTTCGCGATGATCCCGCTGCTGCGGCTGACCGGGTCGCGCGCGGTCATGGGGGACGCGGTGGACCGGGTGTGGGTGCGGGTGCTCGGGGGTGCGGTCGCGGGGGGCGTGGTGGTGCTGAACCTGGTGCTGGTGGTGCTGACGGTCACGCGGGCGTGATTGCGGCCACCGGTGCCGTAAGGGGTGCCCCGTCGTTCTAAGGTGGCGCCCATGTCCAAGCCCACCGCCGTCGTCTACGTCGATGGGTTCAACCTCTACAAGGGGCAGCTGGAAAGCCGGCCGGGCAACAAGTGGCTCGACCTGGAACGGCTGTTCGATTCGCTGCTGAGCGACTTCGACGTCCGGCGAATCCACTACTTCACCGCCAATGTTCGGGGCGGTGCTAATCCGGAGGACCCGTCGGCGCCCGATCGTCAGGCGGCATATCTCCGCGCACTCGGCAGCTTGTCGAGAGTCATGATCCATCGGTCGCAGTTCACCATCCACCCCAGCCGTGCGAGGCTCAGGGGTACGAGGGATGTGCGATGGGCCGACGTGTGGAAGGTGCAGGAGAAGGGTTCGGACGTCAAGCTCGCCGTGCAGCTCGTCGTGGATTCGGTCGATGGCGCCTACGACACCTACGTCGTGGTGAGCAGCGACTCCGACCTTTCAGCGGCCATCGACGTCGCCATCAACCGCTGTCGCCGCCATGTCGTCGTGGTGTATCCGCGAGACGAGCGAACCCGAGAATTCGAGAAGGCAGGGGTCAGGTCATCCCTTTACCTGCGGCCCTCTCTCGCGGCGGCAAGTCAGTTTCCGCCCATCGTGATAGCCCGCAGCGGAAGGCCCGTTCGGCGCCCCGAGTCCTGGAAAGAGCAGAGCCCCGCCGAAGCGGGGCTCTGAGCCCGATCCAGAGGAACGGGGGTTGTACCGATAGCTTAGCGTGTCTGGGCCGCCACCCACAGCGCCGCGGCGGCCCCCGCCCCCAGGACCACTACTGCGTCGCCCACGCGTACCGTTGCATCGCCTCCGCCGCCCTCCACCGTCAGCACCGTGTCCAGCCCGACTCCCACCTCCGCCAGCTGCCGCAGGACCGCCGGGTCGGCGTCCGAGATGCGCACCACCGACAGCGGCACCCCGGCCGGTGCCGACAGCAGCGGCACCGCGTCCGGGCGCCGCGGCGTCCCGTCCGCCGTCGGGATGGGGTCGCCGTGCGGGTCGCGGGCGGGGAAGCCGAGGCGGCGGTCCAGGCGCTCGATCAGGCCGTCCGACACGGCGTGCTCCAGCACCTCCGCCTCGTCGTGAACCTCGTCCCAGCCGTAGTCCAGCTCCTCGACCAGAAACGTCTCGATCAGGCGGTGACGCCGGACCATCGCGACGGCGTGGCGGCGTCCGGCGTCGGTCAGCTCCACACCGCCGTAGCGTTCGTGCGCCACCAGGCCCTGCTCGCTGAGGCGGCGGATGCCGTCAGACACCGTCGCCGCGCGGACGCCCATCCGCTCGGAAAGCTGCTTCACGGTGACCGGCTGGTCCGACCACTCGGTCGCCGACCAGATGATCTTCAGGTAGTCCTGGGCGACGGACGACAGGTCGGACACGGGCATGCACCGATGATAGGGCGGCCGTCACACGCTCGTCCCGCACGCGGCCCGCTGTTAAGGTTGGTCGGGTGAAGTACGCAGAGACCATTACAGACTTGGTCGGCGACACCCCGCTCGTGAAGCTCAACAGGCTGACCGACGGGATCGCGGCGACGGTGCTCGTCAAACTCGAGTACCTGAACCCCGGAGGTTCGTCGAAGGACCGCATCGCCTCCCGCATCATCGACGCTGCGGAGAAGGACGGGCTTCTGAAGCCCGGCGGGACCATCGTGGAGCCGACGAGCGGCAACACCGGCGTCGGACTCGCACTCGTCGCGCAGCAGCGCGGCTACCGGTGCGTGTTCGTCTGCCCCGACAAGGTCGGCGAGGACAAGATCAACGTCCTCACCGCCTACGGCGCGGAGGTGGTGGTGACGCCGACGTCGGTGCCGCCGGACCATCCCGACTCCTATTACTCCGTCTCGGACCGCCTCGCCGCCGAGATCCCGGGCGCGTTCAAGCCCAACCAGTACTTCAACCCGAACGGGCCGCGCAGCCACTACGAGACCACCGGTCCGGAGATCTGGCGCGACACCGACGGACGCGTCACCCACCTGGTGGCGGGCGTCGGCACCGGCGGCACGATCACGGGCACCGGACGCTACCTCAAGGAGGTCTCCGAGGGCCGCGTCCGGATCATCGGCGCCGACCCGGAGGGGTCCGTCTACTCGGGCGGCACCGGCCGGCCCTACCTCGTCGAGGGCGTGGGCGAGGACTTCTGGCCGGGCGCCTACGACCCGTCCGTCGTGGACGAGGTGATCGCGGTCACCGACGCGGAGGCGTTCCGGATGACACGGCGGCTCGCCCGCGAGGAGGGCATGCTCGTCGGCGGCTCCAGCGGCATGGCCGTCGTGGCCGCGCTCGAGGCCGCGAAGAAGCTCGGCCCGGACGACGTGGTCGTCGTGATCCTCCCCGACGGCGGCCGCGGCTACCTGGCGAAGATCTTCAACGACCGGTGGATGCAGTCCTACGGCTTCAGCGAGGTGCCCGACGAGTCCACGGTGCACGACATCGTCAAGACCAAGCGCGGCGACCTGCCGGACCTCGTGCACACGCACCCGTCCGAGACGGTGCGCGACGCCATCCAGACCATGAACACCTACGGGGTCTCGCAGCTCGTCGTCCTCACGGCCGAGCCGCCCGTCGTGATGGGCGAGGTCGCCGGCGCGCTCGACGAGCGCTCGCTGGTGGACGCGGTGTTCAGCGGGCACGCCGAGATGAGCGACTCGGTCGGCACGCACCTGGGCGAACCGCTGCCGCTGATCGGCGTCAACGAGTCCGTGACCGCCGCGCGCGCCGCCCTGGCGCAGTCGAGCGCCCTGCTGGTGACCGACGGCGGTAAGCCGGTCGCGGTGCTCACGCGCCAGGACCTCCTCAACTACTTCAGCGACTGAACCACGAGAGATACGAGACATGACTGACGGCTTCGCCACGCGCGCCATCCACGAGGGTCAGGAGTTCGACCCGACCACCGGCGCGATCATCCCGCCCATCTACCAGACGTCGACCTTCGTGCAGGACGGCATCGGCGGTCTGCGCAACGGCTACGAGTACAGCCGCGGCGGCAACCCGACCCGCACCTCGCTCGAGACGCTGCTCGCGTCGCTCGAGGGCGGCGTCCGTGCGCTGTCCTTCGCGTCCGGCCTCGCCGCCGAGGACGCGCTGATCCGCGCCGCGCTGCGCCCGGGCGACCACATCGTCCTGGGTAACGACGCCTACGGCGGCACGCACCGCCTGATCGACCGCATCCACAGCGCGTGGGGCATCCGCAACACCACCGTCGACCTCACCGACCTCGACGCCGTGCGCACGGCGCTCGGCACCGACGGCACCCGGATGCTGTGGATCGAGACCCCGAGCAATCCGCTGATGAAGATCAGCGACATCGCCGCCCTGGTCGAGCTCGGCCACGCGGTCGGCGCGGTCGTCGTCGTGGACAACACGTTCGCGTCCCCGGCCCTGCAGCAGCCGCTGTCGTTCGGCGCGGACGTCGTGGTGCACTCGACCACCAAGTACCTCGGCGGCCACTCGGACGTGGTCGGCGGCGCGCTGGTCTTCGCGGACGACGAGCTCGCGGAGAAGACGCAGTTCATCCAGTTCGCGGCCGGTGCGATCTCCGGTCCGATGGACGCGTGGCTCACCACGCGCGGGATCAAGACCCTGGACGTGCGGGTCCGTCAGCACAGTGCGAACGCGCAGGCGATCGCGGAGGCCCTGGTCGGCCACGCGGGCGTCGAGGCGGTCTACTACCCGGGCCTCCCGGACCACCCCGGCCACGAGCTGGCGCAGCGCCAGATGAGCGGCTTCGGCGGGATGCTGTCGGTGGCGCTCAGCGGGGGAGCGGCGGCGGCTCGCCGCTTCGCGGAGTCGACCCGCGTCTTCCAGCTCGCGGAATCGCTCGGCGGCGTCGAGTCTCTGATCGGCTACCCCTCGGAGATGACGCACGCGTCGGTCCGCGGCACGGCGCTCGAGGTGCCCGACAACATCGTGCGTCTCTCGGTCGGCATCGAGGACGTGGACGACCTGCTCGCGGACGTGGAGCAGGCGCTCGGTCGGTAGCCGGCGCTAGCCTCGGGCGCATGGACCAGCGCATCAGCCTCCTCACGCTCGGCGTCGCCGACCTCGCCCGTTCCCGTGCCTTCTACGAGGACGGGCTCGGCTGGCGGCCGGCCGATGTGCCCGAGGGCGTGGTCTTCTACCAGCTGCCCGGCATGGCCTTCGCGCTGTTCGGCCGCGACGACCTGGCCGAGGACGCGCGCCTGCCGGTCGACGGCACGTTCAGCGGCATCACGCTCGCCTGCAACCAGCGCAGCGAGGCCGACGTGGATGCGGTGCTCGCGCAGGCCGCGGCGGCCGGCGCGCGCATCCTCAAACCGGCCGAGCGCGTGTTCTGGGGCGGCTACTCCGGCTACTTCGCCGACCCCGACGGCCACGTCTGGGAGGTCGCGGTCAACCCGGGGTGGACGCTCGCCGAGGACGGCACGCTCACCATCGGGTGAGCGCGTCGCGCGCGACGGCCAGCCTGTCGGCGAGCGGGGCGAGCCGGGCTTTGGTCAGGTTCTCGCGGGCGACCCAGCGCGAATCGGGGTCGGCGGAGGTCGCCAGACGGTTCAGCAGCGGGACGCCGCCGTCGGGGTCGGCAGCGGCCACGACGCTCACGGCATAGCCGAGGGCCCTGCGGAGGACACGCACGCCGGGGTCACGTCGATCCGGTGACGGCACGGCCAGGAGCACGTCCACCGCGTCGGCGACGATCCGGCAGGCATCGGCCGCGTGCGCGGGCTCGCGCAGCAGCGCCGGCTCTGCAACGCCCGCCGCCGCTGCCCGCGCGAGCAGCGCACCGCCGCCAGCCCGCGATTCGTCACGGATGGCCGCGACTCGCGGCGAATCGCGATCATTCGTCGCGAATCCGTCGGACAGCCAGGCGCGTGCCTGCGCGATGCCGCGCGGCCAGTCCGCGGCGAGGACGCGCTGCAGGCCGGTCGCGGCGAGCTCCCGCACCCGCCAGCGCGGGTCGCGCGCCGCGGCGGTGAGGATGGCGCCGGCGTCCCGGTCGGGGGCGGCCGCGACCAGGGCGCCCGCGGCAAGGGCGGCGACGGCTGCGAGGTATTCGGCGCGCGGGTCCGGCTCTCCTACGGGAAGGGCGAGCCAGGCCGCCAGCACGGCGTTCGCCGCGGCCCGCTGCTCCGGCGGGGCGGCGCCCGCGCGATCCGCGAACCGGTGCGCCAGCTCCAGGTTCGCGCGCGGACCCGGCAGTCTGCTGTCGGCGACGAGCCGCTGCTCCAACCCGGCGGGATCGCCGCTCAGCGCACGGTCCCACCGGTTCGCGAGCTCGTCGTCCGTCGGATCCGGGGCTGCCATGGCGCGAGTCTAGGGGCGCCTACCGGCGGCCGACGTGGGTCAGCGTGCGGGCGCCGCCGGGTAGACGCGGGTGGCGCGCTCGAAGAAGCGAGGCGGCTCGGCGCTCGCCGCGATCGAGCCGTCGCGGTGGAGCGCCCGCAGGTCGGCGAAGAGCCCGGGCAGGCCCAGGGCGTGGAGTTCGTCCACGCTGATGCCCGGCACGGCGGCGATCAGGGCGCGCAGACGGTTCCGCCCGGAGGTGTCGCTGCGGTCGGTGAGCAGGGAGGCGTCGCTGCGGTCGGTGAGCAGGGAGGCGTCGACGGGGATCCTGACGGCGGTGTCCCACATGGCGGCTCCTCGTGATCGATTCAGGCGGCGACGCGGTTTTGTTGCACCGCCGGATCCGTTATAGAGGAATATCCAGCGCTGACCAAATGGTATACGAGCCGATCCTGCGCGTGGGGCGTTTGCGCCGCAGAATGCGTGCGCGGCTCGACCGACCCGGCCACGGCATCCTCACAGGGAGAAGGGTATTGTCCGTGTGCACCCCGGCACCGATAGTGGGAGGGTGAGGACTTTCGGGGTGGAGGAGGAGCTCCTCCTGGTCGATGCGCGCGGGGTGGCCTCTCCGGTGGCGCCGTTGCTGCTCGCCGAAGCCCCCGCCGTCATCGACGGGCCCTCGGTCAGCGCGGAGATCCAGCAGGAGATGATCGAGACGCAGACCCGTCCGCAGCTGCTCACGAGCGAGCTCCTGCTCGACATCGTCGCCGGCCGCGAGCTGGCCGACGGACTCGCGCAGCGCCACGGTGCGCGCGCGGTGGCCGTGGCGATGTCACCGATGCGCCTGCGTCCGCATGTCACCGAGGACCCCCGCTACGCGACCATGATCGAGCGTTACGGGCTGACCGCGCGGGGCACCCTGGTGTGCGGCTTCCACGTGCACGTGGGCATCGAGTCCCGCGAGGAGGGCGTCGCGGTGCTCGATCGCATCCGCACCTGGCTGCCCACCCTGCTCGCCCTCAGCGCCAACTCGCCGTTCTTCGGCGGCGCGGACACCGGCCACGCCAGCTACCGCTTCGTCGCCTGGCACCAGTGGCAGAGCGCCGGCCCGACCGACGTCTTCGGGTCCGTCGAGGCCTACGACCGGTTCGAGCGGTTCCTCGTCGACACCGGCGTCATCCTCGACACCGGAATGCTGTACCTGGACGCGCGGGTCTCCCGGAAGCACCCGACCGTCGAGGTGCGGGTCGCGGACGTCTGCCTGGACGCACGTGACGCGGCCGTGATCGCGGCCATCGTCCGCGCGCTGGTCGACACCGCCGTCGCCGAGTGGCGCGCGGGCATCCCGCCGGCCGCGGTTCCGTCGGCCGCCCTGCGGCTGGCCGAGTGGCAGGCGGCGCTCACGGGCGTGACCGGCTCGCTGCCGCATCCCGTGACCTGGCGGGAGGCATCGGCGGTGGATGCGGTGGACGCGCTCCTCGCCCACACCGCGGAGGCGCTGGACGCGAACGGCGACCTCGCTGTCGTCCGGCGCGGCGTTGCACGCATCCACGCGTCCGGCGGAGGGGCCGGCCGGCAGCGTGCCGCGTTCGCCCGCAGGGGCCGGATCAGGGACGTCGTCGAGCTCGCCGTCACCGCCACGCACGAGCAGGCGGAAGACGACGACCTGGACGTCGCGTGAGGCGTGCAACAGCGCGTCGCGGTCCCTTCCGTGTGCGCGTGATCGCGCATATTCTGCGGTCATGACGGAGAGGGACCTCGCCCACCAGCACGCCGTCTACACGTACGGCTCGCTGCCGCTCACCCTCATGTACAGCCCGACCGCGACCGCCGCATGGGAGGTCTACTACGGCGGCGAATACCTCGGCCTGATCGAGGAGCTGCACAGCACGGGTGAGCTCTGGCCGGGATTCGTTGCCCGGCTCCCCGGCGAGGAGGACGCCGGCGAGGGCATCCCGGCGCGGGACTGGCGCGTGGCCGTCGAGATCCTGGCCGGACGGGCCGGGCTCTGAGCGCTGTCAGCCAGCCGGCCGTGAAGTCGATGCCCCTCCCGGATCAGAAGGCGAACTGCGACCATTCCTCCCGCGCGAGCGCCATGCGCTGGCCGCGCGAATCGACGATCCACGAGTCGGGCGTGCACGCCACATAGGTGCACAGCACGGTCTCGCTCGTCCAGCCGTCCGCCGACCGGATCCAGCGGACGAGATGAACGTCCTGACCCGGTTTCGGAACGTTCCCGATCGGTGTGTCGAATGTGGTCACGCTGCACCCCTCCCCCTTGTGCGGCCTGTCTACGACAGACCCTAGCGGGGTACAGGACCGGGGGACAAGAGGTGCGGGTCAGTTGCCGCTGTCGTCCTCCAGCGGGTCGAACTCGTCGTGCGCCGGCTCGAAGACACCGTCGGCGTCGTACGGCCCCTCGTCCTCGGTGCCCTCCGCGATCGCGTCCACGTCGATCGGTTCGCCGGACGGCGTCTCCGGCCAGTTCTCCTTGGCGTCGGTCATGGTGCACACCCCTTCCTGGATGCTCTGAGCGCGATGGTAGACGGGCATCGGGCGAAGCAGAAGGCCGTCATTCGCCGGGCTCGCGGCCGGTGAGCCGCACCTCCTCGACGTCGAGCCGTCGCTGCACGTCGCGCAGCACGATGTCGTCGATCTCACCCTCGTCACGGAGGCGGACGACCTCCTCGCGCTTGCAGTGCAGGAGGGCCAGGCGCAGGTCGGTGTCCTGACGGCTGCGCTCGATCGCCTCCTCGCCGTCGCGGGATTCGTCCTCGGCCTCCAGCAGCTCCAGGTGCTCCTCGAACTCGTTCTGGATGCGTTCCGCGATCTCCTGGTCGACGCCGAGCCGGCGGACCAGCTCCGGCAGCTCGTCGAGCGCCGCCCGGGTCGCGTTGGTCTCGGCGAGCCGCAGCTCGTGCCCGACGGACTCGTCCTCGGGAAGCTGCGCCCAGCGGACGACCGCCGGGAGGACGAGGCCCTGCACGACCAGGGTCACGATGATGACTCCGGTGGTCACGAAGACGATGAAGTCGCGGTGGGGGAACGGGGTGCCCGAGCCGATCGTCGCCGGCACCGCCAGTGCGGCGGCCAGGGAGACGGCACCCCGGAATCCGGAGAGCCCGCTGACGATGCGCCAGCGGTTGCTCAGCCGCCGCGCCCGCTGCTGGGGCCGCCGGTCGATCGCGCGGATCGTGTACGCGCTCGCGAACTGGAAGAGGATCCGCACCCCGACGATCACCACCGTGACCAAGACGATGGCGACCAGCCCGATGCCGAGGTCGCTCGTGGCGAGCTCCCCGACCGAGCGCGGGAGCTCGATCCCGACCAGGACGAACAGGCTCGCGTTGAGCAGGAAGGTCGAGAACGACCAGAACGCGTCGGACTGACGGCGTCCCTCTGCGACGCCGACGCGCGGTCCCGCCTGGCTGATGATGAGGCCGGCGACGACGACGGCGAGCACCCCGGAGGCATGCACGAGCTCGGCCAGCAGATAGGCGATGAACGGCGTGAGCAGCATCGCGATGTTCTGGGTGATCGCGTCCTGGAGGCGGCGGCGCACCAGGATCGCGAGCCACGCCACCAACGCTCCGATGCCTGCCGCGGCCAGATAGGCGAACAGGAACGTGACGGTGACCGCGCCGAAGCTGACGTCGGCGTCCCCGACCGTGAAGCCGACGGCGAGCGACCAGAGGACGAGGGCCGTCCCGTCGTTCACCAGGCTCTCCGCGCGCAGGATGGTGACGTTGCGCCGCGGAAGGGAGTGCGTGAACGAGGTCATAGCCGTGGCGTCGGTCGGGGCGACGGCGGCGCCCAGCACCCACGCCGGTCCCCAGCCCAGACCCATCGAGTGGGCGAGCACCGCGACCGCGCCCGCCGTTGCGACCACCAGCAGGGTGCTCATGAGCGCGATGCTGCGCAGGTTCGAACGGATCTCACGCAGCGAGGTGGTCAGGCTCTCCCAGTACAGGATCGCCGGAAGGAAGAGGAACAGCACGACCTCGGGGGCAAGCTCGATGTCGCGGAACAACGGCACGAGGCCGATCAGCACGCCGAAGGCGACCAGCAGCAGCGGCTGGGCGACACCGATGCGACGCGACAGCACCTTGCTCACGAGCGTGATCACGCCGATGACGACGAGCAGTTCCAGTCCGAGCACGCAGCCTCCTCCGTCCCACATGTTCCCGCGAGTCGGGGTCGGGCGGAACCTGCGGCGGCCTGAGAGTGCGCCCATAGGGAGTCCGCAGAAGACGCATGAGCCGGTCATAGGGTCACGAAAGGTCACGGGAATGTAACGACGCGAGGGTGTCGGCATGACGCTCGAAACCTCCACCCACGCAACGCCCGTCCTGGCGCTCGATGTCGTCGTGCCCGTGTTCAACGAGCAGGCGACGCTCGAGTCCTCCATCCAGCGCCTCCACGACTACCTGACCCGGTCGGTCGGGTGGAGCTGGCGCATCACCATCGCCGACAACGCCAGCACCGACGCGACGCCCGCCCTGGCCGATGCGCTCGCCGACGCGCTGCCCGGCGTCGTCGCCGTCCACTTCCCGCTCAAGGGGCGCGGACGCGCTCTCAAGCACGTCTGGCTCGCTTCACCGGCGCAGGTGCTCGTCTACCTGGACGAGGACCTGTCCACCGACCTTGCCGCGCTGCCGCCCCTGGTGGCGCCGCTGCTCTCCGGCCACTCCGACCTCGCGATCGGCACCCGGCTGGGGAGGACCGCGCGCGTGACCCGGGGCGGCAAGCGCGAGTTCATCTCCCGCAGCTACAACCTGCTGCTGCGGCGAACGATGTCCGTCGGGTTCAGCGACGCGCAGTGCGGGTTCAAGGCCATCCGCCGGGACGTCGCCCAACGGCTCGTCCCGCTGGTCGAGGACGACGGTTGGTTCTTCGACACCGAACTGCTCATCCTCGCCGAGCGGGCCGGGTTGCGCATCCACGAGATCCCGGTGGACTGGGTGGACGACGCGGACAGTTCGGTCGACGTCGTGCGCACGGCCCGCGACGACCTCAAGGGGATGCTGCGCGTCGGCAGCAATCTCGCGCGCGGGCGCATCCCGCTCGAGGCCGTCTACGCCGAGCTCGGGAGGCGGCCGTTTGCACCGCCCTCTCCGCCGGGCTTCTTCGGGCAGGTGCTGCGCTTCGGGGTGGTCGGCGTGCTGTCGACCGCCGCCTACGCGGTGCTCTATCTGCTGCTGCAGTCGGTGCTCACCGCGCAGGCCGCCAACTTCGCGGCGCTGCTCCTCACCGCCATCGCGAACACCTGGGCGAACCGGCGCTTCACCTTCGGCGTCAACGGCCCCGGGATGGTCAAGCACCAGTTCCAGGGACTCATCGTGTTCGGGATCGCGTGGGGCCTCACCAGCGGATCGCTCGCGCTCCTCCACGCGGCGGCTCCGACCGCGTCCGCGCAGCTGCAGCTGGTCGTGCTGACGGTCGCGAACCTCGTCGCGACCCTCCTGCGCTTCGTGCTGCTGCGGCTCTGGGTGTTCCGGCCGGCGCGGACGAGACCGGCCGTGCAGCCCGCCCCGATACCCGCTGCCGTCCCCGCTCCTGTTTCCGCCTCCGTTCCCGTCTCTGCTGAAAGCGAGTGAAGCCATGACCACCACCACGAACCCCACGACCGCCGCAGACCCGCACGCCGCCGCGCCTCCCGGACGGGTCGCGCGCGCCGCACGCCGGCTGATCCGCGGTCGTGCCGACGCGGCCGCCTGGGAACGCCCGGCGCTCCTCGGCCTGCTCGCCATCACCGCGCTCCTCTACCTCTGGGACCTCGCGGCCAGCGGCTGGGCCAACTCCTTCTATTCGGCCGCCGTGCAGGCGGGCAGCGTCAACTGGGAGGCGTTCTTCTACGGCTCCAGCGACGCCGCCAACTCGATCACCGTCGACAAGCCGCCCGCGAGCCTGTGGATCATGGCCCTCTCGGTCCGGCTGTTCGGTCTGAGCTCGTGGAGCATCCTCGTGCCGGAGGCGCTGATGGGTGTCGCCACCGTCGGGCTCGTGTACGCGATCGTCCGCCGCCGGTTCTCCGCGCAGACCACGCTTCTCGCAGGCGGTGTGCTCGCGATCACGCCGGTGGCCGCCCTGATGTTCCGGTTCAACAACCCGGACGCGCTGCTCGTGCTGCTGCTCGCCCTGTCGGCGTACCTCACGCTGCGCGGGATCGAGAGCGGACGGATCCGCTGGGTGGTCTGGGCCGGCGTCGCCGTCGGCTTCGGGTTCCTTACCAAGCAGCTGCAGGCGTTCCTCATCCTCCCGGTGCTCGCCGGGGTGTATCTGGCGGCGGCGCCGGTGTCGTGGCGGAAGCGGTTCGGGCACCTCTTCGCCGCGCTCGGCGCCGTCGTCGTCTCCGCCGGATGGTGGGTCGCGATCGTCGAGCTGGTTCCGGCCTCGTGGCGCCCGTACATCGGGGGATCGCAGACGAACAGCTTCCTCGAGCTGACCTTCGGCTACAACGGGCTCGGCCGTCTGACGGGCGCCGAGACCGGGTCGGTCACCGGCGGCGGTGTCGGGAACACCGGCGGCGGGATGTGGGGCCAGACCGGCATCCTGCGCCTGTTCGAGAACGAGATCGGCGGTCAGATCGCGTGGCTGCTGCCCGCGGCGCTGGTCCTGTTCGTTCTCGCGCTGGTGCTCGGCCGGCGCATGGCGCGGACGGACGCGCGTCGGGCGACCCTGCTCGTGTTCGGCGGCTGGCTCGTCGTGACGGCTCTCGCATTCAGCTTCATGGCCGGGATCTTCCATGCCTACTACACGGTCGCGCTCGCCCCGGCGCTGGCCGGGACGGTGGCGATCGGCGCCTCCGCCGCCTGGCGGGCGCGCGAGCGGCTGTGGGTGCGCATCCTGTCGGCCGTCGTGGTGCTCGGCACAGGCGTCTGGGCCTGGGTGCTGCTCGACCGGGCGTCCGACTGGCTGCCCTGGCTGAAGGTGGTCGTGCTGATCGCGTCGATCGCGGCCGCCGTGCTGCTGCTCCTGCCGCCGCGGCGGGTGCTCGCCGCCGCGACGATCGCGGTCACCCTGGTCGCCGGGCTGCTCGCGCCGCTCGCGTACACGATCGAGACGGTCACGACGGCGCACACCGGGTCGATCGTCACCGCGGGTCCGGCAGTGGCCGGCGGGATGGGCGGGCCGGGCGGCGGACGCGCCTTCGGCGGAGCGCCGGGTGGCACCGGCGTCGGGCCGGCCGGCGGCGCGCCGGGCGGATTCGGCGGGACGCCTCCGGGCGGGACCGCGCCGGGCGGGACCGGGACGGCCGCCGGAGGGACGACGACCGGGGGCGCCGGTGCGGCGCCGGGAGGCGGAGGCGGCGGGATGGGCTCCCTCCTCGGCTCCGGCAGCGTCGGCTCGAAGCTCGCCGCGCTCCTGAAGGCGGATGCCTCGCAGTACACCTGGGTGGCCGCCGCGGTCGGCTCCAACTCCGCCGCCGGCTACCAGCTGGCGACGCAGCAGCCGGTGATGCCGATCGGCGGCTTCAACGGATCCGATCCGTCGCCCACCCTCGCGCAGTTCCAGGCGTACGTCGAGGCGGGACGCATCCACTACTTCATCGCGGGCGGTGTCGGCGGGCAGTCGAACGGCGGGAGCAGCGCCTCGAGCGAGATCGCGTCGTGGGTGTCCGAGAACTTCACCGCGCAGACCGTGGACGGGGTGACCGTGTACGACCTGACGCAGTAGCTCCGGTTCGCCCGGTGTCGGGGGTCCGCGCCATCATGGTCACATGACGGAACGCGGGCCCTCGACCACGCGCGCCCACGGTCCGGAGCCTGAGCTGCCCGACCCGCGGGTGCCGGATGCGCCGCACGGCACGCTCGGCGTCGCGGGCGGTACGGCGCTCTACATCGCGGCGGTGCTGGGCACGGGCATCCTGGTGCTGCCGGCGCTCGCGGCTGCGGCCGCCGGGCCAGGTGCGATCCTCGCCGTCGGGGCGCTCGCGCTGATCTCCGTGCCGCTCGCGGCCACGTTCGCCGCCCTGGCGCGTCGCCACCCGGACGCCGGCGGCGTCGCCACGTTCGCGCGTCGCGCCTTCGGACCGGATGCCGCCCGGATCATCGGCTACTGGTTCTACTTCGGCACGCCGATCGGCGCCCCGATCGCCGCGCTGATGACCGCACGGTACGTGGTCGCGGTCATCGGCGGCGACGCGCTGGCGACGACCCTCATCGCGGTCGGCCTGATGGTGATCCCGGTCGCCGTCACGGCCTTCGGCGTGCGGTTCGCCGCCTCCGTGCAGCTGGTCCTCTCCGGCGCGCTGGTCGCCGTGCTCGTCTTCGTCCTCGCGGCCGCGGCGCCGCACGGGCAGGCCGCGCACCTGCAGCCTCTGCTGCCGCACGGCTGGGCGGGCGTCGGACTCGCCATGTCCCTCTACATCTGGGCGTTCGCCGGGTGGGAGGCCGTGGCGGGCATCGGCGGGGAGTTCCGGAACCCGCGGCGCGACATCCCCCGGGCGACCGCCCTGGCGTTGATCATCGTGTCGGTCGCGTACCTGGCCATCCAGACCGTGACCGTCACGGTCCTGGGGTCGCAGGCCGCCACGAGCGCCGTGCCGCTTCTCGACCTGGTGCAGGTGTCGACGGGATCGGGAGGCGCCATCGTGGTGGCCGTCATCGCCGCGATCGTGGTCACCGGCGTGTTCAACGCCTACCTCGCCGCGTTCAGCAAGCTCGGCGCGGCCATGGGCCGCGACGGCGACCTGCCGGCGTGGTTCGGCCGCGGTGCCGAGAACGGCGCGGTCGCCCGCCGGGGGCTGCTGCTCTCGGCCGTCGTCATGGCGGTGTACTCCGTCGTCGTGCTGTCGAGCGGCGACCTGCAGCCGTTCATCCTCGTGCACACCAGCATCGCGGCGGCGGTCTACGGCCTGGGCGTCGCATCCGCGCTGCGGCTGCTGCCTGCGCGCTCGCTCGGCTGGTGGATGGCGCTGCTCTCGTGCGTGCTCGCCGCCGGCCTCCTCATCCTCGCGGGCTGGCACCTGGTGTTCCCGGCCGGCGTCGCCGTCGTGGCGCTCGTGGTCGGGCTCGTCGCGCGGCGGACGCGTCGGGGGCGATCGGCCTCGGGCGACGCGGGTGCGCCCGAACCGCTCCCGCGCGCCGATCGCGCATAATAGGGGCACCGCGGACCCGACCCGCGGCAGGCGAGGGGGACCCGGTGACGGAGCACCAGCGCGCCGCGAGCATGCGCGACGTCGCCGCGCTCGCCGGGGTGTCGCACCAGACGGTGTCCCGCGTGATCAACGGCCACCCCAGCATCCGCGAGTCCACCCGGCAGCGTGTGCAGGAGGCGATGCTCCAGCTGCACTACCGGCCCAACCGGGCGGCCCGCGCGCTCGTCACCGCCCGGTCCCGGACGATCGGCGTGCTGTCGACCACCGCCGCGGCCCTTTACGGTCCGGTGTCGAGCATCAACGCGATCCAGGACGCGGGCCGCGCCGCCGGATACTCGGTGGCCGTCGCGCAGCTCCCCGACCTGACCGGCGAATCCATCGAGGCGGCCCTCGACCATCTGCTCGCGCAGTCCGTCGAGGGGATCGTCGTCATCGCCCCGCAGGAGGTGGTGATCGAGCAGCTCCAGTCGGCCCGCCTCGGTGTGCCGTACGTCACGTTGCAGGGCGGTCCGTCGTCTCTGCAGCGCGAGCTCACCGTCGACCAGGTCGCCGGTGCGCGCGCCGCGACGCGGCACCTGGTGTCGCTCGGGCACCGGCGGATCGTGCACGTCTCCGGGCCGCTCGCGTGGTTCGAGGCGCAGGCGCGCGTCCACGGGTACCGCCAGGAGCTCGCCGACGCGGGTCTCGCACCGGAGCCGGTGCCCGAAGGGGACTGGACCGCCGAGTCGGGGTACCGGCTGGGGCTCGAGGTGCTGCGCGACCCGGGGGTGACCGCGGTGTTCGCATCCAACGACCAGATGGCACTCGGGATCTACCACGCGGCCTACCAGCTCGGTCGACGCCTCCCGGAGGACCTGAGCGTGGTCGGTTTCGACGACATCCCGGAGGCCGCGCACTTCTGGCCACCGCTCACGACCGTCCTGCAGGACTTCACCGACCTCGGCCGCCGCAGCGTCGAGAGCCTGGTGGCCGAGATCGAGGGCGGCGAGGAGCTGACCGCTGTCAGTCTGCTGCCGGATCTGATCGTCCGGTCGTCCACCACGGAGCTCGCCTGACCCCTCGCGGCGTCGGTGGCCAGGCCTAGGCTGGAGCCCATGAGCTCGCGCGACCTGGACTCCGTGTCGACCGGCTCCGCATCCCCCGACCGCGCGGTGTCCGGCGGCGTCCTGAGCCCGCCGTTCCGCTGGACCAGCATCGGGATGTGCCTGCTCATCATGCTGGCGGCGTTCGAGGCGCTGGCGGTCACCACGATCATGCCCGCGGTCAGCCGGGAGCTCGATGGGGCGGCGCTCTACGCGTTCGCCTTCGCCGGTCCGCTCGCGGTGAGCGTGGTCGGCATGGTCGCCGCCGGCGCGTGGGCCGACCGGGGCAATCCGCGCAGCGCGCTGATCGCCTCGGTGGTGCTGTTCGCCGCGGGCCTGCTGCTGGCGGGCACGGCGCCGACGATGGGGCTGTTCGTGGCGGGTCGCCTCGTCCACGGGCTCGGCGGGGGAGCGCTCACCGTCGTGCTCTACGTGATCGTGGCGCGGGTGTACCCGCCGCGGCTGCATCCCCGCATCTTCGCCGGCTTCGCAGCCGCGTGGGTGATCCCGTCGCTGATCGGTCCGTTCATCGCCGGCCTCCTCGCCGAGACGGTCGGCTGGCGGTGGGTGTTCCTCGGTGTCGTGGCGCTGACCGCGCTCGCCATGCTGATGGTCGTGCCGGTGATGCACGGCGTGCTCGAGCCCCCGGCGGACCCGGCGCCGTTCCGTCCGGCGCGGCTGCTCTGGGCGGTGCTGCTGGCGGCCGCGGTGCTCGCGCTGACGCTCGCAGCGGAGGCGACCGGGCCGGTCCAGTGGGTCGTGCCGGTGGTCGCCGCCGTGCTGGCCGCGTTCGCTCTCCGCCCGCTGGTGCCGCGGGGTGTGCTGCTCGGTCGGCGCGGGCTGCCGAGCGTGATCCTCATGCGCGCGATCGTGGCCGGGACGTTCTTCGCGTCCGAGGTGTACGTGCCCCTTCTGCTCGTCACCGAGTACGGCCAGTCGGCGGCGGTCGCCGGACTGGCGCTGACCGCGGCCGGGCTGACCTGGTCGGCGGCGTCCTGGGTGCAGGGCCACTTCCCGCGCATCGGCAACCGGCTCGCCGCCCGGCTCGGCGCGCTCGGGCTGACGATCGCGCTCGCGGCGCTGATCGCGACCGCGGTGTGGCACCTGAGCCCGGCCGTCGCCGTGATCGCCTGGGCCTTCGCGGGCGGCGGGATGGGCATCCTCTACCCACGGCTCGGCGTGCTGACCCTCGAGTACTCGACCGACGACGACCAGGGCTTCAACAGCTCGGCCCTGTCGATCTCCGACGCGACCGGGTCGGCTGTGGCGCTGGCGGCGACGGCCATCGTCTTCGCGGCGCTGCGGGAGGCGGGGGGCGGGTGGCCGTTCGTCGGCGCGTTCGCCGTGTCCGCGCTGCTGTGCGTACTCGCGTGGCTGGTCGGCCCGCGCATCCTGCGGCGCGCCTGACGCTCGTCGGCGTGGCTAGCGCGCCAGTCGCTGGACGGCGCCGTCCGCCTCCTCGACGATCGCGCGGGTCGCCGCCTCGGCAGCCGCGCCGTCGCCCCGGCGGATCGCCGCCGCAACCTCCTCGTGCAGCCGGATCGCCTCCGGATTCGCCGTTCCGGGCATGAGGGAGTGCTCCGTCCGCCCGATCAGGGCCTCGGCGACCGCGTCGCTGAGCGCGGCGAACACGGGGTTGCCTGACGCCTCCAGCAGCACGCGGTGGAAGTCGCGGTCGTGCGCCAGGTACTCGTCGCGGTTCGCTGAGCGCTGGGTCGCCGACATCCCGACGATCGCCGCCGTGAGGTCGCCGCATTGTTCGGGTGTCGCGCGCTCCGCGGCGAGCCGGGCGGCGACGGGCTCGACCGCCCGCCGCAGCTCGCTGAGGTCTCCCAGCGCGCGCATGCGGTCCGGCCCGGCGAGCCGCCAGCTCAGGATGCGCGGGTCGAGCGCCTGCCACGCGGTCTCCGGCAGCACGACCGTCCCGCGGCGCCGGCGCGCCTGAACGAGGCCGAGCGATTCCAGTACCCGCAGGCACTCGCGCAGCACCGTGCGCGAGATCCCCAGCCCTTCGGGCGTCAGGACCGTGCCCACCGGGATGTCACCCGCGACGATCCGCGCGCCGAGCGAGGCGATGGCCTGCTCGTGCAGGGAACCGGGTGGCGGCTGCGTCACCCCTTCATTATCGACTGTGCGTAATTCGTCCGCAAATATGAGCACCGATTCGACACAAATCTGATTTATTCCTAGAGTGATCCCTGCCTCATCCGGATTCACGACCAAGGACGTTCATGACCACAGCACTTCTCGGGCGCCTCGCTGCCGCCGCGCCCGCCCCCACCCCCGCCCCGGAGCCGACCGGCCCCGAGGGCCAGCTGATCATCGCCGCGCTCGTCGGCATCGCGGTGATCGTCATCCTGATCACCTGGCTCAAGCTCCACCCGTTCCTGTCGCTGCTGCTCGGCTCGCTCGTGGCCGGCCTCGCGGCGGGCATGGCGGCCGACAAGGCGATCGCCAGCTTCATCACCGGCTTCGGCAACACGATGGGCAGCGTCGGCGTGCTCATCGGCCTCGGTGCGATGTACGGCAAGCTGCTCGCCGACTCCGGCGGCGCCGACCGGATCGTCGACACGCTGGTCTCGCGCACCAGCGCCCGGATGCTCCCGTGGACCATGGGCGCGGTCGGCGCGATCATCGGCCTGCCGATGTTCTTCGAGGTCGGCCTCGTGCTGCTGATGCCGGTGATCATCCTGGTGACCCGCCGCTCCGGCCTGCCGCTCATGCGCATCGCGCTGCCGACGCTCGCGGGCCTCTCGGCGATGCACGGCCTGGTCCCGCCGCACCCGGGTCCGCTGGTCGCCATCGGCGCGCTGGGCGCGAACCTCGGACTGACCCTGGCCTTCGGCGTCATCGTCGCCATCCCGGCCATCGCGATCGCCGGCCCGCTGTTCAGCCGTGTCGCCGCACGGTGGGTGCCGGCGGGCGTCCCCGCGCTGTTCGTCGCGGACGAGGCCGAGAAGGCCGGCGCTCGCCGCCGTCCGTCGTTCGCCGCCGCGCTGATCAGCATCCTGCTGCCCGTCGTGCTCATGCTGGGCAAGGCCGTCGCCGACATCGCGACGCCGGCCGACGCCGCGCCGGTCTGGAAGGTCGTGCTCGACTTCCTCGGCACCCCGGTCATCGCGCTGACCGTCGCCGTGCTGGCCGGTCTGCTCCTCCTGGGCCTGGGCGGCGGGATGGACCGCAAGGCCATGCAGAACAGCCTCAGCGCCTCCCTTCCTCCGATCGCGGGCATCCTGCTCATCGTTGGCGCGGGTGGCGGCTTCAAGCAGGTGCTGGTCGACACCGGCATCGGTCAGGTCATCGCGGGATGGGCGACCGGCGCGAGCGGGATCGTCGTGCTGCTCCTCGCCTGGACGGTCGCGGCCCTCATCCGCGTCGCCACCGGCTCGGCGACCGTCGCGACGGTGACCGCGGCCGGCATCCTCCTGCCGCTCACCGAGCACCTGTCGACCCCGATGGTCTCGCTCATGGTCCTCGCGATCGGTGCCGGCTCGGTGTTCCTGTCGCACGTCAACGACGCTGGCTTCTGGCTGGTGAAGGAGTACCTGGGTCTCAGCATCCCGCAGACGCTGAAGAGCTGGACCGTGCTCGAGTGCCTGATCTCGGTCGTCGGCCTGGCCGGCGTCCTGATCGTGAGCCTGTTCGTCGGCGGCCTCGGATGACGCCGGTGCGCGCGGTCGTCGTGATGGGCGTCGCGGGGTGCGGCAAGTCCACGGTCGCCGCCCTCGTCGCAGCCCGGCTCGGGTGGGAGCTGCTGGAGGGCGACGCCCTTCACCCCGCGGCCAACGTCGAGCGGATGGGCGCGGGGATCCCGCTCACCGACGAGGACCGCGCGCCCTGGCTCGCCTCCATCGCGTCGTGGATGGGGGAGCGCCGGCCGGTCGTGGTGGCCTGCTCGGCCCTCACCCGCCGCTACCGGGATGTTCTCCGGGCGGACGACGTGCTGTTCGTGCACCTCACCGGCTCGCCCGACCTGCTGGGGGATCGCCTGGCCGCGCGCGAGCACCACTTCATGAAGGCGGGCATGCTGCAGAGTCAGCTGGCCCTGCTGGAGCCGCCGGCGCACGACGAGCGCCACCTGACGCTCGACATCGACGCGACGCCGGCCGAGCTGGCCGAGCGGGTGGCGGCGGCGCTGGCCGAGAGGGACCGCGTCGCCGTCGGCTGAACTCAGGAGCGGGCGGCGGCGTACTGCTCGCGGATGACCGGGCGCGTGTCGACGGGCAGGGTCGCGGCGGTCTCGACCGTCCACGACGGGCGTGTGCCGGTCAGCGCCCAGGCCGCCTGCACCGCTCCGCCGTCGGCGACGTACTCGCCGGGTGACGGCACCTCGACCGGCGCGTCGAAGACCTGCGCGGCGACCTGTGCGACCGCCGGGTTCTGCGCCGCGCCGCCGATGAGCAGGATGCGGCGCTCGCGGACCCCGACGGAGCGCACGGCGTCGAGGCCGTCGGCCAGCCCGCACAGCATCCCCTCGATGGCGGCGCGCGCCAGGTTCGCGGGGATCGTCGACGCCAGGGTGAGGCCGTGGACGCTCGCCTTCGCATCCGGCAGGTTCGGCGTCCGCTCACCTTCGAAGTACGGCACGAGCACGACGCCGCCGGAGCCGGGCTCCGCGGTCAGCGCCAGCTCGGCGAGCCGGTCGAAGTCGACCGACAGGAGACCGGCGATGGAGCCCAGCACGCGCGCGGCGTTGAGGGTCGCGATCAGCGGAAGGGAGACCCCGGACGCGTCGGCGAAGCCGGCGACGGTGCCCGAGGGATCGGCGACGGGCTGCTCGGTCACGGCGAAGACGGTGCCGGAGGTCCCGATCGAGACGACCACGTCGCCTTCGGCGGCGCCGAGTCCGAGGGCGGCGCCCGCGTTGTCGCCCGCGCCCGGACCGACGAGCACGCCGGACGGCGTACGGCCGGCGGCCTCCGACGGTCCCAGCACGCGGGGGAGCACCACGGCGTCCCCGTCGCCCGAACCGGCCTCGCGGCCCGGGCGCCCGAGCGCCCGCTCGAACAGGTCGGGGTCGTACGCCCCGGTCGCCGCACCCCAGTACGCCGTGCCGCTCGCATCCGAGCGGTCGGTGGTCAGCGCCTCCAGATCCGGCCCGAGCTCGCTCTCGTCCGCGGGCCCGTAGCCCCGCAGGCGCCAGGTCAGCCAGTCGTGCGGGAGCGCGACCGCGGCGACCCGCGCCGCGTTCTCCGGTTCCGCACCCCGCAGCCAGCGCAGCTTCGTCGCGGTGAAGGACGCGACCGGCACCACGCCGACGCGGCGCGCGTACTCGTCCGCGCCGACCTCGTCGATCAGGTCGCGGGCCGCCTGCGCCGAGCGGGTGTCGTTCCAGAGCAGGGCGTCGCGGATGACGCGGCCCTCCGCATCCAGCACCACCATGCCGTGCTGCTGACCGGCGATCGAGATCGCGTCCACATCGTCCAGCCCGCCCGCTGCCGCGAGGGCATCCTGCAGCGCGGACCACCACGCGGCCGGGTCGACCTCCGTGCCGTCGGGATGCGCGGCACGCCCCGAGCGCACGAGCGCGCCCGTCTCGAGGTCGCGCACGACCACCTTGCAGCTCTGGGTCGACGAGTCGACTCCCGCAACCAGCGTCATCTCGCTGTCTCTTCCTTCCACGGGTCGAACGAGTGAAGTGCACGTCGTTGCGGCCGACACGCCGGTCGGATGCGCAACGACGTGCACTTCGAGGGGTTCAGCGGTCAGCGGGCGCCCAGCAGGTGCTCGAGAGCCAGCTGCTGCAGGCGCACGAAGCCGAAGCCCTTCGCGCCGAAGTACGCGCTCGGGTCGAAGTCCTCGTAGGCGCTGCGGTCGGAGAGCAGGTCGTCGTACGTCTCGCCGTCGGCCAGGGTCGGACGCGACAGCTCGATCACGCGGGACGCCTCCAGCTGCTCCTGCACCTCGGGGTCGGCGCGGAACGCCTGCGCACGCTCCTTGAGGAGCAGGTAGGTGCGCATGTTCGCGGCCGCCGAGTCCCAGACGCCGGTGATGTCCTCGGTGCGGGAGGGCTTGTAGTCGAAGTGACGCGGGCCGTCGTAGGCCGGGCCGCCGTCGGCGCCGCCGTTCTCGAGGAGGTCGACCAGAGCGAATGCGTTCTGCAGGTCGCCGTGGCCGAAGACGAGGTCCTGGTCGTACTTGATGCCGCGCTGCCCGTTGAGGTCGATGTGGTAAAGCTTGCCGTGGTACAGCGCCTGGGCGATGCCGGCGGCGAAGTTGAGGCCCGCCATCTGCTCGTGGCCGACCTCGGGGTTGAGGCCGACGAGCTCCGGGCGCTCCAGCGAGTTGATGAACGCCAGCGCGTGGCCGACGGTCGGGAGCAGGATGTCGCCGCGCGGCTCGTTCGGCTTCGGCTCGATGGCGAAGCGGATGTCGTAGCCCTTGTCGGTGACGTAGTCGCCGAGCAGGTTCACGGCCTCGCGGTAGCGCTCGAGCGCGGCGCGGATGTCCTTCGCCGCGTCGTATTCGGCGCCCTCGCGGCCGCCCCACATGACGAACGTCTTGGCGCCGAGCTCGGCCGCCAGGTCGAGGTTGCGCAGCACCTTGCGGAGCGCGAAGCGACGCACGGCGCGGTCGTTGGAGGTGAAGCCGCCGTCCTTGAAGACCGGTGCCGAGAACAGGTTCGTGGTCACCATCGGCACGATGATGCCGGTGTCGGCGAGGGCCTGCTTGAGGCGGTCGATCTGCTTCTGGCGCTCGGCGTCGGTCGAGCCGAACGCGAAGAGGTCGTCGTCGTGGAAGGTGAGGCCGTAGGCGCCGAGCTCGTCGAGCTTGTGCACCGCCTCGACCACGTCGAGCTGGGGGCGGGTGGGGCCGCCGAACGGGTCGGTGCCGTTGTAGCCGATGGTCCACAGACCGAACGAGAACTTGTCGGCGCGGGTGGGGGTGAGGCTCATGGATGTTCCTTCAGCGTCGTCGGTGATTTGTTGTTTCAATAAACTTATACCGCACGGAGGCGTGCAGCGCGAGAGTTGAGGCTCAGACGGCACCCACGGTAGCCGTCTCGGCCTCCGACGTCACCAGGCGGGCGTCCGCGGCGGTGACCTCGTGGACCGGGCCGGCGATCGTCAGCGCCGCCGTGGCCTCGCGCACGTCGCACGACGGCCCGACCCACAGCTCCACGGCGCCCGGCTCCACGATGCGGCGGAACGCCGGGTCCGAGAACGCGAGACGTGTCGTCGGCACGGCGAACCGCACCACCGCCTCCTCGCCAGGCTGCAGCTCGATGCGGTGGTAGCCGAGCAGCTGCGCCACCGGACGCGTCACGCTGGCGTGCACATCCCGGGCGTACAGCTGGACGAGGTCGGTCGCGGCGCGGTCTCCGGTGTTCCGGACGCGCACGCTCGCGGTGAACGTGCCGCCGGCGGCGACCTCCGCGTCCACGGTCAGCTCGGACCGCTCGAACGTCGTGTACGAGAGCCCGTGCCCGAACGGCAGCACCGGGGTGCTGTCCGCGCTCGTGATCTCGTTCGGTCCGCCGAGGATCGGGTGGAGGTACGAGTACGGCTGCGCGCCCGCGGAGCGGGGGAGGGAGACCGGCAGGTGACCGGACGGAGCGACCCGGCCGGAGAGGACCGCCGCGATGGCACGGCCGCCCTCCTCGCCCGGGAAAAATGCTTGCATTACGGCCGCGGGGGCGGTGACGCCCTCGACAGCCCAGCCGATCGCGTACGGACGGCCGGAGAGCACGACGAGCACGACGGGCGTGCCGGTCGCGACGACCCGCTCGACCAGCTCGCGCTGGATGCCCGGCAGCTCCAGGCTCTCCACGTCGTTGCCCTCGCCGACCGTTCCGCGGCCGAACAGGCCCGCGCGGTCGCCGACGATCACGACCGCGACTTCGGCGGCGCTCGCGGCGGCCACGGCCGCCGGAATGCCCGAGCGGTCGTCGCCCTCCACGTCGCAGCCGCGCTCGTGCACGACCTCGGCACCGGCGAACTCCCCGCGCACCGCCTCCAGCACCGACGGCAGCTCGAAGCCGAGCGGCACCTCCGGGTGGTGGGCCAGCACGTGGTTGGCGAACGAGTAGCAGCCCATCAGGGCCTCGGGGGCGTCCGCGTTCGGGCCGAGCACGGCGATGCGACGGGGAGACGTCGCCAGCGGCAGCGTGCCGTCGTTCGTGAGCAGCACCAGCGACTCCTCGGCCAGGCGGAGCGCCACGTCCCGGTGGGCGGGCGTGTCCAGGTCGATCGAGGTCGGCGGGTTGTCGAACGTCTCGTCGAGCAGCCCGAGCTCCTCCTTCTGCGCCAGCACGCGCAGCACGGCGCGGTCGACCAGCGCCTCGTCCGTCTCGCCCGAGCGGATGCGCTCGACCAGCGGCTCGAGGAACGCGTCGCCCGTGGGCAGCTCAACGTCGATCCCGGCGGCGAGGGCCAGGGCGGCCGCCTCGCCGAGGTCGGCCGCGACGCCGTGCATCGTGTGCAGGAAGGCGACCGAGAAGTAGTCCGAGACGACCGTCCCGTCGAAGCCCCACTCGTCGCGGAGGATCCCCGTGAGGTATTCGGGCGAAGCACCGATGGGCACCCCGTCGATCTCGGCGTACGAGTTCATGACCGACCGCACCCCGCCATCCCGGACCGCCATCTCGAACGGCTGCAGGAGGGTGTCGCGCACCTCGCGGGGGCCGGCGTGCACGGGCGCGTGGTTGCGACCGGCCTGCGAGGCCGAGTAGCCGACGAAGTGCTTCAGCGTCGCGTGGACGCCCGCGCCCTGCAGGCCGCGCACGTAGGCGGTGCCGAGGGTTCCGACGACGTACGGGTCCTCGGCGATGCACTCGTCAACCCGGCCCCAACGCGGGTCGCGGATCACGTCGAGCACGGGCGCGAGGCCCTGGTGGATGCCGAGCTCGCGCATCGAGAGCCCGATCAGCCCGGCCATCTCCTCCACCAGCTCGGGGTCGAAGGACGCACCCCACGCCAGCGGGGTCGGGAACGTCGCCGCCTTCCAGGCCGCGAGCCCGGTCAGGCACTCCTCGTGCACCAGGGCGGGGATGCCCAGTCGGGTCTCCTCCTTCAGCCGGCGCTGCTCCGACCACAGCCAGGCGGCGCGCTCGGCAGGGTCGACCGGGCGGGTCCCGTAGACGCGCGTGAGCTGGCCGAGGCCGTGCTCGGTGGCGTCCGCGTAGGCTCCGGGGTTGCCCATCTCGCCGGCCATCGGCGCGACCAGCTCGTCGCCCTTGTCGACCCAGTACCCGACGAGCTGCGCGAGCTTCTCCTCGAGGGTCATCTCGCCGAGCAGCGCGCGCACCCGCTCGGAGGGCGCAGTGGGATGGAGGGATTCGGTCATTTCGGATCTCACTTCTAGCGGAGCGGGCGGTCAGCCCTTGACGGCGCCGGTCAGGCCGCCGACGATGCGGCGCTCGAACAGGCTGAAGAACACCAGCGCCGGGATCATGGACAGGGAGGTGAAGGCCAGGACCTTCGCCGTGTCCTGCGAGTACTGCGACGAGAACGCCTGCACTCCCAGCGGCAGGGTGAACGTCGCCTCGTTGTTCAGGAGGAAGAGCGGCAGCAGATAGCTGTTCCAGCTGGCGATGAAGGCCAGGATGCCGACTGTGATCACGCCCGGCAGGGAGAGCCGGAGCACCATCCGCCAGAAGAACCCGAGCCGGCTGCATCCGTCGATGAACGCGGCCTCCTCGATCTCGTCCGGGATGGCCCGCAGGAACGGCACCAGGATGATGATGGTCGTCGGAAGGGCGAAGGCGATCTGCGGCAGGATGACGCCCCCGAGCGAGTTCATCAGGCCGATGTTGCGCACCACGATGTAGAGCGGCGTGATCGCGACGGTGATGGGGAACATCAGGCCGGCAGCGAACAGGGCGTAGAGGAAACCGCGACCCCGGAACTTGTAGCGCGCCAGCACGTAACTCGCCATCAGGCCGAGCACGATCACGCCGAGGGTGGTCACCAGCGCGACGATCGTCGAGTTGCCCACCTCCTGCCAGAAGGTGCTGCCGCTGAGGACGCTCAGGTAGTTCTGGACGTTCCACGGGTTCGGGAACCCGGCCGGGTCGACCGTGATCTGCGAGTTGGTGCGGAAGCCGCCGAGCACGATGTACGCGATCGGCACGAGCATCAGGGCGATGACGACGAGCGCCACGAAGTAGATGATCGGCGAGCCCCAGGGTAGGCCCTTCTCCTTGCGCCGGGTCGTACCCGGGAGCGTGGGCTCGGGAGTGGCGGTGAGGGTCGTCATCGTCCCTTCCTTTCTGCGCGCTGCGCCTTCCGGCTGTCGCCGGTGATGGCGCCCGCGGTGTCGCGCCGGAGCACGAACCGCTGGTAGACGAGTGCGACGATGAGCGAGATCAGGAAGATCACGACGGCGACGGCGTTTCCGTAGCCGAAGTTGCCCGCGTTGCGGCCGTTCGCGACCATGTACGTCGCCATGGTGGAGGTGCCGGCCGTCGATGCGACGTACTGGCCCCAGATGATGTAGACGAGGTCGAACAGCTGCAGCGCCCCGATGATCGAGAGGAAGGCCCAGATGCGCAGCGTCGGGCCGAGCAGCGGCAGCGTGATGCGCCGCTGGATCTGCCAGTAGGACGCGCCGTCGAGCGCAGCCGCCTCGTACAGCTCCTCCGGGATGCCCTGGAGGCCGGCGAGGAAGAGGATGACGGCGAAGCCGACGTACTTCCAGGTCAGGATGCCCATCAGCGTCCAGATCGCGAGGCTCGGGTCGGAGAGCCAGTCGTGGACCAGGAAGTCGAGGCCGAGGTTCTTGAGCATGCCGTTCAGCGCGCCGTTGGTGGCGAGCATCAGGCTCCAGCCCGTGCCGACCACGACCTCGGCGATCACGTAGGGCACGAAGATCAGGACGCGGATGATCGACTGGCCGCGCATCTTGCGGTTGAGCAGCAGCGCCAGCAGGATCGCGATCGGACCCTGCAGCACGATCGACATCACGACGATGAACGCGTTGTGCGCCAGCGCCTGCTGGAACGCCGAGTCCGTGAGGATCGTGATGTAGTTCTGGAGGCCGACGAAGTCGGTCGGGGTCCCGTATCCGGCCCAGCGGAAGAAGCCGTAGTAGGCCGCCATCACGACCGGGGCGATCACGAAGCCCAGGAAGACGATGACCGCGGGTCCGGCCAGGAGGGCGATCTCCAGGCGTCCGGACCAGCGGCCCTTGCGGGGGCGGCGCCGGCGCGACGGGGGCGACGCGATCGCGTCGCCCCCGTCGTGCTGCGCGAGACCCGCGGCCGGCTCGAGGCCGGTGGTGTTCTCGCGGATATCAGTCACGAGCTAACCTGCCTCAGCCCTTCTTGGCGGCGTCGTTGGCCGCCTGGATGAGCTGCTTCGGGTCGCTCTTGCCGGCGAGCATGTCGACGACCGCGACGTTCAGCGCGTTGCCGACGTTCTGGCCGAGGACGGTGTCGAGCCACTGCGAGACGTAGGGCGCCTTGTTGTAGGCGGCCAGCACATCCTTCAGGTAGGGCTCGGTGACGACCTTCTGCGCCTCGGAGTTCACCGGCGGGGCGTTGAAGGCCTTGTAGTAGGCCTCCTGCTGGTCCGTGGTGGCCACGAAGTTGAGGAAGTCGGCGCACTCCTTGGGGGCCTTGACCGAGCACGAGTACCCGTCGACGCCGCCCATGATCGAGCCCGGCTCGCCCTTGCCGCCCGGAACCTCCGGGAAGGGGTAGAAGCCGAGGTCGGGCAGGGGCTTCTGGTCAGGCGTGAGGGACGCGATCACTCCCGGGTCCCAGGCGCCCATGAGCTCCATCGCGGCCTTGTGGTTCGCGACGAGGCCGGCGGAGCTGCCCGCACCCTGCTGGGCGGAGGTGGTGAGGAAGCCGTCGTTGAAGGGCTTGGTGTCGGAGAACTTCTGCAGGTCCTCCGCGGCCTTCAGCCAGCAGCCGTCCGAGAACGACTTCGAGTCGGCCGTCTTCTCCATGGTGGAGCCGGCGCACTCGCGCAGCGCAAACCAGTAGAACCAGTGCGCGGCGGGCCAGGCGTCCTTCGCGCCGAGCGCGATGGGGGCGACGCCGGTGCTCTTGAGCTTGGTGACGTCGTCGTTGAGGTCGCTGATCGTCTTCGGCGCGTCGGTGATGCCCGCGGCCTTGAACAGATCCTGGCTGTAGAAGAGACCGCCCGGGAGCACGGCGATGGGCATGGCCCACACCTTGTCCTGGTAGGTCTCGGCCTTGAACGAGCCCTCGGAGATGTTCTTCTTGGTCTCGGACGACACCTTGTCGGTGATGTCCATGAGCTGGCCGGCGTTGACCATCGCCGCCATCTTGCCGCCGCCTCGCTGCAGGAAGATGTCGGGTGCGTCGCCGGAGTTCAGCGCGGTCTGGAGCTTGCCGTCGAGGTCTTCGTTCTGGATCGACTGGACCTTGATGGTGACGTTCGGGTTCTTCTTCTCGAAGGCCGCGACGGCGTTCTTCCAGAACTCCTGGCCGGGGCCGGTGGTGGAGTTCTGCCAGAGGGTCATGTTGACCTTGCCATTGCTGCTCGAGCTGTCGGAGCCTCCGCTGCACCCGGTGAGGGCGAGCGCGCCGGCCATCACGACGGCCGCTCCGGTGAGGAGCTTGGTGCCTTTCATGTGATTCCAACCTGTTCTCTTCGTTGAGGTGGGGACGACAGGAGTGTCGCAAGCGGTGAGCACGGTGTCAAACGTTTTCGAAAACCTTTTCTACGGTATGCTCAACGGCCATGGGACGACGTCCGACCATCAATGACGTGGCGGAGGCAGCCGGTGTTTCGGTTGCCACCGTCTCGAAGGCTGTGAACGGCCGCTACGGTGTGGCGGTCGAGACGGTCGAGCGTGTGCTCCAAGTCGTGCAGGAGCTAGGGTACGAATCCAGCCTGGTCGCGAGCAGTATGCGGTCGCGCCGCACGGGCGTCATCGGCGTGCTCGTCGCGGACTTCGAGCCCTTCTCCGCCGAGATCCTGAAAGGCGTCGGCGCGGCCCTCCACGAGTCCCGGTACGACCTCCTCGCGTACAGCGGCTCACGGCAGCCCTCGAGCGAGGGATGGGAGCGCCGCTCGCTGAGCCGGCTGAGCGGCACGCTCATCGACGGCGTCATCATGGTGACGCCGACCGTGGTGAGCGCGAACGCGGACGTGCCGATGGTCGCCATCGACCCGCACACCGGCCGGGCGGACGTGCCCACGGTGGAGTCGGACAGCTTCGGCGGGGCGCGCAACGCGATCGCCTTCCTGATCGGGCTGGGGCACCGCCGGATCGCGTTCGTCGCCGGACGTCCGGATCTGCGCTCGTCGAGCCTCCGCGACGCGGGCTACCGCCGCGCGCTGGGGGAGGCGGGCATCCCGTTCGACCCCTCGCTCGTCGCGGTCGGCCGGTACGAGCACGACACCGTGAAGGAGGTCGCCCTGCCCCTGCTGTCACGGGCCGACCGGCCCACGGCGGTGTTCGCGGCGAACGACATCTCTGCGATCGCGGTGATCGAGGTGGCGGCGGAACTCGGCTTGGATGTGCCGCGCGACCTGTCCGTCGTGGGCTTCGACGACATCCCCGAGGCGTCGCAGTACAGCCCGCCGCTCACCACCGTGCGCCAGCCGATGCAGAGCCTGGGCGCGGCGGCCGCCGACCTGCTGATCGCCCTCATGAACGGCGAGACGCCGGAACGCACGCACCTGCGTCTCCCGACGCGCCTCGTCCGCCGCGCCACCACCGCCCCGCCCGCCTGACCCACCGCAGATTCGTGCCGAATGTGCGTTTTGGGGGCGCTATTCCGCACATTCGGCACGAATCGCGGAGGGGTCAGGCGCCGAAGCGGGCGGCGAGCCAGGCGGCCTGCGCGCGCCACTGGAGGTGGCCGCCGCCCTCGTGGTCGTTGAACGGGTAGACCTCGATCGCGCGGTCCTCCGCGGCGAGGTGGTTGTACGCGGCGAACGTCGTGGACGGCGGCACCACGGTGTCCATCAGCGCCACCGAGAACAGCGACGGCACGTGGATGCGGCGGGCGAAGTTCACGCCGTCGAAGTACGAGACCGTCCGGAACACGTCCTCGATCTCGTCGCGGTGCACGGACAGGTAGGTCGCGATCTCCTGGTACGGACCGCCGACCGCGACCTCGACGCCGCGGCGGAAGGCGCAGAGGAACGCGACGTCCGGCATCGCCGCGGCCACATCGTCCGACAGAGCCGCCGCCGCGAGCGCGATGCCGCCGCCCTGGCTGCCGCCCGTCACGGCGATCCGCGACGCGTCGACGAACGGCAGCTCGCGCACGGCGTCGACCGCGCGCACCGCGTCGGTGAACACCCGGCGGTAGTAGTACGTTTCGGGCGAGTGGATGCCGCGGGTCATCACGCCCGGAGTCGCCGGCCCGGAGCCGTGCGGGTCGGGGGTGTCGCCGCCGCTGCCCCATCCGCTGCCCTGGCCGCGCGTGTCCACGAACACGTGCACGTACCCCGCGAGCGCCCACGACACGTTCTCGCCGGCGAGCCCACGGCCGCCGCCGTAGCCCTGAAACTGCACGACCGCGGGCAGCGGGCCGTCCGCTCCGAGGGGGCGCGACACCCACGCCCGCACCGGTTCGCCGCCGAAGCCTGGGAACACGAGGTCGTCGACGACGAGCTGGGTGACCGGCGTCTCCGCCGGCGTCAGCTCGGGCACCCCGCCCGCCGCGCGCGCCTCGGCGATGGTGCGCGCCCAGAAGGCGTCGAAGTCGGCGGGCTCCTGCACCTCGGGGCGGAAGGTCAGCAGGTCGGCGTGGGACAGGTCGGTGAGCGGCATCGGTCTCGCTTTCGGCGCGGTTTTCCGGGGAGGGCCGGCGGCGGCGGGGTACACCCGGCGCAGGTCGGCGTGGCCGTCATTGTGGCACACCGCGACGACGCCGCCGCGAAGGGGGCCGAGTGGATGTGCGACAGTGGCACCATGTCCGAGCCCACCCGACCGACGCTGGAGGCGATCGCCCGCGAGGCGTCCGTGTCGCTCTCCACCGTGTCCAAGGTGCTCAACGGGCGGCCCGGCGTGGCGGCCGCGACGAGGCGGCTGGTCGAGGACCTGCTGCACGACTCCGGCTACGCCCGCCGCGGTGTGGATGCGGAGCGCGGCGAGACGGTCGAGCTCGTGCTCGAGAACCTGGCGAGCGAGTGGTCGGTCGAGGTGATCCGCGGCGTGGAGCGGGTCGCGCGGGAGGCGGGGCTCGCGATGACCCTGTCGACGATCGGCGACTACCACGCGGCCGGCGACGACCTCATCACCGGGGTGCTGCGGCGCAAGCCGGTCGCGGTGGTGCTGCAGTTCTCGAACCTCACGGCCGACCACCGGCGGCAGCTGCGGGCGCGCAACATCCCGTTCGTCGTCGTGGATCCGGCGGGAGACCCGCCGCCGGACGTGCCGGCGATCGGCGCGACGAACTGGGCGGGTGGGCTGGCCGCCACGCGTCATCTCGTCGCCCTCGGGCACGAACGCATCGCGGCGATCGGCGGTCCGGCGGACCTGCTGTGCTCGCGGGCGCGGGTGGCCGGGTACCTGGCGGCCCTGCAGGAGGCCGGTCTCCCGGCTCCGGCACCGGTCGAGTCCGCGGGCTTCTCGCGGTCGGACGGCGAACGGGAAGGGCACCGCCTGCTCGGCGTCGCGCCGGGGGACCGCCCGACCGCGGTCGTCTGCGCCAACGACATGCAGGCGCTCGGTGTGTACGACGCGGCGTTCGCGCTCGGCCTCGACGTGCCGGGCGACGTGTCCGTCGTCGGATTCGACGACGCGCCGTCCGCGTCCTGGGCCCGCCCGCCGCTCACGACCATCCGGCAGCCGCTGCAGGAGATGGCGGAGGAGGCCGCGCGGCTGGCGCTCCGCCTGCGAGCGGCGGCCGCGGAGAGCACCCGGCTGGAGCTCGCCACGAGCCTGGTCGAACGCGGCTCGACGGCGCCGCCGCGCGGCTGAACGAAAGTTTTCCAACCTCTGGCAGAAACTTGCTCCGGTTCGCGAGGCCGCTTTAGCGTCGCTGAGGGATCCACAGGAGGAAGGCCGACGATGACCGACGACACACCCCGGCTCCGGGTCGCCATGATCGGCTACGGCTTCATGGGCGCGGCGCACTCGCAGGGCTGGCGGACCGCACCGCGGTTCTTCGACCTCCCCGCCGAGCCGGTGATGGACGTGATCGTCGGGCGCGACGCCGCCCGCGTCGAGAACGCGCGCCGCCGCTTCGGCTGGCAGCGTGCCGCCACCGACTGGCGCGAGGTCGTCGCCGATCCGGACATCGACATCGTCGACATCTGCACGCCGGGCGACAGCCACGCCGAGATCGCGATCGCCGCGCTCGCCGCGGGCAAACACGTCCTGTGCGAGAAGCCGCTCGCCAACACGGTCGCAGAGGCCGAGGCGATGACGGAGGCGGCCGAGGGCGCCGCAGCGCGCGGCATCCGGTCGATGGTCGGCTTCAGCTACCGCCGCGTGCCCGCGATCGGGGTGGCCCGGCGGCTGGTGCAGGAGGGACGACTCGGCGAGATCCGTCAGGTGCGGGCGCTCTACCTCCAGGACTGGCTGCGCGACGAGGACGGTCCGATGACCTGGCGCCTCGACAAGGCGGCGGCCGGGTCGGGTTCGCTGGGCGACATCGGCGCGCATGCCGTCGACCTGGTCGAATACCTCACCGGCTCGCGGCTGGCCGGCGTGTCCGGCACCCTCGCGACCTTCGTCGAGGAGCGCCCGTTGCTCGGCGAGACGGTCGGGCTCTCCGGGACCGCCTCCGAGGAGCGCGGCCAGGTGACCGTGGACGACGCCGCCTGGTTCACCGCCCGCCTCGACGGCGGGGCGGCGGCCGGCGCGATCGGTGCCTTCGAGGCGACCCGCTACGCGACCGGCCGCAAGAACGCCCTGCGGATCGAGCTCAGCGGCTCGCGCGGGGCCATCGCCTTCGACCTGGAGTCGATGAACGAGCTGGAGTTCTACGATGCGACCGCCCCGGCCGGCGAGCAGGGCTTCGTGCGGATCATCGCGACCGAGCCCGAGCATCCCTACATGGCGAACTGGTGGCCCACCGGACACGCGATCGGCTACGAGCACGCCTTCAGTCACGAGGTGGTCGACTTCGTCACCGCCATCGCGGCCGGAGAGGACCCCGAGCCGTCGTTCGCCGACGGCCTCCACATCCAGCGCGTCCTCGACGCCGTCGAACGCAGCGCTGCTGACGGCAGCGCCTGGACCCCCATCCCCTGATCGACCGACCCCGACCCACGAAGGAAGCATGAGCAAGCACGCACTGATCGTCCGCGGAGGCTGGGACGGGCACATGCCCGTCGAGACCACCGACCTGTTCATCCCGTTCCTCCGCGACAACGGCTTCGACGTCCGGGTCGAAGAGGGCACCGCCGTCTACGCGGACGAGGACTACCTGGCTGACGTGGATCTGATCGTCCAGGTCAACACCATGAACACCATCGAGGACGGGGAGTTCCGGGGCCTGCGGAACGCCGTCCTCAACGGGACCGGCATGGCGGGCTGGCACGGCGGCATCGCCGACTCCTACCGGAACAACGCGGACTACCTGCACATGATCGGAGGGCAGTTCGCCCACCATGCGGGCAAGGACCCGGCCGAGCGCGTGGGCGACCAGAGCGACAACTACATCCCGTACACCGTGCACATCACCGACTATGGGAAGACGCATCCGATCACCGAGGGGATCGAGGACTTCGACCTCGTGACGGAGCAGTACTGGGTGCTGAGCGACGAGTACAACGACGTGCTCGCCACCACCACGCAGGAGGTCCGTCCCTGGGACGCCTGGAACCGTCCGGTGACCTCGCCCGCGATCTGGACGCGCCAGTGGGGGAAGGGGCGCATCTTCGTCTCGGCTCCCGGCCACCGGCTGGAGATCGTCGAGAGCCGTCCGGTTCGCACCATCATCGAGAGGGGGCTGCTGTGGGCCGCCCGTTGAACGTCGGCGTCATCGGCGTCGGAGTGATCAGCAAGCAGTACTTCGAGCACCTGCCGCAGCTGCCGAACCTGCACCTGACCGCCGTCGCCGACCTGGACCTCGACCGCGCAGCCGTCGTCGCCGCCGAGCAGGGGGTCGAAGCGCTGTCGGTCGACGCCCTCCTCGCCGACCCGCGGGTCGACGTGGTGCTCAACCTGACGATCCCGGCCGCGCACGCGGAGGTCGCGCTCCGTGCGCTCGACGCGGGAAAGCACGTCTACGGCGAGAAGCCGCTCGCGCTGTCCACTGCCGAGGCCGCGCCCATCCTCGAGCGCGCCGCTGCGCGGGGGCTGCGCGTCGGGAGCGCCCCGGACACGGTGCTCGGGACGGGCATCCAGACGTCGCGGGCGCTCCTCGACGAGGGCGCGATCGGCGACCCGGTCGCGGCCGCAGTCGCCTGGACCGCGCCCGGGCACGAGCTGTGGCATCCGGCGCCCGCGTTCTACTACCAGCCGGGCGGCGGGCCGCTGTTCGACATGGGGCCGTACTACCTCACCAGTCTCGTCACCTTCTTCGGGCCGGTGGTCCGCGTCTCCGGCGCCACGGGGCGCTCGACGCGGGAGCGCCGGGTCGCCACTGGTCCGCTCGCCGGCTCCGTCGTGCCGGTCGACGTGGACACGCACGTCACCGCGATCCTGGAGCACGCGTCCGGCGTCATCTCGACCGTGACCGTCTCGTTCGAGGTGTGGGCGTCGCGCTCGCCGAAGTTCGAGGTCTACGGCACCGCGGGAACCCTGGCCGTGCCGGACCCGAACATGTTCTCCGACACCGTGCAGCTCGCCACGGCCGACGATCGCGACTTCCGCGACGTGGATCCGGTGGCCGGTTACGCCGACGCCGGACGCGGCTACGGCCTGGCCGACCTGGCGCGGGCGATCGAGACGGATCGGCCGGCCCGGGCCTCCGGCGAGCTCGCCTTCCACGTGCTCGAGATCATGGAGTCGGTGCTCCGCGCGGGTGCGACCCACGAGGTCGTGGAGCTGTCCTCGACGGTCGAACGTCCGGCGCCCGTGCCTCACGGCGCGCGCCCCGACACGTGGTGACCGGCCGGCGCCGACCGTCGCGCCGGTAGGGTTGCCTGCGACATGGACGGCAGGACGAGCCCGGGGACGAACCTCGACACGGTGCGGCGGCACAACCTCGCCGCCGTGCTCGGGCTGGTGCACCGGGACGGTCCGCTCGCCCGTTCCGCGCTGACCCAGGCGACCGGGCTCAACCGGTCGACGGTCGGGGCTCTGGTCGGCGAGCTGACCGCGCTGGGCCTCGTCCGCGAGCGGGAACCTGCGTCGAGCAACCGCGTCGGACGTCCGTCACCGGTGGTCGAGGCGGACGGGCGGGTTGTCGCGCTCGCGATCAACCCCGAGATCGACGCGGTGACCGTCGGCGTCGTCGGCCTGGACGCGACTGTGCGCCGCCGGCTCCGGTACCCGACGGGCCGCATCCCGACCGCCGCGGAGGCCGTGGAGATCGTCGCCGCCGCGATCGCGCAGCTGCGTCCGGAGCTGAGCGCCGCGAGCCGCCTCGTCGGCATCGGCGTGGCCGTCCCGGGCCTCGTGCGCGAGGAGGACGGGATGGTCCGCCTCGCCCCGCACCTCGGCTGGGTGGACGAGCCGTTCGCCGCGGAGCTGTCCGCCGCGACCGGCCTGCCCGTCCACGCCGCCAATGACGCCAACCTCGGCGCGGACGCCGAGCGGCTGTTCGGCGCGGGACGCGGCGCGAGCGACCTGGTGTACCTCAACGGCGGTGCCTCCGGCATCGGCGCGGGCGTCATCGCGGGCGGCCGGCCACTGACCGGCATCAGCGGGTACGCGGGTGAGCTCGGGCACACCCTGGTCAACTCGGCGGGAGTCCGCTGTCACTGCGGGGCGACCGGGTGTCTCGAGACCGAGGTGAGCCAGCGCGCGCTGTTCCGGGTGCTCGGCCTGGAGGCCGCGGATGCGGACGAACTGGAGCGGGCGCTGGATGCCGCACTCGCCGCCGGCGACGCCGCCGTGCGCGCCGAGGTCGACCGGCAGATCGGGTTCCTCGCCGTCGCGCTGCGGAACGCCACCAACATCTTCGCGCCGGAGCTGATCGTGCTCGGCGGGTTCCTCGGCGCCTTGCACGCGCTCGACCCCGAGCGCCTGCCGCGGCTGGTGGGGGAGCAGGCGCTCGCCGCGAGCGCCGAGCGATTGTCGATCGTGCGCGCGGCGTTGGGCTCGGACATCCTCATGATCGGGGCCGCGGAGCGCGCGTTCGGCCCGCTGCTCGCATCGCCCGCGTCCTGACCTGTTCCCGCCGCGAACGTTCACGCACGTCGTCCATGCGCACGTTCACATTCCGGGGCGGCCTCGTATAACATGGGACGTATCCGATGGCTCGAATCGATTCGAAGCCCGGGTCCCCGCACCGCGTCCCCGACGCGGTGCTCTCTTCTGCTGCGTCCGATGGCGGGCGCGCGCCTATCCGCCCCCAGACTCGCCAAGGACCTTCTCGTGACCACCGTCGTGCATCCCGGAGACTCGCTCTCCGGCCGCCAGCGCCTCGCCTACATCCTCATCCTGGGCGCCCTGACGGCACTCGGACCGTTCACGATCGACACCTACCTGCCGGCGCTGCCGACGCTGCAGAACGACTTCCAGGTGTCGACCGCAGCAATCCAGCTCACGCTGACGGCCACGACGATCGGCTTCGGCGTCGGGCAGCTGCTGGTCGGCCCGTGGTCGGACAAGATCGGCCGCCGCACCCCGCTCATGGTCGCGACCGCCGTCCACATCATCGCGTGCCTCGCGGCGGCGATCGCCCCGAACGTCGAGCTGCTCGGCGTCGCCCGTGCCCTGCAGGGCATCGGCGCGGCCGCCGGCGGCGTCGTCGCGATGGCCATGGTCCGCGACCTGTTCGGCGGCCGTCCGCTGGTCCGGATGCTCAGCCGCCTCGCGCTGGTGAACGGCCTGGCCCCGGTGCTCGCGCCGGTGATCGGATCCTGGCTGCTGCTCGTCATGCCGTGGCGCGGCATCTTCGTCGTGCTCGCCGTCTACGGCCTGTTCGTCGTGACCTGCGTCGCCCTGTGGATCGTCGAGACGCTTCCGAAGGCGCGTCGCCACGACGCCGGTCACTCCACCGTCGGCCAGCGCTACAAGAACGTGCTGAGCGACCGCCTGTTCGTCGGCATCGCGATCGTCGGCGCCGCCAACTTCACGGGGCTGTTCTCGTACCTGTCCTCGAGCTCGTTCATCTTCCAGGAGATCTACAAGTTCAACGCGCAGGAGTACGGCCTGCTGTTCGCGGTCAACTCGATCGGCATCATCATCGGCGTGCAGTCGGCGTCGCGCCTGACCAAGTACGTCGGCCCGCAGTGGATCCTCGCCTGCTCCACGATCGTCATGTTCGTCGCGTCCGTCACGATCGTGGTGCTCGACCAGGCGCACGTCGGTCTCTGGGGCATCGCGATCCCGCTCTGGTTCTTCATCGCGGCGTGCGGATTCGGCTTCCCCTGCGTCCAGGTGCTGGCGCTGAACGGCCACGGCGCCGAGGCCGGGACGGCGGCGAGCCTGCTCGGCGCGCTCAACTTCGGGACTGCCGGGATCATCTCGCCGATCGTCGGCATCCTCGGCGTCGGCAGCGCCGTCCCGATGGCCACCGTCATGGCGATCTGCGCGCTCATCTCGATCGCGTCGCTGTGGCTGGTGGTGCGGCCTCGTACGGTCCCCGAGCTCGCGCACTGAGTCGTCCCTAGGCGGCGCATGCCGCGGCGGGTACGTTGTCGTGTCATGAGCGCTGCCGAACCCTCTCCCGTGAAACCGGACGCCGAAGGGCACGATGTCGCCGGAGCGCGGCGCGTAACCAACCGGTGGCCGGTCATCGCGGCGTCCGTGGCGGTCGCGCTGGTGGTCGTGCTGGGCATCATCATCGCCCTGCGTCCCAAGCTGCCGTTCGGCATCGACACCGAGTGGATGGGCGAGATCGTCGAGCACCGCTCCCCGCTGTGGCTCGGGCCCGCGCTGTTCTTCAACTACGCGGGAGGCGGGATCGTCGGATCGTTCGTCGTGCCGCTCGTGATCTTCCTGCTGCTGCTCGCGTTCCGAAGGCCGTGGGGAGCCGCCTTCTTCGCGATCGCGAGCATCGTGTCGGTCGTCTGCGTGCAGATCCTCAAGCACACCGTGGGACGGGCGCGGCCGACCGAGATCCTGGTGCACGCGGACACGGGTTCATTCCCGTCCGGGCATACGGCCAACGCGGCGACGATGGTGGTCGTGCTCGGCATCCTGTTCCCGCGGGTGTGGGTGTGGATCCTCGGCGTCGTCTGGGCGGTGCTCATGGCGATCAGCCGGACCTACCTCGGCGCACACTGGGTGAGTGACACGATCGGCGGACTGATCCTGGGCGCCGGCGTCGCGATCATCGTGTGGACGCCGCTGGCGCACCGCCTCGCGTTGGAGGCGACGCAACCGCATCCCTTCTTCCTGTCCAGGGCGCGCCAGTAGAGTGTCCGGCATGAGCGACGCGGACGCGCTGGCGAAGGCGCAGGCCGAGGCCCAAGCGGCCGCGGATGAGGCGGAACGGCTGCAGGCGGAAGCGGCGGAGGCCGTGCGCAAGGCGCAGGAGGCGTCCGCGGCGGCGGAGGCGCGGGCGACGTCGCTGCGCGAGGCTGCGGCGGCCGCCGCTGCGACGGCGGCTGCGGCGGCGGCGCCGGCTGCGCCGACAGCACCGGCGGGCGCGGATACGACCGCGGGTCCGCTCGACGCCTCCGAGGTGGAGGCGGTCCGCGCCGGCTACGCCTTCGACGGAGCTGTGCTCGAGCTCGGCGCGCTCGTCAACGGCAACCCGCAGCCCGCCGTCCCGATCCGCATCCCGATCGCGATGACGAACCGGCACGGACTGGTCGCCGGCGCGACCGGCACCGGCAAGACCAAGACCCTGCAGGTGCTCGCCGAGCAGCTGTCCGCCGCCGGCGTCCCCGTCTTCGCCGCCGACATCAAGGGCGACCTCTCCGGCATCGCGACGCCCGGCCAGCCGAACGACAAGCTCCTGGAGCGCACCCGCGGCATCGGCCAGGAGTGGACGCCTCGAGCCGCGACGACCGAGTTCTTCTCCCTCGGCGGTGTCGGCGCCGGCGTCCCGATCCGCGCGACCGTCGCCGGCTTCGGGCCGCTGCTGCTCTCGAAGGTGCTCGGCCTCAACGACACCCAGGAGTCGAGCCTCGGGCTGGTCTTCCACTATGCCGAGCAGGCCGGCCTCCCGCTCCTGGATCTCGCCGACCTGCGCGCCGTGCTCACGTATCTCACGAGCGACGACGGCAAGGAGGAGCTCACCGGGCTCGGCGGACTGTCCGCGGCGACGGTCGGCGTCATCCTGCGCGAGCTCATCGCGTTCGCCGACCAGGGCGCCGACGCGTTCTTCGGCGAGCCCGAGATCGACACCGCGGAGTTCCTGCGGCTCGCTCCCGACGGCACCGGCGTCGTCAGCCTGCTGGAGGTGCCGGGCGTGCAGGACAAGCCGGCGCTCTTCTCCACGTTCCTCATGTGGCTGCTCGCCGACCTCTTCAACGACCTGCCCGAGGTCGGCGACCTCGACAAACCGAAGCTGGTGTTCTTCTTCGACGAGGCCCACCTGCTGTTCCGGGACGCGTCGAAGGACTTCCTGGCCTCCATCACCCAGACCGTGCGGCTCATCCGGTCGAAGGGCGTCGGCATCTTCTTCGTGACGCAGACGCCCAAGGACGTGCCGTCGGATGTGCTCGCGCAGCTCGGCTCGCGGGTGCAGCACCAGCTCCGCGCATTCACCCCGGACGACGCCAAGGCGCTCAAGCAGACCGTGTCGACGTATCCGACCTCCGGGTACGACCTCGCGCAGGTCCTGCAGTCGCTCGGCACCGGCGAGGCCGTCGTGACGGTGATGAACGAGAAGGGCGCGCCCACGCCGGTCGCATGGACGCGCCTCCGCGCGCCGCAGGGCTCGATGTCGCCCGCACCGGCGGATCAGGTGCAGGCGACGATCGCGGCGTCGCCCCTGCAAGCGAAGTACGGGACCCCGCTCGACCGGGATTCGGCGCGCGAGATGCTGGGACGCAAGCTGGATGCGGCGGCCGCCGCCGCGGCTCAGGCGCAGGCCGAGGCGGACGCGGCCAAGGCGTCCGCCGAAGCGCAGAAGCAGGCCGAAGCGCAGGCGAAGGCCGACGCCAAGGCGCAGGCGGCCGCGCAGAAGGAGTACGAGCGCATCCTGCGCCAGACGGCGCCGCGGACGACCTCCCGGTCGACATCGCGCCGGAGCTCATCGTCGAACAAGACGGTGCTGGAGCAGGTGCTCGGATCGAAGGCGACGCGCGACATCCTCGGCAGTGTCGTCGAGGGCATCTTCGGCACCCGGCGGCGGCGCTAGGGCGCGAGCAGAGCCCGGGCGCGGACGGCGATCCCGTGCGCGACCGACCCGTCGCCGCCGTCCTGGGCCGACCACAGGCTGGACAGCGCACCCCACGCGAGCGCCCACGAGAGCACGCGCCGCGGCGTCATCCCGGTCTCGGCCGCGATGATCGCGACCGTGCGCTCCAGCCGCCCCGGCGCGAGCGCCACCGCCGCGTCCGGGTTGCAGAGGATGTTCGCGACGTCGAATCCCGGATCGCCGTGCAGCGGCTTCGGGTCGATCGCCAGCCAGCCGCGCTCGCCGAAGCGAAGGACGTTGCCGTGATGCAGGTCGCCGTGCAGGACCACGTCACCGGAGGGATGGGACAGCAGCTCGTCGACCGTCCGCGCGGCGGCTGCGAGCATCCCGTCCGGGTCCGTGCCGTCGGAGCTCAGGAGATCGCGGAACCAGCGCCGCAGGTCGAACAGATCCGTGGGCCGAGGCCCACGCCCCGCCGCGTGGAGCCGCCTCCCGACCCGGCAGAGGATGCGCGCCGCCTCGTCGTCGCCGTCGGTCCCGGACCGCGCCAGGGCGGTGAGTCCGCCATCGTCGTCCGCGCGCTCGAGCAGCACCGCATCCCCATCGCCCGCGAGCACCCGCGCCGCGCCCTCGCCGTCCCACCAGCGGAGGACCGCGTTCCCGGCCCGCTCCTCGCCCGACGTCGCCAGCTTCAGGAACGCGCGCTCGTCGTTGCGCCGCACAGGCTGCAGAACGCTCGACGCGGTTGCGAAGGCGGCGCCGTCCGGGCGGACCCCCAGGCGTTCGCAGACCGCGGCCAACGCGTCCTCGGGCAGCACGATGCGGCCGCCGTCAGGGACGCAGGTGGAGGCGTTCGAACCAGTACAGCAGCCGCGGCCAGGTGCGCCGCAGCTGGTTGAGTGTCATCGGCTCGTCCGGCCGGGTGACCGGAACATCCAACTCCTCCGCCACCCGCTCCATGTCGGCGAGCGACCAGAACTGGCCCCGCATCCGGATCAGGAGGCGGCCCTGCGAGGACGCGACGAAGAGCTGGGGGAGGACGTCCAGCGTGCTGCCCTCGTACATCTGCACCAGGATCACCGCGCCCGCCTCGCCCGGCGCGACGTGCACCGTCCGCCCGAAGAACCCGCGCTCCCGCACGCCGTCCGCGCTGATGCTGATGGTGGTGTTGAGGAACGACGCGACCCCGACGACCGTCGCCCCGATGACCACGAGATGGGCGATGAGCACATACGGCCAGGCCGGCCCGGGGATGGTGAGCCAGTAGATCACGGCGAACACCGGAGTCGTGAGGGCGAGCACCGCGATGATGCCGCGCATGAACAGGTGCCGATGCGGGCGCAGGACGGTCACGCGGGTCGACCCCGCATCCCGATCCACGTCTGTCTGCTCACTCACCCGATGAGCTTGACCGATTCGGGCGAACCCCGGTAGCGGCATTTTGGGGGACACCCGTTCAGGGGTGCAGCCGCCCGCGCGGGCGGATCGGGGTCAGCCCGCGGCGCGGATCACCAGCTCGCGGATGCGTTCCTCGTCGGCCGAGGTGAGGTCCAGGATGGCGAACGCCGTGGGCCACATCGTCCCGTCGTCGAGGTGTGCGGGGTCGTTGAACCCGAGCGTGGAGTAGCGGTACTTGAACTTCGAGGCCGGCTGGAAGAAGCAGAATGTCTTCCCGCCGACGGCGTACGCCGGCATCCCGTACCAGAGCTTCGGCCACACGTCGGGCACGCTCTCCGTCACGATCGCGTGGACGCGCTCGGCGAGCCGGCGGTCGTGCTCCGGCAGCTCGGCGATCTTCTCCAGCAGGTCGCGGGTGTCGTCCTCCCGGCTGGCCTTGCCGCGCCGCTGGCGCTTGACCTCGGTCGAGCGCTCCTTCATGGCGGCGCGCTCCTCGTCGGTGAAGGCGGGGGCTGTGGTGTCTGTCGTCTTCGTCATGGTTCTGACGATAGGGCGGGCGGGTGGGGCGCGGCTTCTCCGAAACTGCTCGGATACAGCGGCGTCACGATCGGTAGAACGCTTCGTCTTCTAGAGTGACGGGTTCATCCGTCCGGTCGAGGCTCGGGTGGTCCGGCCGTTTCGTGAGGAAGCGGGGCGCGGATGCGAGTGGTACCGGTACTCAGTGCTGTTGCGGTGGGCGTCGTCCTCGTTGCGGGTCTGACAGCCTGCTCGATGTTCAAGGATCGGTTGATGACTCCAGACCCTCCAGTTCGGGAACTGCAGCGCGAGGCCGCCCTCTTCTACCGGGACTGGTCACAGCCGGACGTCGAGAGGATTCGGTTCACTCAGGATGGTGGCAGGCCGGGGCTGGGTGCGTCGTGGAGAGTGAATGCGGTAGCCACCGTGAAGGGCGTGGATTACGAGGTGCTCATCACCCCGCACAGCGCAGTAGGTTTCGTCGGAGACAACGGTGAGCCTCCCGAAGCGCCAACCCCTTCGCCGCGCCTGCCGTTGACGGTGATGTACAGCGACGGAACATCCGAGGTGATCGAGTGACGACCGCCGAAGAGTACTTGCGTCTTGCAGACGAGGCGTACTCGGTCGATCCTTTGCGGCACCATCCTCCGCATACGAAGGGCAAGCGGTTCTGTGTTCGCGTCGATCCCGCCGGCACACTGCAACGGTACGAAGTTCTTGATTCCGAGAACCACGAGGCCAACGGTTTCCAGGCGATGGCTGTCGCGCCGGTCGTGAACGGTGTGGTGGACACGTCCCACGTCGTGGTCGTCTATGCGGGCACCAACCCTGACCATCGGGCGGACATCCTCGAGGACGTCTCCACGGTGATCGGGGGCAAGAACGGACCGGGATCGCAGGTGCTGGACGCGCACTTCTTCGCCGATCGGGTGCGAGCTCGGTATCCGCAAGCGACGATGTCGACCGTGGGGCACTCGCTGGGCGGGTTCCTCGCGTTGCTGGTCGCGGCGGAGAACGACTGGGATTCCACCACGTTCAACGCGCCCGACCCGTGGGATTCGCTGACCGGGCGGACCAAGGACAGGCTGAAGGCCGCCACCAAAGCGGGCCGGAACCGGCTGCACAACTATGTCAACGTGTGGGACGTCGTCGGGAACATTCTCGGCAACAGGACCGGTGCCGCCGACTACGTCGCCGACGAACCCGGGCGGGACGCGCCCAGCTACCACGACATCGGCAAGGACAAGGCGTTCAGCTTCAACCCCGATGGTTCGATCGCCGGCGCGGGGGCGAAGGGCCGTCGCCTCGAGGACGTGATCGGAAACGCGGTCGACACGATCGCCCCGGGCGCATCGATCACCCTCTCCCCGGGCATCTCGGTGCTCGCCGGCATCGCCCGAAGCCCAGCGGCGATGGCGTCGCTGGCCAAGTACGCGTCCGGAGCGATGATCGCGGTGAACTCCGCCGCCGCGCTCGGTTTGGCGTCGAGCATCGCCGGCACCGCGTCCGCGTTGATACAGGTCAAGGAGGCGAACGGCCGGATCCTTCCACGGATGGAGGCGGGTTTACTGGCGGCGAAGAACGCTGTGGCCGGTCTGCCGTACATCACCGCATACGACATCGACCTATGCGTGGACGTGAACAGGTTGCATGTTCGGCAGAACGTGGACGAACAAGCGGTTCACCGCGTCGCCCGACTGGTCGATGAGCACCTGGTCCTGGTCGGCCAGCTCAGCGACGGGATCACCCGGTCCGTGACCCACACCCTCGAACACGACGCCCGCTGGGCGATGAGCTTTGGCTTGCAGAAGTGAGGGGCGCCTGATGTCGAATCACGGTGCGCTTGACCCGGCGACGTTCGTGCAGGAGCTTTTCGGCGGGATCGAACGCGAACTCCAGACCGGTGCCGGCGAGGTCCAGGCCTGGATCCAGGCGCAGGTCCACGGTGTGGCGGTGGGGCTCCTGCACAGCATGCTGCCTCCGCTCGTCCACGCGAACTACGTCGCCGTCAAGGTCAGCGAGTCCACCACCGTGCTTCCCGCGCACGCCGGCATCCACACCGCCCTGGGCGCGGCGGACGTCAGCAACGGTGTGCTCGCCGGCGCTGTCGGCGACAAAGTGAAACAGGGCCTCACCGAGCTGACCCGGCGAAGCGACTACTCCGAAGGGGTGAACAGCATCCGATGGTGACCCACCGAACGCTCCACGAACTCGACGACGCTCACGCGGACCAGCGCACGCGCGCACGACTGCGAATCGACCTGGCGGAGCAGTACGTCCACGACTATCGTTCCCGCGTCCGGGACGTGCAGGAACGGTTCCACGAGCTCGCCGCTCGCGACGGCGTCGGCGACGACACCGGCTTCCGCGAGGAACTGCGTCGCACCTCCGTCATCGTCGACGAGAAGGTCGCACGCGCGGGCCGCCAGATCGCCGAGCTGGAAGACGAGTACGACCAGCTGCTGCGCGCCCAGACCGACGAACGCGAGTCCTTCCTCGCGCGATCGGCCGCGGACTAGCGTCTAGACGCCCCGAAACCCCTGGCGATACCCTGCCCGCACGTCACGAGGGGAGCGCGCATGGCCGACGCAGGCACCGCGGCACCGCCGCGCCGCCTGCTGCCCGGCCTCACCCGCCGCAACCTCGTCCGCGAACTCCTCGCCGGCGTGACCCTGCTGGCCATCGCTATCCCGCTCAACATCGGCTACGCGCAGATCGCCGGGCTACCGCCGACCGCCGGGCTGTACGCGCTGGTCCTCCCGTCGATCCTCTACGCCCTCACGGTGAGCTCCCGGCAGGTCGTCGCGTCGCCGGATGCGGCGGCCGCGGCGCTCGTCGCCTCCTCCGTCGGCGGGCTCGCTGTCAGCCAGGGGAACTACATCGCCCTGACGCTCGCGCAGGCGCTGATCGGCGGCGCGCTGTTCCTGCTGAGCGCGATCTTCAAGCTCGGGTTCCTGGCGAACTTCCTCTCCAAGCCGATCCTGGTCGGCTTCGTCGGCGGTCTCGCGCTCGACATCCTGGTGTCGCAGGTCGCCAAGATGCTCGGCGTGAAGATCGACTCCGGCGGGGAGTTCGTGGACAAGCTCGTCGGCCTGATCGGGGGGCTCTCGGGCGTCAACGTCTGGTCGGTGCTGATCTCGGCCGGGTCGCTCCTCATCCTGCTCGCCGGGCGGCGCATCGCGCGCGCCGTGCCGTGGGCGCTCATCGTTCTCGTCCTCGCCACGATCGTCGTGCTGCTCACCGGCGCCGAGTCCGCGGGCGTCTCGGTGCTCGGAAAGGTGGAGGCCGGCCCGCCCCGCCTCACGTGGCCGGTGATCGACTGGGGGCAGTGGCTCGCGGTCATCCCGTCGGCCATCGCGCTGACGTTGGTGACGATGGGGGAGGGGCTGCTCGTGTCGCGGTCCTACGGCGAGCGCCGCGGCTACGCGACAAGCCCCAACCGCGACCTGTTCGCCTTCGGCCTCGGCAACCTCGGCGCCGGAGTGAGTGGCGGCTTCTTCGTCGGCGCGTCCACGTCCCGCACCGCGGCGATGGACCAGGCCGGCTCGCGCACCCAGCTCCCATCGCTCGTCACCGCGGCCGGAACGCTGCTTCTCCTCGTCTTCGGGACGGCGCTGCTCGAGGACATCCCGTCTCCCGTCATCGGCGCGATCGTCGCCGTCGCCGTCGTGCCGCTGCTCGGAATCCCGGACTTCATCCGGTTGTGGTCTCTCGACCGGTTCGAGTTCGCCGTCGGCGCGGTGTGCTTCCTCGGCGCGGTGTTCATCGGACCGATCGCCGGGATCGTGATCGCGTTCGTGCTCGCGGTCGTCAACGTCACCAGGCGGGCGGCGAACCCGCCGATCGACACGCTGTCGTCCGACGGCGACCCGACCCACTCCCTGCTCGACCCGGCCGACCCGGGGACGCTGACCGCGCCGGGCGTGGTCGTCATCCGACTGGCCGCGCCGCTGTTCTTCGCGAACAGCACCGCGTTCGGGGAGGCCGTCACCTCCGCGGTCACCGCGACCGGGGCGCGACAGGTCGTCCTCGACATGGAGGCGGTGACCGACGTCGACGTGACCGGCGCGGAGGCGTGGGAGTCGATGCGGGCGTTCCTGTCCGCGCGGGAAGTCGGCCTCGCGCTGAGCCGCGTCCGCCCGGGGATCCTCGACCGGCTGCACCAGCTCGGCCTCGACAAAGGCATCACCGTCTTCGACACCAACCGGGCGGCGATCGCGGCCCTGCGGACCGACGCGGACGCCCGCTGAAAGGACTTCTGGTGCTCCAGGCAATCGGAGAGGTGCTGCCGCTGGCGGTCGGCATCGCGATCAGCCCCATCCCGATCATCGCGGCCATCCTGATGCTGCTCTCGCCGCGCGCCCGGTCGACCGGCGTCGGCTTCCTCGTCGGCTGGGTCGTCGGCATCCTGGTCGCCGTCGTCGTGTTCAGCCTCCTGTCCGGCCTCATCCCCGCGGCGGATCCCGACGCCTCCCAGCCGATCGTGGGCGTGATCGAGATCGTGCTCGGTGTGCTGCTGCTCCTCCTGGCGCTGCGCCAGTGGCGGTCGCGCCCGCGTGCCGGCGAGACCGCGGCCCTGCCGAAGTGGATGGACGCGATCGACGACATGACGGCCGCGCGTGGGCTCGTGCTCGGGTTCCTGCTCGCCGCGATCAACCCGAAGAACCTGCTGCTGGCCGCCTCCGCCGGCGTGACGATCGGCACCGCCGGCCTGTCGGTCGGGTCGGCGGTGGTCGTCATCGCCGTGTTCACGCTGATCGCCGCGATCTCGGTGCTCGTCCCGGTGGTCGGCTACCTGGTCGCGGCGTCGGCGTTCCGCGGACCGTTGAACGCGCTCCGCGGCTGGCTGGTGGACCACAACGCCGCCGTCATGTCCGTGCTGCTGCTGGTGATCGGCGTCGCGGTCATCGGCAAGGGGATCGCCGCCTTCTAGGAGGGTCCGCCCGCCCTGACCCGCTCGCGGATCATCCGGAACGACGTGTTGAGCACGGACGCGGCGAGCAGCACCAGGTAGATCGCCCAGAAGGCGGCGTCCCCCGCGTGCAGGTACCGCGTCAGCTCCCAGGTCTCCTGAGTCGCCAACAGTGCTCCGCCCGCCGAGACCGCGAACCATCCCGTCCCCGAGGCGCGGAACAGCCGCGCGCGCGACCCGACCGACGGATCGGCCGCGATCAGACGGCGCGTGAGGAAGTACATCACCGGCGGCAGCAGCCACCAGTACCGCGACGGCAGGGCTGTGTCCTCCTTCGCGATCGACGACTCGATGCGGTGCAGTTCCACCGAGCCCTGGAACAGGGGACCGGCGACGAGGAACCACGCCCCGATGAAACTCGCCCAGACGACCAACGCCTCCACGGACCCAGTCTAGACAGGTGACCCTAGAGTCACCTATTGTGTCGGTATGAGCACCGACGACGTCATCCAGGCGATCGCGGATCCCACGCGCCGCCGGCTGCTCGACGCCCTCCGTGAGCAGGACGGGCAGCCCATCGCATCCCTCACCGAGAGGGTCGCGCCGCTCGGGCGCCACGTCGTGCTCAAGCACATCCACGTGCTCGAAGCAGCCGACCTCGTCGTCACCCGCAAGGTGGGGCGCCAGCGGCTGTGCTATCTCAACGCGGTGCCCATCGTGCAGCTCGCCGAACGCTGGATCGACGACTTCGGCGCACGCACGGCATCCGGACTCACCGCACTGAAGAGGGATCTGGAAGGAAAGACACCATGACCGAGGACCGCGTCTACCGCGTCCGCATCGACGCCACGCCCGAAGCGGCGTGGGCGGCGATCACCGAGCCCGCCCGCACCGCCGCCTGGTACTACGGCTCCGAGGTGCGCACGACCTGGACGGTCGGCGAGCCCCTGGAGTACTACGCCGGCGACGAGCTGCAGATCACCGGCGCCCTCCTGTCGTACGACCCGCCGCGCTCGTACAGCCACCAGTTCATCGCCGCCTGGTCGGGCGAGCGCGAGGACCAGGGCACGCTCACCTGGACCGTGGAGCCCGACGGAGACGGGTGCGTCGTGACGCTCGTGCACGCCGGCGGTCACGGGCAGGAGACCGTGGACGGCTCCCGCTACATCATGGACGCGCTGAAGGCGTACCTGGAGGGAGCGGAGGTTCCGCGCGCCGCGGGCTGAGTGCGCGGGCCGTACGCCGGGTCTGGCCGCCGAGCGGTCGCCCGGCCATACTGCCCCCATGGCGCGATTCGGGATGCGGAGCGGCATCGGAGCGCTGGCGGCGCTCGCCGTCGGAGCTCTCCTGGCTCTCGGGGTGCCCTCCGCTCCCGCCTCCGCGACGTTCGCCACCCAGTGCAACGCGCCCACCCGCACGCTCGACCCCGCCGCCTCGTCGGTGAGCCTCGCGCCGGGGGAGACGGTGCTGCTCGCGTCCGGGACGTTCACCGGCGGTGTGGATGCGCTGCCCTCGGGCGCGACGCTCTGCGTGGCCTCCGGTGCGACCCTCCGGCCGGCGTACCTCAACAACGGCTCGGGTGCGGTGGTGGTCGCGCAGGGCGGCGTCGCGACGTTCCCCTCCCTCTCCGTCGGCACGGGTTTCTCGCTGGGGGCCGAGGGCGCCGTGACGTTCGCCGGGCTGAACGTCAACGGAGCGTCCCGCTTCGTCGTCCCGTCCGGCGGTTCGCTGACGGTGTCCAGCACGTTCTCGCCGTCGGCGGGCGTCTTCGACATCGACGGCACCATGACCGTCGCCGGGGGCCTCAACCTGAACACCGGGGCGACCATCGACAACGCCGGCCGGCTGACCGTGAACGGCGACGCCACCCTGAACGGCCGGTTCGACAACACGGGCCAGGTGCAGATCGCCGGCATCCTCACCCTGAACGGCGGCGCCGTCTTCGCGAACGCCTGCCGCGTGGAGGCCTCGGGCGCACTCACCAACGGCGCCGCCGGTTCCACCAACGCCGGCATCGTGGTCGCGGGCGGCACCTTCCGGAACAACGGCACCTGGCGGCAGTCGGTGGAGGGCCTGCTCGCGTCGACCGGGCTGACGGACGACGGCACCGTCAGCGGATTCGGCGGCTATCAGTTCGCCGGACCGACGAGCGTGCAGGGCAGGTTCACCGGAGACTCGGCCGGGAACCCGATCCAGGTGCAGACGCAGGCGCCGCCCGGCAGCATCTTCGACGTCCAGACCGGCACGATCGCGAACGTGATCCGGGTGGTCACGTCCCGCTCCACGGCGCCCGACGCCCCGCTCTCCGGCTGCAGCTCCAACGTCATGCCGTTCGCCGACCTCGCCGTGTCGAAGCAGGGCCCCGGGGTGGTGCTGCCGAACGGCGACATCGGGTACACCATCACCGTGACCAACCAGGGGCCCGACGATGCGACGGGCGTCGTGGTGCATGAGACGCTTCCGGCCGAGACGACGGGCGTCGTGGATGCCGACGGCGGCACGGTCGCGGGCGGTGCCATCTCGTGGACCGTCGGCTCGCTGGCTGTGGGGGCATCGGCGTCGTTCGCCGTCACGATCTCCCAGGCCGCCCCGGTGGGGACCGTGCTGCACGATGCCGCCGACGCGAGTGCGGACACGGCGGATCCGAACCCGTCGAACAACGACGGCACGAGCGCCGACAGCCAGGTGGACACCGTGGTCGTCGGCACCACGCCGGTCGCCAACAACCCGCCCGTCGCCGACCCGCTGGTGCGGCCGGGCTTCACCGACGAACTGTTATTCGGGCGCGCGACGGCGACCGACCCGGACACCGGGCAGGAGCTGACCTTCACCATCACGACGCCGCCCCCGCACGGCACCGCGGTGATGGTCGCCGGCGGCGGGTTCGCGTACCGGTCGGATCCCGATTTCACCGGCGACGACGCGTTCACCTACACCGTGTGCGACGACGGGGACCCCGTGCTCTGCGATTCCGCCGTGGTGTCGCTGCCGATCAGCCCGACAGCCGTGGACGACAGCGCGGTCACCGGCACGGAGACACCCGTGAGCATCCCGGTCACCGCCAACGACTCGCTCGGGGCGGAGCTGCGGACAGCGCTGGCGGCCGCCCCGGCGAACGGGACGGCGATGGTGGACCCGGCAACCGGCTCCATCACGTACACGCCGGCGGCCGGCTTCACCGGTCAGGACAGCTTCCAGTACGTGACCTGCTCGCCGACGAACACGACGCTCTGTGCGACCGCGACCGTCACGATCGACGTGCGCCCGGTCAACCATCCGCCGGTCGTGGACGCTCTGCATCTCGTCACGATCGTCGGTGTCCCGGTGACCGGCCCGATCGGCGCGAGCGACCCCGACGTCGGCCAGACGCTGGCCTTCGCCCGCGGCATCCCGCCGCGCACGGGGACGGCGTCGGTCGCCGGCGATCGGACGACGTACACGCCGCGGCGGAGCTTCGCGGGCACGGACGCGTACTCCGTCATCGCCTGCGACGACGGGGATCCCGTGCTGTGCGACACCGGTGACGTCACCGTCGACGTGTACCCGGTCGCGTACCCGGACAGCGCATCCACCACCGAGGGGACGTCGGTGAGCATCCCCGTGACCGGCAACGACCTCGGCGCCGTCGGGGCGCCCGCCGTCACCGCGAGCCCGGCGCACGGCACGGTGCGCGTGGAGGGATCGGCGATCGTCTACAGCCCCGACAGTGGCTTCACGGGTACGGACACCTTCGAGTACACGGTCTGCGCGGCCGTCGCCCCGACACTGTGCGCGACCACGACGGTCACCGTCGAGGTCACCGCCTCGCCGGTCGTTCCGCCGGACGTTCCGGGTGGAGGAGGCGGGATGGACACGGCCGAGGTCACCGGTGGTGCGGACGGCCTGCCCGACACGGGATCGTCGACTCCGGTCGGCGGGACGGCAGGGGCCGCGCTGTTGGCGGTGGCGCTGGGAGTGGTGCTCCTCCTGCGGCGGCGGGGGACGACCTGAGACCGATCGATGGGGACCGCCTCAGCGGGACCCGGTGAGCGCCCGCGCGCTCCGCAGGAACGACTGCTCCAGGGCTTCGGTGCGGTCCAGGTACCCGGCGACCATCGCGCCGTCGCGGATGAGCATGAGGTCGTCGGCGACGGCCTGGGCATCGCCCGGGCCCAGGGGCGCGACGATGGTCCGGAACGCGTCCTTGCACCAGGCGCGGTGGGTGTCGACGAGCCTGCGCACGGGGGTCTCGGGGTCGGGATATTCGGCGGCCGCGTTGATGAAGGGGCATCCGCGGAAGCCCTGAAAGCAGGCGAACTCGCCGAGCTGTGCGGCGATGAGCTGGAAGACGCGGTCCGCGTCGCCGTCGGCGGCCTCCATGGCCTGCGTGATCCCGTCGCGTTCCTGCTGCGCCCGGACCTCGAGGTAGGCGACGACCAGGTCCTCCTTGCTCTTGAAGTGCCGGTAGAACGTGACCTTGGTCGTTCCGGCCCTCTCGATCACCTTGTCGACGCTGACTGCCCGGAGACCTTCCGCATAGAACAGCTCGGTCGCCGCGGTCACCAGCGCATCCCGCATCGACGTCTTCACGCTCCCGATCATAGGTAGTCCTTCCTGCGGTGGTTGCGATGCCGGCAAATGTTCACTATGGTGACTTTTCTAAGTAGAGTGACTAGTCATTCTACATCGATTTCTCGACGAACGGACTGCTCATGACCACAACCACCGCCCCCGATGCGCAACGCGCGACGATCGCCACGTCGTTACGCGCGCTCTACTTCGTCCGCTTCGGCTTCGCGATCGTGTGGGCGATCATCATCGCCTTCACGGCCGCGGCCGTCACACCGCTCAGCGCGACCCTGCTCGTGCTCTACCCGGTCTTCGACCTGGCCGCCGCCGTGATCGACCACCGCGTCTCGCGGGGCACGCGGTCGGCCGGGCTGCTGTACGTGAACATGGCGCTGAGCCTCCTCGCCGCCGTCGGGCTGGCGTTCGCGGCCGGCTCGGGGCGGTCGGCGGTGCTCCTGGTCTGGGGGCTCTGGGCGATCACGGCCGGCGCCGTGCAGCTGATCGTCGGCATCTCGCGACGCTCCCTCGGCGGCCAGTGGCCGATGATCCTGAGCGGCGGCATCTCCGTCCTCGCGGGGGCCGGCTTCGCGTTGCAGTCCGCCGGCTCGTCCGCGTCGCTCGTCGGCCTCGCGGGCTACGCCACCCTGGGAGGGATCTTCTTCCTGGTGTCGGCCATCCGTCTGTCGCGCGCCGCCAAGGCGGGCGCCCGATGAGCGCGGACGTGTACGACGTCATCGTGATCGGTGCGGGCCCCGTCGGCGAGAACGTGGCCGACCGTGCGGTCCAGGGAGGTCTGACGGCGGCGATCGTGGAGGCCGAGCTGGTCGGCGGAGAGTGCTCCTACTGGGCGTGCATGCCCACGAAGGCGCTCCTGCGCGACGCCGCCGCGCTGCGCGCTGCGCGGAGCCTGCCCGGCGCGGCCGCGGCGGTCACCGGGCGACTGGACACGGCCGCCGTGCTGCAGCGCCGGGACCGCTTTGCAGCACACTGGCACGACGATGGACAGGTCTCCTGGCTCCAGAGCGCCGGCATCGCGCTGGTCCGCGGCCACGGCCGCCTCGCCGGGGAGCGCACGGTGACCGTGACGCGACCCGACGGCGGCGCCACCATGCTGGAGGCCCGCCACGCGGTCGTCATCGCGACGGGCACCAGCGCGGCCGTCCCGCCGATCCCGGGCCTCGCGGACGCGAGGCCGTGGACGAGCCGGGAGGCCGTGGCGGCCGAGCGCATCCCCGAGCGGCTGGCGATCATCGGCGGCGGTGTCGTCGGGGCCGAGCTGGCAACGGCCTACAGCGCGTTCGGCACGGCCGTGACGCTCATCGCTCGCGACGGGCTGCTTCCCCGCGTCGAGCCCTTCGCCTCGGAGCAGGTAGCGACCGCGCTGGCCGCGGACGGCGTCCGCCTCCTGATCGGCGCCGAGCCGACCGAGGTGACGCGTCACGGCGACGGCACCGTGAGCATCGTCCTCGCGGCCGGTGAGACCGTCCAGGCGGACGAGGTGCTGGTCGCGACCGGCCGCCGGGCGAACACCGGCGACCTGGGCCTCGAGACCGTCGGCCTCGTGCCGGGCGGCTGGCTCCGGGTCGACGAGAGCCTGCGCGTCGTCGACGAGTCCGGCGTCCCTGTCGCGGGCGGCGGGCTCTACGCGGCGGGCGACGTCAACGGCCGCGCGCTGCTGACGCACCAGGGCAAATACCAGGCGCGGGCCGCGGGCGACGTCATCGCCGCGCGCGCCCGGGGCGGCGAGGTCGACGACGCCCCCTGGGGGCGCCACGCGGCGACGGCCGATCACGTCGCCGTCCCGCAGGTGATCTTCACCCATCCGGAGATCGCGTCGGTGGGCCACACGCTCGCCAGCGCGACCGCGGCCGGGCTGGGGGTCCGGCCGGTCGAGTACGACCTCGGCGCGGTGGCCGGAGCCTCCCTCCACGCCGACGGCTACACCGGCTGCGTGAGCATGCTGATCGACGAGGATGCCGGCACGATCGCCGGTTTCACCGCGGTCGGCCCCGACACCGCCGAGCTCGTCCACGCCGCCACGGTCGCGATCGCCGGCCAGGTGCCGATCGAACGGCTCTGGCACGCCGTCCCCGCCTACCCGACCATGAGCGAGCTGTGGCTGCGCCTGCTGGAGACGGCCGGCAGCGACACCCGCACCCGGATCCACCCCACCGAACAGCTCGTCACGAGCGACCGATAAGAAGGAAGAACAGCCATGCCCACCAAGATCACCCTCATCATCGACAACCCGTCCGACGCCGCCGCGTTCGAGGACGCGTACGCGGAGGTCGAGACGCTCGCACGCCGCCTCCCGGGGCTGCGTCGCGTGGAGGCGGCCAAGGTCTGGCCGAAGGAGGACGGCAGCCCGACCCCCGCGCACCGCACCCTCGACCTCTACTTCGACAGCTACGAGGACGCCTCCGCCGCCGTCGCCACCCCGGTGGCCGGCGAGTTCTTCCAGCGTCTGGTGGGGACCGGGACGCCGTTCACCGGGTTGTTCTCGGACATCGCCGAGGACTGACATCCCGCGACGAGGGCGGGCTCGCTCCAGAAGGAGCGGGCCCGTTCGCCGTCTCAGGGGTCTAGACGCCGGGCGCGTCGAGGGCGGGCAGCACGACGAAGTCGACCAGCTCGCGCACGGCCCGCTCGTCGAGGGACTGCCTACGGAGCACGACGCTGCCGAAGGCGGCGGTCGGCACGATCCCCGCGATCAGTCCCACCCGAACGGTGGGGGAGACGACACCGCGCTCGATCCAGCGCTCGATGACGGCGACGAGGGCCTGGAGGGGCGGCTGACCGACATCGCGGTACGCCGCCTCGTAGAGCTCGGCGTCGGTGCCGATCGCCGTCAGCAGACTCGCGAGCACACGACCGGAACGTCCGTCGGCCCCGGCGAAGTGCATCGCCGCCGCGAACAGATCGCCGCGCAACGTGCCGGTGTCGGGGAGTTCCGGCGGCACCTGCGAGGCCCGCACGGCGGCGACGACGAGGTCCACCTTGGTCTCCCAGCGCCGATAGATGGCGGACTTGCCGCAGTGGGCGCGTTCGGCCACCGCGGCGATCGTCGTGCCGCCGTATCCCGCCTCGATCAGCAGGTCTTGTGTGGCCTCGAGGATGCGTCCCTCCAGCTCTTCGACGCGGGGGCGACCGGAGGGGCGGGTGGCGAGGGAGGCCATGAGCCTATTGTACCTTTCGGGATTCGGCAGTACCGTAATCTATTACGGTACTGATTGGAACCGTAAATCCGTCCGATAGGAGTGCATCATGGTCTCCACCGCCGTCCCCTCGGCCGCTCCCGCTCGCTCCAAGCGTGCGGCCGTCATCCTCAGCATCGCCGTCGCTGCGGCGATCGCCGTGAACGCCGCGATCGCGGCCGTCGCCGTCGCCCTCGGGGTCCCCGCTTCCTACGGCCCGGTCACCGTTCCCGCCTACGTATCGATGACGATCCTCGGGATGGTCGCCGGCTGGGTGGGTTGGCGGGTGATCGCCCGCCGGGCGGCGCACCCGCGGCGCGCCCTGGCCATCGCGGTCCCGGTGGTGCTCGCCCTCTCCTTCGTGCCCGACATCCTCCTCGCGACGCTCCGCTTCATCCCGGGCACCACCGTCCCCGCGGTGATCGCGCTGGCGCTCATGCATGTGGCGACGGTCGCGATCGCCGTCCCGGCCTACGCGCTCGCGTCGCGCCAGCGTTAGGAGGTCGCGGGGCGCAGCCGCAGCCGCACGGTGACGATCTCGAACGGATGGAGCGTGAGCTCGACGCTTTCGTCACCGGCCCAGGAGCCCTCTCCGGTCTCCCGCTCGAGCACATCCGTCCTCCAGGCTTCCGCGAACGGCACGCCGAACATCAGGGCGGCGTGCGTGCGGGCGCCCTGTGACTCGAACAGGCGCACGACGAGATCGCCGGATCGATCCTCCGCGAGCTTCACCGACTCCACCAGAACCGACGGAGCCGAGACCGCCACGAGCGGCGCGACCGTATCGCCGGAGGCGCGCTGCACGGTTCGGGGAAGGAGATTCAGTGCGTAGCCGGCGCGGGCGGCATCCAGGGGCGTGGCCGCGAATCCCACCGAGCTGCGGAACACATGGACCCCCTGGTCGGCCGTGGGGTCGGGGAAGATCGGCGCGCGCAGCAGCGACTGACGCACCTGCGTGGTCGTCCCTCCGTCGGGTCGGACACTGCGGGTGACGTCGTGCCCGTAGGTGGAGGCGTTCGCCACCACCGCGCCGAATCCCGGCTCCGCGACGTGCACCCAGCGGTGGGCGACCGTCTCGTACCGGGCGGTGTCCCAGGAGGTGTTCGCGAAGGTGGGCCGATCCACATGCCCGAACTGGATCTCGGAGGCGTAGGAGTCCGCCCGGAGGTCGAGCGGGAAGGCCAGCTTCAGCAGTTTCTCCCGCTCGTGCCAGTCCACCTCTGTCTCGATCTGCAGGTTAGTGGCATCGGCGGCGAGCCGGTACCGCTGGGTGACGGACGAGCGGCCGACCGAGTGACGCACCACCAGCGCGCCGCCGTCGATCTCCACACGGTCGGGCGAGCGGAGTTCGGTGACGCTGTTCGCATACGAGCGGTCGAGGTCCCACGCCTCGAACAGATTCGGGCGGTCGCGGAAGAGCTGGAGGATCGCCCCGGCCTCGCCCGCCGGGATGAGGTCCCGACCCGACGCCAGGTCCTGCAGCGAGACCAGCAGGCCGTCGGCGTCGAACCGGGCTCGTACGCGTTCGTTGCACAGGTCGACACCGTCGTCGGTGCGCACCGGCGCCGGATGCTCGGCGCCGGTCGCGGGCCCGGCGCTCAGTGGCGCAACACCTTCCAACGGCACGGGCGCCGCGTTGAAGCGGACCGTCGCCTCGCCGACGCCCGCGAGAGCGCGCTGGGCCACCGCGATCAGCGACTCGAGCTCCCGCTCGATGCGCTGGTACGCGGCCTCCGCCTCCTGGTGCACCCAGGCGATCGCCGAACCGGGGAGGATGTCGTGGAACTGGAGCAGCAGCACCGTCCGCCAGATCGCCTCGAGCTGTTCGTACGGGTACTCCGCGAGGCCGCGGACGGCGGCGGACGCGCTCCACAGCTCCGCCTCACGCAGCAGGTGCTCGCTGCGCCGGTTGCCGCGCTTGGTCTCCGCCTGCGACGTGGAGGTGCCGCGGTGGGTCTCGAGGTAGAGCTCTCCCGTCCACACGGCAGGCGCGCGGAGTCCGGCCTTCGCGCGCTCGAAGAACTGCGCGGGGGAGCCGAGGGTCACCCGGGGCGACCCCTCCAGGTCGTGAGCGCGGTGAGCGGCGCCCAGCATTTCGCGGGTGGGGCCGCCGCCGCCGTCCGACCAGCCGAAGAGGGTCGCCGAAACGTCCGAGGCGCCCTTCTCGGCGAACTGGCGCTGCGACTTCGCCAGGTCCGCGCCGCTGAGATCCGAACCGTAGGTGTCGTTCGGCGGGAAGTGGGTGAAGATACGGCTGCCGTCGATGCCCTCCCAGAGGAAGGTGTGATGCGGGAGAACGTTGGTGTCGTTCCACGACATCTTCTGGGTGAGGAAGTTGTCGGTTCCGGCCGACAGGGCGATCTGCGGGAACGCGGCCGTGAAGCCGAATGTGTCCGGGAGCCACGCCTCGCGGGCGATCAGCCCGAACTCCTGCTGGAAGAACCGCTGGCCCTGGAGGAACTGCCGCACGAGCGACTCGCCTCCCGGCATGTTCAGGTCGCTCTCGACCCACATCCCGCCGACCGGGACGAACCGGCCCTCGGCGACGCGCTCGCGGATGCGCTCGAACAGTTCGGGATAGTGCTCCTTCACCCAGGCGAACTGCTGGGCGCTGGAGGCGGCGAAGACGAACTCGGGGTCGTCATCCATGAGGTCGAGGACGTTGGAGAAGGTACGCGCCGCCTTGCGGACGGTCTCCCGGGTCGGCCAGAGCCACGCGGAGTCGAGGTGCGCGTGGCCGATGGCGACGATCGAGTGGGCGGAGGCGTGGGCGGGCGCCGCGAGCGCCGGGGCGAGCTCGGCCCAGGCGGCCGCCGCGGAACCCGCGATGTCGTCGGGATCGAGGGCGTCGCACATCCGGTCGAGCGCGCGGATGATCTCGGCCCGGCGAGGGAGGCCCGCGTCGAGTTGGCGCGCCAGCCCCGCGAGCACGGACGCATCGGACAGCAGCTCGCTCACATCCCGGTCGCGCTGGACGAGCGCGACGTTCTGGAGGGTGTAGATCGGCTCCGAGCCGGCCGTCGCCTTGTCTCCGAGGTGCGACACGGGCGGACGAGGGGCTGGCATGAACGGACCCGGCAGCCCGGCCCCGCCGTCGGAGGTGATGCGGGGCGACACGAAGAAGTGGGCCAGCATGTTCGGGTTGGAGGCGGCCTCGACGTAGAGATCGATCCGCCGCTCGTGCGGATCGAGGTCGACGGCGTTGTTGAACGGTTCGAGGCCCTTGAGGATGGTCCCGTCCGGGCGATAGAACATCCCCTCGGACTGGAACGCCGGGACGAGTCCGGAGAAGCCGAGGTCGACGACGGCCTGCAGCGTCGTCCCCTCCGCATCCGTGGTCCAGCCGGCCGGGACCTCGCCGGTCAGGTGGAACCATGTGGTGCCCCAGGGCTTGCTCCACTTCTGCCCGACCTGGAAGGGCGTGAACGTCTGGGCCACCGCCTCGGTGAACGGGACCGGCTCGTCCGGCACCTCCCAGGCGGTGATCGTGAGGGGGAGGCTGCGGCGGTGCAGCGCGGGCGCCAGCTGGTCGCGGACGACGTTCGCGACGCGATGCTCCACCCGGTCGAGTTCATCGGTCATGAGGGGAAGGCTAACAGAAAGTTCCGTGTGGAACATTTGCTGATTGGTACCGTTGTCGCCATGCAGAGCAACACGGAGCCGCAGGCCGCCGAGCCGGCGGCCACCCCGGCGAAGGGGCCGGGGTCGCGCGGACGCTACCCCAAGGGCGTCATGCGGCGTCAGCAGATCCTCGACAGGACGATCGAGGTCTTCGCGCAGCTGGGACTCGAGGGCACGAGCCTGCGGGCCATCGGCGAGGCGATCGGCGTGAGCCATGCGGCACTCCGCCGCTACTTCGAGACCCGCGAGGAGCTGTTCCTCGAGATCCTGCGCGAGAAGGACCGCCAGGCGCTCCTGGATGCGCGGGAGAGCGGCCGGCCCTCGACCGACTTCGCAGGCCACCTCGACTCCTACGCTTCAGGCGCGCCGGGGCTCATGTCCCTGCGCCACAGCATGGTCGCCCGCGCGATGGAGCCGGGGAACGAGCACTCGCGGACGTTCTTCATCGAGCGGTACCGGCAGCTTCGCGCCGACGCGCTCGAGATCCTGCGGTTGGCGCAGGGCGCCGGTCTGGTGCGGGATGACATCTCCCTCGAGTCCGCGTCCGCGCTGTTGATCGCCGCGATGGACGGCCTCTCCACGCAATGGCTGCTCGATCCCGAGGTCGACCTGCACGCCGGGATGGAGCTCTACGAACAGCTCCTGAAGCCCGTCGGGGCCACCGCAAATTAAAAAGTTCCAAGTGGGGCTTTTACTGTTATCGTGATCTCTGCCGGCGGCGGTCGCCCCGGAAACCCGCTTGCAGAGAGAAGTCAACGTGGACGAGTCCCAGCCCTTCACTGTCCCCGCCGCGTCCGGGAGGGATTCCCCTCCGACCAGGTCGTGCCCTCGACGCCCGGTCCGGCGCGTCCCTCCCGCTACCCGATGGTCGCCATCCCGCTCGGGATCCTCGGCTTCTCGATCGCACTCGTCCCACCGCTCGTCATCACGATCGCCCTGCGGCTGCGCGAGCTGGACCTGGCGAACTCCGCCGCCGACCTCGGCGTCGTCCTCGGCATCGGCGCGCTGTTCTCGCTCCTGGCCAACCCGCTGGCCGGTCGCATCTCCGATCGCACGACGAGCCGGTTCGGGATGCGGAAACCGTGGATCGTCCTCGGCGGACTGGTCGGCTACGTCGGCATCGTCGTCATCGCCGTCGCTCCGAACGTCCCGCTGGTGCTCGTCGGCTGGAGCATCGCCCAGGTCGGCCTGAACTTCGCCCTCGCCGCGCTGGTCGCGATGCTGCCCGACCAGATCAGCCCGGAACGACGCGGACGTACGGCCTCGTTCATCAGCCTCGCTCAGAACGTCGGCGGCGTAGCCGCCACCTTCCTGGTCCAGCTCTTCCCGGTCGGCCTCGTCCAGAGCCTCGTGCCGAGCCTGATCGGGGTCGCCCTCATGATCGGGATGGTGCTGCCGGTCAAGGACCGCATCGCCGTCCGCGGCCCGAAGGAGCCGTTCAACGCCCGCGAGTTCTTCGGCGCGTTCGTCTTCAACCCGCGCAAGCACCCCGACTTCGGCTGGGCGTGGCTGACGCGCTTCTTCCTCACCACGACGCAGTTCACGGCGACCAGCTACCTGACGTACTTCCTGATCGCGCAGTTCGGGGTGGCCGACTCGGAGGCGCCGACCCTCGTGTTCCAGGCGATTCTCGCGAACGCGGTCGGCATCCTGCTCATCACCCCGGTGCTCGGCTGGCTCTCCGACCGTGTCCGTCGTCGCAAGCCGTTCGTCATCCTGTCCTCGATCATCGCGGTCCTGGGGCTCACGATCATCGCCCTCGCGCCGTCGATCCCGGTGGTGCTGCTCGGCGAGCTCGTCCTCGGCGCCGGGCTCGGCGCGTTCTTCGCCGTCGAGCTGGCGCTCCTGACGGATGTGCTGCCCAGCCCGGACACCGCGGCGAAGGACCTCGGTGTCGCCAACCTGGCCCAATCGCTGCCTCAGTCGCTCATCCCGGTCGCGGCGCCGGCCCTCATCGCGGCATTCGGGTACCCCGGACTCTTCATCAGCGGCGCGGTCTTCGGCGTGCTCGGCGCCCTCAGTGTCACCCGGGTCAAGAAGGTGCGCTGACCTCCGCGTGATCGCGTGCCCGCGATCCGATCGCCGCGATCCCGAGGGCGCAGGCGGTGATCAGGAGGATCGCGGCGATGAAGCCGGCGCGGGCGTCCGTCAGGGCGGCGAGGGCTCCGAGGACCGCGATCCCGACGGACTGCCCGACCTGGCGCGAGGTGTTGTAGATGCCGGAGGCGAGCCCCGCGGAGCCGGCGCCGAGCGAGACGCTGGCGGTCCGGTTCAACGCGGTGGAGTAGATCGCGGTGCCGGCCCCGACGATGAACTCGGCGATCACCAGCACCCACCACCGTTCCGGCGCGTTCGCGCCGAGGAGCAGGAGGGTCCCGGCGGCGGCGCTCACCGAGCCGATGAGGATCATCCGGCGGGTTCCGCTTCGCAGGAGGAACGGGTTGACGATCACGCCCGCCAGGATGGTGCCGAGCGCGAAGGAGGCGAGCAGCAGTCCGCCGGCCGAGGCCGACGCTCCCCAAGCCGCCTGGACGTAGAGCGCGAGGAAGAACTGGAGCCCGTAGGCGCCGAACTGGAACGCGAAGCCTCCCAGGACCGCGCCGGTGAACCCGGGGCTCCGGAACACGCCCAGCGGCATCATCGGCGCCTTCGCGCGGTGCTCGACCAGGACGAAGGCGGCGAGCAGCACCGCGCCGGCCGCGAGGAGCGTCCAGGTGAGCGGAGAGCCCAGGTCGCGGCCGGCCTCGATGAGCCCGGCGACGACGGCGACGAGGCCCGCCGTCCCCACGAGCTGCCCGGCCAGATCGAGGCGCGGCCGGTCCTGTCGGACGGCCGGTCGGTCGGCGGCCCCGACGAGCAAGGCTGCCACGATCGCGATCGGCGCGGTGAGCCAGAACACGGCTCGCCAGCCCGTCGTGTCGGTCAGCAGGCCGCCGAGGAACGGTCCGACCGCCATCCCTGCGCCGCCGAACACCGTCATCAGGTTCACGGCGGATGAGCGGTGCCGGGGGTCGTCGAAGCTCTTCCCGACCAGCGCCAGGACCATCGGCAGCAGAAGCGCGGCGAAGACGCCCTGTGCGGCGCGGCAGGCGACCAGCACCGCGAAGGAGGGGCTGAGCGCGCACGCGACGGACGCCGCCGCGAACCCGATCGCGCCGATCCGGAACAGCCGCTCCGCGCCGATGCGGTCCCCGAGGGTGCCGCCGAGGAGCAGCAGGGAGGCCAACGGGAGCGTGTACGCGTCGACGACCCAGGAGATGCCTCCCGCCTGCGCTCCCAGGTCGTCCGCGATGCGCGGGAGGGCCAGGTTCAGCGCGCTGCCGTCGAGCGTGATGACGATCCAGCCCAGGTAGATGGCCCAGCCGCGCGCCGACCAGGCCGAGCGGGCGGGTGCGGCGATCGCGGTCACGCGCGGGCCGCTTCGAGCAGAGCCAGCACGCCCTCGACCGCGTCGTCGAACACTGACGCATCCTGCGCCGCCCGCGCCAGGACGTACCCGCCCTGCAGGGTCGCCGCGACCGCCGCCGCCGTGCGGGCCGGGTCCAGATCCGGCCGGAACTCCCCGCTCTCGACGCCGCTCGAGATGACGGCGGCGAGCTGCCCGCGGATCCACGCGAACATCCCCTCGACCTCGCCCCGCAGCGCGGGCGCCTCGATCACCTCCGGCTCCTGCACGAGCCTGCCGAACTGGCATCCCTTGAGGACCACCTCGTGATCACGGCTGAGGTACGCGCGAATCCGCGCGGTGGCGCTCCCGGCCGAATGCAGGTCGGCCTCGACCTGGGCGCGCATCTGCTCGGTATTGCGCTCGATGGCCGCCTGCGCCAGCGCCTCCTTGCCCTGGAAGTGGTGGTACATGCTGCCCTTGCCGGCGCCGGCCGCATCCAGGATCTCCCTCGGACTCGTCGCCCCGTAGCCGCGCTCCCACATCAGCTCCCGTGTCGCCTCGATCAGGTCGTCTCGCGTCGTCATGGGAGCAACTGTACCTACCTGTAGGTACAAAGTCGAGTGGCCAGCCGCGGCACTGGTAGGTTCCGGCTATGGAAGCAGCCTCTTCGGAGCAGGCGTCGTCCCTCCTCCTGGCCGCGCGCGCATGGCTGGGGGAGCGGGTACCGGGCGGCTGGTCCCGGCAGGACGGGCACCACGTCGCCTCGGTCACCGGGATCGCGGCGCCGACGATGAACGGCGTCTGGTCCGCTCATCCCGACGCGGGGAGATTCCCGGATTGGCTCTCGTCGGTTCGCGATGCAGGCGTCCCGTACTGTGCGCAGTTCCCGTCCGGCTCGACGACCGGGAGGAAGGCCGCGATCGGCCTCGGGCTGACCCGCGGGGAGGATGCCCCGCTCATGTTCACCGTCGCACCCACCGCGGAGGAGGCGGTGCCCGGCTTGGACGTGCGTCGGCTGGATCCCGCGGAGCTCCCGCTGCACGCCGAGGTCGCCGCTGCGGGCTTCGGCGCGCCGGCCGCGCTGTTCGCCCCGCTCGTCGCACTCGGCGCCGCGGAACCCTCGGCCCTGCACTTCTACGTCGCCGAGGTCGGAGGAGAGCCGGTCGCGACCGGCCTCGGCCTGCACCTCGCGGACCACGTCGGCGTCTTCAACATCGCAACGCCGCCCGAGCACCGACGGAGAGGGTACGGAGCGGCGATCACGTCGCGGATCGTCGGCGACGCCCTTGCCGCAGGGGCCCGCGGGGCCTGGCTGCAGTCGAGCGCGGAGGGGCACTCCGTGTACGAGCGTCTGGGGTTCGCCGACGTCGGGGTCTGGGAGTGCTGGGTCAGCGCGTGACCGGGTCGACCCGCTACGCGCCCTTGTCGGACAACTTCACGCCCCCGGACCGCGCTGGTCACGAGACCTTTCCTGGCTCGGGCGTGGGCCGCACCTCACAGAGGCATCTCGTGTGCGCCGGCACCCGTGAGCATCAGCGCCGCGAGCTGTGAACGCGAGTGGATGCCCAGCTTGCGGTAGGCGCTCTGGAGGTGCGAACCCACGGTGCGAGAGCTGATGCTCAGGGTGTCTGCGGCCTCCTTCACGGATGCACCGGCCACGATCACCTCCACGACCCGTCGTTCGGAGCTGGTGAGCAGCGTGGGGCGATCCTCGACGGCGTCGGCGTCGTGTGCGACATCGCCGCTTCCACGGAGGATCGCCGTGAGCCGTGCGCGGCGGTCCGGACCGCAGCGACGCGCGACGGCGGCGGTCATCCACATCCGGTGCCAGTGCAGTTCCCCGTGATGCACCTCCACCAGCCCCGAACCCTCCACCCCGTCGAGCGCGTCGTCGAGAGACTCCGACGTCTCGGCGAGGTAGGCGGACAGCCGCTCGACGTCGCGTTCCCCGGTCACCGCCGAGCCGATCAGCAGGCGGCGCTCATCCTGACCCAGCGATTCCATGCGGGCATCGACGTCGCTCTCCAACCGGGCGGCAACGGGGACGACGCCGAGGTCGTCGCCCACGATCCGATACGGGAAGGCCGGGGACGCGAATCGGAGGGCGAGTGGATTGCCCCCCAGCCGTGCCACGAGGTGCGGCGCAGCCGCCTCATGCGCACCGGATTCCACCGCGAGTCTCTCGGCGTCGTGCTGGTGGAGGTCGTCGAGGCGAAGCTGCGTGACCTGTAGGCGATCGAGCAGCGGGACCGTCCGTGTGAGGGCGTAGATGACGGAGGTGGGAGCAGGGGAGTAGCGGGCGGCCGCGAAGGCGACGACGCGTAACGAATCCTCGTCGACGAGGTCCGCGTCATCGACGAGGAGAACAGCGCGACCGTCGAGTTCCTGCAGACAGGCGCCTACTGCACGCGCGACCGCCAAGGGCGAGGCGCCGCCGCGGAACGATGCCAGCTGATCGGCCAGCCCGCGTCCCGTGCGTCCCAACCGGTTCGAGGGGTCCGTCACCATCTCGTACAGTGCCGCATACGGCATCCCCGCAGCGAGCGGGGAACCGCTCATCCGGATCACCGAGCTGCCGCGGCGCTTCACTTCGGCCAGCACGGCCTCCAGGATGGTGGACTTGCCCTGCCCCGCATCCCCGCGCAGGGATACCAGGCTCGGCGTGCCGACCGCGGCTCGTCGTTCGGTGTCGCCCACGATGCGCTCCACGAGGCGCGTCCGCTCGAAGTCGAGCGTCGGCCGGTACGACGCGAGCTGGTGCGCATTCGATGGAGGCATTCGTTGGCCGTGTTCAGTGAGGGGAACTCGGGGAGAATGGCCGCGATTTTACGCCGCGCGGACCGGACCGGCGAGACAGTGTTCCAGCCGTTCCCCCGGAGGTTCGGAATGCCCCTGGCGACACCGCTCCACGGGGAACGGCGGGCGGCGGGAGCAGCCTCAGGATGGTCTGCGAGGTGACGAGCGCGAACTGCTCAGGTGGGAGCCGAAGCTCGCGGATCTTCGCCAGTTCGACGGCGGGATGCAGGAACGGGCCGTCCGTTCCGAAGATGAGCCGGTCGGGACCGCCGCGGCGGACCACATCGACCAGCAGGTCGAAGTACTGGACGCCGGAGGAGTCGACGAAGAGATTCGGGTGGCGGCGCAGTTTGTCGATGATGGCCACCTGGCTGCCCCAGTCGCCGGCGAACGAGCCGAGGTGAGGGATGATGATCGGTACCTGCGGGTAGGACCCGAGGATCAACTCCACCGTGCTGATGTCCCCGCGGGGGTCGTAGAGCACCGGGAGCCTGCGCACCCGAGCGATCTCGAGCACTTCGCGGGTGATCCTGCCGTTCGTCCAGTGGACCTTGATGCCCCGGCAGCCCCAACCACGGATCGCCTCGTCGACGATCGTGCCGACGCGGCCCCGGTCGTACGCCGGATTCACGAAAACGAAGCCGATGTAGCGGGCCGGATCGCGCCGGACGATCGCCCCCACCTGTGCATTGCCGGACCGGTAGTCGTCGGTGGTGAGAGTGGCGAACACGATCGTGCGGTCGATGCCCGCAGCGCGAGCCCGGCGGGCGTAGCGAGAGAGGTCCGCGTCCGTGTTCGATGGATGGGACAGGCCCTCACCCGTACCGGCGTGGCAGTGCGCGTCGATGATCACGGATATTCGCCCTGCCTGCCGTACTCGGATTCGCCCTCACCCAGCTCCGCCCACTCGCTCTCGGCTTCAGCGAACTCGGCTTCGTTCCACTCGCTCTCGCCGAGTTCGCTGAACTCGTTCAGCTCGCCGGCTTCGTTCCACTCGCTCTCGCCGAGTTCGCCGAACTCGTTCAGCTCGCCGGCTTCGTTCCACTCGCTCTCGCCGAGTTCGCCGAACTCGCTCAGCTCACCGACCCCCGCCCACTCGAGCTCGTTCGATTCGGCCTCTCCCCATTCGCCGTACTCGTTGACCTCGGCGGATTCGGCCCATTCGGCCTCGCCAAGCTCGCCGTACTCCGTCTGCTCGCCGTGCTCGGCCTCCGTCCATTCGGTCTCGCCGAGTTCGCCGTATTCAGTGAGTTCGCCCGCTTCGGCGAAGCTCGCGGTCTCGCCGCGTCCGAGCCGGGGTTCGCCCACTGCGAGCAGGCGGAATCGCCCGACGATCAGGACCGGTGCGGCATAACGCCGGGCCCGTACGGAGATCAATCGATGGCGGAACCGCACCGTCTGCGATCTCGGCGAGAGACGAAGCAGAGCCCGCCCGGAACCCGCTGGCGGGATCACCAGGATGGCCATCCCGCCGAGGCGGCGGGTCGCCGATCCGGCGCCTGCGACCACAGAGACCGGCGAGCATCCGCGCCTCGGGTTCGGCGATTGCATTGCGATCGCCAGAATTCGGCGGGCACGTCCGGTGAGGCGGGCCAGGGGAGCAGTGTGCGCGGGACCCGGCGTGCGACTCGACCGCAGAAGAACACCCTGCAGCACGTACAGCGACGAGGCCGTCGATCCATGCTCGTGGACGCGCACGCGAGCGGTGACGGTCCGGAGGCCGCCGACGCGCAGCCAGGCGAACCGAGGGCTGCGCCGGAGCGACACCACCTCGAAGCAGAGCCGGGTAGGCGCCGATGCGGACCACGGTGAACCGTCTCCGTATCCGTATCCGTAACCGTTCCCGGGAGCCGGGCGGTGACTCCGCACACGGGGCCTGGTCCCGTACCGCACCCCCCACTCGCCGCTCTCCGATTCCCCGCTCTCCCATTCGGCGGTCTCCGACTCCCCGCGCATCGAGGCGGCGCTCCGGATCGGCGCGCGGAAGCCGGTCGGGCGCGGCGCGATGACCTGCACCCGCACCTGACGGGAGTCGGCCCCTTCGACGTTGTCTCCGCCGGTGGTCTGGCTGACCGATTCCCCCAGCGGAGTCCAGCGCACGGTCAGCTGGTCCTCGATCCTCGCTTGACGAGCGAGGCACCGGATCATGTTCGTCACGTTCACTGCGCGATGCCGCGACAGCGCCAGATTGTGCGCCATCGACCCGGTGCTGGATGTGCGCCCCTGGACATTGATCAGGATGGGCCCCACGATCCGGCCACGACGGAGCGCGTCGGCGATGCCCGCGACGTGAACACCCAGGATGGTCCGGTGAGCGGGGCGGAGGCGGTAATCGTCCACGTCGAAGTCGCCGAGATCAAGGAGCCGCACCGCGGCGGACTCGGCGATCTTGGTCTGGGTCGCTGTGCCCGTCGCCGTCTGGTGCCGCCCGACTCGGCCCCTGTTCCACGGCTCGCCTCGGTAGGTCACATCCGGGCAACTGCGGGGGTCGACGGCCAGCGGTGCGGTTGAGGACGGGACGGGACGACCAGGCGGAGACTCGGTCTCGCCCGTCCACGGCTGCTCTCCCAACTCGGCCTCCAATTCGTCCAGCCGGGACTCCGCGGCCTCCTGATAAGCGGTTCTCTCGAACTCCGCCTGGCCGGGACTCGATTCACCGGCGATCTCGAAGGGGCTCTCTCCGAGGATTTCGTCCATTTCGGTCTCCCCTCTCAGACCCGGAGCGTGCTGATCGCACGCGAGCTCGTCGTCCGGTCGCGCGATGCTCCGGCTCCGGCTGCGTTCACGGGCGTGACTCCGGGTCGGAGCTTGAGGCTCCGCCCGGTCGCCATGCTCCACTGGTCGATGACCGCCAACGCGTCATCCTTGATGGCGCCTGTCTCGGCGAAGAGCGTCGAGGCCCCGGCGGCGTCGTTGAACTTCTGCAACTCGACGAAGCGCAGGAGAGAGCTCGCCGGCTCCGCAAGGAGGATGAGGCTCCGGGCTCGCGGATGCACGGGTACACCCACCCGTGCCCCCAGCTTGCGCAGACGCTCGCCGGGATCTGAAGCGGTCGCCTTGAGGTCGACGATGATCTCGTTGTCGGATTCGAGCACCACATGGAACCAGCTGAACAGCGCCGTGAAGAAGAATTCCTCGCGAGCCAGATTGCCCCTCAGCCGACGAACGCGCAGGCCCTCGGAGAGGATCTGGGCGCGGTCCACCACGGCCTGAGGATCGGAGGAGTTCTCACCGCTGGAGTTCTTGCGGTTGAGGTAGTTCTGCCAGACATTGCCGAACAGGCTCTCGAAGTCCGGCACGAAGTTGGCGTAGGACGCCCGTGGACGAAGCCACGGGCCCGAGCTGTCGGGGCCGTGGTCGAGATCCATGCCGAGAAGGCGCCAGTACGCGTTGCGGCTGACGACCTCGAGACTGGGGCGCACCCTGCTCGCGACCGCCCCGATGCTGAAGGGCGGCGGGTCGGTGAAGATCAGCTCCTCGGTGGAGCGGAGGAACTGCCGCGTCAGCGGACCGGGCACGTCCAGTTCCTCCCCCATCGCGAACAGTTCGACGACCCGCCGGAAGACGCGGAGCATGCCCGTGTTCTCGAGCAGGTAGGCGTAGATCAGATGTTCCCAGGGCCGCCGCTGGAGTGGCAGACCGAGTCCCGAATCCTCGACCGCGATCGGCGGCAGCTTCAGTTGGTCGACGATCTGCTCCGTGTCGCCGAGGAAGACGTCCGAGGTGTCGGCGCCGATCTGGACGAAGCCGGCCTGCGCCCACGCCTCGTCGAGGTAGCGGTGCAGAATCACGGGATGAAGGGAGAACAACTTCTCCGGCCCTCCGAGGACGGTAGCGAGGTTGCGAAACATGGGGGCTCCTTTCAGACGCCTGTCTCGGCGAGGACGGTGTCACGCTGGACCACGGCGAAGCCGGTCACGGACGACGAGTCGAATGCGATGACCTGAACCGGCACGCCGTCGGGAAGCTCGATGGGCACGATGTGGCGCACGGCCTTCGTGCCGAAAGCGAGCACCTCGGTGTTCTGCCAGAACTCCCCCCAGCGGAACGCGAGCCCGATGGAGCCCAGGAGCTGGTGCCCCTCGACCGACAGACCCTCCTGTGACAGACCGACCTCGAGCGAGAGGTCCACGAGCGGGCCGTCCGGCCTCACCCGCCGGCCGAGACCGGATCGGAGCAGCGCATAGTCCGCCTGCGCGGCCACGCCCCCGTCCGATTGGAGCCGATCCCAGGTGGTGGCGGCATTGTCTTCGATGGTGCGGATCCGGTTGGCGGAGGTGTCACCGAACGACTGATCGATGAGTTCCCGTTCGTATCGTTCCCACTCCGGCTTGAGGTCCATGACGCGTCTCATGAACGTGACGAGGAAGTCGGCGACTTCCGCGGCCTGAGTCTCGGGCGCGGGCTCGTTCTCTGATTTCGGATTGGGCTTGCTCGGCATCGAGGTCTCCTCCTTGGCGGTCATGCGGCGAGTGCCGTGGTCGTTTCCACGCCCAGCGTCTGGGCGAAGCGGGCGAAGTCGCGCGTGTGCGCGATCGTGTTGCGCGGGTCGACGGCGATCCGGAGGCCCGTCAGGGCGACGATCCGGAGCTGCTCCCTGTCGACCAGATAGGACGACGTGAACAGGGAGGGACCGCTGGCGGCCGCGAGCTTCTCGAGCTCCGCAGGAGCCACTCGCTGGGGGTCCACCATCGTGGTCAGGGAACGTGCACCGAAGGCCTCGCAGGGACGGGAGAGCAACGCGTCCACCAGCTCGGGCAGGCGCGCCGTCGAACGGGCGAGGACGTCGCCGACAGACGGCACGGCCCTCGCCAGGGGATGGGTGGCCTTCCACGCGGCGGCGAGGTCGTCCCACGGTCCGGCGCCGTATGCGCGTCGGCACATCTCGACGCCGAGCAGGACGCGGATGTAGGAGACCGGATGCGGGTCGCCCGGCACGAGCTGCAGCACCGACTCGATCTCGTTGGCGACCACGTCGTGCAGGGCCGCGACGGCGGCGTAACCGCAGTGGACGAAGGCGTACGCGTCGGCTGTGATCTCGGAGGTCCACGACCTCCAGTGCCGGGACAGCTCCGGGTCGTCGGCGAGGACAGCGCCCATCGCCGCGGACGCCTCACGGTTCCAGCCCAGGAGGTGGGCGACCTGGTGGCCGGTTTCGTGTACCAGAGCGGTGGGGCGGTAGAGGTTGTGGCGGGTCACCTTGATCGCGGCCGCCGGGCTCCGCCGGCCATCCCAGAGACGCACCCCCGCTCGGAGGATCGCGGCGCCGAGCCCCTTGTCCACGTAGGTCAGCACGGGTGGCACCTGCTGTCCCATCGGGTCGAGCACGCTGCGCATGCTGGTGACCGCGATCCTGTCCAAGGCGCGCATGTGGGTGCCGAGCGTCGGGTTGGTGCGGGTGTTGACGGCGTCGGCGTAGAAGCTCACGACGGTCTCCACCTGCCCGTACCGCCGGCGCACCCGTTGGAGCCTCCGCGCCACGACGACGAGTTGCGGACCGAGCCGGGCCCCGTCCAGTTGAGTGCGCAGACCCTGGATCTCGCGGTGCAGACTCTGGGTGGACTGCTCGAGCGACGCGCGCACGGCACGGTCGAGGTAGCGCTCCAGGTTCTTCCAGGCTCCGTCGGCGCTGAAGGACGACGGGTCCCGAAGCGCGACGGAGGCGGCCTCCCAGTGCGACACCTGCCGGTCCAGCTGGATGCGCAGCGCCTCGACGAGTTCCATGGTCGCTACTTCCGCAGCCCGGGCACGGTCCTCATGCCCAGCCGGTTCGAGAGGATGGCGCCCAGGATCCGGGCTGCGCCGATGACCGAGGCGAGCGGTCCGAAGAGGAAGGTCGACAGGGACGGGATCGGCACCGTGACCTGGATGGACACCCCGGCGGCGGGGTTGTCGACGGCCTTGACGAATTCGTCGCTCTTGGCGCGGGCATAATCCGCTGCCAGCCGGATGGCTGCGTCCACCAGTCGGTCGACGATCTTGGAGATGATCGCGTTGAGTATCGCCGCCCCCGCGCCGGCGGCTGCCGCGGGGGCCTCGTTCGAGGCCTCGCGCAAGAAAATCAGGCGCGACCGCGGATTCGTCTTCAGGCTGTACATCGCGGCCTGGATCGCGGCGCGGAGCGCTATCACGAAAGCGGTCGTGTTCCGTTGACGCGCTCGTGCCGCTACCGCTTGAGCGTCCGGTTCCGACAGGTACATGGTCAAGCGGATGATGTCCTGACCCGGGCGGGCGTCGATCGTCACCCAGGCCTGGCTCGGCAAGCTCTTCGCGACACCGCCGCCGCCCCCGGGAAGCTGCAGGTAGAAGAAGCGCTGCCCGGCGGCGACCGTCGAGCGATCGCGGGTGAACCGTGGATCGACATCGACACCGAGACCAGGCTCGCCGAGAAGGGTGCCTGCTGCGGCGACCGTCAGCGTGTGGAACTGGCGCCACCCGTCGGCAGTCATGCCGGGGACATCCTTCTCGAGTTGCGAGATGCGCGAGAGGTAGGTTCCCGGCAGGGTCTCGTAGAGGTGGACACGGACCTTGACCGGCAGGCGCACACCTCTCGCCCGCAGCACGTCGAGGAGCCGGACGCCGCCGAAGGTGGTGATGGCCGCGGCGATCTGGGGCGTGAGCGTGATCTCGAAGACACGGGCGTACTTGCGGTACCAGTAAACGCGCGGCCGCAGCATCCATGTGGTGTCGGTCTGTCCGGATGTCTCCCGGCTCTCGAGGTCGCCACGGATCAGCGACGAGGGGATGGTGTGGGCGACGGCTTCGGAGAAGGCCGCGACCGTCTCGGAATGGAGCCGGTTCGTGTCCGTGAAGACCTCGTTCCCCCGCTCGGCGACGCGCCGCAGCGTGTCTTCCAGGAGGGAGGCGACACCCGAGGCGCCGGCGAGTTCGCGGTCTTCCGCGCTCGCCTCCAAGGTGAAGGCCTTCATCCCGATGTCGAGGAACGCGCGCGTGAGGGGGGTCGCGAACCGCGGGCCGACCAGCGGCCGGATCAGCTTGTCGAGAACCGAGGCGAGGAGGTTGATGACCCGCTGACGGCCGACGAGGCGGATCCCGATCCGGAGCGCGGGAAGGATGGCGGGGAGGAACCGCTCGATGGCCGGCCCCGCGCTCTCGCCGTCACGGAGTTCGGCGAGCTCGCGTACCAGCGTCACGCGGGCGGCGTCGAGCTCCGAGGCTCCGGGCGCTGCCTCGGATTCTGCGGCGGAGGCGGCGTATTCGGCCTCGAGCTGGGCGAGCTCGGCTTCGTTCTCGGCTGCGAGGGCGCGGCTCACCGTCGTGACGAACTCGGATTCCAGCTCCTGAGCGCCCCCGACCGCCGGGATCGCGCCGCGCCAGACGGTCTCACCCTCGAGCTCGTCGGCGAGCGCCCGCTCGCTCGACCAACCGCCGTGCTCACCGACCGCGACCTCGCCCAGGCTTTCGGTCTCGCCCTCGCCCTCGCCCTCGAGCTCCGCTTCGCGACCGAACAGCCGGACACGGAGCTGCTGGGCCGGAGCCTGCAGGACCACCGGCAGTCGGGAGATCGCCGAGTTGAGCACCCCGCGGAGCAGGCCGCGGGCGAGCTGCCCCAGCTTGGAGAACAGCATGCGGAGCGGCCACGACGCGATCTTGCCGACGAGCGAGACGCCCTTCTTCGCGAGGGATACGGCGCCGCGCGCCACGCGGCCGACGATTCGGGCGAACTTGCGGAAGAACTGCTCCTGGGCGGGCGACGCCCCGATCGGGATCGGCGGCGACTCGGTCAGCTCGAGGAACGAGGCGAGTTCGCTCTCGCCGATCGTGGTCGCGGTGTGCTCCCCGAGCGTCTCGCCCAGGGTTTCGAGCATGCGGTCCAGTTCTGTCGCCACCTCATCGGCCCGGCGGGTGAGGACGGTTCCGGCCTCGCGCAGCGCGGGAGGGGTGACGCCCTGACCGCTGTTCGAGGAGATCTCGGCGTGGATGCCGGACCACTCCTGAGCGAGTTCACCGATCGCCTCGGAGAGCTCGCTCCCCGCCAGCTCGTTGAGGAACTCGTTCTCGAGCACCTCGCGGTCCTCGGCCGCCTCGGCGTGCGTGAAAGGCGAGAAGGCGGCGAACTCGCTGGATTCGGTGAGCTCGTTGTGCTCCGATTCCGAGATCTCGGCGTGCAACTCGCCGGCCTGCTCCTGGGGCTGGTACTCGGCCTCCGCTTCCGCGCTGTAACCGGGAGCGGAGAAGGGCCTCGCCAGGCGGACGCCGACCTCGCCGGTCTCGGATTCGGCCTCCGCGGCGGTGGTTTCGGCAGAAGTCCATTCTGCGTTCGTCAAGGTCATCGTCGCTCCTCACGGTCCCGCTTCGTCCGTCCTGCGCTTGCTGACGAACCTAGAAGCAGGTCCCGAAGGGGGCATCGGCTGAATGACCGAACTGTATGCGTGAAACGACGCAATGCTCACGCGTCGAACGTGCCGGCTCAGGAAAGACCGAGGGTCGGTGGAAATGGCGGAGAATGGGGGATTCGAACCCCCGAGGGCTTGCACCCAACACGCTTTCCAAGCGTGCGCCATAGGCCACTAGGCGAATTCTCCTGGGGCTGCCTTCCGCTGTCGCGGCCGGCGGCTCACAATATCGTAGCCGATCGGCGGCGACCCCGACGCACGCGGCTCCCAGCCGCACCCGCTACACTGGTCTCCGGCTCCCCACGTGGCGCCATCCAGGCCAACTCCCCCAGGGCGGAAACGCAGCAAGGGTAACCGGGCTCTGGCGGGTGCGTGGGGGGTCTTTTTTGTTGTCCAGCTCCTCGTCACGGCTGCCGCGTATATTGAGCGAAGCAGGGCGTTCTTCTACGCTTTGTAGAATGAATCGTGTCTTCCGTTGACCAGTGGATGGACGGGGTGCCGCAGTGACCGAGCAGCTGACCGAGCTGGCGACCGAGGCGTACGTCGTCGGGTTCCCCCTCGTGTTCGACCTGGAGCAGGTCGTGCGGTTCACCGAGGAGGGGATCGGCGGCGTCCCTGCCACGCCCTTCAACGTGTTCGGGCATGCGCGGCGCCTCGCGGGGCCCGAGGACACCTTCGTGTCGATCAACAACGACACCCTCTACTCCATCGCCCAGATCGACCTCTCGGTGGGGCCCCTGCGGCTGACGGTGCCCGAGGCCGGTGACCGCTATTACGTCCTCCAGTTCGTCGACGCGTGGACGAACAACTTCGCCTACCTGGGGACGCGCGCGACCGGGGGAGGGGCGGGCGAATTCCTGCTGCTGCCGCCCGGCGAGGAGCCGGCCGACGGACGCATTCCCGCCATCCGCTTCCCGACCCGCGTCGGCACCATCGTCGGCCGGTGGGCCGTCGCGGGCGAGGAGGACCTGCCCGCGGTCCACGCCCTCCAGGACGGCCTCTCCCTCGCGCAGGTGCGCGAGTCCCTGGCGCCCCCGCAGGGCGTCCCCGACGTCACGACCGGCAACGGCGAAGCGCTCGACTTCTTCGAGAAGCTGCGGGTGTGGTCCCAGGCGTTCCCTCCGGCCGAGCGCGACCGCCCCGCCCTCGACTCGTACGCGCCGCTCGGGCTGGTGAGCCCGTACACGCTCGCCGAGCAGCCGGAGGGCGTGCGGGAGGCGCTGGAGAAGGGGTACGCGCTGGGCAAGGAGGCGCTGGAGTCGGCCCTGCACACCTCCGTCGCGCTCATCGACCACTGGTCGGTCAACCTCCACGTCTTCGACTACAACCTCGACTTCTTCGAGCTCGGGGCCATCGACGCCCCCGAGTGGAAGCTCCTCGACCCGCGCACCCGCTACGCGCACCGCGCCGCCGCGGCCCTCGGCGGACTGTGGGGGAACCACGCCTACGAGGCGGCCTACCTGATGACCTATGAGGACGCGGACGGCGAGCCCCTGTCCGGCGAGCACGTTTACCGCTTCCGGCTCGACCCGACCCCGCCGGTTGGCGCGTTCTGGTCGATCACCATGTACGACCTGCCCCACTACTACCTGGTCCGCAACCCCGTCGAGCGCTACTCGGTGGGCGACCGGACGCCGGGGCTCGTGTACGACGACGACGGAGGACTGACCATCACGATGAGCGCCGCCCGCCCGACCGATCCGACGGCCGCCGCCAACTGGCTGCCGACTCCCGCCGGAGGATTCCGGCCGATCCTGCGGTTGTACCAGCCGGGTGAGGACGTGCTCGACGGCACGTGGACGCCTCCCGCGATCGAGCGGATCGGCTGACGTGGCGCGTTCCATCTACATCACCTCCGCGGAGGGGCACACGGGGAAGTCGACCGTCGCCCTCGGCGTGCTCGAATCACTGCGGCACTCGGTGGGGCGGGTCGGGGTCTTCCGGCCGATCGCGCGGTCGACCGAGGAGCGCGACTACGTGCTCGAGCTCCTGCTGCAGCGCACGACGGCCGAGCTGTCGTACGAGGACGCGCTGGGCGTCTCCTACGAGGACGTCCATGCCGACGCGGATGCGGCGCTCGCCGTGATCGTGCAGCGCTTCCGGGCGGTGGAGGCGCGATGCGACACGGTCGTCATCCTCGGCTCCGACTACACCGACGTCGGCAGCCCGACCGAGCTCGCATACAACGCCCGCATCGCCGCCAACCTCGGCGCGCCGGTGCTGCTCGTCCTCGGCGGACGCATCGGGCAGGGTTTCGGGGAGCGCCTGGGCCAGGCCGATCCGCGCTCGCCGGAGGAGCTGCGGCAGCTGGCCGAGCTCGCGATCGTCGAGCTGCGCGCCGAGCACGCCGGACTCCTCGCGGTCATCGCCAACCGGGCGGACGAGACGAAGCTGGATGCCATCGTCGCCGCCGTCGGCTCGGCCGTCGGCGCCGCGGCGGCCGCGGCCGGCAGCAGCGACCGTCCGCCGGTGTGGGCCATCCCGGAGGACCCGTTCCTCGTCGCGCCGAGCATCCGCTCGATCATGGAGCAGACCGGCGCGACCCTGCTGGCGGGCGAGGAGGCGCTGCTCGCCCGGGAGGCGCTGGGCGTCGTGGTCGCCGGCATGTCGATGAACAACGTCCTCCCTCGGCTGGTCGAGGGGTCCGTCGTCGTGGTGCCGGGAGACCGCACCGAGGTGCTGCTCGCGGTGCTGATGGCCAACGCCTCCGGCACCTTCCCCTCGATCGCGGGCATCGTCCTCAACGGCGGCTTCGACCTCCCGGAGCCGATCGAGCGCCTGCTCGCCGGCCTGCGCTCGCCGCTGCCGATCGTGCGCACCGGCCTCGACACCTACGAGACCGTCGTCCGCATCACCCACGCCCGCGGCCGGCTCGCGGCCGACTCGCAGCGCAAGTACGACACCGCTCTAGCCCTGTTCGAGCGGCACGTGGATGCGGGAGCGCTCCTCGCGCGCCTCGACGTCACCCGCCACGACGTGGTCACGCCGCTCATGTTCGAGTACGACCTCATCGAGCGGGCACGCGCGGCGAAGAAGCACATCGTGCTCCCGGAAGGCGAGGACGACCGCATCCTGCGCGCCGCCCACACTCTGCTGGCACGCGGGGTGGCCCGGCTGACGATCCTGGGCGAGCCGTTCGAGGTGCGCTCCCGCGCGATCGAGCTCGGCCTCGACCTGTCGGAGGCCGAAGTGCTCAGCCCGTTCGACGACGTGCTGCGGCTGCGGTTCGCCGACGAGTACGCGCGGCTGCGGGCGCACAAGGGCATCACGGTCGACCAGGCGGCGGACACGGTGACCGACGCCTCCTACTTCGGCACGATGATGGTGCACCTCGGACTCGCCGACGGGATGGTGTCGGGTGCCGCGCACACGACGGCGCACACCATCCGGCCGGCCTTCGAGATCATCAAGACCACGCCGGGAGTCTCGGTCGTCTCGAGCGTGTTCCTGATGGCGCTCGCCGACCGCGTCCTGGTCTACGGGGACTGCGCGGTCATCCCGGACCCGACCTCCGAGCAGCTGGCCGACATCGCGATCTCGTCAGCGATGACGGCCGAGCAGTTCGGCATCCAGCCGCGGGTCGCCATGCTGTCCTACTCGACCGGCGACTCCGGAGCCGGGGAGGACGTGGAGAAGGTGCGCGCCGCGACCGAGCTGGTGCGGGAGCGGGCGCCCCAGCTGGCGGTGGCCGGACCCATCCAGTACGACGCGGCGGCGGATGCGGCGGTCGGCGCGGCCAAGATGCCCGGGTCGGAGGTGGCCGGGCGGGCGACCGTGTTCATCTTCCCGGACCTCAACACCGGCAACAACACGTACAAGGCGGTCCAGCGCAGCGCCGGAGCCGTCGCGATCGGACCGGTGCTGCAGGGCCTGCGCAAGCCGATCAACGACCTTTCGCGCGGCGCGACGGTCGACGACATCGTGAACACGGTGGCCATCACGGCGATCCAGGCGGCGCTGTCATGAGCGCGGTCCTCGTCGTCAACAGCGGCTCGTCGTCGTTCAAGTACCAGCTGATCGACAGCGAGACGGAGCAGTCGCTCGCCTCCGGGCTGGTCGAGCGGATCGGCGAGCCGAACGGACGGATGACCCACCGCGGCCCCGACGGAACGACCGAGCGCGAGCTCGAGATCCCCGACCACACGGCGGGCTTCCGCGCGATGCTCGACGCGTTCGCGTCCGAGGGCCCGAGCCTGGACGACAACCCCCTGGACGCGGTCGGTCACCGGGTCGTGCACGGCGGCAAGCGGTTCTTCGAGCCGACCATCGTGACCCCCTTGGTCGAGATCAACATCGAGGACCTGTCGGACCTGGCGCCGCTGCACAACCCGGCCAACCTGCAGGGCATCCGCGCCGCGAAGAAGGCGTTCCCGGACGTCCCGCACGTCGCGGTGTTCGACACCGCCTTCCACCAGACGCTCGAGCCCGCCGCGTACACCTACGCGATCGACGCGGGTCTGGCCGACCGGCACCGCGTGCGCCGCTACGGATTCCACGGCACGTCGCACAAGTACGTGTCGGAGACCGCTGCGGCGTTCCTCGGCCGCCCGCTCGGCGAGCTGAAGCAGATCGTGCTTCACCTCGGCAACGGCGCGTCGGCGTGCGCCATCGACGGCGGACGGTCGGTCGAGACGTCGATGGGGATGACGCCTCTGGAGGGGCTGGTGATGGGGACGCGGTCGGGCGACCTCGACCCCGCCGTCCTCATCCACCTCGCCCGGCGGGCGCACCTGTCGACCGACGACCTGGACGAACTGCTCAACCGCCGCAGCGGTCTGCTCGGGCTCTCCGGACGCGGTGACATGCGCGATGTCCGTACGGCGGCCAACGGCGGCGACGAGCAGGCGCGGCTCGCCCTCGACGTGACGGTGCACCGGCTGAAGCACTACCTCGGCGCCTACACCGCCCTGCTCGGCGGACTGGACGTGCTCACCTTCACCGCCGGGGTCGGCGAGAACGATGCGGCCCTGCGGGCGGAGGTGCTTTCCGGACTGGAGGTGCTGGGCATCCGGCTCGATCCGGAGCGCAACGCCGCCTCCTCGCGTGGCGCGCGGGTGATCTCGGCCGACGACTCGGCGGTGACCGTGCTCGTCGTCCCGACCGACGAGGAGCTGGAGATCTCGCGGCAGTCGCTGCAGGCTGTCCGGGAGTCCACTGGAGGCTGACGGGAGACGGCCATGCGGCGACGGCGCGGCGAGGGCGGACGGCACGGGATGCCGCTCCTGCCCCTGCGCGGGCTCGGTCACCGGGTGATCGCAGCGGTCGTCGCGCTGCTCGTCGGCGTCACCGCGCTCGCCGGTTGCGCCCCGGTCGAAGGCGGCGCGGGGGCGCGCTTCGTGACGCCGCCGCTGGTCCGCTACAGCGCCGTGCTCTGGCCTGTCCCCTTGCAGCTCGTCGGCGCCGAGCCCGGCGCGCGGCTGCGGTTGACCGCGCAGCTGACGACGTCGCACGGCTCCTGGACCTCGGCCGCCACGTACACCGTCCCCGCGTCCGGCACGCTCGACCTGGCGCGCGCACGGCCGCAGCTGGCCCCGTTCACCGAGCCCGACTCCGCGGGCCTGTTCTGGTCGCTCCGCGGGCCGCACCTCGGCGACGACGCCGCGGTGCGGCAGTGGATGCGCGACACCATCCACGTGACCGTGCGCGCGGCGGACGGCGACCGGGTGGTCGCGTCCCGCCGCTTCGAGCTGACCGGCCTCGCGGCCGGGGTCCCCGAGCGGACCCTGTACACGCGCGACCTGCGCGCCGCGATCGACGCGCGCGTGCCGCGCCAGACCCACGAGGACGTGCCGCTCGGCACGTTCTTCAGCGCCGCCTCGCTGGAGCACCCGCGCGCGCCGGCGGTGGTGATGTTCGACGACCCGACGCCGGGGGCGTCGGCCGAGTACACCGCGCCTCTGATCGCCCAGTTCGGGGCCTCGGTGCTCAGCATCCCCGTCTCCGGCGCGTCGGACGGCGTCCGATCGACCGGCATCGTCTCGGACACCACCGTCCAGGCCGTGCTCGACTGGCTGGCGCAGCGTCCCGACATCGTCCACGACCAGGTGTTCGTCTACGGGACGGGGGCGTCGGAGCAGCTGGCCGTGTGGGCGGCCACCCGCTTCCCGGGGAGGGTACGCGGGCTGTTCGTGGCGGGAGGCACCCCCGCGCTGCTCTGCCTGTCGCCGGCCCAGGTCGCACCGGCGTTCGACGACTCCACCGGACTGCCGTGCCTCGGTTCCCCGGCGACGGTGGTGAGCTCCGCCATCCCGTCCATCGGCAACATCAACGGTCCGATCGTTGTCGCATGCGGGAAGCGGGATGACGTGCTCCCGAACGCGTGCGACTGGCAGCGCGCGCTCGTGGCGACCCGGCTCTCCACCTTCGGCGTGCAGACCGTCTACGCGGACCGCGCGGGGCACGCCGTCTCCGTACCGCCCGGCCTGCCGATCGGCCTGCCGGCCGCGGGTGGCCAGCCGACAGAGCAGGCGCGCGTCGCCTTCTGGAACGCGGTCGGCCGCGCCCTGCTGCGGGCGGTGCTGGGATGACTCGCACGCGTCTCCTCCGCCGGCTCGCCGCGCTCGCCGTGGTGGGCGCCATCGCCGTGACGACCGCCGCGTGCAGCGCCGGGGTGCAGGGCGGACCGCGGATCGTCTTCAGCAGCTTCGGAGACGCGGTCACGCAGCCGGTCGGGGTGCAGCTCGCCGGACTCGAGCCCGGGCATCCGGCGGTGGTCGACGTGCGCGTCGCGACGAGCGCCGGCGCGTTCAGCTCGCGCGCGGTGTACGCGGTCCCTCCGGACGGTCGCGTGCGCCTGTGGTCGCAGGAGCCGATGACCGCGCCCTATCCGCGGGCGGACGGCTCCGGCCTGCTCTGGAGCCTGACCGGACCGTCGTTCAGTCAGCAGCAGCTCGAGGCGCAGTGGGTCTATCACGGGCTGGACGCGCGCTACACCGTGGAGCAGGACGGACGTCCCGTCGCCTCGCGCGTTCTCCACCGGGCGGCGCTCGCCGCAGGCACGAGCGACCGCGACGTGCTCGGCAGCGACCTGATCGGCGCCGGTGACCCAGAGGCGTCGGGCTTCGCGCCCACCGCCCGCATCGGCGCTCTGGTCGAGGGCGTCCCGACCCCCGTCGACCTGCGGCCGGGCGTCATCCTGGTGGACGGCGACGACGGCGGCGCATCCGGCGCCTTCGCCGCGCGGCTGATGGCGGCGTCCGGTTTCGCGGTCTTCGTGCTGCCCGCGTTCGTGCCGGAGGGCCGGATCGCCGGATCCGCCGCTCTGTCGGTCGAGACGTTCGACGCCGCGCTCAGCTGGTTCTCAGAGCTGCCGATCGTCGACGAGGACCGCATCTTCGTCTACGGCACGGGACGCGCGTCCTCGCTCGCGCTGTGGTTCGCCTCCCACGAGCCCGGCCGCATCCACGGAGCGTTCGCCGCGAGCGGGCCGACGGCGCTGCAGTGCACCTCCGAGGCCGGCAGCCCGCTCCTCATCGAGCACGGACTCCCGCTCCCGTGCGCCAACCCCGAGCGGACCATCGCCGGGACCGACATCCTGCCGCTGCAGCGCATCCCCGGTCCGCTCGTGCTCGCCTGCGGCACGGCGGACCGGCTGCTGCCGACGGCATGCGACTGGCAGCGCGCGGGCGAGCAGGCGCGCGGCCAGAAGGACGGGGACGCGTTCCTCTATCTCGACGGCGCGGGGCACGACATCACGACGCCGCCCGTGCTGCCGATCGGGCTGAGCGACCTGCCGCCGGCGACGGCGCAGGCGACGGAGGACGCGCGGACGTCGTTCTGGACGCTGGTGCTCGCCAAGCTGGAGGGGTCGGTGCGGCCGTGAGCGCATCCACGCTGCGCGCCAGGATCGCCGGCGCCGTGACCGTGCTGGCGCTGGCCGTCGCCGGGCTGACGGGCTGCTCCCCGCCGCCCGGAGCCGTCGGTCCCCGGTTCGAGGTGAGCGAGGATCCCAGCGGTGTCTGGGAGCCGATCCACCTGCGCGTCACAGCACTGCAACCCGGGGTGCGCGTGACGGTGAGCGCCACCGTCGAGGCCGGCGCGACCTGGACGTCCCGGGCGGTCTACGTCGTCCCGTCCTCCGGGGTGGTCGACCTGGACCGGGACGCGCCGGTGGAGGCCCCGTTCGCCGGACCGGACGGGATGGGTCTGCTGTGGTCGCTGGGCACCGCCTCCGGCGCCTCGGCGACGTCGACGGAGCAGTGGGGCGCGGCGAGCCGCCTGGTCGATCTCGAGGCGGTGGTCGATGGCAGGCGGGTCGCGGCCCGGCGCATCTACCGGGTGGGACTGCAGTCGGTGGCGCCCTCGCGCGCCGTCTTCGACGACGGGATCCAGGGCGACTTCTTCGCGCCGACCAACTCCTCTCAGGCGGCGCGGCCGGCGGTGCTCGTCCTCGATGGCACCGACCCCGGCGCCCCGAGCGGGGTGCTGACCGCCTCGACGCTCTCGGCCATGGGGTACCCGGCGCTGGCCTTCTCCACGTACGGTTCCGCCGGCGAGGTCGACATGATCCGCACGTTGGCGGCCGAGCGGGTCGTCGCCGCGCTCAACTGGCTGCGGTCGCAGCCCGGAGTGGATGCACGCCGTGTCTTCGTGATGGGAACCTCCCGGGGAGCGCAGCTCGCGCTGTGGACCGCCGTGGCCCATCCCGACCTCGTCTACGGCGCCATCGCCCCCGCGGGGACGACCGGACTGGTCTGCCCGTCACCTGTGCCGGGGCCCGCGGTGACCGTCGGGGGCGCGTGGGTGCCGTGCCTGAGCGGGACGCACCAGGTGACGCGCGCCGCCGTCCTGAGCCTCGACCGCATCCGGGGACCCGTCGTCCTCGGCTGCGCCGGGCAGGACGAACAGCTCGACAACGCCTGCCGGTGGATGGACGTGGCCGCTCAGGTGCGACCCGCCCGCGGCGGCGACGCGTACGTCCGCGCACCCGACGCGACGCACCTGTTCTACGTGCCGCCGTACAGCCCGCTGTACCTGCCGCCGCCGCCCGCCGCGCAGGCGACGGAGGACGCCCGCGTCGCGCTCTGGTCCGCGATCGGGCGTGCTCTGAACGTGCGCGGGCAGTGAGGGCCCGGTTCCCACCGGAATGTCGGCGGCGGTGAGTACCATGTTCAAGTGGTAACCGCCCTGTATCGCCGCTATCGGCCCGACACCTTCGCCGAGATGATCGGCCAGTCCCAGGTGACCGATCCGCTGATGACGGCGCTGCGCACCAATCGGGTGAACCACGCCTACCTCTTCTCCGGTCCTCGCGGTTGCGGCAAGACCACATCGGCGCGCATCCTGGCCCGCTGCCTCAACTGCGCAGAGGGCCCCACCGACACGCCGTGCGGGAAGTGCGCGAGCTGCATCGAGCTGAGCCGTGACGGCGGAGGCTCGCTCGACGTCGTCGAGATCGACGCGGCCAGCCACAACGGCGTCGACGACGCCCGCGACATCCGCGAACGCGCGATCTTCGCGCCGGCCCGCGACCGCTACAAGATCTTCATCCTCGACGAGGCGCACATGGTGACGCCGCAGGGCTTCAACGCGCTGCTCAAGATCGTGGAGGAGCCGCCGGAGCACGTGAAGTTCATCTTCGCGACCACCGAGCCCGAGAAGGTCATCGGCACCATCCGGTCGCGCACCCACCATTACCCGTTCCGGCTCGTGCCGCCCGCGCAGATGCTCGAGTACGTGCAGAGCCTGTGCGACAGCGAGGGCATGACGGTCGCTCCGGGCGTGCTGCCGCTCGTCGTCCGGGCGGGCGGGGGATCGCCGCGCGACACCCTGTCGCTGCTCGACCAGCTCATGGCCGGGTCCGAGGGCAGTGCGATCGAGTACGAGCGCGCGGTCGCCCTGCTCGGCTACACGCACGCGGCGCTGCTCGACGACGTGATCGACGCGATCGCGGCACGGGATGCGGCGGGCGCCTTCGGGGCGGTCGACCGGGTCGTGCAGACCGGTCAGGATCCGCGCCGGTTCGTCGAAGACCTGCTCGAGCGCCTGCGCGACCTCATCGTCGTCGCGGCGACCAGCGTCGAGGGCGCGGCGGCCGTGCTGCGCGGCGTGCCCCAGGACGAGCTCGACCGCATGGGTGTGCAGGCGATGAAGTTCGGAGCCGCCGAGCTCAGCCGGTCGGCCGACATCGTCAACGCCGCCCTCACCGAGATGACCGGCGCGACCTCGCCGCGTCTCCACCTCGAACTGATGATCGCGCGCGTGCTCGTGCCGTCGAGCGACGAGAGCGAGCGCGGTGCGCTGGCGCGCGTCGAGCGGCTGGAGCGCCGGGTCGGCGTGAGCGATGCGGTGTCGGCGGATGCGGTGCAGGCGACCGAGCCTGCGCCTTCTCGTGCTGCAGCGCCCGCTCGTGGTGCTGCGCCTGTTGCTGCGTCCGAGCCTGCCGCGGCGCCCGCTCCGCGCGTGTCCGCGTCTGTCGCCGAGGTCTCCACCGCTCCCACGGCGCCGGCCGCTTCGGCTCCTGCCGAGACGGCGGCGGAGCCTGCGTCCACCGAGGTCTCCACCGCGCCCGCTGCGGCGGGCGCCGAAGTCCCGCCCGCGCCGTCGCCGGTCGGCCCGGTCACCACGCAGCAGGTCAAGGACTCGTGGCCGCAGATCCTCGACGCGGTCCAGCGCGCCAAGCGCAGCGCATGGATGGTCGTCTTCACCGCGCAGGTCCGCGCCCTCAGCGGCGATGTCCTGACGTTGTCCTTCCCGAGCGACAACGACGTGCAGAGCTTCCGCCAGCCCGACGCCGCCGGCGGCACGGGCGTCAGCGAGTATCTGCGCCAGGCGATCGTCGAGGTGCTGGGCATCCGCGTGAAGTTCATCGCCCGCGCCGACTCCGCGTCCGGCTCCGGCGGCTCGCCGCGCCCGTCCGCCGGTGCGCCGGCCGCTCCGACGGCCGAGACGTGGCCCGGAGCGGACCCGGCCGACGCGCCCTCGTCCGCCGCGACCGGCGGTGCTCGCGCGGCGGCCCCCGCGCGGTCCTCCTCTCAGGCCGACGCCGCGCCGTCGCCCGCGTCGGCCTCCGTGGCCGCTACGCCGGCTCCGGCCGCGTCGTCGTCGCCCGCCGCATCGGCCACCGCCGCACACGCCGACGCCCCCTCCGCATCCACCGCCTCCGCTCCGACCGGGCACGCCGCCATGGTCACCGAGTGGGCGACCGTCGCCATCCCGTCCGCGTCTCCGGCCTCCGACACCGCGACCGCCACCGTGACGACGACCGCCGCCGTGGTCACCCTGGAGCGCCCCCCGGCAGCGCCGGCCGCCCCCGCTGCGCGTCCCGTCTCCGCGCCCGCACCGGACGAGCCGCCCTACGACGACGTCCCCCCGCCCGAGACCGAGCCTCCGTTCGAGCCTCCGGTCCCGGAGGAGCCCACCGGCGACTGGTCGGCCGAACCCGCCGCCGCCTCACCCGCGGCTCCGTCTCCCGAGCCCGCCCGAGCCGCGCGCCCGTCCGCCGCGCCCGCGTCGGGGGCCCGCACACCGACCTTCCAGCAGCCGCAGCGCTATGGGGAGGCCGTGGTCCGGGAGATCCTGGGCGCCACCTTCATCGAGGAGCAGCCCGCGCCTCCGACCCCGGGGATGAGGTAGCCGGTGTACGAAGGCATCGTCCAGGAGCTGATCGACGAGCTCGGGCGGCTGCCGGGCATCGGCCCGAAGTCCGCTCAGCGCATCGCGTTCCACATCCTGCAGACCGAGACATTCGACGTCACGCGCCTCGCCGAGGTGCTGCTCGAGGTCCGCGACAAGGTCCGCTTCTGCGAGATCTGCGGCAACGTGTCCGAAGAGGCCACCTGCTCCATCTGCCGCGACCCGCGCCGCACCCCGACGCTCATCTGCGTCGTGGAGGAGGCGAAGGACGTCGTCGCGATCGAGCGCACTAGGGAGTTCCGCGGTCTCTACCACGTCCTCGGCGGCGCGATCAGCCCGATCGACGGCGTCGGGCCGGACGACCTCCGCATCCGCCAGCTCATGCAGCGCCTCGCCGACGGGACGGTGCAGGAGGTCATCCTCGCCACCGACCCCAACCTCGAGGGAGAGGCGACCGCGACCTACCTGAGCCGCCTTCTCACGACCCTCGACATCCGGGTCACCCGCCTCGCCTCCGGCCTGCCGGTCGGCGGCGACCTCGAATACGCCGACGAGGTCACCCTCGGCCGCGCCTTCGAGGGCCGCCGCCAGGTCTCCTGACCGGTCCGTCACATGAAGGAACGGTCATATCCCGGCCGGTAGGATGGGAAGCCCGTGAAGTTCAGGAGAGTCCGTGGCCCTCATCGTCCAGAAGTTCGGCGGTTCGTCCGTCGCGACAGCTGAGAGCATCAAGCGCGTCGCGAAGCGCATCGTCGAGACGCGCAAGGCGGGCAACGAGGTCGTCGTCGCCGTCTCGGCCATGGGCGACACCACCGACGAGCTGATCGACCTGGCGCACGAGGTCACCCCGATCCCCGAGCCGCGCGAACTCGACATGCTGCTCACCGCGGGGGAGCGCATCTCCATGGCGCTGCTCGCGATGGCGATCAAGAGCATGGGCTACGACGCCCGCTCCTTCACCGGCAGCCAGGCGGGCATGATCACCGACGCCCAGCACGGCTCCGCACGCATCGTGGATGTGACGCCCGGCCGCATCCAGGACGCCCTGAACGAAGGCGCGATCGCCATCGTCGCCGGGTTCCAGGGTTTCAGCCGCGAGTCCCGCGACATCACGACCCTCGGCCGCGGCGGCTCCGACACGACCGCCGTCGCCCTCGCCGCGGCGCTCAGTGCGGAGGTCTGTGAGATCTACACCGACGTCGACGGCGTCTTCACGTCCGACCCGCGCCAGGTGCCGCTCGCCCGCAAGATCGACCGCATCACCAGCGAGGAGATGCTGGAGCTCGCCGCCGCCGGCGCGAAGGTCCTGCACATCCGCGCCGTCGAGTACGCCCGCCGTCACAACGTGACGCTGCACGTGCGCTCGTCGTTCTCGAACAAAGAGGGCACCTACGTCCTCAACGAAGCAGCGGCGGCCGCGGCCGCCCAGAAGGATGGAACCGTGGAAGAGCCCATCATCTCCGGCGTCGCCACCGACCTGAGCGAGGCCAAGATCACCGTCGTCGGCGTGCCCGACGTGCCGGGCAAGGCCGCGCAGATCTTCAAGATCGTCGCCAAGGCCAATGCGAACGTCGACATGATCGTGCAGAACGTGTCCGCCGCGGCCACCAGCCTCACCGACATCTCCTTCACCCTGCCGAAGTCCGAGGGCCAGCGCGTGCTGACGGCCCTGACCGCCGAGAAGGACGAGGTCGGCTACCAGTCGCTGCAGTACGACGACCAGATCGGCAAGCTCGCCCTCGTCGGCGCCGGGATGCGCACCAACTCTGGCGTCTCCGCCAAGCTCTTCGAGGCCCTGTACGACGCGGGCATCAACATCGAGATGATCTCCACCAGCGAGATCCGCATCTCGGTCGTGACCCGCGCCGACACCGTCGCCGAGGCCGCCCGCGTCGTCCACACCGCCTTCGGGCTGGACGGCGACGAGAAGGCCATCGTCTACGCCGGCACCGGCCGCTAGTCCTGACCCGGGAATGCCGCGGCCGTGTCCGCGGTTCCCCTCCACAACGACCCGAAGGGGCTGACATGAGCGAGATCACGGATTTCGACAGCAACGGATTCGACGTCGCCGTCGTCGGCGCGACCGGCCAGGTGGGCGCCGTCATGCGCCGGCTGCTCGAGGAGCGCGACTTCCCGGTGAAGAGCATCCGCTTCTTCGCCTCCTCCCGCTCCGCCGGTACGACGCTGCTGTTCAAGGGCCAGGAGATCACCGTGGAGGACGTCGCCACCGCCGACGTCTCCGGCATCGACATCGCCCTCTTCTCGGCCGGCGCCACCGGCTCGAAGGCCCACGCCCCGCGGTTCGCCGAGGCCGGCGCGATCGTCATCGACAACTCGAGCGGCTGGCGCATGGACCCGGACGTCCCGCTCGTCGTCTCCGAGGTCAACCCCGACGCCATCGCCGAGGCGCGCAAGGGCATCATCGCCAACCCGAACTGCACCACGATGGCCGCCATGCCCGTCCTCAAGCCGCTGCACGAGGAGGCCGGGCTGACCCGCCTCGTCGTCAGCACCTACCAGGCGGTGTCCGGCTCCGGCCTGGCCGGCGCCGAGGAGCTGGCCGAGCAGGCCCGCGCCGCCGTCGCCGACGAGCACCTGCTCGACCTCGTGCACGACGGCTCCGCCGTGACGCTCCCCGAGCCCGTCAAGTACGTGCGCCCCATCGCGTTCGACGTGATCCCGCTCGCCGGGTCGATCGTCGACGACGGCTTGAACGAGACCGACGAGGAGAAGAAGCTCCGCAACGAGTCCCGCAAGATCCTCGGCCTCCCGGAGCTGCTGGTCAGCGGCACCTGCGTCCGCGTCCCGGTCTTCACCGGACACTCGCTCTCGATCAACGCCGAGTTCGCGAACTCGATCAGCCCGGAGCGCGTCGCTGAACTGCTCGCGGACGCCCCCGGCGTCCAGCTGACCGACGTGCCGACCCCGCTTCAGGCGGCCGGAGCCGACCCCAGCTTCGTCGGCCGCATCCGCGCGGACGAGGGCGCCCCGGAGGGCCGCGGCATCGCGCTGTTCGTGAGCAACGACAACCTGCGCAAGGGCGCCGCCCTGAACGCGGTGCAGATCGCCGAGCTGGTCGCCGAGCGTCTGGCCAATCCGGTCACCGCCTGATATCTCGATATCGAGAGATCGACCGGTCGTCACGACGGGGTCTCCGCCGCGCCCGGCATAGGATTGTCGGGTGAGCAATTCTCCCATCGACGTCGTCCTGATCGGCGGCGGCATCATGAGTGCCACGCTGGGGGCCATGATCCAGCGCGTGCAGCCCGACTGGAGCATCCGGATCTACGAGCGCCTGGGCGAAGTGGCCCAGGAGTCGTCGAACCCGTGGAACAACGCCGGCACCGGCCATGCGGCCCTCTGCGAGCTGAACTACATGCCCGAGGCGTCCGACGGCACCGTCGACCCGGCCAAGGCCATCAGCATCAACGAGCAGTTCCAGCTCAGCCGCCAGTTCTGGGCGAGCCTCGTCGCGGCGGGAGATCTGCCCGAGCCGAACACGTTCATCAACTCCACTCCGCACATGACCTTCGTGAAGGGGCGCGACAACGTCCGCTACCTCCGCAAGCGCTACGAGGCGCTCAAGGACGAGCCGCTGTTCGCCGGCATGGAGTACTCGGAAGACCCCGCGGTCATCGGCGAGTGGACGCCGCTGCTCACGAAGAAGCGCAACACGAAGCAGCGCATCGCGGCCACCCGCCAAGCCTCAGGGACCGACGTCGACTTCGGCGCCCTCACCCGCGCCCTCATCGACAACCTCGTCGAGAACGGCGCCACCCTCGCCCTCAACCACAGCGTCCGCAGCATCAAGCGCACGAAGGACGGGCTGTGGCGGCTGAAGGTCCGTCACGAGGTCGGCCGCACCACGCACGTCACGGACGCGCGCTTCGTCTTCGTCGGCGCGGGCGGCGGCGCCCTGCACCTGCTGCAGAAGTCCGGCATCCCCGAGATCGACGGCTTCGGCGGCTTCCCGATCTCGGGCCAGTTCCTGCGCACCACCGACCCGAAGATCGTCGCCCAGCACCAGGCGAAGGTCTACGGCAAGGCGGCCGTCGGTGCCCCGCCGATGTCCGTCCCGCACCTCGACACCCGCGTGGTCGACGGCCAGGCGTCACTCCTGTTCGGGCCGTATGCGGGCTTCAGCCCGAAGTTCCTGAAGACCGGCTCCTGGTTCGACCTGCCCGGATCCATCCGCCCCGGCAACCTGGGCCCGATGCTCGCCGTCGCGCGCGACAACTTCGACCTCATCAAGTACCTGGTGGGTGAACTGCTCGCCAACCGCGCCAAGAAGGTCGAGGCGCTGCGCGAGTTCATGCCGACCGCGAAGTCGGAGGACTGGGAGCTCATCACCGCCGGCCAGCGCGTCCAGGTGATGAAGAAGGACCCGAAGAAGGGCGGCGTGCTGCAGTTCGGCACCGAGGTCGTGGCGGCGGAGGACGGCTCGATCGCCGGTCTGCTCGGCGCGTCCCCGGGCGCATCCACCGCGGTCCCGATCATGGTCGACCTGCTGAAGCACTGCTTCCCAGACCACTTCGCCCAGTGGCTGCCGACGATCAGGGAGCTCATCCCCACCGTCGGAACGACCCTGAACGACAAGCCGGAGGAGGCGCAGCGCGTGCTGGCCGCCACCGCGGAGACGCTGCACCTGCAGCAGTAGGTGTTGGTCAGGGGCGGGGCTGGACAGCGGCGTGGACGACCTGTTATGGTCGTCCACGCTATGAAGTGAGAACCTCCTGACGTCCCGCGCCTGAGGCGCCGTCGATGTGAGTGAGGACCCTTTCGGTCGCTGCGCTGCCCCAGGCACCTGGGCGCTCCGGCGCCGCTCACGACGGAGATCGCCCGGCGGGAACCCGCTCCCTGTGGAGCGCCCGGAAGGACGGTTCCCATGCCAACACTCACTCTCGCACCCCTGCGCGCCGACGGCGTCTCGGTCGTCTACGGCGATCGCCGCGTGCTCACCGACGTCTCTCTCACGGTCTCGCCCGGCCAGCGGCTGGGTCTCATCGGGGAGAACGGCGCGGGCAAGTCCACGCTCCTCCGCGTCCTGTCCGGGAACGAGACGCCGGATTCGGGAGTCGTCTCCCGGCCTCCTCGCACCGCCCTGCTCTGGCAGGAGGTGCGGTTCCGGGCCGGCGAGACGCTTTCGGCGCTGATCGAGCACGCCCTCGCTGACGTGCGAGCGGTCGAGCGTGAACTGCACGCCGCCGCGGAGGCCCTGGGCTCCGACGACCCGGCGGCCGCCGCGCGGTACGACGACGCGCTGGCGGCGGCCGAGCGCGCCGAGCTCTGGAGCGTCGACGCACGCCGGGACGAACTCCTCGCGGGGCTCGGCGTCGGCGACATCCCGCTGGCCCGGCGCGTGAGCGAGGTCTCGGGCGGGCAGCGCTCGCGGTTCGCCCTCGCCGCGCTCCTGCTCGGCCGGCCGGATGTGCTGCTGCTCGACGAGCCCACCAATCACCTGGACGACGAGGCGGCGGCTTTCCTCGAGCGGCAGCTCGCGGGATGGCACGGTCCGGTCGTGTTCGCGAGCCACGACCGTGCGTTCCTGGATGCCGTGGCCACCAGCCTCCTCGACCTCGACCCGTCGCGCTCCGGCACGACGGTGTTCGGCGGTGGCTACAGCGCATACCTGGCCGAGAAGGCGGCGGAGCGCGCCCGCTGGGAGAAGCAGTTCTCGGACGAGCAGCACGAGTTGAAGGAGCTGAAGCATGCAGTCGACGTGACGGCGCGCTCCATCGCGTGGTCGGGCAAGGTCCGCGACAACGACAAGTTCGTGAAGTCGGTGAAGGGGAACGCGCTCGACCGTCAGATCAGCCGGCGGATCCGCAATGCGGAGGGGCGCCTGGAGACGCTGCAGGAGACCCAGGTGCGCAAGCCGCCGGCCCCGCTCAGCTTCTCGGGCATCCCATCCGGGTTCGAGGCGCTGGGCGGGGACTCGGGCGTGCTCGTACAGGTCCGCGACGTGCGGGTCGCCGGTCGCCTGCATCTCGACGAGTTCGTCGTCCCGGGGGATGCGCGCATCCTGGTGACCGGGGCGAACGGCGCCGGCAAGTCCACGCTGCTGTCCCTTCTGGCGGGGCGGCTTTCGCCGTCGGCAGGGGACGTCACCCGGCGACGCGGACTCCGGGTCGGTCTCCTGGAACAGGATGTCCGGTTCGCCGACCCGACGACCTCTCCGCGGCGGCTCTATGAAGCGGTGGTGGGGGAGCGGCGGGCGGAGGCGGTGCCGCTGAGCTCGCTCGGGCTCATCGCCCCGCGCGACCTCGACCGGCCGGTCGGTGCGCTGTCCGTCGGCCAGCAGCGCCGGCTCGCGCTCGCGCTCATCGTGGCGCGGCCGCCCCACCTGTTCCTGCTGGACGAGCCGACGAACCACCTCTCGCTCGCCCTCGCCACCGAGCTGGAAGAGGCGCTGGGCGCCTACCCCGGAGCGGTCGTGGTGGCCAGCCACGACCGGTGGCTGCGCTCCGGCTGGACCGGGAAGACGGTGAACCTTGCTTAACCTTCGAACGTATGTTCGAATAGAGCCATGCGTTGGAGTGGTCAGGAGCTGTCGGTCGATGAGCCGTCGGCGCTGCCCGGGCTCGCCCGGTTGAACAATCTCGTGCGCTCCGTGCGCACGCCCGACTTCGCCGGCATCACATTCCACGAGGTGCTGGCGAAGTCGGCGCTCAACCGCATCCCCGGCGGGGGAGGGCCGATGCCGTTCGGCTGGACCATCAACCCCTACCGCGGCTGCTCGCACGCCTGCGTCTACTGCTTCGCGCGGCCGACGCACACCTATCTCGACCTCGACTCGGGCAAGGACTTCGACAACGAGATCATCGTCAAGGTCAACGTGGCAGAGGTGCTGCGCAAAGAGCTCGCCAAGCCGAGCTGGGGGCACCATCCCGTCGCGCTCGGCACGAACACCGACCCGTACCAGCGGGCGGAGGGGCGTTATTCGCTCATGCCGGGGATCATCGACGCGCTCGCCGATTCGGGTACGCCGTTCAGCATCCTGACCAAGGGATCGCTGCTCCGGCGCGACCTCGACCGGCTGGCCGACGCCGCCAGGCGGGTTCCCGTCGACCTCGCGATGTCGATCGCGGTCTACGACGACGAGCTGCAGCAGTCGATCGAGCCCGGAACGCCCACGACCAAGGCGCGGCTCGCGACCGTGACGGCGGTGCGAGAGCACGGTCTCGACTGCTCGGTGTTCCTGATGCCGATCATCCCGTACCTCACGGACACCCGCGCCCATCTCGACGAGGCGCTGCGGCAGGCGAAGGAGGCGGGCGCGACGTCGGTGCTCTACTCGGCGCTGCACCTGAAGCCCGGGGTCAAGGAGTGGTTCTACCTCTGGCTCGGGCAGGAGCATCCCGAGCTGCTGCCGCCCTACCGGCAGATGTACGGGCGCGGCACCTACGCGCCGCAAGAGTACAGACGGTGGCTGGCGGGGCGCATCAAGCCCCTCATCCGAGCGCACGGTCTGCAGCGTGGGGAGGAAGACCCGGTGACCGGCGGTGTGCGGTCGACGGCGCTCGGGATGCTGCGCGACGACGAAGGGGAACGCCGCACAGTCGGCTCGGCTGTGCGCGCGGGCTCGGGGGAGGCGCCGGACGCGGCGGCTGTCGTGAGCGCGTCGTTGACGGGATTGGGGGTGCAGCCGACGCTGTTCTGAGGGCGGAGAGCGGTGAAGGTCCCGTTCGGAGTTCGCTCGGGGTACATCGTCCCCCCAACCGGGGTACGCGCGGGGTACACAGTCGTCTGAGGTGATGCCATAATCCGGGAGGGACCGGGAACGGCTCGGCCCGGAAGGGACAGGACGAAGGTGTCGCTCGGTCTGCCCAGCCATCTGGCGCGACCCGCGAACTCCCGTGCCCTCGCGGTGGGTGCCCGCTGGGCCGGCCTGGTGTGTCTGGCGGCGGCGGGAGTGAACGTCGCGATGTCGACGGCGGGCGCGAACTCCGCGATCTCCTGGATCAGCGTGACCGTCCTCGTACCGATGGTCGTCCTGCTCCTCCTTCTCGCCCGCGGTAGGACGGTCGCGCTCACCCTGACCTACCTTCTGGTCGGGACGGTGTGCACGTACTTCTACGTAGTCGCGCTCTTCACCGGCACGCCGTCGTACCGTGACACCAACCTGTTCGTCATCGCCCTCCCCGTCGTCGCCATGACGCTGGTCGGCGGCACCGGCACCGGGGCGCTCGCGGGCATCCTCTGGGCGACGCTCGGGTTCGCGCTCGCCGAGGCGGCCGTGATCCTCGGCGCGGCCACCACCGGGCGCCCCTATGTCCCCGACGCCATCTCCCTGGGCGCCTACCTGCTCCTGGTCGGCGTTCTCGCTTTCGACGGCCTCACCCGTGGCACCCGGTCGGGCGCGCAATCCGCCCTGCACCGGGCGGTGCGCGACGCCAGACTCGTCGACCACCGCCGTGACCTCATGGTGGCGGCGACCGCCGAAGTCCATGACACCGTGCTGAGCGAGCTCCTGGCCGTGGCCGCGTCCGCCCCTGGCCCGCTGGACCCGAGGCTCGCCCGGCGGATCGAGGACGATCTCCGCGGACTCGGTGGCCCGGTGCCCGGAGGCCAGCACCCGGACACCGCCGCCGCGCAGCCGATGGCCGACGGTGCGGAACCGCCCGACCCCTGGTACGACAGCGAGCTCCACCGCGCCATCGAAGCCGCCCGCGATGAAGGCCTCACCGTCGACATCTCGGGCGAGCGCGCGCCCTTCATCGCACTCGACGAGCACATCCGCCGCGCCGTCGGACTCGCCGTGCGGCAGTGCCTCGTCAACGTCATCCGGCACTCCGGCAGCCCCAGCGCCGAGGTCGCGCTGAGCGCGGGCGGCGACTCGGTCTCGGTCATGGTGGTGGACGGCGGGAGCGGCTTCCCCGCCAATGGCCCAGCGGCCGACCGGCTCGGTCTCCGCCAGTCGGTCGAGGAGCGCATCGCCCGGATCGGCGGCAGCGTCGACATCTACTCCACACCGGATGTCGGGACGACGGTCATCCTCACCGTGCCGGCCGCCGCCGGGCCGGGCTCGGACGGGAGCCGCACCGCATGACCGTCCTCAGCACGCGCAGCGTCGTCGGCGCGCGATCGGTCGCCGTCGAGCGCACACCGCAGCGCCTCGACCCGCTCGGCGCGCAGTCCGCGTGGCTCCTCGTCCCGCTGCTCGGGACCGTCGCCGTCGGGTATGCGGTGTTCTCGTCCATCCGGCACGCGGGGCAGTTCCGAGACCTCGGCCTGGACATCCTCGCCATCGGCGTGCTGCTGCTCGCCGTGATCGTCGCCTCCATCCGCTCCCACCCGGGATTCGCGCCGTTCGGACGCTGGTCGCACTTCTCGATCATCGCGGTCGCGCTGACGGCCGCGTGCCTGTCCACGGCGTCGCTCTGGGGCCACAACGAGCGCATCCAGGACGACTGGGGTCAGATCGCGGTCGCCCTCCTGCTCGTCGCGATGCCGCTGTACCGGCCGATCGGCGAGGTGGCGGGTTCCGCGGTCGTTTCCGCGGTCGTCCTCGGCGGGCTGGCCGCCGCACAGCACTCGCTCGTCATCAGCAACTCGCCGCTCGTCTACGCGACCGTGGCGGCGACGCCCATCCTCGCTCTCGCGGCGGGCGGCGCCGGTTACGCGTGGACGATGACGGGCGAGACACTGCACTGGCGGGAGCCGGCGCGCGAAGGCCAGGCCCGGCTCGACGGCGAGCTCCGTCAGGCCGCCGAGCGGATGATCGCCCAGGAACGCATGACCGCTCTGAACGCGGAGGCCGTCCCGTTCCTCACCGACCTGCTCCGCCGCCAGGACATCGCCGCGACCGACGTCGAGCGCGCCAGGGTCCTCGCCGACCGCCTCCGCAGCATGTCCGTGCGCGCCGTCGGCCGCACGTGGCTGGCCGACACCCTCAGCCTCGCGCTCGGCTCGCGGCTCGCAGCGATCGGCCGTGCGCGGGACGAGCATCCGACGCCGGCCGACCGCGTCGACGATCCGGACCACCTGGAGCGCGTCCTCACCAGCGACCAGCGCGCCATCGTCGGCGCCCTGATCGCCACGGTCTCGGGTCTCCCCGGCCTCGATCCGGACAGCCTGCGCATCTCGGCGAGCACGCCGGACCGTCCGACCTTCCTGCTCAGCGCGCAGGTCGATGAGCCGCGCGCCGAGCTGCGCCGGGAGCTCCTGCCCTTCGTCAGCGCACTCAACGCCACCGCCATGGATGCGACGATGAGGGTCCGCGGCACGGAGCTGAAGGTCCGCTTCGCCTCGCCCGGCGGCTTCCCCTACTCTGATGGGAGACGACGATGACACATCTCCATCCCGACCCCCATGCCACCGGCGCTGCGCGCGACGTGGAGCCGCCCATCCGGCTCGCCATCCTCGACGACCACGAGCTCCTGCTCGACAGCCTGGCCACGTGGATCGAGAAGAACGCACCCGAGTTCGACCTCGTCGCGCGCGCGAGCAGCTGGCTCGAGCTCGTCCACAGCGACGCGTTCCCCACGGACCTCGTGATCATGGACCTGCAGCTGAAGGAGTCCGTCTCGATCGGCGCCCGGGTCCGCACCTGCCGCGCGGCAGGGGCCAAGGTCATCGTTCTCAGCGCCGTCGACACCCCGGAGGACCGGGACGCGGCGCTCGCCGCGGGGGCGGTCGCGTACGTGACCAAGTCGCAGCCGATGACCGAGCTGCTGGCCGTGGCGCTCTCGGCGGCGGGACGTGGAGTCGGCCGCGCGGCGACGGCGCAGCCGCCCGCATGGCGGCCGAAGCCGCTCATCCCGGAGTCCGCGCGCCCGCGGCTCAGCGACGGCGAGCGGCAGGCTCTCGTGCTCTACGCGGACGGGCGCACCACCTCCGAGGTCGCCCGCGCCATGAACGTGCAGTACGAGACGGCGAAGACCTATCTGCGCCGGGTGCGCGAGAAGTACGGCAAGGCGGGCCGGCCGACGAGCTCGCGCGCCGACCTCATCCGTCGGGCGGCGGAGGACGGCTACCTCACCTGACCGGTGTTTGACCGGTTCTCCAGCCGCTCACCCATAGGATCGGTGCGTGGCAAAACTGTATTTCCGCTACGGCGCGATGAACAGCGGCAAGAGCACGGCCATGCTCCAGGCCGCCTACAACTACGAGGAGCGCGGTCACCGCGTGCTGCTCGCGAAGCCGTCCATCGACACCAAGGGCGACCTCGGCATCCTGTCCCGCCTCGGCGTGACGCGTGAGGTCGACTTCCTCATCGCTCCCGAGACCGACGCCTACGGGTCGTTCCAGCGGCACCGCGAGCGCACGATCAAGCGCTTCGACACCGACGTCAGCGCGCTGCTCGTGGACGAGGCGCAGTTCCTCACCGAGGCGCAGGTCGACGACTTGCTACGCATCGCCCTGCTCGACGACATCCCGGTGCTGGCCTACGGCATCCGCACCGACTTCCAGACGGTCGCGTTCCCGGGCAGCCGCCGTCTGCTCGAGGTCGCGCACAGCCTGGAGGAGCTGAAGACGATCTGCCGGTGCGGCCGCAAGGCGATCTTCAACGCCCGAAAGATCGACGGCGTCTTCGTCTTCGACGGCGACCAGGTCGCCATCGACGGAGCGTCCGTGTCGTACGAGTCCCTGTGCGGCAACTGTTATCTTCAGGAGAGCCGCGGCGTGCTCAACAACGGCCGGCGGCACTGGCCCGTGGATGCGGTGCCTGCGTACGTCGACGAGCCGGACCCCGATTTCACCTGACCCGGCCCTTCACCCGAAGCCCCTTTCCCCGGAAGAGATGGGACAGATGAGAATCTCCGTAATCGGCTGCGGCTATCTCGGCGCGGTGCACGCCGCGTCCATGGCGCACCTGGGCCATGACGTGGTCGGCATCGACGTGGACGAGGCGAAGATCGCGTCCCTGTCGGCCGGCCGTGCGCCGTTCTTCGAGCCCGGGCTGCCCGAGGTGCTGGAGTCGGCCGGGGCGTCCGGGCGGTTGCGCTTCACCACCGATTTCGCCGCGGCGGCCGACGCCGACGTGCACTTCGTCGCCGTCGGCACCCCGCAGGTCGCCGACGGGGACGCCGCCGACATGCGCTTCGTCGACGCCGCTTTCTCATCGCTCCTGGAGCACGTGAAGCACGGCGACCTGATCGTCGGCAAGAGCACGGTCCCGGTCGGGACGGCAGCACGACTGGCCGCTCTCGTCGCCGAGCGTCAGCCGGGCGCGACGCTCGCCTGGAACCCCGAGTTCCTGCGCGAGGGCTTCGCCGTGAAGGACACCGTGAGCCCCGACCGCCTGGTGTACGGAGTCCCCGACGGCGAAGCCGGCGAGCGGGCCGCGCGACTGCTGGACGAGGTGTACGCCTCCGCCGTCGCCGCCGGCACGCCGGTCATCGTCACCGACTACGCGACGGCCGAACTGGTCAAGGTCTCGGCGAACGCCTTCCTCGCCACCAAGATCTCCTTCATCAACGCCATGGCCGAGATCGCGGAGGTGACCGGCGCGGACGTGACCAAGCTCGCGGACGCGATCGGTCACGACGCCCGCATCGGGCGCCGCTTCCTCAACGCGGGCGTCGGCTTCGGCGGCGGCTGCCTGCCGAAGGACATCCGCGCCTTCAGCGCTCGCGCCCGCGAACTCGGGCGCGGCGAGGCGGTGCAGTTCCTCGACGAGGTCGACAAGATCAACCTCCGGCGGCGCACGCGCGTCGTCGAGATGGTCCGGGAGGAGGCGGGCGGCCTCGCCGGCGTACGGGTCGGCGTCCTCGGGCTGGCGTTCAAGCCGCACTCCGACGACATCCGCGACTCGCCGGCGCTCGAGATCGCCATGCGGCTCGCCGATGCCGGCGCGATCGTGACCGCCACCGACCCGCAGGCCGTCGAGAACACGAAGCGCCGCGCGCCGCAGCTGCGGTTCGCGGACAGCGCGGAGGAGGCAGTTCGGGATGCGGACATCGTGCTGCTCATCACGGAGTGGCCCGAATTCACCGGTCTGGACCCAGTGTCGCTGGGTCAGTCGGTGGCGCACCGGACGGTCATCGACGGCCGAAACGCACTCGATCCGGCCGCCTGGCGCGGAGCGGGCTGGACGTATCGCGGGCTCGGCCGCTGATCTCGCAGGGATCGCCCGATTGGGGGCCGCGAAAAAAGTGAGGATTTGTTAGATTTGTCGTATGGCGACAAGTCTGACCGACCGCGACGCGCCGCCGCGTCCACCCGCCGCAGCGCCCACGAGCGCGCGGCGCCTTCCTCAACTGCGGCATCCGGTGCTCGTATGGGTCCTCATCGCCGTCGGTGTCATCCTGCTCTTCACGATCGTCTGGGTCTCCGTGCGCGGCTTCCTGGCGCAGCAGTCGCTCAACGCCGCCGTCCCCGCGGCCGACCGCGTCAAGGCGGCCATCGGGAGCGGTGACCTGGGCGCCGCAGGACGCGCGGCCACAGAGCTCCGGCACAAGACCGGCGAGGCGGCCGCCCTCACGTCGGACCCGGTGTGGGTGACCGTCGAGGCGGTGCCGTTCATCGGTCCCAACCTCACCGCGGTCCGCACCGCGGCGGCCGCCTCCGACACCGTCGCTTCACGCGTCATCGAACCGCTCGTGGCCGCCGGCTCCGCGATCGACCTGCGCGCTCTGGCGATCCGGGACGGCCGGATGAACCTGGAGCCGATCATCAAGGCGCAACCGGCGGTCGCGAAGGCGCAGACCGCGTACACGGCCGCGCGCGCCAGCGTCGCCAGCATCGACACCGGCTCGCTGCTGAGCCCTGTCGCCGACGGAATCCAGCGGCTCCACACGGTGCTCGACCGGGCGACGCCCGAGGTGGACGCCCTGGGCAACGCGGTAAAGCTCCTCCCCGCGATGCTCGGCGCCGAGGGACCGCGCAACTACCTCCTCGCCGCCCAGAACCCGGCCGAGCTGCGGTCCACCGGCGGCCTCATCGGCGCCGTGGCGCTGGTCCACGCCGAGAAGGGGGCCGTGACGCTGACGCAGCAGGAGGCCGGCACGTCCATCGGGCCGTGGACGTCCGATGTCGCGGATGTCCCCCTGAACACCCGGGGCCTCTACGGACCGCTCGTCGGACGCTTCCTGCAGGATGCGAACCTCACCCCCGACTTCCCGCTCGCCGCCGCGACCGCCGCGAAGATGTGGACCACCACCCACGGGGGAACGGTCGACGGGGTCGTCGCCATGGACCCCGTGGTTCTGAGCGGGCTGCTCAGGGCCACCGGCCCGGTGAACCTCGAGACCGGAGACAAGCTGACCTCGCAGAACGCGGTGAAGCTGCTGCTCAGCGACGTCTACCGCCGGTACGAGAAGCCCGAGCAGCAGGACCAGTTCTTCGCGTCCGCCGCCAGCGCCGTGTTCACCCGGCTCTCGGCCGGGGGAGTGGACGGCAAGAAGCTCCTGAGCGCCCTCGTCGGCGCCGGCGACTCCCGGCGGGTGCTGATCTGGAGCGCCGCCGGTGACGAGCAGAAGGTGCTCGCCACGACGACACTCGCCGGCGGTCTTCCGAGCTCCGATCTGTCCACCGCGGGCATCGGCGTCTACTACAACGACGCGACCGGCTCGAAGATGGACTACTACCTCGGCACGTCGGTCGCCGCCGGCGCCGCCGTCTGCCGCGCCGACGGCAAGCCGTCGACCGTCGTGAACGTGACGCTCACCAACCACGCGCCCGCGGACGCCGGTTCGTCGCTCCCGCGTTATGTCACGGGCGGCGGGACGTACGGGGTGACGCCCGGAAACATCCGGACACGGGTCGCCGTCTACGGCCCGAACGAGGGCTTCCTCGCGGCCACGCAGAGCGACGGCGGCAACTATCCCACGGTCGCCGGGGTGGACGGCGGTCGTCCGGTCAGCCTGTTCACGGTCGAGCTGGCACCCGGCGAGTCCAGGACCGTCTCGGTGCAGTTCCTCAACGCGGCTCAGACGACTCCGAAGCTCACCGTGGTGACGACGCCCACTCTCCCGGGCGACGGGACCACCCCCGATGTGGGGGCACGAAACGGTGTCAAGGCCATTGGTGTTCGGTGCTCCAGCGTCGTAAAGTGAGAATCACTCATCTAACCCGAGCGTGAGCCGGGCCCCAACTGAAAGGCGGGCCGATGTTCAAAAAGATCCTGGCGGCAGTCGCCGTGACCGCGGGGCTGCTGCTTGCTGCTCCCGCCGCTGCGAACGCTGTCGACTACACCGAGGGCGCCCAATGCTCGTTCGACGCGAGCGTGGCGACCGCCGGTGGCACAGCCACCCTCATCTGCATCCCGGGCACGTGGACGCCCGGCGAGGCGATCACCTGGACGGTGACCGGAGAGTCCGGTTCGGCGTTCAAGCTGGCCTCGTTCAGCACCGCGAAGAGCAGCCTCCAGTTCGTCAAGCACTCCAACGCGGACGGCAGCGACGTGCTGACGGTGACCGTCCCGGCCTCGGCCACGGGCACCTACAACTTCGTCGGCGTGGGCCAGACCAGCGGACACGAGTGCCCCGCGACCCTGACCATCCTGCCGGCCGACAGCGCCAGCACGGTCGTCGACCCGGGCAGCAGCAACGGACTGGCCCACACCGGCTCCGTGGTGGCCTCCTGGGCGGCCTGGATGGGCGGCTCGCTCGTCATCCTCGGCCTGATCGCTCTGGCGATCGTGGCCTGGGTGCGCAAGGTCAAGACCACGTCCTGACACCCCCTGCACCACCCGAGACGATTCCCGGCCGGACCAGCGAGGTCCGGCCGGGAATCGCCGTCCAGGCACCTGCGTTGGGGATGGGGTGAGTACCAGCATCCCCCTCAACGTCCTCGACCTCGCCAGCCGCCCCGCCGGAGGCACCAACGCGGACGCGGTCGCCGGCACCGTCCGGCTCGCACAGGAGGCGGAGCGCCTAGGCTACGGCCGGTTCTGGGTGGCCGAGCACCACGGTATGCCGGCCATCGCCTCCAGCGCCCCGGCCGTCCTCATCGCCGGCGTGGCCGCCGCGACCGAGCGCATCCGCGTCGGCAGCGGCGGCGTCATGCTGCCCAACCACGCGCCGCTGGTCGTCGCCGAGCAGTTCGGCACGCTCCACGCGCTCTACGGCGACCGCATCGACCTCGGGATCGGCCGCGCGCCCGGCACCGACGGCGCCACCGCCATGGCCCTCCGCCGAAGCGCGGAAGGCCTCGGCGTCGAGGACTTCCCGCAGCAGCTGCTCGACCTCTTCGGCTTCTTCTACGGCGGCATGAGCGACGCCAACCCGCTGCACGGCATCACCGCCGTCCCCGGCCTCGGCGACGCGCCGCAGGTCTGGCTCCTCGGCTCCAGTGGCTACAGCGCCCAGGTCGCAGCAGCCCTCGGACTGCCGTTCGCCTTCGCCCACCACTTCGCCGGCGAGAACACGGAGGCGGCCCTGGACCTGTACCGCTCGAAGTTCGAGCCCAGCGACATCCTGAGCGACCCGCACACGATGATCGCCGTGAACGTGGTTTCGGACGAGGACCCGGAGATCGTGCGGGCGCAGTCCCTCCCGGGCCAGCTGTCGTTCCTGCGCATGCGTCGCGGCCTCAAGCCCGAGCCGGTGAGCATCCAGGAGGCGCTGGCGTACGAGTTCACCCCGCTCGAGGAGGAGTTCATCGCATCACGCAACGCCCGCCAGGCGATCGGGACCCCGGACGAGGTGAAGGCCCGGCTGGACGCGCTGCTGGCGTCCACGCAGGCCGACGAGCTGATGATCTCCTCAGGTGCCGCGAGTGTCGAGGGCCGCATCCGTTCGCTGGAGATCGTTCGGGACCTGTACCCCGCCGCATGACGGACCGTGACGGCGACCCGTGCGATCGCCGTCACGCCCGGGTACCGTGGGCGCACATCCCGGAACCAACGCGAAGGCGGTACCCATGTCGCATCCACTGACCGTGGTCGGAGTGAGCGGAAGCCCCACCCACCCGTCCCGAACCACCGTGCTGGTGGACGAGGTCGCCCGCGCGTACGCGGAGGCGGCGGGCGGCGTCCACCGCACCATCCAGCTCGCGCCGCTCCTCCCGGAGCTCGGGGCGGGACCGTTCCGCAACAGCCTGAGCCCGATCGTCACGGAGGCGCTGGAGGCCGTCGAGAACGCGGACATCCTCGTCGTCGGCTCGCCGGCCTACCGGGCCACCTACACGGGCCTGTTCAAGCTGTTCTTCGACCACATCGGCCAGTACGCCCTCATCGACAAGCCCGTGGTGCTGACGGCGACCGGTGGAAGCGACCGGCACGCGCTCCTGGTGGAGCACCAGATGCGGCCGCTGTTCGGGTTCTTCCAGTCGCTGACCGTGCCGCTCGGCATCTACGCCAGCGAGGGCGACTTCGCGGACTACGAGATCCGGTCGGGCGACCTGCGCGAGCGGATCGACACGGCCGTGTCGCGGACGCTGCCGCTCATCCGGGCCAACATCGACCCGCAGGCGACCATCGCGGAGCGCGAGTTCGCGCGGCCGGACGCGTTCTGATCGTCGCAAGCGAGAAGGGCCGGAGCACGAGTGCTCCGGCCCTTCTCAGTGGTCGGGGTGACAGGATTTGAACCTGCGGCCTCTTCGTCCCGAACGAAGCGCGCTACCAAGCTGCGCCACACCCCGAAGGCCTCATCCAGGATACACGAGCGCGGGAGTGCTCATGACCATGGGCAGGGCTAGACGGCGGCGGTCAGCGTGACCAGCGTCGCCTCCGGACGGCATGCGAAGCGCACCGGCGCGTAGATCGACGTCCCGAGTCCGGCGGAGACGTTCAGGTAGGCCGAGCGGAACGCGTGCCGCCAGACGCTGAGGCCCTTCGCCTGGGCGCGCGGGATGTCGCAGTTCGTGACCAGGGCGCCGAAGCCAGGGACGCAGACCTGGCCGCCGTGCGTGTGCCCGGCGAAGATCATCGACGCGCCGTAGGTGACGAACGCATCCAGCACCCGGCGGTAGGGGGCGTGCACGACGCCGATCGTCACCGCCTGGCGTTCCTTCCGCGGCCCGCCGTCCGGCCAGGTGTCGTCGTCGGAGAACGGGTCGTCCTCACGCAGCTCGTCGAGCGCGCCCGGGATCGACTCGACCCGGTCGAACCGGATGTGCGGGTCGTCCACACCGAAGAACTCCAGGTGCGTCCCACGGAGCTCGAGTCCCGCCGCGCGGTTGTCGAGGTCGGTCCAGCCGAGGTCGGTGAAGAACGCGGTCAAAGCGGCCGTGTCGAGACGCGGCGCGGTCGAGGCCTTCTTCTTGGACGGGCCGAGGAAGTACTTCAGCGGGTTCTTGAGCTGCGGGCCGAAGTAGTCGTTCGAGCCGTGGACGAAGACCCCCGGGATGCCGCGGAAGTCCTGGTAGGCCGCACGCACGCCCTCGATGCCGCGCGCGTGGCCCAGCACATCCCCGGTCTCGACGATCAGGTCGGGTCGGAAGTGCGCGAGGGAGCGAACCCACTCCTGCTTCTCGCGCTGCCACGGCGCCATGTGCATGTCGGACAGGTGCAGCACCCGGATCGGCTCCGCACCGGCCGGGAGGACCGGCACGCTGACCTCGCGCAGCGTGAACGCCTTGCGCTCCACCAGCGAACCGTAGGCGAACGCGGCGGCGCCCGCGCAGGCCAGAAGGCCGAGCGCGGACGCCGTCGAACGCAGAGCTCCGCGCGCCACTAGCCGTTGGAGCCCGGTGTCGGCGGGGCGGAGGCCGCCGCCGCGAGCGCGACGGTCACCTGCGTCCCCGGCTTGGCGGGTGCACCCGCGGCGGGATCCTGAGCCTGGACGATCGAGTTCGGATTGTTGCCGCCCTGGGCCTTCACCTTGAACCCGGCTGCGGTCAGCGCGGCCTGCGCGTCGGAGAACTTCTGCCCGACGACGTTCGGCACGGCGACGAGCGCGCCGTTGCTCGTGAAGAGCGTGATGGCCGTTCCCTTGGGCACCTGGGTCCCGGCGGCCGGGTCGGTCGAGGAGACCGTACCGGCCGGCGCGACCGAGTCCTGCGGACCGCCGTCGGCCGAGTCCAGGCCGAGCCCGGTGAGGATCGACTTCGCCTCGTCCGGCGTCTTGCCGGTGAGATCCGGCACGGCGACCTGGATGCCGCGCGTCAGCTTGCTCGGCGGCTCCGGGAAGTCGTCGCCGCCGTACTTGTCGACCGCTGCGCTCATCATGGTGCGCATGACCGAGACTCGGGCGCTCGCCGGCGAGGTGCCGTGCGTGGGATAGACCTTGCGGAAGTCGACGTGACCCTGGACGTTGCCCACCCAGTACGCGCCGGCGACCTTGGTCGTCGCCGCGACGAGCCAGAGCTGGTCGTTGTACTCCGTGGTACCGGTCTTGCCGAGCATGTCCTTGCCCGTCCGGTTCATGCCGGCAGCGGTGCCGCCCTGCAGCGGTCCCATCAGCGCCTTGGCCATTGTGTTCGCCACCGCCGGGTCGACGGACTGGGTGCAGGCGCTTGTCGGCGGCTTCACGTCCTTGCCGTTGGCGTCGATGATCTTGTCGATCGCGATCGGGGTGCAGGTCATGCCGTTGTTGGCGATGCCTGCGAACGCGGTCGCCATGGTCAGCGGCGCGATGTAGTTGGTGCCCAGCACCGCGGCCGGATTCGTGTCCAGCGGCTCACCCTTCGCCGTGTGCACACCGAACGCCTCGGCATCCTTCTTGATCTCGCACAGGTCGAGCTGGCTCGCCATGCTGATGAAGGCCGTGTTGATGGACAGCGTGGTCGCGCTCTGCGCGTTTCGGATGCCCGTCTCACCGGAGGAGTCGTTCTGCGGGGTGTAGGTGCCGCCCCAGCCGCCGGTGCACGAGTCCTTGAAGGACCGGTAGGTGCGGATGTTCGCGTTCACCGGCTCGCTCAGCGAGTGTCCCTGCTTCAGCCACTCGGCGAGCGTGAAGACCTTGTACGTCGATCCCACCTGGAAGCCGCCGGAACCGCCGTACTTCTGGTCGGTGGAGTAGTTGATCGAGGTGTACCGCGGGTCCGCGTTGAGAACGTCCGGATCCTGGCTGTACAGCTTGTTCTGCGCCATGTACAGCACGCGGCCCGTGCCGGGCTGCACACCGGTCAGCACGCCGCCGATGTCGGCGCGATCGTAGGTCGCCGGCACGTACGACTGGATCGTCTGCTCAGCAACCTGCTGAAGCTGCAGGTCGAGCGTCGTGTAGATCTTGTAGCCGCCGCGGTTCAGGTTGGACGCGCGGGTGTCCTCGTCGGCGCCGAAGGCGGGGTCGTTGAGGATGGTCTTCTGCACGTAGTCGCAGAAGTACGCCGAGCCGCCGGCGGTCTGGCAGCCGCGGACCGACGGTGTGATCACCGGCTGGATGGGCGTCTTCAGGGCCTCGTCGTACTGCGACTTCGTCAGCTTCTTGTACTGGTACATCTTCTGAAGGATGTAGTCGCGGCGCTCTTTGTTCTTCGCGTACCCGTTGGCCGCGCCGTTGCTCTTCGACTCCGGGTCGTCGATCTTCAGGCTGGTCGGCTCGTTCACGATCGCGATCAGGCTGGCCGCCTGCGCCGGCGTCAGCGCCGCCGCGCTCGTGTTGTAGTAGTACTTCGCCGCCGCCTCGATGCCGTACACCGAGCCGCCGAACCCGGCGATGTTGAGGTACCCGACCAGGATCTGGTCCTTGGTGTACTTCTTCTCGACGCCGATCGCGTACTTCATCTCCTTGACCTTGCGGTCCGGGGACACGCCGGTGGAGTCGGTGACGCACTGCTGGTATTTGGTCTTCTGCTCCTTGGTCTTCACCGGGAGCGCTTCGCACTTCTGCAGCAGGACGTTCTTCACGTACTGCTGCGTGATCGAGGAACCGCCCTGCACCCCGCCACCGCCGACGGTCGACAGCACACCGCGCACGGTTCCCTGGATGTCCACACCGCCGTGGCTGTAGAACCGCGGGTCCTCACCCGCGATCGCCGCATCCTTCGCCGCTTGGGAGATCTGGGCGAACGACACCGGGAGGCGGTTCTGGGAATAGAAGGTCGCCAGGGGCACGTCCTGGTCGCCGTTCTTCGCGTAGATGGTGGTCGGCTGGGCGAGCTGGTCGACGTTCAGGTACTCCGGAAGCCCCTCGAACACGCCGATCGAATTGTTCGCGGCCATGCCCGTGACCGCGATCGCGGGGGTGACGGCGGCGGTGACCAGAAGACCGGCCACGACACTCATGCCGATGAAGGCACCGGCGGCACCGAGCACACCTCTAGCCTGTGGTTTTTGCGCAGACATAGGATCAGAGTAGGTGATCAACCTGTTAAAGACCCTCGACCTAGGAGCACGATGACGCGCTGGGAGTACCTGACCACGCCCCTGATGATCCACAACACCGCCGCCATCCTGAACAACTGGGGGTCGGAGGGATGGGAGCTCGTGCAGGTCGTGACCGGTCCCGAGGGCGGCCTGGTCGCCTACCTCAAGCGCCCCATGGCCGGCGAGGAGCAGGGCTGATGGCCGACGTCGAAGCGCGCCTCGCCGAGCTCGGGATCACGCTGCCCGAGGTCGTCCCGCCCGTCGCGGCGTACACGCCCGCCGTCCTCGACGGACACCACGTCTACACCTCGGGCCAGCTGCCGATGGTGTCAGGCGCCCTGCCCGCGACCGGCAAGGTCGGCGAAGGCAGCGGGCTCGTATCGGCCTCCGACGCCAAGGAGTACGCCGGCATCTGCGCGCTCAACGCGCTGGCCGCGGCAAAGAGCGTCCTCGGATCGCTGGACCGCGTCCGCCGGGTCGTGAAGGTGGTTGGCTTCGTGGCGTCCGACCCCGCTTTCACCGGCCAGCCGGGCGTCATCAACGGCGCCTCCGAAGTGCTCGGCGAGATCTTCGGCGATGCCGGCGTGCACGCGCGGTCCGCCGTCGGGGTCGCGGTGCTTCCGCTGAACTCGCCGGTCGAGGTGGAGCTCATCCTCGCCGTCGACTGACGACGGATGCACGGAGGGGCGGTGCCGGCCGGCACCGCCCCTCCGTCGTCTCCGGGGCAACCTCAGGAGAGTTTGGCCTGGATGGAGCTCATCACCGCCGTGTCCGCGAGCGTCGTCGTGTCGCCGACCTCGCGCCCCTCGGCCACATCCCGCAGCAGGCGCCGCATGATCTTGCCGGAGCGCGTCTTCGGCAGCTCGGTGACGATGAAGATGTCGCGCGGCCGGGCGATCGCGCCGATCTGCTGGGCGACGTGCTTGCGCAGCTCGGCCGCCACATCCAGTGCGTCCGCCTTCTCGAGCTGGTTCTGCTTGATGATGACGAAGGCGACGACGGCCTGCCCGGTGGTCTCGTCGTTCGCGCCCACCACTGCGGCCTCGGCCGTGAAGGGATGCGCGACGAGCGCCGATTCGATCTCCGCCGTCGAGAGCCGGTGGCCGGACACGTTCATCACGTCATCGACGCGGCCCAGCAGCCAGATGTCGCCGTCGGTGTCGTACCGCGCGCCGTCCCCGGCGAAGTACTTGTCGCCGAACTTCGACCAGTACGTCTCCGTGAAGCGCTCGGGGTCGCCCCAGATGCCGCGCAGCATGCTCGGCCATGGCTCGGTGACGACCAGCAGGCCGCCCTGGTCCTTGCCGACCGGCGTGCCCGCCTCATCCAGGATGTCGACCGAGATGCCCGGGAGCGGCACCTGCGCGCTGCCCGGCTTCAGCGTCGTGACGCCCGGTAGGGCCGAGATCATGATCGCGCCCGTCTCGGTCTGCCACCAGGTGTCGACGATCGGCGTGGCGTCGCCCCCGATGACCTCGCGGTACCACATCCACGCCTCGGGGTTGATGGGCTCGCCCACCGAGCCGAGCACGCGCAGGCTCGACAGGTCGAACTGCTGCGGGTGCTGGCGCCCGATCTTCATGAAGGACCGGATGGCCGTCGGCGCCGTGTAGAAGATCGACACCTTGTACTTCTCGATCAGCTCCCACCACCGCCCCGGATGCGGCGTCTCCGGCGTGCCCTCGTAGAGGACCTGCGTCGCGCCGTTCGCGAGCGGGCCGTAGACCACGTAGGTGTGACCGGTGATCCAGCCGACGTCGGCGCTGCACCAGTAGACGTCGGACTCGGGGTGCAGGTCGAACACGTTCTTGTGCGTGAAGGCGGCCTGCGTGAGGTAGCCGCCGGAGGTGTGGAGGATGCCCTTCGGCTTCCCCGTCGTCCCCGAGGTGTAGAGGATGAAGAGCGGCTGCTCCGCGGGGAACGCCTTCGCGGTGTGGTCGGCGTCCACCAGGGCGATCTCGTCGTGCCACCACAGGTCGCGGCCCTCGGTCCAGGCCACCTCGTTCTCGCCGCGCTTCACAACCAGGACGTGCTCGACGGTGGACGCCTCGCCCGTGAGGGCCGCGTCAACGGCGTCCTTCAGCGGGAACACGCGTCCCTTGCGCCAACCGCCGTCGGCCGTGATGACCAGCTTCGCCTCGGCGTCGTCGATGCGCGAACGCAGGCTCTCGGCGCTGAAGCCGCCGAAGACGACGGAGTGGACCGCCCCGATGCGGGCGACCGCGAGCATCGCGATGACGGCCTCCGGGATCATCGGCAGGTAGATCGCGACCCGATCGCCGGCCCGGATGCCGAGGCTGGTCAGCAGGTTGGCCGCTTTCTTGACCTCTGCCGTGAGCTCGGCGTAGGTGAGGGTCCGGGTGTCACCCGGCTCGCCCTCCCAGTGGATCGCGACCCTGTCGCCGTTACCGGCCAGCACGTGACGGTCGAGGCAGTTGAAGGCGACGTTGAGCTCGCCGTCGTCGAACCACTTCGCGAACGGAGGCTCGCTCCAGTCGAGCGTGCGCGTGAACGGCGTGTGCCAGTGGAGCAGGTCGCGCGACTGATCCGCCCAGAATCCCAGGCGGTCGGCGGCGGCGCGCTCGTACAGCTCGGCGGTCGCGACCGCGTTCGCGGCGAACTCGTCGGTCGGCGGGAACCGGCGTGCCTCGTGCAGGAGGTTGTCGATTGTGTTGCTCATGGGGAGTCTTTTCGCTCCTTTGCGATGCGGTCGATACGGGTCGTGGCGCGACAATGCCTGACTCTACAACCTGCCGGGGAGGCGGCCCCAGGAGACTTGCGTTTGCATCGAATCTGCGTAAACTGGTCCCCGGCCGAATGTAAATTCGTGCGTGCGGCGCAATCGATTCCCCCCAATCCTGCGCCGCAGTGGCCGCACCTGTTCCCCCCAATAGGTGCGGCCCCCCTCGTTTAACCGGGTGTTCCACGAAGTCGTCCACAGCCGGTGCCTTCTTCGCGTTATCCACGGGATCGCGATCCGTGCTCATCTGAGCGCTCGCGGTTCCTAGCGTCGTCGTATGACTGCTGTAACTGCGACCCCCATCCCTTCCGACGAGCCCGGGCTCTGGCGGACCTTCGGGCGGCTCACGCCCTACCTCTTGAGACCCGGCGTCACCGACCTGTTCGTGACGGGCGCCGGCGAGCTGTGGTCGGACGGCCCTCCGCACGGCCTCCGGCGCGAGGAGGGATGGTGCGCCGACGCCGCGGAGGCCAGATCGCTCGCGGTGCGCCTGATCGGCGCGGGCGGTCGTCACATCGACGAGGCGACGCCGTTCGTCGACGTCCGTCTGCGCGGGGGAGTGCGCGTCCATGCCGTCCTGCCGCCCGTCTCCACCGGCGGAGCGCTGCTCTCCATCCGCGTGCCGCCGCGCGTCCAGCCCACCCTCGACGAGCTCGTCGCGGCCGGTGGGATGCGTCCTCCCGACGGCGACCGGCTGCTGCGGGCGGTGCGTGCGCGGACCAACCTGCTGATCACCGGTGCAGGCGGCGCGGGCAAGACCACGCTGCTGGCCGCACTCCTCGCGACGGCGCCGCCGGACGAGCGGATCGTCGTGATCGAAGACGTCGCGGAGCTCCGCATCCCCCACCCGCACGTCGTCGGCCTCGAGACCCGGCAGCCCAATCTGGAAGGCGCCGGCGGCGTCGACCTGCGACGGCTCGTCCGCGAAGCGCTCCGGATGCGACCCGACAGGCTCGTGCTGGGCGAGTGCCGCGGCGAGGAGGTGAGCGACATGCTCGGCGCCCTCAACACCGGGCACGATGGAGGAGCGGGGACTCTGCACGCCAACTCGCTCGACGACGTCCCGGCCCGGCTGGAAGCGCTCGGCGCGCTCGCCGGTCTCGACCGCGCGCTCGCCCGGCAGGCGGTGAGCGCGATCGGTCTCGTGGTGCACCTCGAACGGGACGGCCCGGCGCGGCGAGTGAACGGATTCGGAAGGCTGCGGGCCGGCCCGGATGGTCGGCTGACGATCGAGCGGATCGACCGCGGCGACAGGTCGTGAGCAGGCGGAGGCCGGGTGCGGCTGCGGACGCCGTCGCTGCCCTCACCGAATCGCTGGCGGTGCTGTTGGACGCGGGGCTCACTCCGCGTTCGGCCTGGGTCGCCGTGGCGTCTCACAGCGGAGACCCGATCGCGCGCCGGGTGGTGGACGCTCTGGCATCGCGAACGTCGTGCGCCCGGGCGGTGAACGATGTGGCGACGAGTGATGCGGCGGCGACCGACGACCTCCGGGCCGTCGCTGCCGCCTGGTCGGTCGCCGAGCGCGCGGGCTCGCCCCTGGGACCGACGCTGCGCTCGGTCGCCGAGACGGTGCGCGACGTCGCCGAAGCGGAACGCGAGGCCGAGGTCGCGCTCAGCGGCCCGCGTGCGACCGCGCGGCTGGTGGCATGGCTACCTGCCGCGGGGGCTCTGCTGTCGGTGGGGGTCGGGGCGGACATCCTGGGTGCGGCGACCACGACCGTCGGCGCCGCGACCCTGGCGGCCGGCCTGGCGATCATGGTCGCCGGACGGTGGTGGATGCGCACGCTGCTTCGACGGAATCTCGCGCGCAGTCCCATTCCGGGGATCGCCGAGGAGCTCGCTGCCGTATCGCTGGCGGGCGGGTCGTCCGCGTCGGCGGCGCTCGAGGCCGCGCACCGGGCTGCCCGGGAGTCGAATCTCCCGGCGCTCGACGACGGCGCGGCCCGCAGGATCCTCGAGCTCGCCGCGTCGGCGGGTGCGCCCGCAGCCGAACTCCTCACCGCGGCCGCGCGTCAGCAGCGTCGAGTCGCGCGCGCCGAGGCGCGGCAGCGCGCCGCGACCCTTGGAGTTCGGCTCATGCTGCCGCTCGGTGTCTGCGTGCTGCCGAGCTTCCTGCTGCTCGCCGTGGCGCCGCTGGTGCTGTCCCTTCTCTCGTCCACAACCGCGGGCCTGAGATGAGTTGTCCACAGATTCGGCGTTCTCGCTCCGAGCGCTGCGGGCGCCGCGAAGGATGGAACCACACGACGGGGAAGGAACCGATATGGAACACACGACGGCATGGTTGCGGCGCTCGGGACGGCGGATGGCGGCCCGGCTGCGGGGAGACCGAGGCGCCGCCACGGCCGAGTACGCCATCACGATCCTGGCGGCGGTGGGCTTCGCCGGGGTCCTCGTCGCCCTGCTGAAGGGCGACGAGGTGAAGGCGATCCTCTCCGATCTGGTGCACCGTGCGCTGGCCGGAGGGTGACCGTGGAAGCGTCAGCGCGGAGTTCGCGGTCGCGCTCCCAGCCGTGCTCGGGTGTCTCGCGCTCTGCGTCGGCGGCATCGCGGGCGCCGCGCAATATGCGGCGCTCGCCGGAAGTGCGGCCGTCGCCGCACGGCTGGCGGGCCGCGGGGACGACCCCGGCGGTGCCGGAGCGCCTGCCGGGTCGACCGTCGGGATCGAACGGGAAGGAGGGCTCGTATGCGTCAGCTCGACAGCGTCGGGCGACACGACTCTGAGCCGGCTCGGCATCCGGTTGAGTGCGCGGGCGTGCGCGCTCGACGAGAGCATCGCACCGTGAAGCCCCCGTGGCGTGACGACGCGGGTTCTGGATCCCTGCTCGGGTTGGGCATCGCGTGCGTCGTGGTGACGGTGGCAGGTGGGGGCATGACCGTGGTCGGTGCGAGTGCCGCCCAGGCGCGAGCTGCGGCTGCTGCCGATCTGGCGGCGCTCGCCGCGGCGGACGCCGCGGTCGGGCGGGTCGCCGGCGTTCCGTGCGATGCGGCCGGTCATGTGGCCGAGGCGAACGGCGCCACGCTGGCGGCGTGCGAGCAGGAGGGGACGGTCGTCACCGTCACGACGGCCACCCCGTTCCTGGCGTGGCACGCCACGGCGTCGGCACGCGCCGGTCCGCGGGAGCCGCCGTGACGGTGCGGGTCAGTCGAAGACGGTCTCCAGATAGCGGTACGAGACGGCGGTCGGCTGGTGGCCTGCGCCGTCGTCCGAGGCGTACTCCAGCTCGGTGCCGGAGGCGCGGATATAGAGGTAGTGCTTCGAGCCCGCGGGAGCTGAGATCTCCAGGCGCGGCCGGGCGTCTCCGGAGTCCAGGAATCCGGTCGAGATGGTCTTGCCTTCGAGGGGGCCGTCGATCAGTTTGGCGGTGTACGTCATCGTCGTTGCCATGCTGACATCATCCTCCGTGGGGCGGCCGTCGAAAAGGGGGTCACCCACCCCACGGCGGCTGTCCGGCGGGAGGCGGGGGACTGCGCCCAGGGCGAACGGCCCTGGCCTGATTAGGTGGATGAGCGGCGAAGGTGTGTATGGTTTGCCTGTCGGACGACGGATCACGCATGACGTGGACCGACGCCGCCGGGGGAGCGCGCCACACCGGTCCAGTCGTGGACGTCGCCGTCAGCTGTGGACGACACAGCGTGTGCATATTTAAGAGGAGTCACGTGCCCGACACGAAGAAGCTCGTCATCGTCGAGTCGCCGAACAAGGTGAAGTCGATCGCCCAATACCTGGGCGACGGCTACGAGGTCATGGCCTCGGTGGGGCACATCCGCGACCTCATCGAGCCCAAGAACCTGCCTCCGGAGCTGAAGAAGGGCTCGCTCGGCAAATTCTCCGTCGACGTGGAGAACGAGTTCGAGCCCTACTACGTCGTGTCGGACCAGAAGAAGAAGACGGTCGCCGACCTCAAGCGCGCCCTCAAGAACGCCGACGAACTCCTCCTTGCGACGGATGAGGACCGCGAAGGAGAGGCGATCGCCTGGCACCTGGTCGAGGTCCTGAAGCCGAAGGTGCCGGTCAAGCGCATGGTGTTCCACGAGATCACCCGCGAGGCCATCGAGAAGGCACGCGACAACACCCGCGAGATCGACACGGCGCTGGTCGACGCCCAGGAGACCCGTCGCATCCTCGACCGCCTCTACGGCTACGAGGTGTCGCCGGTCCTCTGGCGCAAGGTGGGCCCCGGCCTCTCCGCCGGCCGGGTGCAGTCCGCCGCGACCCGTCTCGTGGTCGACCGGGAGCGCGAGCGCCTTGCGTTCGTCCCAGCCTCCTACTGGGGTCTCACGGCCCGCCTCGCACCTGAGGACGCGAACGCCTTCGAATCGCGGCTCGCCCGCCTCGACGGCACCCGCGTGGCCACCGGACGCGACTTCGACGACCACGGGCGCCTCACGTCCGACGCCCGGACGCTCGACGAGGCCTCGGCGACGGCGCTCGCCGCGGCGATCAGCGCGCCCAGCACGGTTGTGACCGTCTCCAAGGTCGACTCCAAGCCGTACTCGCGCCGGCCCGCGGCGCCGTTCACCACGTCCACGCTTCAGCAGGAGGCGGCGCGCAAGCTCCGGTTCTCCGCACGCCAGACGATGAGCGTCGCGCAGTCGCTGTACGAGAACGGCTACATCACCTATATGCGCACCGACTCCGCGTCGCTGTCGCAGCAGGCGACGAACGCCGCGCGTTCGCAGGCCGCGAAGCTCTACGGTCCCGAGACGGTGCCGGACAAGCCGCGCACCTACGCGTCGAAGAGCAAGAACGCCCAGGAGGCGCACGAGGCGATCCGTCCCTCCGGCGAGACGTTCCGCACGCCCGCCGAACTGGAGCGCTCGCTCCGCGGCCCCGAGCTGCGACTCTACGACCTCATCTGGAAGCGGACCGTCGCCTCGCAGATGGCGGACGCCAAGGGACAGACCGCGTCCGTGACCGTCGAGGCGCGCGTCGCCGAAGGCCCGCTCGACGGGACCATCGCGGAGTTCACCGCGAGCGGCACGGTCATCACGTTCCGCGGCTTCCTCAACGCCTACGAGGAGAGCAAGGACGAGGAGCGCAACGCCTCCGACTCCGCCGAGGCCAAGCTGCCGCCCCTCACGGAGAAGCAGCCGCTGACCGTCCAGGATGTGGCGGCCGACGGGCACGAGACCACACCGCCTCCGCGCTACACCGAGGCGAGCCTGGTGAAGTCGCTCGAGGAGCTGGGGATCGGTCGCCCGTCGACGTTCGCGAGCATCATCTCGACGATCATCGACCGCGGCTACGTCACGCAGCGTGGCCAGGCGCTCGTCCCGAGCTGGGTCGCGTTCTCGGTGGTCCGGCTGCTGGAGGACTACTTCGGCGACCTGGTGCAGTACGACTTCACCGCCGAGATGGAGGACGACCTCGACCGGATCGCCGACGGCGAGGCCGAGCGGGTCGACTGGCTGAACAGCTTCTACTTCGGAAGCGGCAAGCACAAGGGACTCCGTCGGGTCATCGATAACCTCGGCGAGATCGATGCGCGCAGCATCAACTCGATCGCCATCGACGACGGTGTGACGCTCCGCATCGGCAAGTACGGGCCGTACCTCGAGGTGGCCGAACCCGACGCGGGTCCGGACGCGACGCCGCGGCGGGTCAACATCCCGCCGGAGCTGGCGCCCGACGAACTCACCCCGGCGAAGGCGCGCGAACTGATTGAGGCGCCCGTGCAGACCGACCGCGTGCTCGGCTCCAACCCGGAGAACGGCAAGCTGGTGCTCGCCAAGGACGGGCGTTTCGGACCCTACGTGACCGAAGCCGACCCGGAGGACGAGGCAGCAGTCGACCCGGCCACGGGTGAGGTGACCGAGCCGGTCAAGAAGCCGAAGAAGGCCGCCGAGAAGCCGCGCACCGCCTCGCTCTTCAAGTCGATGGACCTCGCGACGATCGATCTCGACACCGCGCTGAAGCTGCTCAGCCTTCCGCGCGTGGTGGGAGCGGATCCCGAGAGCGGCGACGAGATCCAGGCGCAGAACGGCCGTTACGGGCCCTACCTGAAGAAGGGCACGGACACCCGGTCGCTGCCGAGCGAGGACGACATCTTCGACGTCGACCTGGCGGGTGCGCTCGAGCTGTTCGCGCAGCCGAAGTACGGCAACCGCCGGGCGTCCAGCGCGCTCAAGGAGTTCGACGCCGACCCGGTCAGCGGCAAGCCGATCCGGATCAAGGACGGCCGTTTCGGTGCGTACGTGACCGACGGGGAGACCAACGCGACCATCCCGCGCGGCGAGACGGTGGACGAGGTCGACTTCGATCGAGCGGTGCAGCTGCTGGCCGACAAGCGCGCGAAGGGCCCGGCCAAGAAGCCGGCCCGGAAAGCACCTGCGAAGGCGAGCACCGCGAAGACGACCGCGGCCAAGAAGACGGCGACGAAGACCACGGCCTCCAAGACCGCCGCCACGAAGCCGGCCACGACGCGATCGGCGGCCGCGAAGAAGTCCGCCGAGTGACCGGCGGGCTCTTCATCACCCTCGAGGGCGGGGACGGCACGGGCAAGTCGACCCAGGCCGCCCTGCTCGAGGAGTGGCTGACCGGGCTCGGGCGGACCGTGGTCCGCACGCGGGAACCGGGCGGTACCGACGCGGGGGTCGAGATCCGCGAGATCGTGCTGCACCATCGCGGCGACATCGCGCCTCGCGCCGAAGCGCTCCTCTATGCCGCCGACCGGGCGCACCACGTGGCCACGGTCGTGCGACCGGCGCTCGCCCGGGGTGAGGTCGTCCTCCAGGACCGCTACCTCGACTCCTCCGTCGCCTACCAGGGCGCAGGTCGCGTGCTGGATGCCACGGAGATCCGCGAGCTGTCGTTGTGGGCAGCTGAAGGGCTGCTTCCGGACCTCACGATCCTGCTCGACCTCGACGAGGACGCGGCCCGCGCGCGCCTCGACGCCTCGCGCACCCGCTACGACCGGCTGGAGGCCGAGCGCTCCGACTTCCACGCGCGGGTCCGTGCCGGCTACCTGGCGCTCGCCGAGGCCGAGCCCGAGCGGTTCCTGGTCGTCGACGCCGGCCGTCCGGTGGACGAGATCGCCGCCGACATCCGCCGGCGTCTCGCGGGCCGGGTCTGACTTATCCACAGGATCCGGACACGAGCGAAAGGTGTCCGCGGTGCCAGCTAGCCTGGAGAGCATGACGGTCTGGGACGAGCTCACGGGGCAGGACGACGCGATCGCGATCGTGCGCGCCGCCGCAGAAGGCTCTGCCGTCGCCTCCACGGCGGAGGGCTCTGCGAGCGGTGCGGGTCCCTCGCGCGGGATGACGCACTCCTGGCTGATCACCGGCCCGCCGGGCTCCGGCCGCTCCAACCTGGCCTACGCCTTCGCCACCGCCCTTCTCAGCCCCGGCACGCCGGAGGGCGACCTCGCCACACGCCGCCAGGTCGACGCCCGCACCCACCCCGACCTCGCGGTCCTCAGCACCGAGCGCGTCATCATCTCGATCGACGAGGTCCGCTCCCTCGTCGCGAGCTCGCAGTTCGCACCGTCGGTGGGGCGCTACCGCGTGATGGTGATCGAAGATGCCGACCGCATGACCGAGCGCACGTCCAACGTGCTGCTCAAGGCGCTGGAGGAACCGCCGGAGCGAACGGTGTGGATCCTGTGCGCGCCCAGCGACGCCGACCTGCTGCCCACGATCCGGTCCCGGGTCCGCACCGTCCGTCTGCGGGTTCCGAGCGTCGCGGACGTCGCCGAGCTGATCCAGCGTCGCGACGGCGTCGACGCCGAGACCGCGGAACGCGCCGCCCGCCACGCGCAGAGCCACATCGGCATGGCGCACCGCCTCGCGACCCACGAAGAGGCCCGCCGGCGCCGGGAGCAGACACTGGAGCTGGCTCTGGGCATCCGGTCGGTGTCCGACGCGGTGCTCGCGGCCGCGACGCTGCTCGAGATCGCGGGGGCCGACGCGAAGGCGATCACCGAGGAGCGCGACGCGGAGGAGCGGGAGCACGCGCTGCGCTCGCTCGGCATCGAGCCCGGCGGTACCATTCCTCCCGCGCTGCGCGGGCAGCTGCGCCAGCTGGAGGAGGACCAGAAGCGGCGCGCGACGCGCAGCCTCCGCGACGGGATCGACCGCATCCTCGTCGACCTGCTCTCCCTGTACCGGGATGTGATGATGCTGCAGCTCGGCAGCGACAGCGAGCTGGTGAATCGCGAGCTGCGACGGGAGCTCGACGCTCTCAGCACGCACACGACTCCGGCCGCTACGCTCGCCGCGATGGATGCCGTCACGACGGCGCGTGAGCGCATCGACGGCAATGTCGCCCCGGCCCTCGCGCTGGAGGCCATGCTGACCACGATCCTGCGCGGAGCGAACGCGCGGAAGGGGACCGACCTGTGACCTCCCGGAGCGCCGTCCGGACCGCCGTGATCGCCATCGCCGCCGTCCTCGCACTGACCCTCACGGGCTGCGTGACCTGGTTCCTGCCGGCCAAGGCGCCGACGAGCTCGACGCCTGCTCCGGAGAAGGTCTCCGCGGCGCTCGCGCCGTTCTACGACCAGATCCTCACCTGGAAGTCGTGCGACGGCGGCAAGCAGTGTGCGACGGCGAAGGCCCCGCTCGACTGGAACGACCCCGGCAAGGGGCAGATCGAGCTCGCACTGATCCGGCAGCCGGCGAAGGGGACGAAGCAGGGATCCCTGCTGACGAACCCCGGCGGCCCCGGCGCGTCCGGATTCGACTTCGTCAAGGACTCGGTCGACTTCGTCGCCGACGCCACCCTGCAGGACCACTTCGACATCGTCGGTTTCGACCCCCGAGGAGTCGGCCGCTCCACCGCAGTGAAGTGCTACGACGCCGCTCAGATGGACCAGTACCTCTACGGCATCACGCCGGGCGAGCGCGGGTCCGACCAGTGGATCGCCGAGAACACGACGGTGGCCAAGGACTTCGGCGCGGCATGTCAGAAGAACACGGGTGCGCCGCTGCCCGAGGTCGACACGGTCAGCGCCGCGCGCGACCTCGACCTCCTCCGCGCCACCCTCGGCGACAAGAAGCTCAACTACCTCGGCTACTCGTACGGCACCTACCTGGGTGCGGTGTACGCGGGTCTCTACCCGGGCAAGACCGGCCGCCTCGTCCTCGACGGTGCGCTCGACCCCGCGGCCTCGAACTTCGAGGTCACGCAGGTGCAGGCGAAGGGATTCGAGAGCGCGCTGCGCGCCTACCTCAAGAGCTGCCTCACGCAGAAGGACTGCCCGTTCAGTGGGACGGTCGACGACGCGATGAACACGATCGCCCAGCTTCTCGCGTCGGTCGACAAGAGCCCGATCCGGAACTCCGACGGGCGCGAGCTCGGAGCCAACACCCTGGTCACCGCCATCATCACGCCGCTCTACGACGCGACGGCGTGGTCGTATCTCGACAAGCTGTTCGAGTCGGTCATGCAGGGGAGCGCAAGCGTCGCCTTCACGCTCGCCGACACGTACAACGACCGCAACGCCGACGGCACCTACTCCGACAACTCGACGGAGGCGTTCGTCGCGATCAACTGCCTCGACTACACCTACGATGCCGATCCGGCCACGATGCGCGCGCAGGCGGCGGAGCTGGCGAAGGCGGCGCCGGTCATCGGCCCGTACATGGCCTACGGCGACATCGGCTGTGCGAACTGGCCGTACAAGACCACCGTTCAGCGCGGCCCGATCTCGGCCGCCGGCTCGGCGCCCATCCTCGTCGTCGGCACGACCAACGACCCCGCCACCCCGTACGTGTGGGCGAAGAACCTGGCGTCCGAACTGCAGAACGGCCATCTGCTCACCTACAAGGGCGAAGGCCACACCGCCTACAACAAGTCGAACTCCTGCGTGAACGGCACCGTGGACGACTTCCTGGTCCACGGCACCGTCCCCGCCGACGGCAAGACCTGCTGACGAGTGGTGCAATTTTGCAGACGATGAAATAATCGGTTCCGTGTCTTCTCCGGCCACCGAATCCACGCTCAACGAGCTGGGTCTCCGCGAGCGCAAGCGCATCGCCACCAAACGCGCCATCCAGCTCGCCGCGGTCGAGCTCGCGAGCGAGCGCGGCTTCGACCGCGTCACCATCGACGAGATCAGCCACGTCGCCAACGTGTCGCCGCGGACCTTCTTCAACTACTTCCCGTCGAAGGAGTCCGCGATCATCGGCGAGCTCCCCGAGCTGCCGGACGAGCAGAGCATCGAGCGCTTCGTGACCGCGGGCCCCGAGGAGCCGATCCTCGACGGGATCAGCACGCTCCTGGTCGCCGCGATCGATCTCGGAGACACCAGCGGAGAGACCCGGGGCGACGCCGGCGCTGAACCCGACGGCGCCGATCCGGCGAGCATGCATCGCCTGCACACGATGCGCCGCGCGCTGCTGAAGGACAATCCCGAGCTCTTCGCCCTGCGGATGGCGAGCATGCACAAGTTCGAGGACGCGCTGAGCGGCATCGTGCAACGCCGCCTCGCCCACGACGACCCGGAACTCGTCGACGACCCGGAAGTCCTGCATCAGCGCGCCCGGCTGGTCACCTACGTCGCCTTCGCGGGGATGCGGCACGCCTGGTCGTGCTGGGCCGATCACGGCGGCGTCGAGCCGCTCTCCGACCGACTGCGCAGCTCGTTCCAGCAGCTGTCCGCGCTCGGCACGCAGGTTCGCTGAGCTCCGCGGCCACCTGGTCGTCACCGGGCCGCCGGATCGGGTAAGCTATCTGACTGTGCGCCGAGCGGAAGCCCGGCCCACGCCGCCCTAGCTCAGTCGGCAGAGCATCTCACTCGTAATGAGAAGGTCAAGGGTTCGATTCCCTTGGGCGGCTCCATTCCTCCAATGTGACTTCGATCGCATATTTTCCTTCGCCGATGCGCTCGACTCGGCGTACGCTAGCCAAAAGCTGAGAATCAATCACATCTGCTGAGGCTGCTATGGACCCGAACCAGAAGTCACGCCGAACCCGAATCGGCATCGTCACGGCAGCGCTGGGAGCGCTGCTCCTGGTCGCAGGAGGGCTGAGCGCCTCGCTCCCCGCTTCCGCTGACACCCAACCAGCGGACCCCACGAATCCCGCGACGCCTCCGACCGTCGGCGCGAGCGCCCTGCCGACCGTGCAGATCGACGGGGTGGCGTGGCAGCAGAAGGTCGTCGGCGACACCGTCTATGTCGCGGGCAAGTTCACCACGGCGCGGCCAGCCGGTTCGCCTGCCGGCAGCAACACGACGCCCCGTAACAACTTCCTCGCCTACAACGTCACGACCGGCGCGCTCAACACCGCAGTGAACGTCCAGCTCAACGCCCAGGCGAAGACGGTCGCGGCCTCGCCCGACGGCACCCGGGTCTACGTCGGGGGCGACTTCACGACCGCGAACGGCGCGAGTTACTACCGCATCGTCGCGATCAATACGTCGACGGGCCAGATCGTCAGCTCGTTCCGTCCGACCGTATCCAGCCAGGTGGCCGGTATCGCGGCCACCGACACCGCGGTCTACATCGGTGGGACCTTCACGAGCGTCAACGGGTCGACGCGGACGCGCCTGGCCAAGTTGAACGCGTCCGACGGCTCCCTGGTGTCATCCTGGAACGCTTCCGCCGACTATACGGTCACCTCGCTCGCCGTGAGCCCCGACGGCACGCGGGTGTACGCGGGTGGCGCCTTCCAGAACGTCAACGGCGCCTCGCACTACGGGCTCGCCAAGCTGGACGCGACCACCGGCGCCGCCCTCTCGTTCCCGGTCAACTCCATCGTCCGGGATGCGGGGGACAACGCGGCGATCACCTCGCTCGCCGCCACCTCCGACCGCGTGTACGGCAGCGGCTACGTCTTCGGAAGCGGCGGGAACCTGGAGGGCGCGTTCTCCGCGGACGCAACGACCGGGTCCCTGGTCTGGCTGGAGGACTGCCACGGCGACACCTACTCGGTCGCCCCGATCGGAAACGTTCTCTACGCCGTCGGCCACCCGCACATGTGCAGCAACGTGGGCGGCTTCCCGGAGACGAATCCCCGCACGTACCACCATGCGCTGGGCTTCTCGAAGGCCGCCACGCACACGCTGACCAATGACGGCAACAGGAGTTACGCCAACTTCCGCGGGCAGCCGGCGCCGAGTCCGTTGACCTGGTACCCCGACTTCGGCAGCGGGACGTTCACCGGGCAAGGGCAGGCCACCTGGTCTATCGCGGGCGACAGCCGCTATGTCGTGGTGGGCGGAGAATTCCCGTATGTGAACGGCAAGGCGCAGTACGGGCTCACCCGCTTCGCGATGGACGATGTCTCCCGCAGCACCTTCGGCCCCAACAACAACACGGCCATGACACCGAACGCGACCTCGTCGACGGCCGGTCAGGCGCGGATCACCTGGCAGGCGACGTTCGACATGGACAACCAGAACCTGACGTACAAGCTGTCCCGCGACGGCGACACCGCGCATCCCGTGTACCAGGTGACCCAGGGTTCGCAGTTCTGGAGCCGTCCGTCCATGGGATTCACCGACACCGGCCTCGCCGGGGGCAGCAGGCACACGTACACGCTCACCGTGACGGACCCGGACGGCAACAGCACCGCGGTGACCGGCAACAGCGTCCTCATCGCGGGCGGGACCGGCAATCAGCCGCCGATCGCGTCGTTCAGCGCGACCGCCAGTGGACTGAGCGTGTCGTTCGACGGACGCGCGTCCTCGGATCCCGACGGCTCCATCGCCTCCTACGCCTGGACCTTCGGTGACGGCGGCACGGCGAGCGGATCGACCACGTCGCACACCTACGCGGCCGCGGGCACCTACACGGCGACCCTCAAGGTGACAGACAACGGCGGCGCGAGTTCGACCACATCGAAGTCGATCACCGTGACCTCGGGCACCACCACCGCACTGGCGCGCGACGCCTTCCAGCGGACGGTCTCCGGAGGCTGGGGGAGCGCCGACGCGGGCGGCGCCTGGACGGCGTCCGGCAGCGCCACCTCCTTCTCGGTCGCCTCGGGAGTGGGGCAGATGGTGGACGCCGCCGGCGGTACGCTCATCCAGACCCTGGGCTCCGTGTCATCGACGCGTACGGACTCCACCGTGACGTTCACGACGGATGTCGCGCCGACCGGTGGGGGTGTGTTCGCCTCCGCCCTGGCGCGGCAGGTCGGTTCGGCATCCTATGATGGCCGCGCCTGGATCAGCTCCTCGGGCGCGGTGCAGGCGCAGCTTCTGCGGAGCGGGACGACCCTGACGGCCGCCGTGGTGCCCGGGGTGACGTACACGCCCGGGACGCAGCTGAAGCTCCGCGTCCAGGCGGTGGGGACGTCGCCGACCGTGTTCCAGGCGAAGGTGTGGCCGGCCGCGCAGGCGGAGCCCGCCGCGTGGCAGGTGAGCGTGTCCGATTCCACGGCCGGCCTGCAGTCCGCCGGATCGGTGGGCCTGCGCGCCTACGTCTCTGGCGCTGCGACGACGACGCCGGTCACGTTCCGGTTCGACGACTACCTGGTCTCCGCCGTCCCGTGAGCCGGGCGCCCGGCGTCCGATCGTGGTGGTGACCAGGACGAAGGAGAGCGGCACTCGCGATCCTCCGGCCTGGCGCCCGTCGCCGGGCGGTGGTTGGCTGCGAGCATGGCGGATGAACTGAAGCGCGGCGACCACGTCGAGTGGTCCTCCCACGGAGTGGATGTGCCGGGCGAGGTCGAGAAGAAGATCACCGAGGACACCGACGCGGCGGGCCGCACGGTGAAGGCGTCGAAGGACGACCCGCAGTACCTCGTGAAGAGCGACAAGAGCGGCAAGGAGGCTGTGCACAAGCCGGACGCGCTGCACAAGAAGAAGAAATGACGAACGGCCCGCAGTTCCCCCGATCCGCGGGCCGTTCGCCGTCCCCCTGTTTCCCCCTTTTTTCTCCCCCCGGTCTGTGTCAGCCGATCGACTCGATGTGGTTGCCGATCTGCCGGATGAGCCTGCCGCCCGCGAAGTACCACTGTTCGGTTGGCCGCACGGGGATGCTCCACACGGTCCGGTCGGCCGCCCTGTCGTAGGCGCTGCCGGTTCCGTCGCGGTCCGCCCGCCAGTCGTCGATGTAGGTCAGTGTCGGCCCGAACAGAGGCCATCCCGTGCCTTCGTGATCTCGTAGCGGCGTGGGCGCTCCGGTCTGGCGATCGATGGAGCAGGTTCTCCCCGCGCCGAGGACCATGACGATGGAGTTTCGAGCGGCGTCCGCCTCGACGTCGGGTGAACCGTTTCCCCAGTACCATTCCGGGAGCCCGCAGTGGGTCACGTCGGCCGTCATGCTCGCCAAGCCGGTCTGCTCGTCGAACAGCGTGAGCGAGTGCGGGCTGATCAGGACGAGGTCTCCGGAGGGTGTTCCCCGCCCGGCCTGGGCGAACCAGCCTGGTTGGGAGGCAGGATCGCGAAGCCCGCCGATCGACGCGCCATGCTCGAACGGTTTGGTCCACAGCGTGTCTCCCGTGCGCCGATCGACACCCGCGATGATCGTCGGAGTGTTGTCGGCACCGAACCCGCGGTATTGCACGAGGACGGAATCGCTGATCCATGCGTCGGCATAGGCGCCATCGGTGGTCTCCGGGCCGGAGAGCTCTCCCGTGCGGAGATCGAGCAGGGATGCCCTCCACCCGTTCGTGGGGCTCTGGTAGGTATACGGGACGACTCCATCGCTTGCGAAGCCGATCTCCGCTCGACCGAGCTCAACCGCGCTCACCCGTGTCTTCCACTTCGCTGAGGCCAGATCGCGCGGATCCACGCGCTGCACGTCGATGGCCGCGATCGCTCCGGCCGCATCCCGCACCGGCTGCGACCAGATCACCTCGCCGCTCGCATCCCAGATCGGACTCATTCTGCCGGCGATGTACTCACCGAGGCCGGGAGGCAGGGTCGCGACGGTCTCCCCGGTTGCGAGGTCGATGATGTCGCGCGGCCCCGTCGTGCCGCTCTGATCGTCGAGGAGTGCGCGGTTGGACGTTCCGAGGATGGTGAGCAGCGTGCCGTACCCACGGTCGTCCTGCCAGTTCCAGGTCCGTGACCAGACGATGCGGCCGGTCGTCGTGTCGACCATGGTGAGTGAGGAGACGCCCTCCCCGATCGGACAGTCGACTCTGCTGGGTCCTTGGTTCGAGCTGACGCCGAACAAGGCCAGCCCGTCCGCGATGTTGTAGTTCGTCTGCTGCTGGCAGCTGTACTGGTAACCGGGCAGATCCACGGACCAGGTGGGCGTACCAGGCGTCGAGAGGACATCGTGCGGTGCGATCGGCGACGTCTGCACTGCAATCGGTCGCTGCGTGGGCGTCGGTGTCGGCGTGGGCGTCGGCGTCGGCGTGACCGTCTGCGTCGGCGTCGGCACGGGCGCCGGCGGCGTCTCGCCCCCGCCGAGGTGGATGACTCCCGACAGCGCGAGGGCGGCCGTTCCTCCGGCGAGCACGATCGCGACGCCGGAGAGCACGCTGGTCAGCAGGATCTGGAGGCGCTTGCGGCGGCGCGGCTCGTCGGCGACGGTGTCGATCAGCAGCTGCCGGATGGCGGCGCTGCGCTCGGGGGTGAAGTCCGTGGTGCTCATCGTGCACCTCCTTCGAGGATCGTGGTGTCGGTATCGGATGCGTCCGCCAGCGGAGAGGCGAGTGTCGCCAGCCGGGCGCGGGCGCGGGAGAGGCGGGACTTGACCGTCCCCTCGGGCACCCCGAGCGCTTCCGCGGCCTGCGCGGTGGTCAGCTCTTCGAGCACGCAGAGGGTGATGACGTCCTGGTCGCGCTTGCTGAGCTTCGCGAACGCCTCCCGCACCTGCCGGTCGCGACCGGCGCCGTCGAGGGTGGCGTCCACCTCTGGCGCGTGGTCCTGTTGCGGCGCCGGCGTCGGGAGTTTCGCGAGAGCGGACCGGTAGCGCCGGAGGCCGCGGGCGTGGTTGCGTGCGACGTAGTTCGTCGTGACGAGCAGCCAGCCGATGATGGATCCGTCGACCAGCCGCACCGACTCGCGCTTGCGCCACGCCTCCAGGAAGACGGCGGCCGTGACGTCCTCGGCGTCGTGCGGCTGGCGCGTCAACCGCAGCGCGTGGCCGAAGACGCGGTCGCGGTGCCGGTCGAACAGCGACGCGAACGCGGGGCCGTCCCCGCCGCGTGCCGACGACCAGGCCGCGGCCTCGTCGAACTCATCCGTGCTCATACCCTCTACTGTCCGGACGTGCCCGGATGGTTCCAGATCGGGCGCAAAGCGAAATCGCAGCATTCAGAAAGCCCAGGTAGCATACCCGGATGCACGAATCGGAGCCGCCCACGACGACGGGTTCGGGACGCCGAGCCGCCGCCCGACCCGCCGGTGCCGCCGGCGTCGCCGCCGGGGCCATGGCCGCGATCCGGAAGCACCCCAAGACCTGGATGGCCGCCGCCGCGGCCGTCGCGTTCCTGCTGCTCGGCACGGGCAGCGTCGCACTGGGCGCCACCGTGGGCGCTCCCGCGGCGGCGGCCGGTGCGCCCGAGACGGCGACGGCGAAGCCGACGCCGACCCGCTCGGCCACGCCGACCCCCACCCCGACGGTGGACCCCGCCCGTCCCGTCCCCGCGAACCAGGCGGCGGCGACGCGCATCCGCACCTGCTCGGTCGCCGGCCTGGCCGCGGACGGCCGCCTCGGCACGCTCGAGGCGCAGGTCGTCAACGCCAAGACCGGTCAGACGCTGTTCGACCGCAACGGCGTGAAGCCGGCGCCCACCGCCTCCGTGCTGAAGACGCTGACGTCGGCGGCCGCACTGGCCACCCTCGGTCCCGACTACCGCGTCGCGACCACCGTCGTCGCGGGCAGCACTCCGGGCCAGGTCGTCATCGTCGGCGGAGGGGACGTCACCCTCTCGCGCCTCCCGGACGGCCAGGCGTCGTTCTACACCGGTGCCCCGAAGATCCAGGACCTCGCGAACCAGGTGAAGCAGGCCATAGGCGGCCAGCCGATCACCTCGATCGTCGTGGACGCGTCCCTCTTCGGTGCGCCGTTCTGGCAGCCCAGCTGGGACGAGCGCGAGGAGCGCGTCGTCGAGGGCTCGACCCCGTACATGACCTCCCTCATGGTCGACGGCGACCGCGACGACCCGACCGCGGTGGAGTCGCCGCGCAGCACCGACCCGGTTGCTCGCGCCGTGCAGTACTTCCAGCAGTACCTCGGCACGAGCGTCGGCGTCAGCCAGGGCGTCGCCCCGGCGGGCGCGCGCCAGCTGGGCGTCGTGCAGTCGCAGCCGGTGACCACCCTGATCGACCAGGCCATGCGCGTCTCCGACAACACGATCATGGAGGAGCTGGCCCGTCTGGTCGCCATCAAGAACGGCGCGGGCAACACCTTCGACGCCCTCAATGCCGGCGTGCTCGCCGGGCTCAAGGGCTACGGGATCGACACCTCCGGCATCCACATCGCCGACGGTTCCGGCCTCAGCAACGACAACGCGGTGCCGCCGTCGTATCTCACCCAGCTCTTCATCAAGGTGCTGAACCGCCAGAACGGGCTCGGGGTCGTCTACGACGGCCTCCCGGTCGCCGGGAAGTCGGGCACGCTCGGCCCGGGCTACAACCGCTTCACCGGGTCGAGCTCGGTCGCTCGCGGCGCGGTGTTCGCCAAGACCGGATGGATCGACCACGGCTACACGCTCTCCGGCATCGTGAACGCCGCCGACGGAACACCGCTGACGTTCGCGGTGTTCGCTCTGGGGAACGTCGGCGACAACGCCAAGCAGGCGATCGACAGCCTCGTCGCCGGTTTCTACCAATGCGGAGACAACCTCTCCAACGGCTGAGCGGTCAGCCGACGACCGATCCCGGGAGGACGGATGGGCAAGGCGCTCTTCATCGTGGATGTGCAGAACGACTTCACCGAGGGCGGCGCCCTCGGTGTCGACGGGGGAGCGGCGGTCGCGCAGGGCGTGACCGACCATCTCCGCGCGCACGCCGACGAGTACGACATCATCGTCGCCAGCCGGGACTGGCACGACGCCGACAATGACAACGGCGGCCACTTCGCGGGCGACCGCGAGCCCGACTTCGAGACCAGCTGGCCGGTCCACTGCGTCGCCGGGACGCCCGGCGCGGACTACCACCCCGCGTTCGAGACGGATCGGGTGACCCACCACGTGCACAAGGGGCAGGGCGTTCCCGCCTACTCGCTGTTCGAGGGGCGGACGGAGTCGGGCGCGACGGTTCACGAACTGCTGGAGCAGCACGGCATCCACACGGTGGATGTAGCCGGGATCGCGACCGATTACTGCGTGCGCGCGTCGGCGCTCGACGCGCTGGAGCACGGGCGCTCGGTGCGCGTGCTGACGTCCCTGGTCGCCGGGGTCGCGCCGGCGACGTCGAGCGCCGCGCTCGCCGAGCTGGCGCACGCCGGAGCCGAGCTCGTCGACTGACGGCCGAGGGCGTGGACGCTCGCGGTACTTCCGGCTATCCTGATTGCTAGCTCATCTAGTAATCAGGAGGCTAAGTGTCGACCGAGCCGGCGCAGACCGCCCAGAAGCGTCCGATCCGCGAGCCCGCCCGGTGGCTGCGGATCGTCGTGCCCACCGTCCTCATCCTGGTCTGGCTGACGCTCGCCGGGATCGGCGGTCCGACGTTCGGCAAGCTCTCGGGCGTCTCGAGCAACGACCAGGCGGCGTTCCTTCCGGCCAGCGCCGAGTCGACCGAGGTGCAGGACTGGCAGAAGCGCTTCACCGACTCGGGCGCCATCCCGGCGATCGTCGTCGTGGAGGCCGACCAGACGATCCCGAAGAGCGAGCTCGGCACGTCGTACGCCGACCTCGCCGCCGCGCTCGGGAAGGTGGAGGGCGTCCAGGCGCCGCCCGAGGGCGAGACGACGAGCGTCGCCGGCCCCATCCCGTCGCAAGACGGCCGGGCGGTGGAGTACATCGTGCCGGTCTCCGACTCGAACGAGGTCAAGACGGTGGTCTCCGACCTGCGGGCCGCCGCGGCGGACAACGTCCCCGCCGGTGCGAAGGTCTGGGTGACCGGCCCCGCCGGGCTCACCGCCGACCTCGTGAACGCCTTCGGCGGCATCGACGGCATCCTGCTCCTCGTCGCGGTCGCGGCGGTGTTCGTCATCCTGCTGCTGGTCTACCGCGCGCTGCTGCTGCCGTTCCTCGTGCTGTTCACGTCGGTGTTCGCGCTGTGCGCCGCCATCGTGTTCGTGTACCTGTTCGCGCTGTGGGGCTGGATCAAGCTCTCCGGGCAGAGCCAGGGCATCCTGTCGATCCTGGTGATCGGCGCTGCGACCGACTACTCCCTGCTCCTCGTCGCCCGCTACCGCGAGGCGCTGGAGCAGGAGCCGTCGCGCTGGGTGGCCATCCTGCGCGCCTGGAAGGCCGCGTTCGAGCCGATCCTCGCGAGCGGCGCGACGGTCATCCTCGCCCTGCTGTGCCTGCTGTTCTCCGACCTCAACTCGAACAAGAGCCTCGGCCCGATCGCCGCCATCGGGATCGTGTTCTCGCTGTTCTCCGCGCTCACGCTCCTGCCGGCGCTGCTCGCGGTGTTCGGGCGCGCGTCGTTCTGGCCGTTCCGACCGGTCGTCGGCGGCCGGCCACGGAAGCGCGCGGAGGGCGTCACGCTCACCGGGCTGGAGGGCGTGCACGGGCTGTGGCGCCGCGTGGGAGGCCTGATCGCCCGCCGCCCGCGGGTCACGTGGATCGTCTCCTTCGTGCTGCTCGCCGCGTGCGCCCTGGGCCTGACGCAGCTGAAGGCGAACGGCGTGCAGCAGACGGATGTGATCCTGTCGCAGTCCGACGCGGTCGACGGCCAGGCCGTCGTGGCGAAGCACTTCGACGCCGGTTCCGGCTCGCCCGTGCTGATCGTGGCGCCCGAGGCCGACGGGGACGCCGTCCTCGCCGCGACCGAGAAGGCCGACGGGATCGCGTCGGCGGCCTTCTACACCGGCGGGGGCCGCCCCGGCGCGGACGCGACGCCGGTCGTGAAGGACGGGCACGTGCTCATCCAGGCGACCCTGGCCTCCGAGCCGGACTCGGCGAAGGCCGAGTCGGTCGTCAGGGACCTGCGCGGCACGTTGTCGACGGACGGCTCGGTGCTGGTCGGCGGCGTCACGGCGATCGCGCTCGACACGAACGAGACCGCGCAGAGCGACCTGATGAAGATCATCCCGATCGTGCTCGCGGTGATCCTCGTGATCCTCATGCTGCTGCTGCGGTCGATCCTGGCGCCGGTGCTCCTGATCGGCAGTGTGGTGCTCTCGTACGCCGCGGCGCTCGGGGTCTCGGCGCTGGTCTTCAACGACGTCCTCCGGTTCCCGGGCGCGGATGCGTCGGTGCCGCTGTTCGGATTCGTCTTCCTGGTGGCGCTGGGCGTGGACTACAACATCTTCCTCATGACGCGTGTGCGGGAGGAGTCGCTTCACATCGGGACGCGGCCCGGCATCCTCCGCGGTCTCGGCCTCACCGGCAGCGTGATCACGTCGGCCGGGATCGTGCTGGCGGCGACGTTCGCGGCGCTCGCGGTCATCCCGATCCTGTTCCTCGTGCAGATCGCCTTCATCGTCGCGTTCGGGGTGCTGCTCGACACGGTCGTGGTGCGCTCCCTGCTCGTCCCGGCGGCGTCGTACGACATCGGCCGCGCCATCTGGTGGCCGTCGAAGCTGTGGCGCGACCGGACCAACGTCGAGCGCGCGAAGGTCGACGACGCGCCCCGCTTGCCCGCCGAGGAGGCGTCGGCGAGAGTGGGGGGATGACCCACCTCCACGTGGACCGGCACCCCGGTGCCGATCCCGTCCTGCTCGTGCACGGCTTCGCCTCCAACGGCGCGCAGACCTGGGAGGCGACGGGATGGGTGCAGGCTCTCGCCGACGCCGGTCGGGGCGCCATCGTGCCCGATCTTCGGGGCCACGGCGGCAGCGACGCCCCGCACGACGCGGACGCCTACTCGCCGGACCAGCTCGCGCAGGACCTCGTGGCCGTGCTCGACGAGCAGGACGTCGACCGGGTGGACGTGATCGGCTACTCGATGGGCAGCTGGGTGTCTCTCGCGCTGGTCGCGAGGGCGCCGCAGCGCGTGCGCCGTCTCGTCGTCGGCGGCGTCGGGACGGTCGAGCAGTTCGGTCGCTGGGGTGTCTCCGCGGTGCAGGCTGCGCTCCGCGACGACGCGTCGATGCTCGACGCATCCAGCCCGCTGGCGCCGTTGCTCGCGTCCCTGCGCACGGCTCCCGGCGTCGATCGCGAGGCGCTGGCCTCGTGCGCTGCCGGAATGGCGCGGCATCCGCTGCCGCTGGCGAGCACCGTGCCGACCATGCTCGTGGTGGGGGACGCGGATCCGGTCGCCTACGGGGCGGACGAGGCGGCACGGCTGCTCGGTGCGGAGCTCGTCACTCTGCCCAAGCGCAACCACGTGACGACGCTGAGCGCGCGAGGGTTCAAGCAGGCTGCCCTGCCCTTCCTGGGAGCTTCGATCAGACCGTCCTGAGCGCGTACCCTGCGTCGTACGATGTGCGAGGACCGAAGGAGGGCCGCATGGTCGACAGGCTCGACGCCGAGCTGATCGCGCTGCTGACGGCTGAGCCGCGGCTGGGCGTGTTCGAGGCGTCGCGTCGGCTGGGGGTGGCCCGGGGGACCGTGCAGGCGAGACTCGACCGGTTGCAGCGGTCCGGGGTGGTGCGGGACTTCGCGCCGACGGTCGACACCGGACGGCTGGGATTCCCCGTGACGGCGTTCGTGACGGCCGACCTCCAGGGCGACGGCGGGCCGAGCCGAGAGCTCGTCGAGCACCTGAGCGGCATCCCCGAGGTGCTGGAGGTGCACACGATCACCGGACCTGGCGACCTCATGATCCGCGCGGTCGCGCGGTCGAACGTCGACCTGCAGCGCGTGATCGGGCGCATCGCGAGCGATCCGGCGATCGTGCGAACGTCGACCGTGATCGCCCTGACCACCGCCATCGACCACCGCTCAGCGCCGCTCGTGCAGGCGGCCGTGGCGAGCGACGACGCGACGAACGATACGAAACAGGAGGATGCGACGGATGGATGAGAACGCTCTGCTGGAGCGCGTGCCCGACGGGCTGTACATCGGAGGCGAGTGGACGTCCGGATCGGCCGGCACCTTCCCGGTGTTCGATCCCGCCACCGGCGACCGCATCAAGGAGATCGCCGACGCGTCGCCCGAGGACGGCATCCGGGCCCTGGATGCGGCGGTCGCCGCCGCGGACGACTGGGCGGCGACGCCGGCCCGTCAGCGCGGGGAGATCCTGCGCCGGGCGTTCGACCTGCTCCAGGAGCGCCGGGACGAGTTCGCGCTGCTCATGACCCTCGAGATGGGAAAGCCGCTCGCGGAAGCGAGCGGCGAGGTGACCTACGGCGGCGAGTTCCTGCGCTGGTTCTCCGAGGAGGCGGTCCGCATCCAGGGCCGCTACGGAGCGAACCCGGAGGGCACCGGCCGGATGATCGTGAGCCAGCATCCGGTCGGCCCGTGCTTCCTGATCACGCCGTGGAACTTCCCGCTCGCGATGGCCACCCGCAAGATCGCTCCGGCGCTCGCCGCGGGCTGCACCGTGGTCATCAAGCCGGCCGAGCTCACCCCGCTCACCACGCTCTATTTCGCGAAGCTGCTGGAGGACGCCGGTCTCCCAGGTGGCGTGCTCAACGTCGTCACCACGACCACGTCCGGCAAGGTCTCCGCGCCGATCATCGCGGACTCCCGCCTCCGCAAGCTGTCGTTCACCGGTTCGACCGAGGTCGGCCGCAAGCTGCTGCAGCAGGCGTCGGAGAACGTGCTGCGCACCTCGATGGAGCTCGGCGGCAACGCGCCGTTCGTCGTCTTCGACGACGCGGACCTCGACAAGGCCGTCGACGGCGCGATGCTCGCTAAGTTCCGCAACATCGGCGAGGCCTGCACGGCGGCCAACCGGTTCATCGTGCACGAGGCCGTCGCCGACGAGTTCGCGCGGCGCGTCACCGAGCGCGTGAACGGGCTCCGCGTCGGGCGCGGCACGGAGGAGGGCGTGACGATCGGTCCCCTCATCAACGAGGACGCGATCGACAAGGCCGCCTCGCTGCTTCAGGACGCGGTCACCCGCGGCGCCTCCGTCCTCACCGGCGGCGGCCGCGTCGACGGCACAGGAACGTTCTTCGAGCCGACCGTGGTGACGGATGTGCGTCCGGGCAGCGAGATCCTGAGGCAGGAGATCTTCGGGCCGGTGCTGTCGATCATCCGGTTCTCGGACGAGGACGAAGCCGTGCGGCTCGCGAACGACACCGAATACGGGCTGGTCTCGTACGTCTTCACCAAGGACCTCGCCCGCGGTCAGCGGATGATCGAGCGGCTGGAGACGGGGATGATGGGCCTCAACGTCGGGGTCGTGTCCAACGCGGCGGCGCCGTTCGGCGGCGTGAAGCAGTCGGGGCTCGGCCGTGAGGGCGGGTTCGAGGGCATCCATGAATACCTCAATACGAAGTACACGCTGACGCCGAACCCGTTCGGAGCCTGACATGGCGCGCACGGAGGCGGTCATCGTCGACGCGATCCGCACCCCGTCGGGGCGTGGCAAGCCGGACGGCGAACTGTCCGACATCCACCCGGCCGACCTGCTGGCGGGCGTGCTGATCGAGCTTGTCACGCGCACGGGCATCGATCCGGCGGTCGTCGATGATGTGATCGGCGGATGCGTCACCCAGTCCGGCGAGCAGGCCGGCAACATCACGCGCACGGCGGTGCTGAGCGCCGGGTTCCCGGAGAGCGTGCCGGCGGTCACCATCGACCGGCAGTGCGGATCGAGCCAGCAGGCGGCGGCGTTCGCGGCGCAGGGCGTGCTGTCCGGCGCGTACGACGTGGTCATCGCGTGCGGGGTCGAGTCGATGAGCCGTGCGCCGATGGGCTCCAACGTGCAGGGCGCGTCCCTCGGCGGCGAGCTGCTGAAGGCCCGTTACCCGCAGGGGCTGGTGAACCAGGGTGTCGCTGCGGAACTGATCGCCGACCGCTGGGGCTTCAGCCGGGCGCAGCTCGACGACTACGCGGCGGAGTCTCATGGACGCGCGGCGTGGGCGGCGGCGAACGGCGCCTTCGACGGCGAGCTGGTGGCGGTACCGACGCCCGACTCCGGAAGCGTCGTGGCGGACGAGACGATCCGGCCGGGGACGACGGCCGAGAAGCTGGCGCAGCTGCAGCCGGTGTTCCGCACCGACCGGCTGGCTGCGCGCTTCCCCGAGCTCGAATGGAAGATCACCCCGGGCAACTCCTCGCCGCTCACCGACGGCGCGTCCGCGACGCTCATCATGAGCGCGGACGCCGCGAAGCGGCTGGGCCTGCGCCCGCGCGCCCGGTTCCACTCGTTCGCGGTCGCCGGGAGCGACCCGCTGCTCATGCTGACGGGCATCCTGCCCGCGACCCGCAAACTCCTCGACCGCAGCGGCGTCGGGCTGGACGAGATCGACGCCTACGAGGTCAACGAGGCCTTCGCGCCGGTGCCGCTGCTGTGGCGGCAGGAGTTCGGGGCCGATCCGTCGAAGCTCAACCCGCGCGGCGGTGCCATCGCCCTCGGGCACGCGCTGGGCTCGTCCGGCACGCGGCTGCTCGCCAGCCTCCTGAACGAGGTGGAGGCGCGGGGCAGCCGCTACGGACTGCAGACCATGTGCGAGGGCGGAGGCACCGCCAACGCCACCCTCATCGAAGTGCTGCGCTGACCGGCGCACGCCACATCCACTCACCGATTCGAAGGAGAACCATGCAGCTGGACGGATGCTCGGCCCTCGTCACCGGCGGGGCCAGCGGCCTCGGGAACGCCACCGCGCACGCGCTCGCCGAGGCGGGCGCGCACGTCGTCATCCTCGACCTCCCCCGGTCGGAGGGAGAGAAGGCGGCGGTCGCGCTCGGCCCGAAGGCGCGGTTCGTGCCCGCGGATGTGACAGACGAGGAGCAGGTGCAGGCCGCGGTGGACACCGCGTCCGGGCTCGCGCCGCTGCGGGTCGTCGTCAACTGCGCGGGCATCGCGACGGCGGAGAAGGTCCTCGGGCGTGACGGGCTGATCCCGCTGGAGCACTTCGAGCGGGTGATCCGGGTGAACCTGATCGGCACCTTCAATGTCGTCCGGCTCGCTGCGGCGGCGATCGCGCAGACCGAGCCGGTGGGCGAGGAGCGCGGTGTGATCGTGAACACGGCGTCCGTCGCGGCGTTCGACGGGCAGATCGGCCAGCCGGCCTACTCGGCGTCCAAGGGCGGGGTGGCGGCGATGACCCTGCCGTTGGCGCGGGAGTTCGCCCGTAGCCTCATCCGGGTCATGACGATCGCCCCGGGCATCTTCGAGACGCCGATGATGGCGGGGCTGCCGCAGGCGGCACAGGACTCGCTGGCCGCGCAGGTCCCGCATCCCTCCCGCCTGGGTCGCCCCGCCGAGTACGCGCAGCTCGTGCGCGCCATCGTCGAGAACCCGATGCTCAACGGCGAGACCATCCGTCTCGACGGCGCCATCCGCATGCAGCCGAAGTAGGGGCCGGCTACGCCCCGGAGTGGGCCTCGAGGAAGGTGTACACATCCGAGTCGTCGACGCCGGGGAACGAGCCCTGGGGCAGCGGGGAGAGGATGTGCGCGTGCAGGCGCGCGCTCGGCCACGCCTTACCCGCCCAGCGTCCGGAGAGGTCCGCCGCCGGACGCTTGCAGCACGACTCGTCGGGGCAGCGCGACTCGGCCCGCGCGGTCGTCTCCCGGCCGCGGAACCACTTCGCCTCGTCGAACGGCACCCCGACGCTGATCGAGAAGCCGCCCTCCGCGGTGGTCCCGGTCTGGGTGGCGCACCAGTACGTCCCGGCGGGGGTGTCGGTGTACTGGTACAGCTCCGTGGTGCGGTTCGTGTGCGTGAACGCGCTGCGGGCTCCCCACTTGCGGCAGACGACCTGGCCCTCGATGGAGCCGGTCACATCCGTCGGCAGCGGCAGTCCGTCGTTCTCGTAGCCCTTGTACAGTGCGCCGTCATCGCCGACCCGCAGGAAGTGCAGCGTCATATCCAGGTGACTGGTCGCGAGGTTGGTCAGCCGCAGCGCCGCCGCTTCGTGTGTCACTCCGAACGCGTCGCGGAAGTCCTCGACCGCGAGGTCCTTCTCCTTCTTCGCCTGCCGGAGGAACGCGACGGCGGCTTCCCGCGGCATCAGGCAGCAGGCGGCGAAGTAATTGATCTCCAGGCGCTGCCGCAGGAAGTCCGCGTACGACGCGGGCCGGGTGTGCCCGAGCAGCCGGTGCGCCATCGCCTGCAGCGCCATCGAGCGCAGGCCGTGGCCGCCGGGGATGGAGGCCGGCGGCAGGTAGATGCGCCCGTTCTCCAGGTCGGTGATCGACCGGGCGGATCGCGGGAGGTCGTTGACGTAGATGAGCTCGAAACCCAGCCGTTCGGCCATCACGCTCACCTCGCGGTGCGTGAGCGCGCCGCGGACGTGGCCCGACGCGCGCACCTGCTGCTCGGCCAGCTCCTCGATCTCGGGCATGTAATTGTCCTGCGCGCGCATCCGCTCGCGCAGCTCGGTGTTGGCGCGGCGGGCCTCCTCGGGCGTCGCGATGGCCTCGCTGGCACGGCGGCTGAGCTCGTGGTGCAGGCCGACCAGGGCGCGCAGGGTCTCGGTCGGGGTCCCCTTCGTCGGCTTGACCGCGGGCAGCCCCAGCGAGGCGTAGAGGGAGCCGCGCTGCGCCCTGCCGAGTTCGATCTCCAGGGCCGCGCGCTCGTCCGGGGGTTCGGCGGACAGCAGATCCCCCGGCTGCACGCCGAGGGCGGCGGCGAGGGAGGCGAGCAGCGAGATGCGCGGCTCGCGCTTCCCGTTCTCGATCAGCGACAGCTGGCTCGCCGCGACGCCTGCTGCGGCGCCGAGGTCGTCGAGGGTCATGCCCCGCTGCGTCCGGAAGTGGCGAATGCGGTGCCCGAGAGTAGCGACGTCGATGTCGCCAGCGTCCACGGAGGTCATGGCTTCACGATAGCGAAAGAATTGCGATTCTTACAGCAGAATTCTCGGGTTCGCGGGGCGGAACATCCCGGATGCTGGATGCATCACCGCTTCTTTCGACGAAAGGACGCCTCATGAGCATCGCCGAGCTGGACCTGACCGACGCCGCGCCGACCGGCGGGCTGGACGCCGTGCGCGCCTGGGTCGACGACATCGCCGCCCTGACGCAGCCCGACGAGGTCGTCTGGTGCGACGGCTCGCTCGCCGAGGCTGACCGCCTCACCAAGCAGTTGGTGGCCGAGGGCAAGCTGATCCGCCTCAACCCGGAGTGGCGGCCCAACAGCTTCCTGGCCCGCACCGATCCGGGCGACGTCGCACGCGTCGAGGACCGCACCTTCATCTGCTCGCGGGACGAGGCCGACGCCGGCCCGACCAACAACTGGCGCGAGCCCGAGGGGATGCGCGCCGAGCTGCGGGAGGTCTTCGCCGGGAGCATGCGCGGGCGCACGATGTATGTCGTGCCGTTCTCGATGGGACCGGTCGGCGGCCCGATCTCGCAGGTCGGCATCCAGCTCACCGACTCGGCCTACGTCGTGGTGAGCCTCGGGATGATGACCCGCGTGACCACGACCGTGCTCGACCTCATCGAGGCCGGGCAGCCGTGGGTGCCGACCGTGCACAGCGTGGGTGCGCCGCTGATCGACGACGCCGGTGTCCGGCACGAGGACGTCGCCTGGCCGTGCAACACGACCAAGTACATCGTCCAGTTCCCGGAGACGCGGGAGGTGTGGTCGTACGGGTCCGGCTACGGCGGCAACGCCATCCTGGCGAAGAAGTGCTTCGCGCTGCGGATCGCGTCGGCGATGGCGCGGGACGAGGGCTGGCTGGCCGAGCACATGCTGATCATCAAGGTGACCTCGCCGGAGGGACGCGTGTTCCACTTCGCCGCGGCCTTCCCGTCGGCGTGCGGCAAGACCAACCTCGCGATGCTCGAGCCGAGCATCCCGGGCTGGACGGTCGAGACCATCGGCGACGACATCGCCTGGCTGCGTCCGGGGCCGGACGGGCGGCTGCGCGCGATCAACCCGGAGGCAGGCTTCTTCGGAGTCGCGCCCGGCACCGGCGAGAGCACGAACCGCACCGCGGTGAACACCCTGTGGGGCAACACGATCTTCACCAACGTGGCACTGCGCGACGACGGCGACGTCTGGTGGGAGGGGCTGACCGACGAGCCGCCCGCGCACCTCATCGACTGGGAGGGGAAGGACTGGACGCCCGACAGCGGTCGCCCGGCCGCGCATCCGAACTCCCGTTTCACCGTGAGCGCCGCGCAGTGCCCGTCCATCGCGGACGACTGGGACGCGTTCGACGGGGTGCCGATCGACGCGATCCTGTTCGGCGGGCGGCGCGCGACGAACGTCCCGCTGGTGGCGCAGGCGCGCGACTGGCGGCACGGCGTCTTCATCGGGGCGACGGTGTCCTCGGAGAAGACGGCTGCTGCCGAAGGCGTGGTCGGTGAGCTGCGCCGCGACCCGTTCGCCATGCTGCCGTTCTGCGGCTACAACATGGCCGATCACTGGGCCCACTGGCTGGAGATGGGGGAGGCGCTGGGGGAGAACGCGCCGAAGGTGTTCCAGGTGAACTGGTTCCGCAAGGGGGCGGATGGACGGTTCCTCTGGCCGGGGTTCAGTGAGAACGCGCGGGTGATCGAGTGGATCGCCCGTCGCGTCGAGGGCAGCGCCGGGAGCGTCGGCACGCCGATCGGCCGGCTCCCGATCGTGGACGAGCTGGATCTCGACGGGCTGGACCTGCCGGCCGCCGACGTGGAGGCGCTGTTCGAGGTGGATGCGGACAGCTGGCTCGCCGAGTGCGACCTCACCGAGGAGTTCTTCGCGCAGTTCGGCTCCCGCGTCCCCGCCGCCCTCCGCGCCGAGCTGGCGTCCCTCCGCTACCACCTCCGCGCCTGACCCCGCCGTCGAGTACACGAAGAGTGCACGCTCCCAGGCTTCGGAGCGTGCACTCTTCGTGTACTCGATGGGGGGAGGCGGTCAGACGAGGAGCTGGTGCTTGGCGAGGTCGCGGTAGAGGGGGGTCGTCTCGACGAGCTCGGAGTGCGTTCCGGTGCCGATGACGCGGCCGTGGTCGAGGACCACGATCTGGTCGGAGTCCACCACCGTGGAAAGGCGGTGCGCGATCACGAGGAGGGTGCGGTCTTCCGCAACGGCGTCGATCGCCTCGCGCATCAGCTGCTCGTTGCGGCCGTCCAGGCTCGACGTGGACTCGTCCAGCAGCAGCACGGGCGGCGCGGCGAGCAGCGCGCGGGCGATCGCGAGGCGCTGGCGCTCGCCGCCTGAGAGCATGATGCCGTCCTCGCCGACCGGTGCGCCGAGCCCGAGCTCGCTGCGCTCCAGCACCTCGGTCAGGTTGACCGCGTGGAGCACGTCGATGCACTCCTCATCGGTCGCGTCCGGCGCCGCGAGCGTCAGGTTGTCGCGCAGGGACCCGGCCAGGACCGGAGCGTCCTGCTCCACGTAGCCGATCTGCGACCGCAGCGCCTCGCGGTCGAGGCTCCGCACATCCATCCCGCCGAAGCGGACTTCGCCGGCCTGCGGGTCGTAGAACCGCTCGACCAGCGCCAGAATTGTGGACTTGCCCGCTCCGGACGGCCCGACCAGCGCCGTGCGCTTGCCGCGCGGGACCGCGAAGCTCACGCCGTGGAGCACGCCGCCGTGCCGCAGCGGGCCCTCGCCGCCGCCCACGCCGGCCGCCGCCTCCGCCTCGGCCACGACATCCGCGCCGGTGAGCGCTTCGAACGCCAGCCGCTCCGGCGACGGCTCGGCGGCGGGTGTGTCCCCAGATGCCGCGGCCGCCGGGGGCGCCTCCCCGATGCTCTCCGGGTACGCGAACACGACGCCGTCGAACTCGATCGCGGGAGCCTCGGGCGCGAGCCCTTCGTTGGCCACGCCGACGGTCATCGCCAGCGGTGCGATGTCGCGGTCGTGCTGGTCCTCGGTGGGCAGGTCCAGGATCTCCTGGATGCGGCCCAGCGCCCCGAGCGCCGAGTTGACCGCCGCGATGGCGCCGAACGCCTGGCCGAGGGGCAGGATCATCATGAACAGGAACAGGATGAACGCCACCAGGCTGGCGATCGTGATCGCGCCGCTGGCGACCCGGAATCCGCCGACGCCGAGCACGACCAGGAACGACACCTGCATCGCGATCCCGGCGACCGGCACGACCAGCGCCGAGATCTTCGCGACCTGGATGCCCATCTTCCAGGCTCCGGTCGCGTCCTCGTCGACCGCCGCGATCTCGCGCTCGGTCGCGTTGGCGGCGCGGATGGTCCGGACCGAGCTGATCGCCCGCTCCACGGCCGCCGCCAGGTCGCCGACCTTGGTCTGCGCCTTCTGGCTGGCGACCCGGATGCGTCCGGACAGCAGCACGACCGTCACCACCGAGATGGCGACGACGAGCACGGTCAGCCCGAGCAGCACCGGGTCGATGATGAGCATGGCGATCAGTGCGCCGATGAACGTCAGCGCGCCGCCGATCGCCTCCACCAGCCCCTGCGTCAGCACGGCGCGCAGGAGAGTCGTGTCCGACCCCACACGCGACACCAGATCGCCGGTGCGGCGGGTGTCGAACTCGCTGATCGGCAGCCTCAGCAGTCGCCCGACGAGCTTTCTCCGCGACGACAGCACCACGCCCTCGCCGGTGCGCTGCAGGAGGTAGTGCTGGTAGCCCGAGATGAGGCCCGAGACGACGACCAGCGCGACGAGGGCCCAGACCAGGCCGTTCAGCGGCTCGCCCTTGCCGACCAGGTCGATCACCTGGCTGACGAGCAGCGGCTGCGCGAGACTGGCGGCGGCGCCCAGGATGCTGAGCACGACCACGAAGGCGAGCACGCGCTTGTGCTCGAACAGGTAGGGGAGCAGCTGCGAGAAGCGGGCGCGGGGGCCCGCATCGTCGGCGGGCCGGCCGAAGCCCCGGCGGCGGCGCGGGGCGGCTGCGGACGTGGATGACATGACGGTGTTCCGTTTCGGGGGTGAAGGGTACGTCGGGCGGTGGAACCGCTCACTCCGACCGTACTTCTTGTGGACTGCCTGTTTGCTGACACCTCGCGATGTCGGAGGCGCGGGCTACAGTGCTGAACTATGCCGACGCCCGTCATCGCCGCTCGCGACCTCGTCAAGAAGTACAAGGACTTCCCGGCCGTGGACGGCATCAGCTTCGAGGTCGAGCCGGGGGAGTCCTTCGGGCTGCTCGGCCCCAACGGCGCGGGCAAGTCCACGACGATGCGGATGATCGGCGCGGTCTCGACGCGCACCGGTGGCGACCTCAGCATCCTGGGCCTCGACCCGGACCGCTACGGTCCTGAGATCCGCAGCCAGCTCGGCGTCGTCCCGCAGGCCGACAACCTCGACGCCGAACTGCGCGTCCGGGACAACCTCATCGTCTACGGCCGCTACTTCGGCCTCCCGTCGGCGCGTGTGCGCGCACGGGCCGACGAACTGCTGGCCTTCGCGCAGCTCGAGGACAAGGCGAAGGCGAAGGTCGACGACCTCTCCGGCGGCATGAAGCGCCGGCTGACCATCGCCCGGGCGCTGATCAACGACCCGCGCATCCTGCTGCTCGATGAGCCGACCACCGGCCTCGACCCGCAGGCGCGCCACATCCTCTGGGACCGCCTGTTCCGGCTCAAGGAGCAGGGCACGACGTTGGTGCTCACCACTCACTACATGGATGAGGCCGAGCAGCTGTGCGACCGCCTGGTCGTCGTCGACAAGGGCACGATCATGGCGGAGGGTTCGCCGGCGGCCCTCATCCGCGAGTACTCCACACGCGAGGTGCTGGAGGTGCGGTTCGGCTCGGAGCGCAACGCGGAGGTGGCGGAACGGCTCGACGGCATCGGCGAGCGGATCGAGGTGCTGCCCGACCGCATCCTGGTCTACAGCGAGGACGGCGAGGCGGAGCTGGTGCGGATCGCGGAGCGCGGCCTCCATCCCCTCACGAGCCTGGTGCGGCGGTCGAGCCTGGAGGACGTCTTCCTGCGTCTGACCGGACGGAGCCTGATCGAATGAGCACCATCGAGACCGGGCAGGACGCGGCGCGGACGGCGCTCGCCGCCGCCGTGCGCCCACGGCGCTTCGGCGCCTGGTACGTGGCCGAGCACCGCTTCCGCGTGATGCGGTCGTACCTGCAGACGGTGCTGGTCACGGGATTCGGCAACCCGCTGCTCTACCTGCTGGCGATGGGCCTCGGCCTCGGCAGCCTGGTCAGCGCGAATCTGGGGCCGAACGCCGTCGACGGGGTCAGTTACCTCGCCTTCGTGGCGCCCGCCCTGTTGTGCACCGCGGCCGTGACGGTCGCGAGCGAGGAGTTCACCTACCCGGTGCTGCTCGGGTTCAAATGGAACCCGACCTTCTTCGGCATCAACGCCTCGCCCATCGCCCCGGGTCAGATCATCGACGGGATCGTCATCTCCGTGATCGCGCGGCTGCTCGCCACCAGTGTGATCTACTTCGCGTTCACCGTGCTGTTCGGCGCCATCCTCAGCCCGTGGGGATGGGTCAGCATCCTGGTCGGGACGCTCGGCGGACTCGCCTTCGGGACGCCGATCATGGCGTACGTCGCCACGATCGAGCAGGACTCCGGCCAGGTGGCCATGCTCATGCGCTTCGTGCTGTTGCCGATGTCGCTGTTCTCCGGCACGTTCTTCCCGCTGTCGAGCATGCCGCCGTTCCTGCAGTGGGTCGGATGGATCTCACCGCTCTGGCACTCCACGGAGCTGTCGCGCGTGTTCACCTACGGCATGGATGAGCCGTTCTGGCTCTCCGTCGTCCACGTCGTCTACCTGCTGGCGCTGGCCGTCCCGTTCTGGCTCTGGTCGCGCCGGATCGCCGCGAAGAGGCTGAACAAGTGACCACGACAGACGAACGACTCGCCCCCGCGGCCATCCGCTCACGCCCGCTGCGCGCGCTGTACGCGGGCAACGCCCGCTCGGTGATGCAGCGCGGCTGGTCGGCGACGCGGAGCACGAACTGGCTGGTGATCGTCTCGGGCTTCTTCGAGCCGATCTTCTACCTGCTGTCGCTCGGGATCGGCTTCGGGAGGTTGGTCGGCACAATCGAGATCTCGTCCGGCCAGGAGGTGCCGTACGCCGCCTTCATCGCGCCGGCCCTGCTGGCGACCGCCGCGATGAACGGCGCCGTCTACGACTCGACGTGGAACGTCTTCTTCAAGATGCACTTCGCCAAGCTGTACGAGGGCATGCTCGCCACCTCGCTCGGGCCGCTCGACGTGGCGCTCGGCGAGATCCTGCTCGCCCTGCTGCGCGGCGCGCTCTACGCGACGGGCTTCATGCTGGTGATGCAGGCGCTCGGCCTGAACCTCTCGTGGTGGGCGATCCTCGCCCTTCCGGCGGTGCTGCTGATCGCGTTCGGCTTCGCCAGCTTCGGGATGGGCGTCACGAGCTACATGAAGACGTTCCAGCAGATGGACTGGATCAACTTCATCCTGCTGCCGATGTTCCTGCTGTCGGCGACGTTCTACCCCATCACCGTCTACCCGGAGCCGCTGCAGGTGATCATCAAGGCGCTGCCGCTGTGGCAGGGCGTCGAGCTCGTCCGCGGGCTCACGACGGGCGACGTCGACCTCGGGATGCTCTGGCACGTCCTGTACTTCACCGTCATGGTCGTGCTCGGGCTCATCCTGACCACCCGCCGCCTGCGCGCCCTGTTCCTCGACTGACGCGAGAACGCCGCCGAGTGGTGAGCCGATGTCGCCATTCGATACGAATTGCGACGTCAGCTCACCACTCGACGGCGTCGAGCGCGTCGGCGGAGCGGGTCAGCTGACGTTGTCGGTGAAGTCCACGTCGCGGGTCTCCTTCGACAGGAGCAGCGCGATGAGGGTCAGCACGCCGGCCAGCGACAGGTACACGCCGACCCAGACCGTGCTGCCGTGCGCGAGCGTCCACAGCCAGACGGCGATGGTCGGGGCGACGGCCGCGCCGAGGACGCTGGAGAGGTTGTACGAGATCGCCGAGCCCGTGTAGCGGACGTTGGTCGGGAACAGCTCGGGGAGCTCCGCGCCCATCGGGCCGAAGGTGAGGCCCATCAGCGTGAAGCCGATGATGAGCAGAGCCATGGTGCCGACCGTGCCGCCCGCGAACAGCGGGACGAACAGCAGGCCGAACACGATGATCCCGATGGTCACCCAGATGAGCGTCTTGCGGCGGCCGAAGCGCTCCGCGAGCGGGCCCGCGACCAGCGTGAAGATGCCGAAGAACACGACGCCGATGATCAGCATGATCAGGAAGTCGTTGCGGCTGAAGCCGAGGCCGGGCACGAAGGTGGCGGCCGAGAACGTCTTGCCCGCCTTCTCCGCGGCGGCCTGCGCCTGCTCCGCGGTCGCCGCGGTGGTGCCGTAGGTGAGCGTGAAGGCGGTCATCAGGTAGAAGAGCACGTAGGTGGCCAGCATGATGAACGTGCCGAGGATGATCTGGCGCCAGCTGGTGCGGAACACGCGCGCGAGCGGGAGCTTGGCGACCTCGCCGGTGTCGACCACCTTCTGGAAGGCCGGCGTCTCGACCAGCTTGAGGCGGACGTAGAGGCCGACGATGACGAGCACCGCGCTCAGCAGGAACGGGATGCGCCAGCCCCAGGCGGCGAACGCCTCCGGCGCGATGGTCAGGCTCAGGATGAGGAACAGCACGTTCGCGACGATGAAACCGATCGGCGCGCCGAGCTGCGGGAAGGTGCCGTAGATGGCGCGCTTGCCCGCCGGAGCGTTCTCGGTCGCCAGCAGCGCCGCGCCGCTCCACTCGCCGCCGAGCCCGAGGCCCTGGCAGAAGCGCATCACGACGAGGAGGAACGGAGCCCAGAACTCCCAGCCGGGGACCTGGGCGGTCGGCAGACATCCGATGAGGACGGTCGCGATGCCCATCGTGAGCAGGGAGCCGACGAGCGTGCCCTTGCGGCCGATGCGGTCGCCGAAGTGCCCGAACAGGATGGAGCCGACCGGCCGCGCGATGAAGGCGACGCCGAAGACGGCGAACGATGCGAGGAGCGCCGTGGTCGGGTCCTCGCTGGTGAAGAAGAGCGCGGGGAACACCAGGACGGCCGCGGTCGCGTAGACGTAGAAGTCGTAGAACTCGATCGACGTGCCGATGAGGCTGGCGAGGATGACGCGGCCGCGGGTATTCGCGGGCGCGGGGGTGGTGACGGTTTCCGTCGTGGACATGCGTGTGAAGTGCTTCCGGGAGAGATGCGAGAGGGCCGCATGGCGGGCGCGGCGTCGGTCGGGCGGAAGGCGCGCATGGGCGAAGGAGGGAAGCGCTTGTGGCGCATCCTCTAGCCTATGCGCGGTCGGAGAGTCCGCCGAATCGGGCGGCTCGCTACGCTGAGGACATGGAAACGCTCTTCGCCGTTCTGCACGTGGTCACCGCCGTCTTCATCGTCGGCCCGATGGCCATCCTCCCGATGACGGCCATGCGCGCCGTCCGTGCCGGCGACGCCCGCCAGGTCGAGACGCTGGCGAAGTCGACCAACCTGCTGTCCCTGCTCTCGCTCCTGGTGGTGCTGTTCGGGTTCGGCGTGATGGGGCTGGCGGACAAGAAGTACGACCTGAGCGTCACGACGCCGTGGATCCTGTGGTCGATCATCCTGTACGTCGTCGCCCTCGGGCTCACGCTGTTCGTGGTCGTGCCGGCCATGCGACGGGCGGGGGAGGCCCTGCGCGACGGGACCGCGTCCCGCTACCCGCAGATCGCCGCGGGCTCGGGCGTCGCGAGCCTGCTCCTGCTCGCGGTGGTCGTGCTCATGGTCTGGAAGCCGTAGCCCGACCGGAATGCCTCTTGCGCTCAGCGCTCCGTCGTCCTACCGTTGTATTCAACAAATTGGTTGATTAACCGAAAGGTTGAAGATGCAGGACGACGGGGCGCTCGACAGGGCGTTCGCGGCGCTGGCCGATCCGGTCCGCCGGGCCATGATCGCCCGGCTGAGCCGGGGACCCGCGACCGTGAACGAGCTCGCCGAGCCCTTCGCCATCTCCCTGCAGGCGGTCTCCAAGCACATCAGCGTGCTGGAGGCGGCCGGTCTCGTCTGGCGCAGCCGTGAGGCGCAGCGCCGCCCGGTCCACCTGGATGCCGCGGCCCTGGAACGGCTGACGTCCTGGATCGACCGCTACCGGCTCGAGGCGGAGGCGCAGTTCCGCCGGCTCGACGCCCTCCTGAAGCAGAAGGACTCCACCAAGGAGAAGGAATCATGAGCAACCCCGTCACCATCGAGGCCGTCGAGGGCACGTCCTATGCCGACCTCACCCGCGAGTTCGAGGCGCCGGTCGACGCCGTCTTCCGCGCCTACGGCGACCCCGAGCTGTTCGCGCAGTGGATCGGCCCCCGCCGCCTGCGCAACGTCATCACCGAGTGGGACTTCCGTTCCGGCGGCACCTGGGCCTACGAGTCGCACGACACGGACGGCACCGTCTACGCGTTCCGCGGCACGTTCCACACCGTCGAGGAGAACGAGCAGATCATCCAGACCTTCGAGTGGCTGGGCGCCCCCGGCGAGGTGAGCCTCGACCGCATGCGCTTCGAGACGCTGCCCGGCGGCCGCACCCGGCTGTCCGGCCGGTCGGTGATGACCTCGCGCGAGGCGCTGGAGCAGATGATCGAGAGCGGCATGGAGTACGGCGTCCGCGAGGGCTTCGAGAAGCTCGACGAACTGCTCGCGGGGGAGTGACCGCCATGACCCGCATCGTCGCCGACATCACGATGTCCCTCGACGGCTTCGTCACCGGCCCGAATGCCGGCCCCGGGAACGGGCTGGGGGACGGGGGAGAGGCCCTTCACCGCTGGGTGTTCGCCGGTGACCCCGCTGACGACCGCATCCTGCAGGAGGGCACGCAGCGCTCCGGCGCGGTCGTCATGGGCCGCAACCTGTTCGACGTCATCGACGCGCCGGACGGGTGGAGCGACGAGCTCGGCTACGGCGCGCACGAGGTCGGCCGTCCGCCGTTCTTCGCCGTGACGTCGACGCCACCCGAGCGGAGGCGGCTGACCAACCTCGACTTCACGTTCGTGACGACGGGGCTCGCCTACGCGATCGAACAGGCGCGCGCCGCCGCCCAGGAGCGGTCGGCGGCGTCGGGACGCGAGCTCGACGTGGTGCTGATGGGCGGCGGTGCCCTCATCGGATCGGCCGTGGCGGCGGGGCTGGTCGACGTGCTCAGCCTGCACGTGTCGCCGCTGATCCTCGGGGGCGGGGACCCGCTGTTCCGGGATGCGGTGCGCCGCGAACTGGTGCAGAGGGACGTGCTGGTGACGCCCTACGCGACGCACCTCACCTACGAGGTGGGCTGATGGACACCCCCGCACAGTCCGTCACGCCCGGCGCGATGATGCTCGAACTGGTGATGCTGCCGGTGAGCGACATCGACCGCTCGATCGAGTTCTACCGCGACCGGGTGGGCTTCACGCTCGATGTGGATGTGCGTCCTGCGCCCGGGGTCCGCGTCGTCCAGCTCACGCCGCCCGGCTCCCACTGCTCGATCAGCATGACCGACGGCATGGGCGGCACCGGGATGGAGCCGGGCTCGCTGCGTGGGCTTCACCTCGTCGTCGCCGACATGGAATCCGCCCGTGGAGGGCTGCTCGAGCGCGGCGTCGACATGGGCCCGGTGCAGGACCTGGGCGGCGTGCTCTACTCCTGGTTCGCCGACCCCGATGGGAACACCTGGACGCTCCAGCACATGCCGTGGAGGAGCTGAGGCTTCAGCCCCGCAGACCCCGCAGCGCGACCGCCGTCGCGAGCGCGGCGTGCGCCGCCTCGGCGCCCTTGTCCTCCTTCGAGCCGGGCAGGCCGGAGCGGTCGATGCCCTGCTTCTCATCGTCCAGGGTCAGGACGCCGAAGCCGACCGGCTTGCCCGTGTCGAGCGCGACGCGGGTGAGGCCGTCGGTGGCGGCCGCCGACACGTACTCGAAGTGGGGCGTGCCGCCGCGGATGATGACGCCGAGCGCCACCACCGCGTCCGCGCCCGCCTCGAGCGCCGCCTTGCTGACGACCGGCAGTTCGAAGCTGCCCGGGACGCGGACCAGCGAGTGCGTGGCACCCGCCGCATCCAGGGTCCGCTGCGCGCCCGCGATCAGCGCCTCGCTGATCGTCTCGTGCCAGCTGCCCGCGACGACGACGACGTTCAGTCCCGTGCCGTCGATCTGCTCCTGCGCGTTCGGGGCTCCCGCTCCGCTCATCGTGTGGTCCTCTCCGCCGCGATGCCCGCGGCCGTCTCGTCGAGCCCGGCGACCGGGTCGATGTCTCCGATCGCGTGACCCATCCGGTCGCGCTTGGTCTCCAGGTAGCCCTCGTTGAAAGCGCCGACACCGACGACGAGCGGCACGCGCTCCTCGACCTCGATGCCGTGCTCCTCGAGCTGGCGCACCTTCTCGGGGTTGTTCGTCAGCAGACGCACCGACTCGATGCCCAGGTCCTGCAGGATGGCCGTGGCCGCCCCGTAGTCGCGGGCGTCGATCGGCAGGCCGAGAGCGAGGTTCGCGTCCAGCGTGTCCAGGCCCTCCTCCTGCAGCTTGTAGGCGCGCAGCTTGTTGATCAGGCCGATGCCGCGCCCCTCGTGGCCGCGCAGGTAGACGACGACGCCGCCCTCGCGCTGGATGGTGTCCATCGCGGCGTCGAGCTGCGGGCCGCACTCGCACTTCAGCGAGCCGAACGCCTCACCGGTCAGGCACTCCGAATGGACGCGGACCAGCGTGCCGTCGCGGCGCGGGGTGCCGGCGACGATGGCGACGTGGTCGGCGCCGGTCATCCGGTCGCGGTAGGCGCGCATCTTGAACGGGCCGTGCGTGGTCGGGACGGTGGTCTCGACCTCGAAGATCACCCGCGAGGTCTCCGGGATGGGCGTCACCGTCTCCAGTGGCTGGTCGCAGTGGAACTCCTGCAGGTAGTCGATCAGCGACTCGATGGTGACGACGAGGATGCCCTCGCGCTTGCCCAGCTCGATCAGCCCGGGCAGGCGCATCATCTCGCCGTCGTCCGCCACGATCTCGGCGATGGCGCCGACCGGGGTCATCCCGGCGAGCTTCAGCAGGTCGACCGCGGCCTCGGTGTGACCGTCGCGCTCCCGCACGCCGCCCTCCACTGCGCGCAGCGGCAGGATGTGGCCCGGCCGGTGCAGGCTCGACGGGGTGGAGTCGAGATCGGCGAGCACCCGCAGGGTGTGCGCGCGGTCGGCGGCGCTGATGCCGGTCGAGAGCCGGTCGGCCGCGTCCACGCTCACGGTGTAGTTGGTGCCGCGGGCGTCCTCGTTGTGGGCGACCATGACCGGCAGCTCCAGGCGGTCGGCGATCTCGTCGGTCATCGGCGCGCAGATGAAGCCGGAGGAGTTCTTCACCGTCCAGGCGATCCACTCCTGGCTGGCGAGCTCGGCGGCGAGGACGACATCGCCCTCGTTCTCGCGGCTCTCGTTGTCGACCACGATGATCGGGCGGCCGGCGCGCAGCTCGGCGAGGGCTTCCGGGATGGTGGCGAGACTCATGACGCACTCCGTTCGGTCAGTGCCGGTTCGAGCGCGAGCATGCGCTCCACGTGACGGGCGAGGATGTCCGTCTCGATGTTGACGCGGTCGCCGGGGACGCGGTCCCCGAGCGTGGTGGCGGCCAGGGTCTCGGGGATGAGCGAGACCTCGAACCAGCCGTCCTCGCGTCCGCCGCCGACCGCGCTCACCGTGAGCGAGACGCCGTCGATGGCGATGGAGCCCTTGCGCGCGACCAGCGGCGCGTGCTCGGGGTCGAGGCTGAGGCGCACGACGCGCCACGCGCTCCCGTCGGTGACGGAGAGCACGGTCGCGGTGCCGTCGATGTGGCCCTGGACGATGTGGCCGCCGAGGCGGTCGCCCACCTGGGCGGCGCGCTCGAGGTTGACCCGGCGGCCGGGCTGGACGTCGTCGAGGGTGCTCATCGCGAGGGTTTCGGCCATCACATCCGCGGTGAAGCCCTCGGCGTCCTTGTCGATGACGGTCAGGCAGACGCCGCTGACCGAGATGGAGTCGCCGTGCCGGGCGTCGCTGACCGCGAGCGGACCGCGGACGGTGAGGCGTGCGGCGTCGGCGGTGCGCTCGACGGCGGTGACCTCGCCCAGCTCTTCGATGATTCCGGTGAACATGCGTTCAGACCTCCTGGGTCGTGGGGAAGATGTCGGCGCCGGCGACGTCCACGGGGTCGCGCTCGGCGGAACGGGGTGCGCCGGGCACGACCGGCACGGCGCGGATCAGCAGGTCGCCGCCGAGACGTTCGACGTCGAGGATGCGCAGCCTGCGCTGCTCGCCGATGGTCTCGACGCCGATGTCGCCGAGGGCGAGGCGCGGCCCGCCGAGCAGGGTGGGCGCCAGATAGATCGCGTACTCGTCGACCAGCCCGGCCGCGACGAACGCGCTGGCGAGCGTCGGGCCCCCCTCCACGTAGATGCGGCGGAAGCCGCGCTGATGCAGGTCGGCGACGACCTCGTGCAGGTCGTGGGTGCCCTCGAAGATCACCGGGTTGGGGTGCTGGAACACCGCGGCGTCGTTCGGGACCGCGCGCGTGCCGATCACGACGGGCGTCGGCTGCGTGCCCATCAGCTCGCCGGCGTCGCCGCGGGCGGTGAGGCTCGGGTCGTCGGCGAGCACGGTGCCGGTGCCGACGACGATCGCGTCGGACGCCTCGCGCTGCTCGTGCACGCGCTGGCGCGCGGCGGCTCCGGTGATCCACTTGCTCGTGCCGTCGGCGGCGGCGGCGCGGCCGTCGAGGCTGCTCGCCCACTTCACGACGATGTACGGGCGCCCGAGGCGCGCGGCGGTCAGCCAGTCCCCGAGGAAGTCCTCGATCTCGTTCCGGAGGACACCGCCGGTGACCTCGACACCCGCCTCACGCAGGCGCTCCGCGCCGCCGCCGGAGTGGTGGCCCGGGTCGTCCGTTCCATAGACCACGCGCTCGACGCCGGCCTCGATGAGCGCCACCGAGCACGGGCCGGTGTGGCCCCAGTGGTTGCACGGCTCGAGCGTGACGACGGCGGTCGCACCGCGGGCGCCGCCCTCCGGCAGCTTGCTGAGCGCATCCACCTCGGCGTGCGGAGTGCCGACGCCGCGGTGCCAGCCCTCGGCCAGGATGTTCCCCTCCGCATCGAGGAGTACGCACCCGACCCGCGGGTTCACGCCGGTCGCGGGACCGTTGGCGGCGAGCTCGAGCGCCGTGCGCATGGGGGCTTCCCACGTCATCCCGTTGCCATCCTGTCTCTCGTCGAGACGTGTCGCCGGGGTCGCGCGGGCGCCAGCCCATGCGGGCTGCCCACCGTGCTGCCTCCCATCCGGACTGAGCGACAGGCTCTCGCCTGCACGCATTACCGTCGGTGCCGGAATTCCACCGGCTCAGCAGGGCGCCTGGGCGCACCGCTCGCGGACTGTCACCGCCGGTTCGGACTCTCACCGACCCCGGAGCACGTTTATTTCGTTGTCGAGTCTAGATCAACGCGTTCGTGCGCCGTCTATTCCCGTTGCGGACACTCGTCATCCGGCGACATGGGGGAGCGCTATCATTTCTGTGTGTTCAATACGAAATATATACCTGTATTCCGGGCCACCGGCGTGCTGGCAGGACTGGCGACCGTGGCGAGCGGTGGCCTCACGGCGGCCACCGCTCTGGCGGCGACCGCCCCGGCTCCGGTCACGCGGCTCGCGCCGACGCCCTACGACGACCTGTCGTCGAGTGTGTGCGATGGAAGCCAGTCGCTGACGGTCGTGAAGATCGCGACCCCGGACGGCTTCATCAAGGATGTGTACGCGCTCCCCGGCGACACGATCCAGCTCGCCGGCCTCGCGAAGGCGTGCCAGACGCAGTACGCCGCCGGAGACGCGCTGCAATGGGGATTCGTCGCCTCAGAGGTCGGGTGGACGTTCGCACCGGCGGGTGGGGCGAGGACGGACTTGGGAACGGGGACGATTCTCCAATCGGGCCGCACCGCGATCCCCACCCAATCCGTGCTCTCCCGCACGCTCACCGCATCCGATCACCTGGGGCGGGTGAACTGGGGGGTGCCCGTTCCCGTCGACGCGCCGAACGGTCTCGACACGTCCAGTGCCACCACCACGGTCACGCTCCATGTGCTCGATCCCCGGCTCGAGCTTGTCAAGGAGGTCTGCGTCACCGGCACGGGATGCGACCCGGCGGTCGACACGCAGTGGACATCGGAGACCGCCGTCGTGAGCGGCGCGGCCGTCGACTGGCGGCTGACCGCACGGAACACCGGCAACATCGATCTCGACGACGTGACCGTCGCCGACGACGTCCTCGCCGGCCCCGGCGCAGGAGCGACGGACTGCGTCGGGCGGGCGATCGCCTCGCATCTCCCGGCCGGGGGTTCCGCGGAGCTCGTCTGCTCGACCGCCTCCGTCTCGAGCAGCGAATGGGTGACCAACACGGCGCGACTCGGAAGCGTCTTCGCCGACCCGAGCGGCGGTGCCCTGCTGGCCCGCTTCGGCGGCTCGGTCGACTCCGCGCCCGCGGAGGCGCGGGTGAAGGCCCTTATCCCGTCGCTGGCGCTGACGAAGGAGGTCTGCACGACGGGCACCGGATGCGACACCGCCGACGACGCGCAGTGGGTCGAACGCGTCCTCGTCCCGGCGGGCTCCGACGTGGAATGGCGATTGACGGTGCGCAACACCGGCGCTCTGGCGCTCGTCGGCGTCTCGCCGAGCGTCGAGACGTTGAGCGGAGGGAGGACCGGCCGGAGCGAGGAGTGCGGGGCCCTGGATTTCGGCGACCTCGCTCCGGGGGAGTCCCGATCGCTCAGCTGCATCACGACCTCGATCTCGGACGCAGCGCAGGACACCGTCAACACCGCCGTCGTGGTGGGCGCGCCGGTGGGACCGGACGGTGCTTCGCTCGCGGGGCGGTATCCCGACGGCGTCCTGTCGAATCAGGATGACGCTGCGGCGGGGGTCGCGGTGACGGACCCGGACGGCACGGGGACGCCACCGGGCGGACCCGGCGCGCCGGGCGACCCTGACGGTTCCGGGGGGCCCGACGGCACGGAGGGGCCGGACGGTCCCGGCGGACCCGACGGTCCTGGCGGACACGACGGTCCCGGCGGACCTGACGGTCCCAACGGACCTGCCGCCCCGAACGGCCCCGACGGCCACCCGGACCGCCCCGGGTCAGCCGCCCCTGGCGGCGGTGCCGGTCACGGCGCGTCCCCGGCGGCCTCGCTGGCGAAGACGGGCTCGACCGCCGCATCGGCGGCGTCGGACCTCACCGGCTGGGCGCTGGTGCTGCTCGTCGCCGGCGCGATGACGGCGGTCGTCGCGCGCCGCCGGGCCCGACGCGCGTAGCCGTCACGCCGCGGCGGCCTCGGCCTGCGCGCTCGTCTGCGTCAGCTGCACGAGCGCGCGGGCCGTGCCCTCGTCGACGATGAGGTCGGTGATCAGCCCCGCCGCAAGGGCCCCGCGCAGGCTGTGCACCTTGGACGGGCCCGAGACGATGCAGACGCGGCGCGGCACCCGCTTGATGAGGTCGATGTCCGGACCGCTCGCGCGCTCGTTCAGCGGGATGCCGTGGTGGCTGCCGTCCTCGCGGAAGAACACGGTCGCCACGTCGCCGACCACGCCCGACTCGTCGAGGGAGGCGTAGTCCGCCTGGTCGAGGTACCCGCAGGCGTAGACGTGCGACCGGACCTCGGAGAAGGGGGAGCCGAGGCCGAAGAGGGCCACATCCATCCGCTCCTGGATGTCGAGGATGCGGCGGGTGCTCCGCTCGCGCCACATGGCGATCTTGGTCTGCGGGTCGTCGAAGAGCGCGGGCACCGGGAACTCCTGGATCGTGCCCGAGTAGGTGTCGCCGAAGCGGCGCAGGATCTCCGAGGCGTACAGCACGCCGGTCGTGTAGGTGTTGCCCGCCCCGTTGAGCTGCACGAACTCGACGTTGTGCAGCTCCTTCGGGATGAGATGGCGGCTCAGGGCACTCATCGTGGAGCCCCACGCGATCCCGACGGTCTGGTTCGAGTCGATGAAGCGGTCGAGGATCCGCGCCGCCGAGATCGCCACGCGCTCGAGCCGGTCGACGTCGCTGATGGCGCTCGGCATCGGGACGATGTGCGCCGCGACCCCGTAGTGCTCGTGGATCGACTGCTGGATCTGGCTTGCACCTTCGTGCGGCTCGGCGATCTGGATGGTCACCAGCCCCGACGAGCGCGCATAGCTGAGCAGACGGGAAACGCTCGACCGCGACGTGTGCATCTCGTGCGCGATGGCCTCCATCGTGAGGTCCTGCATGTAATAGAGGTGGCCCGCCTTGAGGGCGTCGCGGACCTTGTCGGGCAGGTGCTCAGTGTCGGGCTGGGGCATTCGGGGCCTTCTTCGTCGGGTCGGCGTTCCGGGGTCCGATCACGAGGTGCACGTATGTGCATAGCGCTTGATCGAAGTTGTGCCGATGCGAAGACTATAGCTGCACAGCACCTCACGAGACAGCACTAGGAGAACATCGTGACGACGAAGTCGACCACCCGCACCGAGGTCCAGCGCCTCCGCGAACGCCCCCGAGCACAGGTGCTCGTGGTCGGCGGCGGCATCAACGGTCTCGGCACCTTCCGCGACCTCGCCCTCCAGGGCGTCGATGTCGTGCTCGTCGAGCGCAACGACTTCGTCTCCGGGGCGTCCGCCGCATCCAGCCACATGATCCACGGCGGCATCCGCTACCTCGAGAACGGCGAGTTCCGCCTGGTCAAGGAGTCGGTGACGGAGCGCAACGGCCTGCTCAAGATCGCGCCGCACTACGTGAAGCCGCTCGAGACGACCATCCCGATCTTCTCGACGTTCTCCGGCATCCTCGCGGCGCCGCTGCGGTTCCTCACCCACAAGCAGGGCAAGCCGAAGGAGCGCGGGGCGTTCCTCATCAAGACCGGCCTGACCATCTACGACGCCTTCTCGCGCGATGGCGGCTCCGTCCCGCGGCACAGCTTCCACGGCCGGAAGAAGTCGCTCGAGATCCTGCCGAAGCTCAACCCGGGCCTCAAGTACACCGCGACCTACTTCGACGCCTCGGTGCACGACCCGGAGCGCCTGGCGCTCGACGTGCTGGCCGACGGACTCGCCGCGGGCCCCCACGCCCGTGCGGTGAACTACGTCGAGGCGATCGGGACGCGCGACGGCGGCGTGCTGGTCCGCGACCGCGAGACGGGCGAGGAGTTCTCCATCACGACCGACGTCGTGGTCAACGCCTCCGGCCCCTGGACCGACCTCACCAACGAAGCGCTCGGCGGCGCCACCCGGTACATGGGCGGCACGAAGGGTTCGCACATCGTCCTCGACAACCCGGACCTCCTCGAGGCCTGCCAGGGCCGCGAGATGTTCTTCGAGAACAACGACGGCCGGATCGTCCTCATCTACCCGCTCAAGGGCCGTGTCATGGTCGGGACCACCGACATCAACGCCGACATGTCCGAGCGCGCGGTGATCACCGAGGACGAGATCGACTACTTCATCGAGCTGGTCGCGCACGTTTTCCCAACGATCCCGATCACGCGCGATCAGATCGTCTACACCTTCTCGGGCGTGCGCCCGCTCCCGCGCCACGACGACACCGCCCCCGGATTCGTCTCCCGCGACTACCGCATCGTGCCCGGCACGATCGCCGGGCTCGGTGACACGACGGTGCTCAGCCTCGTCGGCGGCAAGTGGACCACCTTCCGAGCGCTCAGCGAGCACCTGACGAACGAGACGCTGGCCGCGCTGAAGGTCGAGCGCACCGTCCAGACCCTGGGCTTGCCGATCGGCGGCGGCGCGGGCTTCCCGACCACTCCGCAGGCGGAGCGGGACTGGATCGCCCGGTACGGCGCGGACGTCGGCGCCGAGCGCGCGGCCACGCTGCTGCACCGTTACGGCACCAAGGCGAGCTTCGTGATCGACGCGATCGCCGGCTGGGACGGCGAGGACGCTCCGCTCGCGGCCGCCCCCAGCTATTCGCGCGCCGAGATCGATCACCTCGTGCGCAACGAGCACGTCGTGCACCTCGGGGACGTCTTCCTTCGCCGCACCAGCCTCGCCTTCACCGGGGCGATCACCCCGGCTCTGGTGCGCGAGATCGGCGAAATCGTCGCAAACGCACTTGCATGGTCGCCAAATCAGCGCACGGAGGAGGAAGATTCGTTCGTAGCGGACCTCGCCGACGCCCACCGGGTGCAGCTCAAGTCGGGGGACGGGAGCGAAGCCGCGGCTGTTCGATAAATGCACGAACGTGCATGACACGGTTCTTGTCACGGTGGGCGTGACCGCAATAGCGTTCAAGTGCCCACCCTGACGAGAGCCACACCAGAACGCACAACAGGGTGCGGGTCAACTGAACAACTGGAAGGTCAACGTGGACAATATCGGTGTAGATTTCCTGTCCGAGGTGGTCGGTACAGCGCTGCTGCTCCTCCTCGGTACCGGTGTCGTGGCGAACGTCGCCCTCATCAGGAACAAGGGCTTCAACGGCGGGTTCCTGATGGTCAACTTCGGTTGGGGCATCGGTGTGTTCGCCGGCGTGGTCGTCGCCTACAACTCGGGCGCGCACCTCAACCCGGCGGTGACGCTCGGCCTGGTCGCGAACGGCGCCAAGACGTTCGGTTCGGCTGCGGCGCACACCCTGGTGCCGGTGAACTTCATCACAGTGCTGCTGTACATCCTCGCCCAGCTGATCGGTGCCATGATCGGCGCCGTCCTCACCTGGCTCGCGTACAAGCAGCACTTCGACGAGGAGCCGGACCCCGCGAACAAGCTGGGTGTCTTCTCGACCGGTCCTGCGATCCGCAGCTACGGCTGGAACCTGGTCACCGAGATCATCGGCACCTTCGTGCTGGTCTTCGTGGTCATCGCGTTCGGTCATCAGCCCGGACAAGCCGCCGGCCTGGCCGCCCTCGGCGCACTCCCCGTCGCGCTCCTCGTGATCGGCATCGGCGCCAGCCTCGGTGGTCCGACGGGTTACGCCATCAACCCAGCACGTGACCTCGGTCCGCGCATCGTGCACGCCATCCTCCCGATCAAGGGGAAGGGCTCCAGCGACTGGTCCTACTCGTGGGTCCCGGTCGTCGGCCCGATCATCGGCGGTCTGATCGCCGGCTGGCTGGCGCTGCTGCTGCTCCCCATCCTCAAGTAACACCAGGGGCCGGCCGGGACAGATCCCGCCGGCCCCTCCCCGTTCCACCCCCACAGAACAAAGGAGTCACCTATGGCCGACTACGTCGTCGCCATCGACCAGGGCACCACCAGCACCCGGGCGATCATCTTCGACAAGTCCGGATCGATCGTCTCGACCGGACAGCTCGAGCACGAGCAGATCTTCCCGCGGGCCGGTTGGGTCGAGCACAACCCGATCGAGATCTGGAACAACACCCGCGAGGTCATCGGCCAGGCGCTCTCGAAGGCCGACCTGACCCGCCACGACATCGCGGCCGTGGGCATCACCAACCAGCGCGAGACCGCTGTGGTGTGGGACAAGAACACCGGAGAGCCCGTCTACAACGCCATCGTCTGGCAGGACACCCGGACGCAGCCGATCGTCGACCGCCTCGCGGCGGACGGCGGAACGGAGCGCTTCAAGCAGATTGTCGGCCTGCCGCTGGCGACGTACTTCTCTGGCACGAAGATCGTGTGGATCCTGGAGAACGTCGAGGGCGCTCGTGAGCGCGCCGAGGCGGGCGACCTGCTGTTCGGCACGACAGACACCTGGGTGCTCTGGAACCTCACCGGCGGTCCCGACGGAGGTGTGCACGCGACCGACGTCACCAACGCCTCCCGCACCCTGTTCATGGACCTGGAGACGCTGAGCTGGCGCGACGACATCCTCGAGGTGTTCGGCGTTCCGAAGTCGATGCTCCCGGAGATCAAGAGCTCGTCCGAGGTCTACGGCCAGGTCGAGTCGTCCAGCCTCCTCCGCGAGGTGCCCGTCGCGGGCATCCTGGGCGACCAGCAGGCCGCGACCTTCGGCCAGGCGGCGTTCGATCCGGGCGAGTCCAAGAACACCTACGGCACCGGCAACTTCCTCATCTTCAACACGGGTGAGGAGATCGTCCACTCCAAGAACGGCCTGCTGACGACGCTCGGCTACAAGCTGGGCGACGAGAAGCCGCACTACGCCCTGGAGGGCTCGATCGCCGTCACCGGTTCGCTGGTGCAGTGGCTGCGCGACAACCTGGGCATCATCTCGAGCGCCCCGGAGATCGAGGAGCTGGCGAAGACCGTCGACGACAACGGCGGCGCGTACTTCGTGCCGGCGTTCTCGGGCCTGTTCGCGCCGTACTGGCGGGCGGACGCGCGCGGTGCTCTCGTCGGTCTCACCCGCTACGTCAACAAGGGCCACATCGCCCGCGCCGTCCTGGAGGCCACGGCCTTCCAGACCCGCGAGGTGCTGGACGCGGTCAACGCCGACTCCGGTGTGGACCTGACGGAGCTGAAGGTCGACGGCGGCATGATCGCCAACAACCTGCTCATGCAGTTCCAGGCGGACATCATCGGCGTGCCGGTGGTGCGTCCCGTGGTCGCCGAGACCACCGCCCTCGGCGCCGCCTACGCTGCCGGTCTCGCGACGGGCTTCTGGGAGAACCTGGACGACCTGCGCAAGAACTGGCAGGAGGACCGCCGCTGGGAGCCCAAGATGGACGAGGCCGAGCGCGAGCGTCAGCTGCGCCTCTGGAAGAAGGCCGTCACGAAGACCTTCGACTGGGTCGACGCGGACACTCAGAACGACTGAGCAGTCCCACCTCGAAGCGCCGTCCGGCTCCTGCCGGGCGGCGCTTCGTCGTCACGCCAGCAGCGGGGGCAGCTCGTCGAGCGAGCGGATGATGCGCACGCCGGCGTCCACCGCGTCCCGTTCGTCGTCGGGGGAGGGGACGGCGTCGCGCCGGTTGATCCACACCCCGATCAGGCCCGCTCGGGCCGCGCCGATGGCGTCGGTGCGGAGGCGGTCGCCGACGTACGCGGCCTCCGCGGGCTCCACGCCGAAGGCGTCGCAGGCCACGCGGAAGATGCCCGCGTCGGGCTTCGGGATGCCGACCTCGCCCGAGGCGATGAGGTGATCGACCCGCGCATCCAGCCCGACCGCCTCGACCTTGCGTCGCTGGAACGCGAGGTCGCCGTTGGTGATCAGGCCGAAGCGCACGCCGGGGAGGCGCCGCTCGAGCGCATCCAGGGCGGGGAGGGCGTCGTCGTGCAGGGACCAGGCGGCGACGTAGTGCTCGAAGTAGTCGGCGAACCAGGCGCTCGCCTCCTCGTCGCTCAGCGTGACGCCGTGGCGCGCGGCGAAGTCGCGGGCGCGCGCCTGCCGCTGGCCCTCGAAATCGAGGTCGCCCGCGAGATAGGAGTGATAGTGCTCCTCCTCGAGGTCGTGCCAGATCGTCACCACCTCATCGGCCTCCAGCGCGCCGTAGGGGGCGCCGAGCGCGGCCGCGTACGCCAAGATGCCGGACTCCACCGCGGCGCGGTGCGCGAACAGGGTGTCGTCGAGGTCGAACAGGACGACGCGGATCACAGCGCCGCCTGCACGTACGTGACGTCGGGCCAGTCGCCCGCGGGCGCACGGGGGTCGTCCGGCAGGAGAGTCGCGCGCCACTCGTCGAAGCGCTGCCCGCGCTGCTCCGCACCGCCGGGCATCACGCCGTCCCAGTGGAACCCGGCGCGCCGGGCCACCGCGGCGCTGGCGGCGTTGCCCGCGAGCGCGCGCCACACCATCCGGCGCAGTCCCAGCCCGTCCGCGGCGAAGCCGTAGTCGATGACGACCCGGACGGCCTCCGACATGACGCCGAGGCCGCGGGCCTCCGGCGCCAGCCAGAACCCGATCTCACCGCGATGCTGGTGGATGTCGCCGATGCTGACCATGCCGACCAGCACCCCGCCCGTCCGGATCGCCCAGGTGCACACCCGGCCGCTCGCCCAGCCGTCGGGGACGACGCTGGTGACGAAGCCGACCGCGTGCTGACGCCGGTACGGCGCAGGCACGGTGGTCCACCGGGCGATGGCCGGATCGGCGCACAGCTCGGCGATACGGTCGATGTCGGCCTCGACCGGCGTCGACAGCACCATCCGCTCGCCGGACAGCACGACCGGCTTCGGCATCAGCGAGCCCGCCGCAGGAACCCGACGCGCTCGTAGGCCTTCGCCAGGGTGGCCTCGGCCACCTCGCTCGCTCGGTCGGCGTTCACCGCGAGGATGCGGTCGAGCTCGGCGGGGTCGGCGAGCAGGTCGAGGGCGCGCTGACGGACCGGTGCGAACTCCTCGACCACGACCTCCACGAGGCCCTTCTTGAAGTCGCCGTAGCCTTTGCCCTCGTACTCCAGCTCGACGGACTCGATGGAGCGGCCCGTCAGCGCCGAGTAAATGCTCAGCAGGTTCGAGATGCCGGGCTTGCCCTCGCGGTCGAACGCCACGACGCCGTCCGTGTCGGTGACGGCGCGCATGATCTTCTTGCGGGTCACGTCGGGCTCGTCGAGCATCCAGATGATGCCGGCGCCCGACTCCGCCGACTTCGACATCTTCGAGGTGGGGTTCTGCAGGTCGTAGATGCGGGCGCTGTCCTTGAGGATCATCGCCTGCGGCACGACGAACGTCTGGCCGAAGCGGCTGTTGAACCGCTCGGCCAGGTCGCGGGTCAGCTCGACGTGCTGCCGCTGATCGTCTCCGACCGGCACGATCTCGGTGTCGTACAGCAGGATGTCGGCGGCCATGAGCACCGGATAGGCGAACAGGCCGACCGAGGTGGCATCGGCCCCCTGCTTGGCCGACTTGTCCTTGAACTGCGTCATGCGCGACGCCTCGCCGAAGCCGGTGATGGTGTTGAGCACCCAGGCGAGCTGGGCGTGCGCGGGCACGTGCGACTGGACGTACAGGGTGGACGCCGACGGGTCGATTCCCGCGGCGATGTACTGCGCGGCCGTGCGGCGAGTCTTCTCGCGGAGCTCGGCCGGGTCCTGCTGGACGGTGATGGCGTGCAGGTCGACGACGGAGAAGAAGGCGTCGTGGGTGCCCTGCAGCTCCTTCCACTGCAGGAGCGCGCCGATGTAGTTGCCGAGGTGCAGGGAGTCGGCCGAGGGCTGCATGCCCGAGTAGAGGCGGGGACGAGGATTCATGGTTCTGCTTTCGAAGTCGTGAGGAGGTGGAAGCGGAGGGCCGGCGCTGCTCGACGCGTCAGAGCGCGTAGTCGACGACCACAGGCGTGTGGTCGGACCATCGCTCGTCGTATGCGGCCGCGCGGTCCACCGCGACGTCCTGCACCCGGGCGGCCAGCGCCGGGGTGGCGAGCTGGTAGTCGATCCGCCAGCCCGAGTCGTTGTCGAACGCCTTGCCGCGCCACGACCACCACGTGTAAGGCCCCTCGACCTCTCCCGCGTGACGGCGGACGACATCCACCCAGCCGAGCCCGGCGCCGGCGTTGTACGCCTCGTCTCCCTCCGCTCCCAGGATGCGGTCGAAGTACGCGCGCTCCTCCGGCAGGAAGCCGGCGCGCTTGACGTTGCCCTTCCAGTTGCGGATGTCGAGCGTGCGGTGCCCGACGTTGAGGTCGCCCATCACCACGGCCAGCTCGTTGTGCTTCTGCAGCGCGGGCAGTCGCGCCTCCATCGCGTCGAGGAAGCGGTACTTCTCGACCTGCTTGTCGGTGCCGGCCTCGCCCGAGTGGACGTACGCGCTCACCACCGTGACGACGGTCCCGTCGACCTCGTAGTCGGCCTCGAGCCACCGGCCCGCGCTGTCGAAATCGGTCGGGCCCAGCTCCACGCGGTGGATGGCCGCGCGGTGGCGGCTCGCGATCGCGACCCCCGCACGGCCCTTCGCCGTCGCCGGGTCGTGGACGATGTCCCACTCGTCTCCGAGCAGCCCCTGCACGTCCTCCGTGGAGGCGCGCACCTCCTGGATCGCCAGGATGTCGACGTCGCGCCCGTCGAGCCAGGACCCCATGCCCTTGCGGAAGGCGGCGCGGATGCCGTTGGCGTTGATCGTCGCGATGCGCAGGCGGTTCGAGGGCATGCCCCCAGCCTACCGGCGGGCGCCGACAGCGGTCTCGGCCGCCGGGGCGGCGTCGAGCAGGTCGTTGAGACGCGCCTCCGCCTTCTCGACACGCCGCTGCGCGGGGAACCGCGCGAACCAGCGCGCGTGCGACAACTCGTCCCGCGCATCCGTCAGCTCGGCCTTCGCGACGAGGACGCGGGCCTCATGCTCGGCCGCCGCCTGCTCCGCCTCGCGCTGCTCTGCGGTCATCAGCCGCGGCGACAGGCCGCTGTCGAACATCCCGACCGCGATCCAGGAGGCGGACAACAGGATGATCTTCGAGATCAGGTTGAACCAGAGCAGGAGGCCGATGAAGACGGTGAAGGTCGCGAGCAGCGGGTTGTTCGACGTGTAACCCAGCAGCCAGCCGCCCAGCGCGCTGAGCCCCGCCAGCAACGCCGCGCCGAGGAACGCCCCGAAGCCGAGGTTCCGCCAGGGGATGAACACGCGCGACATCACCCGGAACATCGCGCCCAGCGTGACCACGTTCAGTGCCACTGAGACGAGCAACCCCGAGAACCGGTAGGCGGCGTTCGTCCAGAACGAGTCCGTGCTGAGGCCCGCCCAGTCGAGCAGCAGGGTGAGCGCCTGCGTGCTCAGGATGCTGAGCAGCGCCGACAGCACGAACAGGACACCGAAGACCAGGGCCAGGCCGAAGTCGCGGATCTTCTGCAGCACGTAGTTCGTCGTGTCCCGCGAGAGGCCGAACACGGCCCGGACCGCCTGCCGCGTGTAGTACAGCCAGCCGATGGCGGTCCAGATCAGGCCGACGGCGGCGATGACGCCCGACCAGCCGAAGGACGTCGCGGCCTCCAGCTGGTCCTGCGAGATGATCCCCTCCTGGGATCCGCTCGAGATGAGACCGGGCACGGCGCGGTTCACGAGCGCGACCATCGCCTCGAACAGCCGCTCGTCGCTGCCCAGCCAGACGCTGAAGACCGAGAAACCCAGCCAGACCGCAGCGAAGACGGCGAACAGCGACTGGTAGCCCATCCCTGCGGCGCGGAGGTTGCCGTCCGAGTGCGAGTAGTTGATGTAGACGCGGTACGGCCGCAGGCGCTCGACCCACTTCGCCCAGCCGGAGACGCGGGCCACCGGCTTCTGCAGCCGCTTCCGCAGCGGGTCGGCCCGCTCGATCAGTCGCTCCTTCAGCGTGTGCTCGGGAGGCACATCCCCTTCGGCGCGTTGGAGCTCGGGGTCGGGCACCACCGGGGCGGGTCTGGACTTCTTGGCCACGCCGTCAGGATAGCGACGCGACACGCGCGCGGATACGACGCGAGCCCGGGCGCTCAGTGCGCCCGGGCTCGGGGTCGATCGGCGGATCCGCTCAGCGGCGTCCGCGCATGATCGCCTGCTTGACCTCGGCGATCGCCTGCGTCACCTGGATGCCGCGCGGGCACGCGTCGGTGCAGTTGAAGGTCGTGCGGCAGCGCCACACGCCCTCCTTGTCGTTGAGGATGTCCAGGCGCACCTGCGAGTTGTCGTCGCGCGAGTCGAAGATGAACCGGTGCGCGTTGACGATCGCCGCCGGGCCGAAGTACTGGCCGTCGGTCCAGAACACCGGGCAGGACGACGTGCACGCGGCGCAGAGGATGCACTTGGTGGTGTCGTCGAAGCGAGCGCGGTCGGCCACCGACTGGACGCGCTCCTTGCCCTTCTCGGGCTTGGAGTTGGCGACGAGGAAGGGCTGCACCTCGCGGTACGACTCGAAGAAGGGCTCCATGTCGACGATGAGGTCCTTCTCGAGCGGCAGGCCCTTGATCGCCTCGACGTAGATCGGCTTCGAGATGTCGAGGTCCTTGATCAGCGTCTTGCAGGCGAGGCGGTTGCGGCCGTTGATGCGCATCGCGTCCGAGCCGCAGATGCCGTGGGCGCACGAGCGGCGGAAGGTCAGCGAGCCGTCCTGCTCCCACTTGATCTTGTGCAGCGCGTCCAGGATGCGGTCGGTCGGGTAGAGCTCGACGTCGAAGTCCTGCCAGCGCGGCTCCGAGTCCACATCCGGGTCGAAGCGGCGGATGATCAGGGTCACGGTGAACGACTCGACCGGCGCCTCGGGGGCCGGGGGAGTCTCGAGCACGGCGTTCGACATCAGTACTTCCTCTCCATCGGCTGGTAGCGGGTCACGACGACGGGCTTCCAGTCGAGCGTGATGTGGTCTGCCGCGTCCGACGAGTGCGGGTCGCCGGTGAGGTAGGCCATGGTGTGCTTCATGTAGTTCTCGTCGTCGCGCTTCGGGAAGTCGTCGCGCATGTGGCCGCCGCGGGACTCCTTGCGGTTGCGCGCGGAGTAGACGACGACCTCGGCGAGGTCGAGCAGGAAGCCGAGCTCGACGGCCTCCAGCAGGTCCGTGTTGTAGCGCTTGCCCTTGTCCTGCACCTGCACGTTGCGGTAGCGGTCGCGCAGCTGGTGGATGGTCTCGGTGACCTGCGCCAGGGACTCGTCGGTGCGGAACACCTGCGCGTTCCGGTCCATCTCGTCCTGCAGCTCCTTGCGGATCGCCGCGATGCGCTCGGTGCCGGTGGAGCCGCGCAGCTCGTCGATCATGCCGCGGACGCCGGCGGCCGGGTTCTCGGGCAGCGGGACGAACTCCGCGGTCTTGACGTACTCGACGGCGTTGTTGCCCGCGCGCTTGCCGAACACGTTGATGTCGAGCAGCGAGTTGGTGCCGAGGCGGTTGGAGCCGTGCACCGAGACGCACGCGCACTCGCCGGCGGCGTAGAGGCCGGGGACGACGGTGGTGTTGTCGCGCAGCACCTCGGCGGCCGTGTTGGTCGGGATGCCGCCCATCGCGTAGTGCGCGGTCGGCATGACCGGGACGGGCTCGACGACCGGGTCGACACCCAGGTAGGTGCGGGCGAACTCGGTGATGTCCGGCAGCTTGGTCTCCAGCACCTCGGCGCCCAGGTGGGTGCAGTCGAGGAGCACGTAGTCCTTGTGCGGGCCGGCGCCGCGTCCCTCCGCGACCTCCTGGACCATGCAGCGGGCGACGATGTCGCGGGGTGCGAGGTCCTTGATCGTGGGGGCGTAGCGCTCCATGAACCGCTCGCCGGACGCGTTGCGGAGGATCGCGCCCTCACCGCGTGCGCCCTCGGTGAGGAGGATGCCGAGGCCGGCCAGACCGGTGGGGTGGAACTGGAAGAACTCCATGTCCTCCAGCGGCAGGCCCTTGCGCCAGATGATGCCGACGCCGTCGCCCGTGAGGGTGTGCGCGTTGGAGGTGGTCTTGAAGATCTTGCCGAAGCCGCCGGTCGCGAAGATGATCGCCTTCGAGTGGAAGACGTGCAGCTCGCCGGTGGACAGCTCGTACGCGACGACGCCGGCGGGCTGGGGGACCCCGTCCACCTCGTTCATGATCACGTCGAGCACATAGAACTCGTTGAAGAAGTTGATGCCGAGCTTGACGCAGTTCTGGAACAGCGTCTGCAGGATCATGTGGCCGGTGCGGTCGGCCGCGTAGCAGGCCCGGCGCACCGGCGCCTTTCCGTGGTCGCGGGTGTGACCGCCGAAGCGGCGCTGGTCGATCTTGCCCTCGGGCGTGCGGTTGAACGGCAGGCCCATGTTCTCGAGGTCGATGACCGCGTCGATGGCCTCCTTGGCCAGGATCTCGGCCGCGTCCTGGTCGACGAGGTAGTCGCCGCCCTTGACGGTGTCGAACGTGTGCCACTCCCAGCTGTCCTCTTCGACGTTGGCGAGCGCCGCGGCCATGCCGCCCTGCGCCGCGCCCGTGTGGGAGCGGGTGGGGTAGAGCTTCGAGATCACGGCCGTGCGGGCGTGCGGGCCCGCTTCGATCGCCGCGCGCATCCCGGCGCCGCCGGCGCCGACGATGACGATGTCGAACTCGTGGTAGTGGACGCCGTCGATGACGGTCGATTCAGTAGCTTCCGTTGTCACAGGTCTTCCGTTGTCGAAGGATCAGCGTGCCGGGCAGAAGGACGGCAGGTCGGACGCCGCAGCGCCCGCGGGGCAGGGGTCGAACGTGAAGATCACGAGCGTGCCCAGCACCAGCAGCACGACGACCGCGGCGAGGATGGCCCACTTCAGCACGCGGTTGACGATCCGGTTGTAGGCGTAGTCGTTGACGAGGGTGCGCATCCCGTTGCCGCCGTGGATCAGTGCGAGCCACAGCATCAGGAGGTCCCAGACCTGCCAGAACGGGGTGGCGTACTTGCCCGCCACGAACGCGAAGTCGATCTGCTTGACGCCGTCGCCGAGGACGAGGTTGATGAGCAGGTGGCCGAAGATGAGGATCACGAGCAGCAGCCCGGAGAACCGCATGTAGATCCAGCCCCACTTCTCCCAGTTCTTGCCCCGGGAGGTGCGGGCGGCGGGGGTGCGCGGCGCTTCGATGGTCGTCACGTCAGTTCACCTCCGAGAAGATGTGCACGAGCTGCACGGGCACGAAGCCGGCCATGAGGATGACCCAGAGGGCGATAACGATCCAGAACATGGCCTTCTGGTACTTGACGCCCTTGCTCCAGAAGTCGATCAGGATGATGCGCAGGCCGTTGAAGGCGTGGAACACGATGGCCGCGACGAGGGCGATCTCGCCGAGCCCCATGATCGGGTTCTTGTAGGTGCCGATCACCGCGTTGTAGGCCTCGGGGCTCACGCGGATGAGCGACGTGTCCAGGATGTGGACCAGAAGGAAGAAGAAGATGGCGACGCCGGTGATGCGGTGGAGGACCCACGACCACATCCCCTCGCGGCCTCGGTACAGAGTGCCGCCGGGCCGGGTCTTGGCCGGCTGCAGCGTCCCTGTCGTCTGAGTGGACACGGGACAACCCTCCCTGGTTGCGGATCGCTTCATGGGCGCATCGAGCGCACGGCAAGTCTATGCCGCGACCGTCCCGGTCGCCTCTTAGGGTGCCCTCAGTTATCTCGATGTCGAGATAACCCGCTCTCGACGGAGTCCCGCCCGCGGCGTACCGTCCACGGCATGACGCAGGACGAACCGATCATGCACGGCAGCACCGATGCGACCGACGAGTCGAAGGTCGCGGGCATCGTGGAGCAGGTGCGCGCCGACGCGCAGCTGCGACCCCAGGAGGACGCCGAGCGCCTGCTGCGCCAGCGTTTCGACGAGGCGGGGCTCCAGGTCCCGGACGAGGAGATCTCGCGGCACGTCCAGGACATCCAGAACGGGCCGTCGGTCGTCGACTGACGCCCCCGGCTAGAGGACGTCCGTCGACCCGGTGATCTTCAGCGCGTCCACCACCGACTTCACCCGCTGCGCGTTCTCGCTCGTGGTGACCAGCAGCGCATCCGGGGTGTCCACCACGACGATGTCCTTCACGCCGATGAGACTGATGACCCGCTTGCTCTGGCTGACGACGATGCCGCTGGACGCGTCCGCGAGCACCCGGGCGTTCTCGCCGAGGATGGCGAGGTCCGACTTGCGTCCGCCCGAGTTCAGCTTGGCGAGCGAGGCGAAGTCGCCCACGTCGTCCCAGTCGAAGTAGCCGGGGATGACCGCCAGGCGACCGGCCGCCGCGGCGGGCTCCGCGACGGTGTAGTCGATCGCGATCTTCTCGAGCTCCGGCCAGATCCGGTCGACGGCCGGGCCGCGGGTCGCCGGGTCGTCCCAGGCCTCTGCGAGTTCGAGCAGCCCCTCGAGGAGGCGCGGCTTGTTGCGGCCGATCTCCTCGAGCAGGCGGTCGGCGCGGGCGATGAACATGCTCGCGTTCCAGAGATAGTCGCCGCTCTCGAGGTAGCGCTCTGCGGTCTCGAGGTCCGGCTTCTCCTTGAACGAGCCCACGGTCAGTGCGCTCGGGGCGCCCTCGACCTCGAGCCGGTCGCCGTAGTGGATGTAGCCGAACCCGACCGCGGGCTCGGTCGGGCGGATGCCGACCGTCGTGATGTAGCCCGCCTCCGCCGCCGCGACGGCCTCCCGGACCGCCGCCTGGAAGAGAGGCAGGTTGTGGATGACATGGTCGGCGGCGAAGGAGCCGATGATCACGCCGGGCTCCCGCCGCTCCAGGATGGCCGCGGCCAGGCCGATCGCGGCCGTGGAGTCCCGCGGCTCGGACTCGAGGACGACGTTCGGGTCGGCCAGCGCGGGCAGCTGCTGCTCGACCGCGGCACGGTGCGCGCGGCCGGTGACCACCATGATCCGCTGCTCGCCGGACAGCGGGACTAGGCGGTCCCAGGTGTCGCGCAGCAGCGTCTGGCCGGAGCCGGTGAGGTCGTGGAGGAACTTCGGGGCGTCCGCCCGCGACAGCGGCCACAGCCGCGACCCGATGCCTCCCGCGGGGATCACGCTGTAGAAGCGCTCGATAGGCGGGCCCTGGGTGATCCTGCGCGGCGTCATGCCGAAAGAATACCGAGCGGTTCCGGACACCGGCCGTTCACGGCCGCGACACCGGCCGCTCCTAGCGTCGAGTCATGCGGGTCGCGGTCGTCAGCGAGAGCTTCCTCCCCACGGTCAACGGGGTCACGACGAGCGTGCTGCGGGTGCTGGACCACCTCGCTGCCGAGGGCCACGAGGCGATCGTGATCTGCCCGGACGCGGGGGCGCCGGCGGAGTACGCGGGGTTCCGCATCCATCAGGTGCCGTCGATCGCGTACCGGCAGTTCCCGGTCGGCCTGCCGAGCCCGCAGGTGCAGCGCATCCTGTCCGGTTTCGGTCCGGATGTCCTCCACGCGGCCTCTCCCTTCTTCCTCGGCGCGCAGGCCATCGCCGCCGCCAACCGGCTCGGGGTGCCGTCCGTCGCGATCTACCAGACCGACGTCGCGGGCTTCGCCCGGCGCAACGGTCTCGGCATGACGTCCGCCATCGCGTGGAAGTACGTGCGCTGGGTGCACGAGGGCGCCGACCTGACGCTCGCGCCGTCGGCCGCGAGCGAGTACGACCTCCGCACCGCGGGGGTCAGCCGCCTGGGTCGCTGGGGTCGGGGCGTCGACCTGGAGCGGTACCACCCCAATAAGAGGAGAACGGCGTCGGCCATCGCGCTCCGCGAGCGACTGTCCCCGGACGGGGAGACCGTCGTCGGCTACGTCGGCCGCATCGCGCCGGAGAAGCAGGTGGAGCGGCTGCGGACGCTGCGCGGCGTCGGTGGCGTCTCGGTCGCGATCGTGGGAGACGGTCCCGCGCGGGAGGCGGTCGCCCGCGAACTGCGCGGGGTGAACGTCCACTGGCTGGGCCGGCTCGGCGGGGACGACCTCGCCGCCGCCTACGCCGCCTTCGATCTGTTCGTGCACACCGGCTCCGAGGAGACCTTCGGCCAGACGGTGCAGGAGGCGCACGCTTCCGGGCTCCCCGTCGTCGCCCCGCGCGCCGGCGGACCGATCGACCTCGTCGAGCACGGTGTCGACGGTCTGCTCTACCGGCCGTCCGACGATCGGGCCCTGCGCGCGGCGGTCTCGATGCTCGTGCAGGACGGGGCCCTGCGGCGGCGGATGGGGGAGGCCGGCCGCCGAGCGGTGCTCGGCCGCAGCTGGGATGTCGTGTGCCGCGAACTCACCGGCCACTACGAGCACGTCATCGTGGACGCGGTCGCCGCGGCCGCCGCGAGCGGCGTACAGCCTTCCACGGGGTCGCGAGCGTACAGTTAGGTGGCCCATCCGGGCCGTCCACCGTCGTTTGCGACGTCCGCTCCTGGAGCACCCTGGAGGTGACCGATGGCCAACCAGAATCGACGCGGCATCCCGATGCCCTTCGTGACGCGCACCCGCCGGGTCGAGCCTCCGTCTCCGCGGGTCGTGCAGCAGCCGCAGGAGGCGGCGCCCGGGCGCCGCAGCATGGTCGACAGCGCGATCTACGCGAACGGCGTGCGCGTCGCGTCCCCGACGACGCTGGCCGAGACGTACGCCGCGCTCGACCGGACGCCGGGCGGCGTCGCGTGGATCGGCCTCTACCGGCCCACCGAGCAGGAGCTCATGTCGCTGTCGGAGGAGTTCGAGCTCCACCCGCTGGCGATCGAGGACGCGATCGTCGCCCACCAGCGCCCGAAGCTGGAGCGGTACGACACCGTCCTCTTCGTCGTGCTCAAGGCGGCCAACTACCTGGACGTGCCCGAGGAGGTCGACTTCGGCGAGCTGCACCTCTTCGTCGGCCCGAACTTCGTCATCACCGTCCGACACAGCGAGTCGCCCGACCTCTCCCACGTCCGGCAGCGGATGGAGGGCGAGCCCGAACTGCTCGCGCTCGGCCCGCAGGCCATCCTCTACGCGATCATCGACGCGGTCGTGGATGCGTACAGCCCGGTCGTCGCCGGTCTCGCCAACGACATCGACGAGATCGAGACGCAGGTGTTCGGCGGGGACGCGCTGGTCTCCCGCCGTATCTACGAGCTGTCGCGCGAGGTGATCGACTTCCAGCGGGCGACGCATCCGCTCTCCGCGGTGATGCTCGCGCTCGAGCGCGGCTCGGCCAAGTACGGCGTGACCCAGGAGCTGGAGAGGCGCCTGCGCGACGTCGCCGACCACCTCACGCAGGTGAACGAGCGCGTCGACGGATTCCGCTACCTGCTGCGCGACATCCTCACGGTGAACTCCACGCTCGTCTCCGAACGCCAGAACGAGGAGATGACGCGTCTGGCACACTCCAGCAACCGGCAGGGCGAAGAGGTCAAGAAGATCTCGTCGTGGGCGGCCATCCTGTTCGCGCCGACCCTGATCGCCGGCATCTACGGGATGAACTTCACCCACATGCCCGAATTGGAGTGGCCCCTCGGCTACCCGCTGGCGGTGCTCGCGATGGTCGGGCTGAGCGGCCTGCTGTACGGGATCTTCAAGAAGCGCGGCTGGCTCTGACCGACCCTCCCCGAACGGGTGACAGCGTGCTCGAATGAGCGCGTGCCAATCGCGTGAGCGTTTGTAACGCTTGCATGAAGAAGCCGGATTTTCGAACGGAGCGGTTCGTCACATTCGGTAACGTGAACCGCACAAGCCTGCGAGCACCCGCACAGGCTTACGCATCTTGGAGGAACAACCTTGTCAATCACAGCCCGAAAGGCCGGTCTCCTCGGCCTCGCGGCGGTCGGCGTCATGTCGCTGCTCGCCGCCTGCTCGGCTGCTCCGTCGGACAACTCGACCGGTGCCGCGAAGAGCGACTTCCTGCCCTGCATGGTCTCCGACTCCGGTGGATTCGACGACCACTCGTTCAACCAGCTCGGCTACGAGGGTCTGCAGCAGGCCGCGAAGTCGCTCAACGTCACGCCGAAGTCGGCCGAGTCGAAGAGCGAGAACGACTTCGCCCCGAACATCCAGAGCATGGTCGACGCGAACTGCAACCTCGTCGTCACCGTCGGCTTCCTGCTCAAGGACGCCACCGAGAAGGCCGCGAAGGCCAACCCGGACGTGAACTTCGCGATCATCGACGACAACGAGATCCAGGCGAAGAACGTCAAGCCGATCATCTTCGACACCGCGCAGGCCGCGTTCCTGGCCGGCTACGCGGCCGCCAGCTACTCGAAGACCGGCATCGTCGGCACCTTCGGCGGCATGCAGATCCCGACCGTCACCATCTTCATGGACGGCTTCGCCGACGGCGTGAAGTACTTCAACGACCAGAAGGGCAAGTCGGTCAAGGTCGTCGGCTGGGACGTCGACAAGCAGAACGGCTCCTTCACCGGTGGCTTCGACGCCAACGAGACCGCGAAGAACACGGCTCAGGGCATCATCGACCAGAACGCCGACGTCATCATGCCGGTCGGCGGCCCGATCTACCAGTCGGCCGCGCAGGCGATCAAGGACTCCGGCAAGCCGATCGCGATGATCGGTGTCGACGCCGACGTCTACGAGTCCGACCCGACCGTGAAGGACCTGCTCCTCACCTCGGTCATGAAGGGCATGAAGCCGGCGACCAACGACGTCGTCACCCAGGCTGCCAAGGGCAAGTTCGACAGCACCCCGTACGTGGGCACGCTGAAGAACGACGGTGTCGGCATCGCGCCGTTCCACGACTTCGAGTCCAAGGTCGACTCGGGTCTGCAGGGTGAGCTCGACAAGATCAAGGCCGGCATCATCGACGGCTCGATCAAGGTCACCTCGCCTTCGTCGCCGAAGCAGTAATCAGCGACAGAACGCTCGACGGGGAGGTCAGCCACGGCTGGCCTCCCTGTTGCGTTCCGCTCTTGTCATCGCTGCTCATCTGCGCACACACTGACAAATGTGCAAGCAGGTATCGTGAAGACGCGCGTCGAGGCCACCAGCCGTTCCGCGCTGTCTTCGCTCACGGGCGAGTAGAGAAGGAAACCCACCCGAAATGAAGCTCGAACTCCGCGGCATCACCAAACGGTTCGGTGCCCTGGTCGCGAACGACCACATCGACCTCACCGTAGAACCCGGCGAGATCCACTGTCTGCTCGGCGAGAACGGCGCAGGCAAGTCCACCCTCATGAACGTGCTCTACGGCTTCTACCAGGCCGACGAGGGCGAGATCCTGCTCGACGACGTCGTCCAGCACTTCTCCGGCCCGGGCGATGCCATGAAGGCGGGCATCGGCATGGTGCACCAGCACTTCATGCTCATCCCTGTCTTCACGGTCGCAGAGAACGTCATGCTCGGCCACGAGCAGACCAAGTTCGGCGGCCGCCTCGACCTCAACGCCGCTCGCGCGAAGGTGCGCGAGATCTCGGCGCGGTTCGGGTTCGACGTCGACCCGGACGCGCTCGTCGAAGACCTGCCGGTCGGCGTCCAGCAGCGCGTCGAGATCATCAAGGCGCTGTCGCAGGACGCGAAGGTGCTCGTGTTCGACGAGCCGACCGCCGTCCTGACCCCGCAGGAGACCGACGAGCTGATGGCGATCATGCGCCAGCTCAAGGAGCAGGGCACCGCGATCATCTTCATCACGCACAAGCTGCGCGAGGTGCGCGAGGTCGCCGACCGCATCACGGTCATCCGCCTCGGCAAGGTGATCGGCGAGGCCGAGCCCACCGCGACCAACGTCGAGCTGGCGTCGATGATGGTCGGCCGCGCGGTGTCGCTGACGGTGTCGAAGGAGCCGGCGACACCCGGCGGTCCCGCGCTCGTGGTCAAGGACCTCTCGGTGATCGACCAGATCGGCCAGATCGTCGTCAACAACGTGAGCTTCGAGGTCCGGGCGGGCGAGATCCTGGCCATCGCGGGCGTGCAGGGCAACGGGCAGACCGAGCTGACGGAGGCGATCATCGGCCTCCAGCCGCGCGTGCAGGGCGAGATCCTGCTGGACGGCACGCCCATCCAGGGTCACAGCGTCCGCAAGGTGCTCGACGCCGGGGTCGGCTTCGTGCCAGAGGACCGCAACGAGGACGGCCTGGTCGGCGAGTTCACCATCCAGGAGAACCTGATGCTCGACCGCTCGACCGGCGACCCGTTCGTCAAGGGCGGCAACATCCAGTTCTCCTACCTCAAGGACTTCGCCGAGGAGAAGGTGCGCGAGTTCGACGTGCGCACCCAGTCCATCGACACCAAGGTCGGCCGGCTGTCGGGCGGCAACGCGCAGAAGGTCGTCCTCGCCCGCGAGCTGAGCCGCGAGCTGCGGCTCTTCGTCGCTGCGCAGCCGACCCGCGGCCTCGACGTCGGATCGATCGAGTTCGTCCACAAGCGCATCGTCGAGACCCGGGATGCGGGCGTGCCCGTCATCGTCGTCTCGACCGAGCTGGACGAGGTGGCCGCGCTCGCGGACCGCATCGCCGTGATGTACCGCGGCGGCATCGTAGGAATCGTGCCGGGTGACACGTCTCGTGACGTGCTCGGCCTCATGATGGCCGGCGAGACGCCGGAGCAGGCAGGAGCAGCAGCATGACCGGGACCGACACGGCGCCGGCCCAGCCCGTGAACCCGCAGACGCCGGCCCCCGCGCCCGCCGGCGACAAGGACGACTCGCGCTGGAACCAGGCGATCCGCGACATCATGGGCGGTCCGGTGATCATCTCGATCCTGGCCGTCGTGCTCGCGCTGATCGTCGGCGCGATCCTCATCGCGATCACCGACCCCGGGGTGCAGCGCGCGGCCGGGTACTTCTTCGCACGCCCCGGCGACACGTTCTCGGCGATCTGGACCTCGGTCTCGAACGCCTACGTCTCGATGTTCCAGGGCGCGATCTACAACTTCCGCCGCCCGTCGTTCGCGGCCGGCATCCGTCCGCTGACCGAGACGCTGACGTTCGCCACTCCGCTCATCGTCAGCGGTCTCGGCGTCGCCCTGGCGTTCCGCGTCGGCCTGTTCAACATCGGCGCTCAGGGCCAGATCCTCATCGCGGCCGCCGCGTCCGCGTGGGTCGGGTTCTCGTTCAACCTGCCGCCCGTGATCCACCTGGTGCTCGCCGTCGTCGCGGGCATCGTCGGCGGCGCGATCTGGGCCGGCATCGTCGGCGCGCTGAAGGCGCGGACGGGCGCCCACGAGGTGATCGTCACGATCATGCTCAACTACATCGCGTTCTACCTGATCGCGTACATGCTGCGCACGCAGGGACTCCTCCAGGCGCCGGGCTCGAACAACCCGAAGGCGCCGCCGGTGAAGGCGAACGCGATCTTCCCGCCGCTGTTCGGCGAGCAGTACAACCTCACCTGGGCGTTCGTCGTGGTCATCGCCGCGACGGTCTTCGTGTGGTGGCTGATCAACCGCTCCAGCCTCGGCTTCCGCTTCCGCGCGGTCGGTGAGAACCCGAACGCGGCACGCGTCGCGGGCATCAACGTCAAGAACATCTACCTGTACGCGATGCTCATCGCGGGTGGCCTCGTCGGCATCGCCGGCGCCAGCCAGGCTCTCGGGGTGTTCCCGCAGGGCATCAGCTCCGGCGTGGATGCGGGCATCGGCTTCGACGCGATCACCGTCGCGCTGCTCGGCCGGTCGCGGCCGTGGGGCGTGTTCATCGCCGGTCTGCTGTTCGGGGCGCTCAAGGCCGGCGGCTACACCATCCAGGCGGCCAACGACATCCCGATCGACATCATCCTGATCCTGCAGTCGCTGATCGTGCTCTTCGTCGCGGCCCCGCCGCTGGTGCGCGCGATCTTCCGCCTCCCGACACCGGGGAGCACGCCCCGGAGACCGCGTCCCATCGTCACGAAGGAGGTGGAGGCCAAGTGAGCACCACCGCCCCCGTCGTCCCCGACTCCTCGCCGATCGTCCTCGAGAAGGCGGAGATCCGCTCCTGGAAGGCGCCGATCGCGCTCGCGGTCTTCGTCGTCATCAGCTTCGTGCTGTTCTTCGGCTTCGCCCGGCACGGCCAGAGCACCTTCCGGTTCTCGGAGACGTCCGACGTCGTGAAGATCGCGAACCTCACGGTCGACACCTTCGTCACCACGACGATCGTCACCATCCTGCTCATCGTCCTGACGGCGCTGAGCGCCTGGTACTCGTACCGCGCGCAGAAGACGCCGATCTGGCTCGTCATCGTCTTCGCCCTGCTCTTCATGTTCGGCTTCCTCGCCTGGGCCGGATCGGGCGAGCTGCCCGTCCCGGTCACCGGCCTGCTGCTCGGTACGATCAGCCTCTCGGTGCCTCTGGTCTTCGGCGCCCTCGGCGGCGTGATCTCGGAGCGCGGCGGCGTCGTCAACGTCGCGATCGAGGGCCAGCTGCTCGCCGGCGCCTTCGTCTCGGCCATGACCGCGACGCTCACAGGCAGCTGGGTGGTCGGCCTGCTGGCCGCGCTCGTCGCGGGCGTGCTCGTCTCGTTCGTGCTCGCCGCCTTCTCGATCAAGTACCTGGTCGACCAGGTCATCGTCGGCGTGGTGCTGAACGTGCTGGTCACCGGCCTCACGAGCTTCCTGTACTCGCAGGTGCTCGCCGGCAACCCGCAGCTGCTCAACCACCCGCCGCGCCTGCCGGAGTGGCCCATCCCGGTCCTCAGCGAGATCCCGATCATCGGCCCGGTGCTGTTCCGCCAGACGATCATCGAATACCTCATGTACATCGCGGTCTTCGCCGTGTGGTTCGGACTGTTCAAGACTCGCTGGGGCCTCCGCCTCCGCTCGGTCGGCGAGCACCCCGAGGCCGCGGACACCGTGGGCATCAACGTCAACAGCACGCGGTTCTGGAACGTCTCGCTCGCGGGCGCCGTCGCCGGCCTCGGTGGCGCGTACTTCACGCTGGGCTCAGTGGGAGCGTTCTCGAAGGAGATGACCGCCGGCCAGGGCTTCATCGCCCTCGCCGCCGTGATCTTCGGACGCTGGGACCCGATCCGCGCGACCCTCGCCGCCCTGCTGTTCGGTTTCGCGTCGAACCTGCAGAACGTGCTCGGCATCATCGGCTCGCCGGTCCCGAGCGAGTTCATGCTGATGCTGCCGTACGTCGTCACGATCTTCGCGGTCGCGGGCCTCGTCGGGCTCTCGCGGGCCCCGGCCGCCGACGGAAAGCCGTACATCAAGTCATGACCGAGCTCCCGAACGCAGAGTCCATCGACTGGGAGGCCCTGCGCGCCGCCGCCACCGACGCCATGCACCGCGCGTACGCCCCCTACTCGAACTTCCCGGTGGGAGCGGCCGCGCTCGTCGACGACGGACGCATCGTCAGCGGCTGCAACGTCGAGAACGCCAGCTACGGCGTGACGCTGTGCGCCGAGTGCGGCCTGGTGTCGTCCCTCGCCATGACCGGCGGCGGCCACCTCGTCGCCTTCACCTGCGTCGACGGCGACGGCGCGACGCTCATGCCGTGCGGCCGCTGCCGCCAGCTGCTGTACGAGCACTCGGCCGAGGGAATGCTGCTGGAGACCGTCTCCGGCATCCGCACCATCGACCAGGTGCTGCCCGACGCGTTCGGGCCGCGCCAGCTCGCCGCCTACGCGGCCGAGCACGAGAACGACTGAACAGGAACACCTTCGTGACCGACCTTGCAGGAGAGGTCGAGGCGTTCGACGCCGTCGACCTGATCAGGACCAAGCGCGACCGCGGCGAGCTCAGCACCGCCGAGATCGACTGGCTGGTGGACGCGTATACGCGCGGCTACGTCGGCGACGAGCAGATGTCGGCGATGACCATGGCGATCTTCCTCAACGGGATGACCCGCCGTGAGATCAAGGACCTCACCCTCGCGATGATCGCGTCCGGCGAGCGGATGGACTTCTCCGGCCTCGGCAAGCCGACCGCCGACAAGCACTCCACCGGCGGCGTGGGCGACAAGATCACCCTGCCGCTGATGCCGCTGGTCGCGACCTTCGGCGTGGCGGTCCCGCAGCTCTCCGGCCGCGGCCTCGGTCACACCGGAGGCACCCTGGACAAGCTGGAGAGCATCCCGGGCTGGCGCGCGAGCCTCAGCAACGCGGAGATGTTCGCGCAGCTGCAGAACGAGGGCGGCGTCATCTGCGCCGCCGGCTCCGGCCTGGCGCCGGCGGACGGCAAGCTCTACGCGCTGCGCGACATCACGGGGACGGTCGAGGCCATCCCGCTGATCGCATCCTCGATCATGTCGAAGAAGATCGCCGAGGGGACGAGCGCGCTCGTGCTAGACGTGAAGTTCGGCTCCGGCGCGTTCCTCAAGGACATCGAGCGCTCCCGCGAGCTCGCCCGGACGATGGTCGAGCTGGGCCGGGACGCGGGCGTCGCGACCTCCGCGCTGCTGACCGACATGAATGTCCCGCTGGGCCTCACGATCGGCAACGCGAACGAGGTCCGCGAGTCGGTCGAGGTGCTTGCGGGCGGGGGACCGGCCGACATCGTCGAGCTGACCGTCGCCCTGGCGCGCGAGATGCTGACCCTCGCCGGGCGCCCGGACGAGGACGTCGAGGCGGCCCTCAAGGACGGCCGCGCGATGGACAAGTGGCGCGAGGTCATCCGCGCGCAGGGCGGCGACCCCGACGCGCCGCTGCCCGTCGCGACGGACACGCACACGGTCGTGGCGGACGAGGACGGCATCCTGGTCGAGCAGCAGGCCCTGCCGTTCGGCATCGCCGCCTGGCGCCTCGGCGCCGGCCGCGCCCGCAAGCAGGACCCGGTGCAGCACGCCGCGGGCATCGACCTGCACGCGAAGCCCGGCGACGCGGTCCGCAAGGGCCAGCCGCTGTTCACCCTCTCAGCGGACGAGCCCGCCCGCTTCGAGCGCGCGCTCGAGGCGCTGGAGGGCGCCTACCGGATCGCGCCGACGGGCACCCCGTTCGAGCGCGGCCCGCTGATCGCCGACCGGATCGCCTAGGGTTGACCTCATGAGCGACGCCTGGAACGAGTACGCGCTGGCCGACGGCACCGAGATCCGTCCGCTGCCCAAGGTCTCCCTGCACGACCACCTCGACGGCGGCCTCCGCCCGGCGACGGTGCTCGAGCTGGGCGCCGAGATCGGACTGGAGCTGCCGGCGCAGGATGCGACCGAGCTCGGCCGCTGGTTCGCCGAGAAGTCGAACTCGGGCTCGCTGGTCGAGTACCTGAAGACGTTCGACCTCACCACCGCCGTGATGCAGACCCGCGAAGGGCTCAGCCGGGTCGCCCGGGAGTTCGTCCAGGACCTCGGCGACGACGGCGTCGTGTACGGCGAGATCCGCTGGGCGCCGGAGCAGCACCTGAGCCGGGGGATGTCGCTCGACGAGACCGTCGAGGCCGTGCAGGAGGGTGTCGAGCAGGGCATCCAGGACGTGCGGAACGCCGGTGGACGCATCCGCGTCGGCCAGCTGGTCACCGCGATGCGGCACAACGACCGCGGACTCGAGATCGCCGAGCTCGCCGTCCGCCACCGCGACCGCGGCGTCGTCGGCTTCGACATCGCCGGCCCGGAGGCGGGCTTCCCGCCCTCGAACCACCGCGCGGCGTTCGACTACCTGGCCGCGCAGTTCTTCCCGGCCACCGTGCACGCGGGCGAGGCGGACGGCCTCGACAGCATCCGGAGCGCCCTGCTCGACGGGCGCGCCCTGCGGCTCGGCCACGGCGTGCGCCTGGCAGAGGACATCACGATCGAACGCCAGGACGACGAGAACACCTATGTCACGCTCGGCAACCTGTCCCAGTGGGTAAAGGATCGCGAGATCGCGCTCGAGACGAGCCCGACCTCCAACCTGCAGACCGGCGCCATCGCGGCCTGGGGCGACGACATCCTCGACCACCCGTTCGACCTGCTCTACCAGCTGGGCTTCCGGGTCACCGTGAACACCGACAACCGCCTGATGAGCGGCACGACGCTGACGCGTGAGCTCAGCATCCTGGCTGACGCCTTCGCCTACGACCGCACCGACCTGGAGATCTTCCAGCTCAACGCCGCCGCGGGCGCCTTCCTCCCGCTGGAGGAGCGTGAGGAACTGGCCGAGATCATCACAGCAGGTTTCGAGGGTTCGTGAACCCCCGGGCGCTACTGTAGAAATATGTCACTGCCACCGCTGCCTGATTCCGCCATCACCGTCGGCGCGCACGCCGACGACTGGCGTCGGGCGGTCGAGCTGGCCGGTGAGGCGCTGGCACGGTCGGGGGCCACGGAGCAGGGCTACGCGCAGCGGATGATCCAGGTGATCGAGGAGTTCGGCGCCTACATCGTGATCGCGCCCGGCCTCGCGCTGGCGCACGCGCGCCCCGGGCCCGACGTGAACACGGACGGCCTGTCGGTCGTCACCCTCGACGACCCGGTGGTCTTCGGCCACCCGCACAACGACCCGGTGTCGGTCGTTCTCGGGCTCGCGGTGTCCACACCCGAAGCGCACGTGACGAGTGTCGCCGAGCTCGCGAACGTCTTCAACGACCCGGAAGCGATCCCTGCACTGGCTGCGGCGACCGACGTCGCCGACGTGCAGCGCATCCTCACGCTCAGCGAAGAAGAGGCGTCGCGGTGAAGATCGTCGCGATCTGCGGCGTGGGTGTCGGCACCTCCGGCATCCTGAAGGTGAACGCCGAGCGCGTGCTCGACCGGCTCGGGATCGACGCGGACGTGACCGCATCCGACGCGGCCCACATCGGCGAGGCGGCGGCGGACGCGCAGGTCGTGCTCACATCGCCGGAGCTGGTGGACCGGATCGGCAAGACGAACGCCGACGTGATCGTCGTGCACAACTACTTCGACCTCGAAGAACTCGAGCAGAAGCTCGACGAAGCCCTGGGCTAACCGCGCAGCAGCGCTTCGATCAGACCGGGGAACCGCTGGTCGAGCTCGTCTCTGCGGAGCTGGATCTCGTGCGTCCGGCCGCTGACGATCGTCCGGGTGACGCCGGCCTCGCGCAGCGTCTTGAAGTGGTGCGCCATGGTCGACTTCTGCACGTCGACACCCCACTCGGTGAGCGTCTTGGGGTGCGGCCTGCCGTCGGCCAGGACCCGCACGATCTGGAGCCGGATGGGGTCGCCCACCGCGCGCAGCACGTCGACGAGCTGCACGTCCTGGATGTCGGGGCTGGGATAGTCGGTCATGCTCACCACAAATTGTTTGACAATCATCGAACAATAGTCGTACCTTAACGGTATGACGTTCGTCGAACAATCGTACCGCAAGACCCTCCCGGCTCTGCTGGTACTCGCTCTGGGGCTCTTCGTCGTCGGCACGAACGCGTTCGTGATCGCCGGCCTGCTGCCGCGCGTCGCCGCCGGGCTCGGTGCCACCGCGACGCAGGTCAGCTGGTCCATCACCAGCTACTCGCTCGTCGTGGCCGTCGCCGCCCCTGCCGTCTCGATCCTCCTCCCGCGCGTCCCGCGGGCGACCCTCATGGCCGCAGGCCTCGCGGTCTTCGCCCTCGGCACCGCCGTCTCCGCGCTGGCGCCCGACCTCACGGTGTTCATCGCCGGCCGCACGTTCTCCGGCCTCGGGGGAGCGGCCCTCGTCCCGACGGCCACCGCGGCGGCCGCATCCCTCGCCCGTCCGGAGAAGCGCGGCCAGGCCCTCGCCATCGTCGGCGCCGGCTTCACTCTGGCGACGGCCGTCGGCTCGCCGCTCGGCACCGCGCTGGGCGGTATGGCGGGCTGGCGCTTCGCGCTGTGGTGCATCGTCGGGATCGCCGCGGTGCTCGTGGTCGCCATCCCCCTGGTGGTGCGGGACGTGCCCGTCCCGCCCGCGGTAACGCTCAAGCGACGGCTCGCCCCGCTGGCCGACCTGCGCATCGTCGCCCCGCTCGGGACGACCCTGCTCATGATCGCCGGGTTCAACATCGTGTACATCTTCTCGGCGGCCGTGACCCACGCGTCCACCGGAGGTTCCGGGACCCTGCTCGCGGTGCTGCTGCTGGCCTACGGCGTCGCCGGGATCGCGGGCAATGCGATCGCCGGGCCGCTCACCGACCGGTTCGGCAGCCGTCCGGTCGCGCTGACCGCGCTCGGCGCGCAGGCGCTCACGCTCGTCGTGCTGGCGTTCTCCGAGGCGTCCTTCGTGGCGACCATCGTCGTCTTCGCGGTCTGGGGCGTCGCGGCGTTCGCGATCGCCATCCCGGTTCAGCACAGGCTCGTGCACGTCGACCCGGGCAGCGCCGCACTCGCGCTGTCCTGGTACTCGACCGCGATGTACGTCGGCATCGCCATCGCGCCCCCGATCGGGACGCTGGCGCTGGCCGCCGGGGGAGCGGTCGCGGTCCCCCTCGCCGGCGCGGTCGTCACGGTCGCGGCGCTCGCGGTGTTCCTGCTCGGGTATCTCGCGCGCACGCCGCGAACCGTGACGGCCTGAGCCGCAGCCGTCCTAGGCCGTCAGCAGTCGCATCGCCTCGGCGAGGGCGGCCACCCGCGAGGTCGCGGTCGCGCGCCGCTCCTCCAGGCTGCCCTCGTCGCTCGAGGCGTCGATGTAGATCTTGAGTTTCGGCTCGGTACCGCTCGGGCGGACCATGACACGGGAGCCGTCCTCGAGCAGGATGCGCAGCACATCGCTCGGCGGGAGGCCGCCGAAGCCGTCCTTCAGGTCGTCGATCTGCGCGACCTTCACCTCGCCGAGGTGGCTCGGCGGGGTGGACCGCAGCGCAGCCATGATCTCCCCGATGCGCGAGAGGTCCGTGACCCGGAGCGAGATCTGATCGCTGGCGAAGAACCCGAAGCGCTCGGCGAAGGCGTCCAGGTGCTGGGCCACGCTGATCCCGTCGGCGGCCAGGCCGTTCGCCAGGTCGAGGAACGCGACAGCGGCCGAGATGCCGTCCTTGTCGCGCACCGTCTCCGGGTTCACGAGGTAGCCGAGGGCCTCCTCGTAGCCGTAGATCAGGCCCGGCGCCCGCGAGACCCACTTGAAGCCGGTCAGCGTGTCCGCGAAGTCCAGCTTGTAGGCGCGGGCGACGGAGGCGAGGGCGGGGGAGGAGACGATCGAGCAGGCCAGCGTGCCGATCGGCCCGCGGTCGTCCGCCCGCGCCTCGGCGAGCTCGGCGGCGCGCCAGCCGAGCAGCGCGCCCACCTCGTTGCCGGAGAGCCGGCGGTAGCCGTCCGCGCTCGACGGGTCGGGGATGGCGACGGCGAGCCGGTCGGCGTCCGGGTCGTTCGCGATCACCAGGTCGGCCCCCGCCTCCCGGGCGGCGGCGAACGAGAGATCCATCGCGCCGGGCTCCTCCGGATTCGGGAAGGCGACCGTCGGGAACGCGGGGTCGGGATCGATCTGCGCGGTCACCGGGGTGGGCTCCGCGAAGCCGGCGCGGGCGAAGACCTCGCGCGCGGTGCGCCAGCCGACGCCGTGCATGGCCGTGTAGACGAAGGAGACGGCGTCCCGCGGGGTCTCCGTCGCGGCGACCGCGACGGTCGCGGCGATGTACGCGTGCTCCACGTCGTCGGAGGCGACCTCGTAGCGGTCGGAGCGCGGCAGGTCGGCCACGCTGCCCTGCGCGACGTCGAGGATGTGCGCGGCGATCTCCGCGTCCACCGGGGACACGATCTGCGAGCCGTGGTTCTCGCCGCCCAGGTAGACCTTGTACCCGTTGTCGTTCGGCGGGTTGTGGCTGGCGGTCACCATGACGCCCGCGCTCGCGTCCAGGTGCCGGACGGCGAAGGCGAGCACCGGTGTCGGCAGCAGGCGAGGGAGCAGGATGGCGTGCACGCCCGCGCCGGCCATCAGCTCGGCGGTGTCGCGGGCGAAGACGTCGGAGTTCTTGCGGCCGTCGTAGCCGATCACGACCGACGGCGTGCCGCCCTCGGCGTGCTCGAGCAGCCAGCGGGCGAAACCGGCGGCGGCCTGCGCCACGAGCACGCGGTTCATCCGGTTCGGGCCCGCGGCGATCGCGCCGCGGAGGCCGGCGGTGCCGAAGGCCAGGCGCTCGTCGAACCGCGAGTGCAGGTCGGCGACGGCCTCGGCGGAGCCCGCCTCCGCGGCGACGATCAGCGACTCCAGTTCGTCCCGCGTCTCCGGGTCCGGGTCCTGCGCCAGCCAGGCGCGGGCGTCGGTGAGGAGCTGCGGGGTGTCCTTCGTCGCGTCGCTCACAGCGCCTCCACGATCTGGGCGAGCAGGGCGCTGATCACCGGTTCGGCGGCGCGGCCGGCCTCGATGACCTCCTGGTGGCTCAGCGGGGTCTTCTGGATGCCCGCGGCGAGATTGGTCACGAGCGACATGCCCAGGATCTCCATGCCGGCCTGACGCGCCGCGATCGCCTCGAGGGCGGTGGACATGCCGACGATGTGCCCGCCGATCGCCTTCGCCATCTGCACCTCGGCCGGCGTCTCGTAGTGCGGGCCGCGGAACTGCGTGTACACGCCCTCGTCGAGCGATGGGTCGATGGTGCGGGCGAGGTCGCGGAGCCGCTGCGAGTAGAGGTCGGTTAGGTCGATGAAGGTCGCGCCCTCCAGCGGGGAGTCGGCCGTCAGGTTGATGTGATCGCTGATGAGCACCGGGGTGCCGGGCTTCCAGTGGTCCTTGATGCCGCCCGCGCCGTTGGTGAGGACCATCGTGGTCGCTCCGGCCGCGGCCGCGGTGCGCACGCTGTGGACCACGCGGCGGACGCCGTGGTTCTCGTAGTAGTGGGTGCGCGCGCCGATGACGAGGGCGTGCTTGCCGTTCGTCAGGCGGATCGAGCGCAGGGTGCCGACGTGTCCCTCCAGGGCGGGCTTGCTGAAGCCGATGATCTCGGTGGCCGGGACGGTCGCGACGGTCTCGCCGATCAGGTCCGCGGCCTTGCCCCAGCCGCTGCCCAGGGTGAGCGCGATGTCGTGGCGCTGCACGCCCGTCTTCTCGGCCAGCTGGGAGGCCGCTTCGCGCGCGATCTCGAAGGGGTCGGCCGCGGGGTCGTCGAGGGGGTTGGTGAAGGAATCCGACATGCCCCCAACTCTACTGAGCCGCCGGTTGTCCACAGCGGCGGTCCCGGATGCGCATCGGTGCATCCCATGCGGAAGAATGGTGCCCATGTCGTATGAATTCGAGCGCAAGCAGCGGCTCGCCGTGCTCGGCGGCGGTCCCGGCGGGTACGAGGCGGCGCTCGCGGGCGCCCAGCTGGGGGCCGACGTGACCATCGTGGAGCGCTCCGGGGTGGGCGGCTCGGCCGTCATCACGGACGTGGTGCCCTCGAAGAGCCTCATCGCGACGGCCGAGGCCACCAACTCCATCGGCGAGGCGACCGACCTCGGTGTGCAGTTCTTCTCGCGCGGCGAGACCGGCAAGCCGGTGCGTCCCGAGATCGCGGTCAACCTGGCGGCGGTGAACAAGCGGCTGGTCGGGCTCGCACGCCAGCAGTCGGAGGACATGCGGGCCGAGCTCGTGCGCTCCGGCGTCCGGATCGTGACCGGGGAGGGGCGCCTCGACGGCTCCGGCGCCGTGATCGTGTCCACGGGCAAGGGCGACTCGGGCACCGACTTCGACCGCGTCGAGGCCGACACGATCGTGGTCGCCGTGGGTGCGGCGCCGCGCGTCCTGCCGTCGGCGGTGCCGGACGGGGAGCGCATCCTCACCTGGACCCAGCTGTACGACCTGCAGACCGTGCCGTCGCACCTGATCGTCGTCGGTTCCGGTGTGACCGGTGCGGAGTTCGCATCCGCCTACAACGCACTGGGTTCGAAGGTCACGCTCATCTCGTCGCGCGACCAGGTGCTGCCGGGCGAGGACGCGGACGCCGCAGCCGTCATCGAGAACGTCTTCCGCCGCAACGGCATGCAGGTGCTGTCGAAGTCGCGCGCCGAGTCGGTCGTCCGCACCGAGGACGGCGTGGTCGCCACGTTGACGGACGGGCGCACCATCGAGGGCTCGCACTGCCTCATGGCGGTCGGCTCGGTGCCGAACACCGCCGGGATCGGCCTCGAGGAGGCGGGCGTGCAGGTGACGCCTTCCGGTCACATCCGGGTGAATCGGGTCGCGCGCACGTCCATCCCCAACATCTACGCGGCGGGCGACTGCTCCGACTCGCTGCCGCTCGCGTCCGTCGCCTCTATGCAGGGCCGCACCGCCGTGTTCCACGCGATGGGTGACGCCGTGAACCCGATCGAGCTGCGCAACGTCAGCTCCAACATCTTCACCCAGCCCGAGATCGCGACGGTCGGCTGGAGCCAGAAGCAGATCGAGGAGGGCATCGCGCAGGGCGACATCTACAAGCTGCCGCTGAAGTCCAACCCGCGGGCCAAGATGCTCGGCATCCGCGACGGCTTCGTGAAGCTGTTCGCGCGCACCGGGTCGGGCACCGTCATCGGCGGTGTGATCGTGGCGCCGCGCGCGTCCGAGCTGATCTTCCCGCTCGCGCTCGCCGTGGAGCAGCGGCTCACGGTCGACCAGGTCGCCCGGGCGTTCACGGTCTACCCGTCGCTGTCGGGGTCGATCACCGACGCCGCGCGGGCCATGCACATCGTGCTCTGACGGAAGGCATCGGGGGATGGAGACCGCGCTCGTCATCGGCGTCCTCGCCGTCCTGACGATCGCGGCCGCCACCACCATCGGGCCGAAGTTCGGGGTGGCGTCGCCGCTCATCCTCGTGGTGGTCGGCATCCTGGTGAGCCTGCTGCCGTTCGTGCCGGCGCTGGTCATCCAGCCGGAGTGGGTGATCGCCGGCGTGCTGCCGCCGCTGCTGTACTCGGCGTCGGTGTCGATGCCGGCCATGACCTTCCGACGCGAGTTCGGGGCGATCGGCGGCCTGTCGGTCATCCTCGTCATCGTCAGCTCGGTCGTTCTGGGTCTCTTCTTCGCCTGGATCATTCCCGGCCTCGGTCTCGGCTGGGGCGTCGCGCTCGGGGCGATCGTCAGCCCGACGGACGCCGTGGCGACCGGCATCGTGAAACGCGCCGGCGTGTCCCCGCGCGTCGTCGCGATCCTGGAGGGCGAGAGCCTGCTGAACGACGCGACCGCGCTGGTGCTGTTGCGCGCGGCGGTCGCGGCGGCGGCCGTGGCGACCTTCACGGTGGGCGCGGTGACGCTGTCGTTCGTCTATTCGGTCGTGATCGCCGTCGCCTTCGGAGGCCTCGTCGGCTGGCTCAACCTGCTGGTGCGGGCCCGGGTCAAGGATGCGACGGTCAACACGGTGATCTCCTTCACCGTGCCGTTCCTCGCGTCCATCCCCGCAGAAGCGCTCGGTGCGTCGGGGCTGGTGGCCGCCGTGGTCGCGGGGCTCGTCACCGGCTTCCGTGCGCCGCGCGTCCTGTCGCCCGAGCACCGGTTGTCGGACGCCCAGAACTGGCGGACGGTCGAGCTGATCCTCGAAGGCCTGATCTTCCTCACGATGGGTCTCGAGCTGTTCGGCATCCTGCAGAAGGTGCAGCAGGACCATTCCGGCGTGGCGCCGGCGATCGGCATCGCAGCGATCGCCCTGGTGCTGACGATCGTGGTGCGCGCGGCCTTCGTCGCGCCGCTGCTGGCGCTGCTCGCACGGCGCCACCGTCGCGGTCAGCGGATCCGGCCGCGGCTGGAGCAGATGCAGGAGCACCTGTCCGATCCGGAAGCGGTGCAGCGCGGGATCGCCCAGCGGATCGCGCCGGCCGAGACGCCGGCGATCACCGCCGGCGACGGCGAGCGCGCCGCGCCGGTCGCGGATCTGACGCCGTTCACCGGCCCGGACCCGGCCCGGCCGGTCTCGCCGAAGCAGGCCGAGCGACGACGGCGGCGCCTCGCCCGCCGCGGTGTCCCGACCACCGAGAACCTGGCGCGGTTCGGCACGCGCGTGCGGCGGCTGATCGCGGACATCGAGTACTTCACCGGCGCCCCGCTCGGCTGGCGCGAGGGCGCGATCGTCGTGTGGGCCGGGATGCGCGGCGCCGTGACGGTCGCGGCCGCCCAGTCGCTTCCAGGCGATACCCCGGGCCGCTCCGTGCTCGTCCTCATCGCGTTCCTCATCGCAGCGGGGTCGCTTCTGCTCCAGGGCGGAACGCTGGGGCTCGTCCTGCGGCTGGTGAAGCCCGCCGCGGCGGACCCTGCGGCCGAGAAGGAGGAGCGGCGGCGGCTCATGGAGCTGCTGTACGAGGCGGGTAAGTCCGTTCCTCAGCCGACCACCCGGGAGCGGACACCGGAGGCCTTCGCGGAGCACAAGGCCGCGCGCCTCGCCCGGCTGCGCGCCCAGCGCGACGCCCTCCTCGACGCCCGCGACGACGGCACCTTCAGCGCCGACGTCCTCGCCGGCGCCCTCACCAACCTCGACGCCGACGAGATCAGCATCGACCTCAAGGGCGACCCCACCGAGGCCACCGGCTGAGCCGCCGCCGCCGGCGTGCCGGCCCCTCTCGCTGCCGGGCGAAAACGGAGGACATCCGTCGGTCGCGGGCGACCGATCTCCTCCCATTTCCTACATCGCGCGGCGTGTCGACTCCGATCTCCTCCCTTTCCCCCTCCAAGCCGAAACGGAGGAGATCCGTGGCGAGGGCGTGGCAGTTCCCCTCCCTTTTTCTACATCGCGCGGCGTGTCGTGCTCGATCTCCTCCCTCCCGAACGCGTCCACAGGCCGAAGCTGAGGCGACTTCTCCACAGATTCCGAGGTCGGCCCGGGCCACCGCGGGGGGCTCGCGACGATGGATTCATGAACTGGAACGAACGACTCGAGCGCTGGGGAGGCGCAGCCTCAACGCGTCAGCTCCGGAGCGCCGGAGCAACGCAGCGCGAGCTGACGGCGGCGGTCGCCTCCGGGCATATGCTGCGGCCGCGCAACGGCCGTTACGCCTCTCCGATGGCGCCCCATCCGACCCTCCTCGCGCTCTCGAAAGGGTCGCGGCTCTGCTGCGTCTCCGCCGCGCGCACGTACGGGCTCTGGGGTGGGACGGACGAACGCATCCACCTCGTCGTTCCCCCGAACGCCGGCCGATCGGGCCGCTCTGATCCGCGGACCGTTCGCCATTGGCGGCGCGTCTCCGATCATCCCGAGATCTGGCGGGTGTCGTTCCCTGACTGTCTTCGCACGGTGGTGCGCTGTGCCGATGATCTCACCGCCGTCGCCGTGCTGGACACTGCTCTGTCATCGGGTCGGGTCTCACCGTACGGCCTCGACCGGATATTCGCCGGGGAGCCTCAGCCGTCGCGTCGGCTCGCCGACCAGGCGCGACCCGGCTCGGAGTCCGGGGTGGAGTCGATCCTCCGGCAGCTGCTCGAGACCCGGGGCCATCGGGTCGAGCAGCAACTGCAGGTCTCGGGGGTGGGGCGCGTCGACATGCGGATCGACGGGATGCTCCTCGTCGAGGTCGACGGCTTCGCCTTCCACCGGGACCGCGGCGCGTTCGAGCGTGATCGCGGGCGGGATACCGCGCTCGCGCTGCGAGGGATGCGGTGGCTCCGTGTGCCCGCGCGGCAGGTCGTGAACGATTCCGCGGCGGCCGTGGGTGCGGTCGAGGGAATGCTGGGCTTGCTGAGAAGGGAGGAAGACCTTGTCCGCGCGGCGAGCTGAGACGCGAAAAGGAGGAGCCCTCGAGCCGGGTGGCTCAGGGACTCCTCCTTCTCGGAGGGCGCGCGGCGCGTGCCTGTGCGCGTCAGACGATGTTGAGCAGCAGGTGGCCGGAGGAGACCGTCTCGCCGACCGTGGCGTTGATGCCGGAGACCGTGCCGTCCTTGTGGGCGGTGAGCGGCTGCTCCATCTTCATCGCTTCGAGGACGAGCACGAGGTCGCCCTTGACGACCGGGTCGCCGTCGGCGACCGCGACCTTGACGACGGTGGCCTGCATGGGAGCGGTGACCGAGTCACCGGTCGCCGTCTCGACGCTGTGCGCCGCGCCGCGTCGACGCGGGGCGGGTGCGGCGGCAGCGGCCGCGCCTGCGGAACCGCCGCCGAGCAGGCGAGCGGGCAGCGACACCTCGATGCGCTTGCCCTCGACCTCGACCACGACGTTGCTGCGGCGCTCGGCGGCAACCTGGTCGCCCAGCTCACCCGTCCACGGCTCGATGTCGTTGCCCCACTCGGTCTCGATCCAACGGGTGTACACCGAGAACGGCTCGCCGTCCTGCGGGGCGAAGGCCGGGTCGCGCACGATCTCACGGTGGAAGGGGAGGACCGTGGGCAGGCCGGCGACCTCGAACTCGTCCAGCGCGCGGCGGGAGCGCTCCAGCGCCTCCTCGCGGCTGGAGCCGGTCACGATGAGCTTCGCGAGCATCGAGTCGAAGGCGCCGCTGATGACGTCGCCCGCCTGGATGCCGCTGTCGACGCGCACCCCGGGGCCGCCGGGAGCCTTGAACACGTGCACGGGGCCGGGGGAGGGGATGAAGTTGCGGCCGGCGTCCTCGCCGTTGATCCGGAACTCGAAGGAGTGTCCGCGCGGAGCCGGGTCGTCGTAGTCGAGCTCGCCGCCCTCCGCGAGGCGGAACTGCTCGCGCACCAGGTCGATGCCGGTGACCTCCTCGGAGACCGGGTGCTCGACCTGGAGGCGGGTGTTCACCTCGAGGAACGACACGGTGCCGTCCTTGCCGATCAGGAACTCGCACGTTCCGGCGCCCTGGTATCCGACCTCCTTGAGGATGGCCTTGGAGGAGGAGTACAGCTTCTCCATCTGCTCCGGGGTGAGGAAGGGCGCGGGCGCCTCCTCGACGAGCTTCTGGTGCCGGCGCTGCAGGGAGCAGTCGCGGGTGGAGACCACGACCACGTTGCCGTAGGCGTCGGCGAGGCACTGGGTCTCGACGTGGCGCGGCTGGTCGAGGTACTTCTCGACGAAGCACTCGCCGCGGCCGAACGCCGCGATCGCCTCGCGGGTGGCCGACTCGAAGAGCTCCGGCACTTCCTCGCGGGTGCGGGCGACCTTGAGGCCGCGGCCGCCGCCGCCGAAGGCCGCCTTGATGGCGACGGGAAGGCCGTACACGTCGACGAAGTCGAGCACCTCGGATGCGTCGGCGACCGGGTTCAGGGTTCCGGGGGCGAGCGGGGCGCCCACCTTCTCGGCGACATGACGCGCCGAGACCTTGTCGCCCAGGCGCTCGATGGCCTCGGGCGACGGGCCGATCCAGGTGAGGCCGGCGGCGATCACGGCGCGAGCGAAGTCCGCGTTCTCGGCGAGGAAGCCGTAGCCGGGGTGGACCGCGTCGGCGCCCGAGCGGCGCGCGACCGACAGCAGCTTGTCGATCACCAGGTAGGTGTCGGCGCTGGTGGTCCCGTCGAGGGCGTACGCCTCGTCGGCGAGGCGGACGTGGACGGCGTCGCGATCCTGGTCCGCGTACACCGCGACGGACGCGATGCCGCTGTCCTTCGCCGCACGGATGACACGGACGGCGATCTCGCCGCGGTTGGCGATCAAAACCTTGGTGATACGTGGCACAGTTCCCTAGCCTATTGCTCGATATCGAACGACATTTGGTTGATCCCCACAAAAATGGGGCGCCCAAGACTCCAGGAGCCTACAACGAGACGGGTCAGCGGTCTCGGTTCCACAGTGACGTCCACTCGACGCCGAGCTCGCGCACCAGGTCGCGCAGCGTCGAGAGCGAGAGCCCGACGACGGTGCTCGGGTCGCCCTCCACCCGGGTGATGAACGGCCCGCCGAGGCTGTCGACGGTGAACGCACCGGCCACCTCCAGCGGCTCCCCGCTGGCGACGTAGGCGTCGATCTCGACGTCGGTGATGTCGGCGAACGTCACGGCTGCGGTGGCGACGGCTCCGGCTGCGGCGTTCTCGCGGCCGTCGCGGTGGTCGATGAGCCAGTGGCCGGAGTGCAGGACGCCGGTCCGGCCGCGCTGCTGCAGCCAGCGCTCCCACGCGACCTCCGGCAGGTGCGGCTTGCCGTGGATGGCGCCGTCGATCGCGAACGCGGAGTCGCCCCCGAAGATCAGGCCGTCGAGGGGTTCGCCGTCGAGGGTGCCGCGCACCGCCTCCGCCTTGAGGCGCGCCAGCAGCTGCACCATGGCGTCCGCGCTCAATGGTCCGTGCTCGGCCTCGGCTGCGGCGACCGCGGCCGGCTCGTCGACGTGCGAGGGCACGACCACCGGCTCGATGCCCGCGGCGCGCAGCAGGGCGAGCCGGGCCGGAGAGGTGGAGGCGAGGTAGAGGCGCATGGTCACCTATGGAATGCTCGAAGGATGCCCCAGAACGATGAGGGAGACCTCGCGCAGCACGAAGTCGAGCTCGACATTACCAACGTCGCCCACGGCGGCGTGTTCGTCGCGCGGCACGAGGGCCGGGTCGTCTTCGTGCCCGACACGATGCCGGGGGAGCGGGTGCGGGCGCGCATCGGCGACACCCGGCACGCGAGCTTCTGGCGCGGGGAGGTCGTCGAGGTGCTGGAGGCGGCGCCCGAGCGACAGGAGCACGTCTGGGAGGCGGCAGGGATCGAACGTCCGCCCGCGCAGCGCGCGGGTGGCGCCGAGTTCGGCCACATCCGTCTGGAACACCAGCGTGAGCTGAAGCGCCGCGTGATCGAGGACGCGCTCACCCGCACCGCGAAGCTGTCGCCCGACGCCATCGCCACGGCGGGTGTCGGCGGCGGCCGGGTGACCGTCGAGCCCGTCGCCGGCGAGACCGGGGACGGCACGGGATGGCGCACCCGGGTCCGCCTGCAGGTCGACCGGCAGGGGCGTCTCGGACCATTCGCGCCGCGGTCCCACACCGTGATCCCGGTCGACGATCTGCCGCTCGCGACGGCGCTCGTCCAGGAGGCGACGCCGTTCGGTCAGCTGTTCCCGGGCGCGGAGTCGGTGGATGTCGTGGCGACGGGGCTCGGAACCTCGCACGTCCTCATCAACGACGCCCCGGACCGCCCCAGCGGCAACCGGAGCGCCACCGGCGACCGCGGCCGCGGCCGCAACCGCGCCTCGGTCCGGCCCTCGCGCCCGCGGTCCCGCCCGCAGCCGGTGCCCATCCGCGAGCGGGTCGGCGACCGCGAGTTCCGGCTCGACGCGCGCGGGTTCTGGCAGGTGCATCGCGCCGCCGCGCAGACCCTCACCGAGGCGGTGCAGTCCGCGGTCGACGAAGCGCTGTTCGACCCGCGCGCGGCCAACCTCGACCTGTACGGGGGCGTCGGGCTGCTCGCCGCCACGCTCGGCGACCGATTCGGCTCCACCCTCCGCATCACGTCCGTCGAGAGCAGTGAGACGGCCACCGACGACGCCGCCGAGAACCTGGCCGAGTGGGTGGGCGCCTCGGCGATCACCGACCGGGTGGAGCGGTACATCACCCGGGCCGCCGCGGACGCGTCGGCCGCCGAGCGCGCCCGGCTGCGGGCAGCCACCGTCGTGCTCGACCCGCCGCGGTCGGGTGCCGGGCGCGAGGTCGTCGACGCCATCTCGTCGCTCACCCCGGCCCAGGTCGTCTACGTGGCCTGCGACCCCGTCGCCCTCGCCCGCGACCTCGCGTTCTTCGCCGGACACGGCTACGAGCTGCGCGGCTTGCGCGCCTTCGACCTCTTCCCCAACACGCACCACGTCGAGGCCGTCGCCACGCTGACGCGCTGAGGTGGAGCACGCCCGAATGCATTCACCCCCTACGATGGTCTCCATGGTGCGGGTGGCAATCGTCGACGATCACGAGTCCGTGCGCCTGGGGCTGAAGGCGGCCTGTCAGGACGCGGGCTACGACGTGGTCGTGACCGCTCCGACGGTGGACGACTTCGTGTCCCAGCTCGGTTCGCAGGAGTGCGACGTCGTGGTGCTCGACCTGTCGCTCGGCGACGGATCGAAGGTCACCGACAACGTCAAGCGCGCGCAGGCGACCGGCGCGGCGGTGCTCGTGCACAGCATCGCGGACCGCGTGGCGAGCGTCCGCGAGGCCCTGGCGGCGGGTGCCGCCGGCGTCATCCCCAAGTCCTCTCCCACGACCACCGTGATCAGCGCCATCGCGACGGTCGCGCGCGGTGACGTTCTCAACAACCTGGAATGGGCCACCGCGATCGACGCCGACAGCGACTTCGCGAAGGCCCAGCTCGGGCGCCGCGAGCGCGACGTGCTCCACCTCTACGCGTCCGGGCTGCCGTTGAAGGCGGTCGCCGCGCAGCTCGGCATCGCCAACTCCACAGCCCGCGAGTATCTGGACCGCATCCGCGTCAAGTACGTCGAGGTCGGTCGGCCGGCCCCCACCAAGGTGGATCTCCTCCGCAGGGCGGTGGAGGACGGCATCCTCCCCGGGCTCGACCCGGAGACGGGCAATGAGCGTTCCTAGCGGGGTGCGCCCCGGGCTGCCCTTGGAGTCGGTCAAACCCCGCAACCCGCTGAGCCGCGCCCGAATCGAGCGCATCGCGGACCGCACCGTCTCCGCGTTCGGTCTCGTCTTCGGCCTGCAGACGCTCCCGACGGCCCTCGGGCAGCTGAAAGACCTCCATGAGCCGTGGGGCGTCGTGTGGATGATCGCGGTCTTCGGCGGACTCGCGCTCACGGTGATCCTCGCCGTCGTCCAGCGCGGAGTGAAGATCGCGATGGGCGTGCTCTCGGTCGTCTACCTCGCAGCCATCCTCACCTGGCCACTCATCGCCGACGACCCGGCCGCATTCCAGACCGACAAGCCGTGGGTCTGGTTCCTCTGCTCGGTGTTCACCGCATTCGCCGCCGTCGCGTACCCGCTGTGGCTGGCCATCGCCTACACGTTCCTCGTCCCGATCGCCTACGGCGTCGTGCGAGCGCTCCCCGCGGGAGGCGGCGTCGGCTTCGAGCTGGCCGCGCTGGACACCATCTACGCGATCATCCTCGGCGGCGTCATCCTCGCCATCATCGCGATGATGCGCCAAGCGTCGAGCGCCGTCGACACCGCGCAGAGCCAGGCGCTCGCGCGGTACGCCAACGCGGTCCGCCAGCACGCGACCGAGGTGGAGCGCGTCCAGGTGGATGCGATCGTGCACGACAGCGTCCTCACCACTCTGCTCTCGGCCGCCTCGGCGCGGACCATCGAGCAGAAGGAGCTCGCAGCGGCGATGGCGGCGGACGCCATCGGGCACCTCCACGCGGCCGAGGCGGCGACGCCCGAGGACCAGACGGCCGTCGGTCTCGACCGGCTGACCGAGCGGCTGGTGACAGCCGCGAACGCGTTCTCGTCCCCGTTCGCCGTCGATGTGCACGACGTGGAGGTGCACACGCTCCCCGTGAACGTCGCCGAGGCGGTCTACTCGGCCACGGTCCAGGCGATGGTGAACAGCATGCAGCACGCGGGCGGCCCCGAGGTGCAGCGAAGCGTCTCGATCCGCGGCGGCAGCCCTGCCGCGACAGTGGAGGTCGTCGTGCGCGACGACGGACGCGGCTTCACCGAGTCCGAGGTCCCCGCCGAGCGGCTGGGGCTGAGGATCAGCATCCGCGACAGGCTCGCCAAGGTCGGCGGCCGCGCGAGCATCGAGTCCGAGCCGGGTGCGGGCACGACGGTCACCATCCTGTGGCCGTCGGGCGACCAGAACGCGCTCGGCGGAACGTCCGCGGCGACCGCGCTGCACGACCCGCTGGCTCCGGCCGTGGCGACGGAGGCGGCCGAGTGATCACCCTCAACCGCGTCCTCTTCCTCAGCCTCGGGGCCCTCTTCTCGGCATACCACCTGTTCCTGGCGCTGTCGTCGCTGTCGACGCCCGCGGCAACGGGCCCGGTCATCGTGTCCATGGTTCTGTACGGGATCGCGACCATCCTCAGCCTGTGGCCCACCAGCCCCACGAAGATGCCGCTCTGGCTCGCCGCCTTCGACCTCGCCGTGAGCGTCGTGGCGACCATCCTGGTGACCAGTCAGCTCGATCCCGCCAAGGACAACGGCTACGCCACCTGGTACGTCGCGGCGGTCGGCACCCTGATGACCATCTGCGCGGTCCGCCGCCAGCAGGTCGTCGCGTGGGTCGGAGTGGGCTTCCTGGCCGTGCAGACCGTGGTCTGGGCCGGACCGGGTGCGCTCGCCGGGCTGGGTGTGATCGGTTCGATCGTCTGGGTCGGCGTCGCGGTCGTCATCTCGAGCTCGCTGGCGAAGGCGGGGCGCGATGCGCTCCAGTTCGCGCGCGCCGAGCGCGAGGCGACGGAATGGCAGGCCGCCCAGGAGGCGCACGTCATGGAGCGTCAGCTGCGGCTGCGGCAGACCTACCGTGTGGCAGCGCCGATGCTGGCCGAGATCGTCCGGCGCGGGGGAGACCTCACGGAGGCCGAGCGGCGCGAGTGCCGCTATCTGGAGGGCGCCATCCGCGACGAGATTCGCGGACGCAGGCTCCTGAACGACGACGTCCGCCGCGAGGTCATGGACGCGCGCCGCCGCGGCGTGGTCGTCAGTCTGCTCGACGAGGGCGGCATCGACGACCTCGACCAGCGGGGCCTGGAGGCGGTGCTGCGGCGGCTGGCGGAGGCGATCCGCGGCACGACCACGGACAAGCTCATCGTACGGACGGTGCCGCGCTCATCGAAGACGGCCGTGACGGTCGTCGGCCTGCGCATGTCGGACGACGGCGCGGCGAATGCGCTCGGGGCGGAGTCGGAGGACGACGAGGTCGACCTGTGGCTGGAGATCCCGCGTCCCGTGGCCTGACGCCGCGACGCCGGGCGGCAGCTCTGCGGGCTCGATCCGCCCGTTAACGGGAGAAAGGGGCCGACACCCGAATTGTCGGCCCCTTTTCAAACCCCGAGTCAGGGCGACAACCCGAATATCGCCCTGACTCGCCCCCAAAGCACTCGCCCGCTTACCCTAGTCGGCGAGTGATTGGCGGTGTGACTCACGAGGAGAGACACCTAGCAATATCTATAGTGGTGCGACGTCCAGAAAATACATAGTCGTCATTTTGGAGGACACCTGGGGGACACCTCACGACCCCTGTTCAGGGTGCACCCGCGACATCACGGCCGACCCGCTTTTGGGGGACAGATCAGTCGGGGTACAAACGCCGGACCTCAGGCCGAGAACGACCGCCACGCGCCGGCTCCCGGGCGCAGTTCGCCGCGTAGCGCGCGCTGGCTCCGAGCCCACGCGTCCGAGCCCTGTTCGGCCTGCGCTTCCTGGGCTGCTGCCGCCTGCTCGGCCGCAGCGGCGGCGAGCACCGCGGTCACGGCGGCCACCTCCTCCGGCGTCACGCCGCGCGTGAGGAACCGGAGCTGCGACGGGTCGAGCGGCGAGTCCGGGCTCGCCGCCGCTGCGTGCGCGCCGCTCACAGTGGGATGTTCCCGTGCTTCTTCGGCGGCAGCGAGGCGCGCTTCGTGCGCAGGGCCCGCAGCGCCTTGATGACCGACACGCGCGTGGCCGCCGGCTCGATCACGCCGTCCAGCTCGCCGCGCTCGGCGGCGAGGAACGGGCTCGCCACGTTGTACGTGTACTCGTTCGCGAGCTTCGTCCGCACGGCGGCGACGTCCTCGCCGGCCTCCTCCGCGCGCTTGATCTCGCCGCGGTACAGGATGTTGACCGCGCCCTGACCGCCCATGACCGCGATCTCCGCGGTCGGCCAGGCCAGGTTGATGTCGGCGCCGAGCTGCTTCGAGCCCATGACGATGTAGGCGCCGCCGTAGGCCTTGCGCGTGATGATCGTGACGAGGGGCACGGTCGCCTCGGCGTAGGCGTACAGCAGCTTCGCGCCACGGCGGATCACGCCCGTCCACTCCTGATCCGTGCCGGGCAGGTAGCCGGGCACATCCACGAGCGTCAGGATCGGGATGCCGAACGCGTCGCAGAAGCGCACGAACCGCGAGGCCTTCTCGCCGGCGTCGATGTTCAGCGTGCCCGCCATCGCGCTGGGCTGGTTGGCGACGATGCCGACCGACCGGCCCTCGACCCGGGCGAAGCCGATGACGATGTTCGGCGCGAAGAGCGGCTGCACCTCCAGGAACTCGCCCTCGTCCACGATGCCCTCGATGATCGTCTTGACGTCGTAGGGCTGGTTGGGGGAGTCCGGGATGACCGCGTTGAGCCGGCGGTCCGCGTCTGTGATCTCGAGCTCCGGCTCCGACTGGAAGGTCGGCAGCTCGGCGAGGTTGTTCTGCGGGAGGTAGCTGAGCAGGGTGCGCGCGTAGTCGAGCGCGTCCTCCTCGTCGCTCGCCAGGTAGTGCGAGACGCCGGAGACCTTGTTGTGGGTCAGCGCGCCGCCGAGCTCTTCGAAGCCGACGTCCTCGCCGGTGACCGTCTTGATCACGTCTGGGCCGGTGACGAACATGTGGCTCGACTTGTCGACCATGATCACGAAGTCGGTGAGCGCGGGCGAGTACACCGCGCCGCCCGCCGCGGGGCCCATGACGATCGAGATCTGCGGGATGACGCCCGAGGCGGCGGTGTTGCGGCGGAAGATCTCGCCGTACTTGCCGAGGGCGACCACGCCCTCCTGGATGCGCGCGCCGCCGGAGTCGAGGATGCCGATCATGGGCACGCCGGTCTTGAGCGCGTGGTCCATGACCTTGATGATCTTCTCACCGGCGACCTCGCCGAGCGAGCCGCCGAAGATGGTGAAGTCCTGGCTGAACACGGCGACATTGCGGCCGTGGATGGTGCCGACGCCGGTGACGACGGCATCGCCGTAGGGGCGCTTGGCCTCCATGCCGAAGGCGTGCGTGCGGTGGCGGACGAATTCGTCCAGCTCGACGAAGGATCCCTGGTCGAGCAGCAGGTCGATCCGCTCGCGAGCGGTCAGCTTGCCCTTGGCGTGCTGCTTCTCGATGGCGGCCTGCCCGCTGGCGGTCACGGCCTCGTGGAACCGTTCCTTCAGGTCGGCGAGCTTGCCGGCGGTTGTGGTCAGGTCGGGGAGCTGGTCGGTCTGACGGTCTTCGGTGTCGGTCACGCCGTTCACTCTACCGGCCAGTGGAACGGGCATGCCGTTGACGAAATCCTACAAATCCGCCCGTCCGCTCTGGGGGACGGAGCCAGTGCGACAGACTGGGCGCGTGGAGTTCCGACGCAGCCGTGCCATCGTCCCCGTGCTCGAGGTCCTGCCCGAGGCGGGATCGACCAACGACGTCCTGCGCGAGCGCGCCGGCGACCTGCCCGATCTCGCGGTGGTGGTCACCGACAACCAGACTGGTGGACGCGGGCGCCTCGGCCGCGAGTGGATCACCCCGCCGGGCACGGCGCTCGCGATCTCCGTGCTCCTCAAGCCGGTCGGGCTGCCGTCCGCGGCCTACGGCTGGTTCCCGCTGCTCGCCGGCCTCGCGATGAGCCGCGCGCTCGGCCCGCTCGTGCCGGGCGGCGTGCAGGTGAAGTGGCCCAACGACGTCCTCATCGAGGGCGACAAGGTGTGCGGCATCCTGGCCGAGCTGCTTCCCGACCTCTCGGGGCTGATCATCGGTGCCGGCGTCAACCTGGCGCAGACGCGCGAGCAGCTGCCCACGGAGACATCCACCTCCCTCGCGCTCGCCGGGGCCGAGGGTGTGGATGCGGACGCCGTGCTCTCCGCGTACCTCATCCAGCTGAGCACGGTCTACCGCGAATTCCTTGCCGCCGGCGGTGACCCGATCCGCAGCGCGCTGCGCGACGAGGTCGTGGAGGCCTGCCACACCGTGGGCCGCCAGGTGCGTGTTCAGCTGCCCTCGGGCGACGACCTGCTGGGGACAGCGGTGGGCATCGACGAGGACGGCCGTCTCGTCGTGGAGTCGGATGCGGGCCGCACCGCGGTGGCGGCGGGCGACGTGACGCACCTGCGGTATTAATGGAGCATGAGCAGCACCCCGGACGGGACCTCCACGCAGCCCGCCCAGCCGCCCGAGCGCGTCGTCGCCCGGCTGCGGACGAACGCTCGCCGGCTGTTCTGGCCGAGCCTGGTGCTGATCGCGGCCGCGGGCGCGGTCGGCTTCTTCGCCGGTCGGCTCGACGAGGTCTGGGAGATCGTGCTCCTGTGGACGGCCGCGGCCGTCGTCGTCCTGCTGCTGTTCCTGCTTCCGCTCGCCGCGTGGCTGAGCCGCCGCTACACGATCACGACGCGCCGGCTCATCATCCGCCACGGCTTCTTCGTCCGCGTGCGGCAGGAGCTGCTGCACAGCCGCGGCTACGACGTGAGCGTTCGGCGCACCTGGCTCCAGAGCGCGTTCCGCTCCGGTGACGTGCTGATCAATTCCGGTCTCGACCACCCGGTCGTCCTGAAGGACGTTCCCCAGGCCGGCCAGGTGCAGCGGGCGCTGTCCGAGCTGATGGACCACTCGCAGACGGTCGTCGCCGTCCGCCGTCAGCAGTCGGAGTCAGTCACCGATGAGACCACGGTCTGGGGCAGCCGCTAGCGTCGAGCCGGTGATCGGCGGCTTCTCGCGCGCGGTGCGTGGCGTGACGTGCGCACCGGACGGCAGGGGGCCGTGGGCTGCGGCGCGACGCTCGTCGCGGGCGGCCGCGCGCTCAGGAGAGAACACCCACCACCGGTAGAACGCGAAGCGGAACACCGTGCCGAGGGCGAGTCCCACGACGTTGTTGGCGATGTTGTCCGCCAGCAGGCTCTGGAAGCCCAGGAGGTAGTGGGAGACCCACACGCACAGCAGGGGGATGGCCATCCCGGCCAGGCTGACGACGAAGAACTCGATGCCCTCGCGGGTGGCGTCGGTGTTCCGGTTGCCCGCGAATGCCCAGTAGCGATTGCCCAGCCAGTTGGCGGCGATGGCGACGAGCGTCGCGATAGCGGTCGCGTACAGCGTCTTGTGCGGCACGTTCACCAGGACGAACAGCATCAGGACGTTGAAGACGACGAGATTGACGACGAAGCCGACGGCACCGACCGCGCCGAACTTGATCAGCTGCGGGAGCAGTCGCGCCTTGTGCGCTGAGGTGCGGGTCTCGGTCGTCATGCCCCTGCCTGAGATGCGGGATGATGGTCAGTGCGTTCTTCACGGTACGCGGACCAGGTTTCGCGTTCCTGTGAATCACCCTAACCGACATGAAAAGTATCAGAGAGGCGGCGGCCCATGGCTAGTCAGATCGTCGGAGTGATCGGCGGGGGCCAGCTGGCCCGGATGATGATCCCTCCCGCGATCGAGCTGGGCATCGAGATCCGCGTTCTCGAAGAAGCCGAGGGGATGAGCGCCGACATCGCCGCCACCGGCGTGGGCGACTACCGCGACCTGGACACCGTGCTGGCCTTCGCCGACACCGTCGACGTGATCACGTTCGACCACGAGCACGTTCCGCAGCCGATCCTGAACGAGCTGGTCGCGCGGGGCGTCCCCGTGCATCCCGGGCCGGACGCGCTCCTCTACGCGCAGGACAAGCTGCAGATGCGCGCCAAGCTGAGCGAACTCGGCCTCCCGGTCCCGGACTGGGCGGCCGTCGAGTCGGCGGACGAGCTGGGTGCGTTCCTCGCGGACCACGGCGGCCGCGCGGTCGTGAAGACCGCCCGCGGCGGGTACGACGGCAAGGGCGTCCGCGTCGTGTCCGAGGCGATCGGCGCCGACGACTGGTTCGCGGCCCTCGCGGAGGACGGCCGCGGCGGGGCGCTGCTGGTGGAGGAGCTGGTGCCCTTCCGCCGCGAGCTCGCGCAGCTCGTCGCACGGCGTCCCTCCGGAGAGATCGCCGCGTGGCCGGTCGTCGAGACAGTGCAGCGGGACGGCGTGTGCGCCGAGGTGCTGGCGCCCGCGCCGGGATCGGCGGGTCGCGTGGCGGAGGTCGCCGCCGACATCGCGCACCGCGTGGCGGAGGGGCTGGGCGTGACCGGCGTGCTCGCCGTGGAGCTGTTCGAGACGACCGACGGCCGCGTCCTGGTCAACGAGCTCGCGATGCGCCCGCACAACAGCGGCCACTGGTCCATCGAAGGCGCCGTCACCAGCCAGTTCGAGCAGCACCTGCGGGCGGTGCTCGACCTGCCGCTCGGCTCCACGGAGCCGCGCGCGGACTGGTCGGTGATGGTCAACATCCTGGGCGGCCCGGCCGAGGGGACCCTGCAGGACCGCTACCCGGCGGCGCTCGCCGCGCATCCCGAGGCCAAGTTCCACGGCTACGGCAAGGCCCCGCGCCCCGGACGGAAGGTGGGTCACGTCACCGTGGGCGGAGACGACCTCGACGACGTCGTGTACCGCGCCCGCGCCGCCGCGGCGTTCTTCGAGGGGTAGGCGCCCGCCCCGCGTGGCAACCGGCGGGGATGCGGACACGCCTTTAAAGTGTCTGCCATGCCGTCCTCCGCTTCACCGCTCATCTCCGTCGTGATGGGATCCGACTCCGACTGGTCCGTCATGCAGGAGGCCTCGCGCGTGCTCACCGAGTTCGGCGTCGCTCACGAGGTGGAGGTCGTCTCGGCCCACCGCACCCCCGAGAAGATGATCGCGTTCGGCAAGGAGGCTGCCGGGCGCGGTGTGAAGGCGATCATCGCCGGAGCCGGGGGAGCGGCGCACCTGCCCGGCATGCTCGCCGCCGTCACCACGCTCCCCGTCATCGGCGTGCCGGTGCCGCTCGCGCGCCTCGACGGGCTCGACTCGCTGCTGTCCATCGTGCAGATGCCGGCGGGTGTGCCCGTCGCGACCGTCTCCATCGGCGGCGCGCGGAACGCCGGGCTGCTCGCCGTCAAGATCCTGGCGACGTCCGACGACGCGCTCGCGGAAGCCCTCGCGCGGTTCGCCGCCGACCTCGAGGCCAGCGTCGAAGAGAAGAACCGGGCGCTCCAGGCGCAGCTGTGAGCAGGACCGCATGACCACGATCGCGACCCCGCTGCGCCATCCGGACGCGTCCTCGCCGCACACCATGACCCGCCGCGGCTGGTGGCTGGTGCTGATGAACGTCCTGCTGCCCGGGTCGGCGCAGCTCGTCGCCGGCAACCGGCGGCTCGGGCGGATCGGCGTGCTGTCCACGCTCGCGCTCTGGCTGCTGGCGATCGTCCTGCTCGTGCTGTATCTGGCGGCGCCGTCCACGGTCTACATGCTGTTCACGCAGTCCGCGAGCCTCACCGTGCTGCAGATCGCCCTCATCCTGTACGCCGTGCTGTGGGTCGTGCTCACGCTCGACACCCTGCGACTGGTGCGCCTGGTGCGCACCGCGAAGAACTCGCGCGGGTGGATCGCCGCCTTCGCCATCCTCGTCCTCGTCGGCGTGACCGGCACGGCCGGGTACGCCTCGGTCGTCGCGGGCTCGGCGCGCGGCGCCCTCGGCGACATCTTCTCGGCGGGGCCATCGCAGCCTCCCGTCGACGGCCGCTACAACGTCATGTTGCTCGGCGGCGACGCCGGCCCCGACCGCGACGGACTGCGTCCGGACAGCATGTCCATCGTCAGCATCGACGCGAACACCGGCCAGGCGGTCACCATCGGCCTGCCGCGCGACCTCGACCCGGTTCCGTTCTCCAAGAACTCGCCGCTCCACGAGCTGTACCCCGACGGCTACGGCTACGAGGACCGTTGCGACGTCGACGTCTGCCAGCTCAACTCCATCTACACCGAGGTGGAGCTGTACAAGCCGCAGCTGTACCCGAACGCCGCCAAGAACAAGAGCGAGCCGGGCATCGAGGCGATGCGGGACGCGCTCGAAGGCGCGACCGGGTTGAAGATCCAGTACTACGTGCTCATCGACATGCAGGGCTTCGCGGACCTGGTCGACGCGCTCGGCGGCGTCGACATCACCGTGAGCCAGCGCATCCCGATCGGCGGCGACGAGAACCTCAACGGCGTCGTCGAGTGGATCGAGCCGGGTCAGCGTCACCTCGATGGCTATCACGCGCAGTGGTACGCCCGGGCGCGGCACGGGACGAGCGACTACGACCGCATGGCGCGCCAGCGGCAGCTGCAGGACGCGATCCTCAAGCAGGTCAACCCGGTGAACGTGGTGTCGAAGTTCCAGGACATCGCCAAGGCGGGGTCGCAGGTGATGAAGACCGACATCCCGCAGTCGATGCTCGGGTACTTCGTCGATCTCGGCATGAAGACGCGCAAGCTGCCCATCTCTCAGCTGGAGCTGGTGCCGCCCACGATCGACCCGACCGAGCCGGACTACACGCAGATCCATCAGCTCGTCCAGCAGGCGCTGCACCCTGCGACAGCGAAGCCTGCCGGGAAGTAGGACGCCGGATCGCGTCCAGGTGACCCCTTAATAGGTCACAGGACCTGTCCAGCGCAACCCCGTATTTTCGACCGCCTATGACGGGTATTGGTGGAAGTGTGGGAGAGAAGACAGGACAGGCGACGGGCGGACGGCTGGCCGCACTCGACGGCCTGCGCGGCATCGCCGCTCTGGTCGTCCTGCTGCACCACGCCATGTACACGAACCCCGACTTCCCGGGAGCGCCGGGCGGCGGGAACGCGCCAGCGGGCTCTCCGATGTGGTGGATCAGCTACACGCCGCTGAAGCTGTTCACCGCCGGCGTGGAGTCGGTCATCGTGTTCTTCGTCCTCTCCGGCCTGGTGGTCACCCTCCCGGTCATCCGCAAGCGCGGCTTCGACTGGGTCGCCTACTTCCCCCGCCGCGCGGTGCGCCTGCTCGTGCCCGTGATGGCGTCCGTCCTCCTCGCCGCCGTCTGGGTGATGGCGATCCCGCAGAAGTCGACGCAGCCCGACGGAACCTGGCTCAGCAGCTCCTCCACGCCGAACTTCGGCTGGGAGTACATCGTCAAGGGCTGGGACCTCCTCGGCGGCGACGGTCAGATCAACAACCCGCTGTGGTCGCTGCGCTGGGAGCTCGTGTTCTCGCTCGCGCTGCCGATCTTCGCGGTGCTCGCTCTCGCCGTGCGCAAGTGGTGGATCGGCGGCCTGGCCGCGGCGTGCGCCCTCACCTACCTCGGCGTGCACGCCGGCTCGGGCGAGCTGCAGTACCTGCCGGCGTTCTTCGTCGGCGCTGTGATCGCCGTCCGCCTCGACGCGGTGCGCAACGTCGCGGAGCGCATCAACACGCACTGGTACCGCCACCTGCTCTGGGCGGCGATGACCATCGGCAGCCTCCTGCTGCTGATCGCCCCGTGGCTGATCGGCCCGAACGTCGGCGAGATGCCGGAGCTCGAGCCCGCCCTCAAGGGCATGGTGCCGCTCGCCGCGGCCGGTCTGGTCGTCGTCGCCCTGGGGTGGAAGCCGTTGCGCGCGGTGCTCGAGACGCGTCCGGTGCAGTTCTCGGGCACCATCTCCTTCAGCCTGTACCTGGTGCACGTCCCGATCATCATCTTCAGCACCTACCTGTTCGCCGACGCGGCCTGGTACGTCGGCCCGTTCCTCTTCGGGATCCCGGTGGCCGTCGTGATCGCGGTGGGCTTCACCTGGCTGATCGAGAAGCGCAGCCACGGCTGGTCGAAGGCCGTCGGCGCGTGGGCGTCGAAGCGCTACGCCACGTGGTTCGGGCGCGAGGAGGCCTCTTCCACGGCTTCGCGCGCGGACGCCGAGTCGGCGTCGTCGTCGCGCCCGTAGTGCTTCCGCCTCGCAATTGCCTTCATTGAGCGCCGCACTGCATCAGTAGGGCGGGAACTCCTCGTCTCCAAGGGTGAGGACGCATTTCAGCGTCTTCGGATCCTCCGACCCTGGGACGACCTTCGATGTTCTCGACTCACACCGCGCCTGATCGGCGTGTCGAACGCGATGCAGATCCCGCTCGCCTGGGGACCCGTCATCCTGCCGTCCCGGCTCGCTCCGCGAGCAGCTGAGCGAGCGGATGCGCAAGCTATCGCCGGGTCCTGCGGCGAGAAGGAAAGGAAGAGAAGGACTGCAATGAGGGAAAACACACGGCTCCGGGGGCGCGCGGCGCTCGCGGCGGGAACGGCGCTCTCGCTGGGTGTGCTCGGGGCTCTTGTGGGCGGCGCGGCCGCCACGGCCGCCCAGATAGACACCAGCCGGCAGGGTACGATCATCGTCCACAAGTACGCCAACCCGGGTAACGGCGATCAGCGGCCCGACGGCGGCGGCACCGGGCCGAACACCGCCCCCATCGCGGGCGTGGTCTTCGAGTACTGCGCGATCGCGGGGATCGACCTCCTCGGCGGCGACAACGCCGGTTGGGATGCGATCAACAACATCACGCCGGCCGAGAAGACGGCGTCCGCCAGGCAGGGCGTGACCACCCTCGGCTCCCACACGCTGACGAACTGCACGGCGCTCCCGGCCACAGCCGCCGACGGTAGTGCCTCGTCAGGGAGTCTCCCCTTGGGCGCGTACTTCGTCCGCGAGGTCTCGGCACCGTCCAACGTCGTCGCCCTGGCGGCACCGTTCATCGTCACCCTACCGACCCCGAAGAACCACAAGGTCGCGGACGGCGAGTGGCAGTACGACGTGAACGTGTACCCGAAGAACACGATCGCGTCCGGTCCGCAGAAGAACGTCGTCGATCAGGCGACGAACGGCGCGGTCCTCGGGTCGACCGTGACCTACCAGGTGACGCAGCTGGTCCCGGCGCTCGCGACGGGCGAGACCTACGACAAGCTCATCATGACGGACGACCTGGACGACCGGCTCGCGCCGTCCGTCAGCGTGCCGGTGAAGGTCAAGGCCAGCGCCACGCTGGTGGAGGGCCCCGATTACACCGCGACGTGGGCGGGCCAGAAGCTGACCGTGACCTTCACGGCCGCGGGCCTCGCGAAGCTCAAGGCGGGCGAGAATGTGGTCTACGAGTTCCAGGCGACGGTCACCAAGCTCGACACCGCAACGGGTACCGACGGCGATATCAAGAACACGGCGTACGTGAACCTGAACGACTTCGAAATGACTCCGGGCAAGCCGAATGGTCCGGATGGCTCGCCGACCGACGAGTTCTCCACGCGGTGGGGTGACCTCCTCGCCCAGAAGGTCAGCGCGGCCAACACGGCGCAGGGTCTCGCCGGCGCCGTCTTCCGAATCCACATGAGCATGACCGACGTCGCCGGCCAGTGCCGGAACGACCTCACCGGTCTGACCCTCGTCAACGACCCGGCCACGGGCAACCCGCTCGAGATCACGGCCGACGCCAATGGTGACGTCGAGTACTCGGGCCTGTGGATCGGTGACACCCAGAAGACGGTCGCCGCCGACGGCACCGTCTCGAACACGACCGTCCCCGGTCACGACCTGCAGCAGCGCTGCTACGTCCTCGAAGAGGTCAAGGCTCCTGCCGGATACGTCCTCCCGTCCGGCGCCGCCGCGTTGACGCCGGTGATGGTCAAGACCGGCGTGAACGGCCCGGCTCCGCTTGTCACGATCGAGAACGTCCAGCAGGGTGCGCCCGAGCTGCCGTTCACCGGTTCGAGTGCCCAGCTGGCGCTGACCATCGGCGGCATCGCGCTGCTCGTGGTCGCCCTGGGCGGCGTCCTGCTCGTCCGGTTCCGCAACAGCCGCCGAGACAGCGCCTAACCCGCGTCCCCGGCAGTGAGGGGGCGGCCCGACCACACGCAGGCCGCCCCCTGCACCCCATCAGACGAGATAGAACCGCCCATGCCCCGAAGCACGAAACGCGCAGCGCGCACCGGTCGCCGGTGGCGTCCCAGCTTCGTGCTGATCCTGACGGCGATCCTCGGCGTCATCGGTTCGGGGACGCTGACGTACTCGCCGGCCGCCAGCTGGTTCAACGACTACAACCAGTCACTCGTCATCAGCACATACAGCGACTCGATCAGGGACGCCGACCCGAGCGCCACCGAACAGCTCGAGCAGGCGAAGGCGTACAACGACGCGCTCTCGGCCGGTGCCTTGATCGAAGCCAACACCAACGTCCCCACCGGTGCGGGGACGAGTTCCGACGACAAGCTCGACTACTGGAGGATGCTGCGGACACCGACCGATGCGATGTCGCGCATCCAGGTGCCGAAGGTCGGCATCGACCTGCCGGTGTACCACGGGACCAGTGAGGCCTCCCTCCTTCGCGGCGCCGGCCATCTGCAGGGAACGTCGCTCCCTGTCGGTGGGAAGGACACCCACTCCGTCATCACTGCCCACCGCGGGCTCGCCGACTCCACCATGTTCACCGATCTCGACAAAGTCGGGGTCGGCGACCGCTTCATCATCACCACCTTCGGCAAGGTGCTCACCTATCAGGTCACCGACACCAAAGTCGTCGAGCCGTCGGACAGCAGCAGCCTCCGGCAGGAGGCCGGCCGCGATCTTGTGACGCTCGTCACCTGCACGCCGCTCGGCATCAACACCCACCGCATTCTCGTCACAGGCAAGCGCATCACGCCCACACCGGCCCGTGACCTCGACACGGCGAACAAGACCGCGGCGACCCTCTCGTTCCCCTGGTGGGCGGTCGCCTTCCTCGGTGCGCTCGTGCTCATCGGCCTCTACACCTGGTGGGGCGGACGGCTTCGTGGACGCCCTGGATCCGGTGGCGGACGCGGTCGGGTGGGCGAGCAGATCTCCTACACCTTCACCGCGACGCGCATGGGAGCATCGCCTCCGTCCGGAACAGCGGCCCGCAGCACCGGGCTCGCGCCGCTGACCTACCGGTGGCCGCATTCGCCCGGGACGCTGCAACCGGGGCAGCAGGTGACGGCATGGACGGGCGATCGGGCGACGGGACGCGGGGGCGCCGAGCAGCTGCTTGTCGGGGGCTTCGTCTTCACCGTCACGAACACCGGTGAGACGACGATGCACGGGGTGGACATCGCGCGGGGTCTGCCGGGGCTCGATTCCTTGGCGAGCGACTGGGCTGCAGCGCTCGCACCGCTCCCGCCCGGCCAGACGGCGACGGCGGACGTGAAGCACCAGCTCACCGAGGCCGACTGCACGGCAGCCGAGCCGGCGAGCGGCGCACCGAAGAATAAACGCGGACGCCGTGCGGGTCGGGGCCGACGTCGAGCACGTCCGAAGGACGCTGCTGTCTGACGACCGCGCTGCGACGCTGGCCGGGCCCAAGTGCTCGCGTTGGCGTACAGCCGGCGCCCGAAGGACGCTGCGGTCTGACGAAAGCGCCGCGACGCTGCCGGGGCCGGAGTGCTCGCGTTGACGTGCAGCGTGCCGGGGCTGGCGCCGATGCGTGTGCAGCCCCTACGAAACCACCGGTGATGACGGCAGCCCGGCCGCACGGATGCGGAGATCAGCGATGCGATCCGGGCGAGGTCAGAGGTCCGCGTGAAGCTGCCAGACGCGCTCCGCCGAGTCGCGCCAGCTGAACGCTCGGGCACGATCGGCGGCGAGTACGCGCAGTCGAGAACTGAGCTCGTCATCGGTCAGCACCCGTCCGATGGCCTCGGCCAGGCGCTCCGTGTAGGCCGCGTCGTCCTCCGTGCTCGCCGGGCGTTCCACCACGAGGCTGGACCCGGCCGCGACCTCTACCAGGGCGGGGTCGTCCGAGTGGATGACGGGGAGGCCGAACTTGAACGCCTCCACGATCGGCAGGCCGAAACCCTCCGCCAGGCTCGGGAACACGAACAGCGTCGCGCGGTCGAGCGCGACGGCGAGGTCCGCATCCTCCAACCGGCCGAGGGCACGGACGCGGTCCTCGGGCAGGCCGGCAGCGGCAGCCACGCCGGTGGCCGAGCGCTCGCCGACACGGTCCGGTCCGGCGATCAGCAGCGGGAGGTCCTGCACCTCCGGCCGTGCCATGGCGCGGATGAGGGGGGCCAGGCCCTTGCGCGGCTCGACGGAGCCCAGGGTGAAGGCGTAGCGCTCCGGGAGACCCAGGCGCTCGGCGCGCTCGTCGGCGTCTGCCGGGACGCGCAGCGTGGTGGCCGGGGCGCCGCCGATCACCCGGATGCGGTCGCCGAAGTCGAGCACGTCGGCCAGGCGGTCGGCGACCGCGTGGGTGGGGACGACGATCGCATCCGCGTGCTTGCGGGCGCGCTTCGCCATCGCCTTGGTCCACAGCGTGGTCGGGGTGCCGAGGGCGTCGGGATGGGTCCAGGCGAGCGTGTCGTGGATGGTGACGGCGACCTGTTCGGGCGCGTCCAGCTGACTGTGGCGCCGCAGGGGAGCGAGCAGGGTGGGCGCGTGCAGGATGCCGGGAGGGCCGCCGACGGCGAGACCGGACTGCCACGCGAGCGCGAGCTCCCGCCGCGCGAGGGGGAGTCGGGTCACCGTCGCGACACCGGGGAGGCGCGTGCGCACCTCGTCCAGCTGCTGGTCCGGGACGGCCGAGACGATCGCCTCCACGTCGCAGTTGCGGGGAGCGGTGAGGATGAGCTGACGCGTGAGCTCTTCGGTGTAGCGGCGTGCCCCTTGGGGTGCGTCGACGACGAGGTCGTCGACGATCACTCTGAGGGTGGTCATACCGCTCCTGTCTCCGTCCGGATGTCGGATCCTATGAAACCATGCTCCGGCCCGGAAGTCGCTGGAAGCGCACGCCGGACCGAATCAGCAGGAGGTGAGCGTGTTCAGCGAGGACCCCAGCACAGCGGTGCCGCCGAGCAGGAAGACCCGCTGCGCCTTCTGGGCGGCGAGGTCGGAGAGGACCGACCGCGGCACGCAGCCGCCGTTCGTGGTGAACAGCGGGGCACCCTTGACCGCGGCGAGGGCCGACCCCGCCAGGGCGTCGGGGAAGCCGAGCCCGCTGGCGAGGTAGGCGGTGGTGAACGTCGGGAACGACGCGCGTCCCACCTGCTCGGCCGTCTCGAACCGGTCGCTGCCCGACAGGCGGGTGACCGTCACGCCGTTCAGGCCGAGGCCGCTGAGGACACCGGGACTCACCACGTTATCCCCGCCGACGACTTTCACCGTCGTCGTGCCCTTCAAGAGAAGGTAGGCGGTGGTGAACGGGTCGATGGACGGCGCACCCCCGTTGACGAGCAGGACGGGCGCGCCGGACGCACCCGCGGCGGCACCCGCCGCGAGGGCGTCCGGGAAGTTCATCGCGGTGGCGACGAAGGCGGTCGGGATGGAGGCGCCGAACGCCGTCGTGGCGAGCCGGCGGGACGTCTCGAAGCGGTCCGAACCGGCGATGCGCGTGACGGTGGCGCCCACCTGCTTCGCGACGTCGTCGAGGGCGGATTCGATGGCGGGTGGAACGGCGTTGACGCCTCCGACGATGCGGATCTTCTCCGGGTGCAGCGACAGGATCTCGTTCCGCACCGCATCCGAGAGCGTGTAGGCGACGAGCAGTAGGGGGCCGCCCTCCTTCGCCGCCGCCGGTCCGGCGCTCAGGGCATCCGGGTAGTTGAGTCCGGTGGCCACGTACACGGTCTTCGCCGTCGTCGGGTACGCCTGCTGCGCGATCTTCACGCTGGTGTCGAAGCGGTCCGCACCCGCGATGCGCTGGGTCTGGATCGCGTCGATCGTGAGCGGTCCGCCGACGGCCGGGCCGACCGAGCGCGTGCCGTACGCCGCGCGGACGGTGAAGCTGGTGGCACCGCTGGGTGCGCCGACAAGGGACACGGACCAGGCCCCGTTGACGACGGTCGCCACGCGCGCTTTGCTCTCCGACGCCAGCTGCAGCCGCACGGTGGTACCGGAGGGGAGGGGACCGGAAGCCGTCCCCGAGATCGTGCCGCCCTGCGTCACATGGTTGCCCGCCGGCAGCGAGGTGACGGCGACCGTCGCTGTGACCGACACGGCCGGCTCCCACGACCCGGCGTACCGCGACATGACGCTGGATCCGCCGGTCGACGAGACGAGCGGGTAGAACGCGGTGAAGTAGTTCGGGTCACTGCACGACAGGTCGGGGCCCGCCGAGACGATGCCGACCGCCATGCCGCCGGTCATCGCCGCGCCCCCGCTGTCGCCGTGGTCGGCGCACGTGGTCGCGATGATGGAGTTCACGACGTGTGTGCCGTACTCGTCCTCGACCGAGACGGACACGTCCGTCTGCTCGATCGTGCCGCAGGTCCATCCGGTCGTCGAGCCGCTCTTGCACAGCGGCGCCCCGGCGACGGCGGCGCCGACGCTGGTGACGGTCATGGGAGCGCTGCCGAGCGGAGCGCCAGTGCCGTTGGCGCCCCAGCTGAGCGCCGAGGACTGTGGAGTGTGACCGGCGGTCAGCGCGATCAGCGAGGAGTCGGCGTCGCCGCCGAACTGGTTGGCGCCGCTCACCCACGACCCGAGCGGGGCGCCGACCGACCCATCCGAACCGGTGTACTTCTGCGGCTCGGTCATGGTGAGCTCGGAGGTCGTGGAGCCGGGCTCGACGCAGTGACCGGCCGAGAGCAGCTGCGGCGCGCCGCTCGCGACGCTGTAGCCGGGGAAGCCGGCGGAGCAGCGCCAGGCCCCGGAGGGGTTCTTGATCAGGTAGGGCTGCCCGCCGTACACCTCGCCCGACAGGGGCCGGAGCGCGACCTGGGGCACGGGCTGGTGCGGCGCGGCGCCGACGACCGCGGTCGCTCCCGCCTCACGGGCGAGGGAGGCGGCCTGCGCATCCGAGGCGTAGACGGTGACGGCCGTGCCGTCGAGGCGCGCGCTGACGGTCGCGCCGGTCCGGTCTCTCAGTGCGCCGACGAGCGCCCCCGCATCCTGAGCCGCTGCTGCCTGCGCAAGGTACTGCGCCGGGTCGATGTGGAGGTCGCGGCGGACCGCCTGGGCGACTCCGGGCTGGAGCTTGTCGGCGGCCGAGCGGAACGCCTCCGCGGATCGCGTGTGCAGCCGGGGGAGTGCGGGCGGCGTGGCATCCGTGTCCGGGCCGCCCGTGTCCTGCGGGGTCGCGGCCGCCGCGGTGGGCGTCGCGACGGCGACGGCGTGCGCAGGCGCCGACGTCTGTGCGGACGCGGGCGCCGGGGCCAGCAGCGACAGGCCGAAGGCAGCCGCCACGGCGAGGACAAGTGCTCGGTTCACGAAAGGGCATCCCTCGTCACAGGCGAGGGCGAATCGGGCACTTCGATCCCCGCGCGGATGGTGTCGCAGCAAACCTAGACGGCCGCGAAATCACCCGCAAATCCCCAGAGCGGGGTTCGTGCCCCCACGGAACGCCGAGGTCAGTCGAAGAGGCCGTCGGCGGTCGCGGCGTCGAGGGCGTCCTGCCACGCGCGCATGGGCTGCAGCCCGGCGCGCGACCACGCGTCGTGGCCGAGCACGGAGTAGGACGGACGGGGAGCCGGGCGGACGAAGGTGGTGCTGTCCGTCGGCTTCACGCGCTCCGGATCCAGGCCTGCGGCGGCGAAGACCGCGCGCGCGAAGCCGTACCAGGTCGTCTCGCCGGAATTCGTCCCGTGGTAGACCCCGGCCGGCGCGTCGCTGTCGACCAGCGCGACGATCTGGGCGGCGAGGTCGCCGGTCCACGTCGGCTGCCCGGCCTGGTCGTCGACCACGCTGACGGTCTCGTGGCTGCCCGCGAGCTTCACCATGGTCTTCGCGAAGTTCGGGCCGCCGGCGCCGTACAGCCACGCCGTGCGCACGACATAGGCGCCGTCGGGATGCGCGGCCAGCGCGAGCTCTTCGCCCGCGGCCTTGGTGCGTCCGTAGGCGTTCAGGGGGTCGCGCGGCGTGTCCTCGGCATACGGCTCGGTCGCTTCGCCGTCGAACACGTAGTCGGTCGAGACCGTGACGAAGCGTGCGCCGTTCCGTGCGGCGGCGATGGCCAGGTTCTCGGTGCCGAGCGCGTTGATGGCGTAGGCGTCGTCCTCGTGGGTCTCGGCGTCGTCCACCTTCGTATAAGCGGAGGCGTTGATCACGACGTCGTGCCCGGCGACCGCGGCGAGTACGGCCTCCCGGTCGGTCACATCCAGCTCGGCGCGGGACAGAGCCGTCACGTCGCGGCCGGCCAGCGCCTTCTGGAGGTCCTGGCCGAGCATCCCGGCCGCCCCGGCGATGAGGTAGCGCGTCATCAGTTGTCGAGCGCCGCGCGGGCCTTCAGCGGCTCCCACCAGGCGCGGTTGTCGCGGTACCACTGCACGACGTCGGCGAGGCCCTGCTGGAACGGCACCAGCGGCTCGTAGCCGAGCTCCGACTGGATCTTGGAGATGTCCACCGAGTAGCGCAGGTCGTGGCCGAGGCGGTCGGCGACGCGGTCGACGTACGACCAGTCCTTGCCGGTCGCGTCGAGGAGCAGCTGGGTGAGCTCCTTGTTGGTGAGCTCGGTGCCGCCGCCGATGTTGTAGATCTCGCCGGCGCGGCCGTTCACGAGCACCATCGCGATGCCGCGGGTGTGGTCGTCGACGTGCAGCCAGTCGCGGATGTTGTTGCCCTCGCCGTACAGCGGCACGTGCTTGTCGTCGATGAGGTTCGTGACGAACAGCGGGATGACCTTCTCGGGGAAGTGGTACGGCCCGTAGTTGTTCGAGCAGCGCGTGATCGAGAGGTTGAGGCCGTGGGTACGGAAGTAGCTGCGCGCGAGCAGGTCGCTGCCGGCCTTGGAGGCCGAGTAGGGCGAGTTCGGCTCGAGCGGGCGGTCCTCGGCCCACGAGCCCTCCGCGATGGAGCCGTAGACCTCATCGGTGGAGACGTGGACGAAGCGCTTCAGGTTGTTGCGCAGCGCAGCGTCGAGCAGCTGCTGCGTGCCGAGCACGTTGGTCTCGACGAAGATCGAGGCGTCGCGCACCGAGCGGTCGACGTGCGACTCGGCGGCGAAGTGCACCACCGCGTCCACGGTCGGGAACAGCTCGTCGAGCAGGCCGCCGTCGCGGATGTCGCCCTTCACGAAGGTGTAGCGCGGCGAATCGGCCACGGGCGCCAGGTTGGCGAGGTTGCCCGAGTACGTCAGCGCGTCGAGGACGACGACCTCGGCGCCCTCGAGGCCCGGGTACGCGTCCTGCAGGGTGCGCCGGACGAAGTTGGAGCCGATGAAACCGGCGCCGCCGGTGACGAGAATCTTCATGGGGATGGATGACCTGCCTCACGGAGTCGTGGATTACCGGGCGAGTCTACCAATGGGGCGTGAAAGCTCTTGATCTCCGACAACGATTTGCCGCTAGGCTGCGGATCATGGTCTCTGGGGGGAACCGCGCGAGAGTGCGCGCGATGGTCACTGCTGTCTTGTCGTTCGCGGTCGTCGCGGGGGTGCTGTCGGCGTCGCCGGCGGTGGCGGGCGAGGTCGCGCCGGGCGCTCCGCCGACCGCCGAGCAGCAGAACCGCTTCGTGGCGGAGGGACTCGCCGGCACCGTCTCGTCGCTCGCCGCCTCCGATGCGGATCCGTCCAAGTTCGTCGACGGCGACCTCGTGAGCGACGCCGTCTTCTTCAACGGCACGGCGTGGTCGGCTTCGACCGTCCAGTCGCTGTTGAACACAAAGGGCGCGAGCTGCCCGGCCGGGAGCAACCCGGTGTGCCTCAAGAGCGCGACGTTCACGACGCCGAGCAAGGCGGCGGGTGCCGCGTGCACCTCCGCCTACACGGGAGGCAGCGGGAAGACCGCCGCGCAGATCTTCGCCGGCGTCGGCGCCGCCTGCGGCATCAACCCCGCCGTGCTCGTCGCCCTGGTGCAGAAGGAGCAGGGTCTCGTCTCGACGTCGGCGCCCACCCAGTGGATGTACGACCACGCGACGGGCTGGAATTGCCCCGACGTCGGCGCCGATCCGCAGTGCGACAACACGCCGACCTCTACCGGTTTCTTCAACCAGGTCTACGGCGCGGCCTGGCAGTTCAAGCAGTACGGGGCCGATCCGTACTTCGCAAAGCGGTTCCCGGTCGGGAAGGTCAGCCCGATCGGCTACAACCTCGACGCGAGCTGCGGCACCAAGCAGGTGGCCGTCCAGAACAAGGCGACCCGCGCGCTGTACATCTACACGCCGTACACCCCGAACGCCGCGTCCCTCGCGAGCTACCCCGGAGAGGGCGACGACTGCTCGGCCTACGGCATCCGCAACTTCTGGATGCTGTTCAACGCCTGGTACGGATCCTCGACGGCGGGCTCGGTGCCCTCCATGAACCGCATCGCCGGTGGTGACCGCTTCGAGACGGCGGCCGCCATCTCGCGGGCGGCCTACCCCAGCCCCGGCGCAGGCGTGCCCGCCGTCTACATCGCCAACGGCCTCAACTTCCCCGACGCGCTCGCCGCCGCGCCGGCCGCCGCTGCGAGTGGCGGCCCGCTCCTTCTGGTGCAGACCACCGCCGTCCCGCAGGTGATCATGACCGAGCTGCAGCGTCTCAAGCCGAAGCACATCTACGTCGCCGGCGGCGTCAACGTCATCACCGACGCGGTGATCGGCCAGCTGGCGAAGGTCCAGCCGGCGATCACCCGGCTCGGCGGCTACGACCGATTCAACACCTCGGTCGTGATCGCGCAGCGAGCGTTCGGGACGTCGGCGAGTTCCGCCTACGTCGCGTCCGGACTCGGGTTCGCCGACGCCCTGTCCGCCGGCGGGGCCGCCGGCGCGAAGCGGCAGCCGGTCATCCTGGTGAACGGCGCACTCGGCACAGTCGACGCGGGCACCCTGCAGGGACTCCGATCGCTAGGCATCACCAACGTGACCATCGTCGGCGGCACCACGGTGATCTCCAGCGGGTTCCAGGCGAGCCTTGCCAAGAACGGGATCGCCATCACCCGGCTCCAGGGCTCCGACCGCTTCGCGACCAGCATCGCGGTGAACGCGAACGCCTTCCCCGGAGCGACCACGACGTCCTACTTCGCCTCCGGGACCTCCTTCCCGGACGCGCTGGCCGGCGCCGCGTGGGCAGGCAAGGCGGGAGGTCCTCTGCTCGTCACACCGGTGGGCTGCGTGTACCCGGGGGCGGCCGAGCAGGCGCTGCGCTCGAAGGCGATCGGGCTGCTCGGCGGTGTCAATGCGCTCGGGCCTCAGGTGGGGGCTCTGGCGGTCTGCCAGTAGACTCTCGGAGTGCAGATCCGCGAATTGACGATCCCCGACGCGTACGAGATCACCCCCAAGCAGCACGCCGACGACCGTGGCGTGTTCCTGGAGTGGTACCGCTTCGACCGGTTGGAGGAGGCCGTCGGCCACCGCCTCGACCTGCGGCAGGCGAACACCTCCGTGTCGAAGCGCGGCTCGGTGCGCGGCATCCACTTCGCCGACATCCCGCCGAGCCAGGCCAAGTACGTGACCGCGACCCGCGGCGCCGTGCTCGACTACGTCATCGACATCCGGGTCGGCTCGCCGACGTACGGCCAGTGGGACTCGGTGCTGCTCGACGACACCGACCGCCGCGCCATCTACATCGCCGAGGGGCTGGGCCACTGCTTCGTCGCGCTGACCGACGACGCCACCGTGAGCTACCTCGTCACCGACGTCTACAACCCGGGACGCGAGCACGGCATCAACCCGCTCGACCCGGACATCGCGCTGCGCTTCCCGGACGAGGCGGGCGAGCCGCTGCTGTCGCCGAAGGACACCGACGCGCCGTCCCTCGCCGAGGCCGCCGCGGCCGGCCTGCTCCCCACCTGGGACGCGGCCCGCGCGTATTACGCGTCGCTCGACGCGTCCACCGACAAGGGAGGCAACTGACGATGCGCGGCATCATCCTCGCCGGCGGATCCGGCACCCGGCTGTGGCCGATCACCAAGGGCATCTCGAAGCAGCTCATGCCCATCTACGACAAGCCGATGGTCTACTACCCGCTGTCGACGCTGATGATGGCGGGCATCGACGAGATCCTGATCATCACGACGCCCGAGTACAACGAGCAGTTCCGCGCACTCCTCGGCGACGGCTCGCACCTCGGCATCCGCCTCGAGTACGCCGTGCAGGAGTCGCCCGACGGCCTCGCACAGGCCTTCATCATCGGCGAGGAGTTCATCGGCGACGAGTCGGTCGCGCTCGTCCTCGGCGACAACATCTTCCACGGCACCGGCCTGGGCTCGTCGCTGCGCAACCACAGCAGCATCGATGGCGCGCTGATCTTCGCCTACCAGGTCAGCAACCCGACCGCGTACGGCGTTGTCGAGTTCGACGACGACTTCAAGGCGCTCTCCATCGAGGAGAAGCCGGCGAAGCCGAAGTCGAAGTACGCCGTCCCCGGCCTCTACTTCTACGACAACAGCGTGGTCGAGATCGCGAAGACCATCGAGCCCAGCGCGCGCGGCGAGCTGGAGATCTCGACCGTCAACGAGCGCTACCTGGAGGCCGGCAACCTGCAGGTCCAGGTTCTGGACCGCGGCACCGCGTGGCTCGACACCGGGACGTTCGAGTCGATGATGCAGGCGTCGGAGTACGTGCGCGTCATCGAGGACCGGCAGGGCTTCAAGGTGGGCTGCATCGAGGAGATCGCCTGGCGCGCCGGCTGGATCGACGACGCGCAGCTCGAGGCGCTGGCCGCTCCGCTCGTGAAGAGCGGCTACGGCAGCTATCTCATGCGTCTGCTGAGCGAGTAGCGCACTCTCCGTGCGTCGCGCCCGGGGTCTTGCGCAGCCCCGGGCTAGGCTGGCCCGCGTGACGCCGACTCGCCACCCCTTCCGCATGCTCGCCGCCGTGCTCTCGGTGATGGCGGTCGTGCTCGTCGGCGCCCTCGCCACGACGCCCCAGCGGGCCGAGGCGGCGAACGCGGCGGACTTCCAGCCCGGCTACATCATCAGCGACTCCAACTTCTACAACGGGAGCGCGGTCGACGCCGGCAACATCCAGGCGTGGCTCAACGTGCAGGTCCCGGCGTGCGACGCGGGCTACACCTGCCTGAAGGACTACCGCGAGTCGACGTACTCGCGGGCGGCGGATGCGATGTGCGCCGCCTACAGCGGTGTCGCGAACGAGACGGCCGCGACGATCATCGCCAAGGTCGGCGCCGCCTGCGGCATCAGCCAGAAGGTCATCCTCGTCCTGCTCCAGAAGGAGCAGAGCCTCGTCACCGACACCTCGCCGACGACCGGCCAGTACCAGAAGGCGACGGGCTTCGCGTGCCCGGACACCGGCGGCTGCGACACGACGACGCTCGGCTTCTACAACCAGGTCTACAAGGCCGCCTGGCAGTTCAAGCGCTACAGCAACCCGCCGGGGACGTCGCCCTACTTCAGCTGGATCCCGATCGGCCAGGCCAGCGCCATCCGCTACAGCCCGAACGCCGCCTGCGGCTCGTCCAACGTCGTCGTGCGCAACCAGGCGACCGCGGCCCTCTACTACTACACGCCGTACCAGCCGAACGCCGCGGCGCTCGCCAACCTCTACGGCACCGGCGACGGATGCTCGGCCTACGGCAACCGCAACTTCTGGCGGCTGTACGCCGACTGGTTCGGTTCGCCGACGTCCGGCGCGCAGCCCACCGGGAACTTCGAGGCCGGCACGCTCGGCGCGACCACCTTCTCGGTCTCCGGATGGACATTCGACCCGTCGCTGAGCACCGTGCCGCTCAACGTTCAGATCACCTGGAACACCCCATCCGGCACCAGCACGCAGACGGTCGTGGCGAACCTCAACCGACCGGACGTCGGGGCGGTGTACCCGATGGCGGGACCGGCGCACGGGTTCTCCGCCAGCGTCCCGCGCACCACGGACGGGCAGTACTCGGCGTGCCTCGTCGCGATCGCGGCGCCCGGCAACCCGGCAGGCAACAGCGACCTCGGCTGCCGCACGGTGCTCTACTCCAGCACCATCGGCGGGAGCCCGGCCAGCAGCAGGATCTCGGGCTCCGACCGATTCGACACGTCGGTGGCCGTCTCGAAGGCCGCCTACCCCGCCTCGGGCGTCCCCGTGGTGTACATCGCCTCCGGCATGAACTTCGCGGATGCGCTCTCCGCCGGGCCTGCGGCTGCCGCGCAGAAGGGTCCGCTGCTGCTCTCGACCGGCGCCGACGTCACCGCCAGCGTGCTGGCCGAGGTCAAGCGCCTGGCGCCCGCCAAGATCGTCGTCGTAGGCGGCGTGAACGCGGTGTCCGCCGCAGCGGTGGCCAAGCTCGCCGCTCTGCAGCCGAACGTCCAGCGCATCGCCGGCTCTGACCGGTTCGAGACGTCGCGCCTGCTCGCGCAGTACGCCTTCCCGGGTGTGAAGGGCGCCTACTTCGCCTCGGGTCTGAACTTCCCCGACGCGCTGTCGGCGGCGTCCGCTGCGGGGGCCGGCGGTCAGCCCGTCGTCCTGGTGACCGGATTCGGTTCGACCGACGCCGGGACCAGCGCCTACGCGTCCTCGGCGAAGCTCACCTCCGCGACCATCGTCGGCGGCACGACGGTCGTCTCGACGGCGCTGGACGCCTCCATGCGCGCCTCGGGCGCGACCGTGACGCGGATCGGCGGCTACGACCGCTTCGACACCAGCCACCTGGTCAACTCGCAGAAATTCCCGACCGCGTCGACCGCGTACGTGGCGTCGGGCGTCGACTTCCCGGACGCGCTGGCCGGCTCGGCTGTGGCCGGGGCGCAGAAGGCGCCGCTGTTCGTCGCCCGGTCCTACTGCGTCCCGCGGTCGATCGGGAACGACCTGGTCACGATGAAGACCACCAAGGTGGTGTTCATCGGCGGCACGACGGCGCTCTCGGCCGACACGGCGGCGTTCCGGCCCTGCTGACGCGCTGACGCCCGACGGGGCTCACGGCACGGCTCAGCGGCTGTCGTCGAGGTGCAGGTAGCGGTAGAACTCCGCCTTGCGCTCCGCGAGCGTGTGGTGCTGGTTCGTCTCGTCGAGGACGAACTCCACCGGGGTGTCGACCTTGCGCAGCACCCAGCCGCGCTTGCGGGCGTAGCCGCACATCCAGATGTCCTCGAGGAACGTGAAGTAGCGCGGCAGCTCGGTGAAGAAGGACAGGTCGGAGACGATGTCGAGGTCGCAGGCGCAGCCACCGGTGCCGACGTAACTGACGCGGTCGCCGGGCTCCGCGGGGGTGCGTGCCCAGTACTCGCCCTCCATGGTCCATGCCCAGTACCCGGCGATGGTCTTCGGGCCGGATGCGTCGAGCAGGTCCGTGAGGAATGTGTCGCTGACGTCCTGGTCGTCGTCGAGCATGACGAAGGTCCCGCGCTCGCCCGCGACCCACAGCTGCCGGGCGGCGAAGAAGCGGCCGAGACCGCCGACGTTGACCGGGCTAGAGAACAGGGAGACGGAGGCGAGCGCGCCGTGCGGGCGGTACGCGGCGATCCGCTCGCGGTAGTAGGTGTCGTCGGACGGCTTGTTGTTCCACAGCAGGAGGCGCACGCGGGTGCCCTGCTGAGCATCCAGCTGCGTGAGCACCGCGTCGATGCGCTCGCGCCGGTTCCACAGGCACATGATGACCGCCACCCCGTCCGGGTCGCCCGAGCGCAGCAGTTCGCGCATCCGGAAGCGGCCCGCGCGGTAGAGGCGCATCGCCGCTCGCCAGCGCACCGCGGAGACGGCGCGACGGGCGAAGGAGGCGGCACTCACCGCGACACCCACCACAACCGGCCCCAGAGGCCCAGTCGCACCGCGAGCCGCAGCGGCGCGAAGTACCAGGGGGAGTACTTGCGCGAGAGGTAGCGGTAGGCGCTGTCGTGGTGCGCCTTCTCCATGCGCTTCCGCTCCCGCGAGGTGGAGTGCGCGCCCGTGTGGGTCACGACGGCCTCCGGGACGTACACGTTGCGCCAGCCGGCCTTGCCGAGCCGGTCGCCGAGGTCGACGTCCTCGAAGTACATGAAGTAGCCGGGGTCGAACCCGCCGAGCTCGCGGTACGCCTCGCCGCGGATGAGGAGGCACGCGCCCGACAGCCAGCCGGCGTCGCGACGCGTCTCGGTCTCCCGCTCGGCGCGGTAGCGGACCGTCCACGGGTTCGAGGGCCAGAGGCGTCCGAACAGGGCGTGCGCCACGCCGGTGCGGAGCGACGGGAGGCGGCGCGCGGAGGGATAGACGGTGCCGTCGGCGTCCAGGATCTTGGGTCCGAGCGACCCGGCAGACGGGAGCTGCTGCCCGGCGGCGACGAGTGCATCCACGGCGCCGGGGGAGAAGATCACGTCGGGGTTGGCCACGAGCACGTAGTCCGGCTCGACCAGCGCCGCGTCGACCGCGCCGCGCACCCCGCCGCCGTACCCCTCGTTCTCCGGGAGCTCGACGAAGCGGTACCCGGCGGCCGTGACCGCCGCGCCGACTTCGGCCGCCTCGGCGGAGGCGTTGTCGGCCACGACGACCTCGTCGATGCGGCCGGCCGTCGCCAGGGACGACAGGAAGGGCCCGATGGTGTCGGCGGAGTTGTACGTGACCGTCACCGCGAGCACGCGCGGGGCGGCGCTCGCGGCGTCGCCGGTCGGGCCGCCGGTCACGCCGTCGGCTCGACGACCTCGGGGACGGCGTGGACCATCCCGACCGCGAGCGGGTAGTACGGCACGTCGAACGAGCAGGCCTGCGGCATGTCCGAGAGGTGGCGGCCGGCGCGGTCCATCAGCGACGCGTTCACGAAGTACTTGCCCGCGCCGAAGCGGGCGTCCCGCAGCACGAAGGCGACCGTGCGGCGCTCCTTCAGCCGGGACACGTCGGCGCCGATGCGCGCGGTCGTGGTGCCGTAGACGGGCTGGCCGAGGGTGTTGTCGATCTGGATAGCGGCCATCCAGTCGTCGATGCCCTCCTCGTGCTCGACGGTGACCTCGATGCGCAGATCGTCGCCCGGCTGGACCGGCTCGCCCGGCTCGCGCCCGTCGGCCCACGCGCGGGCCTCGATGACCCGGCCGTGCTCCAGCACCGGCTCGCCGTGCTTGGACGCGTGCACCGCGGCTTCAGCCTCGGCCTCGAGCACCCGGCGTCCCTCGAGGATGTTGCGGAACTCGGTGACCGCCCCGCCCGGCTCGCCGTCGTAGACGACCTCGCCCTTGTTGAGCAGGATGGCGCGGTCCGCGAGCTCGGTGACCTGGCTGAGGTTGTGGGTCACCAGGATGATCGTGCGGCCCTCCTGCTGGAACGACCGGATCTTGTCGAGGCACTTGCGCTGGAACGCCTCGTCGCCGACCGCCAGCACCTCGTCCACCAGGAGGAGGTCGGGGTCGGTGTGCACGGCGACCGCGAAGGCCAGGCGCACGTACATGCCGGACGAGTAGAACTTCACCTGCGTGTCGATGAAGTCGCCGATGCCCGAGAAGCTCAGGATCTCGTCGAAGCGCTCCTCGGTCTCCTCCCGGCTGAGGCCGAGGATGGAGGCGTTGAGGTAGACGTTCTCGCGTCCGGTGAGGTCGGGGTGGAAGCCGGCGCCGAGCTCGAGCAGGGCGGCGATGCGCCCGCGGCGTGCGACGCTGCCGCTGGTCGGGTCGATGATCCCGCCGATGACCTTGAGCAGGGTGCTCTTGCCGGAGCCGTTGTGCCCGATCAGCGCGACCGTGTGACCGGCCTGGATGCTGAGGGAGACGTCTCGGAGCGCCCAGAACTCCTCGCGGTGCTCGCGGCCTCGGCCGAAGGCGACCAGGCGCTCCTTGAGCGAGTTGTCCTTGCGGATCACGAACCGCTTGGAGACGTCGGCGACCCGGACGATCTCGGGGGTCTCGCCCTCGGCCTCGTCGCGGGCGACTGCTGTCGTGTCTGTCGTCATGTCACACCACCTGCGCGAAGTTGCCCTGCAGGCGCGCGAAGACGCGCTGGAAGCCGAACAGGAGGACGAGGCCGACCACGAACGCGATGCCCATGCGCAGCAGCAGGAAGTCGGGGTAAACGGCCGTTCCCTGGCCGCCCACCCACATAGCCTTCTGGAATCCGAGCACGGCGAGCGTCACCGGATTGTCGGTGTAGATGTCGAGCAGGATGCCGGGGCCCAGGGCCTTGGCGACCATCTCCCAGGAGTACACGATGGGGGAGGCCCAGAGCAGGAGCAGCAGCACGACCTCCACCAGGTACTGGACGTCGCGCAGGTACACGTTCACCGCCGCCAGCAGCAGGCCGAAGGCCGTTCCGTACAGCAGGAGCAGCAGCACCGACGGGATGAGGTACCAGGTCTCCGCGTGGAGCGGAGGCTTGCCGATGGCGATCGTCGCGACCAGGAGGATGGCGAACTGGATGAGGAAGTTGAACCCGGCGGATCCCACGCTGGCGAGCGGGAAGATCTCGCGCGGCAGGTAGATCTTCTTGATCAGTCCGGCGTTGCCGACGATCGACGCGGTCGTGCCGCCGATGATCTCGCTGAACAGCCCGTACGCGGTGAGGCCCGTGAAGACGTAGATCGCGAAGTCCGCGATGCCGTGCTCCGCGCCCAGGATCTTGCCGATGACGATCGCGTAGATCAGCAGCTGGGTCAGTGGGCGGACCAGCGTCCACACGAAACCGAGGACGCTGTCCTTGTAGCGCGACTTGAGGTCGCGGCGGACGAGGAGCGAAAGGAGTTCGCGGTGCCGGAGGATGTCCCGCACGGCGGCCCAGGAGCCGCTGGATTTGTCGTCGCCGCTGACCGTCACCATCCGCTCTTGGGAGAGCGCACGATATCGATCCAGTGCAGTCATTCAGTCGTCAATCTCTTCGGGCATTCGATGGATTATAGCTTGCGGCGCTTGGCGGAGACCCACTCCGAGGCCGCCCGGAGCGGTCGGGTGAGGCGCCAGGACGAACTGCTCTCGAGCCCGCGGATGCGCTTGTGCAGGTCGTTCGTGACGCGCGTGCGCTCGGAGACGATGCCCGCGACGCGGTCCGGCGCGGGCGTCGGGTCGGCGCAGTAGGCGACGAGAGGGCGCAGGGTGTGCTCCCAGGTGTGCTCCTGGGCGTACGCGGCGATGTTCGCCCCGATGCGTTCGCGCGCCTCGCCGTCGTACAGCAGCTCCTCGATGGCGGCGGCCAGCGCCTCCACGTCCTCCGGCGGTACGACGCGCCCGAGGTCGTTGTCGCGGATGATCGGGGCGAACGTGTCCCCATCGGTGCTGATGATCGGGAGCGACGCCCACAGGTAGTCGAGGATGCGCGTCCGGAAGCTGAACGCGGTCTCCAGGTGCTCGTAGTGCGTGCTGACGCCCAGGTCGGCGTCGAGCAGGAAGTCGGCGCGGTCGGCGTACGGCACCCAGGACTCGTTGAAGAACACGGCCTCGCCGGTGAGTCCGAGGGCGTCGGCGCGCTCGCGGGCCTGCACGGCCATCTTCATCGTGGGGATGTTCGGGTTGGGGTGCGCGGCGCCGAGGAAGAACAGCCGGAGGTCGGGGTGCGCGCGGCGCGCGACGGCGACCGCCTCGATGAGCGTGAGCGGGTCGAACCAGTTGTAGATCCCGCCGCCCCAGACGATCACCTTGTCGTCCGGCCCGATGCCCGGGACCGTCCCCTTGATGCCGTGGCGCTTCTGCACGGGCGGCTCGTTCTGCACACCGAACGGCGCGATGTCCAGCAGCGAGCGCAGGCTCGGGTCGCGGTCGTAGGTCGCCGGGTTGATGCGCGCGAGACCGGCGAGCTGGCCGAGCCAGAAGTCCCGCTGCTTCTCGGACGCGCAGACGAGGAAGTCGGCGCGCTCGAGCTGGTCGTTCAGCACCTCGACGGTGTCGATCGCGACCGCGATGCGCTCCTCGGACAAGAGGTCCTTGCCCTGCTCCAGCTGCTCCAGGTGCATCGGGTCGTAGATGTCGGCGACGATCATGGTGTCGGTCGCCTTGATCCACGGGTGGCTGCGCAGGATGTGGCCCTGGAAGACGAGCACGTCGGCCCAGTCCACGTGGGCGTGCAGACCCTCGTCGTCGGCGTAGGCCACGTGGAACCGGTCGTCCGAGATGTCGGAGACCCGGTTGGTCGAGATGAGGCGCACATCCCCGACGGCGCTGAGCGCCTTGGCGATCTCCCACGCGCGGATGGCGGGGCCGGCCATGAGCTCGCCCAGCGTGTCCGGGGTCACGACGAGGATGCGCCGCCGCGGGGCCGTCGTCGTGGTCGCGTCCGTGCCCGCGCTCGGATCGGTGGTCGGCATGGTGCTCCTTCTCACGTCATCTGGCGGGCCACCCTCGTACGGTCCGGGCTTGACCGAAGGGAGGCGACACCGCGGGGAGGCCTCTCGCCCGCGTACGGGTAAGCGCCGAGCACGAAAGCCGCTCGGAAGGTTACCACCCCAGTTCCGGAAGACGGTGTGAGAGCGGCGGTCTGTGCGGACTCTCAGCGGCGGCGCGGGAGGAGGCGCGCCGCGCGGTCGGTCAGCCGCACGATCCGGCGGCTGCGGAGCGCGCCGAGCTGGTCGTGCAGCGCACGGTTCTCCTCGCGCGCCGCGTGCAGCTCCGCCTCGGCGCGGGAGCGGTCGTCTCGCTCCTGGGCGAGCCGGGCGTCCAGGTCGGCGAGGGCGAGTCCGATCGCGCGGTCCACCGGCTCGGTCACGCCGTCGACCGGACGGTCGGGCACGGGGGAGGGGACGCGGTCGGCGATGCGCGTGTCGAGCATGTACTCGCCGGTCGCGACGCCCGCGGCCAGCTCCTCCTCGTCCGGGTGGCGGCAGAGGTACAGGGGATAGAGGACGCCGGCGAGCAGGCGCCGGTAGTCGCGCATCCCGTGGTGGTTCGGGCTCGGCGTCAGGTCCGAGTTCTCGTACGCGCTGCCCGCGTTGCGCACCTTGCGGCTGTACTGCTCCCAGGACCGCCATGGGAAGTGCAGCACCTCGACCTCGAAGCCCTCGGGGACCGGGCCGTTGTTCGGAAGGCTCACGAAGTGGTTGCCCTGCACGACCTCGATGGTGGGGTCGCCGATGTGCGCGGCGTCATGCGTGGCGTGCGCCTTCAGGCCGACACGGTGCAGCGCCTCGATCGAGCGCAGATCGCGGTAGGCGAGGCGCTGCAGGCCGGTGCCGGCCAGCGCGGCCGGTCCGATCATGTCGTGCACCGGTACGTCGAAGGCCTGGACGCTCTTCGGGATACCCGAGAACGCCTCCTTGAGGGGGAGGCCGTCGGCGCGCGGGAGCCAGAACTCGTCGGCGTCGGCGTTGATGACCCAGTCGGCGCCGTGCTCGATCGCCGCCTCGCGCGCCATCCTGGTCACGGTGACCGCCTGCTGCTTGCGGTGCTCCGGGTCGTGGTGGAGCACGATCCGGCCGTCGGCGGCGTACTGCTCCAGCAGCTCGGTGGTGCCGTCGGCCGAGCCGTTGTCGGTGACGATCAGCGTGTCGACGCCCTGGGCCAGGTGGTGATCGATCATCGCACCGACGATGTCGGCCTCGTCGCGCACCATCAAGGTCATCGCTAGTCTCACGGCGCCTCCTCTGCGCCCAGTCTAGGCGGGCGGGATTCGGCATCCTCCCAGCTAGACTTGCCCGGATGAATCCATGGATGAGCCACGCACAGCGCGCGCTCGGCCGGCTGTTCCCCCCGCAGTCCGGTCCAGGAAGGGTGCTTCGCGCCGGCAAGGACGCCGCCCGCACCTTCCGTTCGGAGCTGCGGCGCGACGTGCCGGGGGCGGAGCCCGCCGACCGCGGCGCCGGCCTCACGGACTACGCCGAGTGGCGTGCGCAGCAGCCGCCGCTCGAGCCGCTGCCCGCCGGGCAGACCACCACGTTCCTCGTCATCGTCGAGACATCGGGGTCCGGCGACGAGCAGGAGGCGGCCCGGGTCGCTGCGACCGAGGCCAGCATCGCGGCGCAGGTCGCGCTGGAGCCGCGGTCGCTGGTGCTGCGCTCCGGCACGCCGCTCCGGGAGGTGCTGCCCGACGTCCCGGAGGACTTCGTGCTGTTCGTGAAGTCGGGCTCGGTGCTCGACCCGCACGCCCTGGAGCAGGTGGCGAAGGAGCACCGGGTCGACCCGGTGCGCCGGGTGATCGCGTTCGACTCCGACCGGCTGACCGCCGGCGGTGCCCGCGTGTCCCCGCTGTTCCGGCCGGTCTGGTCGCCCGAGATCATGCTCGGCGTCAACTACTTCGGCCGCGCGTTCGCCATCCGGGTGCACGATGCGCGGAACGCGAGCGGCATCACGCTCGACGATCACGGCATCTGGCGGCTGCTGCTGCACTCGGAGCTGAGCGACGAGTCCGTCGGCCGGGTGCCGCACGTCCTGCTGTCGGTCCCGGTCGAGCCGGCTGCGCCGGCGACCCCGGAGGACGCGGCGATGGTGGCGCACGCGCTGAACGACCGCGGCGAGGCCGCGACCGCCGAGGTGGATGCCGGCATCGTCCGGGTGCGCTTCGAACCCGAGCGCTGGCCCACCGTGTCCATCGTCATCCCCACACGGCACTCGCGGACGAATCTGGAGCGGCTGCTGCCCAGCCTGGCGACGACCGACTATCCGGCGTTCGACGTCACGGTGGTGGACAACGGCGGCGAGACCGAGGAGAACGAGGCCTGGTACGCGTCGTTCGACGCCGGCGTACCGATCCGTCATGTGTGGTGGACCGAGGAGCCGTTCAACTACTCCCGCGTCAATACGGTGACGGCGCGCTCCACCTCCGGCGAGGTGCTGGTCTTCCTCAACGACGACACCGAGATCGTCGACGCCGGCTGGCTGCGTGAGCTGGTCGGGATGCTGCACCGCGAGGGCGTCGGGACGGTCGGCTTCCAGCTCCGCACCGGTGACGGCCTGGTTCAGCACGGCGGCGTCATGCTCGGCCCGGGCGGCTTCGCGGCCAACCTGTTCGCCGGGATGCGGCCAGAGGAGGACTCGCTGATCGGCCCGGTGCGCTGGTACCGCGACACGCTCGCGGTCACGGCGGCGTGCGTCGGCATCCGCCGGGAGCTGTTCGAGGAGGTCGGCGGATTCGACGAGCGCTTCCAGCTCACCGGAAGCGACGTGGTGCTCGGGCTCGACCAGATCATCCGCGGTCGCCGGAACGTCGTCATCCCCTTCGACGCCGTGCGGCACTTCGAGTCGCTGACGCGCGGGGCGCACGCCCCGCGCGCCGATTCCTTCGCCAGCTACTGGCGTTACCAGCCGTGGCTGGCGGCGGGCGACCCCTACATCTCCCCGAACGTCTGCCGGCTGGTCGAGGTGCCGCGTTTCGCGTCAGTGGACGATCCGCCGCCGCTGAAGCTCACCATGGCCGGACTCGGCCGTCCCTGGAAGTCGGACGCCCAGCAGTCCACCATCTCGGAGGACGCGACGGCGCTGCTGCCGCTCGCGACCATCACCGCCGAGGAGGTGGAGCGCGTCGTCGAGACGCACGCCGCGACCGTCGGGCGCCGCGAGGTCCGCACCATCAACTGGCTGCTGCCCGGTTTCGACCTGCCGTTCTTCGGCGGAGTGAACACGACCCTGCGCATCGCCGACAAGCTCGCGCGCGAGCACGGCGTGCTGAACCGGTTCCTGATCAACGGCCACCCGGCGAACGAGTTCTACGAGTCGGCGATCGTCGCCGCGTTCCCGGGGCTCGCCGGCTCCGAGGTGGGCAACTACTACGGCACCGACGAAGGCCTCGCCGCCGTGCCCCCGGCGGACGCCGCCATCGCGACGTTCTGGCTCACGGCCCGGGATGTGGCCAAGCTGTCGAGCACGCCGCGCAAGTTCTACCTCATCCAGGACTACGAGCCCTCGTTCTATCCGGCGAGCACCATGTTCGCGATGACGGAGCAGACGTACCGGCTCGGCCTGTACGGCATCTGCAACACGCGCAGCATGCACGACATCTACGCCGGCGGCTACGGCGGGACGGCCACCTATTTCGAACCGGCCGTCGACCGTGGGATCTTCCACGCCGAGGGCCGCACCGAACCCGCCCCCGGCGACCCGGTGACGATCTTCGCCTACGCCCGCGACCACTTCCGCAACTGCTGGGAGCTCGTCTACGCGGCGCTCAGCGAGATCAAGCGCCGCCACGGCGACCGCGTGCGGATCGTCGCGGCGGGAGCCAAGTACCTCCCGCCCAGCGCCGACTTCATCGACCTCGGGCTGCTCGACTACCGGGCGACCGGACGCCTCTACCGCGAGACGGACATCGGCATCACCCTGCAGATCTCACGCCACCCGTCGTACCTGCCGCTCGAGCTGATGGCCAGCGGCGCGGCGATGGTGGTGCCGGACTCGCCGTGGTTCCGCTGGTTGTTCGAGCCGGGCGTCAACGCGCGCACGTCGATGATGACCTACGAGGAGGTCGTGGCCGCGCTCGACGAGCTCGTCCGGGACGCGGAGACCCGCAAGCGCATCGCCGCGGCGGGCGTGGCGACCATCGACGAGCGGCACTCCGACTGGGATGCGGCCCTCGACGGGCTCTACGAGTTCCTGTCCGACCCCGAGGCGAACGCCGTGCCGACGGCGGCTCCGCCGTGGGTCGCGCCCTGATCGGGCAGGGGCAGGGCGAGCCGCGGTAGCGCGCGCCAGGCGGCGACCACGGCGTACACGAGGGCGGCGATGACGACCAGCGTGAGCACGATCGTGCCCGCGGGCGGCTGCCACTGCGGATCGAGGAGGAACTGCGGCCACGAGCCGTTCGTCACGGCGTAGCGGCGCAGGGCGAACGCGAACGCGGCGAACTGACCGACGGCGACCAGCACCAGGAGCGTTCGCAGCACCGCGAGCGAGCCGCGGCCGGGGCGGAGTCCTGCCGCGTCGAGGGCGAGGCCGCCCGCGATGGCGGCGAGGAGCAGCAGGGCCAGCACGTAGCGGCCCTGCCAGACGTCGCCGACCTGTCGCCACAGTGCGACCTGCGTGATGACGGGCACGATGAGCAGCGCGGCGGTGAAGCCGGCGGCCACCCACCGCTCGCGGCCGCGGCCCAGCACGAGGGGCAGGACGAGGATCGTGAGGAAGAGCGCGGTCCACAGCGTCTGGACGCCCTCCGGCGCGGGCACGTCGACGGTCCCGAACAGGCCGGTGAGCTGGCGCCAGTAGACGAAGGTGTTCTCGAACATGTTCTGCGCGACGGTGAACAGGCTCCCGGGGACCGGCTCCGCCAGCGCCTGCACGGCGTTGCCCGGCCGGGTGAACCAGATCAGCTGGCCCAGGCACACCAGCACGATGGCGCCGAGCACGATCCACGTCGAGACGCGCCGCGTGAGCGCACGCCAGTCGTCCCGGCGCAGGAGCGCGATGACGCCGAGGCCGGCGAAGACGACCCAGAGCAGCCCGAGGCTCCGGCCGCCGGTCACGAGAGCGGTGGAGGCGACGGCGGTCGCGGCGGCGAACCCGAAGGCCCAGCCGGTCGGACGGACCCGGGCCAGGACGAGCAGCGAGGCGAACAAGCCGCCCGCGGCCGCCATCTCGATCGCGTTCGGATTGATCGCGCCGCCCAGGAAGACGACCTCCGGGGTGATGGCCGCGATCGGGAGCAGGAGGCCCCAGCGCACGCCCGGAATCCGTCTCAGCAGGACGGCCGTGGCGGCGAATACGGCGGCGACGAGCGCGGCCGACAGCATGCGCATCCCGAAGATGGCGGCCGTTCCGGACAGCACCAGCGAGGGGAGTCCGACGATCGCGTAGTAGACCGGCGAGTTGGTCTGCGCGGTCGAGATCGTGTCGCGCAGCTCGGCGCCGTAGGGCGACGTGCCGACGCACGCGGGAGTCTTGTCCGGCCGCCCGGCGAAGCACGCGCCCGCTCCGGGGATGTACAGGTACCCGGGCGCCTGGAAGTGCCTCCCGTCCCCGACGAGCTGACCCCGCGCCGCCGCCGTTGCGCGCACGGTGTGGGAGGCCTCGTCCGGCACCGCGTAGATCGGGGTCGCGAGGGACCAGGCGGCCATCAGCGCGAAGAGCACCGCGAACACCGAGACGAAGAGGCGCCCCGGGAATCGCGGATCGGTCGTCGCCGCGTCCATCGTCATCCCTGAGGGAGGAAGAGGCTGGCCAGGAACGTCACGGCGCCGACACCGAGCAGGATCCAGCGCGGCACGGGACGCCGCCCCGGCACGAGCAGCGCGGCGCAGGCGAGGAACAGCGGGACGAGCGAGATGCCGTACCGGGCGGGCGGCGGGTCGGGATACGTGCCGAGGGTCACATAGGTCACCGCCGAGAGCAACGGCGCCGAGACGACGGCAGCGGCGAAGGTGGCGAGTGCGATCGCGTTGCGCTTGCGACCCCACCGGGCCACGATCAGCAGGCCGATCACGCCCGCGACGGCGATCCAGGAGACCGCGTAGTTGACGATCAGACCCGGTCCCTTGAGGAAGGTCGTGATGTCGCCGACGCCCTTCGTCGCGCCGTCGATGAAGAGACCCGACTGCAGGATGATCGACGTGATCCCGAGCGGACGGACCTTGCCCATGTCGGGGGCGGGGCCCACCGCCGTGGCGGTCGAGTAGGCGAGCCAGGCGACCTGCGCGATGACCGCGACCAGCACGGCGACGATGGAGGTGATGGTCCGGCTGTCACGGAACAGGGCGCCCACCCACCCCCAGCGGGACCCGCGCTCGCGGTAGGCGGCGATGCCGGCGCGCAGCACGATGTAGAGCACGGCCGCGGCGACCGCGGCGAGGTTCTGCACCTTGAGCAGTGTGACGAAGGCGGCCCCCACGACGAACAGCACGCGGGCCCGGCGCTCGACGACGAATGTGGCCAGGTAGAGCATCAGACCGCCGGCGAAGAGCGCGGTGGCATCCGTGCTGATGTACGTATTGGACCAGTACGCGGGCAGCGAGCCGATCATCAGCAGGCCGACGGCGGTGGCGGTGACCGGATGCACGCGCAGCCGGCGCAGCGCGAGGTAGAGCAGCAGGGCCGCGGCGGCGAGCCAGATGGCGCCGACGAAGCGACCCGCATCCACGAGACCGACGCCGGCCCACACCAGCGGCTCGGCGAGCACGCGGGTGATCGCGAAGTAGAGCGGCGTGTAGATGTAGGCCGAGGTGGCGCCGTGGAACGGGAAGAGCTCCTTGTTCTCGGCGTTCTTCAGCTCGCAGCGCGCGTCCGGAGCCGGCTGGAGCAGGCGCAGGCCGCGGCAGCCGAGTTCCTGGCGGGCGAAGGTGCCGGTCTGCTCGCCGCGATGGACGGTGCCCTGCGTCGCGACCTTGGCGAAGTAGTCGATGTAGACGTACTCGTCGACCGGGGAGACGCCCTTGTGTCCGGGAACCTGGACGATCCCGACGAGGAGGGCGGCGAGCACGAGGAGGATGGGCCCGATCGACGCCCGCGAGAACACCCGCTCACGGAAGCCCCGGCGTCGGGGCGTCATGGCGGTGTCGGTGCTCATGCGGTGGCGGCCTCATATCCGTTCGCGGTCCGGGCGGGTCGCCAGAGAGCTTAGCAAGTCCCTGTCGCCGCGCCCCGGTGCGCCCCAGGGTGCCTTGGTAGGCTGGCGGGCGCATCCGCCAGCGAAAGGACCGCATGCCCACCACGCGCCCGGGAGTCGTCTCCGTCGTCCTCGTGAACTTCCGGGGAACCGACGACACGCTCACCGCCATCGAGCACCTCGGCCGTCTCGACTGGCCCGCCGACCGGCTCGAGATCGTCGTGGTCGAGAACGCCTCCGGCGACGACAGCGCGGAGCGCATCCGCCGCGAGGCGCCGCACGTCGTCCTCATCGAGTCCAAGGCCAACCTCGGCTTCGCCGGCGGCTGCAATCTCGGTGTGCGAGGGGCCTCCGGCGAGTACGTCGCGTTCCTCAACAACGACGCCAAGCCCGACACCGCGTGGGTGCGTGCCGCCGTCGAGCGCTTCGAGTCCAGCTCCCGCGTCGGCGCGGTCGCCAGCCGGGTGCTCGACTGGGACGGCGAGAAGGTCGACTACATCGGCTCGGCGATGACCTGGTTCGGCCAGGGCTACAAGCCGCTGACGGCGCAGCCCGTCCCGTCCACACCGGAGGTGCCGAAGGACGTGCTGTTCGGCACCGGCTCGGCGATGTTCGTGCGCCGCTCGGTCTACGAGGAGCTGGGCGGTTTCGACGAGCGCTTCTTCATGTTCTTCGAGGACGTCGACCTCGGCTGGCGGCTCAACCTCGCCGGCCACCGGTTCGTCTACGAGCCGGCATCGCTCGCCTTCCACAAGCACCACGCCTCCATGTCGTCGTTCGGCGCGTTCAAGGAGAGTTACCTCCTCGAGCGCAACGCACTCTTCACCCAGTACAAGAACCTGGGGGAGGAGGCGCTGGCGACGGCGCTCCCCGCGACGCTGGCGCTCACGGTCCGCCGCGGCGTGGCCAAGGGCGGCCTCGACTCCACGGAGTTCGACCTGCGGAAGGGCGGCTCGAACGACCCGACGATGGAGATCGACAAGGAGACGGTCGCGGCCGTCTACGCGATCGACCAGTTCGTGGAGCACCTGCCCGGCCTCACCGCCGACCGCGAGCGCATCCAGAGCAGCCGCGTCGTCGCCGACAGCCGCATCTGGGCGCTGTTCGGCGAGACCGACGCGCCGTCGTACACCGACGAGCACTACCTCGAGGGCTACGACAAGCTGGCCACGGCGTTCCCGGTCACCGAGAGCCCGGCGGTCACCCGCGTGCTCATCATCACCGGCGACCCCATCGGCGCGAAGATGGCCGGGCCCGCGATCCGCGCGTGGAGCATGGCCGAGGCGCTGGCGAAGGACAACCTGGTGACACTGGTGTCGCTCGCCGGCCTCGAGCCGGTGTCGGCGCCGTTCGACGTGGTCCACGTCCGCCCGGGCGACGACCGCTCGATGAAGGCGCTCGAACGCGAGAGCGACGTCATCGTCTTCCAGGGCCTCGCGATGGCGCTGTTCGAGAGCCTTCGCAAGACCGACAAGATCATCGTCGCCGACGTCTACGACCCGATGCACCTGGAGCAGCTGGAGCAGGGCAAGGAGCTCGGCCGGGCGCAGTGGGACAAGCAGGTCCTGGATGCGACCGACGTGCTCAATGAGCAGCTGGAGCGCGGCGACTTCTTCCTGTGCGCCTCCGAGCGGCAGCGGCACTTCTACCTCGGCCAGCTCGCGGCGCTCGGCCGTATCAACCCCGCCAACTACGACGACGACCCCGACCTCGACCACCTCATCGACGTCGTCCCCTTCGGGCTGTCGGAGACCCCGCCGGCGCACGAGCGCGATGTGCTGAAGGGCGTGCTGCCCGGCATCGGCCGCGACGACAAGCTCCTGCTCTGGAGCGGCGGCCTCTACAACTGGTTCGACCCGAAGTCGCTCATCGAGGCGGTCGCCCGCCTCTCGGAGACCCACGACGACGTGCGGCTGTTCTTCCAGGGCACGAAGCACCCGCATCCCGGCGTCCCGGAGATGGGCATCGTCGCGGAGTCCCGCCAACTCGCCCGCGACCTGGGCGTGCTCGACAGCGCGGTGTTCTTCAACAGCTCCTGGGTGGACTACGCCGACCGGCAGAACTATCTGACCGAGTCGGACGCGGGCGTGAGCACGCATTTCTCGCACGTGGAGACGACCTTCTCGTTCCGCACGCGCATCCTCGACTACCTCTGGGCGGGCCTGCCCATGGTGGTCACCGAGGGCGACCACTTCGCCCAGCTGGTCGAGGAGGAGAAGCTGGGCGTGGTCGTGCCGTCCGGCGATGTGGCGGCGCTCGCCGCGGCGCTCGAGAAGGTGCTGTACGACGAGAAGTTCATCGCGGCCGCGAAGCGCAACGTCGCCCGCGTGCGGCAGCGCTACTTCTGGAGCGTGGTCCTGGCACCGCTGGTGGACTTCGTCGCCGACCCGCGGCACGCGGCCGATCTGGTCGCTCGCGGTGTCGTCGGCTCCGGCGCTCCGGTCAAGCGGGCGACGACCCGCCGCAAGAAGCACGGCGTCCGCCACGACGTGGGTCTGTTCTTCCACTACATGCGCAACGGCGGCCCCGCCGTCGTGGCGAAGAAGATCCGGAGCCGGCTGGGGCGGCGATGACCGACGCGGCCGCGGCCCCGGCGATCTCGGTCGCCCTGTGCACCTACAACGGCGCGCGGTTCGTCCGGAGGCAGCTCGCGGGCATCCTGGCCCAGACGCTGCCGCCGGCGCAGCTGGTGGTCTCCGACGACGCGTCCGCGGATGACACGGTCGCGATCGTCGAGCAGGAGATCGCCGCGCATCGCGCCTCCGGCGCGCCGACGCCCGAGCTGCTGTTGCTGCGCAACGAGACCCCGCTCGGCGTCACGGCGAACTTCGAGCAGGCGCTGCGGGCGTGCACGGGCGGACTGATCGCCCTGAGCGACCAGGACGACGAGTGGGAGCCCGACAAGCTGGAGCGGATGGCGGCGTACTTCGCGCAGCGCCTCGGCTTGGGCTTCCTGCACACCGACGCGACGCTCATCGACGACGACGGCCTCCCGGCCGGCGGCACACTGTTCGGTGTGCTGGAGGTGACGGACGAGGAGCGCGCGGCGGTGCACTCCGGCCACGCGTTCGACGTGTTCGTGCGCCGCAACCTGGCCACCGGCGCGACCGCGATGGTGACCGCCGACCTGCTGCGGATCGCCCTGCCGTTCCCGGCCGAGTGGGTGCACGACGAGTGGCTGGCCGTCCAGGCGGCGGCGCGCGACCGGCTCGATCTGAGCGAGCGTCCGCTCACCCGCTACCGGCGACACGATGAGAACCAGATCGGGGCGGGCGACCCCACTCTCCGCCACAAGGTCGGTCGCGTCCTCGGTCGCCGCGGTGATCGCAACCGGATGCTGGCGGTGCGCTCGCGCATCCTGTCCGAGCGCCTGGCGGCAGCAGCGGACGTGTCGTGGGAGAACCGTACCCTCGCCGAGGAGAAGGCCGTGTTCGAGGCGGAACGAGCCGCCCTGCCGGTCAGCCGGCCGGCGCGCGTGGCCCGCGTGATCCGCCTGGCCCGCGGAGGCCGCTACGCCCGCCTGGCGAGCCGAGGGCGGCTGGACGTGCTGCGGGACCTGCTGCAACCGGCGTGAACCGGCGGCCGCCGCTGTCGCCGGAGGCGCGGAACAGCAGCACCGCCGCGACGCCGAAGGCTGCAGCGGCGACGATCAGCACCGCGGGCGCTCCGCCGAGGGGCGCCCAGTCCGGCGAGCCGAACAGCAGCGTCTTGACCGATCCGTTCGAGCCGACCGCGTAGCGGCGCAGCGCCGCCTCGAACGCCCACAGCTGCCCGACCGCCGCGGCCGTCACGACGAGGATGCGCAGCCGCCGGCGACTGTGCCGTGCCCGGAAGACGGAGTCGCCGAGCAGAGCCGCCAGCCCGACCACGAGGCACAGGAACAGGGGCAGGTTGTACCGGCCCTGCCAGATCAGGCCCCCGCCGTGGATGTAGACCGCCTGTACGAGGGCGGGCAGCAGCAGGAAGGCGCCGACGAGCACCGACGCGACGAGCAGACGCCGGCCGCGGAGCACGAGCAGCGCGCCGACGCAGAGGGCTCCGATGGCGAGGCCCCAGGCGTACAGCACCGGATCCGGCGCCGGGGTGTCCATCCAGCCGAACAGGCCGACCAGGCCCTGGGAGTATCCGATGGTGCCGAGGAACACCTTCTGGAACCCGGTCACCGGCGATGCGCCGACGCCCGGGAACTGCAGCGCGTCCTCGGGGTGGGCGATCGCGTTGGCCAGGGAGTTCGTGCCGAGCGTCCAGCCGACCGCGGCGAGCGTGCCGACGGCGACCACCCCGATGGTGACCAGCACAGCCGGGCGTCGCAGCAGCTGCGCCAGTCCGCGACCGCTGGTCAGCAGCAGCGGGACGGCCAGGGCGGCGAGCACCCAGAGCGGTGAGAGGCCGCGCGCGTTCACGGCGATCACGGCCGACACCGCGACGATGACGGCACGCCCGCGCAGACGGTCCGCATCGGGGGAGAGCGTCACACCCAGCATCCCGCAGAACACTGCGAGGGTCGCGGTCGCCTCGATGGCGCTCGGGTTCACCGTGCCGCTCAGGAAGAGCAGCATCGGAGTGACCGCCACGGCGAACGCGAGCACGGGCATCCGGCGCTCGCGGAACGTCATCACCACGGCGAAGGCGAGTGCGGCGAAAAGGGCGGAGAGCACGGCGCTCGCCACGCGCATGGCCGTCAGTCCGTCAGCGTCGCCGAACAGCAGCGACGGCCAGCCGACGAGGGCGTAGTACAGCGGGTTGTAGAGACCCGCCGAGGTCGGCGCCTCCACGAGCGCGGCCGGATCGGCCTCGGTCGGAAGCGGGCAGTTCGCCGGGACCGTCGGCTGGAACGCGTAGCAGGTCTCCCGGTGCGCATCCGCGACGTACTGCGGCACGTGGACGATGTTGCCCCACGCGGACGGCTCGCCGAACAGTTCGCCGCGCACCACGCTGGCGGCGCGGATGATGTGCGCGGGCTCGTCCGGGGAGGCGGAGGGCGGTGTCGCCCAGGCCCAGATCGAACCGAGGACGGCCAGCACGGCCCACGCCGCGAAGAAGGCAGCGATGGGGCGGCGGGCAGGCGTGCGGGTGACGGCGACGAGCCGGGAAAACTGCTCCGGGCGCGTGCGCGGCACCGTCGTCACCGCGTCGGTGCGGGCGTCTTCGCCCGCCGGGCGGCATCGGTCTGAGGAGGCACGGTTGCACCCTAGCGGACCGATGCGGCTCGCGGGGCTCGGTTCTTCCGGCGCGCCTAGACCGTCGAGTGCACCGCGTGGTCGGCCGGCAGCCCGGCCGCAAGGGGGAGCCTGCGCGAGGCGCGATCGCCCAGCCAGACGCCCGCCGCCAGCAGCGCGGCGGTCAGCAGGAGCCAGAGCAGCACGCCGCCCGGCGGGCTCCACGGCGGTGAGCCGATCAGCATCACCTTGAGCGAGCCGGTCGGCCCCACGGTGTAGCGGCGCAGCGTGCTCTCGAAGGCGTAGAAGTGGGCCGCTGCCAGCGTCACCAGGCTGATCAGGGTGAGCCGTCGCAGCCATCGGGTCGCGGGAGCGATGTCGAGCGTCCGGTCGAGGGCCACGGCGAGTCCCACGCAGAGACAGACCAGGAGCGGCAGCGCATAGCGGCCCTGCCAGATGATGCCTCCGCCGGTGATGTACGCGGCCTGCACGATCGGAGGCAGCAGCACGTAGGCGCCGAGCAGGGCGACGGCGAACACCAGGAACCGGCCGCGAAGCAGACAGACGGCCGCGAGGAGCAGCGCGCCGATCAGCGCCGCCCAGACGAAGAACACCTCCGGCGGGGCCGGCGTGTCGAGCCAGCCGAACAGCCCGATCGCGCCGTGGGCGTACTCGATTGTGCATACGAGGGTGATCCAGAAGCCGCTGAGCGGGTTCGTCCCCTGGCCGGGGAAATGCTGCGGGGTGGAGTCCGGGTTCTCGACCGCGTTGTAGAGCGAGTTGCTGCCGAGCGTCCATCCCACGGCGAAGAGCGCTCCCGCGGCGACGACGCCGGCCGCGATCCACACCGCACGGCGGCGGAGCAGGTCACGGATCAGCGGAAGCGGCGCCAGGATCAGCGGCGCGGCGATCGCCAGCAGCACCCAGAGCGGGGAGAGACCGCGGGCGTTGACCGCGAACGCTCCCGATACGGCGACCACCGCGGCGCGCCCGGCGAGCCGATCGGACCGGGGATCGAGGACCACCGCCAGCATCGCGGCGAACAGCGACAGCGTCGCGGTCGCCTCGACGGCCGTCGGGTTCACCGAGCCGCCGAGGAAGAGCAGGGCGGGTGTCGTCGCGAGGGCGAAGCCGAGCAGCGTGAGCGCGCGGCGTGGCAGCGTCCACAGCACGGCGAAGGCGAGGGCGGCGAACAGCGAGGCGAGGATGCCGCTGACCACGCGCATGGCGTAGATCCCGCCGTCGTCGTGGAAGATCTGCGACGGCCAGCCGACCACGAGGTAGTAGAGCGGGTTGTACAGGCCCGCCGTCGTCGGGGCGGTGGTGGGCGCAGCCGGGTCGGAAGGCGCCGGAGCGGCGTCCGGACCATCGGTGACGCAGTCGGCGGTCCGCTCGTAATGGAACGCGAAGCAGGTCAGCTGCTGCGTGCGGGCGATGTAGCCCGGAACCGTCACCAGGTGGCCGTCCGGCGACGGCGTGCCCACCCACTCGCCGCGGGCGACGCTGGCGGCCCGGACGAGGTGGGCCGGCTCATCCGGCGACGCCGAGATCGGGGTCGCCAGGGCCCAGCAGGCGCACAGCGCCGACAGGAGGGACCACACCACGAGGAGCGGTCGCCACATTCCGCGCAACCCGCTACTCCTGCTCGCGGCTGAGCTGGGCGACGCGCTCTTCGAGCTGCGTGATCCGCAGCTCCTGGAGGGCGCTCCGCTCAGCCAGGGTGCGCGACTTGCTCTCGAGCGTGGTCAGTTCCGAGCTGTGCTGGATGCAGACCAGGAACAGCACCGCGATGCTGACGAAGAAGACGAGGTTGACCGGCTGGCCGACCCCGATCAGTCCGGCGGCCCAATCCAGGATGGCCGGGAAGACGCCGATCAGCAGCGCGAGGCTGCCGGCGACGATCCACCAGATGGCGTGACGCTCGCGCATCCGGCCGCGCCGGAGCATTTCGATGACCACCGCGAGCGTGAGCAGCGCGGCGAGGATTCCGAAGATATAGCTGGTGATCGACATCAGGCCGTCGCCGTCTCCTTCAGGGCTGTGCGCGGGCGCATGAGGGCCACCAGCAGGGCGACGAACGCACGCCCGAGATAGACCGCGGACTTGACGAAGTTGTGGGAGGGCTGGCCGCCGGCGCGCGGACGCATCGCGACGGGGACCTGGCGGACGCGGAGCCCGGCGCGCCCGGCGATGACCAGCGCTTCGATGGTGTCGCCCAGGTACTCGGCGGGGAAGGAGTGGGCGAAGAGCGCGATCGCCCGCGGCCCGTTCGCCTTGAAGCCGCTGGTCGTGTCCTTGAGCGGGGTGCGCACGACGCGGCTGAGCACCGTCGAGAGCACGCTCATGGCCCACTTGCGCGGCCCGCGGACGGTGTAGTCGCCCTCTCCGGAGAACCGGGCGCCGATCACGAGGTCGGCGTCGTCCAGGCCGGCGAGCAGCGCAGGGACCAGGCCCGGATCGTGCTGGCCGTCGGCGTCGATCTGAACTGCGACCTGGTATCCGTTCTCCACCGCGTACTGGAACCCGAGTCGCAGCGCGCCGCCGACGCCCATGTTGAACGGCATGGAGGCGACCTGCGCGCCCGCCTCCCGGGCGACCTCCGCCGTGGCGTCCAGAGATCCGTCGTCGACGACCAGCACGGCCGCGCCCGGAAGCTTGGCGTGCACCTCGGCGATCACCGCCGCGACCGACTCCTCTTCATTGAAGGCGGGCATGACGATGAGCGTTTCGGAGAGGGCGTAGGGCATGGCAGTCACGGTACTAGATGGGTGGCGGAGGGAGACGGCACGGAGAGGGGCGTCGCAGTCATTCTCGCACGGAGACCCGGGTGGTCACCGTGCGGATGGTCAGCCAGGCTCCGGCCGCGGCGGCGAGGGTCAGCACCAGGACGAGGAGGATCCAGCCGCCCGGCGGCTGCCACACGGGGTGCCGCAGGAGGTCGAGCCAGGTGCCCGTGCTGGTGAGACCCGTCACGTAGCGCCGCACCATCCACAGGAACGCCGCGGCCTGGCCGATCGCCAGCAGCACGATCGACACGCGGACCAGGGGCCGCAGCCGCCCGGCCGGGTCGAGCGCAGGGAGGGCGCGGTCGAGCCCCATCCCGGCGAGCACGAGCAGCATGACGGCGGGAGCCAGCGTGTAGCGGCCCTGCCAGATGTAGCCGGCGACGCCGATCACGGCGGCCTGGGAGAGCGGAGGGACGAGCACCAGAGCGAGTCCGAGGAGAAGCGCCGCGAGCTGCGTTCGGCGTCCGCCGAACACGATCCCGCTGATCAGGATGCCGCCCCCGACGACAGCCCAGATCACGAGCGCGATCGCGGGAGCCGGGATCTCGAGCCAGCCGAACTGCGCGATCCACCCGGTCATGAAGGAGAACGTCTGGTCGATGGTCCAGGAGAAGCCCTGTCCCCAGCTGCTGCCCGCACCGACCGGCTGGTAGGCGGGGGTGAGGGGGCGCGGGCGCAGGTAGAACACGGCGACGGTGAGCGTGACCGCGGCGACGACGCCGACGGCGACCCAGGTCGCCCACCAGCGCAGCACCGTGCGGAGGACAGACCGGTCCGAGAGGATGAGCGCCGCGACCAGCGCGAGGAGCAGCCAGAGCAGTGCGATGCTGCGCGTGTTCACCAGGAGGAGCGACACGACCGTCACCCCGGCGAGCCGCCAGGCGAGCGTCCGCCGGGACGCCGGTGCGCCGAACGTCGCGATCAGCAGGGCGAACACGGCCGCCGTCGCTGCGACCTCCAGGCCGTTCGGATTGACCGTCCCCGAGAGGAAGAGCGTCATGGGGGTCGCACCCGCTGCGAGGGCCAGCGTCGCCCAGCGGGAGCGGGGGAGCGACCGCACCGCGACGAAGGCGAGCGCCAGCAGGGCGGCGCACAGCGCGGCACTCACGAGCCGCATGGCGTAGAGCCCCTTCGCGCCGTCGAGCACCGCGGTCGGCCAGCCGACGGCCACGTAGAACACCGGCGTGCTCACCCCGGTCGACGAGTGACCGGTGGCGGACGCGTCCGGATTCGCGATCGGCGTGACGCACGCCGGAGTCTGGGTGACGTCCCGCTTGAAGCACGGCATGTGCTTCTCGAGCTGGGCGAAGTACTCGGAGACCCTGAGGTCGAGGGTCCCTGTGACGGTCTTCGACTCCGGCCCGGACAGCTGGCCGTGCGCGGCCGCGTAGGCGCGCATGGCGTGGGCCGGCTCGTCGGGGCTGGCGCCCTGCGGCACAGCCAGCGAGTAGGAGCCCATCATCAGGAACAGCACGCCGAAGGCCAGCCAGAACGTGGTCCACCCTCCGCGGACGCCTCTCCGGGGTGGCGCAGAGGTCATCGCGGCATCCTGTCGGTCTCGGAGCACCTGCTCGAACACCGTGAGGTAGGTTCGGATGCTGGGCGGAGGCCGCCCAGGCAGGCTGACGAAAAGGGGACAGGTGGACGATACCATCCGAGCTTCGCGCGCCCGGTGGTGGTCCGCCGCGGTCCTCTTTCTCGTCGCGGCGGCCGGTGTCGTCCTCGCGGCCGCAGGCGTGACGATCTGGGTCCTCGGTGCCGCGGCCGCGCTGTCCGTCGCCGCGGCCTTCCGCTCGAGGGCGGTCGGGATCGCCGCCGGAGTCGTCGTCCCGCTCGTGGTGGCGGCGTTCGCCGTCCGCGTGTTCCACAAGGTCGGACTGAGTCTGGCGGCCGGCAACATCCTCGTGCTGAGTGCGATCGTGCTCCTCGCTCTCGCGGCCGTCGTCTTCGGTTCCGGGTTCCGCCTGCCGTCCGCCCGCACGTGGTGGCTGGCGCTCGCCGCGGGAGCGCTGCCCGCCCTCGTCGCCGCGCTGTTCTGCGGCCTGCCCCTGCTGCGCGACGGTCACGCGCTCTCCTGGGCGATGCAGAACGACGCCGTGTGGAACCTCGTCCTTTCGCGCTTCCTCATCACCGACGCGGGCCTCATCCCGTCGCTGCACCCGAACGTGTCGCCCCTTGTCTCGGTGCTGCTGGCGGCCGCCATGGCCACCGGGCGACCGGGGACCGCAGCCCCGGGGCTCCTGCAGCACGACATCGCCGCGTTGGCCGGCGTCTTCGCCGCGACCACCGTCGTGACCGCGTTCCTCGCCGGGCTCGTCGCCGGGCAGCTTGTGCGCGGTCGGCACCCCGTGGTCCGTTCGATCGCCGCGGTGCTGGGCTCCGCGCTGATCCTCTCCTGGTTCGTCGCCGGGTTCTCGATCCAGTTCGGCTTCTACAACGTGATGCCGACGCTCGCCTGCCTGTTCGCCGCCTGGCTCGCGTGGCGGGGAGCCGGGCGCACACCGGTCGCCGCACTCTGCATCCTGCTGCTGGCCGCGACCGCGCTGCTCGCGCTGTGGGCGTTCCTCGCGATCATCCCGCTGGCGCTCGCCGCGGTGGTCGCCGTCCCCTGGCTTCTGACGCGTCCGTGGCGCGCGGGACTCCACTGGGCGGCGTGGGCGGCGGTCGGCGTATCCGCGCTGCAGCTCGTCGTGTACGCCCTGCTGTTCTCGGTGCCGGATCTCCGCCGCGAGCAGGGCGCGCTGGCGCAGGGCGGTTCCATGGCGCCGGTCACGCCCGCGCTGCTGTTCGTGCTCGCGGGGATCGCCGTCGCCATCTCGGCGATGACAGTGACGACTCCCGCGCGCCGCACCGACCTGTACGGCGTGCTCGCGATCGTGGTCCCGTCGATCGGCGTCTACGTCTTCCTGGCGAGCAGCGTCGGCGCGGACCAGTACGCCTGGGGCTACTACCCGGCGAAGCTCGTCTGGTTCATCGGGATCCTGTTGCTCGTGCTGCTGCTCGGGATGGCGCTCGACCCGCTCACGACGGCCCCGCTCCGGGCGTGGCGGCGCGCGACCGCGGTCGTGGGCGTCCTGCTGGCCGTCGTCTCGACGGCCGCGGGCGTCCTTCCGAAGCCGCCGACCTTCGGCGCACTGGTGCCGTACGCGGACATCCTGCACGGCCAGGGGGTCGCCAGCGGCGACGCGGTGCTCCCGACCCTCTTCGCGCTCAAGGACCCGTCGCAAGCGCACACGATGCTCGCCGGCTACTTCGACTGGCGCGCGGACGGCTTCGCGAATCTCTGGCTGCTCGGTGCATCGGCCACCAGCACCTCGGACCCGATCCGGCCGTTCGGCTACTCGCTCCGCGTGGACGACCCGGAGCAGGTCTGCTCCGCGCTCGACGCCTGGGGACCGGGTGCCGAGATCCGCACGCACGACGCCGGGCTCGAGGCGCGGCTGCGGGAGCTGTGCCCGGACGCCGACCCGCGGGTGGTCGTCGGCACCGTCCGCTAGCGGCCGCTCACCAGCCGCGGAGAATGTGGCGACTCAGAGCGCGCAGTCCGGCGCCGTCGCGCTTCGCGATCGCGCCGGGCAGCTTGGTCGCCGCGTTGAGCCGGGACGACCAGTGCCGTCCGGCGACGCGGGCCGCGCGCCGCCACCCGCGTGCACGGAGGCGGGCCTTCGCGTCCAGGAAGAAGGCCCGCTCCTCGTCGAAGCGGGTGCCGTCCTGCGCCCTCCACGACGAGACGCTGCCCGCGTGGCGGCGGTAGCGGAAGGTGTGGTCGGGAAGCAGCACGAGGCTCCCGCCGTCCAGGACGATGTCGAGCTGCAGCGCGAGGTCGAGCACGACGTCGAAGGCGGCGTCGAAGCCGTGACGCCGCACGGCCGCGGTGTTCCAGCAGATGGAGGGGAAATACGTCCAGTTGCCGCGCAGCAGGCTCACGGCGAGCTCCTGACCGGACAGGACGGCCGTCTCGGTCTTCTTCGGCCGGTACCAGGACTTCACACGGTCGGCGAGCGGGAGCGAGGGTCGCCCGTCGTCGCCGATCACGGTCACGGCGGGCTGGAAGTACGAGCCGTCCGGGTGGTGGGCGATGGCGTCGCGCATCGTCGCGATGTAGCCGGGCTCCATCAGGTCGTCGCAGCCCATGAGCACGAAATGCTCCGCCTCGACCAGCTCGACGGACTTGGTGAAGTTGCCGCTGACGCCGAGGTTCACCTCGTTGCGCACGTAGTGGATGCGGGCGTCTCCGAGCGAGGACACCCACTCGCCGGGGGCGCGGTCCGGGTACACGTCGTCGATCACGACCAGGCGCCAGTCGCCGTCCTCCTGCGCCCGCACGCTCTCCACGGCGTCGCGGAACAGGCCGGGGTCGCCGTAGAACGGCATCATGATGTCGATCGTCACTGCGTCCAGACTTTCGTCGTAGGGTTGGCGTGCCGCGATCGCGGCCGCCGACCATCCTTTCACGCGCTTCCGGGGAGAGACCCATCACCGCCTTCGAACCGCTCAACGAGCCCATCCCGGACTACGAGGAGGCATCGGCACCGCGGTCGGCCCGGTCGTCGGTCGTGCTGATCCTCGCGGCGACGGCCGTCTCGGGGATCGCCGGCTATGTGGTGACCTGGCGGGTGTACACCGAGGTCGGTGCCGCCGGGTACGGGGTCTTCTCGGTGTTCTGGTCCGCACTGTTCCTCGTGGTGGGCGTCCTGTTCGGATTGCAGCAGGAGTCGACGCGCGGGACGGCCCAGACCGTGCGGGAGAGGCAGCAGGCGGCCGAGCAGGACGCGCAGCCCGCCGGACGCCGCACCTCGCTCTGGGCGTTCGCCGCGGTCGCCGCGGTGGTCGTCGCGCTCGCGGTGCTGCTGACGAGCCTGCTGTGGGCGGTGCCCAGCCTCGGCGCGGCGAACGCTGGCCTCGCCTGGTTCGTCGCCGTCGGCGCGGGCCTCAACTGCCTGGTCGCCGCGGCGTCCGGCGTCATGGCCGGAGCTGGGATGTGGCGGCAGCTGGCGACGATCGTCGCTCTGGACGGCATCCTCCGCGTCATCGGCGTGGTGGCGGTCCTCAGCGTGACGCACGACATCGTGCCCCTCGCGATCGCGGTGATCCTCCCGTTCCCGCTCTCCTTGGCGATCGTCTTCCTCACCGCCCCGCGGGCCCTCGTCCAGAATGCGCGCGTCGCGCTCGGCGTGCGGGCCCTGGTGGCGAACACCGGCCGGACGATGCTGGCCGCGTCGGCGACCGCTGTGCTGATCAACGGCTTCCCGCTCGTGCTCTCGTTCTTCGCGGGCCCCGAGAACCACTCCGACCTCGGGTCGCTCGTGCTCGCGGTCACGCTGACGCGCGCGCCGATCCTGGTGCCTCTGACCGCGCTCTCGAGTTTCCTGGTCAGCCGGTTCTCCCACCATCCGGATCGGACCGCGCGGACGATCGCCCTGCTGTTCGCGGGAATCGCCGTCGTCATCCTGGTGCTCTGCGGCGCGGCCTGGCTGTGGGGCGAGCCGGTCATGCACCTCGTCTTCGGGTCGCAGTTCGACCTCTCCGCCGGCGTCCTGGTCGCGCTGATCGCCTCGTCCGGGCTCATCGGCGCGCTGTTCGTGAGCGGGTCCGCCGTGCTCGCGCGCAACCTGCACGGTCTGTACGCCGCCGGCTGGGTGGCCGCCTCGATCGTCACCCTGGCCCTGCTCTTCGTGCCGCTGCCGCTCGCCGGTCGCGCGGCCCTCGCGCTGGCGGCAGGGCCGGCGGTCGGCCTCGCCGTGCATCTGGTGGGGATGAAACTCTCAGGCGGCTCGTTCAGCTCGCGTCGCGATGCGGCAGCCGCAGGCGCCAGCTCATCCCCTGCGAGGCCTTGACGGTGCAGATGACGAGCAGCATCCATCCCGACTCCACCAGGATGGAGCTCTCGAAGACGCTCGTCACGAGCAGCGCGACCAGCACCAGCGGCGCCCACGCGTAGACCGTGCTGCGGCGGTTGGAGGCGAGCAGCCACGACCGGCCGAAGGCGAGCGCGATGAGGGCGACGAACAGCAGGAGGCCGATGATGCCGACCTGCAGGTAGACGTCCAGATACGCATTCAGACCGTTCGCGTGGTAGACGCCGGTGTTCGCCTGGATGGCGGTGAACGGGTAGAGGTCTGTCGGCCAGGAACCGACCCAGCCCCAGCCGACGATCTGCTGCACCGGGATGAGCTGCCAGATCTGGATCCACAGCTGGTAGCGCACCTGGAAGTCGGCGCGGGCGTTGAGGAGGTCGATCACGCGGGTCCGGTAGATGTACGCCACGACCAGGACGGCCACCGTGAGGAGCGCGAGCCCCCACTGGAAGTAGACCCGCTGCGAGGCCGGCGCCTTACGGATGAGGAACAGCGCGAGCGTCGCCAGTCCCACCACGACCGACACGGCGGCGATGACGGGGGAGTGGGCGAGCAGGATGCAGAGCGCCGCGAGCGTGATCGAGTACGCGGCGATCGGGGGCCGGACGGACCGGGTCCGGAGCTCGACGAGGAAGGTCACGAACGCGATCAGCGCGACGATGCTCAGCTGGTTGCGCGTGCCGAACAGGCCCTGGATCGGTCCGCCCGCCGCGATGTTGCCCTGGATCGCGAGGAACTTCAGCGGCGCGTCGATCAGCAGTCCGCTCAGCACCTCGAGGGCGAGGGACAGGGTCAGCAGGAACCGCAGCGCGTCGCCGACCACGCGCACGATCTGGATGGCGTCCCGGACCAGTGCGATGTACACGGCGAGGAACGCGAAGATCAGCTGGTAGATCACGGCGCCGAACGTCGCCCACTGGTACTGGCTCCACAGGACCGACAGCGCGCACCAGCCGACGAACAGCAGCGCCGAGATCGGCAGCAGCCCGTGCCATTCGATCAGCTTCCACTGCGCGGCGAACGACACCGCGGCCAGCACGACCAGGACCGCCAGCGCCCCGATCAGACCCGGCCAGCCGATCAGCGCCCGGATGGCGTGCGTCGAGAACCCGGTGATCACCGCGAGCAGGGCGAGCGTCGAGGTGAAGCGGGCGGAGCCCAGGAACTCGGTCACCGCGGGCGGCACCAGGGTCCGTCGGGGCGTTGCCATGCTCACAGACTACGGGTCGCCGGGTCAGCGGGCGTCGGGGACTGACCGCTTCGTGGACACCGCGATCGCGACGAGGAGGGCCCAGCCGCCCTCGATGAGCATCCGGCTCTCGGCGAAGCTCTGCGCGATCAGTGCGGCCATGAGCAGCAGCGGGAGCAGCGTCGTCGCGGTGTAGGGCTGGTCGTCGGCGACGGTCCAGCGCGGGCGGTCGACGGCGAGGAACCAGCTTCGCCCGAAGGTGGTGAGTACCAGGAGGATGAAGACGACGAGTCCGACGATCCCGAGCTGCAGCCAGACGTCGAGCCACGCGTTGTGCGCCTGCAGGTACTCGACGCCGTTGCGGGTCGCCAGCCCGTCGAAGGGCTTCACCCACGGCGCCCAGTAGCTCACCCAGCCCCAGCCGAAGACAGGACGCTGCTGCGCCAGCCGGATCACCGCGTCCCAGATGTCGATCCGGCCGGTGAGGTCTTCGCTCTTGCCGAACAGCGCCGGGAGGCGGGATCCGAACACCGACACCACCACGATGGTCGCCGCCACGAGCGCTGCGGCGACGACGTACACGGGCGTCCGCCGCTCGGGGCCGACGCGACGCGCCCACAGTGCGAAGCCGAGGACGACGGCCGTCGCGAGGGCCGCCGCGATGACGGTCGCGGAGCGGGTCAGCGCGAGCATCAGCACGGCGACGACGAGCCAGCTCGTCGCCGAGCCGCGGCGGAGCGTCCGGTCGGCCCGCTGGATGGCGAACACGACGATCGCGAGCAGTGCGATCATCGCCAGCAGGTTGCTGTTCCCGACGATCCCCTGGATGGGGCCGCCGTGGAACAGCAGGTCGCGGCTCCAGTAGAAGGCAGAGGGCAGCTTGCCCGCCGGTACGGCCTGCACCGGAGTGAGCGGGAGGACCGGCTGCCGGACGAACACCGCCACGACGAACTCGAACAGCAGTGAGAGGCCGAGGATCCAGCGGAACGCGTTGCCCAGCGCGTTCAGCAGGCCGGCGGTCGACAGCCGCAGGCCGAGGAACAGCCCGCCGATCGTCGTGAGCAGCTGTGCCAGCACCCCGAGCGCACTCGCGCCGGGATACGCCGACCAGGCGATCGACAGCACGGCCAGCGCCAGGAACACCAGCAGCGTCTTCGGGAACGTACGCCAGCGGAACACCGGGCGGGAGCGCACCACGAGGATCGCGCTGCCGACCGCGAGCGCCGCGGCGAGCACGAAGTACCCCGGCCAGCTGATCAGATTGCGCCAGAACTCGCCGGCGAACAGCGTGAACAGGAGGACGGCCGCGAAGACCGACTCGCCCGTCCCCGTGACCGCCCGGGCGGCGCGGATGCGGGCGCCTAGCGCGGGGGTCGGGCTCGTCACCCCCGAAGGATAGCTCACCGGTTCGGGGTGGCGACGAACACGGTGCCCGGGCCGTCCGCGACCGAGACGGCGCCCTCGTCCGCGGTGACGACGGTCGCCTCACCGCGGCGGAGCGTCGTGCTCCCGGAGGCGCCGGTGAGCGTGACCGTCCCATCCGTGCAGAGCGCGATCGCCGTGCCAGGGAGCTCCAGCCGCGCCTGGGCGACATCGGCGTCGAGCACCACGCGCGCGAGCTGGAAGTCGGGGACGTCCGGACGGAACATCTCGACGCCGCGCGCGGGGTGCTCCGGCGCCAGCGGGGTGGCCCGGATGGGCGAGAAGTCGAGCACCGAGACGAGCTCGGGAACGTCGATCCGCTTGCGTGTGAGCCCGCCACGCAGCACGTTGTCGGAGGCCGCCATCAGTTCGATGCCGAGTCCCTTCAGGTACGCGTGGATGTTGCCCGCCGGGAGGTAGAGCACCTCGCCGGGCCGCAAGGTCGCCCGGTTGAGGAGGAGGGCGAGCACGATCCCGGGATCGCCCGGGAACGCCGCGTCGAGCATCCGGACGGTGTCCGCGTCCCGGTCGTCGGGCAACGCCCGGGCGGCCGCGACGACCTCGGCGACGAGCAGATCGACGTCGGTGTCGCCGCCGAGCAGCCACTCGGTCGACCTACGCAGCACCGCGCCCGGCTCGCCGTCGAGGGTGCGGGCGAAGCCCGAGATCACCGCGCCGCCCGTGCTCGCGGCCGCAAGGCGCTCGAGCGCGGCCCGGCTCTCGGCGGGGTCGCGGAAGCCGCACAGCGCTTCGAACGGATCGCTCAGCGCGAAGATCAGCTCCGGCTTGTGGAACGGGTCCTTGTAGTTGCGGTCGGCGGAGTCCGGCGCCAGCCCTGCGGCGTTCTCGCGCTCGAAGCCGGCGCGCGCCTGCTCGGGCGAGGGATGCGCCTGCAGCGACAGCGGCCCGTCGGCCGCGAGCACCTTGAGCAGGTACGGGAGGTCGCTGGTCCGCTCCCACTCGGCCAGGTCGGCCGCGCCGTCGGCGGTGGCCGGGTCGAGCACGCGGGCCGGGGAGCCGGGATGCGCGCCCAGCCACAGCTCCGCCTCCGGGCCGCCGCTCGGCTCGGTTCCGAGCAGGCCGGCGATCGCCGTGGTGGAGCCCCACGCGTAGTCGCGTGGAGTGTTGCCGATGCGCACAAACATGCGTCCTCATCCCTTTCGTCGCGTTGGACCAAACTACCAATCGCTTTGTCCGCCCGGCGTCCCGTCCGTAGGCTGACGACCGCCCGACCATCCCTGTGGACGCAATGGAGCAGACATGCCCTTCGAGACCATCGCCGGCGACTTCTACGGCTTCGAGAACCAGCTGACCGACCGCGAGAAGGAGTTCATCGCGACCCTCCGCGCGCAGCTGGAGTCCGAGGTCAAGCCGATCGTCAACGAGTTCTGGGAGAAGGCGGAGTTCCCGCACCAGATCATCGACGTCCTGCACCGCAACGGCGCGATCGGCCTGGGCTTCCCCGAGACCGCGCCGTTCGAGAACTCCGCGGTGTTCCGCGGCTGGGTCGCGCTGGAGCTCGCCCGCATCGACGCGTCGGTGAGCACCTACGTCGGCGTGCAGAACGGCCTGGCGCTCGGCGCCATCGGCGTCTGCGGGTCGGATGAGCAGAAGGCCGAGTGGTTGCCGAAGCTGGCGAGCGGCGAGGTGCTGGGCGCCTTCGGCCTGACCGAGCCGACCTCAGGCTCCGACTCGGCCCAGGGCCTCAAGACGGTGGCGACGCGCGACGGCGACGACTGGATCCTGAACGGCTCCAAGCGCTGGATCGGCAACGCGACCTTCAGCGACATCACCGTGATCTGGGCGAAGAGCGCCGAGGACGGTCAGGTGAAGGGCTTCATCGTCCCGAACTCGACCCCCGGCTTCACCGCCACCAAGATCGAGGGCAAGCAGTCGCTGCGCATCGTGCAGAACGCCGACATCACGCTCGAGGACGTCCGCGTCCCCGAATCGCTGCGGCTGCAGAACGCCAACAGCTTCAAGGACACCGCCGCCGTGCTGCGCCTCACCCGCGCCGAGGTCGCCTGGGCGGCCGTCGGCGTCGCGGTGGGCGCGTACGAGGCGGCGCTCCGCTACACCAAGGAGCGGGTCCAGTTCGGGAAGCCGATCGCGTCGCACCAGCTCATCCAAGACCTCCTGGTGAAGTCCGTCGGCAACATCACCGCCTCCATCGGCCTGTGCACCCGCGTCTCCGAGATGCTGGACGCCGGCGAACAGCGCGACGAGCACTCGGCCCTCGCCAAGGCGTTCGCCACGTCCAAGATGCGGGAGACGGTGGCGTGGTGCCGCGAAGCCCTGGGCGGCAACGGCATCGTGCTCGACTACGACGTCGCGCGGTTCTTCGCCGACGCGGAGGCGCTGTACTCCTACGAGGGGACGCGCGAGATGAACACGCTCATCGTCGGGCGCGCGGTGACGGGGCAGGCCGCGTTCGTCTGAGTTGAGCGGCTGTCGCCGGCATCCCGCGTCTGCCCGAGGCTCACCTCACCAGTTCTCCGGTCGCCGAGGATCGTCCGGGTCGATGGGCGCGCATCGGCTGTTGCCGTCGAAGTCGGAGTAATTCTCCCCGATGGTGAACAGGAGGCCGAAACCGTCTTTCCGGACCCCGGTGAGGTAGGGCGGGTAGGAGACGACCTTCCGCGGCGGGAACATCCTGTTGTCTTCGACGACTTCGGTGGGGAATCCGTGCTCGGTCCAGAGGTCGGCGACGCGTTGTGCGGTCTCCTCGGGGCTGGATTTGGTTGGCCCCTTGTATTGGCTGGATCTCTTTCGCGGTCTTGGGTTGGGGTGCGCACCCGGTGAGCGCGCCCGCTGCGAGCACCGCTAGCAGCGCCACGATACGAAGTGCGGGGTGGTGGCGGCGCGTGGGTGTCGTGCTCATCGTCCCGATCCCGAAGGTGTCACCAGTTCTGCGGCAGGACCGGGTCGTCGGGGTCGATGGGGGCGCATCGACTGCTTCCGTCGAAGTCGGCGTAGTTCTCACCGATACTGAACTGGATTCCAAAGCCGTCCTCACGCACGCCGGTGAGGTAGGGCGGGTAGGAGACAACCTTGCGCGCCGGGTAGATGTTGTCGTCTTGGACGACCGTGGTCGGGAACCCGTGCTCGGTCCAGAGATCGGCGACCCGCTGCGCTGTCGCTTCCGGGCTGGACTTGGTTGGGCCCTTGTACTGGTTGAACAGGTTCCAGCTTTCCGATTCGGTGCCGTCGGCGTAGTTACCGCATCCCGGCTGCCAGGTCATGGTGTCTGGTTTGGGCCAGGTGTCGGCGACGAGTGCCGTGGCCTCGTCGTACAGGTGCTGGATTTCTTGCTGGACGGCGGCGCGGTCGGCTTTGTCTTGGTCTTTCACGTGCTGAATCTCTTTCGCGGTCTTGGGCTGGGGTGCGCACCCGGTGAGGACGCCGGTGGAGAGGAGCGCCAGGAGCGCCACGGCGCGCAGGATGGCGCGATGGCGTGTGCGTGCGATGGTCATCGTCCTGCCGTGAATACCTCACCAGTTCTCTGGCCGTCGAGGGTCGTCTGGGTCGATGGGCGCGCATCGGCTGTTCCCAACGAAGTCGGAGTAGTTTTCGCCGATCGTGAACTGGATTCCGAAGCCGTCTTGCCGGACGCCAGTGAGGTAGGGCGGGTAGGAGACGACCTTGCGTGGGGGGTTGATCTTGGTGTCTTCGACGACTTTGGTGGGGTATCCGTGTTCGGTCCAGAGGTCGGCGACCCGTTGTGCGGTCTCTTCCGGGCTCGATTTTGTTGGGCCGAAGTATTGGTTGGCGATGTTCCAGCTCTCGGACTCGGTACCGTCGGCATAGTTGCCGCACCCGGTCCCCCAACTCTTGTCGGGCACGGTCGGCCAGGAGTCGGCGACGAGGGCGGTGGCTTCGTCGTAGAGGTTTTGGATTTCTTGTTGGACTTCGGCGCGGTCGGCTTTGTCTTGGTCTTTCACGTGCTGGATCTCTTTCGCGGTCTTGGGTTGGGGTGCGCACCCGGTGAGGACGCTGGTGGTGAGCACCGCCAGGAGGGCTACGGTCCGCAGGATGGTGCGTCGGCGATGTGCAGGTGCGGTGGTCATCGTCCCGGTTTCGAGGGGGGCGGGGCAGGGAGGGGAGGGGTGGGGAAGGCGCGCGCCCGGTCTTGAGGTGTACCGCCGACAGGAATCTCTTGTCCGCGTCCCATGGTGGCCATGGCGGTGGCGTATTGGGCGGTGGTGCGGTTGTCGAGGTAGCTGTACGAGTCTGGTCTCTCTTTGCTGTTCGCCAAGGGCCCATGTTGGGTGATCCCCTTCAGATCTGTGCCGTCGAGTGTGGTGGCGTCGGCGGTGAAGGTGTGTGCGCCGAAGCCGGGACGGGTGGGATCTTGGCGGCCGGACCAGCCTTGTCCGATCACGGCCCATCCGTCCCAGATTCCCTGGGCGGCGTAGACCTCTCCGGAGGGGACGTGCAAGGCGGCGGCGGTGGGCACGCTGGAGGCGATGCCCGCCGATCCGAGGAGGACGACATGTCCTGCCGTCACACCTTTCCGCGCCAAAGCGAGTGTTGCGACGTTGGTTCCGTAGGAGTGGGCCACCACCGAGAGCCCGGCCGCGTTCGCCGGCCACTCCTTGACCGCGGTCAAACCGCGCAGCGCGTTCCCCAGCCGCTCGGCGCCGGCCTTGGCCAGATCGTCGTGCTTGACACCCAACGCATTCATCCCACCGGGTGGGTCGTAGTCCAGCCATGCCAACACCGCGATCTTGTCACGGGGAACGCCGGACGCCAGCCATTGTTGCTGCTGCATGTCTTTTGCCGCGTTGGTGTATTGGCCGATGTCGTTGGCGGTGGTTCCCATGCCGGGGATGAGGAGGCTGATGTGTTCGGCGGTTTCCAGCAGTCCGGTGCTGATGGCCACTTTGATGCGTTCGCCGGGCTTGAAGACATACAACTCGTGCGGCGGGTTGCCGCTCGGTCCGCCGCCGTAGGCGATGTCGATCCGTGACAGCGTGTCGGCCAGTTTCTGTGCCACGGCGAGCCGGTTCAGCGCTTGTTGGCGGATCCCGTCGACCGGAGACACGAGCCCGGGGTCCGCCTTGGCGTCCTTCAGGCGTTTCTTCGCGTCGGCGAGGTCGGCGAGCAAGCACACCCGGTTCGCGTCCGAGCGCACGCGCGGCGGAACGCCGTCGAGGTTGCCGACGAGCCTCGGAATGGCTTTCGCCCACTCCTTCCGCTGTGCCGCGTCGAGCGTCTTCCACCAGGCGGCGGTGTTCTCTGGCGCCGGTGGATGATCCCAGAACCGCTGCAGCAGCTCAGGATGCGCCGCCAACATCGTCTTCATCTGCGCGGGAGAGAGGGACGTGAGGAGAGACGACAGCTCGGCCGGTGTCGCGGTCGACCAGTCCGTCTCGGATCCGAGGCCGGCGAGGAACGTCACAAGCTGTTTCCTCGCCGCCGAACCGCCGCCGCCAGCGCCGGCGAGACGATTCAGCAGCGCGACGGTGTCAGCGATCGCATGCTCCAGTTTCGCCAGGCCGTCATGGAACAGCCCGCGCGTTGCAGACGAGAAGGCCTGCAGCACGGTGAGCCGTTCTTCCAGGCTGCGGACGTCCGCCTGGAGCTGGCCGAGCACCATCTCCAGCTGGCGGTTCTTCGCCTCCAGCGTTTCGCCGATGCCCGGTACCGTGGCCAACGAATTCGCGGCAGCCGTGTTGGTCTCGATGAGGCGCTCGGTCGCGTCCCGGTGCCTGATGGTCGCCGCAAGCTGGGCGGTCAGCTCGTCTTCGCTCAGCACCCTGTACCGGCTGATCTTCGAATCCTCGAAGCTGTACCGTTCGAGCGTGGCCCGGAGACCGTGGATCTCCTGTTTCGCCCGTGCGACGCACGGAGCGACAAGGTGAGCGAACAGCGCCTGGACCGCCGAATACCCCTTCCCGGACAGCTCACCCCGACCCAAGGCGTCGATGAGGCGGTTCGAGGCGCGCCCCACGTCGTCCAATCTCGACGAGGCGACCGTCAGGTTGTGCGTCATCGCGGTCATCAGGTTCTGCGAGTCACCCGAGTCGTACCTCAAGCCCACGGTGCACCGCCCCGCTCTCGCCGCAGCCGTTCCAGCTCTGCCTCCGACTCCGAACGGACTCCGCGGGCGAACTCCTCCAGCACCTCGGACTGCTCACCGGCGAGTCGGGCGATGTGGTTGTCCACTTCGCGTCGCGCCGACAGGTCTCTCTGAACGAAGTAGTTCTTCGTCCCCATCGCGACACCGGCCTGCTCGAACACGGCTGCGCTTTCTTGCGCCACCTGGCGGTACTCCGCCCACTGCTCTTCCAGAAGGCGGATTCCATCAAGCGCCTCAACAGCCTCGGTTTCTAAGGCGTCGATCTTCCGAGCGAGCTCCCCGGGCTGATCTGACACTGAACCGCTCATCGTTTCTCACCCAAGCCCCGGGAGTCGCGCTTGTCGCGCTCCTCGATCTCCACCGCAAGGGCGGTGACGCGATCGGCCTGACCCTTCGCCGCCGAAAGCAGTCTGGCGACGCAGTTCACGATCCCGTTCGCGACCCTCGCCCCGTCGTGCATGCCCGAGACGTTGCTTGCAGTGAGCGTCGCCTGCTGACCCCGCTCGCCGCGGCCGAGTGCGGCAAATCCCGCGACCGCCTCCTTCGCGGCAGCGATATTCGAAGAAACCTTCATGCCTTACCTCTCGTACTCCTCATAGAGAAATACCGTAGCAATACATGCAAACTTGTGGCCGGCACTTGGTTCTCACCGGCCATCCAGCGGTCAGTGCGGCGACAGGGCCTCTCGGTCGAAGATGCATCGACGGGGTCCGATCGGCGGGTTTTGGCCAGGCTCCGTGGGAAGGAGGTGACGGGTGAGGCCGCGTTCGTCTGACCGCCCGCCCCTCCCGATAGGGTTGAAGCTCCGTCGAACACAGGAGGTTCGCCCGTGGCGTGGTTGGTGACCGGAGGAGCAGGCTACATCGGGGCGCACGTGGTGCGTGCGTTCCGCCAGGAGGGCATCGACGTCGTCGTGGTCGACGACCTGTCGAGCGGGCACGAGGAGTTCGTGCCGGCGGGCGTCCCCTTCTACCGGGGCACCATCCTGGACGGCGAGCTGCTGTCGCGGATCTTCGCCGAGAACCCCATCACCGGCGTCGTGCACGTCGCGGGCTTCAAGTACGCGGGGGTCTCGGTCCAGCGGCCGCTGCACACCTACGAGCAGAACGTCACCGCCACCGCCGTCCTGCTGGCCGCGATGGAGGATGCCGGGGTCGACGCGATCGTGTTCTCCTCGTCGGCCGCGGTGTACGGCACGCCGGACGTCGACGTCGTCACCGAGTCCACCCCGAAGAGCCCGGAGTCGCCCTATGGCGAGTCCAAGCTGATCGGGGAGTGGCTGCTCCGTGACCAGGGTGTGGCGGCCGGGCTGCGCCACACCTCCCTCCGCTACTTCAACGTCGTCGGCTCCGGCGACGTGAGCCTGCGCGACACCAGCCCGCACAACCTCTTCCCGCTCGTGTTCGACGCGCTCGCCGAGGGGCGCACCCCTCGTATCAACGGCACCGACTACCCGACGCCGGACGGCACGTGCGTGCGCGACTACATCCACGTCACCGATCTGGCCGTGTCGCACGTCGCGGCGGCCAAGCGTCTGGACGCGCACCAGCCGATCGAGCCCGTGTACAACCTGGGCAGCGGTGACGGGGTCAGCGTCCGCCAGATCATGGACACGGTCGCCGAGGTGACCGGAATCCCCTTCACCCCAGAAGTGGGGCCTCGACGGCCGGGGGACCCGGCGAGGATCGTGGCCTCAGGAGAGCTCGCCGCGCGCGATCTCGACTGGAAGATGCGTCACACCCTCGACGAGATGGTGCGCAGCGCCTGGGAAGCGCGCCAGGCGGCGTCCTGACACCCCTCCGGCCGAGCGGTTCCGGTTCGGGCGTGTCGCGATTGTTGTCGTTCTCCGGCGCGTCGCGAACTCTCGACCAGCGGTCAAGGCTTTACGATTCGCGACTTGACGTGAGCGAATGACAACGGTGTAATTAGGGCACACGGGAATCTCGTGTTTCAGCAGTTCATGGGTGGGGAGACCGATATGCCAGTTCCCGAATATCGTGCGGGTGTTCCCGACGACTGGTTCGTCGACCCGATCACGCTCGGAGTCCCCGGAGTCCGGTCAGCCGACGTCGATGACGACAACCCGCTGTCCTGGCAGTCCGACGCGCTGTGCGCGCAGACCGACCCGGAGGCCTTCTTCCCGGAGAAGGGCGGATCGACGCGCGACGCCAAACGCATCTGCACCTCGTGCGAGGTGCGCGCCCAGTGCCTGGAGTACGCGCTCGCCAACGACGAGCGCTTCGGGATCTGGGGCGGCCTCTCCGAGCGCGAGCGCCGCAAGCTCCGCAAGCGCGCCGGCTGACCGCGACCGATCGACCGCAATGGCGCGCCGCGCCCGGTGCAAAGACGCGATCGGCGCGACCCCGACCTAGGCTGACTCCCGATGTATCCGAGAGTCACCGCCATCGTCGTCGCCCAGAGCGGCGGCGCCCACCTGCAGCGCACTCTCGACGCCCTCGCGGAGCAGACCCGACGACCGGACGCCGTGATCGCCGTCGACTGCGCCTCCACCGACGACGCCGCCCGGCTGCTGGCCGAAGCCCAGCCCACGCAGCTGATCTCCCTCCCCGAGAAGCTGCCGTTCGGCGCCTCCGTCGCCGCGGCCGTCCGCGTCCTCCCACCCGTCGACGGCTCCGAGCAGCTGCTGTGGCTTCTGGCGCAGGACACCGCGCCCGAACCGCAGGCGCTCGAGTCGCTGCTCGCCGCGCTGGAGGTGTCGCCGTCCGTCGCCATCGTCGGGCCGAAGCTCGTCGACTGGGACGACCCCGCATTCATCCGCGAATTCGGCGAGGCGATGACGCCGTTCGGCGCCTCCGTGCCACTGGTCGAGAACGAGCTCGATCAGGCGCAGCACGACGGTCTGAGCGACGTGCTCGCGGTCTCCAGCGCGGGGATGCTCGTGCGCCAGGCGCTCTGGGAACGGCTGGACGGCTTCGACCCAGCCCTCCCGACCGTCGACGACGGCCTGGACTTCTGCACCCGTGCGCGCCTCGCCGGCTTCCGCGTCACCCTCGTCGCGGCGGCCCGGGTCGCACTCGCCGGCGACGGGCTCGCCGGACCGAACCTCAGCCCGAAGTGGACCGTGCGCCGCCGGATCTCCGGGGAGCGGCGCCGCGCCCAGCTGCATCGCCGCATGGTCTACGCGCCGGGATGGGCGGTGCCGCTGCACTGGCTCACGCTCGTGCCGCTCGGCATCCTCCGCGGCCTGCTGCGGCTGCTGCGCAAGGAGCCGGGCTCCATCGGCGGCGAGCTGGGGGCGGCGTTCCGGGTCGCGTTCTCCGGGATGGCGGTGGGCAATGCCCGGCGCAGGCTGGCGTCCGCGCGCGAAGTCGGCTGGGCCGCCGTGGCGCCGCTGCGCATCCCCTTCGCCGAGGTGCGCCGCGCTCGTGCGCTGAAGCGCGAGGCGGCGACAGTCCAGCTGCAGGGCGAACGGCAGGACCTCGACTTCTTCGGCACCGGCGGGGGATGGGCGGTGCTCGCCGCCCTGGTGGTCGGCGTCGCCCTGTTCTTCCCGCTCATCGGCTCCGGCGCGCTGAGCGGCGGGGGGCTGCTGCCGCTCGACGCCTCGGTCGGCCAGCTCTGGGCGAACCTCGGCTACGGCTGGCGCGACGTGAGCCTCGGGTTCACGGGCGCCGCCGATCCGTTCTCTGCCGTGCTCGCGGTACTCGGCACGCTCACGTTCTGGCAGCCGTCGCTGTCGCTCGTGCTGCTCTGGCTGCTGGCGCTGCCGCTCGCGGCGCTGGGCGCCTGGCTGGCGGCCGCGCGCCTGACCAACCGCGGTGTGCTCCGGACCGTCGGCGCGCTCGCATACGCCCTCGCGCCGATGCTGCTCGTCGCCCTGCAGGGCGGCCGCCCGGCGGCGGTGCTCGCGCACATCCTGCTGCCGTGGCTGTTCTTCGCAGGGCTCGCCGCGCGACGGTCGTGGGCCGCCAGTGCGACCACCGCCCTGCTCGCCGCCGCCACGGTGGCCTGTGCGCCCATCCTCATCCCGGCCCTCGTGGTCGCGTGGATCGCCGCCATCGCGTTCGCCGGTCGACGGGTCGCCCGCATCGCCCTGATCCCGCTGCCCGCGGTGGTCCTGTTCGCTCCGCTGGCCTGGCAGCAGATCTCGCGCGGCGCGTGGCTGTCCATCCTCGCCGATCCCGGCGTCCCCCTGGACGCGCGGCAGACGCCCGCCTGGCAGCTCGCGCTGGGCTTCCCGGACGGGATGCTCGGCGGCTGGCACGCGGTCGCCCAGTCCCTCCACCTGTCGACGGCGTCGGCGAACATCCTGGTGCCGATCCTGCTCGCGCCGCTCGGCATCCTGGCGATCCTCGCCCTGTTCCTGCGTGGGACGGTGCGCGCCATCATCGCCCTGCTCGTAGCCCTCGCCGGCTTCCTGACCGCTGTGGCGGCGCTGCACCTCCAGCTGGCCGTCGCCGGCGGCACGGCGGTGGCGATCTGGCCGGGCAGCGCGCTCAGCCTGTACTGGCTCGGACTCGTGGGCGCCGCCGTGCTCGCCCTCTCGGCGCTCGGTCGCGCGGCCGTATACCCGGCCTGGGTGGCGATCGTGACGCTCGTCGTCGCCTCGGTGCCGATCGGCATCGCGACGCTGACCGGCCACGCTCAGGTCGCCGAAAGCGACGGGCGCACGCTGCCGGCCGTGGTCACGGCCAAGGCGGCCACCGCACCGCGCACCGGGACGCTGCGGATCGTCCCGCAGCCCGACGGCGGCATCCGCGCCGACGTCGTCCGCGGGAGCGGTCAGACGCTCGACGACCAGTCCACCCTCGCGGACACCGAGCGCGGCCTCTCGACGGCGCAGCAGAACCTGGCGACCCTGGCCGGCAACCTCTCCTCGCGCAGCGGCTACGACGCCTCCGGCGAGCTGAAGCGGCTCGGCATCGACTTCGTCCTGCTGGCGCCGTCGGCGACGGCCATCGACGCGAAGGACACGACGGCCGCCGACGCGACACGAAGCCGCGCATCGGTGGCGATGGACGCCAACCCGCTGCTCGCGCCCGTCGGCTCGACCGGCACCGGGCGGCTGTGGGCGTTCGACCGCGGCACCGGTGACGTGCCCGCGGCCGCGCAGGTCCCCGCGGATGCCGGCGGATGGTGGCGCGTCCTCATCCTCATCGTGCAGGGTCTGGTCATCGGCGTGACGCTGCTGCTCGCCATCCCGACCACGCGGTCGGCCGACCGGGTGTCGGAGCTGTCGGCACGCCGTCCGCGCCGGACGGTGAGGGAGCGCGCGGTCGAGCCCGACGACGAGCCCGACCGACCGGACACCGGAGCCGACGGCGTCGCGGCGGAAACGCTCGACGAGTACGAGGCGGAGCCGGAAGGCGAGGCCGTCGTCGAGTCGGCGGAAGAGGAGGACGTGCCCGCCGCGGAGCCGTCCCCGGATCCCGCCGCTGAGCCGAAACCGGAGGCGCCGGCGCCGGACCACGACGCGCCGCCCGCGTCCACACAGCGGTACGCCTACGAAGCCGACCCGGACCTCGACCGCCCCCACGACCGCCAGGAGGAGCGCGTGACCACCCCGCCCGGCCCGACCACGCTCGAGGAGGGCCTGGAGGAGACCATCATCCGCCCCCGCGCTCGTTTCGAGGGAGGCGACCGTGGCTGACCGCACCGGACTCGCGCGCATCGGCATGCGCGCCGTCGGCGGCCTCGTCGGCGTCGCCGTCGCCGTGGTGGTCATTGCCGGGACCACGCTCCTCCCGCTGCAGGACGTCGCCGTCGGTGTGCCGTCGAAGACCGTCACCCCCGTCGCCGCCGACCAGCAGCGCGTCTGCCCGGGGCCGCTGCTCGCACTGGCCGCCGACGCCGGCGCGGCCACCCGGCCCAGCGCCGTGGGGACGCCCGTGTACGCCGCCAGCAGCCAGGACGCCGAGGTGCGGGGTCTCAAGCCCGACGCCGACAGCGACTCCGCCGATCAGGCGCCGCAGCTCGTCTCGATGCGCACTCCGCAGGGGGCTACCGCGCCTCCGCTGTTCGCCGCCGCCCAGACCCAGACGGCGTCGACCGAAGACCTCGCCGGACTCGCCGCCGCGGCGTGCGCCGAGCCGAGCGCCGACACCTGGCTGGTCGCCGGCTCCACCTCCCTCGGCCAGACCAGTCTCGTGCTCCTGTCCAACGCGAGCGAGGTGGACGCCACCGTCGATCTGACGATCTACACCGAGTCCGGTGTCGTCAGCGCCCCGGGCGCGACGGGCATCGTCGTTCCCGCCGGGTCGCAGAAGGTGGTCCCGCTCGCCGGGCTCGCGCCGTCCGCGTCCGCCCCGGTCGTCCGCGTCACGACGAGCGGCGGCGAGGTCGTCGCGTCGATGCAGCAGAGCTACGAGCAGGGCATCCAGCCGCGCGGCGCCGAGCTGGCCGGAGCGACCGGTCTGCCCGGCCGCCAGCAGATCATCCCCGGCGTCACCATCGCGTCCATGAACGCCGTCCAGAGCGCGCAATCGGCGGAGGGCGTGAGCGTCGACTTCCCCGTCGTCCGGCTCCTCGTGCCCGGTGCTGCCGACGCGAAGGTCACCGTCGGCGCCGTCGGAGAGGCGGGCACGGCCGCGGGGAACTCGTACGCGACCACCCTCAAGGCAGGGACGGTCGCCGAGCTGCCGCTCGAGAATCTCAAGGACGGTGATTACACCGTCACCGTGAACTCCGACGTTCCCGTGGTCGCCGCCGTGCGTACGACGGTGATCGGCTCGAAGACCCGCGACTTCAGCTGGTTCTCCTCAGCGCGTCCGCTGCAGAAGGAGCTGGCCGCCGCGGTGCCCTCCGGAGCCTCCGCGACCCTGCACTTCGCCAACCCGGGCGACGGCGACCAGACCGTCACCATCCAGGGGGCGCGGGGAGGCGGTTCGCCGACCAAGCTCACGATCCCCGCCGAGGGAGGCGCCCAGGTGAAGGTCGCCCCCGGCACCTATACGGTGACCGGCGCGGCGGGCCTCACCGGCAGCGTCAGCCTCTCGGCCGACGGGCGCGCGAGCAGCTTCGTGCTGGCGCCGCCCGGCCCGCTCGCGGCGCCCATCACGGTCTACCCGAACTGACGCCGGGGCGACGCCGGCGTCAGAAGTGGCGGTAGCGGTCCGGCGCCAGGTCCCACGGGTCCTTGCCGAGCAGTTCGGCGACCGCGCGGAAGACGCATCCCTCGATGTACATCCGCCGGTGCAGCTCGTCGTCGCGGTGCAGCTTGGTCAGGCGCTGGATCGGGACGCGGTACAGCACGATGCGGCGACGGGACGCGTCCACCCGCCAGCGGTCGACGCCGTCGGCGCCCGAGTTGCCGATCGGCGTCGCCGCGACCTCGAAGTGCACGTTCGACAGCTCCTCCGGCCAGATCCCCTTGAGGTAGTCGGCGGTGGAGGCGACGGTCATGTCGAAGAAATCGATCCGGTTCTGCAGCATGGGCAGGTGCGGCCCGGTCACGGGACCGCGAGCGCCGCGGCCGTGTCTGCTCCGCCAGCGGCTGGTCGCCGGGGTCTGACTGCTGGTGCGGCGGTTGCGGGGCATGTCGCCATCCTACGTCCGCCGCGAACCGCTATTCTGTCCCCGATGTTGAGCCGTCCGTGTTCCCGTGTCGCCTGCCCGCGCGACGCCGTGCAGACCCTCACGTACGTCTACGCCGACTCCATGGCCGTCATCGGGCCGCTGAGCCTGTCGCACGAGCCCCACTCGTACGACCTGTGCGCCATCCACGCGGAACGGCTGTCGGCGCCGCAGGGCTGGCAGATCGTCCGCCACGTCGGCGTGACCGACTGAAGCCCGCACGTCGCGATAGGTTAGGGCCATGAGCACGCCCAGCGATCCGCGCCTGCAGTCCGTCGTCAAGACCTACGACATCCGCGGATTGGTCGGCAAGGACCTGACTGAGGACGTGGTCGAGGCCATCGCCGCCGCCTTCGTGGACGAGGTGGAGGCCGCCGGAAGCGACGTCATCGTCGGCCACGACATGCGCGACTCGTCCCCGTCCTTCGCGGCGGCGTTCGCGCGAGGTGCGCAGGCACGCGGCGCCGACGTCGTCTCCATCGGCCTGTGCTCGACCGATGAGTCGTACTTCGCCTCCGGCTACCTGGAGGCGCCCGCGGCGATGTTCACCGCGAGCCACAACCCCCCGACCTACAACGGCATCAAGCTCTCCCGCGCCGGCGCACAGGGCCTCAGCATGGACACCGGGCTGCGTGCCGTCCGCGATCGCGCCGACGCGTACCTGCGCGACGGCATCCCGGCCGTGGAGAGTCCCGGCACGTTCCGCGAGGAGGACGTCCTCGACCGCTATGCGGCCTATTTGCGATCGCTGGTGGATCTGAGCGGGATCCGGCCGATCACGATCGTGGTGGACGCAGGCAACGGCATGGGCGGCCTGACGGTCCCGGCCGTGCTGGAGGAGGCGGCAGGGCTTCCCGCGCTGCCGATCACGGTCATCCCGCTCTACTTCGAGCTCGACGGCACCTTCCCGAACCACGAGGCCAACCCGCTGGAGCCCAAGAACCTCGTCGACCTCCAGCGCGCGGTCGTCGAGCACGGCGCCGACCTCGGGCTCGCCTTCGACGGCGACGCCGACCGCTGCTTCGTCGTCGACGAGCGCGGCTCGGCGGTCACCCCGTCGGCCGTCGCCGCGATCGTCGCCCTGCGCGAGATCGCGCGGGCGCGGGCAGAGGATCCGGACGCCGAGATCACGGTCATCCACAACCTGATCACGTCCAACATCGTCCCGGAGACCATCGAGGCCGCGGGCGCGGTGCCGCTGCGCACCCGCGTCGGCCACACCCTCATCAAGGACGCCATGCGCCGGTCCGGCGCGGTGTTCGGCGGCGAGCACTCCGCGCACTACTACTTCCGCGACTTCTGGAGCGCCGACAACGGGATGCTGGCGGCCATGCACCTGCTCGCCGAGTTCGGCTCGCAGGAGCGCCCGCTGTCCGAACTGGCCGCCCGGTACACGCCGTACGCGATGTCGGGGGAGATCAACTCGACCGTCGACGACGTGCCCGCGGCGTTCACCCGCGTGGTCGAGGCGTTCACGAACCGCGCCGACTTCGACGAGCTGGACGGCCTCACGGTCACCGGCCGGGTCGGGCAGGACGAGACGTTCTGGTGGTTCTCCGTGCGCCCGTCCAACACCGAGCCGCTGCTCCGGCTGAACGTCGAGGCGGGCGACCAGGCGACGATGGCGCGCATCCGGGACGAGGTGCTGGCGCTCATCCGCGCCTGACTGAGGTACGGGTGCCATGACACAATGGGACCCATGCCAGCTCCCACTTCGACCGCACTGCCCTTCAAGGTCGCCGACCTGTCCCTCGCCGAAGCGGGACGTCACCAGATCCGCCTCGCCGAGAACGAGATGCCCGGCCTGATGGCCCTGCGCGCCGAGTTCGGCGACGCGAAGCCGCTCGCCGGCGCCCGCATCGCCGGCTCCCTGCACATGACCGTGCAGACCGCCGTCCTGATCGAGACGCTGGTCGCGCTCGGCGCGCGCGTCCGCTGGGCCAGCTGCAACATCTTCTCCACGCAGGACGAGGCGGCCGCGGCGATCGCGGTCGGCCCGACCGGCACCCCCGACGCCCCCGCCGGCGTCCCGGTCTTCGCCTGGAAGGGCGAGACGCTCGAGGAGTACTGGTGGTGCACCCAGCAGATCTTCGACTGGTCGGCGGAGGCCGCGGCCGACGGCGCCGACTACCTCGGCCCGAACCTGATCCTCGACGACGGCGGCGACGCCACCCTCCTCGTCCACAAGGGCCGCGAGTTCGAGCTCGCCGGTGCCGTGCCGGACGACGCCCCCGGCGACAGCCACGAGTACCGCGTCATCCTCGCCGCGCTCCGCGCCTCCCTCGCCGAGTCGAAGGACCGGTGGACGCGCATCTCCGACGACATCCTCGGCGTCACGGAGGAGACCACCACGGGTGTCCACCGCCTGTACGAGCTGGCCAAGGCCGGACAGCTGCTGTTCCCGGCGATCAACGTCAACGACTCGGTCACCAAGAGCAAGTTCGACAACAAGTACGGCATCCGCCACTCGCTGCCGGACGGCCTCAACCGCGCGACGGACGTCCTCATGGGTGGCAAGGTCGCCTTCGTGGCCGGCTACGGCGACGTCGGCAAGGGCGCGGCGGAGGCGCTGCGCGGCCAGGGTGCTCGGGTCATCGTCAGCGAGGTCGACCCGATCAACGCGCTGCAGGCCGCGATGGACGGCTACCAGGTCACGCGCCTGGAGTCGGTCATCGACCAGATCGACATCCTCATCACGGGAACCGGCAATCTCAACGTCGTCACCCTCGACCACCTGCTCGGGCTCAAGCACCTCGCCATCGTCGCCAACGTCGGCCACTTCGACAACGAGATCGACATGGCGTCGCTCGAGGCGCTGGAGGGTGCGGAGAAGGTCGAGATCAAGCCGCAGGTCCACGAGTGGCGTCTGCCGACCGGCCGCAGCATCCTGGTGCTCTCCGAGGGCCGCCTCATGAACCTGGGCAACGCCACCGGCCACCCCAGCTTCGTCATGAGCAATTCGTTCACCAACCAGGTGCTCGCGCAGCTGGAGCTGTACGTCTCGACGGAGAACTACCCCGTCGGCGTCTACGTGCTGCCCAAGCACCTCGACGAGAAGGTCGCGCGGCTGCATCTCGACGCTCTCGGTGTCGAGCTGACCACGCTGACGGAGGAGCAGGCCGCCTACATCGGCGTGCCGGTCGACGGCCCCTACAAGGTCGACCACTACCGCTACTGATGGTGCTCGAGTTCGCCGACCGGGAGCTGCCCGGCGGCCTGATCTTCCGGGTCCGGAAGGAGCAGGACGCCGCGGCGCTCGCCGCCGCCTACCAGCGCAACCGCGGGCACCTCGCGCCGTGGGATCCGACCCGCACCGAGGACTTCTTCACCGAGGGCGGTCAGCTCGCGCAGACGCGCGAGCTGCTGGCGCTCCGCGAGATGGATGCCACGCTCCCGCTCGTGCTGGTCGACGGCGGCGAGATCGCTGGGGGCATGACGCTCAGCGGCATCGTCCGCGGCGCCTTCCAGTCGGCGACCGTCGGCTACTGGCTCGACCGCGACCACACCGGCCGCGGGCTGGCCTCGGCGGCGCTGGGCGCGGTGATCGAGGCCTCCCGCGACCAGTACGGGCTGCACCGCATCCAGGCGGCGACGCTGCTCGCGAACCACGCCTCGCAGTCGGTGCTGACCCGCGCCGGTTTCGAGCGCATCGGCGTCGCCCCGAAGTACCTGCAGATCGCGGGACGCTGGCAGGACCATGTCCTGTTCCAGCGCATCCTCCACGACTGAGTCAGTCGGGCAGCTCCGCGAACGCGCGCACCGGGAACGTGCCGAAGCCCTCGATCGCCGGGGGAGCGGCGGTGAAGCGCGCTCCGCGCTCCGGCAGCTGGTCGAGCCGGGTCAGGTGCTCGACGACGTGTATGCCGGCGGCGAGCAGGATGCTGTGCGCCGGGCGGCTGCCGCCGCCTTCGGTGTCGTCGATGTTGAGCGAGTCGATTCCGACCAGGGCGACGCCCGCGTCCACCAAGGCCTTCGCGCCCTCCTCGGTGAGGAACGGCGCACCGCCGGCGTACTCCGGGGTGCCGAAGTGCGCATCCCATCCCGTGCGCAGCAGGACCGCGCCGCCGGGGTCGCCGACACCGGCGACGGCTGAGGCGGGGACGCCGCGCGCATCCCGCACGCCGTCGCTCCAGTCGACCACGCGGACCGGCAAGCCGACCAGCGTCGCCAGGTCGAGCCCGGAGAGGTCGCGCCCGTCCGCGTAGCGGTGGAACGGGCTGTCGAGGTAGGTGCCCGTGTTGCCGATCATCGTGATGACGTCCATCGCGAACTCGGTGCCCGGCGCGTAGACGCCGCGCGACGCCTCCCGGGTCAGGTGCGGCGTGATCACCGGGGTGGGGAGCCCGGGATACGTCACCAGACCGGCCCGGATCGGGTGGCTGAGGTCGACGATGCGGCGTGCGGTCATGGTGCTCCTTCGTTCGGGCGGTCGGCGGGCGGCTCAGCGCTCGGGGAAGCCGTGCGGCAGCGCGCGGAGCACCGGCTCCAGTCGCTCCAGCCGTTGCTGCTCGAGCGCCAGCCCGCGGGCGTCCCGCTCGCGCCGCAGCACCGCGACGGCGACGAGGAACGTCTCGGCGTCGACCGGCGGCACGGGGGAGACGTAGGGCGCCGCCTCGCGGGCCAGCTCGCTGCTCAGTCCCAGGCGCGCGGCGGCCGTCAGGTCCGGCGCCTGCCGGATGAACTGGGCGATGCGGCGCGAGAGCCGGTCCGGGAGGCGGGCGACGTCCGCGGTCGCCGCCCACGTCGTCAGGTGCGGCGCGAGGTAGAGCGGCAGCGGTGTGGGTTTCGGGACGCGCACGAGTTGGCTGTACGTGCCCGCGAGCAGGTCGCCGAGCCGCTTGGACCGGGTGTTGAGCAGGCCGGTCAGCGCAGCGATCGCGCCGATCGTCATGAAGATCTCGAGCACGCCGACGAGGGCGCGGATGAACGAGTGGCGGAACCCGATGGCGCCGCCGTCGTCGCGCACGATGCGCGCACCCACGGCGAGCTTGCCGAGCGACCGCCCTCGGGAGGCGAGTTCGACCGTCGTCGGCAGCACCACCATCCCGAACACCAGGATCAGCACCACCAGCGCCCGTGCGAGCGCTTGATCCAGCCCGCCGCCCGTGGCAGCCAGCAGCAGGATGCAGCCGAACATGACGAGCATGTACACGACCCAGTCGATGATGCAGCCGGCCGCCCGGAGGATGTAGCTGGCGGGCTTCACGTCGAGCGCGACGGCCTCGCCGGTGACCAGCTCGCGGTCGTCCTGCGACGCGCTCCCCGGCCCCGCCTGCATCATAGATATCATCTAAGCAGATGGACCTCGACGCCTACACCGCCGCGCGCAGCGCCGACTGGGAGGAGCTCTCCCGGCTGGCCGCGAAGCGACGTCTCGACGGGGCCGAGGCGGACCGGCTGATCGACCTCTACCAGTCGGGAGCGGCCGATCTGTCGGCCATTCAGACCAGTGCGGGTGCGACGGCCGCCGGCGACCGGCTCTCCCTCGCGCTGTCGAACGCCCGGCTCCGCTTCACCGGTGCCGGAGCCAACCTGTTCGCACAGCTGCCGCGCTTCTTCGTGCTGCAGCTGCCCGCCGCGCTCTACCGCCTGCGTTGGATCGTGCTGGCGGTCGCCCTCGCCACGGCGGTGATCGCGACGCTGTACGCGCTGTGGATCACGGGCAACCCGGACGTCCTCCGCAACCTGGGCGACGACGCGAACCTGCGCCGGTACGTCGAGCACGACTTCATCGACTACTACTCGAACAACCCCGCCGCCTCCTTCGCCGGCCAGGTGTGGACGAACAACGCCTGGATCGCCGCGCAGTGCATCGCGTTCGGCATCACCGGCGTCTACGTGCCGTACGTGCTCATCCAGAACGCGGTCGGCGTCGGCACGGCGGCGGGCGTGATGTTCGCCTATGGCCGCGGCGACGTGCTGTTCTCGTACATCGTCCCGCACGGCCTGCTGGAGCTGACGAGCGTCTTCGTCGCCGCGGCCGCCGGCCTCCGGATCTTCTGGGCGTGGATCGCCCCCGGGGCGCGCACGCGCGGCCAGGCGCTCGCGGAAGACGGCCGCGCGCTCTTCACGGTCGCCGTCGGCTGCGCCATCTCCTTGTTCGTCTCCGGCCTCATCGAGGGCTTCGTGACGCCGTCCGGCCTGCCGGTCTGGGCGAAGATTGGGATCGGCGCACTCGCGTTGGCCGCTTTCCTGGCCTACATGCTGGTGCTCGGTCGCCGAGCGGTGCGTGCGGGCGAGACGGGCGACCTGACGGAGTACGAGGCGGGGACGCGGCGCATCGTCGCCGGGTGAGGCGGCGTCCTCCGCGCTGCTCTTCAGAGGCGCCCGGCGGCCTTGAGCGCGAGATACCGGTCCGCGAGCGCGGGTGGCAGGTCTGCGGGCGCGCCGGTCACCACATCGCCGCCGAGCCGGCGCACCGCCGCCGCGACGCGGCTGACGTCGAGCAGCGAACGCTCGGCTGCCGCCGCACGGTAGACCGCGTCCCGGTTCGGCCGCTCCTGGGCGGCCGCAAGCGTGTCCGGATCCGTCACGCTCGCCACCACGACGAGATGCTTGGCCGTGAGCTGCGGCAGCGCGGAGAGCAGCCCGCGCGAGGCGCCCGGCGACTCGATGGATGTGAGCAGCACGACCAGCGAACGCTGGGACGTGACCTGCGCCACCTGGGATGGGATCGCCGACCAGTCCATCTCGATGAGGGATGGCTCGATCCCGGCCATCGCGTCCACCATCCGCGACAGGAGCTCCGGACCGGAGGCGCCCTGCACCCGGCCGCGCACGACCCGGTCGTAGGCGATCAGATCGACCCGATCGCCTGCGCGCGTCGCGAGGGCCGCGAGCAGCAGGGACGACTCGAACGCCGTGTCGATCCGGGGTTCGTCGGCCACGCGCGCGGCGGAGGTGCGCGCCGTGTCGATCACGATCACGACACGCCGGTCGCGCTCGGGACGCCAGGTGCGGACCATCACGCGGGCACCGCGTCCGCCGGTCGGGTCGTGCCGTCGGGCGGTCGCCCGCCAGTCGATCGAGCGCACGTCGTCGCCGCGCACGTATTCGCGCAGCGAGTCGAACTCGGTGCCCTGTCCCCGGAGCAGCACGGTGGTGCTCCCCTCCAGCTCGCGGAGGCGCGCGAGCCGCGACGGCAGGTGCTTCCGCGAGGTGAACGGTGGCAGCACGCGGATGCGGCCGGGTGCCTCCAGCGTCGCCTGCCGCGCCCACAGGTGCAGCGGCCCCCAGGACCGCACGGTGACGGTCGCGACCCGGCGCTCGCCGCGGCGCCACGGGCGCAGCGACGCGACGACGCGACGCCGCTCACCGGCCGGGATCGACACCCGCGTGCGCGTCGGCGCGGCGCCCGCGGACGGCTCCCAGGCGTCGCGCACGGTGCCGCGCAGCATCCGCCGGCCGGTGTTCGTCACCAGCAGCTCGGACTCCGCCTCTGCGCCGAGACGCACGCGCGCCGGAAGCGTGCGCTCTAGCCGGACCGCGCGCGGCGAGGCGGCCGCCGCGAGGTCGATCGCCCCCAGCACCACGCACAGCACGAGCCACCCGCCCAGTGCGAGGTACGCCGTCGCGTCACCACCGCCGCCCAGACCGAGCAGCACGACGGGGACGACGCCCAGCGCGAGCAGGGCGACGAAGCGTCCGGATACGGTCACGTCGCGCGCCTAGATCGGGACCTGGACCTGCTGGACGATCGACTGCAGGATCGCATCGGCGCCCACGCCCTCCAGCTCGGCCTCCGGCCGCAACTGGATGCGGTGGCGCCAGACCGGCAGCAGCATCGCCTGCACGTGGTCGGGCGTGATCGAGTCGTAGCCGGACAGCCACGCCCAGGCCTTGGCCGCCGCGAGCAGGGCGGTCGTCCCGCGCGGGCTCACGCCGAGCTTGACGGACGGGCTGCGCCGGGTGGCCCGGGCGAGGTCCACGATGTAGGCCAGCACGTCCGCGTTCGCGCCGACCGCCGCCGCCGACGCCCGTGCGGCGGCGAGCTCCGCGGCGCCCAGGACCGGGGTCACGCCGGCGGCCGCCAGGTCGCGCGGGTTGAACCCGGCCGCGTGCCGGCGCAGCACCTCCACCTCGGTGTCGCGCTCCGGCACGTCGAGCGTGAGCTTGAGCAGGAAACGGTCCAGCTGGGCCTCGGGCAGCGCGTAGGTGCCCTCGTACTCGATGGGGTTCTGGGTCGCCGCGACGATGAACGGGTCCGGGAGGCGGCGGCTCACGCCGTCCACGCTCACCTGGCGCTCCTCCATCGCCTCGAGCAGCGCCGACTGCGTCTTGGGCGGGGTCCGGTTGATCTCATCCGCGAGCAGGATGTTCGTGAACACCGGTCCTTCACGGAACACGAAGCCGCCGGTCTGCGCGTCGTACACGAGGGATCCGGTCACGTCGCCCGGCATCAGGTCGGGCGTGAACTGCACGCGCTTGGTGTCGAGGCTGAGCGCGTGGCTGAGCGACCGCACGAGCAGCGTCTTCGCCACTCCCGGCACGCCCTCGAGCAGGACGTGACCCCGCGCGAGCAGCGCGATGATGAGCCCGGTGACCGCGCCGTCCTGGCCGACGACCGCCTTGCCGACCTCGGTGCGCACGCCGGCGAGGGCGGAGCGCAGCTGCGCGGCATCGGCGGAGGCGCCGGGGGAGGGAGCGGGGGACGCTGCCCCCGTAGTGACGTCGGTCATTCGCTCATTCTTCCGGTCGGGCCCGAGTCGGGCGGGGAGGTCGGCGGTGGGGTGCTCGGCGAGACGGCGTCCGCGGCGACGCGTTCGAGCTCCGCGAGGTCGTCGGAGAGCCGCAGCAGGTCGCGGTCGGTGGCGGGGACGCGGTCGACGAGGACGTCGCGAACGCGCATCCGGTCTGCGCGGAGCAGCGCCGCCACGGCGTCGGCGACCTCGAGGGCGGTCGCGGTGGCGGGCAGCCCGACCATGGTGGAGAGGCGTCCGACCGTCCCCACCCGCAGCGCGTCGGCCGCGCGCAGGCGGGCGGAGGAACGCTGGTACAGCCGCGCCCGTCCCTCACGGGTCTCTCCGGCGCGGACGACGACCGGAAGGTTCTCGACGACGAGGGGCCCGAACCGACGCCCCCGCCAGATCGCCGCGGCGATGAAGACGACCACCAGCAGCAGCATCACCGGCGTGACCCAGCCCGGGGTCAGCGCCGCGATGTCCGGTGGTCCGGTGACCGGCCGGTCGTCGATCGACGGCAGGTACCAGACCAGGGTGCGGTGATCACCGAGCAGATTCAGCGCCAGCGCCGCGTTCCCCTCGCGCTCGACGCCGTCGTTGGTGAGCACGGCGGCGGAGCCGAGCAGGTACAGGGTCGAGTCGTCGAACGTGGTGCGCACGAGCGTCGTCCGCCCGTCCGCATCCGCGAAACATGCGACGCCGTCGCCCTCGACCCGGAACGTGCCGGGGTGGATGTGCTCCTCGGTGTTGGGAGTGCTGCGCGGGTCGATGCGTTCCGCCCGCTCGGCAGCGCGGACGACGCAACCCGCGCTGACGGCGCCGCGCGGTGCCCCGGCCGCTGTGACATCGGGCGCGACCGTCCGCAGAGCGGCGAATCCGGGCTCGATGAGGACGATGGTGCGTCCATCGCCCGCGAGCGACCGATAGCCGTCGGCGGAGAGGTTGCCCTGCGGGTCGTAGACGAGCACCGTCGCGTCGTCCGCGGCCGCCCGCGTCGCGTCGGCGAGGGTGGTGACCGGGCGGACCGTCACGCCCTGATCCTTCAACACCTGGGCGACCGCCTCCGCTCCGGCCGGAGCGGCGTTCGCAGGATCGACCGGTGCGCCTTCGCCGGAACGACCGTCGGTCAGCAGGAGGCCGAACAGGGCGATGAGGACCGCCATGGCCGCCAGCACGATCCACGGTACGGCCCGCCGCGCCGTCTGGCGCACCGTGGGGGAGACGGCGGGGGCGGACGCGGCCACGTCCGGTTCGCGCACGGGTGCGGGCGCCGTCACGACGTCACCGCCGTGGCGGGGATGCGCACCCGCTGCAGACGCTGATCCAGGGCGACCAGCTGCTGGTACGCGGCTTCGGTACCCGGCCGGTCGAGGTAGCGCACATCGTCGAAGGCGCGCGCCGCGGCCCGCAGCGCTTCGCGCTCGTCCGGAGCGACCCCGGCGGCGCGCTGGGCGAACTCGGTCGCCGTCGTGCCGGGGGTGACCCGCACGAGCGTGCGCTCGTCGAGCGACACCGCGATCGCGCGGAACTGCTCCTCCACGGCGGCCACCCAGTCGCCCGAGCGGGCCGCGCGTTCGCCCGCCGCGCGTAGGTCCGCGGCGCTGCGGGAGTCGTCGTCGCCGAACAGCGACCGCCGTTCCAGCGCCGACCGGCGATTGACCCGAGGACGCCCGAACACGAAGAACGCGACCGCGATGAGTCCGGCGACGATCAGCACCACGACGAGCAGCAGCACCGGTCCCGCGTTCGCCCCTGGGCCCTGGAACAGCGAGGCGAGCCAGTCCTGGACGGCCTTCGACGCGAGGTCGAACCAGGTCGGCTTGGCCGCCTGGTACTGCGGGCGCGCGAGCTCGTCGCGCAGCCACTGCTGCGCCTCCGGCGAGCTCGGGTCCACCGGGATGTCGACGTGGAACACGGTCAGCCGGCCGGCCACCCGGGAGCCGCGGCCGGTGGCTGTGCGCGCTCGGCCGGCGGCAGGTACGGGTCGGGCAGCTCCTGCCCGGTCTGGCGGGCTTCGACGAACCGCACGAGGTCGAGGTCGAGACCTTCCTTGCGCATCCGCAGGTCGAGGTAGAGCAGGGCGACCGTGGCGTTCTGGATGACGCTGCCGATGGCTCCGACGATCGATGTCACGATGCTCGCCAGCACGTTGACGCTCAGCTGGGTGACCAGCAGCTGGGTCATCGGGTCGGCGGAACTCGCCTGGGTCGGCGCGAGCACTCCGCCGAGGAAGCCGCCGACGAGGCCGAACGGGATGCTGATGGTCTGGGTGATCGCATAGACGATCAGCCAGACCAGCGCGATGATGCCGAAGGTCCGCCAGAAGTAGCCGTTCGTGAGCCGCCACGACCGCGCCACCGCAGCCGTGAGCGACAGTCGCTCGAGCACGATGGCGGAGGGAACCATGGCGACCCTCGTGTTGACCCAGATGGCGAGGGCGGCCAGACCGAAGCCGCCGACGATCCCGGCCGCGACGGCGCCGATCACGCCGGCCGTGCCGCCGAGCATCGCCAGGACGACGACCACGGTCGTGACCAGTGCGACGGCGACGATCCAGGCCAGCCCGAGCAGAAGCGTCCAGCCGATCAGCGCGCCGACGCGGCCCCGCACCAGACGCCACAGGGAACCGAACGTCAGCTTCTCGCCCAGGGTCTCGCGCGCCACCTCCCCGACGATGACACCCTGCAGCAGAGCGCTGAAGACGGTCGTGATGAGCAGCGAGAGCACGCCGAGCACGATGATGCCGCCGACGGCCCCGGCCTGCAGTGTCGGCTGATCCGCGACGTCGCCGTTCGCGATGCGCCCGGCGAGCAGGGCGACGCCGCCGGCGATGAGGATGCTGACCACGATCGACGGGATGCCCTGCAGCAGGAGGGCGGCGCCCACGGTGATGCGCGGGTTCCGCCGCAGCGCCTGGAACGGCGCCGCGAGCAGCGGACCCAGCGTGAGCGGGCGTAACGGGATGAGCCCCGGCTTCGGCGGGGGCGTCCACCCCGGCTGCGGGCCGGGCTGGCCGTACCCGGGGTACGCCCCGTACTGCGGCTGCTGCCCGTACTGGGGCTGCTGCCCGTACTGGGGCTGCTGCCCGTACTGGGGCTGCTGCCCGTACGGCTGCTGCGGCTGCCCGGCACCCGGCGCCTGCCAGTTCTGTTCGTCGGTCACGCCGTGCCCTTCCGTCCCCGCGCGTCGTGCGTTGGTCCCATGCTGGCACATCGGCCTCGCGAGCGATGTCCCATCCACAGGGCACGTGATGCATTCATTCAAGCCGGTATCAGGACTGCTCCATTACGCTGGTCATGTTGTCCGCGGCTCCGGCCGCTCGAGGAGGGTTCGGGGAACGTCCCACATGACTAGTCGCATCCTGGTGGTCGACGACGACACCGCGCTTGCGGAGATGATCGGCATCGTTCTGCGCACCGAGGGCTTCGACCCCGTCTTCTGCGAAGACGGGTCGCTCGCAGTGGACACCTTCCGGTCGGCGAAGCCGGATCTCGTCCTGCTCGACCTGATGCTGCCCGGCATGGACGGCATCGAGGTGTGCGGCCGCATCCGCGCGGAGTCCGGCACCCCGATCATCATGCTGACCGCCAAGTCCGATACGGCCGACGTGGTGAAGGGCCTCGAGTCCGGCGCCGACGACTACATGGTCAAGCCGTTCAATCCCAAGGAGCTTGTGGCGCGCATCCGCACCCGCCTCCGTCCCGGCCCGGCCGCGCCTCCCGCCGACGAGCTGACCGTCGGCGACCTCGTCGTCGACGTCGCGGGCCACGAGGTCCGCCGCGGCGACACGCGCATCGCCCTCACCCCGCTGGAGTTCGACCTGCTGCTCGCGCTCGCGTCCAAGCCGCAGCAGGTGTTCACCCGCGAGATGCTGCTGGAGCAGGTCTGGGGCTACCACTACAAGGCCGACACCCGGCTCGTCAACGTCCACGTGCAGCGCCTGCGCGCCAAGGTGGAGCAGGATCCGGACAACCCGAAGATCGTCATGACCGTGCGCGGGGTCGGCTACCGCGCCGGCGCGGCCGCCTAGCGGTCGGAGGCCGGGATGCGCTGGTGGCCGACGCGGGAGATGTGGCGGCAGGCGCCGTCCCGTCTGGCGCGCCTGTGGCGCAGCTCGCTGCAGCTGCGGACCGTCGCCATCACCCTCCTCCTCACCGGCGTCGCCATCCTCGTCACCGGCGTCTATATGGCGCTCAGCATCAGCAACGACCTCTACCAGTCGCGGCTGGACCAGGCGCTGCGCGACTCGAGCCGCGCCACGACGACCGCGCAGTCGACCCTGAACGCCTCCGACGTCTCCACCGGCGACGCCGGCAAGAACCTGCTCAACACGGTGCTGCAGAGCGTCCAGGCGTCGACGTCCAGCCGCCTGGTCGCCGCGTACCGGGTCCCCGGCCAGGACACGGGCGTACTCGCCCCGCCCGACCGCGGCAGCCCCGCGATGAACTCGGTGATCTCGCCCGAGCTGCGCGAGAAGGTGCAGAACGGCGGGACCAAGCAGTTCTACCAGTCCGTCGCCCTTCCGGCCGTCGGCGGCGACACCGACCCGGGCATCGTCGTCGGCTCACAGCTGACGCTGCCCTCGTACGGCAAGTACGAGCTGTACATCGGCTACAACCTGCGCGACTCCGAGAACACGCTGCTCTTCGTGCAGAACACCCTGCTGCTCGCCGGGCTCGCGCTCATCCTCCTCATCGGCGCGATCACCTGGGTGATCGTGCGCTTCGTCGTGGAGCCGATCCGCGTCGCCGCCCGCACCAGTGAACGGCTCGCCGCGGGCGACCTCGCGGTGCGCATCCCGGAGAAGGGCGAGGATGTGTTCGCCTCCCTCGCCCGTTCCTTCAACGGCATGGCCGACAGCCTCCAGAGCCAGATCAACCAGCTGGCGACGCTGTCGCAGCTGCAGCAGCGGTTCGTGTCGGACGTGTCGCACGAGCTCCGGACGCCGCTCACCACCATCCGGCTGGCCGGCGACGTGATCTACGACCAGCGGGAGGGCTTCGCTCCGGCGACCGCCCGCACCGCCGAACTGCTGCACACGCAGATCGAGCGGTTCGACCGACTGCTCTCCGACCTGCTCGAGATCAGCCGGTACGACGCCGGATCCGTGGTCCTGGACGCCGAGCCCACCAACCTGGTGCGGCTCGCCGAGGACTGCGTCGACGAGCTGCGGACGCTGTCCGAGCAGAACGGCTCCGAGCTCACCCTCGACGCGCCCGGGGGCTACTTCGACGTGCCGATGGACCCGCGCCGCATCCGCCGCGTCGTCCGCAACCTCATCGGGAACGCGATCGAGCACGGCGAGGGGCGCCCGGTCGTCGTCACGGTGGACAGCAACGAGACCGCGGTGGCACTGACCGTGCGCGACTACGGGATTGGCATGAACCCGCAGGACATGGCGCACGTCTTCGACCGCTTCTGGCGCGCCGACCCGTCCCGCAAGCGCACGCTGGGCGGCACCGGTCTGGGCCTCGCGATCTCGCTCGAGGACGCGACCCTGCACTCCGGCTGGCTGCAGGTGTGGTCGGCTCCCGGGCAGGGCTCGTGCTTCCGGCTGACGCTGCCGCGGGTGACCGGACGGGAGATCACCGCGTCGCCCCTACCGCTGCCCCCGGTGGACGCCGGGTCGGCTCTGCCGGCCGAATCGGGTCCGGAGGCGCTGCCCGGCGCCGTCGGAACCGGGAGCGAGGCCCGCGCATGACCCGCCGTCGTCCCCCCGGCGTCCGCGCGGCGCTCGCCGCCGTCCTCGCGGTGACCATGCTGGCGCTCGCCGCCTGCGCGAGCATCCCGGACTCCGGCCCCGTACGTCAGGGAGCCCCGGTCGCCCAGGTGAACGACCCGCTCGACCTCGACTTCAACCCGTCGCCGCCCGAGAAGGGCGCGTCGCAGCAGCGGATCGTGCAGGGCTTCATCGACGCCGCATCCAGCCCCAAGAACAACTTCAAGATCGCCCGCGAGTACCTGACGACCGCGATGGCGGCCAGCTGGAACCCCGACGAGTCGGTGACCGTCGACGACGGCCGCAACCGCACCTACGACGACCAGGGCACGCTGTGGCGGCTCGACGTCACCCCGGTCGCCAACGTCGACAGCGTCGGCTCCTACCATCCCGTGGCCAGCACCGCCCCGGTCGGGCTGAACTACCAGCTGGTGCGGGAGAACGGGGAGTGGCGGATCTCCGTCGCGCCCAACGGCGTCGTCATCGACGACCCGACGTTCCGCGCGGTGTACGCGCAGCAGAACCTGTACTTCTACAGTCCCGGCTACACCTACCTGGTGCCGGACGCACGCTGGTTCCCGGCCCGCGTCGCCTCCGCCGCGACGCGGGTCGCCAGCTCGGTGCTCGCCGGCCCCGCGCCCTGGCTGAACGGTGCGGTCGTCACGTCGTTCCCGAAGGGGACGCAGCTGGCCGTGCCGTCCGTCACGACGGAGGGCGGGGTCGCCCGGGTCGACCTCAGCTCGGAGGCGGGGCAGGCGGACTCGGCGCAGTTGCAGCGGATGCAGTACCAGCTGGAGCAGTCCCTCGGCAGCCTCGCGCAGAGCGTGCAGCTGTCGATCGAGGGGAACGTGCAACAGGTGCCGTCGCTGAGCACGGATGCGGCGCCCGTCCGGAACCCGTCCGTCGACTCGCGCGCCTACGTCTACCGGGGCGACGTGTTCGGGCCGGTGAACGGCGACACGGTGACAGGGCTGAGCGGGCTGAGCGACAAGGTCGCGGCATTGCGCCCGACGGCCGTCACCCTCAGCGCGTCGCGCGATCAGGCAGCGGTGCTCTCGCAGGCGGGCGTCTACTCCGTGCGCAAGAACGGCGATCCGGTGCGCGTGGACGGGCGCCCCGGGCTCATCGGTCCGTCCTTGGACGCGGACGGCTGGGTCTGGTCGGTCCCCGGCGGGTCGCCCGGCGCCATCCAGGTGACGGCTGGCAATGGCGCCGATGCGCACGGCTTGGTCGCGAACTGGCCGGATGCGACCGGAATCCTCTCCCTCGCGGTGTCGCGGGACGGCACCCGCCTGGCGGCGCTGCTGCGTACTCCGACCGGCTATGCGCTGATGGCGTCCGGCATCGTCCGCGCGTCGAACGGAGCGCCGAACGGCCTCACCGAACCGGTCGAGCTCGCCGTGCCGTCGGCGGGTGCGCAATCGGCGGCGTGGACGAGCGACCTCACCATCGCGGTGCTCAGCACGACGAGCGGCGAGGCGACCAGCATCGCCCAGCAGACGGTCGGTGGCTCGCAGACGACGACCTCCGGGCCGACCGGCGGCCGGACCATCGTCGGCGCCGCCGGACTCGCCCCCTACGTGGTACTCAGCGCCGACGGCACGCTGCTGGCGCCGACGGGCACGGGGTGGCAGGCGCAGCTCGACAAGGTGGGCGCGGTGGCGGTGCAGCAGGGGCAGCCCTGAGTTCTCCACAGCGCCTGTCCTCGGCGGGTTCTGCACCGATCCGCGAGATCCTGCTCGCAGCCGTGCGCCGCCCGCGAGGCTGGACGCATGACAACCATCACCCTGGTCCGTGAATCCCTCCTCGACGCGGCGGCGATCGTGCTGCCCGTCCACTGCGCCGGCTGCGGCGCGTCCGACCGCACGCTGTGCGACGACTGCACCGCGGCCCTGCGTCCCGCGCTGCGGCTCGACAGGGTCGGCGACGTCCCGGTCTGGTCGGCGCTCCCATACGAAGGCGTGGCCCGTCGCGTGCTGCTCGCCTACAAGGACAAGGGGCGGGTCGACCTGGCTCGGGCGCTCGCCCGGGTGCTCCGCGACGCGATCGCCGAGGCGCAGCGGACGTCCGTCCGCAGCAACGACGGCACCGCCCTGCTTCCGGTCCTGATCCCGTCCACCCGGGCGGCGTGGCGCGGCCGCGGTTACCATCCGCCCCGGTCGGTGCTGGCGCGGGCGCACATGCTGGTGCCTCCGCTCTGGGGCGCGCTGCGCCTCGCACGGCAGACGGCCGACCAGGCCGGGCTGACCGCGGCGGACCGATCGGACAACCGCGCAGGGAGCATGCGGGCTTCTCCCCGGCTGGCCGGGCGGGACTGCCTGATCGTCGACGACATCGTCACGTCCGGCGCGACCATCGCCGAAGCGGCTCGTGCCATACGGGCGGCGGGCGGACGGGTGACCGGCGCGGTCGCGATCGCGCGGACGCCGCTCCGCGTCGGTGGCGATCCTCAGCGAGCGTCCAGCGCACGCACCGGAAATGCGTCAGGTTCGACGGTTTCGCTTCCGGAGCGGGCGCACTACGGTAGTCGAAAAGGCGCGAGCGATCCGCCCTTCGTGAACCGGGCGGACGTCACGCCGGATCAGGGAGGTCTCCATGGACATCAACATCATCGGACGCAACCTGGGCATCACTGATCGTTTCCGGGAGTACGCCACCGAGAAATCGGAGAAGGTCGCACACCTGGCCGAACGGGCCATCTCGTTCGAGATCAAAGTGAGTCGTCACAACGAGAAGCTGGGCAATCCGAGCGGCGACGACCGCGTCGAGCTCACTCTCGTCGGGCCCAGGGCGGTGGTGAGATCCGAGGCCACGGGCCAGGACAAATACGCGGCCTTCGACATCGCACTCGGCAAGCTCCTTGAGCGCGTGCGCCGGGCGAAGGATCGCCGCAAGGTCCACCGCGGCCAGCACCGCCCGACCTCGCTGCGCGAGGCCAGCACCGACGGCTTCAGCGCGGTCGGGCTGGCAGCGGCTCCGGTCGCGGTGCTCGACCAGGTCCGCACCGGCGCTGCGCCGGCCGCATCCGATGAGGTGGCGGAGACCGCGGAGACGGAGGAGGAGTACTGCCCCGTCGTCATCCGCAAGAAGGTCTTCGCGTCCATTCCCATGACCGTCGACGACGCGCTCTACTACATGGAGCTCGTCGGCCACGACTTCTACCTGTTCGTCGATCAGGAGACCCAGCGTCCGAGCGTCGTCTACCGCCGCAAGGGGTGGGACTACGGCGTGATCTCGCTCGACGAAGAGGCAGAGGAGCTGCAGGAGGTCGCCACCGCGGCGCGCAAGCTCGGCTGAGTGCCCGGCCCTGTGCCGATGGCGGCCGCCCGGGCGGCGGTCGCCATCGGCGCCATGGGGCGCCATCGGCGCCTATCCAGGCTGCTCCCAGGCATCGCCTGCCGAACGCGAGGGCTGAACAAGTAGCATGTCCCTAGCGTCGGCGGAGTCTGCCGTCCGGCGCGCGCCCGCCGGGGCGCCGGGCCATCGGCCCGAACCGAGCAAAAGTGGAGTGCATCAGTGGCCTCAGTTCTTGAAAAGGTCCTTCGTGTCGGCGAGGGCCGGACCCTCCGTCGGCTGGAGGCGTACGCGAAAGCGGTCAACGCCCTCGAAGACGACTTCAGCGAACTCACCGACGAAGAACTCGCGCACGAGACGGTCGAACTGCGCGAGCGCTACGGCAACGGCGAATCGCTCGACGACCTCCTGCCGGAGGCGTTCGCGGCGGTCCGCGAAGCGGCCAAGCGCACGCTCGGGATGCGGCACTTCGACGTGCAGATCATGGGCGGAGCCGCCCTTCACCTCGGCAACATCGCCGAGATGAAGACCGGTGAGGGCAAGACCCTGGTCGCGACGACCGCGGCCTACCTGAACGCGATCGCGAGCCGCGGCGTCCACGTCGTCACGGTCAACGACTACCTGGCCAGCTACCAGTCCGAGCTCATGGGACGCGTCTTCCGCGCCCTGGGCATGTCGACCGGTGTGATCCTCGCCGGCCAGACGCCGGAGGAGCGCCGCGAGATGTACGCGGCCGACATCACCTACGGTACGAACAACGAGTTCGGCTTCGACTACCTGCGCGACAACATGGCGTGGCAGGCGAGCGACATGGTGCAGCGCGGCCACTTCTTCGCGATCGTCGACGAGGTCGACTCGATCCTCATCGACGAGGCCCGCACGCCGCTCATCATCTCGGGCCCGTCCTCCGGCGAGGCGAACCGCTGGTTCAACGAGTTCGCGAACCTCGCGAAGCGCCTCACCCCCGAGGTCGACTACGAGGTGGACGAGAAGAAGCGCACCGTCGGCGTGCTCGAGCCCGGCATCGAGAAGGTCGAGGACTACCTCGGCATCGACAACCTCTACGAGTCGGCGAACACCCCGCTCATCTCGTTCCTCAACAACGCGATCAAGGCCAACGCCCTGTTCAAGCGCGACAAGGACTACGTCGTGATGAACGGCGAGGTCCTGATCGTCGACGAGCACACCGGCCGCATCCTGGTCGGCCGCCGCTACAACGAGGGCATCCACCAGGCGATCGAGGCGAAGGAGGGCGTCGAGGTCAAGGCCGAGAACCAGACCCTCGCCACCGTGACGCTGCAGAACTACTTCCGCCTCTACAAGAAGCTCTCCGGCATGACCGGTACCGCCGAGACCGAGGCGGCCGAGTTCATGAGCACCTACAAGCTCGGCGTCGTCCCGATCCCGACGAACAAGCCGATGCAGCGCATCGACCAGTCCGACCTCGTCTACAAGAACGAGAAGGCGAAGTTCGACCAGGTCGTCGAGGACATCGTCAAGCGGCACGAGAAGGGCCAGCCGGTCCTCGTCGGCACAACCTCGGTCGAGAAAAGCGAGTACCTGTCGCGCCTTCTCGCCAAGAAGGGCGTGCGCCACGAGGTGCTGAACGCGAAGAACCACGCGCGCGAAGCGGCGATCGTCGCCCAGGCGGGCCGCCTCGGCGCGGTCACCGTGGCCACCAACATGGCCGGCCGTGGAACGGACATCATGCTCGGCGGGAACTCCGAGTTCATCGCGGTCGCCGAGATGAACGCACGCGGTCTGTCGCCGGTCGAGACGCCCGACGAGTACGAGGCCGCGTGGGAAGAGGTCTTCGAGAACGTCAAGGCGCAGGTGGCCGAAGAGGCCGAGAAGGTCATCGAGGCGGGTGGCCTTTACGTGCTCGGCACCGAGCGCCACGAGTCCCGCCGCATCGACAACCAGCTGCGCGGACGTTCCGGCCGTCAGGGAGACCCGGGCGAGAGCCGCTTCTACCTGTCGCTGACCGACGACCTGATGCGTCTGTTCAACGCGGGCGCCGCGGAGAGCCTGATGGGCCGGAGCAGCGTCCCCGACGACATGGCCATCGAGTCCAAGGTCGTCAGCCGAGCCATCCGCAGCGCCCAGTCGCAGGTCGAGGCGCGCAACGCCGAGATCCGCAAGAACGTCCTCAAGTACGACGACGTCCTGAACCGGCAGCGCGAGGCGATCTACAGCGACCGCCGCCACATCCTCGAGGGCGACGACCTTCACGAGCGCGTGCAGCAGTTCCTCACCGACGTCATCGACGACATCCTCGACCAGCACACCGGCGAGGGCAGTGGAGACGACTGGGACTTCGACGCGCTGTGGGCCGAGCTCAAGACGCTCTACCCGGTCAGCGTCAGCATCGACGAGGTCATCGCGGAGGCGGGCAACAAGGGGCGGATCAACCGCGACTTCATGCGCCGCGAGATCCTTTCGGACGCGAAGATCGCCTACCAGCGCCGCGAGGAGTCGCTGGGATCACCGGCGATGCGCGAGCTGGAGCGTCGCGTGGTGCTGTCGGTGATCGACCGCCGCTGGCGCGATCACCTCTACGAGATGGACTACCTCAAGGACGGCATCGGCCTGCGCGCCATGGCGCAGCGCGACCCGCTGGTCGAGTACCAGCGCGAGGGCTTCGCGATGTTCCAGCAGATGATGGGCGCGATCCGCGAGGAGACCATCGGCTTCCTGTTCAACCTGGAGGTCGAGGTCAACCAGGCACCCGGCGAGGTGGAGCAGCCGGCGGTCGCCGCGAAGGGCCTCACCCGCGGCGAAGGCGACACGGCGCTCAGCTACTCCGCGCCGGCCGAGCAGGGCGGTGTCGAGGTGCGCAACCAGCGCGGCCAGGTCGAGCAGGCCGCGACGGCCCGAGCGCAGCGAGCCCAGCAGCAGCAGGCCGCGCCCGCGGCCCAGGCGCAGGGGGCGACGCAGCGCGGCGCCTTCGGGCAGCGGGTGGAGGAGTCGTCCGACGACGCGCCCTCCAACCGCGCCGAGCGGCGCGCCCAGGCCAAGAAGCGCTGAGCCCGCGCCTCACCGACGCACGAACGACGACGGCGGCCTCTCGGGGCCGCCGTTCGTCGTTCCGGCCGTTCTCCGGCTCACAGCACGTTGATCGTGGTCGCCCGCCACCGCGCACGGTGCCGTTCGAGGCGCATGGCGACGGCGCGTGAGCGGCCCTGCTGGTGCACCAGCACCACCGCCTCCACCACCCCGTCCGACGGCCGGCTCAGGCGCGGGTCGCCGATGCGCATGCGGGGTCGCAGCGCGTCCTCCGTAGACAGGGCGCGGGCTCTCGCCGCCAGCACGGTCCGGCGCAGCAGGTGGACGTACACGGCGTCGCTCACCCAGGGGCTGATCTGGTCGAGAGGCCTGGCCCCGGCGAGGATTTCGATCACGCAACGGGCGAGGTTGGAGCACAGCGTGCCGGGATCGGGGTCGCTGAGGTCCCAGGCCCGCATCGGCGGCACGGTCTGCCGCGTGGGGGTCTCCGGGCCCACCAGGGTCATCGTGGGGGCGAGGGCAGGGGCGAGTGCGAGGTGGTGCATGAGTCTTCCAATTACGAGTGTCGGTGGTCCATGTTCTACTGGACCTGTGATATGTCCGATGCCTCACTCAAGCAGGCGAGTGTGCTGCGGTCCAGGGCATATGTGCCCTGTGGAGAACCGCGAGGAGCGGTCAGCGGACGCCGCTTAGGATGGGGTGGTGTCGACGCTCAGTGATCTCGTCCATGCCCACGGCCGCTCCTCGGAGGCCGATGTCGAGTGGCTGCACGGGCTGGTGGGTGACTGGCAGCTGCTCGCCGACCTCGCCTTCGCCGACATCGTCCTCTGGGTCCCCACGGCCGACGACGACTTCGTGGCCGTCGCGCACGCGCGTCCGTCGTCCGCGGCGACGCTGTTCTACCGCGACTTCGTCGGCCAGCGCATCAAGCCCGAGTGGCGGCAGCAGGTCACCGACGCCTACTCGTCCAAGCAGATCATCGACACGTCGGCGCCGGACTGGTTCGAGGAGACGCCCACCCGCGTGCGCGCCGTCCCCGTCATCCGGCGGCTCTCCGTCCACTCGCCCGAGACCGCGGACGAGCCCGTGGCGGTCATCACGCGCCACACCAACCTGAGCGAGGCCCGCACGCCGAGCCGCCAGGAGCTCACCTTCAACGAGTGCGCCAACGACCTGTTCAACATGATCGCGACGGGTGACTTCCCCGACCTCGGTGCTCCGGCCGCCCCGCGCCGCGGCGCGCCGCGCGCGGCGGACGGCCTCATCCGCCTGGATGTCGACGGCATCACGACCTTCGCCAGCCCGAACGCGCTCAGCGCGTTCAACCGCATGGGCTTCACCGACGAGCTCGAGGGCGAGTCCCTGGCAGCGGTGACCACCGGCCTGCTGACCGGCACGATCACGACCGACGAGTCGCTGCCGCTCGTCGTCACCGGCCGGGCCCCGTGGCGCACCGACATCGAGGCGCGCGGCGTCACTGTGTCGCTGCGAGCCATCCCCATCCGCAACCGCGGGGAGCGCGTCGGCGCGATCGTCCTGTGCCGCGACGTCTCCGAGCAGCGCCACCAGGAGCGCGAGCTCATCACGAAGGACGCGACGATCCGCGAGATCCACCACCGCGTCAAGAACAACCTCCAGACCGTGGCGTCGCTGCTGCGCATCCAGGCGCGACGCACGCACTCGGAGGAGGCGCGCGAGGCCCTGAGTCAGGCGATGCGCCGCGTCGCCGCCATCGCGGTGGTGCACGACACTCTGTCAACTGGCCTCGCGCAGATCGTCGATTTCGACGACGTGTTCGACCGGGTGCTGCTGCTCGTGGCCGAGGTCGCGGCCAGCCACACCACGACCGTCCACCCCAAGAAGACGGGAAAGTTCGGGCAGCTGCCGTCGGAGTACGCCACCCCGCTCGCGCTGGCGCTCACCGAGCTCGTCACCAACGCGGTCGAGCACGGGCTCGCCGGCCGGGAGGGCCAGGTCGAGATCATCGCCAAGCGGTCGGACGACTCGCTCACGGTGAAGGTGGTCGACAACGGCTCCGGGCTCCCCGAGGGCAAGGTGGGCTCGGGACTGGGCACCCAGATCGTCCGGACGCTGATCCAGGGCGAGCTCGGAGGAGCGATCGACTGGCACACGCTGATGGGGCAGGGCACCGAGGTCACGATCGAGGTCCCGCTGCGCTACCTCACCAAGCTCTGACGCCGTCCGGGCGTCGCCGGGCACAGAAAAGCCGAGGGGCGCTCGGTGCTAGGTGTGTGAGCGCCGCCTCGGCGGTGTCGTACGCGCGGAATTCGGGTCCGCGCCGACGGTGTGGTGCTGTGGAGCCGGCCTCAGGAGGCGCGGCGGGCCCGGGCGGCGCGGCGCTTGAGGGCGCGGCGCTCGTCCTCGGAGAGACCGCCCCAGACGCCCGAGTCCTGACCGGTCTCGAGGGCGTACTGCAGGCAGATCTCGGTCACGGTGCAACGCGCGCAGACCGCCTTGGCCTTGTCGATCTGGTCCACCGCGGGCCCGGTGTTGCCCACCGGGAAGAAGAGTTCGGGGTCTGCGGTGAGGCAGGCGGCTTTGTCGCGCCAATCCATGAAGATGTGCTCCTTGTTTACTGGGGTCTCTGGCCCGACGGGACCATAGAATGCAGGTAAGCAGTCGAGCTTCAGGGTGCATAGATCCGTGGGGAATCAGACCTGCCCACGACCCTGTGAGCGTTAACTCGACCGCTGAATATGCTCCCATAGCGCTTATCCCGAATCAATAGTTTTGTATGGGATAACGCTGAGAACACGAGCCGGAAACGTCAGGATGCTATAGTGCCCGACCCTCAGAACGCCCCCGGGCCCGCCGCGCCGGCCCGCCCCGCGCTGCTCCTGGTGCTCGCCGTGATCGTCGGGCTGGAGGCCCTGCTGGTCACCGGCCTGGCCGTCTGGCTGCTGGTCGAACTGCTCACCCAGCGGCCGGAGTCGTACCCGTCCGCGGTCGCGATCACGGTCCTCGGCTTCCTGGCCGCGGCCTGGGCGATTCTCACGTTCGTCGGGCTGCTCCGTCGCCAGGGCTGGGCACGCGCGTCGGCGCTGACCATCCAGATCCTCCAGCTGGCGGTCGCGGTGGGATGCTTCCAGGGCCTGTTCGCGCGTCCCGACCTCGGCTGGGCGCTTCTCGTGCCGGCCGTCGTCGCCGGCGTCCTCGCGATCACCCCGGCGGTCGTGCGCGCCACCGCCCGCAACACGGAGCAACACGAATAGGCCGAATCGGGAAGAAGTCGCAGACTCGGATGGTTATGTCCGACATCGTGACCGATATCTCCACACAGACCTCCGCTTCCCCTGAGACCGTCGACAGCGCCCGCGCGGGCTGGGACGCCTGGCGCGAGAGCCGTCTCCGCGGCGTCACCGCACCCACCGGCAACCTTGCGCTGATCGAGACCCGCTGGCTCCCCGCCGGCGACGAGACCACCCTCGAGGAGGCGCGCGCCGGGCATCCGGACACCGTGACGGCGACCGAGCTCAGCCGAACCAGCCTGGAGACCGGCGAGGCCGAGCGCGGCATCCGCCTCTGGGATGCAGCTTCTCCGGCCGTGCGCGCCTTCCAGGGGATCGACGTCTTCCCGTTCGACCCGAGCTGGGTCATCGAGGCGACCTTCACGCCCGTCTCCGACGAGCGCACCATCCCCTTCGAGCACATCCGGGACAACGGCCTCACCCGCGACCTCGTCGTCCCGGGCGACATCCGCTTCGAGCACGACGGCGTCGAGTACACGCTGAGCGCCTTCGATGACGGCGGCATCCTGCTCCTCGTCTTCGGCGACCCGAGCAACGGGGCCGAGGGCGACGATGGCACCTACGCCTCCGGACGCTTCCTGTTCGTCGAGCTCGACGGCGACCGCGCCGTCCTCGACTTCAACCGGGCGTTCGTCCCGCCGTGCGGTTTCTCGGACCAGTACAACTGTCCGCTCCCGCCGCGCAACAACCGCTTCCCCGTCGCGGTCACCGCAGGGGAGAAGCGCGTCGCCTTCGACGCCGCCTTCCAGCACTGACCCGCCCCACGCACGACCCCTTCACCCCCCCACAGCACTGGAGAACCCGTGAGAAAGTCCACCCTGTTCGCGACGCTCGCCGTCGGTGTCACCGCCGCCCTGGCGCTGGCCGGCTGCGCGGGCGGCTCGTCGTCCTCCTCGGGCGGCGGCGACGCCTCCATCGCGATCGGCTCGCTCTACGAGCCGGTCAACCTCGACAACACCGCCGGCGGTGGCCAGGGCGTCACCGAGGCGCTCAACGGCAACGTCTACGAGGGCCTCTTCAAGCTCACCGACGACGGCAAGGTCGAGCCGCTGCTCGCGACCACGTACACGACCAGCGAGGACGGCCTGACCTACACGTTCACGCTGCGCGACCGCGTGAAGTTCCACTCCGGCAAGGCGCTCACCAGTGCTGACGTGAAGCGCAGCATCGAGCGCGTCACCGCCGAGGACTCGCAGTCGGCCCGCAAGTCGCAGCTCGCGGTCATCTCCGACATCGCGACGCCCGACGACAAGACGGTGAAGATCACGCTGAAGTCGCGCTCGATCTCGCTGCCCTACAACCTCAGCTACGTGTGGATCTACGGCCCCGGCACGAAGAACTACAAGACCGCAGAGGACGGCACCGGCCCCTACACGCTGGGCACCTGGAAGCGCGGCAGCTCGCTCAGCCTCGAGCGCTGGAGCGGCTATTGGGGCGACAAGGCCAAGAACAAGGAGGTGGAGTTCGACTACTTCACCGACGCGTCCGCCCTGTCCAACGCCCTGACGACCAAGCAGGTCGACATCGTGACGAGCATCCAGAGCCCGGACGCGCTGAGCACCTTCAAGGACAACAAGGACTACACGATCTCCGACGGCAAGTCGACGACCAAGGAGCTCTTGGCGTTCAACGACAAGGTCGCGCCGTTCAACAACACCGAGGTGCGCAAGGCGGTCTACTCCGCCATCGACACCAAGAAGCTGCTGAACTCCATCTGGGGCGACTACGGCACCCTGATCGGCTCGATGGTCCCGCCGAGCGACCCCTGGTACGAAGACCTCACGAAGGTGAACCCGTACGACGTCAACCTGGCCAAAAAGGAGCTGGCCGAGGCCGGTTTCGCGAACGGCTTCACCTTCACCCTGGACACCCCGACCTACGACCCGCACCCCGCGGTGGCGGAGTTCCTGAAGAGCGAGCTCGCCAAGGTCGGCATCACGGTGAACATCAACTCCATCTCGGCCGACGAGTGGTACACCAAGGTGTTCAAGAACCACGACTTCACGGCGACCCTGCAGGAGCACGTCAACGACCGCGACGTCGTCTGGTACGGCAACCCCGACTTCTACTGGGGCTACGACAACCCGCAGGTGACGAAGTGGGTGGACGAGGCCGAGCAGGCCACCACCACGGCGGAGCAGACGGCGAAGCTGAAGCAGGTCAACGAGCAGATCGCGAAGGATGCGGCCAGCGCCTGGCTGTACCTCTACCCGCAGATCGTCGTGGCCGACAGCAACGTCACCGGCTACCCGGTGAACGGACTGAACTCGCAGTTCTTCGCCTACGACATCGTCAAGAAGTAACCACTCCGCGTTATCCACAGATGCTCGGGGAGCCGGTCGGCCGGCTCCCCGAGCATCTACTCTACTGAGCCTCTAAAGTTAAAGGGCACCATGGCTCTCTACCTCGTCCGCCGCACCGCGTTCCTCGTGGTGTCGTTGCTGCTGGCCATGGTGGTGCTCTTCTTCCTGCTCCGGGTGCTGCCGGGCGACCCGTCCAACGCGCTGCTGTCGGTCGGCGCCACCAAGGAGCAGATCGCGGCCGCGCAGCGTCAGGTCGGCAGCGATCAGCCGCTGCTGCAGCAGTTCTTCTCGTGGTTCGGCAGCCTCCTGACGCTCAACCTGGGGGAGTCGTTCATCAGCTCGCTGCCGGTCGGGCCCGAGATCGCCGCACGGCTGTCGGTGACGGTGCCGCTCACGCTCCTCTCGTTCGCGCTCGCCCTCGTGCTCGCTCTGCCGATCGGCTTCGTCGCCGCGTGGAAGGCCGACCGCTGGTACGGGGTGGCGCTGTCCGCGTTCTCGCAGCTGGGCATCGCCGTGCCGGTGTTCTGGGTCGGCATCCTGCTGGTGGATGTGTTCGCCATCACCCTGGGGTGGTTCCCATCGGGCGGGTTCCCGCGGGACGACTGGGAGGATCCGTCGGCCGCGCTCACCTCGCTCGCCCTGCCGGTGGTCACGATCGCGATCGTGATGAGCGCGTCCATCTCCCGGTATGTGCGCAGTGCGACGCTGGATGTGATCGGCAGCGACTACCTGCGCAACGCCCGCGCCCTCGGGTCGGGCTTCTCCCGGGCGATGTGGCGTCATGGCGTGCGCAATGGCGCCGTGCCGGTCATCTCGGTGCTCGGCATCGAGCTGGCGACGACGTTCCTCGGCGCGGTGGTCGTCGAGAGCGTCTTCACCCTTCCCGGGCTCGGGAGCATGCTGCTCAAGGCGATCGAGCAGCACGACTACCCGAACATCCAGGGCATCCTGTTCGTGTCCACGCTGTTGGTCCTGATCGTCGGTTTCCTCGCCGACATCGCGCAGCGCCTGGTCGACCCGCGGCTGCGCCGCAGCATCTCGGGGAACGCATGAGCGCGATCGTGGAGCAGGCGACCGAGGCGGCCGCGCCGGAGCCGGCGGGCCGGCCACGGCGTCGCGTCCGGCGCTCGGTGAGCCTCGGCATCGGACTCACACTGGTCGGGCTGGTGGTCATCGTCGCCGTCGTCTCGTTCGCCTGGCTGCCGTACGCGCAGTCCGACACCTCCGGAACCCGGCTCGAGCAGCCGAGCGGTGCCCACTGGCTCGGAACGGACCGCTTCGGCCGAGACCTGCTGACCCAGCTCCTGATCGGCGCGCGCATCGCGCTCGCCGTCGGGCTCGGCTCGGTCGCGATCGGCGCCGTCGTCGGCATCACGCTCGGCCTGCTCGCGGCCTTCGCGACCAAGTGGGTGGACGACACGCTCTCGGCGGTCCTCGACATCCTGATCGCGTTCCCGACGCTGCTGCTCGCGATGCTCATCGTCGCGGCTCAGGGCGCCTCGCTCGGCACGGCGATCGTCGCGATCGGCCTGGCCATGTCGGCGGTGGTGGCGCGGCTGACGCGTGTGCTGGCCAAGCGCGTCCTCGCGCAGCAGTACGTCACGGCGGCGCGCACGTCCGGCACGTCGTGGTGGGGGATCATCGCCCGGCACATCCTGCCGAACATCTGGCCGACCCTCAGTGTCAGCCTCGCGCTGCAGTTCGGTGTCGCCGTCCTCGCCGAGGCGAGCCTGTCGTACCTGGGACTCGGCGCGCCGCCTCCGAACGCGTCGTGGGGACGCATGCTGCAAGAGGCGCAGGGCACCGTCTCGACGGCGCCGGTCGGCGCGATCGCGCCGGGCGTGGCGCTCGTGATCCTGGTGATCGGGGTCAACCTCGTGGCCGACGGGCTGCGGGATGTCGCCGACCCGACGCGGAGGAGGTCGCGATGAGCGGGCACGAGGCTCTGCTGGAGGTGCGCGGGCTGTCCGTCGCGACGCGTGACGGCGTACCGCTCGTGAGCGACGTGTCGTTCGGTCTGCGGGCCGGTGAACGGCTGAGCCTGATCGGCGAGTCGGGATCGGGCAAGTCCCTCACGTCGTTCGCGCTGACCGGGCTGCTCCCCGAAGGACTGACGGCGTCGGGCAGCGTGCTGCTCGACGGTGTGCAGGTCGTCGGCGCTCGCGAGCGCGACCTGGTGCCGCTGCGCGGCCGCGTCGCGTCCACCGTGTTCCAGGAACCGCTGACCGCGCTCGATCCGCTCATGCGCCTCGGGCGCCAGGTCGCCGAACCCCTGCGCCGGCACCTCGGACTGCGCGGCGAAGCCCTCGACCGGGCCGTGCTCGACGCGCTGGCCGAGGTGGGGCTGCCGGGACCCGAGCGCATCGCTCGGGCCTACTCGTGGGAGATCTCCGGCGGACAGCGGCAGCGCGTCGCGATCGCCGCCGCGCTCGCGTGCCGGCCGCAGCTGCTCATCGCCGATGAACCGACCACCGCTCTCGATGTGACGGTGCAGGCCGACGTCCTCTCCCTGCTCGAACGGCTCGTGGCCGAGCGCGGCATGGCGCTGCTCTTCGTCAGCCACGATCTCGCCGTCGTGTCCCGGATGGCGCAGCGCGCGATCGTCCTGCGCGGCGGCCGTATGGTCGAGGAGGGGCCGCTCGACCGACTTCTCTCCGCGCCGACGCACCCGTACACGGCCGAGCTCGTCCGCAGTGCCCGCGAGCTCGACGCCGCGCTGGAGGTGCGATGACGGCCATCCTCGAACTCCGCGATGCCGGGTTCCGGTACCGCCGCGCCGCCGCGCCCGCGCTGGACGGCGTCTCGTTCACGGTCGAGCCCGGTCGGAGCCTCGGTCTGGTGGGGGAGTCCGGCGCCGGGAAGACCACGGCGCTGTCGCTGCTGCTCGGGCTCACCCGGCCGACGAGCGGCGCCGTGCTCTTCGACGGGGAACCGCTCGATCCGCGTGACCGGCAGCAGCTCAGGCGCTTCCGACGCACGGTGCAGCCGGTGTTCCAGGATCCGTACTCCTCGCTCGATCCCCGGCAGAGCGTCGGGCGGATCGTCGGCGAGCCCCTGGCCTCGCTCGGCATCGCGAGCGGCGCCGACGCCCGCGATCGCGTGGCCCAGGCGCTCGAGGAGGTCGCGCTCCCCTCCGACGCCGCCCGGCGCTACCCGCACGAGTTCTCCGGCGGCCAGCGGCAGCGCATCGCGATCGCGCGGGCGATCGTGTCCCGCCCCCGCGTGCTGCTGGCCGATGAGCCCGTCAGCGCCCTCGACGTGACGACGCGCATCCAGATCATCGACCTGCTCGGCGAACTCGCCGCGCGCGAAGAGCTGACCGTCGTCATGGTGTCGCACGACCTCGGTGTCGTCGCGTCGCTCTGCGCCGAGACCGTGGTGCTGCAAGGCGGCCGCGTCGTGGAGCAGGGTGAGACGCGAACCGTTCTCGGAGCGCCGCGCGACCCGTACACACAGCGCCTGCTGGCGTCCGTGCCTCGGTTGCCTGTCTAGTCACTAGACAGCGCAGGGCCGATCACGCGTCGATCTTGAGCTTCTTGCGCAGCGACGCCACGTGGCCGGTCGCCTTCACGTTGTACAGCGGTAGACGGAGGGACCCGTCGGGGTCGACGACGAAGGTCGAGCGGATGACGCCCTCCACCGTCTTGCCGTACAGCTTCTTCTCGCCGTAGGCGCCGTACTCCTTGTGCACCGCGAGGTCCTGGTCCGACAGCAGCGGGAAGTTCAGGCCCTCCTGCTCCTGGAACTCCTTGTTGCGCGCAGGGGCATCCTTCGAGATGCCGATCACCTGGTACCCGGCCGACTTCAGCGAGTTGAGGTTGTCGCGGAAATCGCAGGCCTCCGTCGTGCAGCCCGGCGTCATCGCGGCCGGGTAGAAGTACACGATCACGTTCTTCCCGGCGAAGTCGCCGAGCGAGACCTCCGAACCGTCCTGGTCGGTCAGCGTGAATGCGGGAGCCTGCTCGCCCGCTTGGAGTCGCACATCCGTCATGCCTCCATTCTGTCAGCGAATCACCGCGCGGGAGGCAGTCGCGGTCAGCGCGCGAACGTCGCCAGCAGCCGCTGCAGCGAGTCGAGCCGTGCACGCCCCGCCTCACCGAGCCGGCCCTCCTGGACCGCCTCGATGATGGCGCAGTCGGGGGCGTCCGGAAGGTGCGTGCAGCCCCGCGGGCAGTCCTCGGCGATCGCGGCCAGGTCGGTGAACGCCTTCAGGATGCTGTCGGTGTTCACGTGCCCGAGGCCGAACGACCGCACGCCCGGGGTGTCGATGACCCAGCCGTGGTGCCCGGAGCCGTCCTCTACCCGCAGCGACACCGTGGACGAGGACGTGTGGCGCCCACGCCCGGTCACCTCGTTGACGTGCCCGGTCGCGCGCCGGGCGCCCGGCACGAGGGCGTTCACCAGGGTCGACTTGCCGACCCCCGAGTGCCCGACCACGACGGTGTCGTGACCGACCAGGGCGGCGGCGATGTCGTGCACGGGGATGCTGTCCTGCCGGCTGGTGAACACCGGCAGGTCGAGACCGGCGAAGTTCTGCAGGAAGGGTTCCGGGTCGGCGAGGTCGGTCTTCGTGACGCAGAGCATCGGCTCGATGCCCGCGTCGTAGGCGGCCACGAGGTAGCGGTCGACCAGGCGGGTGCGCGGCTCGGGATTCGCGGCGGCGACGACGATCAGCATCTGGTCGGCGTTGGCGACGATGACGCGCTCGACCTCGTCCGTGTCGTCGGCGCTCCGCCGCAGCAGGGTCGTGCGCGGCTCGATCCGGACGATACGCGCGAGCGTCCCCTCCTCGCCGGTGGTGTCGCCGACGACGGCCACGCGGTCGCCGGTCACGATCGGATTCCGGCGCAACTCGCTCGCGCGCGCAGCGGTCACCTGGCGTTCGTCGGGCGTGTCCTCATCCAGCAGCACCGTGTACCGGCCGCGGTCGACGCCCAGCACGCGGGCGATCTCGGCGTCGGCGTGCTCGGGCCGCGTCTTGGTGCGGGGGCGGTTGCCCTTGGGGTTCGGCCGGGTGCGGACGCTGGACTCGTCGTAGAGGTCGTCCTCGTCGTCCTCGTCGTCATCCGCCCACCACGACATCTAGAGGCCGCCGCCGAGCATCCGGGCCCACAGCTGGGTGAACTGCGGCAGGGTCTTGGCGGTGGTGGCGACGTTCTCGATCTCGACGCCCTCGACGACCAGGCCGACGATCGCGCCCGCGGTCGCCATGCGGTGGTCCTCGTAGCTGCGCCAGACGCCGCCGTGGAGCGGGCGCGGCTCGATGCGCAGGCCGTCCTCGAGCTCGGTCACCGCGCCGCCGAGGCCGTTGATCTCGGCGGCCAGGGCCGCGAGCCGGTCCGTCTCGTGGTGGCGGATGTGTCCAATCCCGGTGATCTCGCTCGGGCCGTCGGCCAGCGCGGCGATCGCCACGAGGGCCGGCGCGAGCTCGCCGCCGGTCGTCAGGTCGAGGGTGACGCCGTTCGGACGCTCGGGGCCTATCACGGTGAGCCGGTCGCCGTCGCGCGTCACGGTCGCGCCGAAAAGGGGCAGCAGGTCGGCGAGGTCGGCGCCCACCTGGGTGGTGGAGGAGGGCCAGCCGGTGATCGTGACGGTGCCGCCGGTCACCACCGCCGCTGCCAGGAACGGAGCGGCGTTGGACAGGTCCGGCTCGATGTCGACGTCGCGGGCCGCGATGGACCCCGGGGCGACGATCCAGCGCCCGGTCGACGGCGACTCGACCGTCACGCCGCGCTGCGCGAGGGCCGCGATGGTCATCTCGATGTGGGGGAGGCTCGGCAGGCGCTCGCCGGAGTGGGTCAGCTCGAGACCGTTCTCGAAGCGGCTCGCCGACAGCAGCAGGGCGCTGACGAACTGGCTGGAGCTGGACGCATCCACCTCCACGGCGCCGCCCGCCACGCGGCCGGTGCCGTGCACGGTGAAGGGGAGGGAGCCGCGGCCATCGTCGTTCACATCCACGCCGAGGGCACGGAGCGCGGCGATGATCGCGCCCATCGGACGGCCACGGGCGGAGTCGTCGGCGTCGAACATCGTCGGGCCGAGCGCGAGCCCGGCGATCGGGGGGACGAACCGCATGACCGTGCCCGCCTGGCCGCACTCGATGGTCGTGCTGCCGAGCAGTTCCTCGGCCGGCGTGACGAGCAGGTCCGCGCCGAACTCGCCGGCGCCCTCCTGCTCCTCGATGCCGACCCCGAGGGCACGCAGCGCCTCGACCATGTTGGCGCTGTCGCGCGAGTGCAGCGGGGAGCGGAGCAGCGACGGGCCGTCCGCCAGCGCCGCGAGCACCAGCTCCCGCGCCGTCAGCGACTTGGACCCGGGGAGGGACACGGTCGCGGACACCGGACCGCCCGCGACGGGGGCGGGCCACAGCGTGTTCGGCTCCTCCGTGCGGTTGTCGCCGTAGGGGTCGAAATCGGGAGCGGAATATTTCGAGATCAGCATTGTTGTCCAGATTATCCGGGATCGCCCAAGAAAGGATCAGTCCGTGACCGCCACCGCTCTCCTCGACGCTCCCCGCGTCGCTGTGCGGGCGACGGAACTAGACTGGCCGGTGATGAGCACCGAGACCACCGAGGACCAGGGCCACCTCTTCGAGGAGCAGGCCCTGCCCTTCATGGACCAGCTGTACGCGGCTGCGCTGCGGATGACCCGGAATCCGTCCGACGCGCAGGACCTCGTGCAGGAGACGTTCGTGAAGGCGTATGCGGCCTTCAACCAGTTCCAGCAGGGCACCAACTTGAAGGCCTGGCTGTACCGCATCCTCACCAACACGTTCATCAACACGTACCGCAAGAAGCAGCGCGAGCCCTACCAGGGGACGATCGACGAGCTCGAGGACTGGCAGCTGGGGGGCGCGGAATCCATGTCCTCGTCCTCGAGCCGTTCGGCCGAGGCCGAAGCGATCGACCACCTGCCGGACAGCGCCGTCAAGGACGCGCTGCAGGCCATCCCGGAGGACTTCCGGCTGGCCGTGTACCTCGCCGATGTCGAGGGGTTCTCCTACCAGGAGATCGCCGACATCATGAAGACCCCGATCGGCACCGTGATGAGCCGCCTGCACCGCGGCCGTCGCATGCTCCGGGAGCTTCTGACCGACTACGCGCACGAGCGCGGACTCTCCGCCGTCCAGGAGGGTCGCGCCGTGCAGACCACCAGGAGCAAGAAATGACCGACTGCGGCTGCGAGAAGGCGAAGGCCGAGCTCGAGGAGTACCTGCGCAACGAACTGTGCAGCGAGGATGCTGCCGACGTGCGCGAGCACCTGGCGAACTGCGCCGGATGCTCCGACGAGGCGCACCTGAACGTCGTGCTCACCGAGGTGGTGCAGCGGGCGTGCAAGGAGACGGCGCCCGAGACGCTGCGCACCGAGGTGCTGCTGCGCATCCGGTCCTTCCAGGCGACCGCGCACTGAGCGCGGCGGCCGGGCGCGCTACGCGGCGCTGCCCGAGCCGACCTCGTGGAGGAAGAACAGCCCGCCGAGCGGGTCGGTCGCCTGCGCGAAGCGACCGAACTCGCTGTCCCAGGGGTCGCGGATGACGGTCCCACCCAGCTCGACGACGCGCTGGGAGGCGGCAGCCGCGTCCGCCACGCCGAAGTAGACCACCCAGTGAGAGGGCACGCCCTCCGGGAGCATCCCGTTCGCGTCGAAGACGCCGCCGCTCGGTGACGCGGGGTCGCCGAAGGTCGAGTAGCGGAAGTCGGCCGTGTCGCTCAGCACCTGGGTCTTCCAGCCGAAGACGCGCGTGTAGAAGTCGACCTGGGCGGCGTACGAACGCGCGTACAGCTCGTGCCAGGAGAGGCCGCCGACCTCGGCGACGAGCTCGTAGCCGCGGTGCTGCTCCGGGTCCCACAGTCCGACGACCGCGCCGCCCGGGTCGGCGATCACGGCGAGGCGACCCTGGTCGCCGACGGTCATCGTCGGGGCGATCACCTGTGCCCCGGCCCGCAGCGCCGCCTTCTCGGCGGTCTCCGCATCCTCGACCAGGAGGTACGTGAGCCAGGTGTCGCCGCCGGCGTCGCCCATCACCGGGCCGAGTCCCGCCACCGCGCGGCCGTCCCGGCGGAAGGTGATGTAGCCGCCGTACTCCTCGCCGGCCTCGTCGACGGTCCAGCCAAACAGGCTGCTGTAGAAGTCGCGGGCGCGCGGGACGTCCGTGGCGGCGTAATCGACCCAGCAGGGCTCGCCGAGGCGGTGGTTGGTCACGACGGTCATGGTGCCAACCTAGCCGCCCCGGCGGGCGTGCGGCAGACCTACAGCGTCAGTGCGCGCTGGATCAGGATCTGCTGCTCCTGCGCGTGGCGCTTCGCCGAACCGGCGGCGGGCGACGCGGACGCCGCACGCGACACGACGCCGAGCGGGCGCGGTCCGAGCTTCGAGGTCTCCAGGATCATGAACGGCCAGGCGCCCTGGTTCTCCGGCTCGTCCTGCACCCAGACGAGCTCCGCGTTCGGGTACGAGTCCACCACGGCCTTGAGCTCGTCGCCGGGGAGCGGATAGAACTGCTCCACGCGCACCAGTGCGATCTCCGGGTTCGGGTTCTTCTCCAGCTCGTTCAGCAGGTCGTAGTAGAGCTTGCCTGCCATGAGCAGGACGCGCTTCACGGCGCCCTTGTCGGTGATCCGCTGGTCGTCGATCACCGGCTCGAAGCGGCCGTTCGTGAAGTCCTCGACGTTGCTCGACGCGCCGCGCAGGCGGAGCATCGCCTTCGGGGTGAAGACGACGAGCGGACGGCGCGGACGGGCGTAGGCCTGGCGACGCAGCAGGTGGAAGTACGACGCCGGGGTCGACGGGCGGGCGACGGTCATGTTGTTCTCGGCGCACAGCTGCAGGTACCGCTCGATGCGGGCGCTGGAGTGGTCCGGTCCCTGGCCCTCGTAGCCGTGGGGGAGGAGCAGCACCAGCGACGAGCGCTGGCCCCACTTCTGCTCGGCGGAGGAGATGAACTCGTCGATGATGATCTGGGCGCCGTTGGCGAAGTCGCCGAACTGCGCCTCCCACAGCACCAGCGCGTCCGCACGCTCGACCGAGTAGCCGTACTCGAAGCCCATCGCGGCGTACTCGCTGAGAAGCGAGTCGTAGATCCAGAACTTCGCCTGGTTGTCGCTGAGGTTCGCGAGCGGCAGCCACTCCTGGCCGTTCACGCGGTCGTGCAGCACGGCGTGGCGCTGCACGAAGGTGCCGCGGCGCGCGTCCTGGCCGGCGAGGCGCACCGGAGTGCCCTCCACCAGCAGGGAGCCGAGCGCGAGGAGTTCGCCGAAGCCCCAGTCGATGCCGCCGTTGCGGCTCATCTCGCTGCGCTTGTTGAGCAGCTGCTGGAGCTTGGGGTGCACGGTGAAGCCGGCGGGCGGGTTGTTGAACGCGTCGCCGATCATGTGGATGACCTGCTCGCTCACCGCGGTGGTCTCCGGCTCGCCGACGTTGCCGTCGTCGCCGTGGTTCGGCTGCTCGAGGTCGCCCTCGTCGCCCGGGGTGAGGACCGGAGTCGGCGTGGTCTGCGCGGCGTGCGTCTCCATGAACGCGCGCTCCAGGCGCTCCTGGAAGTCGCGGTGCGCCTGCTCGTACTCCTCCTCGGTGATGTCACCGCGTCCGACCAGCGCCTCGGTGTAGAGGCGGCGGACGGAGCGCTTCGCCTCGATGAGGCTGTACATCAGCGGCTGGGTCATCGACGGGTCGTCGCCCTCGTTGTGACCGCGGCGGCGGTAGCAGACGAGGTCGATCACGACGTCGCGCTTGAACTCCTGGCGGTACGCGAAGGCGATCTCCGCGACGCGGACCACGGCCTCCGGGTCGTCGCCGTTCACGTGGAAGATCGGCGCTTGGATGGTCTTGGCCACGTCCGTCGAGTACACCGACGACCGGCCCTCGCCGGGAGGCGTGGTGAAGCCGACCTGGTTGTTGATGTTGACGTGGATGGTGCCGCCGGTCTTGTAGGCGCGCAGCTGCGACATCTGCATCTGCTCGACCACGATGCCCTGGCCGGCCATGGCCGCGTCGCCGTGGATGAGGATCGGCAGCGTCAGGAATGTGCCCGCCGGGCGGCGGTCCTGCTTGGCGCGGACGATGCCCTCCAGGACGCCGTCGACGGCCTCGAGGTGCGACGGGTTCGCCGCGAGGTAGACCGGGATCTCCTCGCCGCCGGCGCCCTTGAAGGTGCCCTCGGTGCCGAGGTGGTACTTGACGTCTCCCGAGCCCTGGACGGTCTTCGGGTCCTGCGTGCCCTCGAACTCGCGGAAGATCTGGCCGTACGTCTTGCCGGCGATGTTCGTCAGCACGTTGAGGCGGCCGCGGTGGGCCATGCCGATCGCGACCTCGTCCATCCCCGCCTCTGCGGCGCCCTGGATGATCGCATCCAGCAGCGGGATGGTGGACTCGCCGCCCTCCAGGCTGAAGCGCTTCTGCCCGACGTACTTGGTCTGCAGGAACGTCTCGAACGCCTCGGCCTCGTTGAGCTTGCCCAGGATGCGCAGCTGCTCGTCGTGGTTCGGCTTCTCGTAGGGGCGCTCCAGCTTGTCCTGGAACCACTTGCGCTGGGCCGGGTCCTGGATGTGCATGTACTCGATGCCCACGGTGCGGCAGTAGGAGTCGCGCAGCACGCCGAGGATGTCGCGGAGCAGCATCTTGCGGCGGTCGCCGCCGAACTGGCCGGTGACGAACTCGCGGTCGAGGTCCCAGAACGTGAGGCCGTGGTTCTCGATCTCGAGGTCGGGGTGGGTGCGCTGCTTGTACTCGAGCGGGTCGATGTCGGCCATCAGGTGGCCGCGCACGCGGTACGAGTTGATGAGCTCCTGGACGCGGGCGGTCTTGTCGACGGCGCTGGCCAGGTCGACGGCGATGTCCGGGTTCCAGTGGATCGGCATGTACGGGATGCGCAGCTCGGCGAAGATGTCCTCGTAGAAGTTGCGCTTGCCGATCAGGAGCTCGTGCACGATCTTCAGGAACTCGCCCGAGCCGGCTCCCTGGATGACGCGGTGGTCGTACGTGCTGGTGAGCGTGATCGTCTTGCCGATCGCCAGGCCCGCGAGGGTCTTCTCGGCGGAGCCCTGGAACTCGGCCGGGTACTCGAGGGCGCCGGCGCCGATGATGGCGCCCTGGCCCTTCATCAGGCGGGGCACGGAGTGCACGGTGCCGATGCCGCCCGGGTTGGTGAGCGAGATCGTGGTGCCGGCGAAGTCGGACGCGGCCAGCTTGTTGTTGCGGGCCTTGCTGACGAGCTCTTCGTAGGCGGCGAGGTATTCGCCGAAGCGCATGGTGTCGGCGCGCTTGATGCTCGGGACGAGCAGGGCGCGGGTGCCGTCGGGCTTCGGGAGGTCGATCGCGATGCCGAGGTTGATGTGCGCGGGAGCGACGACCGACGGCTTGCCGTCGACCTCCTCGTAGTAGACGTTCTGGCTCGGGAACTCCTTGAGCGCCTGGACGAGCGCCCAGCCGATCAGGTGCGTGAAGGAGACCTTGCCGCCGCGGGCGCGCTTGAGGTGGTTATTGATGACGATGCGGTTGTCGATCATCAGCTTGGCCGGGATGGTGCGGACGCTCGTCGCCGTCGGGACGGTGAGCGACGCGTCCATGTTCGTGGCCAGGGTCTTGGACATGCCCCGGAGCGGGGTGACCTTGTCCTCCTCCGCCGCGTCGACCGTGGCGTTGGGCGCGGTCACGGGAGCGTCGGCCGGGACGGGGGTCGGCTTGGGTGCGACGGAGGTAGTGCGCGCGACGGGCTGCTGGCCGATCACCGGGATGGGGGTGGTGACGGGCTTCGGCTCGTTGGGGTGCGGAGCGGGGGCGCCGCCCGCCGGGGGAGCCGGTGTCGTCGGCTCGGACGGGGTCGGCGCGGTCGGCTCAGCCGGGGAGGGCGCCAGGGGCTCCGACGGGGTCGGGGCGGTGGGCTCGGCGGGCGTCGGTGCCGGGGTCTCGTCCGGCGACGGCGTGGAGTCGTCCTTCACCGCCGGGTGGTAGTTCTCGAGGATCGGCCACCACGACTTGTCGACCGAGTTCTTGTCCTGCACGAACTGCTCGTACAGCTCGTCGACGAGCCATTCGTTGGCTCCGAATTCGCCCGAGGACCCGTCTTCGGTTCCCACTCCGGTCAATTGGCTCGACACAGCCGATCGCCCACTCTCTCCGTTGATTTCTCATGACCGAGCGGCAAAGAACCGCCCGCTTCCATCCGAGCATCAAGCCTAATCCCATCGACGCCCGGGTGCGGCCGCTCAGGAGAGCGGGATAGCGTTATTCCCATGCAGTTCTATGGAACGTCGCCGCGCCACGACCTCACCTACTCCGACGTGTTCCTCGTGCCGTCGCGATCGAACGTCACCAGCCGCCTGGACGTGTCCCTCGCGCCCAACGACGGCACGGGTGCGACCATCCCGATCGTGTCCGCCAACATGAACTCGGTGACGGGGAAGCGCCTTGCCGCGACCCTCGCCCGGCGCGGCGGTCTCGGCGTGCTCCCGCAGGACATGCGCCTGCAGGACCTCGACGACGCGATCCGCTGGGTGAAGGCGCAGCCGGTCGGGTTCGACACCCCCTACGACGCACGCCCGGACGAGTCGGTCGCGGACGTGCTGCGCCGCATCCCGCCGGTGGAGGGGCACGGGATCGTGGTGAGCGACGCGTCCGGCGCCTACCTCGGCTGCCTGGCCGCGGTGCAGCTGGGCTCGGCTCTGCCGGATGCGCGGATCGGCGACCTCCTCCACGGTGCGCTCACCTCCCTCGACGCGGAGGACCTGACCGACGGTCGCGCCGCCTTCCGGGTCATGGATGCCGCCGGGCTCGACTTCGCGCCGGTGCTGGACCACGGCAAGGTCGTCGGCACGCTCTCGCGCCGCAGCGCCCTCCGCTCCACGATCTACACGCCCGCGCTGGACGCGCACGGCCGCCTGCGCGTCGCCGCCGCCGTGGGCATCAACGGCGACGTCGAGGGCAAGGCGAAGGCGCTCGCCGCGGCCGGCGTCGACGTGCTCGTGATCGACACGGCGCACGGCGACCAGGACGGCATGATCCGCGCCATCCGCACGGTCAAGGCGCTCGACCTCGGCCTGCCGATCGTCGCGGGCAACGTGGTGACCGAGCAGGCGGTCCGCGACCTCGTGGCCGCCGGTGCAGACATCCTCAAGGTCGGCGTGGGTCCGGGCGCCATGTGCACGACGCGCATGATGACCGCGGTCGGGCGTCCGCAGTTCTCCGCGGTGCTCGAGACCAGCGCCACCGCCCGCGAGCTCGGGGCCCACGTCTGGGCGGACGGCGGGGTGCGGTACCCGCGCGACGTGGCGCTCGCGCTCGCCGCGGGCGGCGCCTCGGTGATGATCGGATCCTGGTTCGCCGGGACGATCGAGGCGCCGGGCACCCTGGATCGGGACGCGAACGGGCAGCTCTACAAGGAGAGCTGGGGCATGGCCTCCACCAAGGCGGTCAAGGGACGCTTCGAGCGTCTGGACGCGTACGAGCTTGCCCGCAAGGAGCTCTTCGCCGAGGGCATCTCGAGCTCCCGCATCTACCTCGACCCGCTGCGCCCGTCGGTGGAGGACCTGCTCGACATGATCACGACGGGCGTCCGCAGCTCGTTCACGTACGCCGGAGCGCGCACGCTCGCGGAGTTCCACGAGCGTGCGCTGGTCGGCATCCAATCGGCCGCGGGCTACGAGGAGGGCAAGGCGCTCCCCGTCAGCTGGTAGCGACCCGCTCAGTTGCGCCGGGTCGCGTCCTGCACTTCGCCGACCAGCTCCTCGATGATGTCCTCCAGGAACAGCACGCCCGCAGTCGCTCCCTCGCCGTCGACAACGCGCGCGAGGTGGCTGCCCGAGCGGCGCATGGTGGCCAGGGCGTCCTCCAGGTCGCTGCCCGAGAACACGGTCACCAGACGGCGGATCCGCTTGGCGGGGACGGGGAGCTCGAAGCCGGTCTCCTCGAGGTCGAGGACGTCCTTGAGGTGGAGGTAGCCGGTCGGCTCGCCGTCCGCATCCGGGACCACGTAGCGGGAGAAGCCGTGCTTGGCGACGGCCTTCTCCACGTCGGCCGGGGTCGGGGATGCCGGGAGCGTGACGAGCGCGTCGAGCGCGACCGCCACATCCCGCACCTTCTTCTCGGTGAACTCGAACGCCGCCGTCAGCGCGCCGGTGCGGTCCATCAGCACGCCCTCCCGGGTGGACTGGGACACGATCGTCGCCACCTCGTCGAGGGTGAAGGTGCTCGCCGCCTCGTCTTTCGGCTCCACGCGGAACAGTCGCAGCACGCTGTTCGCCGTCGCATTGAGCGCGACGATGATCGGCCGGACGGCGCGGCCGATGCCGACGAGCGGCGGCGCGAGCAGCAGGGCGGCCTTGTCGGGCATCGAGAAGGAGATGTTCTTCGGCACCATCTCGCCGAAGACGACGTGGAGGAACGAAACCACCACCAGCGCCACGATGAACGCGATGGTGCCGATGACCTCCTCCGACCAGCCGGTCAGGTGCAGAGGGGCCTCGAGCAGGTGGTGGATCGCCGGTTCGGAGACGTTCAGGATGAGCAGCGAGCACACCGTGATGCCCAGCTGGGTGGTCGCCAGCATGAGCGTCGCGTGCTCCATGGCGAACAGCGCGGTGCGGGCGCTGCGCTTGCCGCGCTCCGCGAGCGGTTCGATCTGGGAGCGGCGGGCGGAGATCACGGCGAATTCGGCGCCGACGAAGAAGGCGTTGACCGCGAGCAGCACGACCAGCCAGGCGATTCCGGCCCAGTCACTCATGCCGCACCCCCTCTCCGTTCGCGCCCTCGGTCACGACGACGGGATCGGGCGTGTAGCGGATGCGGTCGACGCGGCGGCCGTCGAGGCGTTCGACGCGGAGCGTGCCGCCGTCGATGGTCACCTCGTCACCGACCTTCGGCAGCCTCCCGAGCTCGTTCATGACGAAGCCGGCGACGGTCTCGTACGGGCCCTCCTCGGGCACCGTGACGCCGGCGCGTTCCTCGAGCTCGTCGGGGCGCAGGATGCCGGGGAAGGTGATGGAGTCGCGCCCGCGGATGACGCCGGCGCGGGTGCGGTCGTGCTCGTCCGCGACCTCGCCGACGATCTCCTCCACCAGATCCTCCAGCGTGGCGATGCCGGACGTTCCGCCGTACTCGTCGACGACGATCGCGAGCTGGTAGCCGCGGGCCCGGAGCTCGCCGAGCAGCGTGTCCAGGTTCATCGTCTCGGGCACGCGCAGCGCCTCGGTCATGAGGGCGGACACGGGGACGCGGCCGCGGCGCTGGCGCGGGACGCCGACCGCCTGCTTGACGTGCACCACACCGACGACGTCGTCGATGTCGTCGCCGATCACGGGGAAGCGGGAGTAGCCCGTCTTGCGGGCCAGGTCGCTGACCGCCTGCGCGGGGTCCGTGCGCTGCACCGCTTCGATCCGCGGCCGCGGCGTCATCACGTCGGAGGCGTTGCGGCTGGAGAAGGCGAGCGTCCGGCTGAGGAGCGTGGCCGTGTCCTCCTCCAGCACGCCCGCGCTCGCGGAGCGGCGCACCAGCGACGAGAGCTCGTCGGCCGTGCGGGCGCCCGACAGCTCCTCCTTGGGCTCGATGCCGAGCAGTCGCAGGATGCCGTTCGCCGTGCCGTTGAGCAGCCCGACGAAGGGGCGGAACACCGCGGTGAACACGGTCTGGAACGGGATGACGACCTTGGCCGTCGCGAGCGGCAGCGCGAGCGCGAAGTTCTTCGGCACCAGCTCGCCGAGGATCATCGAGAGCAGGGTGGCGATCGTGATGGCGACGATCGTCGCGACCGGCATCACGGCGCCCTCGGGCAGCCCGGTCGCGGTCAGCGGTCCGCGCAGCAGCGAGCTGATCGCCGGCTCCATCGTGTAACCGGTGAGCAGCGTCGTCAGGGTGATGCCGAGCTGCGCGCTCGACAGGTGAGTGGACGTGATCTTCAGCGCCGCGATGGTCATCGTCAGGCGCGACTCGCCGCGCTCCCTCCGGGCCTCGAGGTCGCCGCGGTCGAGGTTGACCAGCGCGAACTCGCTGGCGACAAACAGTCCGGTGCCGACGGTCAGCAGGAGGCCGACCGCGAGCATGATCCATTCATAGGCCACCCCGCTCACCTCGCCGAGTCCGGGGCGGGCGGGCCGTCATGAATGGGCTGGGAGAGGGAGGGTCGTCCATTTGCCCGCCAGTATATCGAGGCGGGATGTGCACCCTGCGGGAGTTCTCAGGCGGATTCACAGGGTGTAGACCGCCGATTCCAGGTAGCCCGCACAAGCGCCCCCGGGCGTAGCGTTCCGCCTGGATCAAGGAGGATCACCATGTTGGAGTCATCTGTCACGTACTCCGTCCTTCCTGCCTCCGACCTGCAGCGGGCCATCGCGTGGTACCGCGACAAGCTGGAGCTCGAACCGGAGCGGACCACGGACGGCGGTGTGCTGTACGGCACCGGCGGCGAGGGCAAGATCTACGTCTACGAGACCGGCAATGCGGGCACCGCGCAGAACACGGCGATGTGCTGGCTGGTCGACGACATCGAGGCGACGATGTCCCACCTGCGGAAGCGCGGCGTGGTCTTCGCCGACTACGACTTCCCCGGGCTCAAGACCGAGAACGGCATCGCGACCGACGAGATGGGGCGGTCGTCGTGGTTCCAGGACAGCGAGGGCAACTACCTCTGCCTGACCCAGCCCACCTGACCCGACCGCCCGGCGTGAGACGCGGCGCTCAGCGGCGCCACTTCGCGCGGACGTACTGCGGCGGCCAGTAGCCGATCTCGACGCCCAGCTCGTGCGCGGCCCGCAGCGGGAAGTGCGGGTCGCGGAGGAGTTCGCGCGCCAGCATGACCGCGTCCGCCTGACCGCTCTCGACGATCTCGGCCGCCTGCTCCGGCGTGGTGATGAGCCCGACCGCGCTCACATCCACCTCGGACGTGCTGCGCACGTGGTGCGCGAACGGCACCTGATAGCCGGGCTCGACGGGGATGCGGATGCCCGCCTGGATGCCACCGCTGGAGATGTCGAAGAAGTCGGCTCCCGCGTCCTGGGCCCATGCGGCGACGGTCGCGGTCTGGTGCTCGTCCCAGCCGCCCTCGGTCCAGTCGCTCGCCGAGAACCGGACGAACAGCGGAGCGTCCGGCGCCTCCTCGCGGACGGCCGCGACCACGCGCAGCAGCAGCCGGGCGCGGTTCTCGAGCGACCCGCCGTACTCGTCCGTGCGCTGGTTCGAGATGGGCGAGAGGAACTGGTGGATGAGGTAGCCGTGTGCCGCGTGGATCTCGAGCACCTGGAAACCGGCCTCGAGCGAGCGCCGCGTCGCGCTGCGGAAGTCGTCGACGACCTTGTCGATGCCGGCGGCGTCCAACTCCTGCGGCACGGCGTAACCGTCGAACGGGATGGCGGACGGCGCGACCGTCTTCCAGCCGCCCTCGCTCTCCGGGACGGTGCCGGTGCGCCCGTCAGAGGCCAGTCCCGAGAAGGTGGACGCCTTGCGTCCGGCATGCGCGAGCTGGATGCCCGGAACGGCGCCCTGCTCCGCGATGAACGCGGCGATCGGCTTCCACGCGTCGCGCTGCTCGTCCGTCCAGATCCCGGTGTCCTCCGGGCTGATGCGTCCCTCCGGGCTGACAGCGGTCGCTTCGCTGAAGACGAGGCCGCTCCCGCCGGTGGCGAAGGCGCCGAGGTGGACCAGGTGCCAGGTGTTCGGGATGCCGGACTGGTCGAAGACCGAGTACTGGCACATCGGCGAGGTCCAGATGCGGTTGCGGGCGGTGACGCCGCGCAGGGTCAGGGGGTCGAAAAGAGAGGGCATGTCTCCATCTAAGACCCGAGCGCGTCGAGATATGCCCGCAGACCCTGAGGACTCGTGAAGACGTGGCCGGCGATGCCGAGCGCTTCGGCCCCGCGCACGTTCTCCTCCTTGTTGTCGATGAACACGGTCTCCTCGGGGGTGACGCCGAGCGAGGACATGACGTGCTCGAAGATCTCGGGGCTCGGTTTGATGGTGCCGAGCTCGCCGCTGACGAACACCTGCTCGAACAGGTCGCCCAGCGTCCCGTGGCGGAAGTACGACCCGAAGTCGCGTCCCGCGTTGGAGAGCAGGGCCATCCGGGTGCCGCCCTCCTTGAGGTCGAGCAGCACGTCGAGCGTGTCGTGGTCGATCGTGAGCCAGCTGCGGAAGTCCGCCAGCCACAGCCGGTGCACGGTCGCGTCGCCCCAGCTCTCGCCGAGCTCGCGCTCGATCCCGCGCCAGTACGACTGGATGCTCAGCGTGCCCTGATCGAGCGCGTTGCGGTGGCGCCAGTAGGCGGGCCAGAACCGCTCCGCGTCGCCGCCGGCCAACTCCGTGAGCGCCGCGCGATCCTCCGGGGTCGGGGTCACCGAGATGACCTCGCCGTAGTCGAACACGACCACCTTTCCGGGGATGCTGATCGCCATGCTCTCAACCTATCGTGGGCGGCGCGGGGTTCGATGGGGGACGATGGACACACGAGCGAGCGGAGGCGGCCGGTGACCCAGTGGCAGCAGTGGGACGGGAAGGACGCGGCGGCGTGGATCGCGGTGCCCCAGGAGTCGAGCGACAAGTACTCGCGCGGCGTGCTCGGGGTGGTCACCGGCTCCGACCGGTACCCCGGCGCCGCGGTGCTCGGCGTGGAGGGGGCGTCGCGCACGGGCGTCGGCATGATCCGGTACCTCGGCGCGGATCGGCCGACCGACCTGGTCATCCGCCGGCGGCCCGAGATCGTCACGGCGCCGGGCGGCGTCCAGGGCTGGCTGATCGGGTCGGGCATGGATTCGTCCAGCCGCCCCGACGACGACGCCCAGCGGCTGCGCACCGCACTCCGCGACGGCCGCCCGCTGGTGATCGACGCCGGTGCGCTCGACCTCGTCGGCCGGGCCTCCGCGCCGGTGATCGTCACGCCGCACTTCCGCGAGCTCGCGACGATGCTCGCCGCCCGGGCCGACGACGATTCGGATGCCGTGACCGCCGACGACATCACGGCCGATCCGGCCGAGTGGGCGGTGCGGGCCGCCGACAGCCTCGGGGTGACCGTGCTGCTCAAGGGCCACACGACCTACGTCGCCGCCCCCGGCGGCCCGCACTACGCGGTGACGGCCGGTCCCGCGTGGCTCGCCACCGCGGGCAGCGGCGACGTGCTCGGCGGCGTCCTGGGCGCGCTCGTGGCGACGCACGCCCGCGAGATCGACGAGGACGGCCACGCGGCGCTCGCCGCGCTCGGCGCGACGGCCGCGTGGGTCCACGGCCGCGCGGGGGAGCGCATCTCGGACGGGGGCCCGATCGTCGCGCTGGACATCGTCGACGGCCTGCCCGATGTCGTCCGCGAGCTGGTCCGCGGGCGCGGCTGACCGCAATCGCATCGCGTTCAGGACCGCGTTCGACGCATCCCCTAGGATGTGGCGCTATGGGGATGGAAGCGGCACCGATCCGCGCGTCGGCGATCCCGGAGGCGGATCCGGGCACCGTCCGCCGGATCATCCGCAGCCCCCTCACGCTCTGGATCGCGTTCCTCGTCGTGCACCTCATCATCAGCGGTCTGGCGCTCGACCAGGGCAAGGGCCTCGGCGACGTCTTCCTGGTCTACAAGCCGTGGGCGCAGCTCGCCGCGCAGGGCACGCAGATCGTCGGCGTCGACTCCGACTGGGTGTACCCGTTCGGTGCGCTCGTGCCGATCATGCTGCCGCTGCTGTTCGGCGACCACGGCTACGTCTGGGCGTGGCTCAACATGGTGATGCTGCTCAACGCGGCGGCCTTCGCGGTGCTCATCGTGGGCCGCGAGCCGCGCCGGCTCGTCGCCGCGTGGTGGTGGCTCGGTTTCCTGCTGCTGCTCGGGCCGATCGCGGTCGGGCGGCTGGATGCGGTGTCCGCGTCCCTCGCCATCGTCGGCCTGCTCTGGCTCACCCTGCATGAACGGGCCGCGGTCGTGGTGCTCACCGCCGCGACGTGGATCAAGGTCTGGCCGGCCGCCATCCTCCTCGCCGCCGTGGTGGCGCTCAAGTCGCGCTGGCACATCGTGCGCGTCGCGGTGGTCACGTCGGCCGTGATCGTCGCGGTGCCGCTGATCTTCGGCGCGGGGTGGCACATCCTCAGCTTCATCACGATGCAGACCGACCGCGGCCTGCAGATCGAGGCGCCGGTGAGCACGATCTGGATGTGGCAGGCCGCGTTCCACGTGCCGGGCGCGGCCGTCTACTACGACCGGCAGCTGCTGACGTTCCAGGTGAGCGGAAGCGGGACCGGGATCGCGGGCAGCCTGATGAACCCGCTGTTCGCGCTGACCGCGGTCGTCGTGACGCTGATCGGCGTGCGGGCGCTCCGACGCGGGACGCCGTACACGCGCATTCTGCCGGAGCTGTCGCTCGCGCTGGTGACCGCGTTCATCGCGTTCAACAAGGTGGGGTCGCCGCAGTACGTGGTCTGGCTCGCGGCGCCGGTAGTGATCGGGCTGACGTACCAGGGCCGCGGATTCCGGACGCCGGCCATCCTGGTGCTGGTGACGGCGGGGCTGACGCAGGTGTTCTACCCGTTCCTGTACGACTTCCTGCTGGTGCCGGATCCGGTCATGGTCGCGGTGCTGACCCTGCGGAACCTCATGTACTTCGTCATCCTGGGCTGGACGATCGGCGCGCTCTGGCGGCGGCGCCACCGCCAGGAGGCGGCCGGCGACCTGGTGCCGGCGCACGCGTGGCCCTTCAGGTCGGAGCCCGGGGCGCACGCGGAGCCGGTGGGCGGCGACCCGCGCTAGTCCGGATACCCGGTTCGCTGGCCGCGCCCCCGCAGAAGGTGACATCATCGAGGGACCCGTCCATCCCGTCGAAGGGGGAATCATGCTGGTGGCGTTCTCGGTGGCCCCGAGCGGTGGCGAGGGGGCCGACGCGTCGGTGCACGACGCGGTCGCCGCGGCCGTCCGCGTGGTGCGCGAGTCGGGGCTCCCGAACCACACCGACGCGATGTTCACGACCATCGAGGGGGAGTGGGACGAGGTCTTCGACGTCGTCCGCCGCGCCACGGAGGCGGTGGGCCGGTTCGGCACGCGGGTCTCGCTCGTGCTGAAGGCCGACATCCGCCCCGGCTACACCGGCGAGCTCGAGGGCAAGGTGCAGCGGCTCGAGGCCGCGCTGGAGCAGGGGGACTGACGTGGACCTGAACACGATCGTGCTCGCCGTGATGGGCGTGCTCATCTACCTGGCACCGCTGCTTGCGCTCATCGCCGTGCTCGTGGGAGGCGTGGTGCTCGGCTGCGTCATCGTCGCGATCGTCGGCGCCGTGCGCACGGGCGTCGCGCGCCCGGAGGAGACCCGGGATGTGGATGTCGCCGACTTCTTCGAGCAGGAATCCGCCGCGGCGATGGCCGCGGGTCGAAACGATTCGATATAGACTCGGCGGGTGACCCCGATTCTCGACGGGCCGACGACGATGTCGTCGGCCCGTATTCGTCTTGCTCTCCTGGCGCTCGCCCTCGGCGGCTTCGGCATCGGCTCCACCGAGTTCGTCGCGATGGGCCTGCTGCCCAACATCGCGCACGACCTGCTGCCGCAGCTGTACGCGACCTCGTCCGACGACGCGAACGCCCAGGCCGGCTGGATCATCTCCGCCTACGCGCTCGGAGTGGTGGTCGGCGCGCCGACCATCGCGGCGGTCGCGGCGCGCTGGCCCCGCAAGAAGCTGTTGCTGTGGCTGCTGGTCGCCTTCACCGTCGGCACGATCGCATCGGCCGTCGCGCCGACGTTCCAGCTCGTGATGCTCGCCCGGTTCGTCTCGGCGCTGCCGCACGGCGCGTACTTCGGCATCGCGTCGCTGGTCGCCGCCTCCCTCATGGGTCCGGGGAAGCGCGGCCGCGGGGTGGCCTTCGTCCTCTCCGGGCTGACGATCGCGAACGTCATCGGCGTGCCCGCGATCACCTGGATCGGGCAGCACAACGGCTGGCGCATCGCCTACCTGGTGGTGGCCGCGATCTTCGCGCTGACGTTCGTCGCCGTGGCGTTCCTCGTCCCCTGGCAGGCCGGCGACGCGAAGGCGACCATGCGCAACGAGCTGCGCGCCTTCACCCGCCTCCAGGTCTGGCTGGCACTGCTGATCGGCGCGATCGGCTTCGGCGGGTTCTTCGCCGTCTACACGTACATCGCGCCGATCGTCACGACGGTGACCGGGCTCCCGGAGGCGTCGGTGCCGCTCATCCTGATCGTCGCCGGTCTCGGCATGACCGTCGGCAACATCCTCGGCGGGCGCGCGGCCGACCACAGCGTCCGGAACAGCATGCTGCTGTTCTTCGCGATCCTGCTGGTGGCCCTCGCGGCCCTGTGGCTGACGGCGTCCACGGTCGTCGGGCTCGTCGTGTCGGTGTTCGTGGTGGCCGGCGCCTGCTCGGCGCTCTCGCCGACCATCCAGACCCGGCTGATGGATGTGGCGCACGACAGCCAGTCGATCGCCGCAGCCCTCAACCACTCGGCGCTGAACATCGCGAACGCGTCGGGCGCGGCCCTCGGCGGTCTCACGATCGCGGCCGGTCTCGGCTACCTGTCGCCGATCGTGGTCGGCGCCATCCTCGCCGTCGCGGGCATCCTGCTCGCTCTGCTGTCGTTCGGCATCGACCGCTCGCGCGAGCGCCGCGGTGTCGACACCGGCGTGGTCCACGCCCAGCGCCCCGACCCCATCCCGGTCGACTAGCCCCCACCTTCGAGTACACGAAGAGTGCACGGTTCCCACGCGGAAACCGTGCACTCTTCGTGTACTCGACAGCGAGGTGTGGCCGTCAGTCGTTCTGGAGCAGGATGCCGTCCTGGATGGCGCGCTTGCGGAGGGCGACCTTGGTGCCGACGTCGTAGCCGGCCACGCGGTACTTCTCGCGGATGCGCTTGAGGTAGCTCTTGGCCGTCTCGTCAGAGATGCCGAGCTGGAACGCGACCGCCTTGACCGGCTCGCCGGCGCCGTACAGCGCCATGACCCGGCGCTCCTGCGCGCTGAGCTTGGGAGCGCCGCCGAGCTCGCCGGCGTTGAGCGCGAGGTCGAGCTCTGCCGAGATGAACGACTCGCCCTTGCGGGCCGCGCGGATCGCCTCGACGATCATCTCCGCGTCCTCGCTCTTCACCAGGTAGCCCATCGCGCCGGCCGCCAGCGCCTCGCGGACGACAGCGGGCTCGGAGTACGTGCTCATCAGCACGGTCGCCACCCCGGTCGTCTTGAGCGTCGACAGCTTCAGCGAGATCGGGATGTTGTCCTTGAGGTCCAGGTCGAGGAGGACCACGTCCACCGGGAACTCGGGATGCGTCAGCAGCTCGGGCCAGCTGGCCACCGCCGCCACCATGCGGATGTCGTCCGCGGCGCTGCGGATCCACTCGGTGAGCGCTCCGAGGAGCATCTTGTGGTCATCGACGATCGCGATCCGAATCGGCGGCTGCTCGCCCATGTCGTGCCTTTCTCTGTCCCGGTGCTACCGCTGGGTCAGCCCAGTTCGGCGGAAGTGTCGCGGATCGAGGTGATCTCGATCCGCAGGGCCGATCCGGAGAACGACTCCGCATAGCGCCCCACTTTACGGATAGCTTGCCATGCCGCGGGGTCTACCCCGTTTCGCGGCACACCGCTGGTCGTGATCACGATGAGCGTCGTCGCGCCGGGATTCGCGGACTTCGGGTAGGTGCCGACCGGGCGCGAGAGGTCGAGCGTGAGGGTGCGGGGCGCTCCGGCGCCCGTTCGCACGGGGTCGCTGATGAGCAGCCAGACCGCGGTGAGCAGCCCGTCGCGCTGGTCGCGGCTCAGCCAGGCGGCCAGGCCGTCGGGGTCGGTCAGCGTCACCGACGGGCCGAGCAGGGCCGACTCCGTGACCGCGTGGTAGAGCCAGGTCTCCTTGCGGCCCTGGATGAGGTGGAGGCGGAGCTCCGTCGCGATGCTGGCGGCCGCGTCCGCCGTGTCCTCGTCGAGCGGCAGGCGGGTGCGGCCGGTGGCGACGCCGTCGAGGAGCCGTTCGGCGGCGAGGTCGAGGCGGGCGAGCTCTTCCGAGGCCAGCATCCCGACCGCGTAGCCGGGGGAGACGACGGTGCTCTGCACCTGCACGAGGTCGAGTTCCAGCTGCACCAGGGTGCGCAGGCTTCGGACGATCTGCACGCCGACGAGCGGAGGGGCGACCGCGATCGCCACGGTGACCGCGCCAGGGCCGAGCAGCTGGAGGTCGGGCAGAGCGCGCCACACGACCACGACCGCGAGGGTCGCACCGAGCACGGCGGTGGCCAGGACGATGTCGCGGGCGGGGCGGACCGGCGCGCAGAGCAGGAGCGCCGGCCCGACCGCGGCGGCCGCCGTCAACGGCACGACCGCCCCGTCGAGCGGCCAGGTGCCCACGATGTCGAGGGCGACGGCGCCCGCCCACAGCGCGAGCGCGCCGAGGTAGAGGGGGAGCGGAAGCTGATCCGGCAGGCGGAACCGCAGCACGAGGGCTCCGGCCAGTGACACCCCGAGGAGCACCCACGCCGAGACGGTGAACCCCAGCAGGGCGTACTCGCCCGCGTTGATCGCGAACAGGATGAGCAGGAACGCGATCAGCGCGACCGTCGCCACGTTGAAGCCGAGGTCGAGGCGGGCGCGGCCGAGCGCATCCTGCTCGTCCCCGGCGGCGCCGCGGGCGATCGGGCTGCGCGGGACGGTGCGCTCGTCGAGACGGGTCACTTCGGAACCTCCAGCACCACGGTCGTCCCGCTCCCGGGGGACGAGAACAGGCGGGCGTTGCCGCCCACGTCGCGCAGGCGGGCGACGATCGACTCGGTGAAGCCGAGGCGTTCGGTGTCGATGGTCGCGACGTCGAAGCCCTTCCCCGCGTCGGTGACCATCGCGCGCACGTTCGTCTCGTCGTCCGTGATCGTGACATGCGCCTCATTGACCCCGGAGTGACGGCGGACGTTCTCCAGGCACTCGCCGAGCGCCAGCAGGAACGCGTCGAGCACGTCGGAGGGGAGCAGCACCTGCCCGGCGCCGTGCCAGTTGACCTCGAGCCCCATCCGGCGGAAGCGCTGCTTGACCGACTCCAGCGTCTTGCCGAGCGCGGACTCCTCCACCGGCTTCAGCTTGTAGTCGCCGGACCGAGCCGGGTCGGGCGTGAAGCCGAGCCGGAGCTGACGGAGCAGGGCCGCGTCCTCCGCCGCCTGCTCGCGCAGCGCGCCATGGCTGACGCCGACCCCGGAGTGGGCGAGCAGGGTGAGGGTGGCCAGCACGGTGTCGTGCAGCAGGCGGGCGCTCTGCCGGCGGCGCGCCTCCGTCTCGCTGGCCTGCCGTTCGACGCGGTAGGCGCGGCTCATCGTCGAGATGCGCTTCAGCGTGCGCGGGACGGTGCGCGAGAGCCAGATGCCGGTCGCGGTCAGCGCGATCCAGCCGGTGACGGTGAAGACCAGCGGTTCGATCAGGCGAGACTGCGTCATCCCGAGCGTGACCCCGAGGGCGGCCAGCGTCGCCAGCGCCGAGACGACCAGCAGCAGGATGCGCGCCCGGGACGTCACCGCCAGCACGCACACGCACGCCACGGCGGCGGCGCCGATCACGCCGACCGCGCTGATCGCCGACGGTCCGAGCGGCGAGCCCGGGAGGAGGTGGATGAGGATCAGCGCGACGCCCGCGACCACGATCACCGGCATCCAGACCATGAGGCGGAGCAGCGTGGCGAGCTGCCACTGCGCGTACGCCAGGCAGACGACGAGGACCAGGGACGCGAGGTACAGCGGCAGGGGGAGGGAGCCGGGCACGCTCAGGCAGATCAGCGCCGTCGCCGTCGCGGTCAGACCGACGGTGCGAGCAGTGGAGGCGAGGAGACGATCACGCTCCTTCTGGATGCGCGACATGCCCCTCCAACCTCGGTCACACGGCGAACAGTCGCCGCAGCTGCGTGCTGACGGCGTCGTCCTCGATCAGGAACCCGTCGTGACCGAAGTCCGAGCGGATCACCACTGGAACTCTACCGTCCAGCGTGTCCGGCACGTGGTAGGCGATGAGGTCCTGTCCTTCGACGGGGAACAGCCGGTCGCTGTCGATGCCGACGACGAGCGTCGTCGCCGTCACCCGGGAGAGGGCGGCGGCCAGCCCGCCGCGTCCGCGTCCGACATCGTGGGAGTTCATCGCCTCCACGAGGGTGATGTAGCTGTTGGCGTCGAAGCGGCGGACGAACTTGTTGCCGTGGAAGTCGAGGTAGGACTCGACCGCGAACCGGCCGCCGCCGCCGAGCGGGCTGATGCCGCTCTGCCAGGCGCGCTCGAATCGCTCGTTGAGCTCCGAGGGGCTGCGGTAGTTGAGCAGAGCCATCCGGCGGGCGAGGGCGAGGCCGCGGTGCGGGCCGTCGCCGTCTTCGGCGTCGTAGTACTGGCCGCCGCGGAACAGCGGGTCGGTGCGGACCGCCTCGATCTGCACCGAGTTGAGCGCGATCTGGTCGGCGGTCGAGAACGGGGGAGCGGCGATCACGGCCAGCCGCTCGACGCGGTCCGGGAACGACACCGCCCACTCCAGCGCCTGCATCCCGCCCATGGAACCGCCGACGACCGCGGCCCACCGATCGAGGCCGAGTTCGTCCGCGAGCCGTGCCTGGGCAGCGACCTGGTCGCGGATGGTCGTGAACGGGAAGCGCGAACCCCACTCCGCTCCGTCGGGAGCGAGGGATGCGGGACCGGTCGTGCCCTGGCAGCCGCCCAGCATGTTGGGGACGACGACGAACCAGCGGTCGGTGTCGATCGCCTTGCCCGGCCCGATGATGCCCTGCCACCATCCCGCCGTGCGCTGGCCCGGTCCCGCAGGACCGACCGCGTGCGCGTCGCCGGTGAGGGCGTGGAGGACGAGGACGGCGTTGTCACGCGCCTCGGACAGCTCGCCCCAGGTCTCGTAGGCGATGCGGACGTACGGAAGGCTCTCGCCGCTCTCGAACGAGAACGCGCCGATCCCCGCGAACCGGCGGCCGGCGGCCGGGTCGGACTCCTTCCAGGCGCCGCTCGCCGGCGGCTTGCCGAGCAGCGTCCGCGCCTGAGCCTCCGTGATGAAGCTCGACGGGGCCGTGTCCGCGGAGGTCTGCCAGTCCATGCGTCCATTCTTCCCGAGCGCGCGGAATCGCGGTCACGTGTTACGAACCGCTCCGCCGCGACAGAGCCCCGTCACCCGCGATCGCGGTCGCTGCCGTCGGGAGGATCGGCCTGGTCGCCCGGACGCCGGCGCAGGTGCTGCGTCCGCTCGTTGAGGTAGTTGACGATGGTCGCGCTCGCGGTTCCGACGATCGCGACGCCGCCCATCATCAGGATCACGGCGAGAATGCGGCCCTCGGCCGTCACCGGGTAGTAGTCGCCGTATCCGACCGTGGCCATCGTGACGCAGGCCCACCACACGGCGTCCCCGAACGTCTTGATGTTCGACCCGGGGGCGTACCGCTCGACGTGGAGCTCGGCGAGCGAGATCACGTAGATGAACGTGACGATGAAAGCCGCTGCGAAGACCACCACCCGCCGCCGCAGATGTGACGGCGTGTTGCCGCGGAAGGCGCGGATCCGGGCGAGTCCGGTGAGCAGGAGGAACGGCCGGGCGAGGGGGAGGAACACGGACAGGAGGGCGATCGGATGGTGCCGGACGAAGCGGCCCTTGTGTGCCGAGAGCGCGAGCCGAACGGTGAAGTCGATGACGTAGAAGGCCCACACCGTGATGAGGACGACCGCGACCGTCACTGTGACCTCCGGTGGCTGACCCACCCACAGGATGCCGACCGAGTACGCGATCAGGAACAGGAACGACGCCGCCAGGGCGGGGTAGCCGGTGACCCGCTCCCAGGCGTGACGCCTGCGGTCCTCGTCCTGATCGGGCATGGCCACAGTCTCAGCCCTTCGCGCCCTTCACGGCGAGAGGGCCCTTGTGCAGCCGGTACGGCGCGGCCTGCGCGACCGGTTTGACCACGATCAGGTCGAGGTCGACATGCCTGGGCAGCGTGAGCGCGTGGACGATCGTCTCCGCCACGTCCTCGGCCGACAGCGGTTCCGGAACGTCTTCGTAGACCGCGTCGCGCTTCGCCTGGTCGCCGCCGAAGCGGACCAGCGAGAACTCCTCGGTGGCGACCATCCCCGGCGCGATCTCGACCACGCGGATCGGCTCGCCGTTGAGCTCCAGCCGCAGCACCTCGGTGAGCGCGTGCTCGGCGAACTTGGCGGCGTTGTACCCGCCGCCGCCGACGTACGCGGTGAGCCCGGCGATGGAGGTGACCACGGCGATGTCGGCGTGCCCCGTCTCCGCGGCGCCCTGGCGCAGCAGCGGAAGCAGAGCCGAGAGGACCCGCTTGGTGCCGATGACGTTGATCTCGTACATCCACACCCAGTCGTCGACGCTCGACGACTCGACCGAGTCGAGCCCGTGCGCGCCGCCGGCGTTGTTCACGAGGGCATGGACCCCGCCGGTCGCGGCGAGGTGGTCGCGGAGCCCATCCACGTCGTCCTGCTTGGTGAGGTCGGCGACCACGTACTCGGCGCCGGTCTCATCGGCGAGGTCGCGCAGGCGGTCCTCGCGGCGCGCGACGGCGACCACATCCCAGCCTTCCCCGCGGAAGGCGCGGACGGTCGCCGCCCCGATCCCCGAACTCGCTCCGGTCACGACAACGCGTCTGCTGCTCATGCCGCCATTCTCCCGGGTTACGGCGTGTTTCGAGGGCGTTGCCCGCGCGCGGCGGCGCGTCTAGCCTTCTGAGGACCGCGCACCCGAAGCACCCGAAGGAGAAACGCCATGACCGACGCCGCCGACTGGCAGTTCGAAACCAAGCAGATCCACGCCGGAGCTGCACCGGACCCCGTGACCAACGCCCGGGCGACGCCGATCTACCAGACCACGTCCTACGTGTTCAACAATGCCGAGCACGCCAAGAACCTCTTCGCTCTGGCCGAGTTCGGCAACATCTACACGCGCATCCAGAATCCGACGCAGGCCGTCGTGGAGGAGCGCGTCGCGGCTCTCGAAGGCGGCACCGGCGCCCTGCTGGTCGCCTCGGGCCAGGCGGCCGAGACCTTCGCGGTGCTGAACATCGCCCAGGCCGGCGACCACATCGTCTCCTCCAGCTCGATCTACGGCGGCACGTACAACCTCTTCAAGTACACGCTGGCGAAGCTCGGCATCGAGACCACGTTCGTCGAGAACCAGGACGACGCCGAGGAGTGGCGCCGCGCGGTCCGCCCGAACACCAAGCTGTTCTTCGCGGAGACCATCGGCAACCCGAAGATCAACATCCTCGACATCGCGCTCGTCGCCGACGTCGCGCACGAGGCCGGTGTGCCGCTCATCGTGGACAACACGATCGCGACCCCGTACCTCATCCGCCCGTTCGAGTCCGGCGCCGACATCGTCATCCACTCGGCCACCAAGTTCCTCGGCGGCCACGGCACCGTGATCGGCGGCGTGATCGTCGACGGCGGGAAGTTCGAGTGGTCGAAGAACGTCGAGAAGTTCCCGGGCCTCACCGAGCCGGACCCGTCGTACCACGGCGCCAGCTACACGGCCGCGGTCGGCGACGGCCTCGCCTACATCATCAAGGCTCGCGTGCAGCTGCTCCGCGACCTCGGCTCGGCCATCGCGCCGGCGAGCGCCTGGCAGCTCATCCAGGGCATCGAGACCCTGTCGCTGCGGGTCGAGCGCCACACGCAGAACGCGCAGGAGATCGCCGAGTTCCTGGAGGCGCACCCCGACGTGGCCTCGGTGAACTACTCGGGTCTGCCCACCAGCCCCTGGTACGCGGCCGCCAACAAGTACGCCCCGAAGGGCGTCGGCGCGGTGCTGTCGTTCGAGCTCAAGGGCGGCGTGGATGCGGGAGCGGCACTGGTCGACAGCCTCAAGCTGTTCAGCCACCTGGCCAACATCGGCGATGTGCGCAGCCTCGTCATCCACCCGGCGTCGACCACGCACTCGCAGCTCACCCCCGAGCAGCAGCTGACCGCGGGCGTCACCCCGGGTCTCGTCCGCCTCTCCGTGGGCCTCGAGAACATCGACGACCTCAAGGCGGACCTGTCGGCCGGCCTGGCCGCCGCCCGCTCCGTCGCGGAGGCGGCGCGCGCCTGAGCGATGCCACGAAGGGCCCGGTGGGATGCTCCTGCCGGGCCCTTCGGCATTCCGACCTCGGTCAGCTCTCCGCCACCGCCACGCATTTCCGCAGCAGCTCCACCGCCTCCCGTCCGTCCGCCGCCGTGAACTCCTGGCGCTCGCCCGCGCGGTCGCGGACGACGCGCTCCAGCAGCTCCGCGTGCTCCGGCCAGCGCTCCGCGGCGTACGAAGCCGCCGCGGTCTTGGACACGACCTCGCCGGTGTCGATGGTCGCCACGAGCCGGATCGGTCCGAGCGCCACCCAGCGCACGGTCTCCGCGCGGATCGGCCCGTCGTCCGGGCGGTCGGCGATCTCGCGTTCGAGGCCGTCGCCGATGCCCTGCCAGTAGTCCTGCAGGTTCTGCCGCGAGAAGGCGACCACGCCCTCCGCCGCCTTCGGGTGCCGGTCGGCGACGGGCGACCAGATGACGTCGCCGCCGTCGACGATGCCCTGCACCCCGGACTCCAGCTCCCGCCAGGTGATCCAGCTGAGCTGCGCGCCGGGCAGCTGGGAGACGAGCACGCCCTCCACCACCTGCGGCGCGGTCTCGATGACGTCCGGTCCCCGCGCGATCTCGGACTCGGTGAGGTACACGCCGTCGATGTGCGGGTCGGAGGCGGCGTGGAGCTCGGCGAGAGCCGGCAGGTCGTCCACCGGGTCGCGCGTTACGACGAAGACGACGTCGATGTCGCTGACGCCGGGATGCCAGTCCCCGGCCACCGCCGATCCGGTGACCACCGCGCGGCTCACCAGGCCGGGGGCGATGCGTCTCTGCTCCAGCAGGAACTGCGTGAGCGCGTCGGCGACGGGGGCGGGGAGCTGCTCGGACATGGTCACTCCAAGGCGGGTTCGGTGTCCGCGAACGCGAGTCGCGGCACGAAGAAGAGGAGCACCGCGGCGACGAGCGCGCCGAGGCCGCAGATGGTCCAGACGATCATGTAGCCGAAGAGGCTGGCGGCCGTGGCGGTCACCGTGGCCGCGCCGGTGAGCAGCACCACGCCGAACACCGCCGAGGCGAAGGATCCGCCGACCGTCTTGGTGGTGTTCGTCATCGCGGTGGCGACACCGGTCTGCCCGCGCGGGGCGGCGGCCGCGGCGGCGGCGGGGAGCGCTCCGACGAGCGCGCCCGAGCCGATCCCGGCGACGGCCATGTTGAGGAAGACCTCCCACGTCTGCAGGTGGAAGGGCAGGAACATCAGGTATCCGATCGCGACCAGGAACGATGCCCCGATCAGGGTCACGCGGGGCGTCAGCCACGAAGACACCAGGGGGAACAGTAGGGCGCCGACGATCATCGAGATCAGGTACGCGCCGATCAGGATGCTGCGCTGCCCGGCCGACAGCCCGAGCCCGTAGCCGTTCGCCGGGTCGGTGCCCGCGTAGGTGCTCAGCGGCGCCTGCGCGCCGAGCAGGCTGATCCCGATCAGGCCCGCCGTGAGCTGGACCGGCCACATCGCCGGGCGCCGCAGCACGCGCAGGTCGATGGCCGGGTCGGCCTGCTTCAGCTCCCAGCGCCCGAACGGGATGAACGCGAGGATGCCGAGCAGGATGAGACCCCAGACCCACCAGGTGCCGACGCCGTTGAGCCGCAGGAAGGTCAGCCCGGACGTGATCAGGAGCAGGCCGAGCGCGAGCAGCGAGAACCCGATCCCGTCAAGCGTGCGGCCGGGCACCGGCTCCGACTCGGGCACACCGAACAGGATCGCGAAGAAGACCAGGCTGACCGCGACGGCCGGCACGATCAGAGTCAGGGTGACGTCGCCGCCCAGCGCCTCGAACAGGAGGCCGGCGCCGATCGCGCCCACGATCGCCCCCGCCTCCAGGGCCACGACCAGCAGACCGGCGGCCCGTCGCGTCCGGGACGCGGCCGTGCCCGTCCGCCGGCCGCGGTCGAAGATCAGGGCGACCTCGAGCGGCAGCCAGACCACGTAGAACCCCTGCAGCGCGAACGCGACCAGGTATGTGACGAAATCGCCCGAGAACGCGAGCGCCCAGCTGGCGAGCGCCGTGAGCAGCGTCGCGACGAGGAGGATGCGCTTGTGTCCGAACATGTCGCCGAGCTTCGCGAGCACCGGCACGACCAGAGCGGAGAGCAGCAGCTGGGCCGCCTCGAACCAGTTGTAGTCGGCGTCGTGGATGCCCAGATGCTTCACGATGTCGGAGATCAGCGGCACGTAGTAGCCCTGCAGGATGCCGCTCGTCAGCTCCACGAGGGCCAGCCAGCCGATGAGCGCGGCGGTGGCGCCGATCGCGACCGTCGCGCGGCCCTGGGTCGACGTCTTCTCCGAGGTCATGCGCGGATGCTAACACCCGCGCCGCCCCGGTACGGTAGATGGATGGCCAGCGAACTCGACGATTCCGGAGCAGACGTCCTTCAGGAGACGGAACGGGAGGTCCTGGGCTGGCTCGAATTCGGTGAGGCGTCCCGCCATCTCGCCGGCGAGGTGGTCGAGTCGGGCTACGAGCCGGACATGGTCGTCGCCATCGCGCGCGGCGGTCTGCTGCTCGCCGGCGCCATCTCGTACGCCCTCGGCATCAAGGCCTGCGGCGCTCTGAACGTCGAGTTCTATACGGGCGTCGACTCGCGCCTCCCCGAGCCGGTCGTCCTGCCGCCGATGCTCGACTCGGCGGCACTGGAGGCCAAGAAGGTGCTCCTGGTGGATGACGTGTCCGACTCAGGGCGGACGCTCGCCATGGTCGTCGACCTGATCTCCGCCTCCGGCGCCGACGTGCGCACGGTGTGCCTCTACTCGAAGCCCCGAACCGTGCTCGAGCCCGACTTCGTGTGGCGCCGCACCGACCGCTGGATCACCTTCCCGTGGTCGGCGCTGCCGCCGGTGACCGCCGCGACGCACTGACGCCGCCGTGGCAAAGACGCTGGCGGAGCTCGCCGCCGACGGCTCGATGGATGCGGGCTGGGCGCGGGCGCTCGAGCCCGTCGCCGATCGGATCGCCGCGATGGGGGAGTTCCTGCGCGCCGAGGTCGCGGCCGGGCGGCCGTACCTCCCGGCCGGCGAGAACGTGTTGCGCGCCTTCCGGACGCCGCTCGCGGACGTGCGGGTGCTCATCGTCGGGCAGGACCCGTATCCGACTCCCGGGCATCCCATCGGCCTCTCGTTCGCGGTCGAGCGGCACGTGCGTCCGCTTCCCGGCAGCCTCCGCAACATCTACAAGGAGCTGCGCGACGACCTCGGCGTCACGCCTCCGCCGGACGGCGACCTGAGCGGCTGGTCGTCGAGCGGGGTGATGCTGCTCAACCGCGTCCTCACCGTCCGCCCCGGCGAGCCGGCCTCGCACCGCGGGAAGGGGTGGGAGGAGGTCACCGAGCACGCCATCCGCTCGCTGGTCGCCCGCGGCCGGCCCTTCGTGTCCATCCTGTGGGGCCGCGACGCCGCGACGTTGAAGCCGCTTCTCGACGGCAACCCGGTCATCGAGTCGGCCCACCCCAGCCCGCTGTCGGCCTCGCGCGGCTTCTTCGGGTCCCAGCCGTTCTCCCGTGCGAATGCGCTCCTCGAACGCGCGGGGGAGAAACCGGTCGACTGGACCCTGGATCCGTAACCCGTCGGCAACACGGGCGACGTACTCTTGAAGGCGTGCTGGAAGAGGAATACCAGGAGCGCCGCGTCCTGCCGCGCCACCTGCGCAAACAGGAGACGCCGGAGGCGCCGTTCGAGTACGCCATCCGCGACGCCGAGCCGGCCGACCTCCCGCACGTCCGCGAGATCTACAACCACTACGTCGCCAACAGCACGGTCACGTTCGACGAGGACGCGATGACGCTGCGCGAGTGGAAGAGCAAGTACGCCTACCTCAAGAAGCTCGGGATGCCGTTCATCGTCGCGGTGTCGCCGACCGGCCAGCTCCTCGGCTACGCGCTGGTGTCGCCGTGGAAGCAGAAGCGCGCGTACCGCTTCACGGTCGAGAACTCGATCTACCTGGGTGCCGCGTCCACCGGCAAGGGACTCGGGACGGTGCTGATGCAGGCGCTGATCGACAAGTCCAAGGAGGCGGGCCTCAAGGAGATGATCGCGGTCATCGCCGACAAGGGCGCCGAGGCGTCGATCAAGATGCACGAGAACTTCGGCTTCACCGAGATCGGCCGCATGGGCCGCGTCGGCTACAAGTTCGATCGATGGCTCGGCACGGTGCTGATGCAGAAGTCGCTCAAGTAACGCTTCCGCAACGGCGGCTTCGCGCGGTCTCGCCGTGCGCTAGGTTCCTCCTGAGCGTCCTTCCAGAGACGCATTCCGAGGGGGGAATATGAAGCGTTTCCGTGTCTCCGGCGTTGTAGGGTTGGTCGCCCTGGTGGCGCTGCTCGCGGGCTGCGCCGCGCCGTCGCCGGCGTCCACGACGGCTCCACCGCGTACGCCGTCGGCCACGCCGACGCCGACCGCGACCGCGGCTGACGCGCCGACGGTCCGCGTGCCGCTGACCTGCGACCAGCTCGTCCCGCCCGGCGTCGTGTCGGCCGCCTTCCGCGCTCCGGTGCACTCCGTCCCCGTCGACCCTGCGCGTAATCCGGCCTCGTACGCGGACAAGCGGGTCGGCTCGCTGAAGTGCATATGGGCGGAGGGCGACCCCGCCGAGAGCGCCGCGAAGCAGCAGGTCTACGGATGGGTGTCGGTCGTCCCGGGGGTCACACGGCAGGGGTTCGAGAACTTCCGATCGGGGATCGACGTCGGCGGCATGGATCGCCCGCTGGGGAGCGAACCGGACACCTACTCGACGTGCGAGCCGGCCTCCTTCCAGTTCTGCGGCTTCTTCGCCCTGACCGGCGACTACGCCCTGAGCGCCGGGACCTGGGACTACGGCACGGGCACCTACGACACGCAGTCCGCGTGGGTCGCGGCGGTATCGGGTGCGGCGCTGCCCGCCGTGCGCGCCCTTCCCTCGCCCGCGCCGCTCTGGCAGCCTGCGGGCCGGACGCTGTCGGGGGCCGACAACTGCGACGACCTCATCCCGGAGGGCGATCTCGCTGCCATCCTCGGAGTGGAGGCGCAGCCGATCAAGTCCGACGACGGCGAGAACGCGCTGTCGACCCTGGAGATCAACCACGTCGTCCACTCGTACTGGTGCGCGTGGTCGACCGGGGACGCGGGCGCGCATGCCGCGGTCCTCCCGGGTGGCGCGGTCTACGCCGAGAAGACGCGCCCGGCGGACGCGGTCGACGTGACGGGTCTCGGCGACTCCGCCTACCGCACCGGCTCCGAACTCGACATGATCGCGCAGGGCGGCTGGGTCCAGGTCCGCGTCGACCCCGCCTTCAGCGACGACCAGTTGTTCGCCATCGCGAAACGGGTTCTCGCCGACGTGCAGGCCGGCTGACCGGCGCTAGGCTCACCGACGTGACCACCGTGACACCCGGAACCGGCCAGGTCGCCTCCGCCGCCCCGGCGACGCCCGCGAACCTGCCCTTGCGCAAGCGTCCGTTCGACATCTTCTTCATCGTGATGTTCTCGCTGTTCATCGTGACGTGCATCATCAGCGACGCCATCCCGACGCTGGGGATCCCGCAGACGGCGACGACGACGAACATCCTCGCCCAGTGGAACTACACGTATTCGTCGCAGTACGACCCGCTGTACATGCAGGAGCCGCTGTGGCTGCGGTTCATCACCGGCACCAGCGCGTTCATCTATCTGCCGTTCTACGTGCTGCTGATCGTCTGCCTGGTGAAGGGCTTCAACTGGATCCAGCTGTTCGCCGTCATCTACGCCACCATGATCATCAGCCTGACGGCCATCCCGATCTTCGGGGTGGAGTTCTTCGGGCCGGTCGGGCAGCGCACCCCCAACCCGGTCGTCTTCCTGCTGTACAACGGGCCGTACGTGCTCGTCCCGCTGCTGCTGCTCATCCGGATGCGGAAGCCGCTGCCGTTCACGAGGAGGTTCTGATGCCGCTGCTGGAAGACCTGACCGTCTACGAGGACGGCGACCGCTACGACGTGTACGACCACTCGTTCCCCGACGAGGACGCCGAGCTCGGCCGCGGCCGGCTGCTCGGGTCGGTCGTGATCACGCCGGAGGGAGAGTACGTGCCCAGCGGGGACGGCGCCCGTTTCGACTGGGTCGCCCCGGCGCACACGCTCGACGACGCGCTGGCCGCGTTCGTCGGTTCGGCCTAGCGGGCGATCACGCCGCCGGGTGCTTCGCGCCGAGCTCGAGCAGCCCGACGCCGCCGATCACCAGCACCAGGCCCGCGATCTGCAGCCAGGTGAGCGACTCCTTGAAGAACACCCACGAGATGATCGCGATCGCCGCGACTCCGACCGCCGACCAGATCGCGTACGCGATCCCCAGCGGCACCCCGCGGCCGAGCGCGAGCGACAGCGCGAAGAACGACGCGACGTAGCCGACCACGACGATGACGAACGCCCACCACTTGGCGTTCTCGCCCGCGGTGAACTTGAGGAACGTGGTCGCGACGACCTCGGTCGCGATGGCGACCGCGAGGTAGAGATAGCCCAGCACAGGATCACGTTAGCGGTCCGCTATGAGTTCACCGCACGTTCCGTCATGCGTCGTCGCCGACACCTAGCCTGAGGGCGACGACATCGTCGGACGGAGCGGATGCCGCTCCGGTCGAGTGAGGCCGATGGCATGAAACCGTGGCCGGGAGCGTGAAGCTCCCGGCCACGTCCATGTCCGGCGGATGCCGTCCCGCCTCAACTGCGCGGCGTCGCCCGGGACAGCGCCAGGTAGGCGCCGCCGGCCGCGACCGCCGTCGGAACGAGCAGCCACGCCGTCACCCCGACCGGGCCGCTCGCGGCGAACCACTCGCCGACCGCCGGCCAGCTCTGCGTGAACGTGATGAGCGCGATCGCTCCGACCAGGATGAGGGCGAGCGCCGCTCCCGCGGCCAGGATGCCGTACATCCGCCACCGCATGAACAGCGCCGCGGAGAACGCGCCGACCGCGAAGAAGAACAACATCGATCCGAAGACCACGAACAGCCGCTCGCCGAGGTTCGCGCCGCCGAAGTACACCGACGTGAACAGGTGGCCGCCGAGTCCCCAGCCGTTCGTCCACTCCTCGAGCTCCGACAGGATCGTGAACCCGAGCGCGTAGCCGGCCGCGAGGATCAGGAAGGTGAGCCCGGAGCCGAGCGCGAAGTCCCGGCGGGTCACGCTGTAGCCCAACGCGAACGGGAACGTCGCCGCGATCACCTGGATGGCGACCACCAGCATGTAGACGAAGATGTAGAACGCTCCGCCGCTCCACTGCGTGCCGTCCATCGCGCCGGCGCGGTCGGCCGGCGGGGTGGCCGCCCAGATGATCCACCAGATCAGCCAGTTCACCAGCCCGATGAAGCCCATGATCATGACGGGCAGGTAGATCGTCGTCCACTTGTTGACGAGGTTCAGCCGGACCACGCGCCAGATGCGTTCGCCGGCGGCCGGGGTCGCTACGAGGGCGGGTGCGGGATGTGCTGCGGTCATGCGCTCTGCTCGATTCCTGTCTCACGGAGGTCGGTCTTGCGGACGATGAGCTGCTGCAGCGACACCGGCGCGAGTTCGAGGCCCGCGGCGGCGGCCTCCGCCCGGTCGGCCGGCCCGAGCCCGGCGACCGTGACGGACGCGAGTCCGCCGAGGCCGTCCCGGTGCAGCACGTCGCGTCCGCGGACGAAGGCGTCGACGGTCCTGCGCTGCCCGACCACGGTGGTGGCGGAGGTGCGCAGCGTCTCGGCGTCCTCGTCCATGAGGATGCGGCCCTGGTCGATGACGACCACCTGCTCGAGCAGGTTGGCCACCTCGTCGATCAGGTGGGTGGACAGCACCACCGTCCGGGGATGCTCCGCGAAGTCCTCCAGCAGGCGGTCGTAGAACAGCTGCCGGGCGACGGCGTCGAGCCCGAGGTACGGCTCGTCGAAGAATGTCAGCGGGGCGCGGGACGCGAGGCCGACGATCACGCCGACCGCCGACAGCTGCCCGCGCGACAGCTTTTTGATGCGCCGGTCGAGCGGCACGCGGAACTCCTCGATCAGCTGGTCGGCGAACTCCGCGTCCCAGTTCTCGAAGAACCACGGCGCGCTGCGGAACACGTGCTTGGGCTGGAAGTCCTCCGGGTAGCGCTGACTCTCCTTGATGAAGCACAGATTCTGGAGCACGCGCGCGTTCTCGGTGGGGTGCTCGCCGAAGACGCGGATGTCGCCTCCGGTCGGGAAGTCCTGCCCGGTGATGAGCTGCATCAGGGTCGTCTTGCCCGCACCGTTGCGACCGAGCAGACCGTGGATGCGGTTCGGCGCGATGGTGAGGGAGACGTCGTCGATCGCGGTGAACGACCCGAATCGTTTGGTGAGCCCGGCGACCTGCACGGCCGGGCCGGGGAAGGCCAGGGTGGCGCTCATGCGCTCAGTCCTTTCGTGGGCGACGCCGCTGCGGCGGCCGTCTCGATCATGCGGGTGAGCTGGTCGGGGGCGATGCCGAGCTTGGCGGCCTCCGCCAGCAGCGGGCGGAGGAACTCCTCCGGGAAGGCGTCGCGGCGCTTGGCGATCAAGCGCTCGCGTGCTCCGTCGGTGACGAACATTCCGATCCCCCGCTTCTTGTAGAGGATCCCCTCGTCGACCAGGAGACCCATGCCCTTGCCCGCCGTCGCGGGGTTGATCCGGTGAAACGCCGCGAACTCGTTCGTCGACGGCACCTGCGTCTCGGCGGGGTAGACCCCGTCGATGATGTCGTCTTCGAGCTGTTCGGCGATCTGGACGAAGATCGGCTTGCCTTCGTCGATCATCCGAGCTTCACCGGTTCATTACTCATGTAACTAACCAACCAGGTTCGCTGTATCCATGTCAAGAGGGAATTCGCGTCACGAAACGGCAGACAGGTCGTCCTACTGGGTATGGGGTGGATCATCATCGCCGTCATCGTCGCCGCCTGCGCGGTCTCCGTCTGGGTCGCGCACCGCGCCGGCCTGCGCCTGGCGCATCGGGTCGTGCATCCCCGTTACCGCCCAGCGACCCGCATCCGGGCGTGCACCGCTTCCTCGGTGACGCTGGACGCGGACCGGCGCACGCTCCATCGGGGGCAGTTCGGACTCTGGTTCGGCGCGGAGGGGCACGCCGTCGTCGGGCCGATCCGTGGCCGGGATCACGCCGCGGGCACCGTCACGCGCGAACTGCTCCACGTGTCGGGCGACTTGGCGGATGCCGAACTGGGGTACTGGACGGGCCAGCTGCACGCGGGTCCCGAGGCGTTGCGACGACCGTTCCGAGAGGTCGAGGTCGCGGTCGCCGGCGGCACCGCGCCCGCCTGGCTGATCCCGCCGGAGCGGGCACGCCGTCCCGCGACGTGGGCGATCCACATCCACGGCTGGGGGACGACGCGCATCACCGCTCTGAGGTCGGTGCCGGCGACCGAGGCCCTGGGGATGACCTCGCTCGTCGTGTCCTTCCGCGGCGATGGCGAGGCGCGGGAGGTGGCCGGCGGCGTGTCGACGCTGGGCATGACCGAGTGGGAGGACGTGGATGCGGCGATCGGCTATGCGCGCGACCACGGCGCCGAGCGGGTCGTGCTCGTCGGCTGGTCGCTGGGCGGCACGATCGCCCTCCGGCTGTGCGAGCGGAGCGCGCACCGCAACCTGATCGAGCGCCTGATCCTCATCGGCCCGGTCACGGATTGGCGTACGGCGATCCGTTCCACCGCTGCGGACCGCGGTGTGCCCTGGTGGACGGCGGCTCTCGCGATCCGGACGCTCGCCGACCGCCGTGCCAGCGCGCGGATGGGCCTGCCTGGACCCATCGACTTCGACCGGCTCAGCTGGGGGCGCCCGGGGCGGCTGACGGTGCCGACGCTCGTCATCCACTCCGACGGAGATCGGCAGGTCCCGCTGGCATCGTCGGTGCTCTTCGCGATGGCGAACCCGGACCTCGTGCGGCTGGTCGAGCTCTCACCCGCGGAGCACGGCTGGGAGTACAACGTCGATCCGGCGGCCTTCAACCGCGCGATCATCGAGTTCGTCGAACCGGGCTAGCCTGGGCGCATGGCCGACCTCCACGAGCTGACCGCGCTGGAACTCTGGCAGGAGCTGCAGACGGGGCGCGTGTCGCCGCGCGAGCTCGCCTCCCACTACCTCGACCGCATCGAACGGCTGAACCCGCAGCTGGGCGCCTTCGTCACGGTGACGCGCGATGCGGCCCTGCGCCGGGCCGACGAGGTCGCCGAGAGCGTGCCGAAGACCGCACCGCTCTGGGGGCTTCCCTCCGGTGACAAGGACCTCTGGCAGCGCGCCGGCGTCCCGACCGGGTTCGGTTCTCGGGCGATGGCCGGGTTCGTGCCGGAGCAGAGCGACGAGATCGTGGAGCAGCTGGATGCGGCGGGCGCCGTCAGCCTCGGCAAGACGAACGCTCCCGAGTTCGGCCTGCCCGCCTACACCGAGTCGCTGGCCGCGCCGCCCGCGCGCAACCCGTGGAACCCCGACCTCGGGGCAGGCGGCTCGAGCGGGGGAGCGGCCGTCGCGGTCGCGAGCGGGATGCTCCCCTTCGCGCCGGGGTCGGACGGCGGCGGGTCGGTCCGCATCCCCGCGGCGGCGTGCGGCCTCGTCGGTCTGAAGCCCTCCCGCGGCCTCGTGCCCGCGGGCAGCGGCATCCCCTCGCTGGCCGGTCTCGTCGTGGACGGCCCGCTGGCCCGCACGGTGGCCGACGCGGCCCTCCTGCTCGACGGGATGATCGCGAAACGGCCGGACGGGGCGATCGACCACCACTACACACTGCGCGCGCCCTACGACGACGACGGACCGTTCCTCGGCACCGCAGTCCGCGGCGAGGGTCGGTTCCAGCTCGGCGTGATGACCACGTCGGCGTGGGACGGCGCCTACGACATCGCGATCGCGCCGGAGGCGCTGGACGCCGTCGCGAAGGCGGCCGAGCTCCTGGACACTATGGGGCACGGCCTCGAGGACACCGCCCTCGAACCGGACGACACGTACGCGCCCGCGTTCCGGACCATCTGGCAGGCGGGTGCTGCGCGGATCCCGGCCGAGGGCGAAGTCCTCGACCTGCTCGAACCGCTGACCGCCTGGCTGGTCGAGCGGGGCCGCGCCCTGAGCGCCCGCGAGCTCGGTGAGGCGCTGGCGACGCTGACCGCCTACGAGAGGTCGTTCATCCAGCAGCTCTCGTCGTTCGACGCGGTGCTGACACCGGCGATGGCGCTCACCCCGCGTCCGATCGGCTGGTACGACCAGGAGGACGGGGAGCGCAACTTCGAGCAGCAGGTGCAGTACACGCCGTTCACCTCGATGCTCAATGTCACGGGCCTGCCGGCGATCGTGCTGCCGGTGTCGGTCACCGACGAGGGCGTGCCGATGGGCGTGCAGCTGATCGGGCGGCCCGGCGGCGAGCGGACGCTGCTGTCGCTGGCGACCCAGCTGGAGCGCCGCATCCGCTGGCAGGAGCGGCGGCCGCCGATCTGGTGATCGGCGCCGCGATCACGCTCTGGTGCGCACCCGGGGGGTGAGGGCTAGCCTTCGCGTGTGAGCGATCGAGACGAGTTCGGTCCGGTGCTCGACGAAGCGGTCCTGCTCGCCGGGCGGTGGCTGGAGGGCGTGCGCGACGGGCCGATCCCGCCGACCGCCGACGTGGACGAGGTGAAGGACGCGCTCGGCCGTGAGCTGCCGGATCGCGGACCCGACCCCGTCACGGTGCTGCGGTCGCTCGCGCGCGGGGCCGAGCCCGGACTGATGCGCATCCACTCGCCGCGGTTCCACGGCTGGGTGATGGGCGGCGCGCAGCCGGTCGCGCTAGGTGCGGACTGGCTGACGTCCGCGTGGGACCAGAACAACGGGCTGCGGTCGGTGACCCCCGGCGTCGCCGGGGCGGAGGAGCTGGCGGCGGCGTGGCTGGTCGACCTTCTCGGGCTGCCGTCCGGGTCCGAGGTCGGCTTCGTGACGGGCGCCACGCTCGCCAACGTCACGGGCATGCTGGCCGGGCGGGACGAGGTGCTGCGCCGCGCCGGATGGGACGCCGCAGCCGACGGGCTCGCCGGAGGCCCGCGGGTGCGGGTGCTCGTTGGGGCGGAACGCCACGGCTCCGTGGACAGCGCGTCGGCGATCGCCGGACTCGGGCACGGGCGGGCAGTGGAGGTCGATGACCAGGGACGGATGCGTGTGGACGCGCTGCGCGCCGCGCTCGACGACGGCGAAGGTCCGGCCCTCGTCGTGCTGCAGGCGGGGAACATCCACTCGGGCGCCTTCGACCCGTTCGCGGAGGCCGTCGAGGTGGCGCACGCGGCGGGCGCGTGGGTGCACGTCGACGGCGCGTTCGGCCTGTGGGCCGCCGCGGCTCCGGGCCTGCGGTCGCTGATGGCCGGGGCCGAGCAGGCCGATTCCTGGGCGACGGACGCGCACAAGACGCTCAACGTCCCGTACGACTGCGGGATCGTCGCGGTCGCCGATCCCGCCGCCCTGCACCGCACGATGGCGCAGCACGCCGCGTACCTGGCGTCGTCCGACACGGTCGCGGATCCGTCGGACCGGGTGCCGGAGCTGTCCCGCCGCGCCCGCGGCGTGCCGGTCTACGCGACGCTCGCCCAGCTCGGGCGAGCGGGAGTGGCGGATCTGGTGCAGCAGCTCGCCGACGCGGCGACCGTGATCGCGGACGGTATCCGCGGGATCCCGGGCGGCGAGATCCTGAACGAGGTCGTCTACACGCAGGTCTGCGCGGCGTTCGGCGACGACGAGCGGACCCGCGCGATCGGAGCCGCGCTGCTGGCCGACGGCACCGCATTGGCGTCGCCGTCGACCTGGCACGGGCGTGCGGTGCTGCGCTTCTCGGTCAGCAACTGGCTCACGGATGCGGCGGAGGCGGCACGGACTGTCGCCGCCGTGGAGCGCGCCGTCGCCGCCGTCACCGTCTCCTGAGTGTGACGGCGGCGTCTCGTCGCCTTTGCGGCAGTGCTCGGGCGCCGACGCCAGGCGATTCCGCGGTCGCGGAGGCCGCCTCAGCGCCCGGCCGCGTACCCCTGCATCCCGCGCGGGTTCGCCGCCGCGCTCAGGAGTCCCGTCGAAGCATCCCGCCCGACGGACGACAGCCGGCCCAGCGTCCAGTCGCCCGCCCGCGTCACACGGTGGCCGCGCGCCTCGAGCCCGGCGATGACCTCGTCACCCAGTCGCGACTCGACCACCGCACCCGCGGGCACCCAGGTGCGCGGCCAGAACGACTCCGCGATGGAGGTCGTGTGCAGTGCCGGCGCGTCGATCGCCTGCTGCGGCGTGTACCCGCCGACGATCGTGCGGAGCAGGTAGAGCAGCTGCCACTGGTCCTGCTGATCGCCGCCCGGCGATCCGAGGGCGGTCACCGGGACGCCGTCGCGGAGCACGAGCGTCGGCGTCAGCGTCGTGCGCGGCCGCTTGCCGGGCGTGAGCGTGGAGGCGGAACCCTCCTCCAGCCAGGTCATCTGCAGGCGCGTGCCGAGGCAGAAGCCGAGCTCCGGGATGGTCGGCGACGACTGCAGCCAGCCGCCGGAGGGAGTGGCCGAGACGATGTTGCCCCAGCGGTCGACGACGTCGATGTGGCAGGTGTCGCCGCGGGTCTCGCCGGTGCGGGAGACCGTCGGCTCGCCGACACCCTCCGCAGCGACGCCCGACGGCGGCGTGTACTCGGTGCGCAGCGGCGGGAGGAACGGCTCGGCGCCGGGGACGCGTCCCGGGAGGAACTCCGCCGACGCGCGGTCGCCGATCAGCTCTCGTCGCGACGCCGCGTACTCGGGCGAGAGCAGCGCCTCCACCGGCACGCGGGCGTCGCCGAAGTAGGCGTCGCGGTCGGCGTAGGCGAGCTTCTGCGCCTCCAGCACCGTGTGGGCGCCCAGCTCGGTCGACGGATCGAGCCGTTCGTCGTCGGCGAAGCCGTCGAGGATGGCCAGGGTCTCGAGCAGGGCGGGCCCCTGGCTCCAGGCGTTCGTCTTCGCGATGGTGTGGCCGCGGAACTCCAGGGTCACCGCGTTCTCGTAGTGCGCGCGGTAGCCGGCGAAGTCCTGCTCGGCGATCACGCCCGCGTGGTCGCCGCCGTCGGAGTGCCGGTGCGGCGTCCGCACGAAGGCCGCGGCGGCCTGCGCGACGAAGCCCGTCGACCACTCGGTCCTCGCCGCCTCGATGCGGTCCTCCCGCGACTCGGCGTCGGACCCGGCCGCGATCAGCCCGCGCAGCACCCGCGCGTACGCCGGGTCGACGATCACCTCGCCGGGCTCCGGGATGCGGCCGCCGGGCATCCACCGCTCCGCCGACGTGGGCCAGTGCTCCGTGAACAGCGGCGCGACCGTGCGGATGGTCGCGCACACGCGCTCGAGCACGGGGTGCCCGTTCTCGGCGTAGTCGAGGGCGAACGCCAGCACGTCGGCGAGCTCCCACGTGCCGTGGTCCTTCAGGAGCAGCAGCCATGCGTCCACCGCGCCGGGGACCGCCGCCGCCAGCGCACCCGCGCCGGGCACGAGCTCCAGGCCCTCGGCGAGGTAGCGCTCGCGCGTCGCCCCGGCGGGCGCCGGTCCCTGACCGGAGAGGACGACCGGCGTCGGGTCCTCCGCCGTCGCGAACAGCGCGACCAGGTCGCCGCCCGGACCGTTCAGGTGCGGCTCCACGACGTGCAGCACGAACGCGCCCGCGACAGCGGCGTCGAACGCGTTGCCCCCGCGCTCCAGCACCGCCTGCGCCGAGGCTGTCGCCAGCCAGTGGGTGGACGCGCTCATCCCGAAACGCCCCTGCAGGGTCGGCCGGGTGGTGAAGGCCGGGGGAGGAGTGAAGGCCATGTCAGCTGACGGGGCCGGTGTACTTCTCGCCGGGGCCCTTGCCGATCTCGTCGGGGATCGCCGACGCCTCGCGGAACGCCAGCTGCAGCGAGCGGAGGCCGTCGCGCAGACTGCGCGCGTGCTGGTCGCCGACGTGCTGCGCGCTCGCCGTGACGAGGCCCGCGAGGGCGTCGATCAGCTTGCGTGCCTCGTCCAGGTCGGTCTGGTGCTCCGGGTCGTCGGCCAGGCCGCACTTCACGGCGGCCGCGCTCATCAGGTGCACCGCGGTGGTGGTGATCACCTCGACAGCGGGCACCTCCGCGATGTCGCGCGTGGCATCCGCGACGCCGTCATCGAAGGCGCCCGAGTCGTCGAAGGTGAAGGATGTGTCGCTCACTGCTTTCCTCTGCTAGAATTCTTCAGGCTCCGGGGCATCTGTCCCGGTACGAAAGTGGAGATTCCTCCCACCCGCGCTTGACCGCTATACAGGTTACCGGGTCGTTGCACTCCGCCACCGCGTGCGAACGCGGGGGTAGTCAGGGTGTTGTACCAGGCCTGCGAGATTTCTTTCGCAGGCCGTGCTGGTGCGTGGGACCTCCTCTTTCGCCGGATCGTCACCGATGATCCGTGGCCGAGAAGCATCGCTTGATCAGAGGAGAAAGACATCAGCGATCCCCGTACGAATGACCGTATCCGCGTCCCCGAAGTTCGACTCGTAGGCCCCAGCGGAGAGCAGGTCGGCGTCGTCAAGATCGAGGTCGCACTGCGACTCGCGCAGGAGGCCGACCTCGACCTGGTCGAAGTCGCGCCCAACTCCAAGCCGCCGGTCGCCAAGATCATGGACTACGGCAAGTTCAAGTACGAGGCTGCGCAGAAGGCCAAGGAGGCCCGGCGCAACCAGGCGAACACCATCCTCAAAGAGGTGCGGTTCCGCCTCAAGATCGACAAGCACGACTACGAGACCAAGCGCAAGCGCGCCGAGGGCTTCCTGAAGTCCGGCGACAAGGTGAAGGCCATGATCCTCTTCCGAGGCCGCGAGCAGTCGCGTCCGGAGCAGGGTGTGCGCCTCCTGCAGCGCTTCGCGGAGGACGTCGCCGAGCTCGGCACGGTGGAGTCCAACCCCACGATCGACGGGCGCAACATGGTGATGATCATCAGCCCGCTCAAGAACAAGTCCGAGGCCAAGCAAGAGGCCAACGCACAACGTGCCGCCTCCAAGGCGCGCGCCCAGGGGCGCGACCAGGAGCCGGTTGCTGACGCAGCGGATGCTGCTCAGTCCGACGAGAGTTCGCCCGCCCAGGCGACGAACGAGGAGAAGTAATGCCCAAGCAGAAGACCCACTCCGGCGCCAAGAAGCGCTTCAAGATCACCGGCAGCGGCAAGGTCATGAAGCAGCAGTCCGGCATGCGCCACAACCTCGAGGTCAAGTCCAGCGGCCGCAAGCGCCGCCTGAACGCCGAGCAGGTCGTGCCCGAGGTGGATGCCAAGGTCATCCGCCGGATGCTCGGCAAGTAATCCCGACACGTACTTCAAGAAGGAAATCGACTAATGGCAAGAGTGAAGAGGGCTGTCAACGCCCACAAGAAGCGTCGGGTCATCCTCGAGCGCGCCGAGGGCTACCGCGGTCAGCGGTCGCGCCTCTACCGCAAGGCGAAGGAGCAGGTCACCCACTCCCTCGTCTACGCGTACCGTGACCGCCGCCAGAAGAAGGGCGACTTCCGCCGCCTCTGGATCCAGCGGATCAACGCCGCGTCCCGTGCCAACGGCCTCACCTACAACCGCTTCATCCAGGGCCTGGGCCTGGCGGGCGTCGAGGTCGACCGTCGCATCCTCGCCGACCTCGCGATCACCGAGCCCGCGACCTTCGCGGCCCTCGTCGAGACCGCCAAGAAGGCGCTGCCGGCCGACACGTCGGCCCCGAAGGCGGACGCTGCGGCGTAACGCATCGCACACGGAACGGCCCGGTCGACTCACGTCGGCCCGGGCCGTTCTGCGTCTCCGGGCACGCGGGGCAGTTCGCGATCGCCTACCGGTGCGAAAAGGAGGAAATCCGCGCTCCCTCGAGCGATGTCTCCTCTCGGAGTGGACGGCCCGCGGCGTGTCGGATGGGAAATCCTCCGTTTCTCACCGGCACCCACTCGGCCCACGAGACAGAGGGTCAGTCGTCCGCGCCGTGGCCGCCCGAGCCGTGGTCGTCGCCGACGTCGTGGGTGGCCGGGTCGTCGGCGCCGTGGTCGTCGCCGACGTCGTGGGTGGCCGGGTCGTCGGTGCCGTGGTCGTCGCCGACGTCGTGGGTGGCCGGGTCGCCGGTGCCGTGGTCGTCGACGACGTCGTGGGTGGCCGGGTCGTCGGTGCCGTGGTCGTCGACGACGTCGTGCGTGGCCGGGTCGTCGGCGCCGTGGTCGTCGGGCGCCGGCACCGGCACCGCCGTCGGCAGGTCGCTCGGGGTGGGCCGCGGGATGCGGTCCTCGAGCGCCGGGGACGGCGTACCGCTCGGCTGGACGATGCGCGGCGTGTCGTCCCGCCCGCCGTCTCCGGTCGCGGCCACCGCCGCCGCCGTGCCGAGCCCGAGCGCGACCGCCGCGCCGCCCGCGATCAGTGTCGCCTTGACGAGTGTTCTCATCGTTCAGCCTCCATCCGCTTTCCTGTAACACGAGACGCAGGGCGATCGGGTTCAGCGCACCCATATGCTGGTGCCATGCTGGACAACCCGCGCTCGCCGCGCGTCAGGGCCGTCGCCAAACTCGCCAAGCGGCACGCCCGTTCCGAGACCGGCCTCTTCCTCCTCGAAGGGCCCCAGGCCGTCGCCGAAGCCCTTTCCTTCCGGCCCGAGCTCGTGGTCGACCTGTTCGCGACGCCGACGGCGCTCGAGAAGCACGGCGACATCGCGCGGGCTGCGGCGGAGGCGGACGTCGAGGTCGAGTTCGTCACCGGGCACGTCCTCGACGCGATGGCCGACACGGTCACCCCGCAGGGATTCGTCGCCGTCGCGCGGCAGTTCCCGACCTCCATCCGCGACATCTTCACCGGCCAGCCGCGCCTCGTCGCGATCCTGGAGGAGGTGCGGGACCCCGGAAACGCGGGCACGATCATCCGCGCCGCGGACTCCGCCGGCGCCGACGCCGTCGTGCTCACCGGGCGCACCGTCGACCTCTACAACCCGAAGGTGGTCCGCTCCACGACCGGGTCGCTGTTCCACGTGCCCGTCGCCGTCGGAGCCGATCTGGAGGACGTCGTCGGACGCGCGCACACCGCCGGGCTGCAGGTGCTGGCCGCCGACATCAAGGGGGAGGACCTGCTGGCCGCGCGCCGCGACGGCGAGCTGGCGCGTCCCACCGCCTGGGTATTCGGCAACGAAGCGCACGGCCTGGCCGACGAGCTGCTGGGGCTGGTGGACCGTGTGGTCACCGTCCCCATCTACGGTCGTGCGGAGTCGATGAACCTCGCCACGGCCGCCTCCGTCTGTCTCTACGAGTCGGCGTTCGCCCAGCGCACCTGAGTCGTTCTTCTCCACAAGCGGGACTTATCCACCGAATCGACGACGGCCGGGACGAACCGCATGCCCCGACTAGACTGGGTGACCGTGTCAGATACCACCCAGATCACCGAATCGGAGGTCGAGGCCGCGGTCGGAGCGGCCCTCGCCGCGATCGACGCCGCGACCGACTCGGCCGCGCTGAAGACGGTGCGCCACGACCACACGGCCGAGGGTTCGCCGCTCGCGCGCTTCAACGCGAGCATCCGCGCCCTTCCGGGCGACCAGAAGGCCGCGGCGGGCAAGCTCGTCGGCGGTGCGCGTGCCCGCGTGAACCAGGCGTTCGCCGCCAAGGAGTCCGAGATCGCGGCGGCGGAGGAGGCGGCCCAGCTGGCCGCCGAGGCCGTCGACGTCACGGCGCTGCCCTCGCGCTGGACGCCCGGTGCGCGCCACCCGCTGAGCCTGCTCCAGGAGCGCATCGCCGACATCTTCGTCGGCATGGGCTGGGAGGTCGCGGAGGGCCCCGAGCTCGAGAGCGAGTGGTACAACTTCGACGCCCTCAACTTCGACGCCGACCACCCGGCGCGGGCGATGCAGGACACCTTCTTCGTCGAGCCGACCGACGCCCACCTCGTGATGCGCACCCACACCTCGCCGGTGCAGCTGCGCGCGCTGCTGGGCGAGCAGGTCCCGGTCTACCGCATCGCTCCGGGCCGGGTGTTCCGCACCGACGAGTTCGACGCCACGCACCTCCCGGTCTTCACCCAGACCGAGGGCATCGCGGTCGACAAGGGCCTGACCATGGCGCATCTGCGCGGCACGCTCGACCACTTCGTGAAGACGCTCTTCGGCGACGAGGCACGCGTCCGCCTGCGCCCGAACTACTTCCCGTTCACCGAGCCGAGCGCCGAGCTCGACCTGTGGCACCCGACCTTCAAGGGCGGCGCGCGCTGGATCGAGTGGGGCGGCTGCGGCCTGGTCAACCCCAATGTCCTGCGGTCGGCGGGCATCGACCCCGATGTCTACTCCGGCTTCGCGTTCGGGATGGGCGTGGAGCGGGCCCTGATGTTCCGCAACGACGTCAAGGACATGCGCGACATGGCCGAGGGCGATGTCCGGTTCTCCCAGCAGTTCGGAATGGTGGTCTGATGCGCGTCCCCCTGAGTTGGCTCGGCGAGTTCGTCGACCTCGAGCCCGGCACCACGCCGGAGGAGGTTCACGCCGCCCTCGTGTCCGTCGGGCTCGAAGAGGAGGACATCCACACCTTCGAGCTGTCCGGCCCGATCGTCGTGGGCCAGGTGCTGGAGTTCGTCGAGGAGCCGCAGAGCAACGGCAAGACCATCCGCTGGTGCCAGGTGCGCGTCGCGCCCGAGGGCGAGTCGGCGGCCGACGGCGGCGCCGACGTGCGCGGCATCGTCTGCGGCGCCCGCAACTTCTTCGAGGGCGACAAGGTCGTCGTGACGCTTCCCGGCGCCGTGCTGCCCGGTCCCTTCCCGATCGCCGCGCGCAAGACCTACGGTCACGTCTCCGACGGCATGATCGCGTCGGCGCGCGAGCTCGGGCTCGGCGAGGACCACGACGGCATCCTGCGTCTCAGCACGCTCGGCCTCGACCCGGAGGTCGGTACCGACGCGGTGTCGCTGCTCGGCCTGGACGACGCTGCCGTCGAGGTCAACGTCACGCCCGACCGCGGCTACGCATTCTCGATCCGCGGCATCGCCCGCGAGTACTCGCACGCGACCGGGTCGGCGTTCCGCGACCCGGCGGATGCGGTTCCCGTGTCCGCCGAGCACGCCAGCGGCTTCTCGGTGACGATCGACGACAGCGCGCCCATCCGCGGCCGGGTCGGCGCGAGCGTGTTCGTCACGCGCGTCGTGCGCGACGTCGACGGCAGTCGCCCGACGCCGGCGTGGATGATCGCGCGGCTCAAGCTCGCGGGCATCCGCTCGATCTCGCTGATCGTCGACATCACGAACTACGTGATGCTCGAGCTGGGCCAGCCCATCCACGGCTACGACCTCGACAAGCTGTCCGGCGGCATCGTGGTGCGGCGCGCGGCGCCGGGGGAGAAGCTGGTCACCTTGGACGACCAGACCCGCACCCTCGATCCGGAAGACCTCGTCATCGCCGACGACTCCGGCGCGATCGGCCTCGCCGGCGTCATGGGCGGAGCGTCGACCGAGATCGGCCCCGATACCCGCAATGTGCTCGTCGAGGCCGCGAACTTCGACCCGGTGTCGATCGCGCGCACCGCCCGCCGGCACAAGCTGCCGAGCGAGGCGTCCAAGCGCTTCGAGCGCGGCGTCGACCCGCAGGTGGCCGTGGCGGCCGCCGGGCGCGTGGTGCAACTGCTCGAGCAGCTGGCCGGTGGCCACGCCGACGGCCTCGGCTCGCTGCTCGACGCGTCGGAGACCGCCGAGGCCATCCGCCTCCCGGACGGCTACATCTCCTCGCTCATCGGCGTCGACTACACGGAGGACGAGGTGCGCAGCGCGCTCGCCGAGATCGGCGGCGCCGTGACCGAGGCCGACGGCGCCCTGCTCGTCGCTCCTCCCACCTGGCGCCCCGACCTGCGCGACAAGTCCGACCTCGCCGAGGAGGTCGCCCGCATCGTCGGCTACGACCGCATCCCCTCGGTACTGCCGGTCGCCCCTCCCGGACGCGGCCTGACCCGTGAGCAGCGCCTCCGCCGCGCAGCCGCACAGATCCTGGCGGACAACGGCGCGACCGAAGTACTGGCGTTCCCGTTCGTGAGCGAGGCGCAGAACGACCTCTTCGGTCAGGCCGAGGCGGGCGGGCACGTCCCGGCCGTCCGGCTGGCCAACGCCCTGGACGCGACCGCGCCCTACCTGCGCGCCTCCCTGTTGCCCGGGCTGGTGGAGGCGGCCAAGCGCAACCTCGCCCGCGGGCTCGTCGACCTGCGGGTGTACGAGATCGGCACGGTGTTCCGTCCGTCCGAAGGCTCGATCGGCAGCGAGACGCTTCCGCCCGGGGCGGCGCTGCCGTCGTCGGACATCCTCGCCGGCCTGAACGCCGGCATCCCGGCCCAGCCGCGTCACCTCGCGGGCCTCGTGGTCGGCGACGTGCACGGCAAGCAGCCGGGCGCGGCCGCCGTGCCGGCCGGTCTGGTAGACGCTCTCGACATGGTGCGTCAGACCGCCGCGGCGGTCGGCGTGACGGTCGATGTCGCCCAGTCGTCGCACCAGGCCCTCCACCCCGGGCGCACCGCGCAGCTCCTCGCGCTCGGCGCGGACGGCGAGGCGGTGCCGGTCGGCTACGCGGGCGAACTGCTGCCGGCTCTCGCGCAGGAGCTCGACCTCCCGCGCGTGGTCGCCGTCTTCGAGCTCGACCTGGACGCCCTGATCGCGATCGCGCCGCCGGAGATCGTGGCGGGGGTCATCGCCGGATTCCCGGCCGCGACGCAGGACCTCTCCCTGGTGGTCGCCGCGGACGTCCCCGCGGGTGACGTGCTGCGGGCAGTCCGCGAGGGCGCAGGCGAACTGCTCGAGCACATCCACCTGGTCGACGACTACCGCGGCGCGGGCTTGCCGGAGGGACGCAAGAGCCTCACCTTCGCCCTCCGCTTCCGCGCCGACGACCGCACCCTCACCGCCGCAGAGGCGTCCGAGGCCAAGCTGGCCGGCTCCGCCCACGCCGGCGAGCTGTACGGGGCGACGATCCGCGAGTAGCGGCGCGCGCTCGGCGCGAATGCCGCCGTTTGTCACATCCGCTGCTGTTCGCGCAGCCGCCGATGTGACAAACGGCGGCATTTGTCGTCGGGAGGCGGGGAGGAACACCCCCGCCCCCCGCGATTTGGCGGCGGCGGGGGAGGGCGCGCTAGGGTTGTCCCATGCTTTCCGTCCGGTGCACCCCCTCGACGCGCGCGGCCCTCGCCGCCCGCGCGATGCGCCGACGCCTGCGCGACCGCCGAAGCTAGGCGGCGTTCAGGGCGGTCCGTGCGCGGGCCGACGTGGGCGTCGCCGTCGCCGAGACAACCGTCGTCCACTCGAAAAGGAAGAAGCATGACTTTCTCGGTCGCCGTCGCAGGCGCATCCGGATACGCGGGCGGTGAGCTGCTGCGCATCCTCGCCGAGCACCCCGACTTCGAGATCCGCACCGTCACCGCGCACAACAACGCCGGTCACCCGCTGATCGCCCACCAGCCGCACCTGCGCAGCCTCGCGCACCTGACCCTGCAGGAGACGTCCGCGGCGAACCTCGCCGGTCACGACGTCGTGTTCCTCGCCCTGCCGCACGGAGCGTCCGGCGAGATCGCCGCCCAGATGCCCGACGACACGATCGTCGTCGACTGCGGCGCCGACCACCGCCTCGAGGACCCGGCCGCCTGGGCCGCCTTCTACGGCGGCGACCACTTCGGCGCCTGGGCGTACGGCGTACCGGAGCTGCCGCTGGCCGGCGGCGCGAAGCAGCGGGAGAACCTGGTCGGCGCTCAGCGGATCGCGGCCCCCGGATGCAACGCGAGCGCCGTGTCCCTCGCGCTCGCCCCGGGCATCCAGGCCGGCCTCATCGAGGACGAGGACATCGTCGCCGTGCTCGCGGTCGGCCCGTCCGGTGCGGGGAAGTCGCTCAAGACGATGTACCTGGCGAGCGAAATCCTCGGCTCGGCGAACCCCTACGGCGTCGGCGGCACGCACCGCCACATCCCGGAGATCCAGCAGAACCTCCGGAAGGCCGGAGCAGGAGCGCCGACCGTGTCGTTCACGCCAGTGCTCGTGCCCATGTCGCGCGGCATCCTCGCCACCTCGACCGCCCGCGTGAAGCCGGACGTGACGGCCGAGCAGGTGCAGCAGACGTGGGAGGCCGCGTACGCGGACGAGCCGTTCGTCCACGTGCTGCCGGCCGGCACGCTGCCGCGCACCAGCGACGTGCTCGGCGCCAACACCGTGCTGCTGGGCGTCGCCCTCGACCAGGCCGCGGGCCGCGTCGTCACGGTGCTCGCGATCGACAACCTCTACAAGGGGACGGCCGGCGCCGCCATCCAGTCCGTCAATATCGCCCTCGGCCTCGACGAGACCGCGGGCCTGACCGTGAACGGAGTCGCCCCGTGAGCGTCACCGCTGCATCCGGATTCGCCGCCGCCGGCGTCGTCGCCGGGCTCAAGGCGAGCGGGAACCGCGACCTCGCGCTCGTCCAGAACCTGGGCCCCCTGAACGCCGCGGCCGCGGTCTTCACCACCAACCGCTGCAAGGCGAACCCGGTGCTGTGGAGCGAGCAGGTCATCCAGGACGGCGTCGTCTCCGCGATCGTCCTCAACTCGGGCGGCGCCAACTGCTACACCGGCGCGCGGGGGTTCCAGACCACGCACGCGACGGCTGAGGCGGTCGCCGAGCAGCTGGAGATCTCGGCCGGCGACGTGCTGGTCTGCTCCACCGGCCTCATCGGCGAGCAGCTGCCGCTCGACAAGCTCATCACGGGCGTCACCGCGGCAGCGGGAGCCCTCGCGAGCGACGCGGGCATCGCCGCGGCCGAGGCGATCATGACCACCGACACGCGACCCAAGCAGTCCGCCCACCGCTCCCCGGACGGCTGGACCGTCGGCGGCATGGCGAAGGGCGCCGGGATGCTCGCGCCCGGACTCGCGACGATGCTCGTCGTCCTCACCACCGACGCCGTGCTCACCTCCGAGCAGCTGGATGCGGCCCTGCGCCAGGCGACGCGCGTCACCTTCGACCGCCTCGACTCGGACGGCTGCATGTCCACGAACGACACGGTCGCCCTCCTCGCCTCCGGCGCGAGCGTCGTCGAACCGGCCGAGGCCGACTTCGCCCTCGCGCTGACCGAGGTGTGCCGCGACCTCGCCGAGCAGCTGCAGGCGGACGCCGAGGGCGCCTCGCACGACGTCGCCATCCAGGTCGTCAACGCGACGTCCGAGGACGACGCGGTGACGGTCGGCCGGGCGGTGTCGCGCAGCAACCTGTTCAAGGCCGCCATCTTCGGCAACGACCCCAACTGGGGCCGGGTGCTGGCGGCGGTCGGCACGACCGACGCCGAGTTCGACCCGTACGGGATCGACGTGGCGATCAACGGCGTCCAGGTCTGCACCGCGGGCGAGCCGGACCAGCCGCGCGAGCTGGTCGACCTGACGCCGCGGAAGGTCCACATCCTGATCGACCTGCATGCGGGCGAGGAGACGGCGACCATCCTGACCAACGACCTCACGCACGACTACGTGCACGAGAACAGCGCGTACGCCAGCTGATGGACACCGCAGAGGACATGACGGACACCGCCGAACGCGAGGAGGCGGCGTCCAAGGCCGCCACCCTGATCGAGTCGCTGCCGTGGCTCAAGGCCTTCCACGACGCGATCATCGTCGTGAAGTTCGGCGGCAACGCGATGGTCAGCGAGGAGCTGCAACGCACCTTCGCCGAGGACATGGTCTACCTCCGCTACGCCGGGATCCGCCCGGTCGTCGTCCACGGCGGCGGCCCGCAGATCTCGGCCATGCTCGACCGGCTCGGCATCGAGTCCGAGTTCCGCGGCGGCTACCGCGTGACCACCCCGGAGGCGATGGATGTGGTGCGCATGGTGCTCACCGGCCAGATCAACCGGGACATCGTCGGCAACATCAACAAGCACGGACCGCTCGCGGCCGGGCTGTCGGGCGAGGACGCCGGGCTCTTCCAAGGCCGCCGCCGCGCGGCGGTGGTCGACGGCGAGGAGGTCGACCTCGGGCTCGTCGGCGACGTGGTCGCGGTCGACCCGGAGGCGGTGCTCGCGCAGCTCGCAGCCGGGCGCATCCCGGTGGTGTCGTCCATCGCGCCCGACATCGACGACGCGGGCCAGGCGCTCAACGTCAACGCGGACGCGGCCGCGGCCGCCCTCGCCGTCGCGCTGGGCGCGTCCAAGCTCGTGATCCTGACGGATGTGGCCGGCCTCTACAGCGACTGGCCGAATCGTGATTCGCTGCTCTCGAAGATCGGCGCCGACGAGCTGCGCGAGCTGCTGCCGTCGCTCGAGTCGGGGATGATCCCGAAGATGGCGGCCTGCCTGGACGCGGTCGACGGGGGAGTGGCGAAGGCCGCGATCATCGACGGACGGGTGCCGCACTCGATCCTGCTCGAAGTCTTCACGCAGTCCGGAATCGGGACGGAGGTGGTGCCCGCGTGAGCGAGGCACAGGCAATGACACGATACGAGACGGACGAATGGCGGGACGGGGCCTGGAAGGGCCCGTTCGGCGACCGCTTCATGCGCACGCTGGCGACGCCGAAGCTGATGCTGGTGCGCGGCGAGGGCGCCCGGGTCTGGGATGTGGACGGCAACGAATACCTCGACTTCCTCGCGGGGATCGCCGTCAACTCCCTCGGGCACGCGCATCCCGCGCTCGTCGAGGCCGTGACCGCGCAGGTGGGAACCCTCGCGCACGTGTCCAACTACTTCTCGACCCCTCCGCAGCTGGAGCTGGCCGAACGCCTCCGGCGCATCACCGGCGCCGGGGAGAGCGGCCGCGTCCTGTTCGGCAACTCGGGCGCCGAGGCGAACGAGGCGGCCTTCAAGCTGGCCCGCCTCAACCGCACCGGCCCGCACGGGCGCCGCACGCGGGTCCTGGCCCTGCACAACGCCTTCCACGGCCGCACGATGGGCTCCCTCGCGCTCACGGGCAAGCCGCCGATGCGGGAGGCGTTCGAGCCGCTTCCGGGCGGGGTGGAGCACATCGACTCCACGATCGAGGCACTGGAGGCATCCATCGACGGCCATGTGGCCGCGCTGTTCGTCGAGCCGATCAAGGGCGAGGCCGGGGTGCTCGACCTGCCCGACGGCTTCCTGGAGCGGGCGCGCGAGCTCACCGAGAAGCACGGCGCGCTGCTCATCGTCGACGAGATCCAGACCGGCGTCGGCCGCACGGGCGAGTGGTTCGCCTACCAGCGGGCGGGCATCCTCCCGGACGCGGTCACGGTCGCCAAGGGGATGGCCGGCGGCGTGCCGATCGGCGCGTTGGTGACCTTCGGCTGGGCCTCCGAGCTGTTCAGCCAGGGTCAGCACGGATCGACGTTCGGCGGCAACCCGCTTGCGACCGCCGCAGGCAATGCCGTGCTCGCCGAGATCGAGCGGGCGGGTCTCGTTCAGAATGCCGCGCGCCGCGGCGAGGAGCTGAAGCAGATCATCCGCGACTTGGACCACCCGCTGATCGACGCGGTCCGTGGTCACGGCCTGCTCATCGGCATCGGGCTGACCGAGGGGGAGGCGCACCGCCTCTCCGATGCGGCGCTCGCCGAGGGCCTGATCATCAACGCGCCGAACGAGTCCAGCATCCGACTGGCGCCTCCGCTCATCATCGGCGACGCCGAACTCGCCGGCTTCCGGGAGCGCTTCGGACGCGCGCTCGCCGCCGTCTGACACCGACCACCTCCAGCACCACGAAAGGGCGGGTACATGACCCGGCACTTCCTCCGCGACGACGACCTCTCGCCTGCCGAGCAGGCGGAGGTGCTGGCCCTGGCGGCCGACCTGAAGCGCGACCGCTTCTCGGCGAAGCCGCTCGCCGGTCCCCAGACCGTCGCCGTGATCTTCGACAAGACCTCCACCCGCACGCGCGTCTCGTTCTCGGTCGGGATCTCCGACCTCGGCGGCAGCCCGCTGGTCATCCAGAGCGGCGAGAGCCAGCTCGGCGGCAAGGAGTCGATCGCCGACACCGCGCGCGTCCTGGAGCGGATGGTCGCCGCGATCGTCTGGCGCACCTACGCGCAGGCGGGGCTCGAGGAGATGGCCGAGGGGACGCGCGTCCCGGTGGTGAACGCGCTCTCGGATGACTTCCACCCGTGCCAGATCCTCGCCGACCTGCTCACCGTTCGCGAGCACAAGGGCCGCACCGAGGGGCTGACCATGACCTACGTCGGCGACGGCGCGAACAACATGGCGCACTCTTACCTGCTCGGCGGCGCGACCGCCGGCATGCACGTGCGGATCGCGGCCCCCGCGGCGTACGCGCCCGACGCATCCATCGTCGCGGACGCCCGCGCCATCGCCGAGCGGACCGGCGGCTCGGTCGCCGTGCTTACCGACCCCGCGGAGGCGGCGGCCGGTGCGGACGTCGTGGTCACCGACACCTGGGTGTCGATGGGCCAGGAGGCCGAGAAGGCCGAGCGGGTCGCCGTCTTCGGCGACTACACGGTCGACGGCCGCCTGATGGGGCTGGCCGCGTCCGACGCGATCTTCCTGCACTGCCTGCCCGCCTACCGCGGCTACGAGATGAGCGCGGATGTGCTCGACGGACCGCAGTCGGTGGTGTGGGACGAGGCGGAGAACCGCCTCCACGCGCAGAAGGCCCTGCTGGCTTGGCTGCTGGAGAAGAACACGGAGGCGGGCGCATGACCGACGGAACCGCTGCATCCGCAGGCGCCGGTGGCGGCAGGACCGGCGAGGGCTCGCTCTGGGGCGGACGGTTCGCCGGAGGCCCGTCGCCCGAGCTCGCCGCGCTGAGCAAGTCCACCCACTTCGACTGGGAGCTCGCCGCCTACGACATCGCGGGCTCCCGCGCGCACGCCCGGGCGCTCGCCGCGGCCGGCTACCTCACCCCCGAGGAGCTGGATGGGATGCTCGCCGCCCTCGACGCGCTCGACGCCGACGTCGCCTCCGGCGCCTTCACCGCAGCCGACACCGACGAGGACGTGCACGGCGCCCTCGAGCGCGGCCTGATCGAGCGCGCGGGCGCGGACCTCGGCGGCAAGCTGCGCGCCGGCCGCAGCCGCAACGACCAGATCGCCACGCTCATCCGCCTCTACCTGCGCGACCACGCCGGCGTCATCGCCGAACAGCTGATCGCGTTGATCGACGCCATCGCGTCCCAGGCCGACGCGCATTCCGCCGCCATCCTCCCCGGCCGCACGCACCTGCAGCACGCTCAGCCGGTGCTGCTCGCGCACCACCTGCTCGCGCACTGCTGGCCCCTGGTCCGCGATCTGCAGCGACTGGCCGACTGGGATTCCCGCGCGAACGTCTCGCCGTACGGCTCCGGGGCGCTCGCCGGCTCGACGCTCGGCCTCGACCCGCTGCTCGTCGCCCGCGAGCTCGGCTTCGCCCGGAGCTCGGAGAACTCCATCGACGGCACGGCCGCGCGCGATGTGGTGGCCGAGTTCGCGTTCGTCGCCGCGCAGATCGGCGTGGACCTCTCCCGGTTCGCCGAGGAGATCATCCTCTGGAACACCCGCGAGTTCGGCTTCGTCACGCTCGATGACGGCTACTCGACCGGGTCGTCGATCATGCCGCAGAAGAAGAACCCCGACATCGCCGAGCTCGCGCGCGGCAAAGCCGGCCGCCTGATCGGCAACGCGACCGGCCTGCTGACGACGCTCAAGGGTCTCCCGCTCGCGTACAACCGCGACCTGCAGGAGGACAAGGAGCCGGTCTTCGACTCGGTGCGCACGCTGGAGCTGGTGCTCCCCGCCTTCACCGGCATGGTCGCGACCCTGCGCTTCCACACCGAGCGGATGGCGGAGCTCGCACCGCAGGGCTTCTCGCTCGCGACGGATGTGGCCGAGTGGCTGGTGAAGCAGCACGTCCCGTTCCGCGTCGCGCACGAACTGAGCGGCAGCCTGGTCCGCGTGGCGGAGGAGAACGGGCTGGAGCTGCACGAGGTGTCCGACGAGCAGCTTGCCGCCGTGTCGCCGCTGCTCACCCCGGAGGTGCGGTCGGTGCTCTCGGTCGAGGGCTCGGTCGCCAGCCGCGACGGTGTCGGCGGCACCGCTCCCGACCGGGTCGCGGACCAGCTCGCCGCCCTGACAGACCACGTCCGGAAGGCCGCGCTGGCCCTCCGCGCAGCGAAGAGAGACCTCGTCTGATGGCCCGATTCCAGCCCGAGCGCAAGTACCCGTGGATCATCCCCGTGATCGTCACGGTGGCCGTCGCGGTGATCGTGGTCGGCCTCATCGTCGCCGTGGTCGCGGGCGGCCGGATCTTCTGACGTGACGCTGTACCGGCCTTCGCGCGACGAGTTCCTGGCGTCGTCTCTGGAGGTCGCGTCGCGGCTCCTCGGCGCCGTGCTGCGGCACGAGTCGCCGGAGGGGACGGTCGCGCTGCGCATCACGGAGGTGGAGGCGTACATCGGCGACGGCCTCGACCCGGGTTCGCACGCGTTCCGCGGCCGCACCAAGCGAAATGCGGTCATGTACGGGCCGCCCGGCCACATCTACACGTACTTCACCTACGGGATGCACGTGTGCGCCAACATCGTCTGCTCGCCGGAGGGCGAGGCGTCGGCGGTGCTGCTGCGCGGTGCGGAGGTGATCGAAGGGGAGGACCTGGCCGAGCAGCGACGCGTCGGGGCGAGCGGGAGGCGCATCCCGCCCCGCGATCTCGCCCGTGGACCCGCCCGGCTGGTCGTGGCGGCCGGGATGAGCCTCGCCGACGACGGCGCCGACCTGTTCGAGCCGCCGTTCTCGATCGAGCTGCCGGCGAACCAGACGGAATACGAGACCGGACCGCGCACCGGCGTCTCCGGCGCCGGAGGTGGGCTGGCGTTCCCATGGCGCTACTGGCTGCCGGGGGATCCGACGGTTTCGCCGTATAAGCGGCATCCCAAGTCGGACGACTGACGCGTCAGCCCGCGGCGATCCGGAACACGCCGGCGCAGATGCACGCCCAGATGATGCTGGTCAGCGTGCCGATGAGGAACCGCTCGCGCGCTTCCGCCTGCTCCAGCTCGGTGAACCGGCCGACGCCCTTGATGGCGATCAGCACGGCCAGGCCCTCGGGGAAGCCGGCCATGATCGTGCCGGCCGCGGCGAGCCGTTCGAGCAGGCCGATCGTGGTCCCACCGCGCAGCACCTCGCGCGTCGTGACCCCCTCGGGCGTGAGCGCCCGCACCAGGATGCCGTCGTGCGCGCTGGGCTCGGTCGTGCTGCGGGTGGCGAGCACGAGGACCAGCTGCGATGCCGGCCAGCCGCCGAGCACCGCGAGCGCGAGCGCCAGGATGCCGATGACGATCCGCACCGCGAAGGGCGCGTGCTGACTCGGGATGAGGACGACGACGACGGCCGCGGCGAGCAGGGCGGCGGCGCTGTAGACGAGCGGGCGCCGCGGGGTGCGCAGGGTGGCGACGATGCAGCCGAGGGACGCGGCGAGCAGCAGCACCACGAGCGTCCAGAGGACGACGGGGACGGCCTGGTTCAGCAGAAGGGGCAGCGGCAGCGGCCAGCTCGTCATGCGTCCTCCCGGGTTCCCGTGTCGCCGGCCTGGGCGGCGTCGGCGCGTTCCAACAGCCTAGTGAGGGCGGGCAGGGCGGCGAGCTCGACGCGCAGGCCTGCGGCACGGGCGCGGTCGCTCGCGGACTGCGGGGTGATCCCCAGGCGGGCTCCGGCCTCCTTCTGGCTGAGGCCCGAGCGCACCAGGTCGTACAGCTCCCAGCCCGCGGGCGTCCGGGCCGCCCGCACCGCGAGCAGGAGGGTGAGCAGCGCCTCGACGTCGGCCGCCTCCTCGGGGGAGGCGACGGCTTCGACCGCGAGCCGGTAAGGCGTGCGCTTCGCACGGGTGACGGCGGCGCGTGCGGCCACGAAGGCGTCGCCGGTGGCCTCGCGCGTGCTCTCGGGGAGGGGGAGCCGGACCGGCCCGAGACCGAGCCCGATGCTCCAGGCGTCGTCCCGGGAGAGCGTCAGGAGGATGTCCAGCGCGGTGGCCGCGTCCTCGGTGAGGACCTGGAGCTCGTCTCCGGCGTTCCGGTCCGGCGGAAGCGCCAGCCGCGGGCCGAAGCGCCCGCGCAGCGCCGCGAGCGCGGGGGCGACGGCGTCCGTACGCCCGCGACTGTCGATCTGGTCGGCAGTGATGGCGAACATCTCGCCTCCTCATCAGGTCTGTGCGCCTGACCGACATGCTATCAGGTCTACACACCTGATCGCTAGTGAATCAGGTCTCTGATCCTGATCGGAGTTGCGGAAGCGGCCTCCCGCGCATTGGTACGGTTGTACCCATGTCCGACACCGCGACCTCCCGCGCGCAGAGCCTCACCGCGCAGACCAACGACGCGTCCTTCGACGACGTCTGGGACGAGCTCGTCTGGCGCGGCCTCATCCACGTCTCCACGGATGAAGCCGCCCTGAAAGAGCTCCTCGCTGGGGAGCCGATCACGTATTACTGCGGTTTCGACCCGACGGCGCCGAGCCTGCACCTGGGCAACCTCGTGCAGCTCCTCACCATGCGCCGCCTCCAGCTCGCCGGCCACAAGCCGCTCGGCCTCGTCGGCGGCTCGACCGGTCTCATCGGCGACCCGCGCCCGACCGCCGAGCGCACTCTGAACACGAAGGAGACCGTCGCCGAGTGGGTCGGCTACCTGCAGGCCCAGGTCACGCGCTACCTCTCCGACGAGGGCGACAACGCGGTCCGGCTGGTCAACAACCTCGACTGGACGGCGCCGCTCTCGGCGATCGACTTCCTGCGCGAGATCGGCAAGCACTTCCGCGTCGGCACCATGCTCAAGAAGGACGCGGTCGCCGCGCGCCTGAACTCCGACGAGGGCATATCGTACACGGAGTTCAGCTACCAGATCCTGCAGGGCATGGACTTCCTGGAGCTGTACCGCCAGTACGGCTGCGTGCTGCAGACCGGCGGCAGCGACCAGTGGGGCAACCTGACCAGCGGCACCGAGCTCATCCGCAAGGTGGAGGGCGTCCACGTCCACGCGATCGGCACGCCGCTCATCACCAACAGCGACGGCACGAAGTTCGGCAAGAGCGAGGGCAACGCCATCTGGCTCGACCCGCGGCTCACGACGCCCTACGCGATGTACCAGTTCTGGCTGAACACCGACGATGCCGACGTGATCGCGCGGCTCAAGGTGTTCACGTTCCTCTCGCGCGCCGAGATCGAGGAGCTGGAGCGCAAGGTGGCCGAGGAGCCGTTCCGCCGCGAGGCGCAGCGCCGGCTCGCGTTCGAAGTGACTGCGCTGGTGCACGGGGTGGAGGCGACGGAGGCGGTCATCGCCGCGTCCGAGGCGCTGTTCGGCCAGGGCGACCTGGCCGCGCTCGACGCCGCGACCCTCGAGTCCGCGCTGCGCGAGCTGCCGAACACCACGGACACGGCGCCCTCGTCGACGGTGGCGCAGGCCCTGGTCGACACCGGCCTCACGTCGAGCCTCGGCGAGGCGCGCCGGGCGGTCGCGCAGGGCGGCGTCTACGTCAACAACACCAAGGTCGAGGACGCCGAGCAGGCGATCGGCGACGCCGTGCTTCCGGGCGGCATGGTGGTGCTTCGTCGCGGCAAGAAGACGCTCGCCGGCGTGTTCGTCGCGTGACGACGGGCGATGCGGGACGTACGGTGGCCTCATGACCGATGAACCGCAGCCCGGCGACGGCGCGCTCGTCGAACGGCTCGACGTGATCGAGGAGCAGCCGCTGGCCGACCGCGCCGACGCGTACGCGCAGCTCCACGAGCAGTTGCGGCGCACCCTGGAGGGCGACGACGAGCATGGCCGGGGCTGACCGCCGCCTCGACGTCGCGCTGGCCGAGCTGGGGTTGGCCCGCTCGCGCTCGCACGCGGCCGCGGTGATCGCCGAAGGCCTGGTGACGGTGGACGGGCGTCCCGCCGTGCGTGCATCCCTCAAGGTGTCGGAGGGGCAGGACATCCGCGTCGCGGGCGCCGACCACTACGTCAGCCGGGGCGCGCACAAGCTCCTCGCGGCGCTCGACGCGTTCGCGATCGACCCCGCCGGGCGGATCGCGCTCGACGCGGGCGCCTCCACCGGCGGGTTCAGCCAAGTGCTGCTGGAGCGCGGCGCCGCCCGGGTGATCGCGGTCGACGTCGGACACGGCCAGTTGTCGCCCGCCCTGGCCGGGGAGGAGCGGCTGGCGTCGTACGAGGGCGTCAACGTGCGCTCGCTGAGCCCGTCCTCGCTCGCGGCGCTGACCGGCGACGACGCACGTCCCGATCTCGTCGTTGCCGACCTGTCCTTCATCTCGCTCACGCAGGTCATCCCGGCGCTCGTGGCCACGGCCGCGCGGGGCGCCGACTTCGTGCTGCTGATCAAGCCGCAGTTCGAGGTGGGACGGCAGGGGATCCGGGAGGGCGTGGTCCGGGACGCGGGACTGCGTGCCGATGCGATCTCCGACGTGCTCTGGGCCGCGCACGATGCCGGCCTCGGTACGGCCGGCCTCATCGCGTCCCCGATCGCCGGCGGCCACGGCAACCGGGAGTTCCTGGCCTGGTTCCGTGCGGGCGCGCCCGACCCGTCGGGGCTGCGCGACGAGGTGGTCCGGCTTTCGCGGTAGGTGAACGTTCTCCACAATCCGGGCCGACGGCCTGGTCCTGCTCCCGAAACCGGTAAGAATGGGAGGACGGCTTTCGAGAGGAGACGACGTGGCACAGATCGGTGCAGCGACGCGCTACATCCTGGTCGTCGCGCACACCGGTCGGCAGGACTCGCTGGAGGCGGGCGTGCGGGTGTCACGGCAGCTGCTCGACGCGGGCGTCGTCCCGGTGCTCAGCGCGGACGAACGGCGCGACATCCTCGAGGCCGATCCGTCTCTGGACGCGGTGCGGGTGCTCGGCGACGACGTGGCGCCGAGCGAGCTCGAGCTGGTCATCGTGCTGGGCGGCGACGGCACCATCCTGCGCGCGGCGGAGCTGGTGCGCGGATGCTCGGCGCCGCTGCTCGGCGTCAACCTCGGTCACGTCGGGTTCCTCGCCGAGAGCGAGCGCGACGACCTCGAGACGGCGGTGGCGCGGGGGCTTGCGAAGGACTACGAGGTCGAGGAGCGCATGACGCTCTCCGCGCGGGTCAAGGTCGGCCGCGAGGTGGTCTACGAGAGCTGGGCGCTCAACGAAGCCACGGTCGAGAAGGCGAGCCGCGAGCGGATGCTCGAGGTCGTCATCGAAGTCGACGGCCGGCCCATGTCGAGCTTCGGCTGCGACGGCGTCGTCATGTCGACGCCGACCGGCTCCACGGCCTACTCGTTCTCCGCGGGCGGCCCGGTCGTCTGGCCGGGCGTCGCCGCCCTGCTCCTCGTGCCGCTCAGCGCGCACGCCCTGTTCTCGCGGCCGCTGGTCGTCGACGCCGACTCGTCGCTCGCGGTCGAACTGCTCGACCGCGCGGGTGGCGCGGGCATCCTCTGGTGCGATGGCCGCCGCCCCTTCGACCTGCCGCGCGGCGCCCGCGTCGTGGTGCGCCGATCGCCCATCCCGGTGCGCCTCGCACGCCTCCACCCGGGGCCGTTCACCGACCGCCTGGTGCACAAGTTCGACCTTCCCGTGACGGGATGGAGGGGGCCCGCCGGCCGTGACTGACGTACGCGGAGGAATCGAGGAGATCTCGATCAAAGACCTGGGCGTCATCGCCGACGCCTCGCTGCCTCTCGGCTCGGGATTCACGGCGATCACCGGAGAGACCGGCGCGGGCAAGACCATGGTGGTGTCCGCGCTCGGTCTGCTGCTGGGCGAGCGCGCCGACAGCGGCGCCGTGCGGCTGAACAGCCCGCAGGCGTGGGTGGAGGGCCGCTGGCGCGTGCCGTCCGCCGGGGACGTGGTGGAGCGGGTGCGCGACGCCGGCGGCGATGTGGATGCGATCGACGCATCCGAGGCCGAGCTCGTGCTCAGCCGCTCCGTGTCGGCCGAGGGCCGCTCGCGGGCGGTCGTCGGGGGCCGCAGCGCGCCGGTCGCTGTCCTGACCGAGCTGGGGGAGCAGCTGGTCGTCGTGCACGGCCAGTCCGACCAGATCCGGCTCCGGTCGGCCGTCGCGCAGCGCGCCGCGCTCGACCGGTTCGCCGGGCCCGCGTTCGCGGAGCAGCAGGCCGCCTACGAGCAGGTGTTCCACCGCTGGCGCGACAACCGCTCCGAGCTGGACGAGCTGGTCGCCGACCAGGAGCGCCGCGCCCGTGAGGCCGACGACCTTCGGGTCGCGATGGCCGAGATCGAGACCATCGCCCCGCAGCCGGGTGAGGACGACGAGCTCGCCGACCGCGCCGAGCGGCTGACCAACCTCGAAGAGCTGCGGCTCGCCGCTGCGGCCGCGCGCGAGCTGCTGAGCGCCGAGGAGTCCGAGGGCGCCGACGCGCTCGGTCTGCTCGACAACGCCCGCCGCCAGCTGGAGCGCGTCGCCCCGCACGACAGCGCGCTGCAGCCGCTCGCCGAGTCGGTCGCAGAGGCCAACTACCTGATCTCCGACATCGCGGCGCAGCTGTCCACCTACCTCGCCGCACTCGACACCGACGGCGCCGCCGAGCTGGAGGTCGTGCAGGATCGCCGGGCTCAGCTTGCCGGACTCGTGCGCAAGTACGGCCCGACGCTCGACGACGTGATCCGCACGCTCGAGACGGGCAGCCTGCGACTCCTCGAGCTCGACGGCGACGCCGACCGCATCGACGAGCTGACCCGCGAGGTCGCCGACGACGAGGCGCTGGTCCGCGAGCTCGCCGCCGGTCTCAGCGCCGAGCGCACGGCCGCGGCCGCGCGCCTGTCCGAGGCTGTCAGCGACGAGCTCTCGGCGCTCGCGATGCCCGACGCCCGCATCGTGGTCGAGGTGACCCAGCGCGACGCCGACGACCCCGGAACGTACAGCGCGTCGGGACGCGACCAGGTCGCCATCCTGCTGCAGCCGCATCCCGGCGCGGAGCCGCGTCCACTCGGCAAGGGCGCGTCGGGCGGCGAGCTGTCGCGTGTCATGCTCGCGATCGAGGTCGTCATCGCCGGCAGTGACCCGGTCCCGACCTTCATCTTCGACGAGGTCGACGCCGGCGTCGGCGGCGCCTCCGCCATCGAGATCGGCCGCCGCCTGGCCCGCCTCGCCGAATCGGCGCAGGTGATCGTAGTGACCCACCTGGCGCAGGTCGCCGCGTTCGCGACCAACCACCTCACGGTCGTCAAGGGCAACGACGGCGCGGTCACCGCCTCCAGCGTCCGCCGCCTCGACGGCGACGAGCGCATCGCCGAGATGGCGCGCCTGCTCTCCGGCCTGCCCGACTCCGAGAGCGGACTGGCGCACGCGCGCGAGCTGGTCGAGATGGCGTCCGCCGCACGTCGCTGACACGGGCGCGCGCGGACGGGAGCGGCCGCCGGGGGTGATAAGCTATAAGCCCGTGGTGGATTATTCAGACGCGGGCACAAATAACGGCATTACCAAGCACATCTTCGTGACAGGTGGTGTCGTTTCTTCGTTGGGCAAGGGCCTCACGGCCGCCTCTCTCGGCAATCTTCTGACGGCCCGCGGACTCCGCGTCGTCATGCAGAAGCTCGACCCGTACCTCAACGTGGACCCGGGAACGATGAACCCGTTCCAGCACGGCGAGGTCTTCGTCACCGACGACGGCGCCGAGACCGACCTCGACATCGGCCACTACGAGCGCTTCCTCGACATCAACCTGGGACAGTCGGCCAACGTCACGACCGGCCAGATCTACTCGAACGTCATCGCCAAGGAGCGCCGCGGCGAATACCTCGGCGACACCGTGCAGGTCATCCCGCACATCACCGACGAGATCAAGCGCCGGATGCGCCTCCAGGCCCAGCCGGGCCCGGACGGGCAGCCCGCACCGGACGTCATCATCACCGAGATCGGCGGCACGGTCGGCGACATCGAGTCGCAGCCCTTCATCGAGTCCGCCCGCCAGGTGCGCCACGAGCTCGGCCGCAAGAACTGCTTCTTCGTGCACGTCTCGCTGGTGCCCTTCATGAACGCCTCGGGCGAGCAGAAGACCAAGCCGACGCAGCATTCCGTCGCCGCGCTCCGCTCCATCGGCATCCAGCCGGACGCCCTCGTCCTCCGCAGCGACCGCCCGGTCTCCGACAGCAACAAGCGCAAGATCGCGCTCATGTGCGACGTCGACGAGCAGGCCGTCGTGAACGCGGTCGACGTGCCGAGCATCTACGACATCCCGACCATGCTCCACGAGCAGGGCCTCGACGCGTACATCATCGACCAGCTCGGTCTCGACCAGGCGGGCGACGTCGACTGGAACGGCTGGGCGCGCCTCCTGGAGGCCGTGCACGACCCGAAGCACGAGGTCACCATCGGCCTGGTCGGCAAGTACATCGATCTGCCCGACGCCTACCTCTCGGTCACCGAGGCGCTGCGTGCCGGCGGCTTCGCGCACCGCGCCAAGGTGAAGCTCAAGTGGATCGCCTCCGACGAGTGCCAGACGCCCGAGGGTGCGGCGCACCAGCTGAGCGACGTGGACGCGATCTGCGTGCCCGGCGGCTTCGGCGTCCGCGGCATCGAGGGCAAGGTGGGCGCGCTGCGCTTCGCCCGCGAGAACGGCATCCCGGCGCTCGGCCTGTGCCTGGGCCTCCAGTGCATGGTCATCGAGTACGCGCGGCACGAGGCGGGCCTCGGCGGCGCCTCGTCGTCGGAGTTCGACCCCGAGACCGAGTTCCCGGTGATCGCGACCATGGCCGAGCAGGTGGACATCATCGCCGGCGGCGACCTCGGCGGCACCATGCGCCTGGGCCTGTACCCGGCCACGCTCGCCGAGGGCTCGATCGTCGCGGAGCTGTACGGCGCGAACGAGGCCTCCGAGCGTCACCGCCACCGCTACGAGGTGAACAACAACTACCGCGAGCAGATCGCCGACGCCGGTCTCTGGTTCTCCGGCACCTCGCCCGACGGCCACCTGGTCGAGTACGTCGAACTCCCGCGCGACGTGCACCCGTTCTACGTGGGCACGCAGGCGCACCCCGAGCTGCGGTCGCGGCCGAACCGGGCGCACCCGCTGTTCGCCGGCCTCGTCGGCGCCGCGCTCGACCGCCAGAAGGCCGCCCTGCTCTTCGAGGTCGCCGAGGCCGACGCGGAGATGGTGGCCGAGGCCTGATGTCGGACGCCGCCGAGACCACCGCCACCGACCTGAACGACCAGCCGTTCCGCCCGGAGATCGTCTCGAGCGAGACGGCCTTCGAGGGCAAGATCTGGAACGTCCGCCGCGACGTCTTCCGCTACAACGGCGAGGAGATCACGCGCGAGTACGTCGACCACACCGGCGCCGTGGGCATCCTGGCGATGGACGACGACGGCCGGGTGCTGCTCATCCGCCAGTACCGCCATCCCGTTCGTCACCGCGACTGGGAGATCCCGGCCGGCCTGCTCGACCAGCACGGCGAGGAGCCGCTGGTCGCGGCCCAGCGCGAACTGGGCGAGGAGGCCGATCTCGAGGCGGACGAGTGGAACGTGCTCGCGGACGTGTTCACGAGCCCGGGCGGCAACGACGAGGCGATCCGGATCTACCTGGCCCGCGGCATCCGCTCGACCGGCTCCGCGTTCGCGCGCGAGGCGGAGGAGGCGGACATCGAGGTGCGCTGGGTGCCGCTCGACGAGGCGGTGGATGCGGTGCTGCAGCGGCGCGTCCACAACGCCCCGCTGATCATCGCGCTGCTCGCCGCCCGTACCGCGCGCGAGCAGGGATGGAGCACGCTCGGCGCGGCGAGCGAGCCCTGGCCGAGCCACCCCAAGCTGTCGGTATGACCGTCGCCGCCGATGTCGACGCCTTCCTGAGGCACGTCGCCATCGAGCGCGGCCTCTCGGCGAACACGGTCGCGGCCTACCGCCGCGACCTGGGCGTCTACAGCGGTTGGCTGGAGGCGCAGGGCGTGAGCGACGTGCGCCTCGTGACGCCGGCGACCCTGTCGGCGTTCGCCGTGCACCTCGGGACGCGCGAGGAGTCGCCGCTCACCGCATCCTCGCTGGCCCGCATGCTGTCGACCGTGCGCGGCTTCCACCGGTTCCTGCTGGAGGAGGGCCGGGTCGATGTGGATGCGGCGCGCGACCTGCGCCCGCCGAAGCTCCCGAGCCGCCTGCCGAAGGCGATCTCGGTGGAGCAGGTGTCGGCGCTGCTCGCTGCGACCGACGGCGACGACGTCGCCGCGCTGCGTGACAAGGCGCTGCTGGAGCTGATGTACGCGACCGGCGCGCGGGTGAGCGAGGCGGTCGGACTGAACGTGGACGACGTGATCGACGCCGACGTCGTCCGCCTCACCGGCAAGGGCAGCAAGCAGCGGATCGTGCCGCTGGGGTCGTACGCGCGCGAGGCGGTGTCCGCGTACCTCGTCCGCGCGCGGCCCGTGCTCTCGGCGAAGGGACGCGCGACGCCGGCGCTGTTCCTCGGGATGCGCGGGGCCCGGCTGTCGCGCCAGAACGTGTGGCTGATCATCCGCGCCGCCGCCGAGCGGGCCCAGCTCGACGGCGAGCACCTGTCGCCGCACACGCTGCGCCACTCGTTCGCGACGCACCTGCTGGCCGGAGGAGCGGACGTCCGCGTGGTGCAGGAGCTGCTGGGCCACTCGTCCGTCGCGACGACGCAGATCTACACGCTGGTCACCGCCGACACCCTCCGCGACGTCTACACCTCATCCCACCCCCGCGCCCGCTAGACGCGGTGGCGGCGGCGCGGGGCACGGCGCCGCAGCCAGACGTAGACCGAGCCGCCGTCGAAGCCGGCACGGCGGGTCGCGGTGAAGCCGAGCTTCGACAGCACCCCGAACGACGGCGCGTTCCAGGTCGCGACCGTCGCCCACAGGACCGGGAACCCGGCGTCGAACGCCGCGTCCGCCGCGGCGGCGGCCGCCTCCGTCGCGTAGCCGTGACCCACCTGTCCGCGCAGCAGCTCGTACGCGAGCTCCGGCTGGGACGTGTTCGCTCGGCCGACCACGAGCCCGCAGTAGCCGACCACCTCGCCCGATGACGCGTCCTCGATCGTGTACAGCCCGAACCCGCGCTCGTCGAAGGCCGCGCGCTGCGCATCCAGCCGCTCCCGCTCCTCCTCGAGGGTCCCCGGCGGGCGGCCGACAGGATGCTCGGCGAGCAGCGCGAGGTTCCACTCGGCGTCGCGTCCGTCGCGCGGGCGCAGGCGCAGACGCGGGGTCTCGAGAGCGGACGGCATCGGCTGCACGCGACCACCGTACCGAACCGCCGGGCGTGCGGCCCGCAAGCGGGGCACGTCGCGCATAGACTGTTCCCTTGAAAGACCGCCCACGAGAGGGACGAGGAACACCCAGGTGACGCGCAACGACGAGGTCGAGACCCAGCTTCCGGGCATGGATGAGGCATCCGTCGCCGCGAAGCCCGGGCCCACCGGCCGTCCGCTGCGCGCCTTCCCGGTGCCGGCCCCGCTCGCGCAGCACGGTCCCGCCAAGATCATCGCCCTCTGCAACCAGAAGGGCGGCGTCGGCAAGACGACGACCAGCATCAACCTCGGCGCGTCGCTCGCCGACTACGGCCGACGCGTCCTCGCGGTCGACTTCGACCCGCAGGGCGCGCTGTCCGCGGGCCTCGGCGCACGGACGCACGACGTCACGACCATCTACGACCTGCTGCTCAACCGCAATGCCGACGTGCAGGGAGCCATCCAGCACACCTCCGTGCCGAATCTCGACATCATCCCGGCCAACATCGACCTGTCGGCCGCCGAGGTGCACCTCGTCAACGAGGTGGCCCGCGAGCAGATCCTGGCCGGCGTGCTGCGCAAGGTCGCGAACGACTACGACGTGATCCTGGTCGACTGCCAGCCGTCGCTCGGCATCCTGACCGTCAACGCCCTGACCGCGAGCCACGGCGTCCTCATCCCGCTGGAGTGCGAGTACTTCGCACTGCGCGGCGTCGCCCTGCTCATCGAGACGATCGACAAGGTCCGTGAGCGGCTGAACCCGGCGATCGAGCTGGACGGCATCCTCGCCACGATGTACGACTCCCGCACGCTGCATTCGCGCGAGGTGCTGGAGCGCGTCGTCGACGCCTTCGGCGACCGCGTGCTCGAGACCGTCATCTCGCGCACGGTGAAGTTCCCGGACGCGTCGGTCGCGGCCACCCCGATCACGCAGTTCGCGCCCGAGCACCAGGCTGCGGAGGCGTACCGGCAGCTGGCGCGGGAACTGGTGTTCCGTGGCGCCGTCGCCTGACCTGCCCGACGTCGCGCAGCCGGAGGACGCCCCGGGCTTCCGCGTGTCCCTCGGCGACTTCGAGGGTCCGTTCGACCTGCTCCTGTCGCTGATCACCAAGCACGAGCTCGACATCACCGAGATCTCGCTCAGCAAGGTGACCGACGAGTTCATCGCCTACCTCCGCCAGCTCGACACCGACGACAGCCTGGATGAGGCGAGCGAATTCCTGCTCGTCGCCGCCACCCTGCTCGACCTCAAGGTGGCCGGACTCCTGCCCCAGGGCGAACTGGTGGATGCGGAGGACGTCGCGCTGCTCGAAGCCCGCGACCTCCTCTTCGCCCGCCTGCTGCAGTACCGCGCGTTCAAGGAGGCCTCGGCCTGGTTCGCGCAGCGACTCGAGGCCGAGGGCGCCCGGCACGCGCGCCTGGTACGGCTGGAGGACAAGTTCCGCCAGCGCACCCCGGAACTGGTATGGACGCTGAGCCTCGACGACTTCGCCGCCCTCGCGACCCTGGCGATGACGCCGCGGGAGGTGCCCGTCGTCGGGCTGGACCACCTGCACGCGCCGCTGGTCAGCATCCGGGAGCAGGCGGCGATCGTGGTGGGGATGCTGCGGCACGGCGAGCCGATGAGCTTCCGGCAGCTGGTGGCGGGCGCCGAGCAGAAGGGCGTCGTCGTGGCGCGGTTCCTTGCGGTGCTGGAGCTGTACCGGCGTGCGGCGCTCGCCTTCGAGCAGCTGGAACCGCTCGGGGAGCTGACCCTGCGATGGACCGCCGAGCACTGGTCCGAGGAGAACCTGTCGAACTTGGGAGCCGACTATGACGGTTGAGGATGTGGCCGACGACGTCGTCGTCGAGGGCGACGAGGTGACGGACACCACCGAGGTGCCGGCGCCGGTCGAGGACGCGCAGATCGAGCGGGCGCTGGAGGCCATCCTGATGGTCGCCGACGAGCCGATGAGCCTGGTGACGCTGGCGACGGCGGTCGGCGCGCCCGTGAAGCGGGTGCGCACGGCGATCGCGGCGCTGGTGGCCGACTTCGACGGAGAGGGCGGCGGCGTCCGGCGCGGGTTCGAGCTGCGCGAGGTCGGCGGTGGATGGCGGATCTACGTCCGCGAGGAGTTCGACGCCGTGGTCTCGGGCTACGTGCTGCAGCAGAACCCGACCAAACTGTCCCAGGCGGCTCTGGAGACGCTGGCGGTGATCGCCTACAAGCAGCCGATCAGCCGCGGCGCCATCGCATCCATCCGTGCCGTCAACGTGGACTCGGTGGTGCGCACGCTGCTCGGCCGCGGCCTGATCACGGAGCTGTTCACGGACAGCGAGACCGGCGCGATCAACTACGGCACCACCGACCTGCTGCTTAGCCAGCTCGGCATCAACTCCGTAGACGAGCTGCCGAAGATCTCGCCGCTGCTCAGCGACGGCGTGGACGGGTTCGAGGGCGATGTCCGCTGAGAACGGGGCGCAGGGCTCCCAGGGAGAGCGCCTGCAGAAGGTGATGGCGGCCGCCGGCGTGGCGTCGCGGCGCGTGTCGGAGGAGCTGATCGTCGCCGGGCGGGTGACCGTGAACGGGAAGGTCGTCCAGGAGCTCGGCACGCGCGTCGACCCCGCGGTCGACAAGGTCGCGGTGGACGGCACGGCCGTGCAGCTCGACACCTCCCGCCGCTACGTCATGCTCAACAAGCCGGTCGGCGTGGTCAGCTCGATGCGCGACGAGCAGGGGCGGCCCGACCTGTCGCGGTTCACGGCGCAGTACCCGGAGCGGCTGTTCAACGTCGGCCGGCTGGATGCGGAGACCTCGGGTCTGCTCATCCTCACGAACGACGGCGAGCTGGCGCACGTGCTCGCGCATCCGTCGTTCGGGGTCACCAAGACCTACATCGCGCGGGTGCGCGGCGTGATGACGCCGCAGACGATCGGACGGCTGACGAAGGGCGTGGAGCTCGAGGACGGGCCGATCGCCGCCGACAAGGCGCGCCTGCTGCAGTCGAACCAGCGGGACGGCGAGTCGCTGGTCGAGATCACGCTGCACTCTGGGCGCAACCGAATCGTGCGGCGCATGCTCGCCGAGGTCGGGCACCCGGTGGTCGAACTGGTGCGGCGGCAGTTCGGCCCGCTGCACCTGGGGACGCTGAAGGTTGGCCAGCTGCGCGACCTCACGAAGGACGAGCTCGGCAAGCTGCTGACCATCTCCCGCGAAGGCTGACACGGCCCGACCCGCCGGCGGCCCGCTACGCCTCGGCCGTGACGGAGGAGATCCGGACTCCGCCGCCGGCCGCATTCCTCCCTTTCGCGCGCCGGCCCGGCGTGTCGGGCCGGAACTCCTCCGTTTGGCACGCTGCCGCGCAGAGCGGCGCCGGAGACGCCTGGCCGGGGGCGCGTCGCGCCTCCTGAGCAAAAGGGAGGAATTCCGGGGCGACGCGCCGATGGAACGCCTGGAACGGAGGAATCCGCGACTCGGAGGACCGCATCCTCCTCCCTTCGCAACGGACGCGAAAACGAGGGTCGGCGGCGCTGGCTAAGGTGGACGGGTGACTGACACTCCCGCCCGCCTCGCCGGCCCCGTCCGCGTCGTCGGCGCGGGGCTGCTCGGCGCCTCCGTCGGACTGGGGCTGCGCGCCCGTGGTGTCGACGTGGTGCTCGCCGACGCCTCGCCCGCCCACCTGCGGCTGGCGGCGGACTATGGCGCGGGTCGCGTGGACGACGGGGGAGTGGAGCCCGCGCTGATCGTGGTGGCGGTGCCGCCGGATCTGACCGGCCGCGTCGTCGCCGACGAGCTGGCGACGCATCCGGAGGCGGTGGTCACGGATGTGGCGAGCGTCAAGGTCGCGCCGCTCGCCGAACTCGAGGGCTCCGGGCTCGACCTCTCGCGCTACGTCGGCGGCCATCCGCTGGCCGGGCGCGAGCGCGGCGGCCCCTCCTCTGCCCGCGCCGACCTCTTCATTGGGCGGCCGTGGGTCGTCGCCGCGCGTCCCGAGAACCCGCGCTCGGCGGTCAGCCTGGTCGAAGCGCTCATCCTCGACCTCGGAGCCACGCCGGTCGAGATGGCCGCCGACGAGCACGACGCCGCCGTCGCGCTCGTCTCGCACGCGCCGCAGATCGTGTCGTCGCTCATGGCGAAGCGGCTCGCCGACTCGCCCGACGCCGCGCTCGCGCTGGCCGGCCAGGGCGTCCGTGACGTGACCCGCATCGCGGCGAGCGAGCCGGAGCTGTGGGTGCAGATCCTCGGAGCGAACGCGCCGGCGATCGTCGAGATCCTGCGCGCCTACCGGGATGACCTCGACCGGGTGCTGGTCGCGCTCGGCGACGTCGACGCCGCCGGCGCCCGGCGCACGATCGCGGAGGAGATCGCCGGCGGCAACACCGGCGTCTCGCGCCTGCCGGGCAAGCACGGCCAGGACCGGAGGTATGCGCGCTTCGTGGTGATGGTCGAGGACCGCCCGGGCGAGCTGGCCCGGCTGCTGCACGAGCTCGGCGAGCTCGGCGTGAACATGGAGGACCTGCGGCTGGAGCACTCGCCGGGAGCGCCGTTCGGCCTCGCCGATATCGCGGTGCTCCCCGAGGTCGAACACCGGACCGTGACGGACCTGACCGAACGTGGATGGAGGATCACCGGATGACCGAGACGATCGTGGTCGCGGTCGACGGGCCCGCGGGCAGCGGCAAGTCGAGCGTCAGCAAGGCGGCCGCACGCCGGCTGGGCTGGGCGTACCTCGACACCGGAGCCGCCTACCGCGCCCTGGCCTGGTACGTCGTCGCGCGCGAGCTCGACCCGACCGACTCGAACGTCGTCATCGACGCGCTGCCCGACTTCGACTACCGGATCGGGACCGACCCGGACACCTACCACGTGTTCGTCGGCGACACCGACGTGACCGAGACCATCCGCACCCCGGACGTGACGGCCGTCGTCGCGCCGATCGCACGGGTGCCGGAGGTGCGGGCGTTCCTCACGCAGCTGTTCCGCGACATCATCCGGCACACCGACCGCGACGGGATCGTCGTCGAGGGCCGCGACATCACCACGGTGGTGTGCCCGGATGCGCCGGTCCGCATCCTGCTCACCGCCGACGAAGCCGTTAGAATGGCGAGGCGTTCCGCGGAGCTGACCGGCCATTCCGCCGCCCACGTCGGTGAGGCCCTGCGCAGGCGCGATGCGGCGGACTCCCGCGTCGTCGACTTCATGAACGCCGCAGAAGGCGTCACCACCGTCGACTCCACCGACCTCGACTTCGACCAGACCGTTGACGCGGTCATCCAGGTCGTACAGAAAGCAGCCCATGTCTGACATCGAAAACGAGCCCACCGGCGACGACGACCTCGTCGCACGGCTCTCCGAGCTCGACGAGGACCTCGCGGTCCAGCGCGCCAACGCGCTGCGCAGCGGCCTCGAGGAGTACGAGCTCGACGAGAGCGACCTCGACATCCTCGACATCGCCGGTGAGGACGTCGAGGGCATCACCTACCTTCCCGCGCTTCCGGTGCTCGCCATCGTCGGCCGCCCGAACGTCGGCAAGTCCGCGCTCGTCAACCGCATCCTGGGTCGCCGCGAAGCAGTCGTGGAGGACACCCCCGGCGTCACGCGCGACCGCGTCTCGTACCAGGCGGAGTGGAACGGCCGCCGCTTCACGCTCGTCGACACCGGCGGCTGGGAGCCCGACGCCCGAGGCATCGACGCGTCCGTCGCCGCGCAGGCCGAGGTCGCGATCGACCTGGCCGACGCGGTCCTCTTCGTCGTGGATGCGACCGTCGGCGCGACCTCGACCGACGAGCACGTCGTCCGGCTGCTCCGCAAGACCAAGAAGCCCGTCTTCCTCGCCGCCAACAAGGTGGACGACGCGCGCCAGGAGCCCTACGCCACCGAGTTGTGGTCGCTGGGACTGGGCGAGCCGCATCCCGTCTCCGCCCTGCACGGGCGCGGTGTCGCGGACCTGCTGGACGAGATCCTGAAGGTGCTCCCGGAGGAGTCGGCGGTCGCCAAGCGCGAGATCGGCGGACCCCGCCGCGTCGCGATCATCGGCCGTCCGAACGTCGGCAAGTCGTCGCTCCTGAACAAGACCGCGGGCGAGGAGCGCGTGGTCGTCAACGAGCTCGCGGGCACCACCCGCGACCCGGTGGACGAGCAGGTCGAGCTCGGCGGCAAGGTCTGGCGCTTCGTCGACACCGCCGGCATCCGCCGTCGTGTGCACCTGCAGCAGGGCGCCGACTTCTACGCGTCGCTCCGCACGTCCACTGCGCTGGAGAAGGCCGAGGTCGCCGTCGTCGTGCTCGACGTGTCCGAGCCGATCAGCGAGCAGGACGTGCGCATCATCGACCTCGTCCTCGAATCCGGCCGCGCGCTGGTGCTCGCCTTCAACAAGTGGGACCTGCTCGACGACGACCGCCGCCGATACCTGGAGCGCGAGATCGAGCAGGACCTCGCGCATGTCTCGTGGGCGCCCCGCGTCAACATCTCGGCGCGCACCGGCCGTCACCTCGAGAAGCTGGTCCCCGCGCTGGAGCTGGCGCTCGAGTCGTGGGACACCCGCATCCCGACGGGCAAGTTCAACGCCTTCCTGGCCGAGCTGACCGCTGCGCACCCGCACCCGGTCCGGGGCGGCAAGCAGCCGCGCATCCTGTTCGGCACCCAGGCGTCGAGCCGTCCGCCGACATTCGTGGTGTTCACCACCGGGTTCCTGGACCCGGGATACCGGCGCTACATCATCCGCCGGCTCCGCGAGGTCTACGGCTTCGAGGGAACGCCCATCGTCCTCAACATGCGCGTCCGGGAGAAGCGCAAGCGCTAGCCCTCCCGCACTCGGTCGACGAGTGGTGACTAGTGGCTCCCATCCGCAACGGATGGCGACATCTAGTCACTACTGGCGCGCTGGAAGGCGACGTCGAGGACGGGCGCGAAAGCGTCCGGTGGGTGGATGACCACCACGGGCGCCGTGCCGCCCGGGAACAGGCGGGCGACGTCGGACGGATCGGCGCGGTCGTCGACCGTGATGTCGACGGCCTCGCGCCACCGGCCGTCCGAGAGCCGCTGCAGTGTGGCCTCCCACGTGATCCCGGGCGTCTCACGCGCCTGCAGCCGCAGGTGGATGCCGACGGCGCGACGCCGCGCCAGGAGGGACAGCAGACCGCGATAGACCGCCGTCCGTCCCGCCGCGACCAGCCACGGGTCGAGCACCCGGACGAGGATGTCGGCGTTCCAGAGGATGGTCGTCGCGAATCCGCTGCGCGACTGGTAGACGTCGACGGCGATCACGCCGGGCAGTCGGCGCACCGTCTGGCGGAGCGTCCCGCGCGTGATGCCCTCCTGGACCGTGCTGTGGAGGTACAGCGGCACCGAGGGTCGCGGCGGCAGCCCCGGCCGCACGGCTGAGCGATCGTGGATGCGCTGAGCGCCGCGGAGGAACGGCGCGAGCTCCGCGAGCAGCGTGGCGACACGGACGTCCGGCGGGCTCTCCTCCACGGCGGCCGCCGTGTCCGCGTAGGCCGTCGAGGCGTGCAGCGCGCCGATCTTGAAGCCCACAGCGAGCGGCGGCCGCGCCTTCACGGTGAGGAACGGCCGGCCACCCTCGGTGCGCAGCGGGTTCTCGCGTCCCTCCACCCGTGGCACCGGGTCGAGCACGTGCTCCAGCGCCAGCACCGCGGTCGAGTCCGGCACCGGGATGCGCCCGAGCGGCGACCCGGCGACAAGGAGGTGCGACACGGTGTAGCCCTCGTCGACCGCCGCTGTCGCGACCTGGGCGGCGATCATCCCGCCCAGGCTGAAGCCGGCGAGACAGACCGGCTCGCCGGACCGCACGCCCGCCCGTCGCAGCGCCTCGATCGCCGCGCGCGTCACGGTCGGCCGCTCGTCGCCGCCGATCACAAGGTCGGCCGTCAGGTCGTTCGGCGCCGCGCCCGCGCGCGGGTGCCACGTCCTCGTGCTCGCGAACTGGGCGATCCAGCGGCGCCCGTCCGGTGCGTCCACCTGCACCAGCCGCACGAGGGCGGTGTCGGGGCGGTCGTCGAGGTCCGGGTCGCACAGGTCGTCGATCTCCCGCTGGCTGAGCAGCAACTCCCTCAGCGTCCGGATCGTGCGGCGCCGCATCGCGCCCGCGGCGATCCCGGGTTGGCCCAGCGGGTCGGGAGAGGGGCCCAGCGGCAGGCCGAGCAGGCCCGCCGGCACGTCCGGCAGACCCGGTGTGGGGGTGTAATCGTCGCCGCGCGCGGGGTCGTCCCACCAGTCGAGCACATCCTTGATCAGCGGGAACGCGCGCGCCAGGAAGTCGTCGTACGGAACGATCACGGCGTCCTGGCCGTCGCGGAGGAGTCCCCGGCGGTGCCCGAGCCCGACGACCTTGCGCAGGAGGGCGGGCAGCGTGAACACCGCGAGGTACGGCCGCGCCCGCCAGCGGGGGAGGACGACGCCGACGAGCGAGACCAGCAACGCCAGCGGTGCCAGCAGCCAGCCCGCGAGACGTGCGATCCCGCCGATGGCACGCGGGGCCAGCGACAGGTAGAGGCCGCTCAAAGCGATCCGCCGGGCCCGGCGGGATACCGGCTCGGGCGTGCCGAACGGATACGGAACGGACCGGGATCGCTGGATCCAGAACCACACCCACGCCGCCGCGACGCCGATCAGCCACCCGATGAGCGCGACCGCACCGGCCACCGCGCCGAGGACGAGCAGCACCAGGCCGAGCGCGAGCGCGACCGGGATGCCGACGACCAGCCCGAGGACCAGCGCCAGGAGTCCGCCTGCCGTGCGGCCCCGCCACAGCTGCGGGGACGGCTGCGACGGCATGCGGCCAGCCTAGCCCCGGCCCTCCGACATCCCCGCAGAAGCGCGAACAGAAGGGAGGACGGCGAACAATTCCGCCGGGTGCCGCCACGGAAGGGAAGACATCGGGTGTCGCGGCGGCGGCTGATCCCTCAGAGATGGATGCGCCGGGTTCGATGCGTATGCATGAATCGCCGTCGCGCAAGAGCGACACGCCGACGCAGGGTGTGCAAGATCACGCGTCCTCACCCCCAAAGAAGGGGCGACCAGAAGGGGGGTATTTGTACCCCGGCTTGTCCTCACTAGTGTGGACAACCGGAAGCCACCCGACCGTGCCCACCCGAGGGCCGGGCTTCCGACCCGATCAAGGACGCATACCCGAAAATGAGTTCTACAACCCAATACACCCCTGCCCGGAAACGCCAGCTCGGCTCCGAGAAGCGCACCGAACCGCTCCCGACGGTCCACCCGAAGCCGTCGGACCGCAAGATCACCTGGAGTCGCGTCGCCATCGTGCTGACCGTGCTGTTCTGGGCGATCTACGTCGTCACCACGATCATCCGCCAGTTCATCGACAGCGGCAGCCAGAACTTCCGCTTCACGATGGAGGCGATCGGCTACACGGTCGTCGTCACGTTCCTGACCTTCTCGGCCCTCATGTACCTGGTGGCCCGCCAGGGCGCGCTGCAGCGGTTCCAGAAGCACGTCCGCGTTCCGCGCGCCGAGCTCGACCGCCACTTCGCGGAGAACCAGCCCAGCATCACCGTGCTCGTGCCGTCGTACGCGGAGGAGCCGGAGGTCGTCAAGATGACCCTGCTCTCGGCCGCGCTGCAGGAGTTCCCGTCCAAGCGAGTCGTCCTCCTCCTGGATGACAACCCCGACCCGACCGACCGGGCCGTCCGCGAACGTCTCGAGGCGACCCGCGACCTCGCGCACGACATCACCGCGATGCTCGCCGAGCCGCGCTTCCGCTTCTCCGACGCGCTCCTGCGCTACGAACTGGGCGACGCCGGCGTCTACGCCACCGACGAGGCCGGCCTCGAGCTCGCCGAGCACTACCGCTGGGCCGCGCAGTGGCTCTACGAGCAGGCCGACGCCCACACCGTCGAGGACCACGTCGACGTCTTCTTCGCCGACCAGGTGCTCCGCGCCCTCGGCGACGACCTGGCGCTCACCGGGGAGGCCGTCGCGGCGGCGATCGCGGAGGGCGCGTCCCTCACCTCCAAGCGCGTCGCGCAGCTCTACCGCCGTCTCGCCTGGACCTTCGACGCCGAGCTCGCGGTCTTCGAGCGCAAGAAGTGGGCGTCGCTGTCGCACGAGGCCAACAAGGCGATGAACCTCAACGCCTACATCGGCCTGATGGGCGGCACCTACCGCGTCGAGGAGACGCCGGAGGGCCCCATCCTGAACGCCGTCCCCGCCGGTCAGCGCCGTGCCGGCGACATCGAGATCCCGGACAGCGACTTCCTCCTGACGCTGGACGCCGACTCCATCCTGCTGCGCGAGTACTGCCTCCGGCTCACGTACTTCCTGCAGCAGCCCGACAACGCGCGCGTCGCGGTCACCCAGACCCCGTACTCGTCGTTCCGCGGTGCGGGCACCCGCATCGAGCGTCTGGCCGGTGCGACCACCGACATCCAGCACATCCTGCACCAGGGCAAGTCGTACTACGGCGCCACGTTCTGGGTGGGCGCGAACGCGGTCATCCGCAAGCGCGCGCTGGACGACATCGTCGAGACCGAGTTCGTCGGCGGTTTCGAGGTGCGCCGCTACATCCAGGACCGCACGGTCATCGAGGACACCGAGTCGAGCATCGACCTCGGCACCCACGGGTGGACGCTGTCCAACTACCCGGAGCGCCTCAGCTACTCGGCCACGCCGCCGGACTTCGGTTCGCTGATCGTGCAGCGCCGCCGGTGGGCGAACGGCGGACTCCTCATCCTGCCGAAGCTGTGGCGCCAGGTGAAGGAGCGGAAGCGCCGCGGTGAGACCGTCTCGAAGATCGAGCTGCTGCTGCGCGTCAACTACATGGCGTCGATCAGCTGGGCGAGCTTCGGCCTGGTCTTCCTGCTGGCCTACCCGTACGACGGCCGCCTGCTCAGCCCGATGGTGCTGCTCGCCGCGCTGCCGTACTTCATCAGCCAGGCCGCGGACCTCCGCTACAGCGGGTACAAGGCCACCGACATCTTCCGGATCTACGGCTTCAACCTCATCCTGCTGCCGGTGAACCTCGCGGGCGTGCTCAAGTCGATCCAGCAGTCGCTGACCGGCAAGAAGATCCCGTTCGCCCGGACCCCGAAGGTGAAGAACCGCACCGCGTCGCCGCTGCTGTACGTGATCGCGCCGCTCGCGATCGTCGCGTTCTCGTTGTTCACCCTGTGGCGCGACGTCAACGCGCACAACTGGGGCAACGCCGCGTTCGCCGCCTTCAACGCGAGCCTCGCGATCTGGGCGATCGTCGCCTACATCGGCATCTGGAACACGATCGTCGACATCTGGCTCGGAATGACGAAGCCGCTCTACGTCTCCACGTCGCGCAAGCGCACGGCCGACGTCGCGGAGCCGGCGACGGCGTCCCTCGACTGGCGCTCGGTGCTGTACCACGGTCACGCCGGCGGCGAGGTGCCGCACCTGGCCGGTGTCGGCGCAGTCGTGGAGTCGGCTGCTGCGTCGAACGAGGGCGCGGAGTCCGAGTCCGCCGCCGCTGCCTCCTCGAACGAGAAGCAGGCCGCCTGATGTCGAAGCAGAAGAAGGCGACGGCCGCAGACGCCGTCGAGCGGGCCCAGGCCCCCGAGGCCGACAGCGGCCGCCGCCTCTCGCCGTGGCGGGTCATCGGCGCCGGGCTCGTCGCCGTCATCGTGGTCACCGCCGGCGCCGTCGGCTTCCAGTGGTGGAGCGCCCGGGCGGCGGTCGACGCCAAGCCGTGGTTCGCCTCCTATGTGGATGTGACCGCGACCCCGCGGTTCGCGTTCGAGAACCTGGGCGGAACGTCGACGAAGGACGCGGTCCTCTCGTTCGTGGTGTCCTCGAAGGACGACGGATGCGAGCCCAGCTGGGGTGCCGCGTACTCGCTCGACGAGGCCCGTGGCTCGCTCGATCTGGACCGCCGCATCGCGCGCCTGCAGCAGCAGGGCGGGACGGTCGCCGTCTCGTTCGGCGGTCAGCGGAACGACGAGCTCGCCGTGGGCTGCGATGACCCGTCCGCGCTGAAGAAGGCCTACGCCGAGGTGGTGGACCGCTACAAGATCGGCACGATCGACCTCGACCTCGAGGGCGCCGGTCTCACGGACCGCGACGCCGCCGCGCGCCGCGCCTCCGCGATCGCCGCGCTGCAGCAGGATCGCCGCGCCGCCGGCACGGGCCTCGCCGTCTGGCTGACCCTGCCGGTCGCGCCGACCGGTCTCACCTCCGACGGCACGGATGCGATCGCCGCCATGCTGAAGGCGAAGGTGGACATCGCCGGCGTCAACGTCATGACCATGGACTTCGGCGACGCCAAGAACGCCAAGACCTCGATGGCGAAGACCGCCGAGCAGGCCGTCTCCGCCACCCAGCGCCAGCTCGGCATCCTGTACGACCGCGCGAAGCTGCACCAGAGCGACCCGAGCCTGTGGGCGAAGCTGGGCGCGACCCCGATGATCGGCCAGAACGATGTGGAAGCCGAGGTCTTCTCGCTCGCCGACGCCGCCACCTTCAACACGTGGGCCGTGTCGAACGGCCTCGGCCGCATGTCGATGTGGTCGGCGAACCGCGACAAGACGTGCGGCTCCAACTATGTGGATCTGACGGTCGTGTCGGACGCCTGCAGCGGTGTCAGCCAGGGCAAGAAGACGTTCGCCGGCGTGCTCTCGAAGGGCTTCGACGGCCGCATCGGGCTGGGGGAGGGCCAGGTCACCACGGCCGAGCCGACCTCCGCCGCCACCAAGGACGACCCCGCCACCTCGCCGTACCCGATCTGGACCACGAAGAACTCGTACCTCAAGGGCGCGAAGGTGGTCTGGCACCACAACGTGTACCAGGCGAAGTGGTGGACCAAGGGCGACGTCCCGGACAACCCCGTGCTGAACGCGTGGGAGACGCCGTGGGAGCTGGTGGGCCCGGTGCTGCCGGGTGAGACGCCCATCCCGCAGCCGACCCTGCCCGCCGGGACGTACCCGAACTGGAGCGGGACGGCCACCTACGACAAGGGCCAGCGCATCCTGTTCGACGGCGTGCCCTTCGAGGCCAAGTGGTGGACGCAGGGCGACAGCCCCGAGGCCGCCAGCGCCGACCCCGACTCGTCGCCGTGGGCCCCGCTCACGCAGGACGAGATCGACCAGATCGTCGGCGGCTCCCCGAGCCGCTGAACCAGAATCGGCGGCGGGACGCTGAACCCCCCATCGTGTCCCGTCGCCGACCCCACCTGGACTCCCGCTGCGGGGCGGGAGTGCCCGGGCGCCCGCGTGCCGTGATTTCGGCCGGTGCGCGGCGCAGTGCCGGCGGGGACGCGTGTGCCTTCGGGTGGTGCACGGCGTCGCCGCCGGCACGATAGAACGACCGTGATGCGATCGTGATGGGTCGGCTCTACGTCGCGGGTTCGCCGATCCCTATGCTTGCGTTGCTGCAGCGCGCAGCGATCGATGATTCGGGGGAATCACATGAAATCACTGAGGGGGATGACGCTGTCGGCGGGGGTTGCCGCAGCGTTGCTTCTGGCGTTGTCCGGCTGCGCCGGGGGAGCGGCCGTGGGCACGACGCCGGCGACGACGGTCACGGTCACCTCGACCGTCACCGCCACGCCGTCGCCCGCGTCGGGCGACGAGCCGCTGGATGCGCTCTCGGCCTGGACGGCGTGCGCCGTGCTGGCCCAGGAGGTTTACGCGAAGGACGAGCCGACGGCCAAGCAGATGCCGTACGACCCGGCCCACCCGCCGACGCAGAACGCCGACGGATCGTGGCAGGTGACCATCGGCTTCCCGATCGTCCCGCCGGTGCAAGGGGCAGGGTCGGTCATCGTGATCTGCCACCTGGCCGGCACCAAGGGGGAGCCCAAGCTCCTCGAGTGGGCGACCAAGGACGTCTGACCGGACGTGCGCGAGGCACCCCGCCGACACGGTAGGATGGACGGGTTGCCTCGCGTGGCGCTCCGGCCCGCGCGCGACGACATCGGGCTGTGGCGCAGTTTGGTAGCGCACTTGACTGGGGGTCAAGGGGTCGCAGGTTCAAATCCTGTCAGCCCGACGTAACGAAAGAGCCGGTGGGCACGAAGGTCGCAAAGCGACCACGTGCCCACCGGCTCTTTCGTTACTCGCTGCTGTCAAATGGGGTCCCCGCGCGCGAGGGGCCCCGGGCGCCGCTGCTCGCTCCGCGAGCGGCGGCGTTTGGGGTAGCGCGTGGGGCGCAGCCTGGCGACGGCCGTGGAGAACTGTTAGCGATGGTGATTGAACCGAGCCCGCCCTGCAGCTGAAGCCAGCGCAGATCCCGTGGGCAACCTTTCGGCGCGCTGACGCCGGCCGCCCTATTCCCTATTCGCGTGGGACGGAGCGCCGCCAGCCGACCCCCGGCTGGGCGGCGCTCACCTCGTGGGGAGGAAGCCTCTCTCCACGTGGATCCCGTCCGACGTTCGCCCCTTTTCGACGTCCTGGGCGGGCTCTACTAGGAGATGTCCGGACGGGCCCGCATGGTTCCATCTGAGGGTGAACCGGCTTGTCTGCCGTTCGTGTTATTCTCGCGTGGTTCGCGAACGGAGGTCGGAGTGAGCCTGATGCATGAGGCGTCGGACTCCGCCCTCTGGTTGGAGGCGAGCTCCGGGACGGAGCGCTCCTTCGCCGTACTGTTCGACCGCTACCGCACGCGCGTGTTCCGGAAGGCGTACGCGCAGGTGCGGAGCGTGGCGGACGCCGAGGATGTCGTCGCGCTCGTTTTCCTGGAGGCGTGGCGCAACCGCGCGAAGGTGCGCATCGTCGACGGGTCGTTGCTTCCCTGGCTGCTGACCGTGACCAATTACGTGCTGCTCAATCAGGCGCGCACGGCGCGGCGGTACGGTCGGCTTCTCGCCGCGATGCCGTCGCCCGAGCAGGAGCCCGACCACGCGGACGACGTCCTCGATCGCCTCGACCGGGACGGCCAGCTAGTCGCCATCCGCGCCGCGATGCGCAGACTGAGCGCCCAGGAGCAGGCCATCCTCGACCTCTGCGTCATCGAGGAACTGCCGATCGCAACCGCGGCGGCCGTGCTTGACATTCCGACAGGTACCGTGAAGTCGAAACTTCATCGCGCGAAAGAGAAGCTCCGGAAGCACCTTCCGGCGCGATCGACGGCGATGGACCTCACGGCCCGACTGGACGGAGCACAACCGTGACCCCCGCGTACGACCGCGACGACATGCCGGACATGACCGAGCGTCGCACGGATGCCATCCGTGAGACGCTCCTGACGCAACTCCGGACGGAGACGTCACGGCGACGTCAACGACTCCGGCGCCGCTTCGCGCTGTGGGGCGGGATCGGGATACTCGCGATCGGCGGCGTCGCGACTGCCGCGACCGCGGTGCTTTCGGCACAGCACGTCACCAATAAGGATGGCGTCTACTGCTTCGCGTCGGCGGAACGTGGGGCCAACGGCGAGTACGACATGTCCGGTGCGACGATGTACGACCCCGAGAGCGGCGGCGGTCGTGTCGAGAACGCGCTCGAGCTGTGCCGGACGATGTGGCGGCAGGGCGTGTTCAACAAGGACCACGACCCGCTCGCCGCCACTGCTGCGCCGGGAACCGTGCCCGATCAGCTCCAGGTGTGCGTCATGGACGACGGCACGGCAGCCGTCGTGCCGGGGCGGCCCGGCGTGTGCCAGGCGGTCGGGCTCGCCCCGGAGAAGACGGACTGATCAGCCGATCGTCCCGGTCGGTCGGAAGACCAACGACTTGGTCCGGTCATTAAACGACGGCAGGCTCGCGCAGTTGGGCGTGCAGTTGTACCGTTGGCCGGCATACGACGCCGAGTCGTAGAGCGTGACCCAGCACGACGAGTACGCCTTCGCGCTGCTGATGGAGTTCTGCCAGTCCGACGACAGGCTCGGGAACCCGTAGGTGACACCCGCACACGAGCCCGAACCGTAGAAGGTGTAGCTGCCGCCGCCGTAGTTGTCGTCCCGGAACACGGTGCCGATGAGCACCGAGCTCGCGGCTGTGCGCGCCGACGTGTTCGGCGCAAGTATGGCGCCGAGATAGTCGTCCACGTCGGCCTGGGTGTCGAAGCACACCGACGACGCCTGCGGGGCGGTCGAATCCACTGGCTGAATACGAACGGCGCAGTAGGCGCCATTTTCGGATGGGCTTGCTCCGGCAGGGCCGGACGGAAGCGCAACCAGGGCGGCCGCGACGGACAGAGAGAGAACAAGACGCATGACTTCACCTCGCGTGATCTGAGGCCGGAACACCGGCCTGCACCGGGGCCGGCGGATGTGCGGGCCCACACGCGTATGTCCGTCATCACCACGCTGGTTCCTCGCCGCGCGTGCCGGAACTTTCATGGAACCGGTGGCCACCGGGCGGACATCCCCTTGTAGCCGCAGCCGTTCCGCTGCGACGCACATCAGTTCGGGGAAAGGAATCAGATGTCGAAATCACCGACGAAGCGGACGTGGGGGATTGCGTTCGCTCTAGCGGCCGGCGCCGCTCTCGCGCTGACCGGAGCGGCCCTGCCTGCACAGGCGGCCGACGACACGACTGCGCTCTCGTAGCACCTGTCGGAGTTCTGGTCGGACAACGGGGTGGACCAGTCGACGGTGCAGCGTCTCGTCGCGACGTTCGAGAACGGGGGGCGGGTCGACAGCCTCACGGGGACGGAACAGCCGGCGCGCGTCGAGACCGCCGTGTCCGCGGGCGTTAAGAAGAGCGTTCAGGTGTACGCGGATGGATCGGTCGCTGTCACGAGTCAGCAGATCGAATCCAGTCAGGCGCGCTCGATCAGCGGTTGCACCGTGGTGTCCGGAAGCGGTTTCCGCAGTTACAACCGTTGCAAGGTCGCCGGAGACAACGGTCTGGTCGTGCTGGGCTATTACGCCAGCTACACCTTGGTGCAGGGGGGCTTCGACTACATTTCGTCGGCCGACGGCATCGTCGCGAACTGCGCGATCACCACCTGCAGCAATCCCACGTTCCCGACGGGCGGGACCTTCCCCAAGCGGGAGCCCTCGGCGGCGACGGCGATTGTCATCGGGAGATCAAGTATGTGGGCGGCACCAGTCAGCTCCGTCTCGATGTCGGCCGGGACTCGGCCACGTCCACGTTCCAGTAAGGGGAGACACGCCATGAAGAGACGAAACGCGTTCCTCGGCTCCGCTGTGGGCATCCTTCTGATCGCCACGCTGGGGGCTGCTCCTGCTCACGCCTCCGGTGTCGACTGGAGCCAATTGCAGGTCTACTGGACCCAGCACGGCGTCTCGGCGGCTACGCAAGAGGCGCTCCTCGCCGGCATCGAACGCGGGGAGCTGCCCGACAGCTTCACGGGCGCCACACCGGTATCCGAGAGCACCATCGAGACGCCCACCAGCATCGAGAAGGTCAGCACGTACGCCGACGGTTCCGTCAGCTCCGCCGGCGTGAACGCGCATCGTGTGCCATCGCAGGCGGCGGTGGCACCGCGCGGCATCATCAACTGCACCGTCTCGTCGGGCAGCGGATACCGCACCTTCAGCAACTGCCGGGTCGAGGGGACGAACGGCAACGTCTCCGTCTGGTTCACCGCCACCTACACGCTGGTCCAGGGTGCGGGGGACTACATCTCGAACAAGACGGCGGCGGCGGCGAGTTCCGCTCCCGGGACCTCCACTAGCATTCCCTATTGGAACGTGGTGCGGCTCAACGAGATCGCCGGCACTAGGGCACAGGTGACGGCGACCACGACATGGAACTACGGTGTCGGAAGCAGCACGTACAGCACCTCGCTGTTCGTCGGAGCCGATTCCGCGTCCACTTCGTTCGGGTAAGGAGAATCATGCGTCTCGACGGTTTCAACGGTCCGACGATCAACGACTTCCCGGGTATTGCCACGTCGCGGCTGATCCTCGGCATATACATCGTCGTGCTCGTGGTCTCGCTTGCGGTGACCGTCTCGCTCGTCGTCTGGGCGGTCCGGAACCGGCGGCGTGCCGCTGCGGACGGCCGCACGGAGGCGGGTGCCGGTTCCGGAGGCTGACCGTCGAGACCACGCACAGCGACCTCGAGTGATAACAAACACCGCGACCCCTCTAGCCGCCACCCGCCCACTTCCTCGTCATCTGACTGAACGACGACGAACTAGGTGAGCGGGTGGCCGCATGAGCAGTGACGGAGACCGGCCCGCCGGGCTCGCGAAGCCGACCCGGGTGCTGATCGCCGTCGCCGGGGTGGCGGCGTGGACCGTGCAGGCCGCCGGCGACATTCTCGGGCCGTTGCTCCTCGCGGCAATACTGGTCGTCGTCGTGCATCCCGTCCGGCGCCCGCTCGTTGTACGCGCTAGTGCGGTACTTGCAGGCAGGGACCAGGCGCACGATGACGTCATGCGTGACTACTTTGCAGCTGAGCGGGCGCAGCTGGATGCGTTCAAGACAATGATTTCGACCGCCAGCCGCTCCCACTCTCGCATTGATCCTGATCTAGATCGCGAGTGGCAGCGTCTCTCCGCCCAAACCGTTGTCGCGACTGATCCGTTTGAGAAGGTGTTCGGCGCCCGGCCGCCGGGACACACTGCCGACGCGTTCCGTAAGGGTCCTCGGGGCGTCGGCTACTCCAATTGGGAGTTGCCGTCCGGTGCCATGCAAGGGTATCCATCCCATAGTTCTGGCGACGGCGGAGGAAAAAGGTGTGGGGCGCGGAGGAAAATGCCAACGGCTAACCCCGAGGGAACATCTTTACCAAGGGTTTCATAAACAGCCCGACAGAGAAAAGTCCCGGCAAGCCGAGAGTCGGTTTACCGGGACTTCTGCGTTTCAGGCGACGTGAAAACCACGGTCCGGGCTGCACTAGCCGATGCGGCTACTCAGCAGGTTCGGGGCCACCATCGTCGTTGAGTGCAAATCGAAGGTAGTCCTGATTGCCAGACGAGTTGATCGTTTCATCAAGGTGGACCATGAACAGTCCGAAGCCGCGCTCAGCGTCGGATGTCCCTCCCATCCAGTCGAGGTCGGTTCTCGATGCCATCCGTGACACGCTGGCGACGCTTACCCGAAGCGACACGACTCGGCCGTCTAGCGCTTTCACGTACACCGTGTTGCTGACTCGATCGATTCTCTGGATGGGCTCGCCCCAGTTCTCCAAGTACTCGTAGAACTGGTCAAGGCTGTTTGTCATGCGTCCACCTAGCTGAAGTATTCAGTGATGATCCTGAAGTCACCCTTACTAACGGAGACGTGGTTCGTGTAAGTCTTATAGAGGCGACCGTTACTCCAAATCTGAATGAGCGTGTAGTAGACGTACGTGTTGTTGCTTGCTTGGTAGGCGGCGGACGACGGAACACCGAGCGTCTGCCCCAAGCACCACTTGGCGTAGCTGTCCCACGACTTTCCCATCAGCGACGAGATACGCCCGTAGTCTCCGGCATGGCCCGACGTGATGTGCCGCCACCCCCACCCCGCCGGACCCGCAACTCCACACCGAAGATCAGCGATGCCACGAGGCGCACCACCTTTCGCTGCGCGGTTGAACCGCTGGAGGCTGCGGTTCTTGTCCTGACCTACACAACCAGTCGCCTCCATCTTGAGGCCCCCACGGAGGCTTGACCCCTTGCTTCCGAGCAATTCGGAGGCTCCAAGCGTCTGGAGGGGCGCGAAGCCTCCCTCCACCTCCGTGGCTTCGGCCTGAGCTTCGGGGATATCGATGCCCGCGTCGGCGTACTGCTCGACATATTCATCGATCGAGGCAACGGGCTCCAGGTCAGCGTTGTACACCTCCCCGCCTGCCACCAAGGTCAAACCTTCCAGGTCGTCATCGACAACGCTCAGGTCCTCCGGCGGGTCATCCGCCGCGGCGAATCCGGTAAGGCCGGCACCAAGTATGCAGGATGCAACCAGAGCTGTTGCGGACATGAAAACACGGGACTTCTTCACTGAGGTCTCCCTTATCGTTCCTCGTAAGAACGAAGTGAACACATAGCCATCACCCGGCGGAGCCGGAACGGTCGTCAGTCCACTACCGGGCGAGCGGTATCGCTCTCCATCGGTGAGGACGCGGAATGCAGGCGACCATGACGCAGCGCTGGACGGTATGCATGCAAATGCGCCGCCGATTGCACGCGGAGCCGTGTATCTTTTCGCCGTGGAACCGCCACCGCTCGAGTCTCCGGCGCGACGCGGAGGCCGTCCTCCCGGTCACCGGGCAGTCGGCGCAAAGCGGTCAAGGGGACGAGCGCCGAGGCCCGCTCGGCCCCTTCGGAGGGCGAAGGGAATGGGCATCGGTGGCAACACGTCGGAGTCGACAGCGCTCCGAGCGTACGAGAAGGGTAGCCCGAGGAATTGCTGATCGAGAACGTCCGGCGCGCCGGGAAGCCAATGCGTGTGTGCTATCCCACCGGCTTGTTTTGCTCGCTGGCGGTCAGTGCGCGCGAGGACCGTCGACAACGGTAGCGCCGCCACCGTTGACCAAGAAAATACAGTCCGGGACCACCGAGCGCGGTCGCCACAACAGCCTGCGCTGACCCGCCCATCATGAGAAAGACCGCCGCTACGGCTGAACCGACGAGCATCGAGACGAAGAAGTCCTCGACCAGGTAATAGAGAGGCGACTTCGGTTGTTCAGCACGTGACATCGTAGATAAGCCCCCGTCCGACGTGGACGAGCAGAATTGCCCTCCACTGGTGGGGACATGGCGACGAAGAGAGCGTGACGCGGCGCACGTTGCTAAGCATGCATTTCGACAACGTCGTGGTGGGTGAAAGAGAGTGAAGATCGCGACCTAATGAGGCGTTGGCAGCTGTCGATGCGCGCGCACACGCCCACCCTTCACCGCAGAATCCCCACCTCCCGCGCCGCCGCGACCGCGGCCGTGCGCGACGACACCCCCAGCTTCGTGTAGATGTGCACCAGGTGGGACTTCACTGTCGCGTCGCTGATGTACAGGCGGCCCGCGATCTCCGTGTTCGCCGCGCCGTCCGCGACGAGCTGCAGCACTTCCAGCTCTCGCCTGCTCAGGGTCGGGCGCGGCGTGCGCATCCGGGCGAGCAGGCGGCCGGCGATGGCGGGGGCCAGGGCCGTCTCGCCTGCGGCCGCGGCCCGGATCGCGGCGATCAGCTCGTCGGGCGGTGCGTCCTTCAAGAGGTAGCCGCTGGCTCCCGCCTCCACGGCGCCCAGGATGTCGCCGTCGGTGTCGTAGTTCGTCAGCACGAGCACGGCCGGGGGCGCCGGGAGGGCGCGGATGCGTCGCGTCGCGTCGGCTCCCGTCTCCTCGGTGCCGAACTGCAGGTCCATCAGCACGACGTCGGGCGACTGCTCGCTCGCTAGCGCGACCGCGTCGTCGGGGGTGCCTGCCTCGCCGACGATCTCCAGCTCCGGATCGCCGGCCAGCATGGCGCGCAGGCCGGCACGGACGACCGGATGGTCGTCGGCGAGGGCGATCCGGATCATGGACGCACCCCTTCCGCCCGCGCCCGGGGCAGCCGGGCGGTCACCGTCGTGCCGGTGCCCGGCGCGGAGACGATTCCGAGCGTGCCGTCGAGCTGGTCGATCCGCTCCTGCATGGCCTGCAGACCGAACGAGTCGGTGCCGTGAAGGTCCGCGAGCGCCGCGTCCACGTCGAAGCCGCGTCCGTCGTCCTGGACAGCCAGCGACACGGCGTCGCCGTCCTCGCTCAGCTCGATGTCGACGTGCGACGCGTCCGCGTGGAGGACCGCATTCGACAGGGCGCCCTGGGCGATGCGCAGGAGGGCGGTCTGCACGTCCATCGACAGCTCGAGGTCGTCTGCGCGCACCTCGATCGGGACGGAGGACCGGTCCGCCTGCTCTCGTGCCAGTCGGCGGAGCGCTGCGGCGAGGCCGCCGTCGAGGCGGGCGGGTGTGAGCTCGCGGATGATCTGCCGCGTATCGGCGAGGCTGTCCGCCGCGGTCTCGCGCGCCAGCCGCACGTAACCCGCGCCGGGTTCCGGTGTGTCGCGCTCCGCGGCGCGCAGCAGCATCTGGATGCTGGCCAGGCCCTGCGCGACCGTGTCGTGGATCTCGCGGGCGAGGCGGGCGCGCTCGGTCAGCGCGCCCTGTTCGCGCTCGGTCTCGGCGAGCTGCTGCCGGGTGCGGAGGAGTTCGGCGAGCAGGAGTTCGCGCTCCCGGGCCTCGCGCCGCAGCGCCCGGTACGCCAGCCCGATGAGCACCGCGACGCCCGCGGCGATCAGGGGACCGACGACACCGCCGACGCTGAACCCGAGATGCAGCCCGAGAGCGACGATGGCGAACACCGTCGTCGCGGCGATGGCGGCGATCGCACCCCTCGTCGGAAGGACGTGCAGGTAAAGAAAGAAGAGGGGGAAGACGATAAAGGCGCCCTCCGGGGAGAGCCACACCAGCACCGCCCAGAGCAGCGTGAGGAGGGCGATCCACACCAGGGCGGACCCGCGGCCGCCGCGGAAGCCGCTCGCTGCCGTGCGTGCCGTCGCCGCACCGGCGACGTACACCGCGACGAACGCGACCCCGACCGTGAGCGTCCACCATTCGGACGGCGAGGAGACCGCGAACGCGCGCACGACGGCGAACGCAGCGAGCCCGACCACGAGGACGTGCAGGCCGATCCGGAGGCCGGTGAACACCGGGTCGAGGGTCGAGTGGGACATGACCCCCTCAGACTAGGCGAGCGCGCGGCCGCAGCCATCGACCAAAAGGTGGAGTGCGGATGCGGTGGAAAGGGCGATGTGGCTGCCGCACCGTCCGACGGAGGGTGGAACCGTTGCTCGCGCAGACGCCGCGAGCGGAAAGGCACCATCGTGTTCGTCGCGTGGAGAGAGCTGCGGTTCGCCCGTGGCCGGTTCCTCCTCATCGGGGCCGTCGTCGCCCTGATCACCCTGCTGGTCGGATTCCTGTCCGGCCTCACCGGCGGCCTCGCCGCCCAGAACGTGTCGGCCGTCCTGGCGCTGCCCGGCGACCGGATCGTTCTCCAGCAGCCCGCCACCGGAAGCCCCAGCTACGCGACCTCAGCCGTCGACGCGGATGCGGTGCGCGGGTGGGAGGACGCGGACGGCGTATCCGCGGTCCTGGCCATCGGGATCGCACAGTCCCGCGCGTCTGCGGCCGCAGGCGACCCGGCCGGCGTCGCCCTCTTCGGGATGCCGACGGATGTGCGGCGCACCTCATCCGATGCGCTCTCCCGGCTGGCTCCGCACTCGGATTCGGGTGTGGGGCTGTCGGCCGGCGCCGCGAAGGCACTCGACGCCCGCGCGGGCGACACGGTCACGATCTCCGGGTCGGAGTTCACCGTCGAGAAGGTCGGCGGAGACCTCTGGTACAGCCACACCCCGGCCGTCGTGATGACCGGGACCTCGTGGAGCGCGGCGAGCCTGCGCACCGGGGGCACCGGCGAGGCCACCGTGCTCGCCGTGAGCGGCAGCCCCGACTGGGATGCGGTCGGGCAGCGCACCGGGACCGTCGCCCTGACACCCCTCGCCAGCCTGACGGCTCTCGAGACCTTCAAGTCCGAGGTCGGCTCGCTCGGTCTGATGATCGCCCTGTTGTTCGGCATCTCCGCGCTCGTTGTCGGCGCCTTCTTCACTGTCTGGACCATGCAGCGCGCGGGCGACATCGCCGTGCTGAAGGCGCTCGGCGCGAGCACCGCATCCCTGATCCGGGACTCCCTCGGGCAGGCATCGGTCGTCCTCGTCGCCGGGATCGCCGTCGGCCTTGCCGCCGTCCTCGGCCTGGGGGCGCTGGCCGGGCAGGCCCTGCCCTTCGTCGTCAGCCCGCTCACGACCGTCGCACCGGCCGTCGCGCTGGCGCTGCTCGGCCTCGCGGGGGCGGCCTTCGCCCTGCGCTCCGTCACCACCTCCGACCCCCTCACCGCACTCGGGAGCAACCGATGATCACCCTGCAGAACGTCACCCTCACCTTCCCGGACGGGCTTGACCGCATCACCGCCGTGGATGCCGTCACCCTGCACGGCCGGAACGGCGCCGTCACGGGCATCACCGGACCGTCCGGCTCGGGGAAGTCGAGCATCCTCGCGGTCGCCGCCACCCTGATCCGTCCCGATACGGGAGGCGTGCTGATCGGCGACGGCGAGGACGTCGTCGACGCCGCCCGGCTGTCGAAAGCCGATGCCACCGCACTGCGGCGCGACCGCATCGGCATCGTGTTCCAGCAGTCCAACCTGCTCCCGGCGCTGACGGCCCGGGAGCAGCTGCAGGTCATGAGCAGACTCGGCGGCCGCGTGAGCCGCCGCGACAGGACGGGGATGGACGCGCGCGCCGACGAACTCCTCGACGCCGTCGGCCTCGCATCCCACGCCGCCAAGCGCCCGGACCAGCTCTCGGGCGGTCAGAGGCAACGCGTCGCCATCGCCCGGGCGCTCATCCACGAGCCCGACGTGCTGCTTGTCGACGAACCGACCAGCGCCCTCGATCAGGAGCGCGGCACCGAGATCATGCAGCTGATCGCCCGCCTGACCCACGAACGGGACACGGCCACGCTGCTCGTGACGCACGACCTGATCCACCGCGACACGCTCGACGAGCTGGTGACCGTGGTGGATGGGCGGATCACCGAACGGGCCCTCGCGGCTCGATGACGGCAGGGTCTCATGCCGGGCCGAGCGCGACGAAGTCCCGGAGTCGCTGCGGATACGGCAGGGCAGGGACGACTGAGACAGCGTCCCCTCAGCCCCGGTGCCGCCGCCAGTACACGTACGTCGCCCACTCCACGGCGGCGAGCACCGCGCACAGAATGCCCAGCAGCACGTTCCACGAGCTGCCTCCGCCGACTGCGATCAGTACGAAGAGGATGAAGAGCACGGTGTAGCCGATCCCCGTGATGAGCGCGCCCCTCTCCGTGCGGGCGGCCAGCCAGCGGGGACGCTTGGGCTCCTGATCCGTCATGTCTTCACTTTAGGGGCCCGCGCGGCGGCCTCGAACGCATACGCGGATCTGCGGATGGCACCCACGCCGCTCCGCCCCGCATCCTCGTTCCGGAGGGGTGGAACGGGGTGCACCATGTCGGTCGCGGGAGTCGTGCTGTTGTCGTGTCTGTGCCTCTCTCCGTCGCCCTCGCCGCAGGAGTCGCCGGTCGCGCCCGACGCCGTCGAGTTCTCGCCGTCGTGGGCGCAGCAGTCGCCGGAACTGTGCCTGGCCCGCGCGCGAGCGTGGAGCCACCTCGATCTGCGGTGCCCGCGCATACCGTTCGACCCGTTCGAGAGCGTCGGCGCGCGACTCCTGCTGCTTCGTGTGAGATGACGCGCACCCGTACCGGCCCCCGGCGTTTGCGGTCTGCCGCGCGACGGTACGGGTGTTCTACCCTGTGGTCCGACGAACGGGGACGGGGGAATGTACGCGGTCCGATCGGAGTGGCTTGACGCGCTGGTCGCGGCGACCGAGCGGGGGCCGATCACGCTCACCCGCCTCGCGTCCCTGATCTCCCGGTCCATCCGGTGCGACCACGTCCTGTACGTCGAGCTGGATTTCGCCGCGGCCGACGTCGTGCTGACAGACCTCGTCAACGGGCATCGCTTCACCAACACCGGCATCCTGGTCACCGAGTACGGGATGCACCCGCTGACCACCAGCTACCTGCTGGACCCATCCGACCTGACTCCGCGGCGCATCTCGGACGTGAGCAGTCAATGCGCGTGGGAGGCGACGGCCGCGTACGCGGAGGTGTTCCGGCCGGACCGCGGGCGATTCCAGTTGAGCATGGTCACCTCGCTGCGCGCCCCGGTGGTGGGGCGTGGGTGGACGCTGACCCGCTCCAGCACGGACTTCGACGAGGACGATCTCGATCTGGCGGCCGAGTTGCTTCCCCTGCTCGCGGTGATCACCAACCGCGTGACGTTCCCGGGCGGTGTCGCGGCAGCGCCGGCCGTGCTCACCGGCCGCGAACGCGCGATCATGGCGGCGCTCGCCGAAGGCTGGACGTCGGCGCGGATCTCGTACGAGCTGTCCATCAGCGAAGGGACCGTGCGGAAGCATCTCGAGCACGTCTACCGCAAGCTGGGGGTCACCAACCGGGTGCTCGCGGTGCAACGGGCGACGGAACTCGATCTGCTGTGACTCGACCCAGGCCGCATCGCACGCGAAACGGCCCCGGCCCGCCACCCGCGAGGGCGACGAACCGGGGCCGCTGCATCCACCCGGGTCAGTGACCGGAGGCGATCCCCTGCTGGGCCTGCTGGGCCAGCTGCTGGATGTCGCTCCCGTAGCCTCCGGCGAGGGCGGTCGCGGCGATCTTCTGCACGTCCGGGGTGCGCTCCGCGGCCGGGGCCTTCGCCAGGTCGCCGAGGTCGCTGCGGAGCGAGTCCGGCAGCTTCGCGGCGAGCTGCGCGTCGGCGGTCACATCCGCCGCGATGGTCGCGCCGGTGTCGCCGAGCTGCGGCGACGAGAGGTCGCCCGAGCGGAGGTCGCGGATCAGATCCTTCAGCCCGGAGAGACCCGACAGGCCGGCGTGCTCGCCGCGCGCGTGCTTCAGGTGAGTGGCGAGGTCCTTGATGGCCGAGCCGTAGCCGCCGTCGAGGGCGGTCGCCACGATCTTCTTGGCGTCCGCCGTGCGGTCGGACGCCGGCGCCTTCGCGAGGGTCGTCACATCCTGCTGCAGCGCGTCCGGCAGGAGCGCGAACAGCGGCTTGTCGGCGATCACGCGCTTCGCGAGGGCCTGCGCCTTGGCGCCGCTCAGGTGGCCGGCGAAGAGCTCGTGGCCGGCGTCCGTCGAGACGTGGGCCTGCGCCGTCGCCTGCGCGCCCGAGCCCGAGCCGGAGCCCGAGGCGCCGCCGTCGACGGTGGTCGCGAACGCTCCCTGCGCGCCGACGCCCACCAGCGCGGTGGCCGCGAGGAGCGATGCCGCGCCGACGGCCGCGCGCTTGGCGGTGAAGGCGCTGGTCTTCCGAACGGAGGGGTTCTTCGTGTAATCCATGGGATCCTTTCCGTGCCCGCGCTGCGGCCGACCGGTCTGCCGGCCCGCTTCGGATCGCAGGCGTCGGCGACGTTACGGAACCCGTCTGGACCGTTCGTGCGGACACTCTGCGAGGTCCCGCAGGGTGGTTGACCCGCCTCCGGACGGTTGTTATTGGAGCGCGTCGCCGGTCAGAAGATGACGAGCAGCACGGGCGGGACGATGAGGACGGCCGGGATCGACCCGTACAGCAGGCGGAAGGCGGCTCCTCCGCGTCAGCTCGCCTGCGCCCGCATCGCCTGCCAGAGCGCCTGGCGGAGCTGCGCCTCGATGCGGCGGGCCTGCTCGCTGCTGACGCCCTCGTTGTCGCGGCGGCGCTCCGAGCCGTGGCAGCGGTCGCCGTCGCGGGTGAAGTGGATGGCGATCCGACCGTCCGCGAGCACCGGCTGCTGCTCGTTGCAGTGCCCGCATTCGGTGAAGGAGAAGAATCCCATGCCACTCACGTTACGGTCGGCGTGTTTCCTCCCCGTTGCCGGTACGAGAAGTGTGGATGACGACCGTGGAGGTCGCAGCGGGCTGCCCGGGGCATCCGGCGAGCACGCGGATGATCGCGTCGTGCTCGGCCGGTGTCACCCAGAGTCCGTACACCGCCTTCACCGACACTTGCCGGGCGACGTAATCGCAACGGAACGCCTTATTCGCCGGAAGCCAGGTCGCGGCGTCGCCGTCCGACTTCTGCTGGTTGGCGGGGCCGTCCACGGCGAGCAGGTTGAGCGGGTCGTTGGCGAGGTGGATGCGCTGCTCCTCGGTCAGCTGCTGCGCGCCCGTGATCCAGGCGTTCTTCAGAGCGACGACGTGGTCGATCTGCACGAGCGGCGACGTCTTCTCGCCGCGCACGAAGTGGATGGTCGCGCCGGTGTACGGGTCGGCCAGCGTCCCGGAGAGGACTTTGCAGGTGCCGGCGCGCGCCACGTCCGACAGGTCGCGAGACAGGATGTCGTTCCTGGTGTCGCAGCCGTTGTGGTCGACGTCCAGCCAGGCCGTCCCGAAGTCCTCGGTGCGCTGGTAGCCGGTCGCGGGCGCCTTGCCCTTCACCGGCAGGGTGGAGAGCAGGTCGAGTGCCGAGTTCGCGGCACCCGGCGCGGGAGCAGGGGTCGGGGCTGGGGATGCGGGCGCAGGAGCCGTCGCGACGGGCCAGGACGCGGTGGCGGTGGTGGTGCAGCCGGTCAGCAGGAGCGCCAGCGCGACGACCGCGGCGGGCAGGGTGGGGATGCGGTTCAACGTCTTCCTCGGTTCGGGGACCCGAGCAGCCTAAGCTCGCCGTGCCTTCGCTGAGCGATGCGACGCACCCCTTCCCGTCCCGCCCTCAGCGACATATCGTGAACTATCGCTGACGATAGGAGGCATCCCATGTCCACCTCATTCCCCACCGGCGGGTTCGGCGCCCGCATGGATCCGGACGCCATGTGGCAGGCGTTCGAGCAGCTGCGGTCGACGTTCGAGAAGAAGGTCGGGTCGCGGATGGGTCGCGGTGACGTCCGCGCCGCCGTCCTCAGCCTGCTCGCCGAGAAGCCGATGCACGGCTACCAGATCATCCGCGAGATCGAGGAGCGCAGCGGCGGCAGCTGGAAGCCGAGCGCGGGGTCCGTCTACCCGACCCTGCAGCTGCTCGCCGACGAAGGGCTCATCACGGCCGAGGAGTCGAACGGCCGCAAGACGTACGCGCTGACCGAGGAGGGGCGCGAGGTCGCAGCCAGCGAGGGCGCCACTCCGTGGGCCGACGGCGCGGGCACCACTGGCGCAGGCAGCGGCACGAACGCCGGTTCCGGCACCCCCGGCGCCGACCGTCGTTCCGCCTCCGGACGCCTTCCCCGCGCCGGCGTCGAGCTCGCCCAGGCGGCGGCGCAGGTGCACCGCAGCGGCACCCCGGAGCAGATCCAGGAGGCGGCGACCGTGCTCGACGAGGCGCGTCGCCGGCTGTACGCGATCCTCGCCGAGGGCTGACGGGGGTGACGTCGGACCAGGCCGTCGCCCCCGCCCCACGGCCCGCGGCGACGCCGGCCACCCGCGCGCGCTACCGCCGCATCCTGCGCTTCGCCGGCTGGAACCTCGCCGTCACCTGGTGGTACGAGCTGTTCCTGCCACGGATCGGGCTGGCGAGCGTCGCCGCCCGCACCCGCAGCAAGCGCATGCGGCGGTTCGCCCAGCGCTTCCACGGGCTCGCGGTCGACCTCGGCGGGCTGATGATCAAGGTCGGGCAATTCATGTCCTCGCGCCTGGACGTGCTGCCCCCCGAGATCACGAGCGAGCTGGAGGGGCTGCAGGACGAGGTTCCGGCCGTGCCGTTCCCGCAGATCCGGGCGCTGGCGGAGGCGGAGCTGGGCGTGCCGCTCGAGACGGCGTTCGCATCCATCGACGAGGTGCCGGTCGCGGCTGCGTCGCTGGGCCAGGCGCATCGCGCCGTCCTGACCGCCGAGACCGCCGAGCACAGCGGGCTGAGCGCCGTCGTGCTGAAGGTGCAGCGTCCCGGCATCGACGCGATCGTGGATGTGGACCTCGCCGCCTTGCGCCGTGTCGGCCGCTGGCTCACCCACGTCCGCCTGGTTTCGGACCGGGTGGACGCGCCCGCGCTGGTCGAGGAGTTCGCGACGACGAGTCTGCAGGAGATCGACTACCTCCACGAGGGCGCCAACTCGGAGCGCTTCGCGGAGGAGTTCGCCGGAGACCCGCGGGTCGCCGTGCCGGCGGTGGCCTGGGAGCGCACCACGCGTCGCGTGCTCACCCTGGAGGACGTCACCGCGATCAAGATCACCGACGCCGAGTCGCTGCGCGCGGCCGGCATCGACCCGGCCGAGGTGGCGCCGGTCTTCGCCGAGGTGATGTTCGACCAGCTCTTCACGAACGGCTTCTTCCACGCCGACCCGCACCCCGGCAACATCTTCGTCACGCCCGACCCGGACGCCGCGGGGGAGCGGCCCTGGCACCTGACGTTCGTGGACTTCGGGATGATGGGGGAGGTCCCGCCCGGCACCCGGAAGGGCCTCCGCAAACTGCTGATCGCCGCGGCGTCGCGCGACGGCAAGGGGCTGGTGGATGCCATCCAGGATGTCGGGGTGCTGCTCCCGACGGCCGACACCGCGCAGCTGGAGCGGGCGATGACGCACCTGTTCGGCCGGTTCGGCGGGATGGGGTTCGCGGAGCTGCGGGAGGTGGATCCGCGGGAGTTCCGCGAGTTCGCGGTCGAGTTCGGCGACGTGGTGCGGTCGCTGCCGTTCCAGCTGCCGGAGAACTTCCTGCTCATCATCCGGGCGATGTCGCTGACCTCGGGCGTGTGCAGCGCGCTCGACCCCGCGTTCAACCTGTGGGATTCGGTCGAGCCGTATGCGCAGCAGCTGATCCGCGACGAACGCGGCAACGTAGTCCAGGATGTGGCGCAGCAGGCGCTGGAGATCGCCGGGATCGCGTGGCGCCTCCCCAAGCGGCTCGACAGCCTCGTGACCCGGGTCGAGGAGGGGGACGTCGCCGTGAGCACGCCCCGACTCGAGCAGCGAGTGGGACGCGTCGAGAGGGCGGTGCGCCGGCTCGCGGCCGCCGTCGTCTTCGGCGGGGTCGTGATCGCCGGCGCGATCGTGCACACGACGGATGCCGTACTGGGCACGGTCCTGCTGGTCGCCTCCCTCATCCCGCTGGCGTTCACCGTCTTCACAGGCCGGCGGGGGAACTGAGGCGGAACAAATCCTGGTGGAGTAGCGTTTCACCCATCATGGCAACCACCGAGATCACCTCGACCAACCACGACCAGACCGTCTCCGACGGCATCGTGCTGCTCGACTTCTGGGCCGACTGGTGCGGCCCGTGTCACATGTTCGCCCCCGTCTTCGAGAAGGCGTCGGAGCAGCACACCGATGTCACCTTCGGAAAGATCGACACCGAGGCCCAGCAGGAGCTGGCGGCCTCCTACGGCATCCAGTCCATCCCGACCCTCGTCGCATACCGCGACGGCATCCCCCTGTTCTCGCAGGCCGGCGCACTGCCGGGCGAGGCGGTGGAGGACCTCATCTCGCAGATCCGCGCCCTCGACATGACCGAGGTGCGCAAGCAGTACGAGGAGCTGAAGGCCAAGGCCGAGCAGCAGCAGGGCTGAGCCCGCTCACCCACGCGTCAGGCGCGGCATCCGTCACTCGACGGGTGCCGCGCCTTCGTCGTCTCCGGGCGTGGCGAGTTCCTGCTCGAGTGCTTCGATCTCGAGCGCGAGAACGTCGGGGTAGCCGACGCGGGCGCGGCGGAGTTGCAGGTTGTAGACGGCCTGCGCCTCGTCGTAGGCGCAGCCGAGGATGTCCTGGATGCGGGACAGCGCCCTCTCGTCGTCGCGCAGGTCCCGGATCGCGTCGGCGAGCCGGGGAAACGCATCCCGGCCCACCCGCATCGCCCGGACGATCCGGAGGCGCTCCTCGGCGAGCTCGCGCGGCCGCTGCGGCTCCGGTACGGAGTGCGCGGGCTGTCGTCGGTGCGCGGCGATGACCTCGGCGGTCAGGTGGATGGTCAGAGTCTCGGGCGACGTCAGCCGCAGGAACGGGGAGAAGGCCGTCACACGGTGCGGGCCGGGGTGGAGACGCTCCCACGACGAAGCGTCGACGCGAGCCAGGGTGCGGCGGTACTCGCCCGGGTCGAGCGGTACAGGGAGGTCCGACCCGACGGTGAAGCCGAAGAAGTACGGCGCAGACTCGCTGCCCACCGGCACGAGCGCGGCGAAGGCCGGGAGACCATCGCCGGACGGCATCCACCGCTCGGCCCCCTCGTTCACGATGTCGACGGCGAGAGCGTCGACATCGAGCAGGTCTCGGGTGACGGTCGGCCAGCGCAGGACGAGACCCGCCCGGCGCTCGGCGACGCTGGGGCGCAGCGGCAGGATGTCCGGATGCACGTTGAGCTGCGCCGGGCCGCCGGTGGCGCCACTCGGCTGGGCGACGCGCCACGCGGAGCCGTCGTCGCGGGCCGGTGTGCCGAGCAGCATCGACGCGCCCTCCGGCTCGCCGGGCGTCAGCACGCGCCAACCGTCCGGCGGGGCGTCCGGCGGGGCGTCCGGTGGGACGACGACGTCGAGGCCGAGCTCGGCGAGGAGCGCCGCGAGGCTCGTGCCTCGTTCGGACAATGTGGCGCGATCGATGTCGTGTTGGCCCAGCTGCGGCGCGGTGTCGTCCCTCACTCGGGAGTCCGGCCGTCACGACGTCGGGCGGCGTCGCGAAGGCCGTCGGCCACCGCTCGGCGGATCGTCCAGTACAGCGCGTAGAGCGCCACGGCGCCGACCGTGACGGTCAGGGCGAGGCCGCTCAGCGGATCAGAGGTCACCGGTCCAGCGCCGCGTGGTCGCCCTGGGACGTGCGCGCACCCACCGTGCGCGCGACGTACGCCATGACGACACCGGCCCCGATGAGCGCGGCACCGACCGGCACGACGCCCTGCGCGAGAACGCGCGTGAAGAGATCCAGGACCGTCAGCAGACCCTCGTCGAGTCGGGTCGGCCCCGACGACGGCAGCGCGATGGTGTAGAACAGCTGCGGCACCAGCACCGACAGCAGCAGGCCGCCCGCCGTCAATCCGATTCCCCACCACAGCACGACCCTCGGTCGCAGCTTCCAATCCGTCACGCGTTTCCCCCTCCGTCGCGGTTCTGCGCCGATGCTATCGAAGGAGTTCACCTTTCGGATCTCCGACGATGGGCAGTGTCGCAGGAATTTCGAGCCGGATCCGGCCGAAGTTCCTGCATGACGAATGGCAGGAGGGCGGCGCGTCAGCGGCGGGAGGTGGGGGCGGTGCTCTCACGCGCCACGAGTGACGGCTGGAACTCGACGTGCACCGGGGAGGCGTCCGGCTGGTCGGTCAGCTGGAGCAGCAGGTCCATGGCGGTGGAGCCGATCTCGTGGCTCGGCTGGCGGATCGACGACAGCGGAACGGCCGACGCGGAGGCGAACGCGATGTCGTCGTAGCCGATCAGGGCGATGTCCTCGGGCACCCGGATGCCGTGCTGCAGCAGCGTCTGCAGCAAGCCGATCGCGACCAGGTCGTTGGCGGCGAAGACCGCGTCCGGGCGGTCCTCCGGCCGTCGCGCCGCGAGAGCCGCGCCGACTGCGCGGCCGCCCTCGATCGTGAGGCTGTCGGTCTCGAGCTTCTCGATACCCGCCCCGGGGATGGATGCGGCCAGCTCCTGTTCCGCTCCGCGGTAGCGGTCGGCGACCTGGTCGATCGCGAAGGGACCGCCGGCGTATGCGAGGCGCCGGAAGCCCTGCTCGGCGAGATGGGCGGCTGCGAGTCGTCCGCCAGCCACGTCGTCGACAGCGACGGAGCTGAACGAGCGGTCGAGGCTCGTGCGGTCCACGAGGACCGACGGGATGCCGCGTTCGCGCAGGCGGTGCAGCCGGGGGATGGCGTCGCCGACGGGGGAGATCAGCACGCCGCGGATGCGCTCCTGCTCGAACATCGTCAGGTAGCCGGCCTCGCGCTGCTCGTTCTCGTCCGAGTTGCCGACCAGCACGGAGAGTCCGTCGCGGGCGGCGCGGTCCTCGGCGCCGCGGATGAGGGACGCGAAGAACGGGTTGCCGACATCGAGCACCACCATCCCGATCCCGCTGCTTTGCCCCATCCTGAGCTGACGCGCCGCATTGTTGCGCACGAATCCCAGCTCGGTGATGGCGGCCTGGACGCGCTGCAGCACGGCGTCCGAGACGCGCTCCGGGCGGTTGAGCACGTTCGAGACGGTGCCAACGGAGACGCCTGCGAGCGCGGCGACATCCTTGACGCTGGCGGACGGCATGCGGCTCCTTCGTTCGTGCAGTAGCGCAATAGTACCGACGTTTCATCACGAACGGGCGCCGATCCTTTCGCAGACTTGACGGCGAGCCCCGGGGTCTGGCAAGGTCATTTCAACGTTTCAGTTTGAAACGGTTCACGGCCTCGATGGAGAAGCGTTCGACAATGACGTCCCCCGAAACACCGGCAGCGCCGGCCGGCGGCCCGCCGGTCCTCGAACTCCGCGATGTGGCCAAGGCCTTCGGCCCGGTCATCGCTCTCAGCCGCGCCGACCTGGTCGTCGAGCAGGCGTCCATCCACGCGCTCGTCGGTGAGAACGGCGCCGGCAAGTCCACGCTGGTCAAGATCGTCGCCGGCCTCTACCAACGCGACCGCGGCGAGATGCGGTTCCGGGGAGAGGTCGTCGACTTCACCACGACGGCCGAGGCGAAGAACGCCGGCATCGCCGTCATCTACCAGGAGCCGACGCTCTTTCCCGACCTGTCGGTGACCGAGAACATCTTCATGGGCCGCCAGCCCACCGACCGCCTGGGACGCATCGACCGCAAGGCGATGCGCGCGGAGGCTGTCGGCATCTTCCGTCGTCTCGGCGTCCACATCGATCCCGACCGTCTCGCCGAGGGCCTGTCGATCGCCGACCAGCAGCTCATCGAGATCGCGAAGGCCATCTCGCTGGACGCGCGCCTCCTCATCATGGACGAGCCGACCGCCGCGCTCTCGGGCGTCGAGGTCGAGCGCCTGTTCGCCGTCGCCCGCAGCCTGCGCGACGAGGGCCGCGGGATCGTCTTCATCTCGCACCGTTTCGACGAGGTCTTCTCGCTCTGCGACACCATCACCGTCATGCGCGACGGCGCCTACGTCTCGACCGATCCGACGGCGGACGTCACGGAGGAGGAGATCGTCCGCCGCATGGTCGGCCGCGACGTGACCTCCCTCTTCCCGAAGACCGAGGCCGTGATCGGCGAGCCGCTGCTCGTCGTCGAGGGTCTGACCTCGCCGGGCGTGTTCCACGACGTCAGCTTCACCGTCCGCTCCGGAGAGATCGTCGCGCTGGCGGGCCTCGTCGGCGCGGGCCGCAGCGAGATCGCCCGCGCCGTGTTCGGGGTCGATGGCTACGACTCGGGCACGGTCCGGGTCGACGGCCGCGTGGTGCCGAAGCGCCGCCCGACCGCCGCGATGGCCGCCGGTCTCGCGCTCGTCCCCGAGGACCGCCGCAAGCAGGGCCTGGTGCTGGAGGAGTCGGTCGCCCGCAACGCGACGCTGGCGATCCGCACGAAGCTCTCGAAGCTCGGCTTCATCCGCAGCTCGTCCGAGAACCAGGCTGCGCGCGTCTGGGCGAGCCGCCTCCAGCTCAAGACGAACGCGCTCGACACGCTGACCGGGACGCTGTCCGGTGGCAACCAGCAGAAGGTCGTGCTCGGCAAGTGGCTGGCCACCGACCCGCGCGTCCTCATCATCGACGAGCCGACCCGCGGCATCGACGTCGGCACGAAGGCCGAGGTGCACCGGCTCCTCTCCGAGCTGGCGGGACGCGGGATGGGCGTGCTGATGATCTCGTCCGAGCTGCCGGAGGTGCTCGGGATGGCGGACCGCGTGCTCGTCGTCCGCGAGGGCCGCATCACGGCCGAGCTCGAGCGCTCCGTCGCCGACGCCGAGAACGTGATGTTCGCCGCCACCCACGCGCTGGAGGAGACGCGATGACGACCCCGACCCTCACCCCCGAGAAGGTCCCGAACCCGGCGGTGCGCCTGGCGCGCTCGTTCGTCCGGGCGCGCGAGACCGGCATCCTGGTCGCGATCCTCGTGGTGATCGCCGTGACCACGGCGATCAACCCCTCGTTCCTGTTCAGCGCGGACGGCTGGCGCGACCTGCTGCTCACCCCGGCCATCCTCGCGCTGGTCGCGATCGGCCAGGCGATCGTCATCATCACCCGCAACGTCGACCTCTCGGTCGGTTCGGTGGTGGGACTCACGGCCTACCTGACCGGGCGGCTGTTCGCGGACATCCCGGGCATCCCGATCGTGGCGGTGTTCCTCATCGGCGCGCTCGCGGGTGCGGTGCTCGGACTGGTGAACGGCGCGCTGGTGGCCTTCGGCAAGGTGCCGGCACTGGTCATCACCCTCGGCACGCTGTACGCCTACCGCGGCATCGACGTGCTCTGGGCCGGCAGCAACCGGATCAACGCGGGCGACGTGCCCTCCGACTTCCTGGGTCTCGGGACGGGGTCGTTCCTCACCATCCCGTACCTCACCATCCTCGCCGTGATCGTGATGCTCATCGCGGGCTGGTACCTGCGCAACCGCCGCGGCGGGCGCGAGCTCTACGCGATCGGGTCCGACCCGGCCGCGGCCGAGCTCTACGGCCTCAAGGTGACCCGCCGGATCCTCGCCGCGTTCGTCCTCTCGGGCGCCACGGCGGGCCTCGCCGGCGTGCTGTTCGTCGCCCGCTACGGCACGGTCAGCTCGCAGACAGGCACCGGGCTCGAGCTGCAGGCCGTCGGAGCAGCGGTCATCGGCGGCGTCGCCATCTTCGGCGGCAGCGGATCGGTGTACGGGGCGGTCCTCGGCGCCGTGCTGCTGCTCACCATCAACCGGGCGCTGCCCATCCTCGGCATCCAGGACTTCTGGCAGCAGGCGGTGGTCGGCGTGCTGATCATCGGCGCCATCGTCCTCGACCGCCTGCTCGCCCTGCGGCTGTCCCGCCGCCTCGTCGCCGAAAGGGAGGTCGCCGCGTGACCGACACCCAGGTGCCCACCACCGCCGCCCCCGCCCGGACGTACCCCGATTACGGCCGCCCGCTGTGGCAGCGCTGGCTGCTGACCCGCGAGTCCGCGGTCGTCGCCGCGCTCATCATCGTCGCCGTCGTCGCCTCCGCCACCGTGCAGAACTTCGGCACCCCGGTCACCCTCGGCTTCCTGCTGCTGGATGTGACGCCCATCCTGATGATCGCCCTGCCGATGACCCTGGTCATCGTCTCCGGCGAGATCGACCTCTCGGTGGCGAGCGTGCTCGGCCTCAGCAGTGTCCTCCTGGGCGTGCTGACCAAGGCCGGGTGGCCGATCGAGGCGGCCTTCGTCGCCTGCCTCGTCATCGGGCTCGTCTGCGGGGCGGTCAACGGCTTCCTCGTCACCGTCGTCGGCCTGCCGTCGCTCGCGGTGACGATCGGAACGCTCGCGCTCTTCCGCGGCATCGCGGTCGGCCTGCTCGGCACGACGGCGATCACCGACTTCCCGTTCTTCTGGCAGAACCTGTCACAGCAGCGCTTCGGCACCTCCGGCATCCCGGTCGTGATGGTCCTCGTCGTCGTGCTGATCATCGTGTTCGCCCTGCTGCTCCACTCCACGCCGTACGGACGCGGGCTGTTCGCGCTGGGCCTGAGCTCGGAGGCGGCCGCCTTCTCGGGCGTGAACGTCGCGCGGACGAAGTTCATCGCGTTCCTTCTGACCGGCCTGATCTCGGCGCTCGCCGGGCTCTACTGGACGCTCCGCTACGGGAGCGCCCGCGGCGACAACGCCGTCGGGCTCGAGCTCTCGGTGATCGCGGCGGTGCTGCTCGGCGGGGTCTCGATCTTCGGCGGCAAGGGCGCGCTCGGCGGCGTCGTCGCCGGTGTGCTCCTGATCGGCGTGCTGCAGAGCGCCCTCCGCCTGGCCAACGTCAGCTCCGACGCCATCAACATCATCACCGGCGTCCTCCTCATCCTCTCCGTCCTCTCGCCGCGCATCCTCGCTTGGGCGCGCGGCGCACGGGCGCGCCGACGACGCTCCGTGTCGTAGCGCGCCGCTCCACCCGCACCACCTGCATCCACCCACCCCGAAAGGAACAACGATGTTGCCCTCCACCTCGCGCCGCACCAAGCGCCTGATCGCCCTCGGCGCCGGCGTGGTCGCCGTCGCCCTCGCCGTCACCGGCTGCTCCAGCGGATCGGGCAGCTCCGGCGGCTCCGGCGACAAGAACTACAAGATCACCTTCCTGCCGAAGAACCTCGGCAACCCGTACTTCGACACCTCCGACAAGGGCGGCAAGACGGCCGTCGAGTCGTTCAAGGGCACCTACAACGAGGTCGGCCCGTCGACGGCGACCGCGGACGCCCAGGTCAGCTACATCAACACGCTGACCCAGCAGCAGGTGGGCGCGATCGTCCTCTCCGCCAACGACCCGACCGCGCTCGGCTCGGCGCTCACGCAGGCGAAGTCGGCCGGCGTGAAGATCGTCACGTTCGACTCCGACACCGACGCCAAGTACCGCGACGTCTTCGTGAACCAGGCCACGGCCGACGGTATCGCGAAGGTGCAGGTCGACACGATCGCCAAGGAGATCGGCGACAGCGGCGAGGTGGCGATCCTCTCCGCCGCGGCCAACGCGACGAACCAGAACGCCTGGATCGAGCTCATGAAGAAGGACCTCGCGAAGGACCACCCGAACATCAAGCTGGTGGACACCGTCTACGGCAACGACGACGACCAGACCTCGTTCGACAAGACGGCGGCCCTGCTGCAGACGCACCCGAACCTGAAGGGCATCATCTCGCCCACGACGGTCGGCATCGCGGCCGCGGCGCGCTACCTCTCCACCTCGGACGCCAAGGGCAAGGTCAAGCTGACCGGGCTCGGCACCCCGAACCAGATGCGCGAGTACGTGAAGAACGGCACCGTCGACGAGTTCGCACTGTGGAACCCGGAGGACCTCGGCTACCTGGCCGCCTTCACCGCCAAGGCGCTGATCGACGGCAAGATCACCGGCAAGAAGGGCGACACCTTCGAGGCGGGCAAGCTCGGCAAGTTCACCGTCGGAGACAACGCGACGGTGCTCCTGGGCGACCCGTTCGTCTTCGACAAGGACAACATCGACAAGTTCAACTTCTGATCGAGTCCTCATCCTCGCCCGGCCGGCACTGGTCGCCGGCCGGGCGGCCCATCCCTTCTGGAGGTTCCCATGCAGCGGGTCTGCTTCCGTTTGCGCGTCGACCCCGCGCACCTCTCCGAGTACCGCGCGCGGCACGCGGCCGTCTGGCCCGAGATGCTCGCGGCGCTGAAGGAGACGGGATGGGACAACTACTCCCTGTTCCTCGCCGACGACGGCTGGCTGATCGGCTACGTCGAGGCCCGGGACGACTATGCATCCATGCAGCGGCGGATGGACCTCACGGAGGTCAACGCCCGCTGGCAGGCCGAGATGAGCCGGCTCTTCGACGGACTGGAGGGGGCCGCCCCCGACCGGTCGTTCGAGCTCATCCCCGAGATCTTCCACCTGGAGGACCAGTTGGCGGCGGCGCACCCGCACGCTACGACACGAAAGGCGCACGACGTTGACTGACTTCACGTCCATCCGCGACCGGCTGGCGCAGCAGGCCATCGAACTGCCGAGCTGGGCGTTCGGCAACTCCGGCACCCGCTTCAAGGTGTTCGGCACGCCGGGCACCGCCCGCGACCCGTTCGAGAAGGTCTCGGACGCGGCACAGGTGCACAAGCACACCGGGCTCGCGCCGACCGTGGCGCTGCACATCCCGTGGGACCGCGTCGACTCCTACGCGGACCTGCGCAAGCATGCCGAGGACAACGGCGTCGAACTCGGCACCGTCAACTCGAACACGTTCCAGGACGACGACTACAAGTTCGGCTCGGTCACCCACCACGACGACCGCATCCGCCAGAAGGCCATCGATCACCACTTCGAGTGCATCGACGTGATGAACGAGACCGGGTCCCGCGACCTCAAGATCTGGCTCGCCGACGGAACGAACTACCCGGGACAGGACTCGATGCGCGCCCGGCAGGACCGCCTCGCGGACAGCCTGCAGAAGATCTACGAGCGGATCGGCGAGGGTCAGCGCCTGGTGCTGGAGTACAAGTTCTTCGAGCCGGCTTTCTACCACACGGATGTTCCGGACTGGGGGACCAGCTACGTCCAGACGGCGGCGCTCGGCGACCGGGCGTTCGTCTGCCTCGACACCGGCCACCACGCGCCGGGGACGAACATCGAGTTCATCGTGATGCAGCTGCTGCGGCTCGGGAAGCTCGGGTCGTTCGACTTCAACTCGCGGTTCTACGCCGACGACGACCTGATCGTGGGAGCGGCGGACCCGTTCCAGCTGTTCCGGATCGTGTTCGAGGTCATCCAGGGCGGCGGCTACGGCAACCCGGACGTCGCGTTCATGCTCGACCAGTGCCACAACCTCGAGGCGAAGATCCCGGGCCAGATCCGCTCGGTGCTCAACGTGCAGGAGGCCACGGCCAAGGCGCTGCTGGTGGATGTCGACGCGCTCGATGCGGCCCAGCGGGCGAACGACGTGCTCGCCGCCAACACGGTGTTCATGGATGCGTTCAACACCGACGTGCGCGCCGACCTGGCCGCCTGGCGCGAGTCGCGCGGCCTGCCCGCCGACCCGATGGCCGCCTACAAGGCCAGCGGGTACCAGGAGAAGATCGAGGCCGAGCGCGTGGGCGGCACCCAGGCCGGATGGGGCGCGTGATGACCAACGAGACCGTCGCGGCGCTCATCGCCCGCTCGAACCGCCTCGGGTCCGACCCGAAGAACACCAACTACGCCGGCGGCAACACCTCCGCCAAGGGCACCGAGACCGATCCCGTCACGGGTGAGCCGGTCGAGCTGCTGTGGGTGAAGGGCTCCGGGGGAGACCTCGGCACGCTCACCGAGCAGGGCCTCGCCGTGCTCCGGCTCGACCGCCTCCGCGCGCTGCAGAACGTCTACCCCGGCGTCGACCACGAGGACGAGATGGTCGCCGCGTTCGACTACACCCTGCACGGCAAGGGCGGCGCGGCGCCGTCGATCGACACCGCGATGCATGGGCTCGTGGATGCGGCCCACGTCGACCACCTGCACCCCGACTCCGGCATCGCGATCGCGACGGCGGCGGACGGGGAAGAGCTGACGAAGACGATCTTCGGCGGCCGGGTGGTGTGGGTGCCGTGGCGCCGCCCGGGCTTCCAGCTCGGGCTGGATATCGCCGCGATCAAGCGGGCGAACCCGGACGCGATCGGCACCATCCTGGGCGGTCACGGCATCACCGCGTGGGGCGACACCAGCGAGGAGGCGGAGGCCAACTCGCTGTGGATCATCCGGACCGCCGCCGACTACATCGCCGAGCACGGCCGTCCCGAGCCGTTCGGCGCGCGCATCCCGGCGAACGAGCCGCTGGACCCGGCCGAGCGCCGGGCGAAGGCCGCCGCTCTCGCGCCGACCCTGCGCGGGCTGGCGTCGACCGACAAGCCGCAGGTCGGCTCCTTCACCGATGCCGACGTCGTGCTCGACTTCCTCGCCTCGGAGGAGCACGTCCGGCTGGGCGCGCTCGGCACCTCGTGCCCGGACCACTTCCTCCGCACCAAGGTCAAGCCGCTCATCCTCGACCTGCCGGCCGACGCCTCCATCGAGGACTCGATCGCCCGGCTGAAGGAGCTGCACGAGCAGTACCGCGCCGAGTACACGGCCTACTACGAGAAGTACGCGACCCCGGACTCCCCGGCGATGCGCGGCGCGGATCCCGCGATCGTGCTCATCCCGGGCGTCGGGATGTTCTCCTACGGCAAGGACAAGCAGACCGCCCGGGTCGCGGGCGAGTTCTACGTCAACGCGATCAACGTGATGCGCGGCGCGGAGGCGATCTCGTCGTACGCGCCGATCGACGAGTCGGAGAAGTTCCGCATCGAGTACTGGGCGCTGGAGGAGGCCAAGCTGCAGCGCCTCCCGAAGCCGAAATCCCACGCGGGCCGCATCGCTCTCGTCACAGGCGCGGCCTCCGGCATCGGCAAGGCCATCGCGACACGGCTCGCCGCCGAGGGCGCATGCGTCGTCATCGCCGACCTCGACCTGTCGAAGGCGCAGGCGGCTGCGGCGGAGCTCGGGGGCACGGATGTGGCGATCGGAGTGGCGGCGAACGTCACCAGCGAGTCCGACATCCAGACGGGCATCCAGGAGGCGCTGCTGCAGTTCGGCGGCCTCGACCTGATCGTCAACAACGCCGGCCTGTCGATCTCGAAGCCGCTGCTGGAGACCACCGAGGCCGACTGGGACCTGCAGCACGACGTCATGGCCAAGGGCTCGTTCCTGGTCTCCAAGGCGGCCGCGAAGGTGCTCATCGAGCAGGGACTCGGCGGCGACATCGTCTACATCTCGTCCAAGAACTCCGTCTTCGCCGGCCCGAACAACATCGCCTACTCGGCGACCAAGGCCGACCAGGCCCACCAGGTGCGGCTGCTCGCGGCCGAGCTCGGCGACTACGGCGTGAAGGTCAACGGCATCAACCCTGACGGCGTCGTGCGCGGCTCGGGCATCTTCGCCGGCGGCTGGGGCGCCAAGCGCGCCGCCGTCTACGGGGTGCCCGAGGAGGAGCTGGGCACGTACTACGCCCAGCGCACGCTGCTCAAGCGCGAGGTGCTGCCGGAGAACGTGGCCAACGCGGTCGCCGTGCTCACCTCCGCCGACCTCGACCACACCACCGGACTGCACATCCCGGTGGATGCCGGCGTCGCCGCGGCCTTCCTGCGATGACCACCGGGACGGTCGCGGCGGTCGACCTGGGTGCGACCAGCGGCCGGGTGATGTACGCCCGCGTCGGCGCAGACACCCTCGAGCTGAGCGAGGCCGCGCGATTCCCCAACACGCCCGTTCGGCTCTGGGAGGGCGACCGCGCCGCCCTGCACTGGGATGTGACGGGGCTGTACGCGAGCGTGCTCGACGGCCTGGCCGCCGTGTCCCGCACCGACCCCGCAATGCGCAGCATCGGCGTGGACTCGTGGGCGGTCGACTACGGCCTCCTCCGATCCGGCAGGCTGCTCGGCGAGCCGTACCACTACCGCGACGAGCGCACGGCGCGCGGGGTCGAACTCGTGCACGCTGCCGTCGACCCGGCCGAGCTGTACCGCGAGGGCGGCCTGCAGTTCCTGCCGTTCAACTCGCTGTACCAGCTGGCGGTGGATGCGGCCGACGGGACGTCCGCATCCGCCGACGGCTTCCTCCTCATTCCGGACCTCATCGCCTACTGGCTCACCGGCGCCGCCCACGCCGAGCGCACCAACGCCTCCACCACCGGTCTGCTGACGGCCGAGGGCGCGTGGAACGACCGCCTGATCGACCGGCTCGGGCTGCCACGCAGCGCCTTCGCACCGCTGGTCGACGCCGGGACGCCGATCGGAGGTCTGCTCCCGGCTCTGGCGCACGACCTGCCTTTCGCCGGGACCGGCCCGACCGTCACGGCGGTCGGCTCGCACGACACCGCCTCGGCCGTGGTCGCGGTGCCGATGGACGCCTCCCGGGCCGCGTACATCTCCTGTGGAACCTGGGGACTCGTCGGGGTGGAGCTCGAGCGGCGCATCGTCTCGGACGAGGGGCTGGCCGCGAACTTCACCAACGAGGGCGGCGTGGACGGGCGCATCCGGTACCTCCACAACGTCATGGGGCTGTGGCTGCTCAGCGAATCCATCCGCGAGTGGCAGCGGCGCGGACTCCATGTCGACCTCGCCGGGCTGCTGGCGGAGGCGGCCGAGCTGCCGCGCCCGGCCGAGGTGTTCGACGCCGAGGACCCTCGGTTCCTCGCCCCCGGCGACATGCCGGGCCGGATCGCAGACTGGTTCGACGAGCGCGGGATGCGCGCCCCCGCCTCGCCCGCGGGCATGGTCCGGGTCATCGTCGAAAGCCTCGCGGCCGCCTTCGCCGAGACGGTCGGGACGGCGGCATCCCTCTCGGGCGTGCCGGTCGAGGCCGTCCACATCGTCGGCGGGGGAGCGCGCAACGCGCTGCTCTGCCAGGCGACCGCCGACCGCGCCGGTCTCCCCGTCCTCGCCGGTCCCGTCGAGGCCACCGCCATCGGCAACGTCCTCGTCCAGGCGCGCGCCGCCGGCCTCCTCTCCGGCGACCTGGAGACGCTTCGCGCCCTGGTCGCCCGCACCACCCAGATCGTCCGCTACGACCCCCGTTAGGATCCATTCGCATGGTCGACCGTCAATTCCCCAAACCCGCCGAGCTGCTGGAGCTGATGCAGTTCAAGAAGCCCGAGCTGAATCTGAAGAAGCGGCGGTTGGAGTCGGCGCTGACGATCGAGGACCTGGCGCGGATCGCTCGGCGCAGAACCCCCAAGGCGGCGTTCGACTACACCGAAGGGGCGGCGGAGGGGGAGCTATCACTCGCGCGGGCCAGGCAGGCGTTCCAGGATGTGGAGTTCCACCCGTCGATCCTGCATGACGTGTCCACGGTGGATACGTCGTGTGAGATCTGGGGTGGGCCGTCGGCACTCCCGTTCGGGATCGCCCCGACCGGGTTCACCCGCCTGATGCAGACCGAGGGCGAGACCGCCGGTGCCGGTGCGGCCGGCGCGGCGGGTATCCCGTTCACCCTCTCCACGCTCGGGACGACCTCGATCGAGGGGGTGAAGGCGGCGAACCCGCACGGCCGGAACTGGTTCCAGCTGTATGTGATGCGGCAGAAGGAGATCAGCTACGGCCTGGTGGAGCGGGCGGCAGCTGCCGGGTTCGACACCCTGTTCTTCACCGTGGACACCCCGGTCGCCGGGGCACGGTTGCGGGATAAGAGGAACGGGTTCTCCATCCCACCGCAGTTGACCCTGGGCACGATCGTGAACGCGATCCCCCGGCCGTGGTGGTGGTACGACTTCCTCACCACCCCGAAGCTGGAGTTCGCATCCCTGTCCGCGACCGGCGGCACCGTCGGGGACCTGCTGAACGCGGCCATGGATCCGTCGATCGACTACGACGACCTCGCCGAAATCCGAGCGTTGTGGCCCGGGAAACTCGTCATCAAAGGGGTGCAGAACCTCGAGGACGCGAAGCGCCTGGTGGATCACGGCGTCGACGGGATCGTGCTCTCCAACCACGGCGGCCGGCAACTGGACCGGGCGCCGATCCCGTTCCATCTCCTCCCCGAGGTGGCACGGGAGGTCGGCCAGCACACCGAGATCGCGATCGACACCGGCATCATGAACGGCGCCGACATCATCGCCGCCTACGCCCTCGGCGCCAAGTTCACATTGATCGGACGCGCCTACCTCTACGGGCTCATGGCCGGCGGACGGGAGGGCGTCGACCGCACCATCCAGATCCTCACCGACCAGATCACCCGCACCATGAAACTCCTCCAGGTGCGCACCCTCGCCGAACTCGGCCCCCACCACGTCACCCAACTCACGCGCCTGCAGCCCCTCCGCCGCACCACCCCCGAGCCCGCCGACACCTGACCATTCGTGCCGAATGAGCGTTATTCGTCACGAATACCGCTCATTCGGCACGAATTCCGACCCTCTCGGCCCGGCTTGGAACAGTACTCAGTGAAGGGTCATTGCGCCAGATCATGGTTCTCGCTGGGAAGGGCTCGACGATTCGTGACGAATGCGCAACATTCGTCACGAGCAGCGCGCATTCGGCACGAGTCGCGCGCGAGCGGGGCGAGGGGATGGCGAAGCGCAGCGTCGGAGATCGAGCGTCGAACCCCCGCAGGAGCGACGCATCGGGTGGGCGATTCGTGACGAATACGCGGTATTCGTGACGAATGGTGCGCATTCGGCACGAATCACGGGCGCGGGGACGCGGGCGGGCGCGACGAATCAGCGCGGGGTGTACTCGTAGACGACGGCCGACCAGTGGCCCTCGAGCTCGTCCCACGACTCGGGGCCTTGGTAGGCGAGCGCGTACTGCACGTTCAGGATCGGGCCGAGCACGTCGAGCACGTCCGGGTCGAAGGGCGTTCCGGGCGGGAAGCCGAGGCCGAAGCTATGGATGATGCTGTCGTCCGCCGCGCGCAGCCAGACGCCCCAACCCTGGCTGACCGGCATCGCGACCACGCGGAACACCGTCGCAGGGTCGTAGTCGGCGGGGAGCGCGTCCGGCGGTTCGGTCATGGATGCAACCGTACAAGCACGCGAGCACGCAGGGAACAAACGGCCGTGCCTCTCGGTTGATTGACATGTCAGCTACTTCGACTGACGGACAGAACCGAGGACTCATGACACCGACCGCCGCCCCCGAGCGCCTGACCGACCGCGAGCTCGCCGTCTGGCGATCGCTGCTCGACACCACGGACGAGCTGCGCCGCCTGCTGTCCGCCGAGCTGCAGCGCGTCGAGCTGTCGCCCGGCGACTACGCCGTGCTGCTCGCCCTCACCGAGGCTCCAGACCGCACCCTGCGGTCGTCTGAGGTCGCGGACGCCATCGGCTGGGAGCGCAGCCGCGTCTCGCACCAGCTCGGGCGGATGGAGCGGCGGGGCCTGGTCCTCCGCACCGACTGCCCGGGGGACAACCGCGGCGCGCTCGTCCTCCTCACCGACGACGGCTTCCAGGCGATCCGGCAGGCGTCCGGGCCGCACCTCCGGGCCGTCAAGCGGCTCTTCGCCGACGCGCTCGAACCGCAGCAGCTCGACGCCCTCGCCGACGTGCTCGGCAGCATCCGCACCCGCCTCGACGCCACCCACCTCGACGCAACAGGAGACCGCTCATGACCGCCACCCGACCGCGCGTCGCGATCCTCGGCGTCGGGCACGTCGGCTCGGCGCTCGCGCGCATCCTGCTCGACGCCGGGTACGACGTGGATGTGGCCGCCTCGGGCGACCCGCAGCGCATCCAGCTGATCGCCTCGGTCGTCATGCCCGGCGCCCGCCCGCGCTGGGCGGCGGAGGCCGTCGCCGACGCGGACGTCGTGATCCTCGCCATCCCCCTGCACCGCTTCGCCGGGCTCGACCGTTCGATGCTGGACGGGAAGATCGTCGTCGACTCCATGAACTACTGGGCGCCGACGGACGGCGTGCAGCCGCTGTTCGAGGACGACGAGCTGACCAGCAGCGAGATCGTCCAGCGCGAGCTCGCCGCCGCCCGGATCGTGAAGACCTTCAACCACATCGGCTACCACGAGATGGAGGAGGACCGCCGGCCGGCCGGCGACCCCGACCGCCGCGCCCTCGGCGTGGCGTCGGACGACCCGGACGCCGCCGCGGTCGTCGCCTCCCTCATCGAGGACGCCGGTTACGACACGGTGCTCGCCGAGAGCCTGCGCGACGGCGTCGCGTTCGAGCCCGGCGGTCCCGTCTTCGGCGCGCGGCTCGACGCCGCCGCCTTCCGCGCCGCCGTCGCGGGCGAACTCGAGACGGCCGCCTGAACCACCCACCACCCGAGAGAACCCACAAATGAATACGGAAACCCCGACCTTCCCGCTCGCCTTCGGTCTCAGCACCTTCGGCGACGTCACCGCCGGCGGCGACGGCCGTCCGATCTCGCACGCGCAGACCATCCGCGATCTCGTCGGGCACGGCGTGGCCGCTGAGCAGGCCGGCCTCGACTTCTTCGGGATCGGCGAGCACCACACCGACGACATGCCGCTCTCGGCGGCGGACGTCGTGCTGAGCGCGATCGCGGCCCGCACCGAGCGCATCCACCTCGGCTCCGCCGTGACCGTGCTGAGCTCGGACGACCCCGTCCGCGTCTTCCAGCGTTATTCGACGCTGAACGCCGTCTCCGACGGCCGCGCCGAGATCATCCTCGGTCGCGGCTCGAGCATCGACTCGTTCCCGCTGTTCGGCTACGACCTGTCCGACTACGAGGACCTGTTCGAGGAGAAGACCAACCTGTTCGCGCACCTGCGCGAGGGCGGCCCGGTCACCTGGGAGGGCCGCACCCGCGCCGGCCTGCGCGACCAGGATGTGGTCCCGCACCTCGAGTCGCCACTGCCGACCTGGATCGGCGTGGGCGGCAGCCCGGAGTCCGTCATCCGGACCGCGCACTACGGCTTCGACCTGATGCTCGCGGTGATCGGCGGCCCGGCGGCACGATTCGCGCCGTACGCGGAGCTGTTCCACAAGGCGCTCGAGCAGTTCGGCCGTCCCATACGGCGGATCGGTCTGCACTCCCCGGGACACGTCGCCGCGACCGACGAGCAGGCTCGCGCCGAGTTCTGGCCGCACTACCGCGACATGATCGCCAAGGTGAGCGCCACGCGCGGTTTCGCGGTCCCGACCGAGGCGTCCTTCCAGCGCGAGCTCGGCCCGGACGGCAGCCTCTACGTCGGCTCGCCGGAGACCGTCGCCACGAAGATCGCGGCGAATCTCCGCATCCTGGGCGCCGACCGGTTCGACCTCAAGTACGGCATCCCCGGCATGACGGACGAGTCGCTGCTCACCGCCATCCGGTTGTACGGCGAGGAGGTCGTCCCGCGCGTGCGGGAGCTACTGGCCTGAGCCGGAGCACCGTCACTGTTCGGCGGGCGTCCGCGTCAGGATGAGGAAGCGGGCCCCGTAGGCCGGGACGCTGACCGGGAAGCTCGCCAGGTCGTCCACGGTCCCGACCTCACTGCCGTCGGAGGCGTCGGTCACGGTCGCGCGGTGCGGAAGCGCCTCCGAGCGGACCGTGCCGTCCACGGCGGAGTCCGTCATGTTGAGCACGGTCAGCTGCACGATCGGAAGGCCCTGGTCGTCCAGCGTCTCGAGCTCGTGCACGAGAACGAGCATCCCGGGATGCGCGACGTCCGGCACGTCGACCTGGCGCGCGGTGGCGATGCCCCAGCGGTTGCGGATGCGCAGCAGCTGGCGCAGGCGGCTCGCGAACGAGTCGCGCGTGCGCAGCTGTTCGGGCAGCGTCCCGTAGAGCGAGCGCGCCCGCGGCATCCCGGACGGAGACCGCTCCGCCTCGGGCGCCACACCGAGCAGGTCGTGCGCACCGCGCTCCACCCAGCGCGTGTCGCCCTCGGCGATCAGATCGGCCACCTCCGAGCGCGGGACGGTCAGCGAGCCGAGCAGGTCCCAGCCGGAGAGCGCGAAGACGCCGGGCTGCCAGGCGTTGAACGCGGCGAGGAGCAGGTGCGCGTCCCGGATCGCCGGGATGTCGTCCTCGGTGATCGAGTCGAGCGTCGCGTGACCCTGCGTCGCCGCGATCAGCGACGCCGAGGTACAGGCGATGCCGTTCGTCGTGAAGACCAGGTTGTAGTCGGCGGTCGGGGCGGTGATCGCCTCGGTCAGGTCGGCGCGGATCCGCTGGGCCAGTTCCCCTCCGGTGATCTCCTCGCCGCGGAACGTGTAGACGTCGTTCGCGTGCAGGGTCGCCCAGTGGACCAGTTCGTACGTGAGCTCGTCGTGGTTCTGCATGCCGTGCACCAGGCTCACCGGCTCGACGCCCAGCTCCAGCGACGTGCGCAGGGTCAGCCGCAGGAACTCGGTGTCGCCGGTCGCGAGGGCGTGGTGGTACGCCGGCCGGTTGATGAAGTCGTAGGACAGGTCGGCGCCGACCGCGCCGGTGTCGCGGATGTCTTCGACCGTGAGGTTGAGCTCCTGGAAGGTGAAGCCGCCGACCTTGCGGACCATCCCGGCGATGATGTGGTTCGCCGCGTGGGAGAGGGGATGCCCCTCCGACCAGGCCGGCATCCCCTCGGCGCTCTTCTCGACGCCGAGGAAGCCGTTCGCATCCAGCCGCAGCGCGCTGGTGCCGAGGTCGCCGAGCGAGTGGAGGGCGTCGCCGATGACCAGCCGCATGCCCGAGAAGGTCGGGTCCAGCCAGTTCACGGACGGCTGGCCCTCCTTGAAGTAGTGGAGGTAGACCCAGCGACGGGTGATGCCGTCCACGCCGATCACCGGCGCCGTGGCGCTCCAGTTCGTCTCCTTGACGCCCGGCGCGAAGAAGATCACGCGCTGCAGCTCGCCGATGATGTAGCCGCTCTCGGCGAGGGACGCCTCGGTCGCCGCATCCAGGTTCACCGAGTCGCGGGCGTCGGGCACGTCGGGAAGCAGGTGCCACTCGTCCGGCGGGATCTCGACCATGTGGTAGATGCCGGGGTAGTCCTTGTACGCCATCTCGGCGAGCCGGAAGTCGGCGCCCTTGCCGGTGTGGCCCGGGACGATGTCGTCGATGACGCTGCCGCCGTGCTCCTCGGCGACGTCCGTCAGCCGGCGGAAGGTCTCCTCGTCGCCGAACGCCGGGTCGATCTGGGTTCCGATGCGGTCGAAGTGACCGTCGACGCTCGGCGTCTCCTGCCACCCCCGGATGCCGCCGGCCCGCTTGACCGGACCGGTGTGGAGGCCGTTGATGCCGATCCGCTCGAACGCGGTCCACAGCTCCGGGTCGGCCAGGGCGGTCAGGAAGGACTCACCGGGGCGGGTGATGAGCGAGATGGGGTACGCGGTGAACCAGACGTCCGAGGTAGGGACGGCGCGGCGTGCGTCCGGGCGGGCGTAGGGGTTGCGCCACATGCTCGGCGAGCCGGAGAGCTGGCGGCTCAGCACGTCCGCATCCTTCAGCATGGACTGACGGACCAGCCACTCGACGTATGCCGGGTTCTGGCCGTTGGCCGCGCGCGGGTCCGAGAACGACCGGCGGATGCTGCCGCCGCGCAGGTTCGCCCGCGGACGCAGCCGGCGGGGACGCGCGGGATACAGCTGCTCGTCGTAGGTGATCTCCTCCGGCGGCAGCTCCTCCGTCACCTCCCCGGCGGTCTCCACGCCGGTGTCCGGCGTGTTCTCGGTCACCTCGGGCGCCTCGTCGTCCACTCGGTCTCCTTCCGTGGTAGTCACCGTAGTCCGTCGATCGGGGGTCACTCGCCCGGAGTCATTCGCTCAGCCGCTCGATGAGCTGGCCTTTGCTCAGCTTCGAGACGTTGCGGAGGCCGCGCGTGCGGGCGACGTCGCGCAGGGCCTGGACGGTGAGGCCGTCCAGCTCCGGATCGTGGGGAGCGGAAGTGGTGACCGAACCGGCGAACTCGACGGTCTCCTCGACGCCCTCGTCGCGGACGGAGGGGAGCGGCGGCGTGAGGTCCGCTTGCTGCGAGGCGTCGTCCGTCCGGTCGTCGTCGGCCGTGGTGTTCCGGCCGACGGCGTCCGCGAGCTCCTTCTGCAGTGCCTTGGCCCGCTTCTTCGCCTTTTTCTTGTCCAGTCGTTCGACTGCCTCGAGCGCCTGATCCACGGCCTTCTCGGCGCGCTTCAGCGCCTTCTCGGCCGCCTTCTCGAGCTTCTTCTGCTTCGCCATCCCCGCTCCGATTCCGTCGATCGCGTTCCGCCTTGAACGGTGCCACGGCGCTGCTGACCAGACAAGACGCAGGACGCCGTCTCCCTGGGAATTCGTACCGATTCTCCACCGGAAAAAGCTAGGAGCGTTACTATCTAGCCCGGCTTACCAAATCCCGGAGGGAGCCACCATGGGGCAGCTGCTCGTCGACCGGCGATGCTACGAGATCGACGACGCCGACCTCGTGAACCTCCAGCCCGTCCTCATGCAGGCGCTTTCCCTCAACCGCAGCGTCGCCCTCGCGGTGCACGGGCGTGACGGCGAGGAGCATGTGCTGATCGCCGGACGCCGGCCGCTGTCCCTCCAGTTCTCCTCCGCCGTCACCGCGAGCGGCGAGGTCGTCGAGCAGATGCTCGACGAACTCGCCCTTCTCGGCAGCCTCACGATCGTCGGCGTCCACACGGAGGCGACACCGCCCGAGGCGGTTCAGTAGAAGAAGTGCACCTGGGCGCGCCGGCGGGATGGCGTCTCGATCTCGTCGACGACCGCCGTCGCGAAGTCCTCCGCGCCGATGAAGGAAGCGCCGTCGGCGTCGAACAGGGCGACATCGTCTCCGACGCGGTAGGCGCCGCGCGGGTCCACCTGCGGAGCGTACGCGCCGTACGTCGCTGCCGGGCTGACGAAGACCCAGTCCAGGCCCTCCGGCGCGTTCGCGATCAGGTCCTCCAGCACGGCGTTCAGCTCGCGGGCCTCGTCCGCGAACTCCGGCGGGAGGTCGTCGCCCTCCGCGAACCGGGGGGCGCCCGGCGCCGGACGTAGCGAGCTGAAGCCGCCGATCACGACGAGACGCGCGCCTGCCTCGTCGGCCAGCTCCGCCAGCCGGCTGTAGCGGCGGCCCAGGGTGCCGGCGCTGTCGCCGCGCGGCGAGACGGTCGCCACGATCACGTCCGCGCCCTCGATCGCCTGCTCGGGCTCGTCGGCCGACCCCGTGAGGTAGCGCACGCCGTCCACGGGCTCGGTGGGCTCGGAGCGGCTGAGCGACGTGACGCGATGCCCGCGCGACACCGCCTCCTGCGCGAGATGGGAGCCGGTGAACCCGGTGCCGCCGATGATCGTGATGTCCGCCATGTCGTCCTCCTTCGCGGGGCGGCGCTCGCCCCGTCGAGAAGCGGCAACCCGAGGGAGCCCGGGTTTCTTCCCGCAGAGAGGCTCCCGTCGGCGCCGCTTTGTCAACCGCCTGTGCGGGGTTTTCTCGCGCCTACGGTCGAGCTCATGAAGCACGTCACGTACGGAGAGAAATCGCTGCTCGTCGGCGACGAGGCGGCCGACCTGCTCATGAGCTACGCGACCGTCCTCGGCCGGAACGCCAGCACCGACTCGGTCACGCTGCGCGCCATCGGGCCGGATGGCAACGAGACCGACGCGACCTTCTTGCTCAATCCGTCCACGACCATGGTCATCGAGTCCACCAACGGCAGCGGGAGCGAGCCCGACAACGAGTTCGTGAACGAGTACATGCGACGGGGGATCAACCGCTTGACCCAGTCCTTCGAGATGCGCACCGACGACTCCCTCGGACACTGACCGCCATGGGACACCTCATCTACGGGAACATGCGCATCGAGTTCGAGGATCGTGTGCTCGCCCACATGCAGATCGTCATCGTCAACAAGCTCCGGCGGGCGGAGTCGTTCGCTGTCTCGTGGCGCGACGCCAACGAGATCGGAGACGGCCGGAGCGCGATCTGGGTCGATCCGTCCATTGCGCTGTATTTCAAGTTCGACGGTCCGGTCGCGCCCGATATCGACCGCGAGTGGATCCTGCAGCTCGCGAACTCCGCGGACAGCTCGACCGGGCTGATCGTCACAGACAGGGACGGCGAGACGGTCGTCGGGATGCCCGCCATCGGCATCGCGCTGAGCGGCCGCAGGGCGACCGGCGCCAACGGGAGCGCCGGCGGCGCCACGCGGGGGCGCCGCGAGCGCTGACACCAGGCGCGCGATGGCGCGTGGCGGGATGTGAGGGAGGTACGGGCGCATGGGAGTGCTGGAGATCGGCGGCTACGGCTTTCCGGTCGATGACTTCACGCTGGCGCACGTGCACGCGGTGCTCCAGAACGCGCTGCCGGAGTTCCCGCACCTCGACGTTTCGCTGTTCTTCTCGGAGGACGACCGGGTGGAGTTCCGGGTCTCCGACGAGAGTGAGTTCACGGTCTCCGTGCGCGAGCCGCAAGCGCTCTGCGACCAGTGCCTCGCCGGCCTGGTCAGCGAGGTGCTGGTGACCGGCGGCATCCGAATCGTCAGCGGGCTCCGCGCCAGTGCGCGACCTGCCTCGGATCTGAGCTGAGGGAAACTCGAGCAAGGCCGCGAGGGCGTGACCGCAGACGCCGCACTCGGTAAACTCGCGCCCGTGGCCATCCCCCTCACCGTCATCCAGCGCTCCCCGGACCCCGAGTCGCCGCAGCAGTCGCGCGACCGCCGTCCCACGCTGACCGAGCGGTTCCGCGCGATGGGCCGCAGCCGGATCGGGGCCCTCCTGCTGGTCGCGGCCACGCTGGTCGCGATCGTCTGGGCCAACATCTCGTTCGCCGGGTACGAGCAGTTCTGGGAGACGCACCTCAACATCGGCGTCGGCGACCTGCAGCTCGACTTCACCCTCCATTCGCTCGTCAACGACGCGCTGATGGCGATCTTCTTCTTCACCGTCGGTCTGGAGGTGCGGCGCGAGTTCGCGATCGGGGAGCTGACGAGCTGGTCCCGCGCGGTCGTCCCGGTCGTCGCGGCGATCTTCGGGCTCGCTGTGCCGGCGATCATCTACGTGATGTTCACCCTCGGCACCGGCATGGAGCACGCCTGGGGAGTGGTCATCTCCACCGACACCGCGTTCCTCGTCGGCGCACTCGCCCTCGTCGGCCCGCACGCGACCGGCCGCCTGCGGGTGTTCCTGCTGGCGCTCGCCGTGGTGGACGACATCGGCGCGCTGAGCATCATCGCGCTCGTCTACACGGAGCACTTCTACCCGGTCCCGTTGATCGTGGCGGCGGTGGGACTCGCGGGCGTGTACTTCACCCGCTACCTGCGCGGAGGGCGCGGTCCCGTTTATGCGACGCTCGCCATCATCGTCTGGCTGGCGTTCCTCGCATCGGGCGTGCACCCCACGCTCGCGGGCGTCGCGATCGCCCTGCTCATCCCGGTCTACCGGCCGAACCGGCGGGATGTGGAGCACGCGCTCGACCTCGCCCGCACCTTCCGGCAGTCCCCGAACACCGAGTACGCCCGCGCGGCCGCCAACAGCCTGCGCGAGTCCATCTCGATCAACGAGCGGCTGCAGTCGGCATGGGGGCCGTACGTGGCGTACGTCGTGCTGCCGTTGTTCGCGCTCGCCAACGCCGGGGTGCGGCTGAGCGGCGACATCCTCCTCGGCGCGATCGTCTCGCCCATCGCCTGGGGTGTGCTGGTCGGCCTCGTCGTCGGCAAGTTCGTCGGCGTCTTCGGCTCGACCGCCCTGCTGCGGGTGCTGCGGATCGGCGACTTCGGTCCGGGCCTCACTCTCGACCGGCTGGCCGGCGGCGCGGCGCTGTGCGGGATCGGCTTCACGATCTCGCTGTTCATCGTCGACCTCGCCATCCCGGGCGAGGAAGCGCAGAACGCGGCCCGTGTCGGTGTGCTCGCTGCGACGATCGTCGCGTTCCTCGTCGCGACCGTGCTGTTCCGCATCTCGGACGCGCACCGGCCGAAGGAGGAGGCCGGCGTGCGGCTCATGCGCCCCGTCGACCCGGCACGCGACCACGTCTTCGGGTCGCCGGACGCGCCCTTCGAGATCGTCGAGTACGGCGACTTCCAGTGCGGCTTCTGCCTCAAAGCGACCGGCTCGGTGGTGGAGGTGCAGCGCGAACTGGGCGACCGGCTCCGCTACGTCTGGCGGCACGCCCCGCTCACCCGCTTCCACCCGAACGCGCTCGCGGCGGCCGAGGCGTCCGAGGCGGCGGCGCGGCAGGGCAAGTTCTTCGAGTTCGAGCGCAGCCTGTTCGCCGACCAGGAGCACCAGCTCCCGTCCGACATCATGCGCCGCGCCGAAGAGCTCGGCCTCGACCTGGATCGCTTCGAGGACGACCTCGCCTCTTCGGAGGTGGCGGCCCGCGTCCGCGACGACATGCTGGACGCGGAGGCGATGGACATCACCGCCGTCCCCACCTTCTTCATCAACGGCCGCCGCCACGTCGGACCGTACGACGCGCGATCGCTGATCCGCGCGCTGCAGGAGACGACGGACGCGCCTGTTGCGGAGCAGCCGCACCCGGGGACGGTCTAGGCGCCCCTCACTGTCGGAGGTCGCCCGTAGGATCGCGGCATGGCCGAGGACGACGCACCCGCACCCGCGCAGCTCGTGGTCGCCGATCAAGCGGCGTGGCGGGCGTGGCTCGACGAGAACGAGACCACCTCCGACGGCGTGTGGCTCGTGCTGGCCAAGAAGGGCGTCACCGAGCCGACCAGTCTGACCTACCAGGAGGCCCTGATCGAAGCGCTCTGCAGCGGGTGGATCGACGGGCAGCGCATGTCGCGCGACGAGACCACCTTCGTGCAGCGGTACACGCCGCGGCGCAAGACCTCGCTGTGGTCCGAACGCAACATCGGCATCGTCGAGACGCTGATCGCCGAGGGGCGGATGCGGGCAGCCGGGCACGCGGAGATCGAGCGCGCCAAGGCGGACGGCCGCTGGGAGCGTGCGTATAGCGGCGCCGCGACGATCGGGATGCACGACGCCCTCGCCGCCGCCCTGGCCGCGTCGCCCGCGGCGACGGCGACCTTCGAGCGGCTGAACGCCCAGAACCGGTACGCCGTGCTGTGGCGCGTGAACACCGCGCCGAGCGAGACCAGCCGCGCCAACCGGCTGGCGAAGCTGATCGGGATGCTGGAGCGCGGCGAGACGCCCTATCCGCAGTGATCCCTACAGGCAGCGAGCGTCCTCCCGCAAGCGTTGTCGTGAGCCGCGGGCTGCCCCTAGCGTGGCGCTGAAGCCGCTCACCGAAGGGAAACCCGCATGTCCACGACCTCCCCGCACGTCGCCTCTCTGATCGACTCCACCGACACGTACGAGAACGACTTCGGCCGCATCTCCCAGCTCACCGCCGACGACTTCCCGATCCTGAAGCGGATGTCGCTCAAGCGCATCGTGCTGGAGCCGGGCGGGGTGCGCGAGCCGCAGTGGAACGTCAACGCCAACCAGATCGCCTACGTCGTGCGCGGCACCGTCCTCGTCTCCCTGCTGGCGAACGCCGACGAGTTCGCGAGTTTCGTCGTCCAGCCGGGCCAGATGTACCACGTGGCGTCCGGCGCGATCTACCACATCGAGAACGTGGGGGAGGAGACGGCGGAGATCATCGCGTCCCTCCGCACCGCGCGTCCTGCGCACTTCTCGTTGCAGAACAGCTTCAACGCGATGACGGATGCTGTGCTCGGAAACACCTACGACCTGCCGTCGCCCGCGTTCGCCGCGTTCGACCGGCACGACGCGCAGCAGATCGTGCGCCGGGAGGGCGCGGCGCGCATCCCGGACACCGCGGGCCTGCCGAACGCGCACCTGTTCGACCTGGGCGGCCAGAACCCGCCGCTCTCGTACGACTACGGCAGCGCCCGCCTCGGTCGCAAGCAGTTCTGGGCGGCCCTCGACGACCTCTCGATGTATTCGCTCGAGGTGGCGAACACGGGGATGCGCGAGCCGCACTGGCACCCGGTCACCGCCGAGCTCGGCTACGTGCAGAGCGGGCACGCCCGCATGACGGTGCTCGACCCGGACGGCACGCTCGACACGTATGAGCTGGAGCCCGGCAACGCCTACTTCATCCCGCGCGCCTATCCGCACCACATCGAGGCGCTGGGCGAGGAGGGCATCCACTTCCTGATCTTCTTCGACCAGCCGACCCCGGGCGACATCGGCTACCGGGCGACCGCGTCGGCGTTCTCGCGCGAGGTGCTGTCGGCCGCGTTCGGGGTGCCGGAGGCGCAGCTGCCGCAGTTCCCGTTCACCCCGGTCGACCCGCTGATCGTCGGGCGGACGAACCCCGTCGATCCGATCGGTTGAGAGGAACGCCGCGTCAGCGCGTCGTCAGGCCGCGCAGCGCGGCGGTCGTCGACCCGAAGTCGACGTGGATGTGCGTGCAGTAGTCCGCGAACCGCGAGATGTTGGCGAGCGGCGGCATCCAGTACGCGCCGCAGCCGTCGCTGCCCGCGGCCTGGCCCGCGCGCGATCCCGGCGGCATGAACGAGTCGAGGAACGGCAGCAGCACGTTCGTCGACACGTCGTTGCCGCGGGTGCGCCCGCCGCCGATCCAGGTGAGGTCCATGGCGTTCGGTGAGCCGGCCGGGGTGCAGTGCCGGGACGTCGGGTTGCTCGCGCAGGTGGCGACCCCGTCGTTGGCGCAGTGCCGGTTGAGGTCGCTGACCTGCACCGAGCCGTAGTTGCGGATCACGATGATCAGCGTCTGCAACGTCCGGAGGTCGATGTTGCACTGCGGGGTCGCGCCGATCGTGCCGTCGGCGATCGGCTGGATCTCCTTGGGGATGATGTCGCGCTCGGCCCATTCGATGATGAGCTGGCCCGACGCGTTGTACTCCAGAAGCTTCTGCGCGGCCGCCTGCGGCGTCGTGGGCACGTTGACGCAGGTCTCGACGCATCGGCTCTCGGCGGGCTGCGAGAGCCATGCCTGCGCGGGGGCGGCAGGGGAGGCGGCCGTCGCGGCGCCCGCCACCAGGGCGACGACCAGCAGCAGGGCGGCGCGGAGCACGGTCCGTGGGGAGCGTCGCATGTCAGTCCTGGCTCACGGTGACGCCGGCCAGCGTGAAGCAGTCGTGCGCGGCCGCGGTGGAGGAGTCGACCGTCTGCTGCGGGCCGACCCCGGTCTGCGGGTCGATGGGATGGGTGCGGATGAACTCCAGGTCGTTCGCGAGCGGCTGCCAGACGGCGTCGCCGGTGGCCGCCTGCGCGGCCAGGGGTGCGGCCGCGGCGACGCTCGACGCCGCGAAGCCGTCCGCGATCGTCTCGCACGCCTGCACCGCGAGCGCTTTCGCCGCGGCGGGATCGTGGGGAGCGGGCGCGGTCGCCGGAGGGTCGACGACAGGGTCTCCGGTGGGCGTGGGAGTCGGCGATGCCGTCGGGGTGCCGCTCGGCGTCGCGAGAGGGGTGGCGGTCAGCGGGTCTTCGCTCGGCAAGGCGGCCGGCGCGTTGCCGAACTTGCCCGCACAACCGCTGAGCGCTGCGAGGACGAGGAGACCGGCCGTCGCGCCGGCGGCGAAGGGCGCACGACGGCGCGCAGTCTGCGAGAGCATCGGACCCCCATCCCGAGCGGCTGAATACACGTTCAGGCTACGGTGCGGCACGCGGCTTCCCCGGGAGTGACGCGCCAGCGCCGGCTCAGACGCCGCGCTTGCCTGCCTTGTGGCGTTCGCGGAGGTCCACCAGCCCGACGATCAGCGCGACCGCCAGCAGCCCGAGGGTCATCAGGTATCCGCTGCGCACCGCGTCGTGGTACTGCGCCACGGGATGCGACCCTCCGCCCGGAACCGTCGCGAAGAACACCGCCGTCACCAGGGCGATGCCGACGGCCGTCCCGATCCGCTGTCCGAGCTGCGCGATCGACCCCGCGGCGCTGCCCTCCTCCGGCGGGATCTCGGACAGCGTCAGCGTCTGGTTCGGCGAGATGACGAACCCGCCGCCGATGCCGCCGATCAGCGTCGAGCCGGCCATGAACCACGCCGCCGTCGACGGCGGCGCCAGGGTCGCGGACGCCAGCAGCGCGCCGATGCCGACGATCACGATGACGAGGCCCGTCACCACCAACCCGCGGCCGAACCGCTGCACGAGCCGTCCGCCGACGAATGCCGACACCGCGGCGCCGAGCGCGAACGGCACGCTGACCAGGCCGGCGGTGAGCGGCTGCGCGTGCAGTCCCTCCTGCAGATAGAGCGTGGTCACGAGGAAGCTTGCCGGGAGCCCGGCGAAGTACACCGCCGCGATCAGCAGACCGTTGCGGTACGAGGCGATGCGGAACAGCTCCAGGTGCACGATCGGCGACAGTCCGCGCCGCCGGTAGGCGCGCTCCCACAGCAGGAAGGCCGCGCCCGCGACGACGAACGCGATCAGCCACAGCCAGCGCTTCGGATCGTCGGTCGAGGACCCGGTGGTGAGGAGGAACGGCAGCATGAGGCCCAGGATCGAGACGGCCAGCAGCACCAGCCCGATCGGGTCGAGCTGCGTCCCGCCTTCGCCGCGTTCCTGGTGCTTCGGGAGGTAGCGCAGAGCGAAGAACAGCGCGATCGCGCCGCACGGCACGTTGAACCAGAACAGCAGTCGCCAGCCCTCCGTCGCGCCGCCGATCGCGATGAGGGAACCGGCGAGGGTGGGCCCGATCGCCGTCGCGATGCCGACCATCGCGCCGAAGACGCCGAACGCGCGTCCGCGCTCCTCTCCCCGGTAGAGCTGCTGGATCATCCCGAGAACCTGCGGCATCTGGACGCCCGCCGCAGCCCCCTGAAGGAAGCGCGTGACGGTCAGCCACACGATCCCGGGCGCCAGGGCGCAAAGGGCGCTCGCCAGGCTGAAGCCGATCAGCCCGATGACGAACATCGCCTTGCGCGACCGGGTGTCGCCGAGTCGTCCGGAGGGGATGAGGGTGAGCCCGAACGCGAGCGCGTACCCGGCGACGATGAGCTGCAGTTGCGTCGAGTCGGCGTGCAGTGAGCGCTGGATGGACGGGAGCGCCACGTTCACGCCCGACAGATCGAGGATGGTGAGCGCGCCGACCGCGATGCAGACCGCGAAGGCGGGGGTGCGGCCGGACGGCGCGCCGCTGCGGACGGTCGACGTGGGGGCGGTGGAGGCGTCGGTCACGACGACACCGTACGCCCGGCAGCGCGGGCGGTTCAGCCCGCGAGGGCGCCAGTGAGGTAGGCGGTGAGGATCCGGCGCAGCCGGGGTTCGAGATCGACGAGCGCGTGTCCGAGCCGCGGGTCGGAGCGGTAGAGCTCCGCGATCGGAGGCGGCGGCGTGGAGATCTGCCAGAACGTGCCCGCCAGGGAGGTCGCGGCGGCGACGAGGTCGCGCGCGGCCGCGTCCGCGAGGTCCGGCAGCGCTTCGCGGACCGCCTCGGCGATCCGCGCCAGGCTGTCGCCGGTAGTCAGCTTGAAGGCGCGGACCGCTTCCACCGAGACGTTGCGTTCGAGGTTGAGCGGCGCCTGCGCGAGGAGGTCGCAGAACGGCCCCCGCTCGGTGAGCGTGGACGCGAACGCGGCGGCGACACCGGAGGGGGTGGATGCAGCGCGTACGCGGTCGCACAGGACGGGCGTCCACTCGCGCCAGCCGTCGGCGGTCAGCCGAAGGAAGATCTCCTCGCGCGTCTCGAAGTAGCGGAGCATCGCCGACTTGTGCATCCCGACCGCGTCCGCGATGTCGGTGAGGGTGATCTCCCTGATGCCCCGCTCGGACGCGAGGGTGCGCGCGGCATCGAGGATGGCCTGCTCGCGGGCGGCCTTCGCCTCGGCGGAGCGGGCCCTCTGAAACGTGTCGGCGGAGCTCATGCGCCCAGCTTAGCGCAACGGAGTTGCATTATTTAGTGAAACGGTGTTTCATTAAGTTCATGGAACAGACATGGTTCATCACAGGGTCCTCGCGCGGCTTCGGCCGCGCCCTCGTCGTCGCCGCCCTCCAGGCCGGCGACCGGGTCGCCGCCACAGCGCGCCGGCCGGAGCAGCTGGACGACCTCGTCGCCGAGTACGGCGACCGCATCCTCCCGCTCGCCCTCGACGTCACGGACGCCGCGCGCGCCGCCGCGGCCCTCGCCGAGGCCCGCGACCGCTTCGGCCGCATCGACGTCATCGTCAACAACGCCGGCTACGCCAACGTCGCGCCGATCGAGACGGCCGACGATGCCGACGTGCGCACGCAGTTCGAGACCAACTTCTGGGGCGTCTACAACGTCAGCAAGGCCGCCATCCCGCTGCTGCGCGCGCAGGGCGGGGGACTGGTGATCCAGTTCTCGTCGGTCGGCGGCCGGGTGGGCGGTTCCCCCGGCATCGCCTCGTACCAGGCCGCCAAGTTCGCGATCGACGGGTTCAGCCGCGTGCTCCGCGCCGAGACGGCACCGTTCGGCGTGAAGGTGCTGGTCGTGGAGCCCAGCGGCTTCCGGACCGACTGGGCGGGCGCCTCGATGGAGGTGCACGACATCCCGGAGCAGTACGAGCAGACCGTCGGCCTCATGAACGCACGGGTCCGTCAGAGCGGGAACGCGCCTGCCGGCGACCCGGTGCGCGCCGCCGAGATCCTGGTGGCCGTGACGAAGCGCGACGACATCCCGACGAACCTCCCGCTCGGCGTCACGGCGAGCGAGATGAGCGTCGCCCAGGACCGGCGCCTCCTCGCCTCCGACCTGGCCTGGGAGCCGGTCAGCCGCTCGGCGGACGCCGACCAGCCCTACCCGGCGGAGTTCCCCGCCCAGTAGGGTCGGGGCCATGACGACGGCGTCCGGCTGGTGACGATTCGGTAAACACGGCAGGTGCTGTCTGCCCGACGGGGTGCCGGGTGGCTATAGTCCCGACCGTACGAAGGCCTTCGGACGGGGGATGAGGCCATGCAGGGACTGTCATCGGCGGGAGCTTTCGCCGCAGCGATCGCGCTGGCGGCGATCGTGCTGGCGTTCGCGCCGGTCGGAAACGCCATCGAGCCCGCCGTCGTCGCGGTGGATCTGGTGGTCGCGGGTGTCGCGGGGGCGGCGGCGGCGACCTTTCTGGCCATCGCGGGAGGCGTGCGGCACCGCAGACGCCGGGCGCGCTAGCGGGTAGGGGGCGGTTTACGCAAGGGGTCGGCTGAAAAGTTGACAACCCTCCCGCCCATGGGGACCATCGGAAAGATGACGTTGGTGGACGGGACCCTCGAGGACTTCGCCCGCGATCTCGAGATCGCGCTGGCGCAGCGCCAGGTCCTTGCTGCCTATCAGCCGCAGGTCGCGGTCGCCGACGGCGCCGTCGTGGGCGTCGAGGCGCTGGCCCGCTGGACGCATCCGGCGCGGGGGCCCATCGCTCCCGATGTCTTCGTCGACGTCGCCCAGAAGACCGGCCTGCTGCCGCTCCTCACCGCGCGCATCATCTCCGACGTCACCTCCGAGTACGTCCCCGGCTGCGTCATCGACGTGGCGGTGAACGTCTCGGCCACGCAGCTCGAGGACCCCTCGCTCTACGACATGTTCGACGGGGCCTTCGCGACCGGACGCTGCAATCCGAACACGCTGGTCGTGGAGGTGACCGAGAGCCACAGCATCGAGCACCCGGAGCGCGTAGCGGCCCCGCTGGAGGCGCTGGCGGCTCGGGGGGTGACCATCTCGGTGGACGACTTCGGCACTGGGCACTCGTCGTTCGCTCGAGTGGAGTCGCTGCACGCCCGTGAGCTGAAGCTCGACCGGAGCCTGGTGCAGGACGATTCCCGAGTCCGCGAGGTCGCGCAGATCATCACCGAGGCCCACCACCGCGGCATCCGTGTCGTCGGCGAGGGCGTCGAGGAGCAGCTGCAGTTCGACCGGTTGGCCGAGGCGGAATGCGACCGCGCCCAGGGCTACTGGATCTCGAAGCCCCAGCCGGCCAACGCCCTGCGCTCCTGGTACCGCGCCCGCACGAAGCGCGCCTGAAACGACGAATGCGCGCGACCTGACGACAGGTCGCGCGCATCCATGATGCTCAGAGCGCAGAAGCTCAGCGCGTGCTCAGAGCGCGTCGAACGAGTCGATGTCGACGCGCGGCTCCTCCTGGCGGGTTGCGGGAGGGTCGACCTCGATCTGCGCCCACGTCACCGGCATGCCCGGGGAGAAGAGCACGTCGACGCCGGGACCCCCGCGCAGCGGCGGGATGGTGACGTAGCCGCCGCCGGCGCGCACGGCCTCCAGGATCTTCCCGCGCAGGTCGTCCACCGGATCGGGGAGGAAGTAGTCCTTTCCGTCGACCGTGAGGCGGTGAACGATCATGCGGTGATTCCTTTCATCGGCTTGCGAAAAACTCTATCGCGCGGTCACGATACACCTGTATCGGGCGCGTATATGCTTCGGTGAGCACAGAACGCGCGCCAACCCGACACACGAAAGGCACCCGTGGGCACCCTCCGCTACGACGGCGAAAGCTACGAGCTCGACGACCGTCTGCTCTTCCACATCCAGATCGCGATCAGCACGAAGCTGCGTCGCGGCGAGAACTTCTTCCTCACCTGGCCGGTCCCCGCGGAGCTCGGGAGCGGCCGTCACACCATCTGGGTCGACAACGGCGTCCCCCTCCACATCTTCTTCTCCGGCTCCAAGGTTCCGACGCTCAACAAGGACTGGATCGAGGCCATGATCCAGACCGGCGCCCGCGCCTCCGGGATGGTCGTGATGGAGGAGTCGGAGCTGCGTCCGCCGGCCCAGCGATGACGCTGGGCCACTGCTTATAGCGGATGGTCTGAGGGAAAACAAGGCCCCGCCATTTTCTTGATTCGTTCCGTGGATAGTTCGATCATCTGAATAGATCTTGCGATCGACCCCGACGGAAGAGAAGTAAGGAAAAACGACCATGGCCGAGCAGCTCGCCGACATCATCGACCTCCCCACCGAGTACGTCACCTGGCACTCGCCTGCGGAGGCGCTGTGGGTGGCCTCGACCCCGACCGCCTACGTCGGCATGGTGGACCGCAACCACGACGGTTTCGTCGCCACCGACTGCACCGGCCGCGAGCTGGGCGTCTACGCGACCCAGGAGTCGGCACGCGTCGCCGTCTACGGCGCCTGGGTGTCCCCGGCTCGCGCCGAGGAGGCCTCGGAGCAGGCGCTCATCGCCTGACCCTCAGACCATCCCGGCCGGCGTTTCGGGTGCGCCCACCGGGATCTGGCGGAACCCCGGCACCGCTCTGGTGCCGGGGTTCCAACGTTTAAGCGGTCCCAGCTGTCAGTTGATCGCCGGCTCGGTCAGCGCCTCCGCCACCGCCTGCTCGACGCCGAGCTCGCGTCCCTCCGCGACCGCCGCGGCCAGGCGACCGGGAGCAGTCACCGCGGCCAGTCGATCCAGGTAGCGCTGGTGGAACGTGAATGTCGGGCCGTTGTGCGTGCCCGACCGCTCGCGCAGCGCGTGCGCCGCCCCGGCGAGGCGCCCGGCCCGGTCCACGTCGCCCGCGAGAGCGGCGACCGCGGCCAGTCCTTCGAGCCCGTACGCGATGCCCTCGATGTGGCCGAGCGAGGTCGAGAGGGTGACGCTCAGGGCGAAGTCCTTGCGGGCGTCCTCCGGCGACCCGAGCAGGAGGTGCGCCCAGCCCAGGTGGTAGGCGGCGATGCGGCCGCCGACGGCATCCCCGCTGCGCTGCGTCAGGGCCAGCGACTCGTCGAAACGCTCGAAGGCGGTGTGGAGGTGCTGCTGAAGAAGGGCCACGCGCCCGAGCAGGACCAGTGCCATCGACTCGCCCCAGCCGTCACCGGTCTCCCGGAACAGCGCGAGGCTGCGGTCCATCACCTCGCCGGCCCGGGCGGTGTCCGGCTTCTCGCCCGCCATGAGGGCGAGCGCGAGGGAGATCATCGCCATCGCCTCGCCGGAGCGGTCCCCGCAGCGGCGGAACAGGTCGGCGGCCTCGGAGAGGTCGGCGGCGACCCGGCCGTCCGGGTCCTTCCAGAAGCGGATCGTCCGCGTGAAGTAGAGCGCGATGGCCCGCGTGCGGTCCTGCAGCGTGTCGCCGGACTGCAGTGGTTCATCCATCCATGTGCGCACCTCGCCGAGCAGCCCGGTGACCCAGAAGTAGAGGAACAGCGGGAAGGCCAGCTGAGCGGCGCGGTCCCAGTCGCGGGCATCCAGGAGGTAGCGCTCCGCCGCCCGCAGGTTGTCGCGCTCGTCGCCGAGCCGCTGCATCCACTCGCGCTGCCCGCCGGCCTTGAGCGGCAGCCGAGCCCGCGCACCGAGGTCGATGAAGTACCGCGCGTGGGCCTCCCGCGCGCTGTCCAGCTCGCCGTCGGTCGCCAGCTGCTCCCGGGCGTACTCGCGCACGATGGCCTGCATCGTGAAGCGCGGGCGGTCGTCGCTGTCGTGCTGCGACACCAGGCTGGAGTCGATCAGCACCGCGAGCTCGCTGAGCACGTCCATCCCGTCGCCGTCGCCGACCGACTCCGCCGCCTCCAGGGTGAATCCGCCCTCGAAGACGCCGAGCCGGGCCAGCATGCGACGCTGGTCGGAAGTCAGCAGCTGCGTGCTCCACTCGATGGTGCGGCGGATGGTCTGCTGTCGCTCCGGGAGGTCGCGGGAGCCGCCGACGAGCACCGACAGCCGGCGGTCGAGGCGGTCCAGCAGTTCGGCGGGGGAGAGGACGCGGATGCGGGCCGCGGCGAGCTCGATCGCGAGCGGGGCGCCGTCGAGGGCGGCGCAGACGCGCGCGACCGCTTCCTGGTTCTCCGGCGTGATCTCGAAGTCGGGCTTCACGGCGTGCGCGCGCTCCACGAACAGGTTCACCGCCGAGTCCTCGGCGAGCGGACCCACCTCGTAGCTCTGCTCCGCGCTCACGCGCAGCAGGGAGCGGCTGGTCACCAGGATGGAGAGGCCGGGCGCGGCGGCGAGCAATCCGGTCAACTGGGGGGCCGCGTCCAGCACCTGCTCGAAGTTGTCGAGCACGAGCAGGATGCGCCGGTCCCGCAACGCGGTGACCAGATTGTCCAGGATGGGCGCGTCTCCGGTGTCGCGCACGCCGAGCGCCTGCGCGATGCGGTTGGGCACCCGCTGCGGGTCGTGCACGGCCGAGAGGTCGACGAAGACGGCGCCGTCCTCGAAGTCCTGCGCGGCTGCGCGGGCGGCGGCGATCGCGAGCCGGCTCTTGCCGATCCCTCCCGGGCCGGCCAGCGTGACGAACCGGGTGCCGTGACGCAGCCGGTCGACGATCGAGGCGATGTCGTCGTCGCGTCCGACCAGGCCGGTGAGCGGCACCGGGAGGCGCACCGGCTCGACCACGCGGTCGGCGTCGCTGGCCACGTCGGCGGTGACGGCGGACCGGCTCATGTCGAAGCGCTCGGCGAGCAGCGTGGCCAGATCGTTCTCGATCAGTCCCGCCAGCTCCTTCGGCGTCTCGAAGTACTTGTAGGCGGCGCGGTCGTCGTCCCGGATGCGAGCGAGCAGGGCGGCGAGCTTCGGCTCCCGGTCGTCGGCGGGGCTCTTCACGTAGAGGAGGCGCGGCAGCTCGGGCGGGCAGAGGTTGTACTCGTCCTCGAGTCCGGAGACCTCCTCGTCCGGTGCGGTCCAGCCGTAGCGCTCCCAGTACAGGCCGATGAACACGTCGCTCTGCTCGAGGTAGGCCCGGTAGAGCTCTCGCGGGGGATGGGGACGGGCGCCCAGCTCGAACATCACGGGGGCGAGATGGAGGCGTTCGATGGCCGTCCGCGCGGCCCGGCGCTCGGCGGCGAGCTCCTGCAGCGTGGAGGAGACGAAGATCCGGAGCCGCTGGTCCGGCGTGCGGATCACGTGAGGACTGCTCATGTAACGTCATTCTGTTGCGTTCGTATGCGCTTGTACAGAGGTTTGTGCGCGCGACGCGTATAACACGGTCGCCGTAGGCAGCACAAGGCTCTACAGCCGCCTCGCGGACGGGCGTTTGCTAGGCGTGTGAAAGAAATCGCCTGGTACGTCCTCGGGTTCTCCGCCGCCGTCTGCGCGCTGGCGTTCGGGCTGCTCCTGGCACCGGATGCGGGCGACGCCCGCGAGGTCTCGGGAGGGCTGCTGCAGCACCTGTCTCCCACCGAGTGGGCCGACCTCGTCGTCGCACTCGTGTTCGGGCTGATCGCGTTCGTCAGCGGCAGCTACCTGACGTCTCGCGCGGCCGCCGAATCCGACGACACCGTGGTGACGGTGGAGCTGCTTCCGGCCGAGACGGCCGCCTGAGCCCCACCGCCACACGGTGAGTCACATGTCGCGGTAGCGCTTCGCCGCCGCCAGCGCGTCGCGCAGTCCCGCCGCGTCGAACCGCTTCACGTACGCCGGGGTGTCGCGCTGGGCGCGCCATCCTTCGGCCAGTTCGCCGATGTCCACCGGGTCGAAGCCGAACTCGTCGATGAGTTCGGCGACCCGCTCCCGCGCCCCGGCGTCATCGCCCGCCACGATGAGCGCGCGGCGCCCCTCGCTGCCGGCCGGCTGGCTCTGGCTGGTGAGCTCTCGGGCGCCGATGTGGTTGAACGCCTTCACGACCTTGGAGGTCGGCAGCACCTTCTGCAGGCGCTCGGCGACGGTCGTCGACTCGTCGTCCAGCTCCGCGATGTGGCCGTCGCGCTGCGGGTAGTAGTTGTTGGTGTCGATCACGATCTTGCCCGCAAGCTCGTCGACCGGCAGGGTGGCCTCCGCGGCGAGCGGGGTGGTCACCACGACGATGTCGCCCGCAGCGGCCGCCTCGGCGGGGGTCGTCGCGCGGGCGTGCTCGCCGAGCTCGTCGACGAGGCCCTGCAGGGTCTTCGGGCCGCGGGAATTGCTGAGCACCACGTCGTAGCCGCGCGCGACCGCGAGGCGCGCGAGCTGGGATCCGATGTGGCCTGAACCGATGAGTCCGATAGTGGTCATGGTCGGGGCAACCGCGGGCGTCGCCGCCGGATTCCCGTCCGGGGTGAGAGTCCGCTCAGCCGCAGAGCCCGACTCCCGCCGAGGTGAGGATCACCGTGCGGTTCTGCTCCGCCAGCGCGTCCGAGTAGGCGCCCGACGCATCCGTCTCCGCCTTCCAGCCGCACCACTCGTAGCCGACCCCGGCGGTCTGCAGCGACGCGGCGGGCACGCCGAGCGCGACGAGCGCCGCCTTGACGGCGTCCGCCCGTCTCAGCGACAGGGCCGTGTCGGCGGCGTTGTTCTTCGCCTGGTCCTTGGAGGCGGTCCCGGTGATCGTCACGGTCTTGCCGTTCTGCTCGATGGCGGGCACCAGGGTGGCGAGCACCTTCTGCGCGGCAGCCGGGTCGGAGAACGACGCGGTGTCCTTCGTGAACAGCAGGTCGCTGTTCCGGATGACGACGGGCTTCGTCCAGTCGGTCTTGGTCGCGACCGCCTCGACCGTCACCGGCGTGACGGCGGGGAGGGACGCGGCGGCGGTACCCGACGCGGGCTCCGGCAGCAGCGACAGCGTGCCGCCCGCGGCCGTGATCACCGCCGACCAGATCGCCTCGAGGTTGCTGCGCGCCGGGACGGTGAGCGGCTGCTGCGCGCCCGCGACGTCGCCCATGCCGGACCAGTAGACGGTCACGCCCTTCAGGTCGGAGGGGAGGAGGTTGCGCGCGGTGAGGTCGGCGACGACCTGCGCCGGATCGGCGTAGAGCAGGCCGGTGCCGGCGAAGTTCAGCGGGTCGGTGGTCTGGAGGCCGCTGCCGACGACGATGACGCCCATCGGGTCGCTGCCCAGGTTGCGCGCCGCCTGGTCGATCGCGCCGAGGAAGTCGACCTCCGGCGCGCTCGCCTTGAGTCCGTCGATGTACGACGTGATCTGGGTCAGCTTCGTGCGCTGGTCGTTCTGGCAGACGATCGCATCCTGCGCCGACGATCCGAGCGCCGTCGTTCCCATGACCTGGGGGGTGCCGGAGGGGACGACGACCGTCACCGAGCCGTTCGTCTTGCCCGCCGCCTCCAGCTGCGAGGAGGCGGACGCGGGGAGTGCGACGGCGGGAGCGTTCGCGGTGCTGCCGGCCACCACGCCGAGGTTGCGCTTGTGCGACTGGTCGCAGGCCTCGCCGGAGGCGGTGGCGGGCGTGCACGCGGTGAGGCCGGCCGTGATCGCGACGAGGGCGGCCGCGGCGGCGACCAGGCGGGGGCGGATGCGGGGACGGGGACTCACTGGGCGCCTCCGCTCGGGCCGGCCGGGGCGGTCGGCGGCAGCGGCGGCACCACGTCCGGCGCTTCGACGCTGCGGCGCGACCGCAGCTCGCGGATGATCTGGCTGGTGCTCTCGGGATCGCGTTCCCGCTGCGCCAGGCGGGTGGCGAGCTGGGCGCGCACCACATCCATCCGCGAGTGGAAGGTGACGCGCGCTCCGGTGTACCGGACGGCGTCGTGCGCGTCGAGCAGCATCGCGGAGCGGGTGCGCTCCTGCGCGGCGACGGCCTCGCCGAGCAGTCGATCGCGGTGCACGCGCAGCCGCGCCGCGTGTGCGTGCGCCTTCTCGGCCGCGGTCAGCAGCGGCCTGGTCGTGAGCCAGGCGACGACGAAGCTGATCGCTCCCGAGGTGACGAGCACGCCGAGCATGAGAAAGGCCATGATCGTGTCCGGGGCGGTCCACGAGAAGCCCGCGGGCGCGGCGGTCTGCGAGCCGCCGACCAGGCCGGTGAGGCCGCCCGCGCTCTGCGCGTCGATGCCCGCCTTGATCCGGGCGACGGTGATCGCCGCCAGGATGGCCGCCCAGACCAGAGCGAGCACGATCGAGACCGCGATCCACCGGCGCGACATGACCCCGGCCTGCACGCGACGCAGCAGGATGGCGGTCACGTGCGGGAGCGTCACCACGGCGAGCGAGATGCCCAGGGTGATCACGTACATCTGCACGCCGATGGACCCGTACTGGCTGTCGTTGCGCAGCAGAAGGGTCAGCGCCTGCGCGAGCAGGATGTAGTCCACCGCGATCATGGCGACCAGCAGCACGTAGACGAGCACGTGCGCGAGCGGGGAGACGTGCCCGACGCGCGGGCGCATCCGGGGAGGGCGGGAGACGATGTCGCGAGCCATGGCGGCCTCTCAGGCGTAGGTGTGGAAGTCGGGATCGTGACCGGCGAGCTTGGCGTCCAGCCGCTCGGCGTCCACGTCGGCGCGGCGGATGTCCGTCTCGACCCGGTCGAGGGCGCGTCGGATCAGCTCCTCACGCGCCTGCGCCTCCGCCACGCGGGCGGACGCGACGGCGACGTTGCGGGTGCGCTGCCGCTCCAGGTCGGCGACGCCGGCCCGCTCGAAGGCGGCGAGCTCGTGCTCGAACACCTCCAGGGTCTCGACGTCGACCGCGTGGCGCATCCGGCGCAGCCGCCAGAGCAGACGGCGGCGCAGGCCGCCGGTGCGGGGGACGCGGTAGTCCTTCAGTCGTTCACGCCGGGGCATCGGTCCTCCTGGGGTCGGTCTCGTGCGGTGCGATCGGATGCAGCGCATCCACCGCGGTGCCGCGCGACGACAGCCAGCCGGCGCGGCGGATCGGGGCGGGCTGCGCGGCCACGCGCCCGGACGTCGCCCGCCGCAACGCGCCCCAGTACACGGCGGTCCGCTCGTCGGTGCGGTCGAACCTGCGGGCGGCGCGGAGCTGCGCGGCGGTGAAGCGGGCGTTGATGAGCGCGCTGAGCTGGTCCGCGCGGCGGTGCGCCCGGCGGATGCGGCGCTCCAGGCGGCGCAGCTCCTCGAAAGCGGGGCCCTGACCCTCGGCGATCCGCAGCCGGTCGGCCTCGGGCAGCCGCTCCAGCCGGTCGTCGTACGCGTCGAGATCGGCGCGCAGCGCAGCCGTCACGACCCGGTGCTCGGTCAGCTCGCCGCGCATGTCGCGGAAGAAGCGCTGCTCCTCGCGCCGGGCGTACGCGTCGGCGCCGGCCTGCAGCGCGGCGACCGTCGGCGTGGTCGTCTCGGGGCCGGCGGCCGGTGCGTCGTGCACGGCCGCCGCGTCGCTGCGCGCCTGCCGGGACAGGCGCCATCGGGCCAGGGGTCCGGCTCTCACCGGCGCTCCGGGTGTCGCTGCGTCATAACGCGGCAGCGTAGGGAGCGGGCCTGTGCGTCGGCTAGGTAGCAGTCGAAGGAACCCCGAACGTGACCGAACCGTGACCCGCTGCGGACGCCTCAGCCGGCCTCGACCGCGAGGGCGTCCAGGTAGCCGGCGTAGCCGCGCGGAGCACGGCCGGCCAGGCGTGCGGAGGTGATGACCGGCTCGCGCTCGGACGACAGCACGACGGCCCCGGAGCGGCGCAGCCGCTCGGCGAGGTCGACGTCCTCCGCGGTGTCCAGCGGCGCGACCCCGCCCGCCGCGCGGTAGGCCGACGCCCGCATCCCCAGGTTGGCGCCGTGCACGTGGCCCAGCGTCGCGCCGGGCGGGTGGCTGTCGAGCCACACCGTGCGGCGCACCGGGTCCAGGTCGTCCAGCACCGGAACGACCGCGCCGATGTACGCGTCCGCCCGGGCGGCCGCGCGCAGGTGCTCCGCGAGCCAGTTACGCGGGACGGTGCTGTCGGCGTCGGTGAAGGCCAGCCAGAGGCCATCGGCGGCGCTCGCCGCCAGGGCGAGCTCCACGCCGTGCGCCCGGCTGCGGCCGACGTTGCTGAAGGCGACGGACGCGGTCCGCACCTGCGGATGCCGGTCGGCGATCTCCGCCGAACGGTCGGTGCACGCGTCGAGGACGAGCACGACGTCCACGGGCACGCCGACGCGATCGGCGGCAGCCTCGACCGAGGAGAGGCACGCGTCCAGCGTCCTCTCCTCATCGCGCGCCGGGATCACCACGGCGATCCGGCGGACCGGCGTCACGCGAACACCTCCAGCACGAACCCGGCGTCCTCGTGCACCACGACCCGAGACAGCGCGGAGCGCTCGCGGAACCGCGCATGCGCCGACGTCCCGGACTGCGCGAAGTCGTCCGCGTCGCCCGTCCAGTGGCACAGCAGCACCTCGCCGCCGGGGCGCAGCGAGGCGTGGATGCGGTCGATCACGGCATCCCATTCGTCCTCCGGCAGGTAGTAAGCGAGCTCCGAGACGACGACGAGATCGGCGTGGCCGGGCGGCCAGTCGCCGGGCACGCGCATCCGCTCGACCGTGGCGTGGGGCCGGTCGCGGACGCGCTCGGCGGCGGTCTCCACGGCGGCGGCCGACCCGTCCACCGCGAGCAGTTCGTCGCAGCGGTCGGCGAGGAGCGCCGTCGTCTCGCCCACCGAGCAGCCCAGCTCGATCACGCGTCCGTAGCGCTCATGGGGGAGGGACGCCGCCAGCACGGCCCGCCGCCGGCGTTCGTACCAGCGGGTGCGGACCCGCCAGGGGTCATCCCGCTCCCGGTGCATCCTTTCGAAGTGCTCCTCGGCGCTGGGCGGCGGCGCGATCAGGATCTCGCGGCCGGTCGCGGCGCGCTCGACGAAGCCGGGTTCCAGCACGCCGTCGCGGTTCGCGGAGGTGCGGAGCTGGCTCGCGAAGCGGGACAGGGCCGCCCGTTTGCTGCGGCGGTCCGTCTCGGTCAGCGGGACGAGGTGCACGCGTTCCCACGGCACGTCCTCCAGGGTGCCCCACTGCCACAGCCAGACCGGGTACAGCAGTGCGCTCTCTCCGCGATCACGCACCGCGGCGGCGACCTCGCGGCCGAGCGTGCGGTGGTCGCCGTGGCGGTCGCCCGTCCACGGTGCGAGCAGCAGACGCTCGGCGTGACTCTCGGTGGGCAGCCGGTCGAGCAGGTCGGCGATGAGCGTCCGCAGGGCGGGCGCGTGATGCTTGAGCGCGCCGTCGGGAAGGCCGAGCACCGTCACGCGGTCGGGGGCCGCCGCGACGCCGAGGTCGTCGAGGGCCGCCTCCAGCTCGCCGACGCGCTCCGGCGGATCGGCGGTCGCCACGACGACGCGGACGACCGATCCCGACCGCGCCGCACGGGCGATCAGGCCGCCGGCGCCCAGCGTCTCGTCGTCCGGATGGGCGGAGAAGACGACCAGTTCCTCCGGGAGCTCACCGAGCGGGGGCACCGCATCCCACTGGGTCGCGGCCTCCCACGCCGCCGGCGTCGTCACGGAGACGCGCGGATCGAAGCTCACCACCAGGCCGACTCGCCGTCCAGCCCGGGCAGGCGGTTGGCCAGCGAGACGTCGTCGCGGCCGCGGTGGTACTGCGTGGCATACAGCTCGAGGTCGGCGGCACGCCGGGCGTGCGTCTCGTCGAAGGCGAGAGCGGCCGGTCCCAGCAGATCGAGGACGGCCGCCAGGGTGAGCGCGACCGCGTCAGCGGCGGCGCCCCGGACCGTGTGCGCGAGCACCGCGGCCTCGTCCCCGGAGACGCCGGCGTCGATCGCCTCGGCCGCGCGTGCCAGGTGCAGGCGCGCCGACTCCAGGACGCGGTAGAGCTCGCCGGTGCGGGCGGCGCGGAGCGGGTCGTCGGACGCGGCGGCACGGTCGGCGAGCGCCCGGAAGAACGGCACGCAGCCGCCCCACCAGCAGGCGGCGACGCCGATCCCGCCCCAGCGGAAGCCGGGACGCTCCAGGTACCAGCCCGGATCGCCGACGGGTTCGGCCGGCACGTGGTCGAACTGCAGGGACCCACTGGTCACTTCGGCCAGCCCGCGTGCGACCCACGCGGTGGGTTCGGCGGCGACCCCGGGCGCGCGGAGGCCGACGGCGAACATCCGCCGGTCGTCTCCGTCGCGGGCGGTCACGAGCGCGTGGCTGAGCCGGCCGCCGAGCGAGCACCACGGTTTCACGCCGGTCAGCGTCCACCCGTCCGCGGTGCGTTCGGCGGTGAGGGAGGTTCCCGGCGCCTCGGCCGCGAAGACGCCCCAGGTCGTGCCCGCGGCTGGAGCCGGGTGCCCCGCATCCGCGAGGATGGCGAGCGCGTCGAGGTGCGGTTCGAGCACGCGCGCCGCGGTGACGTCCGACGCGGCGACCCGGGCCAGCGCGGCGAAGCGCTCGCGCGTCCGTCCGCCGCCGGGGAGGGGGACCGCCGCGGGATCCGTCGCCCCCAGCGCATCCAGGAGCGGGTCGACCCGGCCGGACGACGTCTCCGCCGCGGCTTCGTACGTCGCCAGGCCGGCAGGCGCGATCGTCGTCATGTCACCACCCTCCCACCGCCCGCACCGGGCGGCGAGGGCCTTGACGGGTGGCGGCGATCCGGTCGCCTGCCGCGGATAGGGTGGATCGGTGACCCCGAACTCCGTCCTCGAACTGCACGACGTGACCTTCCGCCGCAACGGGACGCACATCCTCGAAGGCATCGACCTCACGGTGCGGGCGGGGGAGCACTGGGCGCTGCTCGGGCCGAACGGCGCCGGCAAGTCGACGGTGCTGGGGTTCTGCGGCGCGGTCGCGTTCCCGACCTCCGGCACGGTGGAGGTGCTGGGCAGCCTGCTCGGCCGCGTCGACCTCCAGGAGCTGCGCCGCCACATCGGGCACGTCAACCCGCGGCACCCGGTGCGCTCGCCGCTCACCGTGACCGAGGTCGTGCTCACCGGGATCACCGGAACGCTCGAGCCGCCGATGCGCTGGGAGCCGTCGGAGGGCGACCTCCGCCGGGCCCGGGACCTCATCCACTCGGTCGGCCTGGACGACCGGCGCGAGGCCCGCTGGCCCACGCTGTCGCAGGGGGAGCGGGGCCGCGCGCTGGTCGCCCGCGCCCTCATCTCCGACCCGCGCCTCCTCCTGCTGGACGAGCCCACGACCGGTCTCGACGTGGCGGCCCGGGAGCAGCTGCTCGAGACGATCGACGGCCTCGCGCACAGTGCGCCCGACCTCGCGTCGGTGCTTGTGACGCACCACCTGGAGGAGCTGCCCGAGACCACCACGCACGCCCTGCTCATCGCGCACGGGCGCACGGTCGCCGCGGGCTCCATCGACGACGTGATCACCACGGAGACGGTCTCACGGGCGTTCGAGCACCGGATCCGGGTGTCGAAGGCCGAGGGACGCTGGAGCGCGCGGGCGGTGCGCGAGCGTCCCATCCCGGTGCCCACCGCTGCCGAGGCGGCGCGGTGACGGAGTTCGCGAGCGCCGACGACGGGACGCCGATCGCGTACGAGGAGCAGGGCGTCGGCGTGCCGGTGCTGCTGATCGCCGGCCAGGCGACGGGCATGCACGGCTGGGGCCCGTTCGCGGACGCGCTCGCCCGCGACTTCCGCGTCATCACGTACGACCACCGCGGGATCGACGAGAGCGGTCTCGGCGACCCGGCGCAGTACTCCACGAGGGCGTTCGCGGATGACGCGGTCGCAGTCCTGGACGCGGCCGGCGTCGCGGCGGCCCACGTGGTCGGACACTCGATGGGCGGGCGCGTGGCGCAGTGGCTCGCGGCCGACCATCCGGAGCGGGTGCGGCGCCTCGTGCTCATGGCCACCACCTCCGGAGACCGCAGCGCCTCCCGCCGCGACCCGGCGGCGGTCGCGGACCTCCTCAGCGGCGTCCGCGAGCGGATGGTCCCGCTGTTCTTCGACGGCGAATGGGCGCGCACCCACCCGGCGGACGTCGACCGCTTCTTCACCCGCACCGCGTCCCGCCCGGCGCTGCGCGGCCACTTCGCCGCCAGCCGCGACCACGACGGCGCGGACGTGCTCGCCCGCATCCGCGCCGAAACGCTCGTGGTGCACGGCGCCCACGACCCACTCACGCCGCTGCCGCACGGCGAGGTGCTGGCCGAACGCATCCCGGACGCGACCCTCGCCGTTTTCGACGCCGGCCACGGCCTCCACCTCGACACCCCGGAGGTGCTGGAGACGGTGCGCGCGTTCCTGCTGCCGGCGGGGCAGCGGGTCGCGTCACGTACGGCCTAGCGACCGCGCGCGTGGTCACGCGACCGCGAAGTACCCGTCCCGCGCCGCCGCGACGAACTCCGCGTAGTCCGCCTCGGCCTGGTCGGCGTACCGCTCCGCCCACTCCGTGGCTGCGCGCACGAACGACGCCCCCGAGCCGATGTACCCGGAGATGAACGCCGACTTCGGGGAGCGGGCGTGCGCCCGGGCGAGGACCGCCCCGCACATCCGGGCGTAGTCGAAGAACTGCGCGGGGTTCATCGTCGGGATGTCGAACGACGCGTTCCTGTTGCGGAACTGCCGCATGTAGAACGCGAAGCCCTCCACCCGCAGGAAACCGAGGAACGGGTCCGACACGGCCTGGAGGATGCGCTGGCAGGCGACCACCCGGTAGCCCTGCTCGCCGGGCAGCAGCGACAGGTCGAGGTAGCCGGGGAGCGCCGCGACGCCGCCGAACCGCTCCACCACGGAGGGCTCCGCCTCCTTCAGCTGCAGGATGACGATCTCGCCCGTCGGTCCGCGCAGGGCGATGAGGAAGCACCGGGTGCCGACGCTGCCGACTCCGACGACCCGTCGCGCCACGTCGTCGAGCCGCAGCTGGGAGGCGAGGAGCGCCGTGTTCGGCAGCAGCGTCTCGCGGTACCGGTCGTAGGCGTTCTGGGCCAGAGCCTGCACTTCCGGCTCCGCGCGCCGCAGGATCGGCGGACGGTCGACGAAGCGCAGGACGCCGTCGTCGTCGGTCTCCAAAGTCTTGCGGGCCACGTGCTCGGTGGTGCGCTTGCGGGACTCCTTCATCACCGTATCGATCAGCTTCAGCATGTCGTTGCTGAGCAGGCTGCGCCCGCTGCCCGTCTCCACCGCCGCCGGCGAGAAGTAGCGGGCGTACAGCGGCGCGTCCAGCGCGCGACGCAGCCAGATCCGGTAGGTGGAGACCGTGCCCTCCGTGGTCTCCCGGATGCGGTGCGCCGGGAGGCCGATCGAGCGGCCGGCGAGCACGACGCTGGCCAGCAGGCGCTTGAGGTCCCACTCCCAGGGTCCGACCGTCGCCTCGTCGAAGTCGTTGATGTCGAACACCATCGCGTTCTCGGGCGACCGGTAGATGCCGAAGTTGCCGAGGTGCGCGTCCCCGCACACCACGACCTCCGCACCGGTGTCCGGGCCCGCGGCCAGGTCGGCCGCCTGGATCGCCGCGGTGCCGCGGTAGAACGCGAACGGGTCGGCGCTCATCCGCTCGACCCGCAGGTCGATGAGGTCCTGCAGGCGGTCCTCGTGCTGCGCTCGCAGGATGCCGAGCGGGTCTCGATCCGGCGCCGGGTCGTAGACGGCGTGCGCGGAGCGCGGAACGCCGGCCCGCGCCGCGCGTCCCGCCTCGAACAGCTCGTCCGCGGACAGCGGCGTCTCCGCCCGCTCGCCCGTCGCAGCCACATCCATGGTCATGGCGCACCTCCCTCGGCCACCGGCGTCCGCGCGTCGCCCAGAGGCCCGGGTGCGGACGCGCACATCATAGGTCCGCGCGAGCCCGCTAGGGTATCCGGAATGCAGGGATGGATCGAGCACCGCCGCGAGGACGGTGAACGCGTCGGCTGGCTGCGGCCGCAGGGTGAGGGGTTCGTGCCCGTCGACCTCCTCGGCCGCGAGCTGAGCGGCCCCGTGGACTGGCTGACGGGGGAGGAGCTGCTGGAGTCGGCCGGGATCGGCTACCTCGCCGACCGGTACGAGCTGGCGCTGGCGGACGGCCGCCGGCTGCGCGTGCGCCTGACGGAGGTCTCCACCGAGCGCATCGTCGTGAAGAAGGACGACTTCGGCGCCATCGACGCGCCGCAGCTCATCTACACGCTGCCGTTCCCCATCCCGGAGTCGCTGCGGCCGGTGTGAGCGGCGCGGGATTCCGGGGTGCCCAAGCGGGAGAGAGCGGCGTTAGCATCCGCCCATGATTCCGCTCACCGTGGGGACGCTGGCCGATGCGCCTGATACGCCGGCCGTGATCGACGGCTCCCGCTTCAACCGGCACACGTTCTGGTGCGGCCAGAGTGGATCGGGCAAGACGTACGCGCTCGGCGTCGTGCTAGAGCAGCTTCTGCTGCACACCGAGTTGCCGATCGCCGTGCTCGACCCGAACGCCGACTTCACCGAGCTGGGCCGGACGCGCGACGAGGTGGATGCGGTGGATGCGGAGCGCTGGTCGCGGCTCGGCATCCGGGTCTTCCACTCCAGCACCCCGCGCGAGCCGCAGCTGCGCATCCGCTTCGTCGACCTCAGCGTGCGGTCGAAGGCGGCGGTGGCGCGCCTCGACCCGATCGTCGACGAGGAGCAGTTCAACGCGCTGCTGCACCTCGACGTGAGCCCGGAGGACTTCGCGCGCGACACCTTCCTGCAGACCCTCGCCGCGTCCAACGACTCAGCCAGACGCCGCCTCGGCCTGCGGATCGACAACCTCGAGATCCTCGACTGGCCGCTGTGGGCCTTCGGCGGCGCCTCCTCGGCGACGACGGTGGAGGACCGGCCGCAGGCGGTCGTCCTCGACGTCGGCGGCTTCTCGCACCCGGGCGAGCCGCAGGCGGCGGCGCTCGGCATCCTCGAGGACCTGTGGGAGCGGCGGATGGAGCGGCGCCCGCTCCTCATCGTGATCGACGAGGCGCACAACTTCTGCCCGCCGTCGCCCCGGTCGAGCGTGGAGGCGCAGCTGACCGAGCAGCTGATCCAGATCGCCGCGGAGGGCCGCAAGTTCGGCCTCTGGCTGTTCCTGTCGACGCAGCGGCCGACCAAGATCCACCCGAACGTGCTGTCCCAGTGCGACAACCTGGGGATGATGCGGATGAACTCCCCGCGCGACCTCGCCGAGCTCGGCGACGTGTTCGGCTTCGTCCCGCGCGACGCGCTGGCGGAGTCACCGCACTTCCGCAAGGGGGAGGCGCTGTTCGCGGGCGCGTTCTCGGAGCAGCCGCAGCGCGTGCGCATCGGGCGGCGGCTGACCGTCGAGGGCGGGAGCGACCTGGCGGTCGCGGAGCACGTGGGCTAGGCGGCCGGCGGCGGGAGGGAGACCCCCGCTCCGGCCTTCGCCTGACGGCGGTCCTCCTTGCGTGCCAGCGCCTCGGCCTTCATCAGCTCGCGGGTGTGTTTGAGGTCGCCGAGGATGGGACGCCACATCCGGGAGCGCGGGTCGGAGTCGACCAGCACCGCCCGCACCAGCAGTGTGAGGGGCACGGCCAGGATCGCGCCGATGGGACCGAGGACCACCGCCCAGTAGAGCACGCAGAAGAAGGTGAGTGTCTGGCTGAGCGCCACGGCGTTGCCGACGACCTTGGGCTGCACGACCGATTGGACGACGGCGTTGATGAGCCCGTAGACGATGATGATCGCGATGACGGTGCCCCAGCCGCCGGTCAGGAAGCCGAAGACGAGCGGCGGGATGAGAGCGAAGAAGTAGCCGACGTTCGGGATGAAACTGCACAGGAAGGACAGGATCGCCCAGAGCAGTGCGGCCGGGACGCCCAGGATCACCAGCACGATGCCGTTCAGGACGCCCTGCGCGATTCCGAGCAGGGTGGTGACCACCATGTACCGCCGCACGGAGTGGCCGAACGTCACGAACGCGTACACGACGTTCGGGCGGGTGGGCTCCAGCTGCCGGAGCAGGCTCGGCGTGTACGCGGCATCGGCGGGCATCAGGATCAGCATCGTCAGCACGATGACGAGGAACGCCACGAGCCCGAACGCGTTGCCCAGCAGGCTGGTGAAGAAGCCCAGGAAGTTGCTCGGCTTGAAGCCCGCCTCGATGTCCTTGACCTGCTGCGGGCCGACGCCGATGCTCTGCAGCCAGGACCCGATCTGCGCGCCCAGCTGCTCGAGCTGCGGCTTGTACTGGGGCAGCATCCCCACGAACTGGGCGGTCGCCACCCAGAGCAGGCCGATGAAGCCCGCAAGCAGCGCGAAGACCGTCAGACCGACGGCGCCGGTGGCGAGCCCCTGGGGTGTGCCGTGACGCTCCAGCCAGACGCGGACCGGCTGCGCGCAGATGGTGAGGACCAGCGCGAGCAGCGTCGGCGCCAGGATGCCGGTGATCGCGGCCATCCCGAACGAGATCACCACGCCGGCGGCGAGCCCTATCAGGATGCGGGTGCCGCGGCCGACGCCGCCTCCGGCCCCGGTCTCGCTGTCAGGCGCGCCCGGCGCCTCCTCGGGCGCCGGGCGGGTGCGGCGCCGGAACGGCCAACGACGCTGCCCGTGTGCCGGAGGCGGCGCTGCCGGTTCTCCGGCACTCATCGGACCGGGGTCAGACCGTCGGCGCGGCCGGCGGCGGGGTGGCGGGACCGGCCGGAGCCGCGGGCGGGACCGGTGCGGCGGCCGCGGCGGGCGCGGGCGCGGCCGGAGCGGTGTGCTGACCGGAGAGGGCGCGCGCCTTCAGGTGGTCGAACTCCTGCTGCGTGATCGCGCCGCTGTCCAGCAGCGCTTTGGCCTTCGCGATCTCATCGGCCGGGCTGGACCCCGCGACCTGGCGGATGTAGTCGTCCGTCGCCGTCTGCACCTGGCGCGCCTCCTTCTGGCTGCGCTCGGCCATGCCGGGCCCGCGGGCGATCAGGTAGACCAGGGCGGTCAGGAACGGCACGAAGATCAGGAAGATGATCCACAGCGCCTTCCACCACCCGTTCAGCTTGTGGTCGCGGAACAGGTCGCTGATGATCGCGAACAGCGCGAACAGGTACGCCACGAAGGCGAAGCTCCAGAAGAACAGCCAGATGACACTCCAGAAGTTGCTCCAGTCCATGGTGGACTCCCCTCTCGACTCCAGCTCCCGTGTCTGGATGTGGCGTGAGAGTAACGCGGTGCCGGTTCGCACGGCTAGAGGGCACTTTCGCGGGGGCACCGCGTCAGGAGAGGGCGCTGAGCTCCGTCGTCAGACGGTCCACGATCTCCGATGCGAGGAACCCCAGCGGACCGATCGCGGTGGTCAGGTGGCGTCCGGCGGCGGCGTGGAGGTAGGTGCCCCAGACGGCCGCCTGCAGCGGTTCGGCACCGCGCGCGGCGAGCCCGGTGATCGCTCCGGCGAGCGCGTCGCCGCTGCCGGAGGTGCCCAGTCCGACGTCCCCGTCGCCGACCGTCAGCAGGCGTCCGTCCGGCGCGGCGATGCGTCCGAAGCAGGAGACGACCGCGCGGTAACGGCGGGCGAGCTCGCGCGCGTCGGCGTCGAGGTCGCCGGTGTCGCGGCCGAGCAGGCGGGCGGCCTCCTCGGTGTTGGGGGTCAGGATGCGCGGGCCGTCGCCGGCCAGCCGCGGGTGCCCGGCCAGGGCCCCGAGGGCGTAGGCGTCGAGCACGAGCACCGTGTCGCGACCGGCGGCCCGGGCGGCGCGAGGCAGCATCCGGGCGGTCTCCGCCGCGTCGTCGAGCCCCGGTCCCAGCAGGACCGCGTCGGCGCCCGCGAGGTCGGCGGCCGCCGCCCGGATCCCCGTGCCCCGGATGCTCCCGCCCGCCGTCTCGGCCAGCGGCACCACTCCCGACTCGGGCACGGCGACCGCGACCTGGGCGGCGACGGCGGAGCCCACAGCCAGGGTCAGCCGTCCCGCGCCCACCCGCAGGGCGGCCCGTCCCGCGAGCATCGCAGCGCCGGGGGAGCGGAGCGCCCCTCCCACGACCAGGACCTCTCCGCGCGACTTCTTCGACCCGGACGGCTCGGGCAGCGGCCAGGAGCGCAGCAGCTCGGGCGTGACCGTCTCGGCCGGCGCCCGTCGAGCATCCTTCCGGTGGGCATCCATCCGGTCACGCATCGGCGCGCGCCTCGCCCGGGTGGTCGGTCGAGGGCAGCCCCGCCGCGGCCAGGTGGGCGTCATCGGCGAAGGCCTCGAGCGTCCACTGCCGGCCGTCGAACGTCAGCTCGGTCACCGATGCGTTCGCGACGGGATGCGTCAGCAGATGCTCGGCGAGCTGCGCCTCGGTCATCCGCAGCAGCACGTAGAGGAACAGGCTGACGACGGCGTCGTGCGCGAAGACGACCACCACGTCGTCGTCGCCCGGGGCCGCGTCCAACGCGTCGCGGAGGAACGAGCGGATCCGCAGCGCCACGTCCGTCCACGCCTCGCCCCCCGGCGGCCGGTAGTAGAACTTGCCGGTCCAGCGCCTCCGCTCGGCCTCGAGGGGCAGCCGGCGCTCGACGCCGACGGCGGTCAGCCGGTCGAGGATGCCGAGCTCGCGGTCCCGCAACCGCTCGTCGATCCGGAGCGGCACCTCCTCGCCGAGGGCGAAGCGCGCCGTCTGGATCGCGCGATGGTACGGCGAGCTGAAGACGACGGCGCCGGCCGGGAGCCCTGGGCGGAGCCGTGCCCCGAGCGCGGAGGCCTGCAGCTCGCCGAGCGGGGAGAGGGTCACATCGGGATCCCGGGCCTCGACGACGATGACTTCGGCGCCGGCGACCTCGGCCGCGGCGGCCGCGACGTTCGCCGTGCTCTCGCCGTGACGGATCAGGAGCAGGGTGCGGACGGTCATGCGAGGGACTGTACGCCCGCCCACTCCAGCACGCGAAGCGCCCGGAGGGTGTTCCACCGGCTCGGCTCACCGGCCTCCTCGAACGGCACCGCCGGCCGGCCGTGCAACACGGCGTCCAGCGTCCATCGACCGTCGGCACCGCGCTTCGACCGCACCAGCTCGACCGCCTCGGTGGCGCGCTCGTCGTACGGAACGCCGGACGCTCGGAGGTGGTCGAGCCCGCGCAGCACGTCGTAGTGCCAGTAGTACGGGAAGCGGAACTCGAGCCAGGACTCGTCGATCAGCTCTCCGGTGCTCTTGCGGCGCATCAGGCCGCGGTCCAGCAGGTACTCCTGCCCGCGGCGCAGCGGCTCGGCCACGTCGGTCGGCCCTCCGGCGTCGCGGTACGCGGCCAGCGCCTCCACGACGCAGATCGTGCTGTGGAACGAACCGGGGTCGTCGCGCGTCTCCGCGTAGCAGTTCCAGCCGCCGTCGGTCTGCTGCGTGTCGAGCAGCTTGCCCAGGATGGTCTCGGTCGCGTGCCCGTACGGCGCGGCGGCGGTGAGCACGCGGCCGTTGATGCACGGCTCGACCTCGCCGTCGAAGAACGCGGAGAAGCCCCACTCCTCGCCCCAGTCGACGCCCGCGGCCGTGCGGTCGAGGGCTGCCCGGGTGCGCTCGCCGTCGGCTCCGAGCTGCGCGAGCAGCAGCACGACGATGTCGGTGGCGTCGCGGTCCTCGGGCTTCCACACGGTCCCGCCCCAGGTGCCCGACGCGTCCTGACGGTCGAGCAGCGCCGCACCCCAGCCCTCGCGTTCGACGCGGGCGCGCTCGGCGGCGACCTCCGCGTCGGGTGCGTGCACGACATCCCGCAGCGTCTGCCAGCGGAGGGACGGGTCGCCCTCCAGCAGCCACGACACGGTCGGATCGTCGACAGCCCCCGCACTCATGCGGGCCAGGCTACCGGGCTTCGCCGCCCGGTGCAGCAGGCGCGAAGGACTGCGTGCCGAGCACCGAGAGCAGTGCCAGCTTCTCCGCGGCCTCCGTACGCGGGGCCGCGGTGAGCACCAGCAGGCACTGCGACTGGTCCTCGGTGAACAGCGCCTGGCAGTCGAGCTCGATCGCGCCGAGCTCGGGATGCAGCAGCGTCTTGTGGTCCTCGAACCGCCGGGCGACGTCGTGGCGGTCCCACAACTCGGCGAACTCCGGGCTCTCCGCGAGGAGCGCCCGCACCAGCTCGCCGGCCCGAGACCGCGGCCCGAGGGCGCCGTACGCGTCGCGCAGGGAGGCGACCTGCGCGCGGCTCTGCCGGGCGCGGTCCTCCTCGGGGTACTGCGCCCGCGCCGTCTCCGGCTCGGTGAACCAGCGGTAGTACTCGCTGCGCGCGAGCCCGGTGTACCCGGAGCGGTCGCCGAGCAGCGCGACGGCCATCCGGTTCTGCACGAGCGTTTCGCCGAGGTTCGAGAGCACGAGCGCGGGGGTGTCCTCCAGCCTGTCGAGCACGCGCAGCAGGGCCGGCGGGACATGACCGCCGCCGGAGAACCGGTCGGGCGTGTTGTGGCCCGCGACCCGGTACAGGTAGTCGCGCTCGTCGTCGGTCAGCCGCAGCGCGCGCGACAGCGACGACAGCATCTGCTCGCTCGGCTGCGGGCCGCGGCGCTGCTCCAGCCGGGTGTAGTAGTCCGTCGACATGGCCGCCAGCAGCGCGACCTCCTCGCGCCGCAGGCCGGGGGCGCGGCGGCGGGCGCCCTCGGGCAGGCCCACGTCCTCCGGGCGCAGCGCCTCGCGGTGGCGGCGCAGGAAGTCGGAGAGGGCGGTGCGGTCCATTCCTCCATGATGGCTGCGCGGGCGCCGGCGAACCAGGGACCGCGGATCCCTGGATGACCGCTCCACTTCCTCCGCCTCGCCCGCCACCCGATGGTGGAGGCATGAACATCACAGGGAACACCGTCTTCATCCCCGGCGCCACCAGCGGCATCGGGCTCGCCCTCGCCGTCGCCCTCCACGAGCGCGGCAACACCGTCATCGTCGGCGGCCGGCGCACCGAATTGCTCGAGCAGATCGCCGCAGAGCACCCCGGCATCGACACCGTCCGCATCGACACCGCCGACGCCGACAGCATCCGGGAGGCGTCCGCGCGGGTGCTCGAGGCCCACCCCCACCTGAACGTGCTCGTCGCGATGGCCGGCATCATGCGGGTCGAGGACTGGCACACGCCCGCCGGCTTCCTGGACTCGGCGGAGTCGATCGTCACCACCAACGTGCTCGGCCCCATCCGCCTGATCGCCGCTTTCGTCGAGCACCTGCAGACTCGGCCGGACGCGACCATCGTGACCGTTTCGTCTGGGCTGGCGTTCACGCCGCTCAAGGCCACGCCGAGCTACAACGCCAGCAAGGCGGCGGTGCACATGCTCAGCGAGAGCATCCGCCTCCAGCTCGCCGACACGTCCGTGAAGATCGTGGAGCTGGAGCCGCCATCGGTCGCGACCGACCTGATGCCCGGCCAGCGCGAGAGCGAATTCGCCATGCCGCTCGACGAGTTCGTCGGCGAGGTGATGGACCTCATCGAGACCCAGCCCGACGCGAAGGAGCTGCAGGTCGAGCGCGTCAAGTTCCTGCGGTACGGCGAGGCGCGCGGCGACTACGACCGCGTGGTCCAGGTGCTCAACGCCGCCGATCCGCACGGGAAGGATGCGGCGTAGTACTCCTCGCCGATCGCGCCGCTGCCGCTGACCAACGCAAAAGCATGCTTAGCAATGCGCGACACGTCACATTCCCTCGGCGTGCGTGTCCTCATGAGTGAAGGGCATCGTGCCCGCTCTCAATTGGAGGACATAAGTGACGAAGTCTCGTGCAATGAGGTCAGCGGTGACCCTGGCGGGGGCGTGCGTGATCGGTGCAAGCCTGACCGGTTTCGCCGCGACAGATGCAGCTCAGACGAATGCGGAGGACGCGGTGGCGGCGTTGCAAGCAATAGCGCCGCAGGCCCTCTCGGGTGTGGCCACAACGCGAGGAGCCGAGGGGACCGCTGTCGAGGCACCCACGCCGGAGGGTGCTTCAGTGGAAGTGCCGGACGACCCGTCCGACGGCGTGACTCTTGGAACGCCCGATGACAGGGTCGGCGTCACCATCGGCCTGCCGTTCGCGGACCAGGCCACTGACGCCGCCGAGTCACAGAGGGACGGGGTGGTGGTTTACGACAACATGAATGGTTCCTCGACCGTCCCCGTCGCGCGCTCGGATGGCAGTGCGCAAATCATCACGGTGATCGACAACGCTGGAGCCCCCAAGCGGTACGAGTATCCCGTCGAGCTGCCGCCGGGCGCTTCGTTGGCCCTTGCCGACGATGGGTCCGTCGAGTCGGTGGGGGCCGAGGACGAGAACGCCCCCGTTCTGCACGTCGCGACGCCGTGGGCCAAGGATGCGAATGGAGACAAGGTCCCCACGCACTACGAGGTTTCGGGTTCGACCCTGACGCAGGTCATCGACTTCACGAAGGGCTCCGCGTTTCCGATCGTCGCCGACCCCGCCACCTACGTCGACTACACCAAGTCCGAGGTCATCAACCTGCGTGACTACGGCGCGCAGACGAAGTGGCGGTACCTCAACGGGTGCTCCGCGGCGGCAGGAAAGTCCTGCAGCATCAGCAGGACGTACACGGTCAACGCGACGGTCGAAACGGCGCTGAACGTGTCGGCGGCTACCGTGGGTGCATCGATCGGCGTTTCGGCCGGGGCGGGCCTGTCTGTTGCGGTCACCTGCGGTATCAGCCGCGGACCGGCAAGCGTCAGCCTGTACGCGCAGGCGGTCAAGAAGACCTACCAGGTGCGGACGACTCGTTACTACGGTGTCCCGGTTCCCGGACGAGGCTTGTCCACTCAGGTGAAGACCAGTGGCACCCTCACGGCCTACAAGCCGAACGGACGGTACTCGTGCGTGTGAGCCCGTGGGGGCTGATCGCGGCCACGGCCGCAGGCATGCTCGTCATCACGGGCTTCGTTCTCGCGGACCTGTCGGGCGCCAACGTGTGTAGCGCCGCTCTCTATGACACGAATCTGTGCGAGGCGGCTCGTCTGCGCCAGTCGATTTTCGCCTCAGCTTTGACGGCGTCCGGTGTCATCGCTCTCGCGCTGCTGGCGACTGCTTTCCCGCCGCGCACGTCACGCGGTCGCTCGGACGCGAACTCGGAAAAGCTTCCCGAAGGAGCTTCGAAAGAGAGCTAGTTTCGTGCGCGTCTCGGCGCCGGGCTCACGGTCGCTCGACCGCGAGCCCCAGCCACGCCGCCAGGTCGTCGATCGCCGCGTCGACCTCGTCGCGCGCGGACGGCCCGAGCGGCGCGTCCTCGTGGACCGCGTCCAGGCGGAGTACGCCCCGCTTGCGGTCCGCCGCTGCGTCCAGCTTGCCGACCAGCCGGTCCTCGTGGAGGATCGGCAGCGCGAAGTAGCCCCACCGGCGCTTGGCCGCGGGCTTGTACATCTCCAGCAGGTACTCGAAGCCGAAGATGTCCTGGCTGCGCACCCGGTCGTGCACGAGCCGGTCGAACGGCGAGAGCAGCGCCGTGCGTCCCTCGAACGGCAGGCCGACGGCGTCCGGGTCGACCCGCCACTCGCGGTCGCTTCCGTCGACCCGGGCGGGGACGCCGGCGCCGCCGACCAGCTGCGGCCGGGCGATGCCGAGCGCGCGCAGCCGCCGCTCGTCACGCAGCGGCGCGGCCTCCGCCTCCGGCACGGCCTCGATGCCGGTCGGGTAGACGCGCTCGGCGAGGTCCCAGGTGCGCTGGCGGCCGACGCGGCCCGCGACCGCGACCACGCCGCGGCCCTGCAGCAGCTCCAGCATGTGGGTCACGTTGCGCTCGTGCGTCCACCCGGTCGACTGCCACGGCACCTCGGCGGTGTCCGGGATGTCCTTCGACAGCAGCGGGCCGGCGTCGCGCAGGCGGTCGAGCACGTCCTGACGGAAGCGGGCGTTGGCATCCAGCCAGGCGGTCCAGCTCGCGGCGATGGGGCCGTTCGCCATCCGGTCGAGGTTGAGCGCCAGATCCGAGACCGGGCGGAGCATGGCGAACGGAGGCTGCACCGGGTCATCCTGCGCCTTCCACTCGTACAGCGTCCGGTCGCTCTCGACCGCCGCCGCCAGGTGCTCCGGCCGGTACGACGCGCCGAGGCGCGTGTACGCGATGAGGTCGGCGCTCGGCGCGATGGCCGCGGTGGGGTCGAGCTGCAGGAACGTCAGGTGCTCGACGAGCGGCACCAGCCCCTCGGGGCGGGCCGCATCGAGCCGCTGCGCGCGCACGGCGATCCGTCGCGCCTCCTCCCGGTCGAGCACGATCTCGGATGCCATGGCCCGACGCTACCGGCTGCGACCGACACCCGCCCCGCTCACCCGCGCGCGGCCGCGCCGCTCACCCGCGCGCGGCCGCGCCGCTCACGCGCAAGAACACCGTCAGCCACGCGAACACCACGACCCCGGCGATCAGCTCGGTCGCCGTGAGCACGTAGTAGCCGGTGACGAAGAAGACGGCGGCCAGCACGATCACACCGAACAGCACGTACCCGAGCAGGAAGAACGACCTCGGCGCTTCGGGCAGCGCCCGCCGGACCCAGAACACGAGCAGTGAGAAGGCGATGAGCATGCCGACCGCCGAGCCGTTGTGCAGGATCTGCGACACGTTCAGCGGGAACAGCCCCACCCCGGCGAGCAGCAGCCCGATCAGGATGAGGCACACACGGACGCGCAGACGGGCCGGTCGCACGGCGGGGTCCACTCCCGTCAGGTCGGTCGCGTAGCGGGCGATCGCCGCCATCATCAGGCCGGCCACGATGAGCGTCAGGTTGAAGGTGAGCGACGACACGCTCCGCGTCATCCCGAGCGCACTGAGGTGGAACTCCCACCAGTGCGGGTCCGGTGCGCTCAGCATGGCGGCGAGGATGCCGAACGCGGCGAACACCGCGAGCACGGTCGACAGCCGCATCAGGTCCATCCTCGCCGCGGACAGGAAGATGACGTACGCGCTGAAGCCGACCGCCACGCCCGCGAGGACCGTGGCCGACAGCGCGTACACCGTCGCGTCCTGGAAGCCGTCGGCGAGGATGGCGCCGAGCACCAGCCAGCCCAGCACGGCGATGATGCCGTGCGCCAGGGCGATCACCACGGTGTCGAACAGAGCCGGCCGGGTCAGCGAGCGACGAGCGGCCGGCGCCTCCGCCGGCCGGTCGGCGCGGCCCCCGAACGGTGTCAGGGCGTCCCGGTGCCACAGGCGGCCGACGATGTACGCCGCGATGCCGACCACCCCTGCCGCGAGCGCCGCGAACTGCGACAGGGAGCCCGGGCCCGCGATCGGCAGCGACCGCCCCCAGAAGAACGGCAGCGACGCGATCGCGCCGACGACGAGGGCGGCGGCGCCCACGACGATGGCCGATCCCTCGAGATCGAGGGCCGCCGCCCGCACCGCCACCCGCTCGGTGCTCCGCTGACGTACGCCGGTCATCCAGCACCTCCTCCGTCGGCCGCATGATGCCGTGCGGCACGACGCCCTGGCAACAGCGGATTCTGCGCACGGGTCTGCCTTCCCGCGGTGCCGATGTCGGCGTTAGCATGCGCGCGAACCGGTCGCCGGGGGAGCACGGGTCGGAGAGGGCGGACATGGCTGCGCAAGCGCGGGACGACGGAGGCTTTCCGGACATCGACCAGCACGGCATGATCGGCGACCTGCAGACCGTCGCTCTGGTCTCCACCGAGGGCACCATCGACTGGTTCTGCGCGCCGCGGTTCGACTCGCCCTCGATCTTCGCCTCGCTGCTCGACCGCGAGAAGGGCGGCTACTTCCGCATCCACGCGCTCGGTGACGGGATGCGGGTGAAGCAGATGTACTTCCCGCAGACGGCGATCCTCATCACGCGGTTCATGTCGGACAGCGGCGTCGGCGAGGTGATCGACTTCATGCCGATCGCGGACGAGCCCACCGTCGCGACCACGAATCGCACGATCGTCCGCGGGATCCGTGTCGTCCGGGGCGAGCTGACCTTCCGGGTGCAGTGCCGCCCGCGGTTCGACTACGGGCGGCGCACGCACACGGCGTCGGCCGTCGACACCGGCGTCCGCTTCGACGCCGAGGGGATGAGCGCCGAGCTCCACGGTGTCACCGCCGACGCGATCGTCGACGGCGATGTCGACACCACGCTCACGTTCTCGGACGGCAAGCTCCACATCATCGCCTTCGAGACCGAGCCGGACGCCGACGCCCGGAAGATCGGCCGGGGGCGCGGCCAGCGGCTGTTCCGCGAGACCGCGGCCTTCTGGCGCGAGTGGCTGTCGCGGGGCACCTACACGGGCCGCTGGCGCGAGTCGGTGGAGCGCTCCGCCATGGTGCTCAAGCTGCTGCAGTACGCGCCGAGCGGCGCGCTGGTCGCGGCCCCCACCGCCGCGCTGCCCGAGCAGCTGGGCGGGGTGCGCAACTGGGACTACCGCTACACGTGGGTGCGCGACGCCTCGTTCAGCGTCTACGCCCTGCTCTCGCTCGGCTACGCCCAGGAGGCCCTGTCGTTCATGCTCTGGCTGGGGGACCGGGTCGCCGAGCAGGTGGGCGACGGATCCGGGCCGCTCAAGATCATGTACCGCATCGACGGCTCGTCCGACCTGGAGGAGCTCGACCTCGACGACTTCGAGGGCTACGCCGGATCGCGACCGGTGCACGTGGGGAACGGCGCGGCCGATCAGCTCCAGCTCGACATCTATGGCGAGGCGATGCAGTCGCTGGCGGTCGGCGAGAGGCTGCGGCCGATCGGCAACCCGGGCTGGATGAAGCTGCGAGGGATCCTGGACTGGCTCGCCGACAACTGGGACCAGCCCGACGAGGGCGTCTGGGAGACCCGCGGCGGCCGCAAGGACTTCACCTACGGCCGGATCATGTGCTGGGTGGCCTTCGACCGCGGCATCCGGCTGGCGCGCGACCGAGGCCTCCCGGCGCCGCTCGACCGCTGGGAGGCCGAGCGCGATGCCATCTACGAGCAGGTGTTCACGAAGTGCTGGAACCCGCAGCGCAAGGCGTTCACCCAGTACCCCGGCACGGACGTGGTGGACGCGATCACCCTGCTGATGCCGAAGGTCGGGATGATCGCGCCCCGCGACCCGATGTGGCTGTCGACCCTCGACGCGATCACCGAGGAGCTGGTGACCGACAGCCTGGTGTACCGCTACAACCCCGCCGCCTCGCCCGACGGTCTGCCGGGCGAGGAGGGGACGTTCTCGCTCTGCTCCTTCTTCTACGTGATGGCCCTCACCGACGCCGGCAAGCTCGAGGAGGCGCAGTACGCGTTCGAGAAGATGCTCACCTACGGCAACCACGTCGGCCTCTACGCCGAGGAGATCGACCCCTCGGGGCTCCAGCTCGGCAACTTCCCCCAGGCGTTCACGCATCTTGCGCTGATCCAGGCGGCTAGCGAGCTGGACGCGGCGCTCGAGGCGCGGGCGGCGGCCCGGCACTGATGGACCTGAATGAGCCGGACGCCCGCACGTCCGGGGACCCCGGCGCACTCCACCGCGGGATCTGGCGGCACTGGGGGACCCCCGCCGCCATCTACGGCACGATCGTGTACGCGAGCGTTGTGGCCGCCGCCTCCGGAGCCGACGACGACCGGGAGTCCGCCGTCCGGCTCCTCGTGCTCAGCCTGGTCAGCATCGTCGTGTTCTGGCTCGCGCACGTCTACTCGACGGCGCTCGGGTTCCAGGGAGACGAGCAGCGGGCCGGTGACCGGATCCGCGACTCCATCCGCCACGCGCTCGGCGAATCGGGAGGCATGCTGGAGGCCGCGATCGTGCCGAGCGTCCCGCTGCTCCTCGCCGGGCTGGGCGTGCTGGAGCCGGACGTCGGCGTCGCACTCTCGCTGTGGCTCACCGTTCTGATGCTGGCGCTGCTCGGATTCTCGGTCTTCCGGCTGCGCGGGCGACCGATCATGGTGTGCCTGCTCGGCGCGGTGGTGACCGCGTCGTTCGGCATCGTGGTCATCCTGCTCAAGAGCGCCCTGCAGCACTGAGTCAGAGCAGAGCGAGCCGCCCGACGATCCGGTCGACCCGGTTGCGCGGGCCGACGACGCTGATCGCGTAGTACGGGAGGTCGCCTGAGGGGGCTTCTGCGACCGTCTGAAGGTACTCGTCGTAGACGCGGGTGAGCTGGGCGGCGGCCGGCATGTCCGCGACGAACACGCCCTCGGCGACCTGCGCTTTCGACCGGATGCCGCCCAACTGCTCGGGGGAGGCGCGCAGCACCGAGACGCCGGCCCACGGGAGACCGGGGTGGATGCTGTCCTCCGCATCCACCGCATCCGGCCCGAGCAGGCCCGGGACGCGGGTGGCGGTCGCGGCCGCGGTGCAGATCGCGGCGTTCGCGGCGATGCCGGCGGGCAGCGACTCGTCGACGACCACCACCCACTTGAGGCGGGCCTGCCGGGTGGGCGCTCCGGTGTCGATCTCCTCGGGCAGGAAGCCCACGATGTCGTGCATTCGTCATCCTCTCGTTCGGCGTCGTGGAGGAGAATCTACCGAGAACACGGGATGCATGCTGAGGATTCGAATTTCATTCGATCCGACCGCTATTCTGGCGGCCATGGACGAATTAGATCGGGCGATCCTGCGTGAACTCCAGGCGGATGCGCGGCGCAGCAATCGCGACATCGCCGCGGCTGTGGGCGTCTCGCCGAGCACCGCGCTGGAGCGCACGCGGGCGCTGCGCCGGCGAGGGATCATCCGCGGCGCGACGCTCGACGTCGACCTCTCCGCGATCGGCCGGCCCGTCCAAGCGCTCATCGCGGTGCGCATCCGGCCGCCGTCGCGTCCGGTGATCGAGGGGTTCCGGGATTGGGTCGCGTCCCTTCCCGAGACGCTGGGCGTGTTCGTCACCAGCGGCAACGAGGACTTCATCGTCCACGTCGCGGTCGCCGACAACGAGAGCCTGTACGCGTTCGTCATCGACCGACTGACGCAGCGGCGCGAGATCGCCGACGTGCGGACCTCGGTCGTCTACGAGCACCTGCGTAACGGAGCGCCCCAGCCGCTGGACTGACCGTCGGGCGGGTCTACGATGTGGCGCACCGCATCCTTCTGAAGGGAACCCCGCATGCCTGCTCTGACCGACACCTTCACGCTCTCCAACGGCGTCGCCATCCCCAAGATCGGGTTCGGCACCTGGCAGATCCCGGACGGGAACGAGACCTACGACTCGGTCCGCACCGCCCTCGACGCCGGCTACCGCCACATCGACACGGCACGCGCGTACGGCAACGAGGCGAGCGTCGGGCGCGCGGTGCGCGACAGCGGCATCGCCCGCGAGGACATCTTCATCACCACGAAGTGCCCCGCCGAGGTGAAGGACGCGGACGGCGCCCGCCACGCGTTCCAGCGCTCCACCGAGCTGCTGGACCTCGGCCCGATCGACCTCTACCTCATCCACGCGCCGTGGCCGTGGAACGCGATCGGCACCGACCACCGCGCCGGCAACATCGAGGTCTGGAAGGTGTTCGAGGAGCTGTACGAGCAGGGTCTCACCCGGGCGATCGGCGTCAGCAACTTCGAGGTCGCCGACCTGGAGTCGCTGGTCGACGCCACCGAGGTCGTGCCGCACGCCAACCAGATCCGCTGGTTCGTGGGCAACACGCAGCCGGAGACGACGGCGTGGTCGAAGGAGCACGACATCCTCGTCGAGGGCTACTCGCCGCTCGCCACCGGCCGTCTGCTCGACAACGAGGAGATCGCGGAGATCGCGCAGAAGTACGGCAAGTCGGTCGCTCAGGTCAGCATCCGCTACCTGTTGCAGAAGGACATCCTGCCGCTGCCGAAGTCGACCACCCCCGAGCGCATCCGCGAGAACGCCGACGTCGATTTCGAGCTGTCGCCCGAGGACGTGGCCGCTCTCGACGCGCTCGACGCGGGGGAGTAGGCGCTCCGGAGTGGAGTTCTCAGCACCCCGGGAATAACCTCCCCCCTCCTGCGTTGAACTTGAGTGCACAAGGCTCAACTTTCAGAAACAGGAGAACACGTGCCTGAGAACTTCACTCCCGACGGTGACGGCGCCAACTCGTTCGACGAGTTCCTCGCCCGTTACCTCGCGGGCGAGCGTGCGCGCAACGGACGCTCTATCGACATCAGCCGCTTCCTCAGCCGGCGCACCCAGGAGATCCTGGCGGAGGCCGGACGGTTCGCGCTGCAGCACGGCCACAGCGAGCTCGACGCCCTGCACGTGCTGCGCGTGATGGCCGAGCAGGAGCCGGCCGCGGACGCCATGCGCCGCATCGGCGTCGACCCCTCGCGGGTCGCGCAGGCCGCCGAGTCGCGCCTTCCCGCGTCCGGCGACGTCATCCGCGCCGACGGCGCCTCCATCACCGGTGCGCTGCAGCGTGCGCTGTTCCACGCGTACCAGGTGGCGCAGGCCTCCGGCTCGACCTACATCGACCCCGAGCACGTCTTCTTCGCGCTCGTCATCGGCCGCGACGCCCCTGCGGGCCGCGTCCTGCAGTCCGCGGGCGTGACCCCGGAGGCGCTGACCGAGTCGATGCAGGAGAGCACGACCGTGGGCGCCGGCCAGCCCGGCGACCCGGCCGCGGAGGGCACCGCTTCCGAGACCCCCATGCTCGACCAGTTCGGCACCGACCTGACCGCGCTCGCGCGCGACGGCAAGCTGGACCCGGTCATCGGCCGCCTCGACGAGATCGAGCAGACGGTCGAGATCCTGTCCCGCCGCACCAAGAACAATCCGGTGCTGGTCGGCGAGGCGGGCGTCGGCAAGACTGCGATCGTGGAGGGCCTGGCCCGCGCGATCGTGGACGGCACCGTGCCCGAGCAGTTGCAGGACAAGAAGGTCGTCTCGCTCGACCTCGCGGGGATGGTCGCAGGGACCCGGTACCGCGGCGACTTCGAAGAGCGGCTCACCAACCTCATGGACGAGATCAGCGCCGGCAAGGACGAGCTGATCGTGTTCATCGACGAGCTGCACACCGTGGTCGGCGCCGGAGGGTCCGGCGAGTCCGGCGGCATGGACGCCGGCAACATCCTCAAGCCGCGCCTTGCCCGCGGCGACCTGCACCTGGTCGGCGCGACGACGCTCAAGGAGTACCGCCGCATCGAGAAGGACCCGGCGCTGGAGCGCCGCTTCCAGCCGGTGACGGTCGGCGAGCCCTCGATCGAGGACGCCGTGCTCATCCTGGACGGCCTGCGCGCCGCCTACGAGGAGCACCACGGCGTGCGCTACACCGAGGACGCGATCCGCGCCGCGGTGGAGCTGTCCGACCGCTACGTCTCCGACCGCTTCCTGCCGGACAAGGCCATCGACCTGATCGACCAGGCCGGCGCCCGCCTGCGCCTGTCGCTCGGCAAGCGCGTGGACACGTCCGCCCTCATGGAGCGCCTGGCCACCCTGGAGTCCGAGAAGAACTCCGCGGTCGCCGCTGAGCACTACGAGGAGGCGTCGCGCCTGCGGGACGAGATCGAGGATGTGCAGTGTCAGCTGGACGCCCTCGCCTCGGCCCCGCGCGTGGAGGCCGTCGTCGGCGAGCCGGAGATCGCGGCCATCGTGTCGCGGGCGACCGGCATCCCCGTGTCGCGTGTCGGCGAGGCCGACCGTGAGCGCCTGGCGCGCCTCGAGTCCGAGCTGCACGAGCGTGTGGTCGGCCAGGACGACGCGGTCGTTGCGGTCGCGAAGGCCGTCCGCCGCAACCGGACCGGTCTCGGTGACGAGCGCCGACCGGTCGGCAGCTTCCTCTTCCTCGGCCCGACCGGTGTCGGCAAGACCGAGCTGGCGAAGTCGCTCGCATCGTCGCTGTTCGGTGACGAGAAGGCGATGCTGCGGTTCGACATGAGCGAGTTCGGCGAGCGCCACACCGTCGCCCGTCTGGTCGGCGCCCCTCCCGGGTACGTCGGCTACGACGAGGCCGGTCAGCTGACCGAGCGCGTGCGCCGCAACCCGTACTCGGTGGTGCTGTTCGACGAGATCGAGAAGGCGCACCCGGACGTGTTCAACCTGCTGCTGCAGGTGCTCGACGACGGGCGCCTGACCGACGGCCAGGGTCGCACGGTCGACTTCCGCAACACGGTGGTCATCATGACCTCGAACCTCGGTTCGGAGTTCCTGGCCTCCCGCAGCGGTGCGCTCGGCTTCGTGCCGGCCGGCTCGGACGGCTTCGCCTCGGAGAAGGACATCCGCGACCGCGTGATGGGCAAGCTCCGCGAGGCCATGCGTCCCGAGTTCCTGAACCGCATCGACGAGATCGTGCTGTTCCGGAAGCTCGACCCGGAGCAGCTGCGCGACATCGTCCGCCTGCTGCTGAACGCGACCGCGAACCGCCTGGCCGCCCGCGAGATCGCCTTCGAGGCGACGAACGCGGCGATCGCCTGGATCGCGGAGGCCGGCTACGAGCCCGAGTACGGCGCCCGCCCGCTCCGCCGCGTCATCCAGCGCGAGGTCGACGACCGCATCGCCGAGCTGATGGTGTCCGCCGAGCTGGAGGAGGGCGGCCGCGTGATCGTGGACGCCGCCGACCGCGAGCTCCGCGTGACCGCGGAGTCGGTCGCCCTGCAGTTCGCGGCGTAACCCACCGCACCACGAAGGCGCCGGTCCTGTTCGCAGGGCCGGCGCCTTCCGCATGTACGCATCCTGAACATCTCCAAACCCGTACACACGCAACCCCCTGGAGTCGCCCAGACTCTCCTGGTTGGTTGGAAGGGATGTCCGCACCCGATCGCCCCCTGCCCTCCCGTCTCGCCGCCCTCGACGAGCGGCTGGAGCCCGTCAAGCGCTTCGAGTTCACGCCCGCCCGTACCCGCGGCGGCCAGATCGCGCAGTTCCTCGGCCTCGCCCTCGTCGCCGCCGTGCTCAGCTCGATCTTCGTGCTGCCCGCGTTCGTCGGGCTCGGCGCGACCGCCGCGGCCGGCGCCAGCGACTTCAACGCGCTGCCGTCGAATCTGAACATCCAGCAGTTCGCCCAGAACTCGACCGTGTTCGCCAAGCAGGGCGGTCAGGATGTGCCGATCGCGACGTTCTTCGCGCAGAACCGGCAGGACGTCGCGTGGGAGCAGATCGCGCAGACGATGAAGGACGCGACCGTCTCGGCCGAGGATCCGCGGTTCTACTCTGAGGGCGCCGTCGACATCTGGGGCACCCTCCGCGGCGCCGTCTCGACCGTCGCAGGCGGCGACGTCCAGGGAGGCTCGTCGATCACGCAGCAGTACGTGAAGAACGTCGAGGTCGAGAAGTGCGAGGCGCTGACCAGTCAGAAGAAGATCGAGGCCTGCTACACCGACGCGGCCGGCGTGACCCTGCAGCGCAAGGTGCAGGAGATGCGCTACGCGGTGCAGGTCGAGAAGAACTACTCCAAGAAGGAGATCCTGACCGGCTACCTGAACGTGGTCGGCTTCGGCGGACAGGTCTACGGCGTGCAGGCCGCGGCCCAGTACTACTTCAACACGACCGCCGCGAAGCTCGACCTCGCGCAGGCGGCCACGCTCGCGGCCATCCTGAACAACCCCGCGAACCTCCGCATCGACCAGCCGGACAACAAGGACAACGGCAAGGCGAACGGTTACAAGCTCACCAAGGAGCGGCGCGACTACGTGCTCGACCGCATGTACATCACGCACACGATCACGAAGCAGCAGCGGGACGCTGCCAAGGCGACCCCGATCACGCCGACGATCACGCCGACGACCCAGGGATGCGCGGGAGCGCAGCAGTTCAACGCCGCGTTCTTCTGCGACTACGTCCGCGACGTCATCCTCACCGACCCGGCGTACGGGAAGACGGCGGACGAGCGCTTCCAGACCCTCAACCGCGGCGGCCTCAAGATCTACACGACGCTGAACCTCGACCTGCAGCAGGTGGCGCAGGCGTCGCTGAACAACTACATCCCCGCATCGCGTCCGGGCATCGACCTCGGAGCGTCCAACGTCGCGATGGAGCTGGGGACGGGACGCATCGTGACGATGGTGCAGAACCGCGCCTTCAACAACACGGACACGCCCATCGACGGCACGACGGCGGTGAACTACAACACCGACGAGGACTACGGCGGGTCGCAGGGCTTCCAGACCGGCTCGACGTTCAAGGCGTTCGACCTGGCGGCGTGGCTGGAGTCGGGCCACAGCCTCTACGAGACGGTCAACGCCTCGCAGCACACGTTCCCGACCTCCGACTTCACGAACACCTGTGCCAACATCGACGGTCCGGACTGGCACGTCACCAACGACGAGGGATCGGCGAGCCGGCTCTCGGTGATGTCGGCGACCGCCGAGTCGGTCAACACCGCCTTCGCCCAGATGGGCACGAAGACCGACCTCTGCGCGATCCTCAACGCCGCGAAGGCGCTGGGAGTGCACCCCGCGTCGAAGAGCAACCCGCTGACCTCCACGCCGTCGATGATCCTCGGCACGAACTACATCTCGCCGCTCACCATGGCGACCGCCTACGCGGGCATCGCCAACAACGGCACGGTCTGCACGCCGGTCGCGATCGACCGCGTCGTCAATGCGGACGGCACCGACCACGCGGTCAGCAAGACGACGTGCACGCAGGGGCTCAAGCCCGATATCGCGGCGGGCGTCGCCTACGCGCTGCAGGGTGTCATGAAGGGCGGCGGAACGGCCGTGAGCGCCAACCCGTACGACGACATCCCCATCATGGCGAAGACCGGAACGACGGACGACTCGCTCGAGAACTGGCTGATCACATCCACCACCAAGGTCGCGACCGCGACGTGGGTCGGCAACGTCTCGGGCGACACCCCGCTGCGGTCCCTGTACTTCAACGGCGTCGGCGGCGGGAACGTGAAGTTCTCGATCGCGAAGCCGATCCTGAAGGCGCTGAACGCGCTCTACGGCGGCACCGACTTCACCGAGCCGACGGATGCGGTGCTCTACGGCAGCGAGATCACGATGCCGGATGTGACGGGCAAGGCGCCCGATGTGGCGCAGAAGCTCCTGGACGGCCTCGGCCTCGACGTCACCGTCGACCCGACGCCGGTCGACAGCGACCAGCCGGCGGGCACGGTCGCGGCGAGCGACCCGGCGGCGGGCGCGACGCTGAGCGACGGGGAGTCGGTCACCCTGACGGTCAGCAACGGCAGCTCGGGAGGATCGTCCGGGCCGGGCAACGGGACGTCCGCGCCGACTCCGACGCCGACGCCGACTCCGACGAAGGGTGACGGCAAGGGGAAGGGCGGCGGCTGACCTCTCGCCGCACTCAGGCGGCGGCCGCCTCCGCGCCGAGCCACCCATCGAGGATGCGCGCCCGCAGCGCGTTCGACCGCTCGGCGAACCCGCGCTGGCGCCGGACGTACTCCGCCTTGCCCTCTGGCGTCTCGATCGCGACCGGCTCCGCGCCCCACGGCCGCATGTCGTAGGGCGAGGCCTGCATGTCGAGCAGCCGGATCTCGCGGGCGAGCTCGAATGCATCGAGCAGCACCTCCCCGGGCACCAGCGGGCCGAGCTTCATCGCCCACTTGTAGACGTCCATCCCGGCGTGCAGGCAGCCCGGCTGCTCCAGCTCCGGTTGTGTCTCGCGCGTGGGCGCGTACCGGTTGAGCGGCACGGCGTCCGGCGTGAAGAAGCGGAACGCGTCGATGTGCGTGCACCGAAGCTCGTGCGACTCGACCACCGCGTCGGTCGCGTCCTGCCCGAGGCGCAGCGGAACGGGGTGACGATGCTCGTCCTGCCGGTACACCATCGCCCACTCGTGCAGGCCGAAGCACCCGAACCGGCCGGGACGCGCGGCGGTCGACCGCAGGATGCGCTCGACCGTGCGCAGCATCGGCGCCTTCTCGCGCTCCATTCCGTCGCGGTCGACGGTCAGCGAGCCGGGCGTACTGCCGGGGACGTACCAGCGCCAGGAGGCGCGCGGTTCGCCCGCTGCGTCGGCGAGCTCGACCCCGGGTCCCGGATGCCAGCGACGTAGCTGGGCCGGGGAGTACGAGTAGTAGGTGAACAGGAAGTCCCACACCGGGTGCTTCTCGCCGCGCGCGGCCCGGGCGCGATGGTCCGCGGTCAGCGCGTCGACGCGCTCGGCGTGAGCGCGCTCGCGGGCGCGCCAGCTGTCCGCGGGCAGCAGCACGGTGTCGGGGGCGACGGTCACCCTTCGAGGATACGTTCCAGCGGGTTGTCGCGGAGCTTGCGCTGCACGCCGCCGTCCACCAACCGCCGGGCGGAGGTGTCCGGCTTGCGCTCGGCCTGGTCGGCCACGCACGCGCCGAACTCGGCGGCGAGCTCCAACCGCGGGTACTCGGTCAGCACGTCGCGCTGGAACTCGACCGGGAGGACATCGGCGCGGGCGCCGGAGATGTCGAGCCCGGTGGCGATCTCGAGCAGGTGGCCCTCCACATCCATCGCCGGGTCGACCTCCGGCCAGTTGTGCCGCACGATCACCTCGTGCGCGCGGACGCGGCGCTCGGCCGGCCACCCGGCGCCCGCGGTCAGCGCGATGGCGACGTGCCCGGCGGCGTCCTCGTAGGCGAGGGTGGCGTTGTCGAACTCCGGCGTGATGCCGAGGTCGTGCAGCAGCGCAGAGACGTAGAGCAGTTCATGGTCGGGGGCGAACCCGCCGAGCGCGGCGAAACCCTCCGCCCACAACCACGACCGCTGCACGTGGTTCAGCAGGGAGGGGGTGTGGTAGGTCGTCGCGATCTGCACGGCGGCGCGGGCGGCGGCCGTGTCCGGGCGAGGGAAGTCGGCGATGCGCATCCCTTCATTCTGCCCGATGCGACCGAGCGTCATGATTCGCCGTCGAGCTCGTCTTCAAAGATGAACGAGCTCTTCTTACAACCGGAACGGCAGGAACCAGCATGGATCACATAGGCACGACGACCCGAGGGCCAGGCTGGCGGCGGCTCTCCCTCTGGCTGGCGATCGGTGTCCTGGTCGCGGCAGCGCTGCTCGGGTCGGTGTTCATCATCCTGGGCGATCAGGCGGAGATCGCGGGACGGGCGTGGCTGACACTGTTGATCGCCGCGGCGTTCGCCGGCACCGTCGTGCTCGACGCCGGGTTGGCTAACGGTCCTCACCGGTGGTACCTGCCCGTGTCGACCGGGGTCGACGCGGTCCTCGTCCTCGTCGGACTCCTCAAGACGTGGGGCGGCCTCTTGCAGCCGGAGGACGCGGCGAGCGGTGTCGTCTGGTCCATGCAGTTCTTCCGGTTCTTCTGGATCGTCGTCCTGGTCAGAGCTGCGTTGCTCGTCACCCAGACGTACGGCCTTCGGTTCGTCGCCCGGGCGACATCGCAAGCTACGAAGCTCTTCGCAGCCCTGGCGGTCGCATTCGTCTGGGCGATCGCCGTCCTGCTCGCTCTGCCGCCCACCCTGCCCGAACTGGAATGGCCCGATGTGTGGTGGCGTCTCGTGGGGGCGGCGACACTCGTGACGGCCGTTCTGTTCCTCATCCCGATCATCGTGTTCGCGTTCGAGCCGAAGCCGCCATCGCCGTCCGTCACGCTCGCCACCGGCACGCCCGTCGTGCCCGAGTTGTTCGTCGCCGAGCCGCCGTCGGCGCCCGAGGAGCCCGGATGGACTCCACCCATGGCTGAGGGGTTGTCTCCGGCGGCGCCCGGAGTGGAGTCGGCGGCCGGCCCTCAGACCTGAGGGCCGGCGGGGCCCACGCCGGAGCTGTTCGGGCCGGGCCGACGATGCGGGTCAGCCCACCGGGTGCAGCACGGCGATGCCCGTCGGCGGCGCCGTCTCGGCCGTCTCCAGCAGCCGCGCGGCCTCGTCGAAGCCGACCGTGCGGCCGAGGAGGTCCTGCGGGCGGAGGCGCCCCGAGGCGACCAGGGCCAGCATCTCCGGATAGTCGGCCGCGGCCATCCCGTGGCTGCCGAGCACGTCGAGCTCCCAGCCGATGACGCGGTCGAGCGGGAGGTCGGGCACCGCGGTCGCGAGCAGGCCGACCTGCACATGGCGGCCCTGGCGACGGAGCGAGCGGACGGACGCGGTCGCCGTCTCGGCCGAACCGACCGCGTCGACGCTCGCGTGCGCGCCGCCGCCGGTCGCATCCACCACAGCGGAGGCGGCGTCCGGCCCGGCCAGGACAGTGCGCTCGGCGCCCAGCCGCGTCGCCAGCTCCAGCGCGGCGGGGGAGCGGTCGACGGCCACGACGCGCGCGCCGAGAGCTTCCGCGATCATGACGGCGCTCAGCCCGACGCCACCGGCGCCGTAGACCGCGAGCCACTGCCCGGGCTGGATGCGCGCTCGCGCGGTCACCGCTCGGAACGCCGTCGCGAACCGGCAGCCGAGGGCGGCGGCGGCATCCGCCTCGAGACCGGTGGGCAGGCGGACGAGGTTGGTGTCGGCGGCCCGCACGGCGACGAGCTCTGCGTGCGAGCCCCAGTGCGTGAACCCGGGCTGCGTCTGCTGCGGGCACACCTGCGCCGCCCCGGCGCGGCACCACTCGCACGCGCCGCAGCCGTTGACGAAGGGCGCGGTGACACGGTCGCCGGGGCGCCAGCGGGTGACGCCCGCGCCGACCGCCTCCACCGTCCCGGCGAACTCGTGGCCCGGAACATGCGGGAGCGCCACGGTGTCGTCGTGCCCGGCCCAGGCGTGCCAGTCGCTGCGGCACAGGCCCGACGCCTCGACGCGGATGACGGCGCCGCCGTCGGGGACCGTGGGATCGGGGAGGTCGGCCGCCGTCACCGGTCCGCCGAAGCGCTCGTAGTACAGGGCCTTCACGTGTCCTCCTCGTCGTCGGCCGCCGAACCGCGGCGGACGCCCGTCTCGTCGCCTCCTGCGCCCGGGAGTGCGCCCGCGGCCAGCATCCTCACCACCGGCAGATCGGCCTCCGCCCAGCGCAGTTCCTCCAGCTCGGCCGGATCGACCCACCGCAGGTCGTCGTGGTCCGTGCTGGTGACCGGCGCAGCGCCGTCGAGTCGGCAGTCGTAGCAGGCGAGGTCGATCGCCCGGCCGTCGGGACGCACCGTCACCGTGCGGTCGAGCAGCGCGCCGACCCGGATGCCGACGCCCAACTCCTCGCCGATCTCGCGCGCGAGCGCCGCCTCCGGAGCCTCGCCGGCCTCCACCTTGCCGCCCGGGAACTCCCACCGTCCGGCAGCATCCTTGCCCGGCGCGCGCCGGCAGGCGAGCACGCGGCCGCCGTCGTCGGAGCGGATGACCGCGGCGACGACGAGAAGGGGCTGCATCCCTCCATCCTGCCCTGCGGTCCGTCTCGTCGGAGAACACCCTCCGAATCTCCGACGGAAAGCGGTGCGGCAGGAGATTCCGACGGATCACGGCCGAAACTCCGACAGAGACGGCGCGACCCCCTAGCATCCAGGTATGTCGCAGAGCGCGCCCGCACGTCGCCCGATGGTGGTCGTGGGATTCGTCGCGAGCCTGCTCGCCCAGCTGGCGATGATCGCGGTGGGGCTGTGGCTGGTCGTCTTCGCGGAGGACGACGTGGTCACGACGCTGCTCCTGCTCGGCCTGTGGTGCTCGATCGGGACGGTCTACCTCGTCGTCACGCTCATCGTCCTCGGCCGGCTCTCGAAGGTCGTGGCACCGCCCGCCGGCCGCCCGGCCCGCTGGGAGACGGGCCGTGGAGCGCGGGTGGTCTCCATGACGGCGACCATCCTCGCCAGCCTCATCGGGCTGGGCGCGGCCATCCAGGTGCTCGGTCCGCGCAACGACCCCGAGATCGGCTCGTTCACCGACGTCGTCGGCGTCTGGTCGATGCTGCTGGCCTGGGGATTCCTGCACTGGGGCTTCTCGCAGATCTACTACCAGCGCTACTACAGCAGGCCGACGCCGATGCTGCGCTTCCCGCATCCCGCCGACCAGCCGCCGACGGACCCGCGGTTCGTCGACTTCGTGTACTTCGCCTTCACCCTGGGCACGACGTTCGCCGCCTCTGACGTGGAGGTGCTCAGCACGCGCCTGCGCTGGACGGTCGTGTGGCACTCGGTGCTGAGCTTCTTCTTCAACGGCCTCATCATCGTGCTCGCGCTGAACACGATCACCGGGAGCAGGTAGCGCGCGCTACAGCAGGGTCTCCACGCCGATCCTGACCCGGTCGCCCAACTCGACGCCCTCCGCCTTGCGGACCGCGCTCTTGATCGGCACGACGTACGTGCCGTCCGACTCCGGGAAGATGGACGTCGACCAGCGCGAGCCGCCGAGCGTCACCGACACCTTCACCGAGTCGAACCCGGCGGGTGGATGCGGCTGCAGGCGGATGTCTTCCGACACCTCCAGCGGCAGCCGCGCGAACACCCAGAGCTCCCGCCGGGACGCCCAGCGGAACAGCTCTGCCTCGAACTCGTAGCGGTAGCCGGCCATATCCGCCAAGCTACCGGAAGCGACCGACATCGGCGCGGCCGCGGAGAGCGGAGGAGAACGACATGAACCCACGACCCGGATCGGTCACCTTCGTGGCCGTCCTCACCTACATCAACGGCATCCTGAACATCATCGGGGGCATCCTCGTGCTGTTCACGCGCGATCGGATGGCGGCGGGGAACGGCGGCGCGCTGGCGGGGATCACGACGGGGGCCATCCTGTCGATCCTGCTCGGCATCATCGTCGTGATCGTGGCCCGCGGACTGCTGCGGGGGAGCTCCGGCGCGCGGGCGGTCGTCACGATCGTCATGATCATCGACATCCTCAACGGCCTGCTCATGCTGTTCACCGGGCAGGTCGCGAGCGGCATCATCCAGATCCTCTGGTCGCTGCTCATTATCGTCCTGCTCTACACGCGCCGCGCGAACGAGTTCTTCGCCAACCGCTGATCCGTCGGCGGTTTCGGCCAGAATGGACGGGGGCGCGAGAGTTGCGCCTCCTGTTCCGAGGAGTTCCATGCGCTGGCCGAAGTGGTTCCGCAGGAGCGTCGAGAAGACGACGCGAACGCGTCCGTTCGACGAAGACGCGCTGCCCGAGCCGGTCGCCCCCACCCTCGAGCAGTCAGTCGAAGAAGGCATGCTCCTCGCGGAATACGCCACCCGCATGTCGGTGAAGAACCACATCGTGGTCGACACCATCCAGTACGGCAACTCGTACGATCCGGCGCTGCACGCGATGGAGGCGGCCGCCATGCTGCGGGAGCTCGCGTCCGAGCAGGGGATCGCGGCAGGCCGCATCGAGGAGGAGCTGGAGGCGGCGGAGAATCTGGGCGGCGACGCCGAGCATCCCCACGACTACCGCAAGGTGGATGTGGACAACCTCCGGCTGCGGCGGGATGCGGCGATCGAACTGGCGCGCCAGCTGCGGGCGAAGGCCGACTCCGACGACGAGCTGACGGCGCTGGTCGAGCGCGGCCGGAAGGACGCGTGGGACGAGGTCGGCCGCGCGATCGAGGCGGGGCTGGACGCGTTCTCCGGCGCCGAGGCGCTGAAGGCCGACTACGAACGGGAGAAGCCGGCGCGGCTCAAACTGCTCATCTGGCGCGACCTCGCCCGGCTGGAGGACGAGCGCACCGGCTACTGACTCAGTGCCCGCGGAGGCTGATCGGCGGCACGAGGTCGCCGACCTCCGACCGCACCCACACGTCGCCCGTCTCGCGCTTCTCGGCGTGCGTCGTGAAGCGGTAGAGGAACATCCTGGCGCGGACCGCGCGCGGCGCTTCTCCGTCGAACGGGTCGTGCCGGAGGAGCTTCAGCGTCGGCCTGTCGGCCTCCAGCAACCGCAGCAGGAACACCTCGAACCAGGGGGAGTCTCGCGAGCCGAGCGCCAGGAACCACATCAGCCAGTCCAGCCGCAGATGGTACGGCGCGAACTGTCGCGGAACCCGGTGCGGATCGCCCGGCTTGCCCTTGAAGCCGTACTCGCGCCAGACGGCCTCGGGGTCGTACGGGTCGTCGGCCGTGCCCTCCACCACCACCTCGTAGCGCTCCCGCGTGACACTGCCGAACGCTCCGTAGGCGTTCACCAGGTGCCAGCGGTTGAAGCTCGCGTTCATCAGCTGGCGGCGGGCGAACAGGTTGCGCAGCGGGGCCCAGCTCAGGACGACGAGGAACACGGTCACCGCGACCGCGACCACCGCGTACCAGAGCGGCACCGTGTCCGCGCCGATGCCGCCGACCGCCGCCCCGCCGAGCAGCCACGACCACACGCCGTCGCTGATGCCCGCGAACGCCAGCACGATCGTGATCCAGTTCAGCCAGGCGAAGTTGCCGGTCAGCACGAGCCACAGCTGGGTGAGGATCATGACGGCGGCCGCGACGCTCGCCACCGGCTGCGGCGCGAACAGGAACCACGGCACGATCAGCTGCGCGAAGTGGTTGCCCAGCACCTCCACCCGGTGCCACCACTTCGGCAGCAGGTGCGCCGTCCGGCTCAACGGGTTCGGCATCGGCTGCGTCTCGTGGTGGTAGTACAGCGCCGTCAGGTCGCGCCACACGCGGTCGCCGCGCATCTTGATCATCCCCGCGCCGAACTCCAGCCGGAACACCAGCCATCGGAGGAAGAACACGATCGTGATCGGCGGGGCCGTGTCCCAGGCGCCGAGGAACGCCACGACGAACCCCGCCTCGCACAGCAGGCTCTCCCAGCCGAAGCCGTAGAAGGTCTGCCCGATGTTCACGATCGAGAGGTAGAGGAACCAGACGATCAGGAAGACGAGGACGAACACGGAGGTCGGGGCGAGCTGCACGACCCCCGCGACGATGAGGGCGGACAGCACCGCGCCCGTCCACGCGACCGCACGCAGCAGCCGGTCGGAATAGCGCCACCGGAAGAGGGTCGGCTGCCTCTGCCCGTACGGATGCCGCAGGAAGCGGCGCGCGGGCAGCAGCCCGTGGTCGCCGAGCAGCGCCGGGAACTGGTTGACCGCCGACACGAACGCGATGAGGTAGATCGCCGCGACACCTCGCTCCAGGATCTCGCGGGCGATCGTGTAGTCGTCGCCGGCCAGCCACCCGGTCAGCCACGCGGGGAACTCCATCCACACCACCTCGCCGTCGGATGTGGATCACCGTACGCCGGGGGTGGAGTCGGCGCGAGGGCGCGTCAGAGCACGACGGACGTCGCGGGCTCGGCCGCGAACAGCTGCCCCGGATACCGGAGCCCGGCGAAGTACCGGTTGGTGTGCGCGACGATCTGCTGCCCGCCGATCGCGACGCCGTCCCACTCCGTGTCGGTCGTGGTGTGGGCGTCCGACACCAGGGTGACGTCGAAGCCGCGGACCGCCGCGCTCTGCGCCGTCGTGCGGATGCAGTAGTCGGTCTGAGCGCCGGCGATGACCAGGCGGCCGACGTCCAGGCTTTCCAGCACCTCGTCGAGGTCGGTGTCGGCGAACGCGTCGCGGTAGTGCTTCAGGATGCGCGGCTCGCCGTCGGCCGGGACCAGCTCGTCGGCGAGGTCGAACGCGGGCGTGCCCTCCTCCATCCCATCCTCCTCGTGCTGAACCCAGACGACCGGGGTGCCGGCCGCGCGGGCGCGGTCGACGAGGGCCGCGGTGCGCTCCAGGACGCCGGGGACGTCGACGCACCCGGGCAGCACGCCCTTCTGCAGGTCGATCACGAGCAGGGCGGAGGGGACGCCGTCGCTCACGCCGCGAGCTCCGCATCCAGGCGGATCGCCCGGTGGTCGGACGCCCCGGCCGGCAGCACATCCACGTGCTCGATCTCGAACCCGGTGGAGGTGACGAAGTCGAAGTAGCCCGAGAAGAACTTGTAGCGCAGGTAGGTGGGCTCGGTCGTCCGCTTCAGTGTGTAACCGGACGTCGTCAGGTGACGCTCGAGGCCTCGGATGAACCACGGGTAGTTGAAGTCGCCGACCATGACCGCGGGGGTGTCGGGCGAGAGGGACCGCATCCCGGCGTGCGCGGCGGCGATCTGCTCGCGGCGCAGCGAGTTGAGGGCGGTGAGCGGCGCGGCGTGGAACGAGCCGACGAGGACGTCCTCGCCGCTGTCGCGGTCCCTCAGGTGCACGGCGAGCAGGCGCTCGTTGGCGGGCGCGAGGACCCGGTCGTGCAGTGACTTCTTCACCGCGAACACCTGGGAGTGGAGGATTTCGTAGCGGTCGTCGCGCACGTACACCGCGAGTCCCAGCCGGTTGGCGCGCGTGGTGTCGGCGAGCGCCAGGTGGTGGAGGCGGGGCGGAAGCGCCTCGCTGTCGCACTCCTGCAGGCAGAGCACGTCGACGTCGTAGTCCTGCGCGATGTCCTGCAGCTCGCCGCTGGCGGCGTGCTTACGGAGGTTGTAGCTCACGATCCTCAGGGTCATGCACCTCTTCTCGAGACCTCGTCGGCGCGGGCGGCACGGATGCGTGCCCGCTTAGCCATTCTGTCCCACGCGCGCCGACGCTCAAGCGGCCCCGCGGTATCCCACTGCGAATTCACATCGCGGTCCCCGGCGGTTGGGGCGGTACGGTGGGTGCCATGGCAGGTGACGCGGTCGTCCTCACGGTTCCCGGTCCCCACGGCGATCGGGAGGTGCGCATCTCGAGTCCCGGCCGGGTGATCTTCCCCGAGGTCGGGATCACCAAGCTCGACCTCGCGAACTACCTCGTCGAGGTGGGCGACGCCTTCGTCCGCGCCAACGGCGACCGGCCGGTGTCGCTCCAGCGCTTCCCGGAGGGGATCGACGGCGAGCAGTTCTTCTCGAAGAACCCGCCGCGCGGCACGCCGGACTACGTCCGCTCGGTGCCGGTGGTCTATCCGAGCGCCCGATCGCACCCGCAGCTCGTCATCGACGAGCCGGCCGCGGCGGTGTGGGCCGCCCAGATGAACACGGTCGTCTTCCACCCGTGGCCGTCGCGCGCCGAGGACTCCGACAACCCGGACCAGCTGCGCATCGACCTCGACCCGCAGCCGGGCACCGGGTTCGCGGACGCGGTGCCCGCGGCGATCGAGCTGCGCACGGTGCTGCAGGAGGCGGGACTCACCGCGTTCATCAAGACGTCGGGCAACCGCGGACTCCACGTGTTCGCGCCGATCGTCCCGGAGCGGGAGTTCCTGGATGTGCGGCACGCCGTCATCGCCGCGGCCCGCGAGCTGGAGCGGCGGATGCCTGAGAAGGTGACCACCGCGTGGTGGAAGGAGGAGCGCGGGGAGCGCATCTTCGTCGATTTCAACCAGGCGAACCGCGACCGCACGATGGCAGGCGCGTACAGCCCGCGGGCGCTCCCGCACGCCTCCGTCTCGGCCCCGATCACCTGGGACGAGCTGGAGCATGTCTCGCCCGAGCAGTTCACCGTGCTGACGATGCCGGAGCGGCTGCGCACGCTCGGCGACCCGTGGGAGTCGTTCGGCGAGTCGCCCGGGCGCATCGACGAACTCCTCGGCTGGTGGGAGCGCGACCTCTCGAACGGGCTCGGCGAGCTGCCGTTCCCGCCGGACTACCCGAAGATGCCGGGCGAGCCGCCGCGTGTGCAGCCGAGCCGGGCGAAGAAGGCCTAAGGCTCAGGTCAGCACGTCTCCGAGGTCGTAGGCGATCGGACGGTCCAGCTGCTCGAAGGTGCACGACCGCGCCTCGCGGTCCGGCCGCCAGCGCTCTAACTGCGCGGTGTGCCGGAACCGCATCCCCTCCATCTGGTCGTACCGCACCTCCAGCACGCGCTCGGGGCGCAGCCGCACGAACGACACGTCCTTGCTGCCGGAGAACCGGCTGCGGTCGGTCTCGCCGGTGACCGCCTCGCCGTTCTCGTCGCGCTCGACGAGGGGGGCCAGCTCGTCGATCAGCGCCAGCCGCTTGGCGTCGGTGAACGCCGAGACGCCGCCGACGTTGAGCAGCCGTCCGCTGTCGTCGTACAGGCCGACGAGCAGCGAGCCGACACCGCGGCCACTGGTGTGGATGCGGTAGCCGAGCGCGACGACGTCCGCGGTGCGATGGTGCTTGATCTTCAGCATCGTGCGCTTGTTCGGGGCGTAGGCGCCGGCGAACGGCTTGGCGACCACGCCATCAAGGCCGGCGCCCTCGAACTCCTCCAGCCAGCGCTGCGCGGTCTCCTGGTCGGTCGTCGTCCGGGTCAGCTGGATCGGCGCGGGCAGGTCGCCGGCGAACTCCTCCAGCGCCGCGCGGCGCTCGGCGAACGGCCGGTCGACGTACGACTCGTCGCCGATCGCGAGCAGATCGAACGCGACGAAGGTGGCCGGGGTCTGCTCGGCCAGCATGTTCACGCGGCTTGCGGCGGGATGGATGCGCTGCGACAGCGCCTCCCAGTCCAGCCGCTGCTTCCCGGGCTCGCCGGTCGGGACCACGATCTCGCCGTCGAGCACGCACGGTCCCGGCAGGATACGACGGAACGCGTCCACCAGCTCCGGGAAGTAGCGCGTCAGCATCTTGGAGCCCCGGCTGCCGATCTGGACGTCGCCGATCGTGCCGTCTCCGGCGTCCTCGGCGTAGACGATCGCGCGGAACCCGTCCCACTTCGGCTCGTAGCTCAGGCCCCCGGCGACGCTGTCGGGCGCGGGCACGGCGGGAACCGCCTTCGCGAGCATCGGGGCGATGGGGGAGGAGGCGGAGGGCTGCATGCTCCGATCATGCCGCGAACCCCCGACCTCCGGAAGGGATGCGGAGGTTAGGTGAGCCTCACCTATAGTGGAAGGCGAGATGTACCGTCCCGACCACGCCACCCACACCGCCTCGACCGCGCACGCGGACGACCGCGTCCAATTCCTCGTCGTCGGCGACGAGACGTCGTTGGCGCAGTTGGAGGCGGAGCTCGCGCTGCTGCCGCTGTGCGCCCGTGGGCGGGTGTTCGTCGAGGTTGCCGACGCGTCCCAGATCGTCCCGCTGGCGACCCCGATGCGGATGACCGTCACCTGGCTGTCGCGCTCGCAGCGCACCGGACGCCCGGGCAGCGGGGAGCGGTGCGCCGCGGGCGAGGCCGGCGCCCGCGCCGTGCGCGCCTGGTGCGACGAGATGCTGTGCGACGGCCCGGGAGAGACCCGCGCGATCGTGACCGGCGCGTTCACGCTGGTCGCCGAGGTGCGCGACCACCTCCTCGACGCCGTCGGCATGGCCCCCGCCGCCGTTGGCGCCGGCCGCTGACCGCCGCCTCCGCCCCCGCCCGCCGCTGACCGCCGCCTCCGGCCGGCCGGCCGTGCGCCCATCCATGGGCCGCAACACGCCGTTATCCGCGCCGCTCAACGGCGTGTTGCGTCCCGCGGATGCGAACGACTGGTCCCAACACGCCGTTACGCGCCAGGCCGTGACGGCGTGTTGGGACGAGTAGTTGGGGGTCAGGCGGGGGTGGTGAGGCCGACAAGGGACTCGCTCGCGGCCCAGAGGTCGCGGCCGAGCTGGGCGTTGCGCGCCTGCGGGTTGGTGCGTCCGTTGGCGGTCAGCCGGTCGAAGTAGGTGCCGCTCGGGGCGCCGACCGGCGCCGGCCCGGCGAGGAACAGCAGGGGTGCGGCGCCCGCCTCCACCGGGATGCCGAACGTGCTCCGCGTCACCAGGTGCCCGAAGCGGATGAGCGGCGACGAGTTGCCGAAGTTGGTGGCGATCGTGCCGGGATGGAACGAGTACGCGGTCACGCCCGTCCCGGTCAGCTGCTCGGCGAGCTCGGTGGCGAACAGGATGGTCGCGAGCTTCGCCGTGCCATACGCCCGCCAGCCGCCCTGCCACGGCCGCTTCTTCCAGTCGAGGTCGTCGACGCGGAGCTGCCCGAAGCGGTTGGCCAGACTCGCGGTGGACACGACCCGGACATCCCGACCGGCGGCGGCCGTCTCGAGAAGCCGCGGACGCAGCAGCGCGGTGAGCAGGAACGGCGCCAGGTGATTCGCCTGGATGGTGCGCTCGTGCCCGTCGACCGTGAGCTCGCGCTCGTGGTTGAGGCCGCCGGCGTTGTTGGCGAGCACGTCGATCGTGTCGTAGCGGTCGAGCAGCGCGGCGGCGAGGGCGCGCACGTCGTCCAGGCGCTCGAAGTCGGCGAGGAAGGGGGTGGCGCCGATCCGCTCGGCGACCGCGCGCGTCCGCTCCGGGTTGCGGCCGACGACCGCGACCTCGTCGCCCGCCGCCGCCAGCCGCTCCGCGGCGACGACGCCGATGCCGGAGCTCGCCCCCGTGATCACGATGGTGCGGGTCACCGGTAGCCGCCCTTCTCGAGGCCCGCCTCGATCTCGAATCTGTTTCGCAGCGGGTCTCGTCCCGCCACGAGGTAGAGGAACGGGAACAGCATCCCGTACCGCTGCCACTGCCGCTTGTGCACGGCCTCGTGCTCGAGCACGTCGTCGCTGACGTTGTGGTCGGTGAGGTAGACGCCGCCGACGCACGAGCCGCCGCGGCCGAAGGTGCGCGTGGGCATGCCGCGGAACACCGTCAGCCCGGCGCGACGCTCGATCCGTCCGGTGCTCCACAGGAAGCCCCAGGCGTGCCCGACCGCGGTCGCGTACAGGTACCCGGCGCGGCTCAGTGGTGAGTCGAGCAGGAGGCGCCCCACAGGCGTCCGATCGAACGCCGTCATTCGGTGGGCCGCCCGTAGGCCTCGAGCAGCCGCAGCCACACCTCGCTGACGGTGGGATAGGACGGGACGGCGTGCCACAGCCGGCTCAGCGGCACCTCGCCGACGACCGCCACGGTCGCCGAGTGCAACAGCTCGCCGACGTCCTGCCCGACGAACGTGACGCCGAGCACGACGCCGCGTTCCTCGTCCACGACCATCCGGGCCTTGCCCGTGTAGCCGTCGGCGACGACGTGCGCCCCGGAGACCCGGCCGATGTCGTAATCGACCACGCGGATGCGGTACCCGGCCTTCTCGGCGCGCGCGGCGGTCAGCCCGACGGACGCGACCTCCGGGTCGGTGAACGTCACCTGGGGAACCGCCTGGTGGTCGGCGGTCGCCACGTACGTGCCCCACGGTTCCAGCGACACGTCGCGTCCATGCGCACGCGCGGCGATCGCGTCGCCGGCGGCGCGCGCCTGGTACTTGCCCTGGTGGGTGAGCAGCGCCCGGTGGTTGACGTCGCCGACGCCGTAGAGCCAGCCACCGTCGACCGGACGGCCGTCGGCGCCGAGCACGCGCATACTGTCGTCGACATCGAGCCAGGCGCCCTCCTCCACGCCGAACGCGTCCAGGCCGATGCCGAGGGTGCGCGGGAGGCGTCCGGTCGCGACCAGGAACTCCTCGGTCTCGATCGCCGTGCCGTCGTCGAGCCGGATGCGGAAGCCGTCGTCGTCGGTGCGCTCCACGCTCTCGGTCTTCGCGTCGAGGTGCAGGGTGACGCCGAGCTCCTTCAGGGACGCCTCCACCAGCTCGCCGGCGAACGGCTCCTCGCCGCCGAGCAGCCCGCTGCGTGCGATGAGGTGCACCTCGGTGCCGAATCCGGCGTAGGCCGTCGCCATCTCGGTCGCGACCACGCCGCCGCCGAGGATCGCGAGCGACACCGGCACGCGCTGCGCGCTGGTCGCCTCCCGGCTCGACCACGGCTCGCTCTCGCGCAGGCCCGGGATGTCGGGCATCAGTGCCGCCGAGCCGGTCGAGACGGAGACGGCGTGCTTCGCGCGCAGGACGGTCACCGTGCCGTCCTCGGCCGTCACCGTCACCTCCTTCGGTGCGGTGATGACGCCCCAGCCGCGGACCAGGTCGATGCCCGCGCCGTCGAGCCATTCGACCTGGCCGGCGTCGTCCCAGTTGCTGGTGATGTCGTCGCGGCGCTTGAGCACGGCCGCGACATCCAGCGGACCCGTGACCGCCTCCCGCGTACCGCCCACCCGCTGCGCCGCCCGCAGCAGGGCGCCGCTGCGCAGCAGTGTCTTGGAGGGCATGCACGCCCAGTAGGAGCACTCGCCGCCGACCAGCTCGGACTCGACGATCACCGTCTTGAGCCCGCCCTGCGCGGCGCGGTCCGCGACGTTCTCGCCGACCGCACCCGCCCCGATCACGATGACGTCGTAGTCCCGGGTCTCGCTCATGCCTTCTCCTCGGTTCCGCGGCCTCGCCGCTCCTGGTTGTTCGTCGTGTGGGAGGGATCGGATCGGTCAGCGGCCCACGAACTGCGCCTCGGTCCGGGTCAGGAACGCCTCCATGCCGATCCGGGCGTCCTCGCTGCCGACCAGACGGACGAGCGCGGGCTGCAGCTCGGCTTCGGCGGCGGCGTCCCCGTCGCGCACCGCGCGCTTCGCGTTCGCGAGGGCGGCCTGAACCGCGAGCGGCGCCTGCGCGGCGACGCGCTCGGCGAGCTCCAGGGCGCGGTCGAACTGCGCGCCGTCGTCGACGACCTCCTGCACCAGCCCGAGCCGGTGGGCCTCGGCGGCGTCGAAGAGGTCGCCGGTCAGGATGTAGCGCATCGCGTTCCCCCAGCCCACCGCCCGTGGGAAGCGCAGGGTCGCGCCGCCGAACGGGAGGATTCCGCGCGTGACCTCGATCTGGCCGAATCGCGTCCCGGCCGCCGCGACGACGATGTCCGAGGCCAGCATCAGCTCGATGCCGAGGGTCAGGCACGTGCCCTGCACGGCGACGACGACCGGCTTGCTGAGCTGCCGCCCCGACACCTGCCACGGGTCGATGCCGTGCTCGCCCACGAACGAGAGGCCGTCGCGCCCGATGCGGGGGCCGAGGTCGGCGAGGTCGAGCCCGGCGGTGAAGTGCTCGCCGACCGCGTGCACCAGCCCGACGCGCAGCTCCGGGTCGCGCTCGAGCTCTCCGTACGCGTCGGCGAGCCGGCTCAGCAGTTCGAAGTCGGCGGCGTTGCGCTTCTCGGGGCGGTTCAGGCCGATCAGCAGGATGTGGCCCCGCCGCTCGACGAGGATCTTGGGCTCGCTCATGCTGCCCACGCTAGCGCGCCTCCGCGGGGCCGCCGGTCGGACCGGTCAGCGCCCCGAGGATGCGCAGGATCACGGGCAGGTCGCGCGTGGCCGCGTCCGGCGACTCCGGCGCGAACTCCATGAGCCCGGCGCCGACCAGCTCGAACCGGCGCCGCAGCGCGCGGATCGCCTCCGTCAGCCGCTCGGGCTGCACGCCGAACGGCTCGGGATACCCGATCCCGTCGATCGCGGAGGGGTCGAGCACGTCCAGGTCGATGTGGAGGTACACGGCCGTCGCCCCGGTCGCCGCGACCGCATTCACGATCGCGTCGGGGTCGTCGAACTCGCCGGGTGCGACGACGCGGATCTCCTGGTCGGTCACGTAGGCCGACTCGCCGTCGTCGAGCGCCCGCGTGCCGGCGAGCACCAGCTGGGCGGGCGCGAGGCGGTTCGCCTCGGTCGAGGCCAGCCCGTCCGGGCCGTCGCCGAGCAGCGCGCGCAGCACCATCCCGTGGAAGGCGCCCGACGGCGACGAATCCACATCGTTGAGGTCGCCGTGCGCGTCGAACCAGACCACCGCGACACTGCCTGCGGGATGCGACCCCAGCACGTGCTGCACGGCCGCGAGCTCCACGCCGCAGTCGCCGCCGATCGTGACCACCGGCTCCTCGAGCAGCGCGAGCTCGGCCTCCGTCGCCTCGCGCACCGCGGCGAGCGACGAGAACCGGTTGACGCCCGTGCCGAGCGATTCCCCGGCCGCCGCGGGCACGGGAACCTGATGGGTGCGGGCGCCGGGCAGGTCTCCGCGGATGGCCTCCGCGCCGTCGATCAGGCGCATCGCCCGTGACGACCCGGAGCCCTGCCACTGCGGGACGACGAGGAAGGACGCGCCGCTCACCCCTCGGAACCCGACGTGACAGACTGCTGGGCACCGCCGCCGGCTTTCAGCGCCGCGAGCCGGGCATCCACCTCGGTCAGCTCGCCGAGGTCGTCCAGCTGCTCGAACTGCGCGTCGAGGCTGGAGGCGGCGAGCTCCTGCTGGCCGCGCACCTTCGCCTCCTCGCGGCGGATCTTCTCCTCGAACCGCGAGACCTCGCTGGTCGGGTCCATGATGTCCACGCTCTTGACCGCGTCGATGACCTGGGCCTGCGCCTGAGCGCTCTTGGCCCGGGCGATCAGCTCGGCGCGCTTGCTCTTCAGCTGCTCCAGCTTCTCCTTCATCTGGTTGAGCCCGTTCTTCAGCTTCTCGACCACCTCGGTCTGCGCGGCGATCTGCGGCTCGGCGGCCTTCGCCTCGTTCTCCGACGAGATCTGGCGCTGGATGGCGACCTTCGCGAGGTTGTCGAACTTGTCGGCGTCGGCGGTGTTGCCGGATGCCCGGTACTGGTCGGCCTGACGGCTCGCGGCCAGCGCCTTGTCGCCCCACTCCGCGGCGGCCTCGACGTCTTCGCGGTGGTCGTCCTCGAGCAGCCGCAGGTTCCCGATCGTCTCGGCGATCGCGCTCTCGGCGTCGGCGATGCTGTTGGTGAAGTCGCGGACCATCTGGTCCAGCATCTTCTCCGGGTCCTCCGCCTGGTCGAGGAGGGCGTTGATGTTCGCCCGCAACAGTTGCGAGATCCGCCCGAAGATGGACTGCTTCGCCATGTGCTCTTCCTTTCGCTCCCGCCCCCGATGGGCGCTTGTGAGGTCTGTCGTGGTTCCGGTCAGAATCGTCCGCCGCCGCGCCGGCTGCGCGTGCCGCCGCCGCCGAAGCTGCCCGCGCTGAAGCCGCCTCCGCCGCCGCTGCGACCGCCGCCTCCGCCGCCCCAGCCGCCGAAGCCGCCACCGCCGCCTCCCCAGCCGCTGCCGCCTCCGCCGCCCATGCCGCCGCGCAGCACCGAGTCGATGAGGATGCCGCCGAGGATCGCGCCCATGGCACCGCTTCCGCCGCCGCGGCCGGACGTGCCGCCGCCGAAGATGTCGCCCAGGCCGCCGCCGGTCTGGGGCGAGAAACCGCCGACATCCTGCTGCGCGAGCTGCGTCGCCTCATCGGCGAGCTGAGCGGCCCGCTGGGCCAGAGCCAGCGCGGACACCGCGTCGGTGGCCGCCGTCTGCTCGGCCTGCACGACGAGTCGCCCGGCCTCGGCGAGCCGGGTGCGGGCCTCCGGGCCGACCGCGCCGCGGCGTGCGGTGATGAAGTCCTCGCACGCGGAGACGCGGGCCTTCGCGGTGAGCAGCGTCTGCTGCAGGGCCGAGGCCGCGCGCTGCGCCTGCGCACGCGCATCCCGGACCCCCTGCAGCACGCCGTCGATGGACCGGTTGGCCGCGTCCAGCCGCTGCGCCAGTTCCAGCGGGTTCACGCGACCGGCGGCGATCTTCGCCTGCACGTCGTTCACCGTCTGCTCGGTGCCGGCGACGGTCGCCGCGATGGTGCCGCCTGGGTCGTCCGCGGCCGCGAGGGCCTTGGCCTCGGCGAGGTCGCTGCGCAGCTCGGCGAGCGTGGTGTCGAGCGACTGCTGCGCGGCCGCGAGGTCCGCGCCGAGGCGGTCGACCGCGTCCAGCAGCAGCCCGGCCTGGTCGGCCGACTCCTCGGCCGCGCGCACGCCGACCGCCGCCGCACCGGCCTGTCCCGCCGTCGCCTTCTCGGCCGCCCCGGCGAGCGCGGTGTCGGTGAAGTCGAGACGCTGCGTCGCCTGCTCGACGTTGTCGGCCACGGTCGCGAGCGACGCGTCCGTGTACCGCTGGGCGAGCGCGTCCAGCGTGGCGGTCGTGGTGGTCAGACGCTGCCGCAGCGCCGCCGCCTGCGTGCGGATCTCGGCCGACGCCTCCGGGATGCGCTTCTCCAGCGCCCGCAGCTCGTCGAACGCGTCCGCCTGGGCGTCCAGCGCCTGGTTGGCCGCGCCGCACAGCTGGACGATGCGGATGTTCCACTCGCGCCGCTGCTCGTCGGTGTCCGGCTCGGCGTCGTCCAGCCGCTGCTTGAGGGTGAACGCCTCCCGCAGTTGCCCCTTCGCCTGGTCGAGCGCGGCCTGGAACGGCAGCACCGCGTCCGCGCCGTACTGCGCGGTCGCGAAGCCCAGCTCCTCCTCGCTGGTGCGGATGGCGTCGTCCGTCTGCACGAGCGCCGACCCTGCGCGCCGCTCCAGCTCGTCCAGCGGGATGGTCTGCAGCTCGCTCTGCGGGGTGGCCGGTCCGGTCGCGGCCTGCTTCTTGCGCGAGGTGCGGGAGCGCACGAGCACGAAGACGACGACGCCGACGACGATCACGCCGATCAGGAAGACCCAGAAGAACACGGCTCCGCCGCCTCCGCCGCCGACCGCGTCGCCGAGTCCCTGCGCCGCCGCGACGGCCGCGCCGGTCCAGTCGTTCGCCTGCAGCTTCGGCTCGATGTCGTTCTGCTCGATGCTGTCGAGCTGATCGGCGCTGACCGGCCCGTCGTCGTCGCCGGAGAGGTAGTAGGTGCGGCCGTCCGTCGACACGGCGAGCAGGTAGTCACGCTGGCCGAGGCCGTTGCGCGCGGCCGTCTCGTTGGCCCAGTCGGCCGCCTCGGTCGGGTTGGTGAACCGGGGCACGAAGACGACGAAGAGGTCGACGCGGTCCTGGTCGTAGAGCTTCTTCGCCGCGTCGGCGATGCGCGCCTCGTCGGCGCCGCTCAGCACCTGTGACTCGTCGACCACGTGGCTGGGGCCGAGATCGACCGGGTCGGACGCGGCGGCGGGGGAGGCGGTGAGCGCCAGCGAGCCGGCGATGAGCCCCAGAACGAGCGCGGCCCGGCTCAGCAGACGTCGCAACGGCATCAACCCACTCTCTCGGGTCCCGGCTGGGATGCTGCCGAGTCTATTCGGGCTCCCCGGCACTGTGAAGGTTTCGGCCTGTTACGGCCCGGGGTGCGGCCGGCGCGGAGGCCTGGTGGGATGGAGTGACCCGGTCGAGAGGAGGAGCGCATGTCCGTGCAGCCCGTCCTGGCCGTCGTCGAGGCGACCCGCCTCCGCGCCCACGACCCGGCGTACCACGACTACGTGCAGCTCCTCGTCGGCAACGTCCTCGCCGAGGCGGGAGCGCAGGGCTGGAGCGTCGACCGCCTCGCGGCCGACGCCGGTACGGAGGCGCTGCTCGCCGCAACCGCCCGGGCCGACGCGATCGTGATCGTCGGCGGGGAGGACATCCACCCCGGCTTCTACGGCGCCCAGACCGGCTACCCCAACGAGTCGCGGCACCTGCCCGTCGCGGATGCGGCCCAGCTGGCCCTCGCCCGCGCGGCGATCGAGCGCCGGACGCCGCTGCTCGGCATCTGCCGCGGCCTCCAGATCGTCAACGTCGCCCTGGGCGGCACCCTGGTTCAGGACCTGGGTGAGGAGTGCGGTCACGTCAACCGCGGCGTCCCGATCCCGCAGGTGCTGACCACCCACACCGTGGACGTCGCGCACGGCAGCCGCGTCGCCGATCTGCTGGGCGAGCCGACCGTCGAGGTCCGCAGCGCCCACCACCAGGCCGTGGACGCGCTCGGCGACGGCCTCGTGGTCACCGCCCGCTCGCACGACGGCCACGTCGAGGCGGTCGAGCACCGCGACGCGCCGGTGCTCGCTGTGCAGTGGCATCCCGAGGACGTCCACGCCCCCGAGGGCCAGCTCGCCGCCCTGCTCGCCGGCCTCCGCACCCCGGCCCTCGCGGCCGCGCTCATCTGACCGGTCCGCCCCTCCATCGAGTCCGCAAAGACTGCACGCTCGGTCGGCGTGTCGCGTGCAATCTTTGCGGACTCGATGGCGGGGAGGGGAGCGGGTCAGGCGGGCCAGCCGTGCTCGCCGACGAGGGGGACGAACGCGACGCCGCCGAGGTTGGTCTCGCGCACCGCGCCGTCGTCGTCGCGCTCGAAGAGCGCCAGGCGCTGGGCGCGGCCGGGGCGGCCCACCGGCATGACGATGCGGCCACCCGGAGCGAGCTGCTCCCACCACGCCGGCGGGACGGACGGACCGGTCGCCGCCGCCACGATCGCGTCGTAGGGCGCGCCCGCCGGCCAGCCGAGCGTCCCGTCCCCGGTCACCACGTCCACCCGGTAGCCCAGCGCTTCCAGCGTCGCCGCCGCACCGACCGCGAGGTCCGCGTGCCGCTCGATGCTGACCACGCGGTGGGCCAGCACCGCGGCGATCGCGGCCGCGTAGCCGGAGCCGGTGCCCACATCCAGCACCGCGTCCTCCGGGCCGATGCGCGCCGCCTCCAGCATCAGCGCGACGATGTACGGCTGCGAGATCGTCTGCCCGTCGCCGATCGGCATCGGATGGTCCTCGTACGCGTACGGAGCGGCCGTCGCCTCCACGAACAGGTGGCGCGGGACGCGTCGCATCGCATCGAGGACCCGCTGATCCCCGATCCCGCGGCGGGCGAGCTGTTCCTCGACCATCCGCGCGCGTTCGGCGGCGTAGTCGTAGTCGATACGACTAGTGAACCACCGCGGCCGGCCGCTCCGTCAGGGTGCTTCTGGCGGTCTCGACCGCCTCGGCGGACGCGTCCGCCGACTCCAGCGCGAGGAGGGCCGCGCCCAGGATGGGCGCCGCCGTCACGAGCTCCGTCCTGGCCAGAGGCGCGCGCTCGGCGAGCAGCCGTTCCACCGTCCCGAGCAGGCGCTCGTCGCGGCTGCCGATGACGCCGCCGCCGAGCACCACGGGCACCGCGCGGTCGAGCAGGTCGAGGCGCCGCAGCGTGGTGACCGCCATCGTCGCGATCTCCTCCGCCTGCTCGTCGGTCAGCCCGGTGGCGATGGCGTCGCCCTCGCGCGCGCAGGCGAACACGACGGGGGACAGGCGCGACAGCTCGCTGCTCGCCAGCCGCCCGAAGTGGATGGCCTCGATCACGTCCTGGACGCTCGCCAGGCCCAGGGCTGCGGGAACGGCCTCCGCCAGCACGGTCGGCTCCCCGCGTCCGTCGACCGCCCGCGCGGCGTACCAGAGGGCGCGCTCGCCGAGGTGCCAGCCGCCGCCCCAGTCGCCCGAGATCGTGCCGAGCGAGGCGTAGCGGACGACCGCGCCGTCGGAGCGGACGCCCACGCAGTTGATGCCGGTGCCGCAGACCACGGCCACCGCGTCCGGTTCGCCGGTGCCCGCGCGGAGCAGGGCGAACAGATCATTGTCGATCGTCGCGTCCGCCCACGGCGTGCCGGCGATCCGGTCACGGAAGTCCGCGATCTCCGCCGGCAGGTCGAGCCCGGAGAGGTACAGGTTCGCGGCGGCGAGCGGCCGGGGTCCGGTCCGGGCGAGCAGCTGCTCGATGAGGTCGCCGACCAGCGCGACGGCGCCGTCCATCCCCAGCACGTGCGGGCTGGAGGTGCCGGCGCGCGCCTCGGCGAGCACCGTGCCGTCGAGCGACAGGGCGACGGCGTCGGTCTTCGAGCCGCCGCCGTCGACCGCGACGACGATGGGGCCAGCCGTCCCGTCGCCGCTCATCGCGCCCACGCCAGGTGGTCCCGGTTGTGCGCGATCAGCAGATCGGTGAGGCGTTCCGCCCGGTCGTACTGCCCGACGAGGGGATGGGCGAGCATCGCCCGCAGCACCCGGTCGCGACCGCCGTGCACGGCCGCCTCGAGCGCAAGGCGCTCGTAGCCGGCGACATGCGCGATCAGGCCCGCGTGGTCGGCGGGCAACGGCTCGACCGGCAGCGCGGTCACGCCGCGCGCGTCCACCGTCGCCGGCACCTCGATCACGTGGTCGTCGGGCAGGAAGGGCAGCGTCCCCCCGTTGCGGAGGTTCACGACCTGGACGTCGCCGCGGTCGCCGGTGAGCGATGCGATGAGGTCGACCGCGGCCTCCGAGTAGAAGGCGCCGCCGCGCTGCCCCAGCTGCTCCGGCTTGGTGTCGACCGACGGGTCGCCGTAGAGCTCCAGCAGCTCGCGCTCGACGCGCTGCACGGCCTCGGCGCGGGTGGGGGAGTCGAGCTGTTCGCGCAGCACCTCGTCGTGGGCGTAGTAGTACCGGAGGTAGTAGCTGGGCACGTCGCCGAGCAGCCGCAGCAGCGATGCCGGGAGCTCGACCTCCTCGGCCAGCTGCTCGAGCCGCGCGTCGAGGAGGCCGGGCAGAGCATCCCGGGTGCCGGAGTCGTCGGTCACCAGTACGGACCGCTCCCAGGTCAGGTGGTTGAGTCCGACGTGTCCGAGCTGCACCTGCGAGGGCGAGACGCCGAGCATCCCGGCGAACCGGCGCTGGAACCCGATCGCGACGTTGCACAGCCCGACCGCGCGGTGGCCCTCCTGGAGCAGCGCGCGCGTGACGATGCCGACCGGGTTGGTGAAGTCGACGATCCACGCGTCCGGCTTCGCGTGCCGGCGCACCTCCTCGGCGACGCGCAGCACGACGGGGACCGTGCGCAGCGCCTTGGCGAAGCCGCCCGGGCCGGTGGTCTCCTGCCCGATGCAGCCGCACTCGTGGGGCCAGGTCTCGTCTCCGTGCCGCGCGGCCTGCCCGCCGACGCGGAGCTGGATGAGCACGACATCCGCGTCCGCCACGCCCGCGACCAGGTCGGAGGTCGGCACGATGCGCCCGGGGTGACCGGCGGCGCGGAACATCCGCTCGCTCATGCCGCCGACCAGCCGCAGCCGGTCGGGATCGGGGTCGACCAGCCACAGCTCCTCGACCGGGAGCACGGAGCGCAGCCGGGCGAACCCGTCGATGAGCTCGGGAGTGTAGGTGGAGCCGCCTCCGACGACGGTGAGTTTCACGTGGCTTATCCCTTCACGCCGGTGAGTGTGATGCCCTCGACGAACACGCGTTGGGCGAAGAAGAAGATCAGGACGACGGGCACGGTGACGAGCATCGTCATCGCCATGGTGAGTCCCCAGTCGGTGCCATGCACGCCCCGGAACGACGCGAGCCCGTAGGCGACGGGCCACGCGGCCGGGTTCTCGGACGTGTACAGCAGGGGACCGTAGTAGTCGTTCCAGGAGGCGAAGAACAGGAAGATCGCTGTCGCCGCGATGCCGGGCTTCGCCATCGGGATGACCACCCGCCACAGCACCCCGAACTCGCCGTTGCCGTCGATGCGTGCGGCGTCGGAGTACTCGCTCGGGATGGTCAGGAAGAACTGCCGCAGCAGGAAGATCGAGAAGGCGTCGCCGAGCAGGTTCGGCAGGATGAGCGGCCACAGCGTGCCGGTCAGGCCGAGCTGCGACCACATCACGTAGATCGGGATGGCCGTGACCTGCGGCGGCAGCAGCATCGCGATGATGATCACGGTGAACAGCACGCCCGATCCGCGGAAGCGGATCTTGGCGAGGGCGTAGGCCGCAGGGACGCTGGACACCAGCATGAACACCGTCGCCAGCACCGCGTACAGCGCCGAGTTCGCGAACCACTGCGCCAGCGGGACGGTCGTGAACACCTTCACGTAGTTGTCCCAGTGGAACGGCTGCGGCCACAGCGATGCCGTGAGCGTCTGCTCGCTCGACATCAGCGAGGTCAGGAAGACGAAGACGACCGGCGCGATGAACAGCACCGCGAGCACGACCAGCACCGTGTGCTCCGCGATCCAGCCCAGGACGCTCCGGGCGCGCATCGATCGCGGCGTGGGGATGCGGCGGCTCGCCGGCGGACGGCTGTTCGTCGTGGTGCCGGGGGAGAGGGTGGCGGAGGTCATTGCGCGCCTTCCGGGGTGAACGCCTTGAAGCGGCGGAGCAGCAGGACGAGGATGACGGCCGCGACCACGAACAGCAGCACCGCGAGCGCCGAGGCGTAGCCGAGCTGGTAGGTGCCGAAGCCGCGGACGTAGAGCCATTGCGTGTAGGTCAGCAGCGAGCCGTCGGGGTAGCCGAGGTTGGTCGAGATGCCCTGGCCAACGACTGCCTTGCCCGACGCAACCGACGACGCGACCGCCGCCTCCGTGAAGTACTGGATGGCCGCGATGACCCCGGTGACCGCCGCGAACAGCAGCACGGGTCCGATCGAGGGCAGGGTCACGTACCGCAGCTTCTGCAGGCCGCCCGCGCCGTCCAGCGACGCCGCCTCGTACTGCTCGCGCGGCACATCCAGCAGCGCGGCCAGGAAGATGATCATGACGTCGCCCATCACCCAGATGCCGAGCAGCACCAGCGACGGCTTCGACCACGCGGGGTCGTTGAACCACAGCGGGCCCTTGATCCCGAACCACGCGAGCACCTGGTTGACCGGACCGGTCCCCGGGTTGAACAGGAACACGAACGCCACCACGCTGGCCACCGGCGGCACGAGCGCCGGCAGGTAGAACACCGTCCGCCAGAACCCGGATGCGCGCCGCGCCCGGGCGAGAAGCCCCGCGATGAGCAGCGCGAACGCCGTCTTCACGGGCACCCAGATCACCACGAACCAGAGGGTGTTGAGGGTCGCCAGCCACACGTTCGGATCCTGCGTGAACAGGTACTCGTAGTTGCGCAGGCCGATCCACTCCGGGGCCGAAACCAGATCGAAGCGCGTGAACGAGTAGTACACGGACGCGATGAGCGGGTAGACGAAGAAGATCAGCAGGCCGAGCAGCGCCGGGGCGAGCAGGGCGAGGGTGACGAGGCTGCGGCGGCGCCGGGCGGCCGAGCGCCGTGCGGGGCGGGCGGCGACCCGCCCCGCACGATCGAGGGTGGCGGTCATGAGGCTCGGCTCACGGTCCCGTGCTCAGCGAGAGCGCGTCGTCGATCTGCTTGTCGACCGCCTTCAGGCCCGCATCCAGATCGCCGCCCTGGCTCTGGTACTTGTTCCAGTAGTCCTCGAAGGTCTGCTGGTAGCCGGCGCCGAGCGGGCTCGGCGGCGTGGTCTGCACGTTCTTGTCCGCGGCGATGTCGAGGAACGTCTTGAACTGCTCCGACACCTCCAGCTTCGGGCTGTTGAGCGCGTCCTTCGTGGTGGGCACGTTCTTCAGGCCGTTCGCGAGCTTCACGACCGCGTCCGTGTCGGTGCTCAGGTACTTCAGCAGCGCCCAGGCCAGCTCGGGCTGCTTCGAGCCCTTCGAGATGCCCATGATGTTGCCGGTGATGTAGCCGCCGCCGTAGAGGTCGGAGTGCTCGTCGGTCGTCGGGAAGGGCGCCGTGCCGTAGTTCAGCCCCTTGGCCTGATCGTCGATGAACGCCGTGCGGTACTCGCCGTCGAGGTTCATCGCGACCTGGCCGGTCTGGAACGCGTTGTCGGCCGAGAACTCCTGGCCGAGCCCCGAGGTGAACGCGTTGAGCTTGTCCCAGCCGATCTTGTCGACGAAGCCCTTCTGCCACGTCATCAGCTGCTTCCAGCCCTCGCTGGAGCCGACCGCGCTGGTGCCGTCCGGCTTCAGCCACTGGGCGTCCGCGGCCGGACCGTAATGGGCGGCCGAGTTCTCGTACCAGCCCATCGTCGGATTGAAGCCGAGGGTCTTGATCGAGCCGTCCGGGTTGAGGGTGGTCAGCTTCTCGGCCATCGTCTCCAGCTCGGTGAGCGTCTTCGGCGGCGCCGTGTAGCCGGCGGCCTGGAGCAGGTCCTTGTTGTAGTAGAGGCCGTACACGTCGGCGAGCATCGGCATCGCGCAGCGGGTGCCCTTGTACTCGGTGTACGACTTCACGGTGTCGGAGAACTGGCTCAGGTCGACGCCGTCGCGCTCGATCACCTTGTTGAGGCTGCGGAACGCGCCGTTCGAGCAGAAGTTGCCGACGATGTCGGTGGAGTACGAGAGGCCGACGTCGACCTTGCTGCCGGTGGCGATGGCCTTCTGCAGCTTCTCGTCGTCCTGGCCGGAGTGGACGTCGACCTTGATCTTCGGGTACTTCTTCTCGAAGTCGTCGACGACGGACTGGATGACCTTCGCCTCCCGGTCGGAGAAGAAGTGCCAGAACGAGACGGTGCCGCTCAGATCCTTCGGGGTGCTGTCGCTGAAGTTCGCGCCGCCGGAGCCTCCGGAGCAGCCGGAGAGGGCGAGCGCGGCGGCGGCGGTGATCGCGGCCGCGGCGACGAGATGACGGTGTTTCACGGGTGGGGCTCCCTCACTGTTGGTGGTGCCGAATGGTGCAGTGCCGGGTGGTGCGGTGCTGGATGGTGCGGTGCGCGGGCGCTACGGTGCGATCCGCGACACTTCGGCGAAGAGCGCGTCGCGCACGTCGCCGACGAGGTGTTCCCGGGCTCCGCGGAGCACGGGATGGGCGGCGACGCCGGTCGCGACGACGCTGCGATCGCCCCAGGCGGGGCGGAGCTCGGCGGTGACGAGCTCGGCGAGGCGCGGACCGCCGGCCAGGCCGGTCGCGCCGCCGAGCACGACGAGCTCGGGGTCGAGGAGGGCGAGCACGGGCACGACGCCGACGGCGACCCGGCGGGCGAGCTCGCGGAGGAACCCGTCCCGGTCCGACCCGTGGTGCGCGGCGAGCCGTGCGACCGCAGGGCCTCCGATGAGGTCCTGCAGGTCGCGGGCGTCCGGGTCCAGCTCGGCGGCGGAGCGGGGGATGGGCAGGTAGCCGATCTCGCCGGCGCCGCCCGACGCGCCGCGGTGGACGCTGCCGCCCTGGTCGACGGACAGGCCGAGGCCTTCGTCGAGCCAGAGCAGGGCGAACCCGCCGGTGTCACGGCCGGCGCCGTCTGTGCGTTCGGCGAGCGCCGCGAGGTTCACGTCGTTGTCGATGTGCACGGCGATGCCGAGCGCGTCGGACAGCCGGCGCCGGATGCCCTGCTTGGGCCAGCCGGGCAGCGTCTCGATGTAGGTGAGCTCGTCGGTGCGCGGGTCGAGCGCGCCCTGCACGCCGATGCACACGGCGCCGACGCGCTGCGGGTCGGCGTCCGAGGCCGCGCAGGCGGCGTCGACCGCGAGGCGGATGTCCTCCTCCGGTGTGCGCGCGGCGAGCGGGGTGACGGCGATGGGCCGCTCTGCGCCGGCCGCGTCCACCACGGTCGAGCGGATCGCCTCCGCGTCGATGTCGATCGCGACGCCGAGCATCCGGTCGGTGCGCACGGCGTAGCTGGCGGCGTTGGGTCCACGTCCGCCGGAGACCTCGCCGACCACGTGGATGAGACCCGCGGTCTCGAGGCGGGCGACCATCTGGGCCGCGGTGGGCTTGGAGAGCCCGGAGAGCTCGCCGATACGGGAGCGGGTGAGGACGCCGTGCTCGAGCAGCAGCGACAGCGCGGTGCGGTCGTTGGTCTCGCGCAGCCACCCGGGGGTGCCGCGTACAGGTCCGGCCATCCTCATCCCTTCGTTGGAACGATCCTTGCCGGAGAATGTATCAGGAAAGTTTCTTTATAGTAAAGCTCCTGTTTCTTGCTTCTGATGGTCAAAAGTGCTGCGAGGGGTTCGGTAGGCCGTCAGACGGACACCGCGGCGAACGCACGCGCGTGGTCGACCAACCGGTCGAAGGCGGCGTCCAGATCCGGGTCGACCTTCTGGCGCTCGGCGTCGGCGAGGAACCACTCCACGATCTCGCCGGCCCCGCGCGCGAAGGGCACCTTCGGCTGGAAGCCGGGGACGAGCGCCTTCACCTTGCTGTTGTCGAAGTGCATCGAGTGGGCCTTGTCCCCGAGCAGACCGGGGCCGGCCTCCGGGATCACGGCGGCGATGGACTCGCTCGCGACGTGCACCAGTTCGGCCTCCACGCCGAGTGCTTCGGCGAGGTCGCAGTAGATCCGATCCCAGGTCGGGGCCTCGTCGCCGGTGATGTGGAAGTTGTCGCCCACGGCCTCCGGACGTCCGAGGAGGCCGACGAATCCGACGGCGAAGTCGGTGTTGTGCGTGATCGTCCACCGGCTGGTGCCGTCGCCGTGCACGACCACGGGCGCCCCCCGCCGCATCCGCGCCAGGTCGGTCCAGTGCCCGGTCGTCGGGATGAGCGTGCGGTCGTAGGTGTGCGAGGGGCGCACGATCGTGACCGGGAAGCCGCGGTCGCGGTACGCCTCCATCAGCAGGTCCTCGCACGCGATCTTGTCGCGCGAGTACTGCCAGAACGGGTTGCGGAGAGGAGTGGACTCGGTGACCGGCACGCGCGACGGCGGCTTCTGGTACGCCGACGCCGAGCTGATGAAGACGAACTGCCCCACCCGGCCCTCGAACAGCTCCAGGTCGGTCCGAATGTGCTCCGGGGTGAACGACAGGAACTCCGCCGCCACGTCGAAGCTGCGCTCGCCCAGGACGCGGTGGACGCTCTCGGGGTCGCGGACGTCGGCGTGCAGCACCTCGACGCCGTCGGGCAGGGGACGCGTCGAGCTGTTGCCGCGGTTCACCACCGTGACCTCGTGACCCTGCTCCAGCGCCTCCGCCACGCAGGCCGAGCTGATGACGCCTGTCCCTCCGATGAAGAGTGTCCGTGTCGCTGCCATCACCGCTCCTTCACGTTCCGGGAGGGACCTCCGCCCGAATGGCCAGGCTAGTCCCGCTTCACCGCGCGTGCGAGCCGGGTCGAGCCGGGGGTCGGGCGCGCGTACACTGCCGAAGCGAACCGACCCGAGGAGTCCGCCGACCCGTGTCCCCCCTTCGCAGCTGGCCCGCCCTGGCCGTCGCCTGCTTCCTGGCCCTCGTCGTCGCCGTGGTGGTGACCGCCCTGCTCGCCCTGATCCTGCGGCTGATCGGGCGGAGGAGGGAGTGGCCGGCGCTGCTCATCCGGCGGTCGCGGCTGCCGTTCCGGCTGTTCCTCCTGGTCGTCGTCCTGTGGATTGCGGTCACGGTGACCCTGCCGCCGGACACCACCGCGGCGTGGCGCAGCGGCATCCATCACACCTTCCTCATCCTGACGATCGCGACCGGCACGTGGTTCGCGGCGGCGCTGGTCATCTTCGTCGAAGACCTGGGCCTCGCCCGCTACCGGCTCGACGTGCCCGACAACCGGTACGCGCGGCGCGTGCGCACGCAGGTGCTCATCCTGCGCCGGCTGACCGTGGTCGCGGCCGTCGTCATCGGGCTCGGTGCCATCCTGCTCACGTTCCCGGCGCTGCAGGCGGCCGGCGCGAGCCTCCTGGCCTCGGCCGGGATCATCGGCATCATCGCCGGTGTCGCAGCGCAGTCGAGCCTCGCCAACCTGTTCGCCGGCATCCAGCTCGCCTTCTCGGACGCCATCCGCATCGACGACGTCGTCGTGGTGGAGCAGCAGTGGGGCACGATCGAGGAGATCACCCTCACCTACGTCGTCGTGCACATCTGGGACGACCGGCGGCTGGTGCTCCCGTCGACCTACTTCACGACGAAGCCGTTCGAGAACTGGACCCGTCAGCACAGCGAGCTGCTGGGCTCGGTGGAGTTCGACCTCGACTGGCGCGTCTCGACCGGCGGGATGCGGGCGGAGCTCAATCGCATCCTCGCCGGCACCGACCTGTGGGACCACCGCACCGGCATCCTGCAGGTGACGGATGCGGTCGGCGGGTTCGTGCGGGTCCGCGTCCTGGTGACGGCGAAGGACGCTCCGACGCTGTTCGACCTGCGCTGCCTGATCCGGGAACGCCTCATCGACTGGATGCAGCGCTACTCGCCGGCCTCCCTTCCGCGGCAGCGGGTCGAGCTGGTGGAGAAGCCGGAGGCGCAGGAGCGTCCGCTGCGGGCCCGCAGCGAGGACGAGGGCCGGCTGTTCAGCGGTACGCCCGAGGGCGAGCAGCGCGCGCAGCAGTTCACCGACGCGATCCCGGTGATCCGGTCGACCGACGGCGAACCCGTCGCGGTCGACCCGGACGACATCCCGGACAGCGCGAGAGCACCGAAGGAGAACCGATGACCGGTCAGGACGCCTCCCCGGAAGCTGCCCCCGCCGACGGGCCCGACGAGGCCCACCGCCGCCCGGACGGGCTCGACGACGCCACCGTGGAGGCGCTGGGCAAGCTCTCCGAGGCGCTGGAGGTGATGGAGCAGGCCCGCGGCTTCCTGTACGGCTTCCACCGGCTGACGGGCAAGGCGGATCTCACTCTGGGGGAGGCCGTCGAGGCGCTGCGGGACGCGGGCCACACCGACGTCGCCGACCGCATCGAGCGCGAGCTGGTGGGCCGCAACGTCATCGAGGGCCGGTGGACGTTCCAGATCGTCGAGGACTTCGACGACGGCTACTACGCCTTGTTCCGGTCACTCGAGAAGGATGCGCGCGACCGGCTCGCCGCCGGCCGCCGCCACCTCTTCGAGGCCGAGATGAAGGAGGATCGTCGGACGCACGGCGAGCCGGGCCACGAGGCGCGGCCCGCGGAGGGCTAGGCCACCGACTCCGCCGCCGCGACGATCGCGCCGGCCGCGACATCCGGCGCGGACAGCATCGAGACGTGGCTCGACGGCGTCTCGACGATGGTCGCATCGGCGCGTTCCGCCATCCGGCGCTGCAATGCGGGCGGGATCACCTTGTCCTCCGTGCCGACGACCGCCCACACCGGCCGCTCGCGCCAGGCCGGGGCCGGGGCGGGCGTGGTGTTCGCGGCGAGGGCGATCGGACGCTGGCCCGCGACGATCTGGTCGCGCGCCTCCACCTCGAGGTCCTGCGCGAACGACGCGTGCACGGTGGCTGGCTTGAGGAACACGTCGGGGTTGCCCTCCGCCGCGCCCGGAACGCCGATCAGGTCGAACACGGTGGACGGGTCGGGCACGTCGAACACCGAGCCGGAGCCGCCGAGCAGGCTGAACACGGTCTCGCCCTCGTCAGGCAGGAAGGCGTCGACGTAGACGAGCGCGCGCACGTCGCCGCCGTGCGCGCCGCCGGCGCTGATGACCGCGCCGCCGTACGAGTGCCCGACCAGGACGACGGGCCCTTCGGTGCGCTGCTGCAGGAACGCGGCGATGTACGCCCCGTCGTCGGCCGCGTTGCGCAGGTGGTTCGGCGGGGCGAGCACGGTGAAGCCGCGGTCGCGGAGATCGGTGATGACGGGATTCCAGCTCGACGCGTCCGCCCACGCTCCGTGGACGAGGACGATGGTGGGGAGTGCCATGGGGTTCCTTCGCTCGGTGCTGTGAACGGGTGGGATGGACGCTCTCGGAACGGCGCCAGGCTAGGGCCCGCGCGCGCAGCGCGTCTAGCCCTCAGCGCACTCGGCGAACTCACAGGAACGGCGGGACCAACCGGGGCATGCAGCGTGTTCCATCTACTGACGGCGCCGCAGCCAGCGCGCCGCGCAAGGAGGAAACGTGACACAGGACTACCGCAAGAGCCCGGAGGCCGTGAGCCGGCTGACGCCGCAGCAGTACGCGGTCACCCAGGAGGCCGCCACGGAGCCGGCGTTCCGCAACAAGTACTGGGACAACCACGACGAGGGTCTGTACGTCGACATCGTGTCGGGTGAGCCGCTTTTCGCGTCCGTCAACAAGTACGACAGCCGTTCGGGATGGCCGAGCTTCACCGTCCCGGTCGAGCCCGGCAACATCGTTGAGAAGACCGACCGCACGTACGGGATGATCCGCACCGAGGTCCGCTCCGCTCACGGTGACAGCCACCTCGGCCACCTGTTCGACGACGGCCCGGCCGAGGCGGGCGGGCTGCGCTACTGCATCAACTCCGCGGCCATGCGCTTCATCCCGCTCGACGAGCTCGACGAGGCCGGCTACGGCCAGTACACCCATCTTTTCGAGAACAAGTAACGAAGGACACGAATATGACTGAGAAGGCCATCCTCGCCGGAGGTTGTTTCTGGGGCATGCAGGACCTCGTCCGCAAGCTCCCCGGCGTGACCGACACCCGCGTCGGCTACACCGGCGGTGACGTCCCGAACGCCACCTACCGCAACCACGGCACCCACGCCGAGGCGATCGAGATCGAGTACGACCCCGAGAAGACCAGCTACCGCGACCTCCTCGAGTTCTTCTTCCAGATCCACGACCCGTCGACGAAGAACCGCCAGGGAAACGACATCGGCACCAGCTACCGCTCCGCCATCTTCTACGAGGACGACGAGCAGCGCCGGATCGCCGAGGACACCATCGCCGACGTGGACGCCTCCGGCCTCTGGCCGGGCAAGGTCGTCACCGAGGTGACCGCGGCCGGCCCGTTCTGGGAGGCCGAGCCGGAGCACCAGGACTACCTCGAGCGCATCCCGTGGGGCTACACCTGCCACTTCGTGCGCCCGGGCTGGAAGCTGCCGAAGCGCGAGTCCGCCGCGAGCTGACCCGGCTGACCCCGGGCGGCCCGGTCGGCCGTCACCGGCGAATCACAGTGAGCGCCGTATCCCGCAACGTGTGCGGGATGCGGCGCTCGCTGCGATACTGACCCGGTGAGCAGTGATCCGGCCGTCTCGGTCCGCGGCCTGACGAAGGCGTACGGCGCCGTCGAGGCCGTCCGCGGCATCGACTTCGACATCGCGCGCGGCGAGACGTTCGCGCTCCTCGGCCCCAACGGCGCGGGCAAGAGCACCACCATCGAGATCCTCGAGGGCTACCGCGACCGCAGTTCGGGCGACGTGTCGGTGCTCGGCGTCGACCCGGCGACCGGCGGCACCGCCTGGAAGGCGCGGCTCGGGATGGTGCTGCAGACCAGCGCCGAGGCGGCGAACGTCAGTGTGCGCGAGCAGTTGACCCATTTCGCCCGCTTCTACCCGACACCGAGGGACGTCGACGAGGTCATCGCTGCCGTCGGCCTCACCGAGAAGGCAAAGACCCGGGTCCGCAACCTCTCCGGTGGCCAGCGACGGCGGCTGGACGTGGCGCTCGGCGTGATCGGCCGCCCCCAGCTGCTCTTCCTCGACGAGCCCACCACCGGGTTCGACCCGGAGGCGCGGCGGCAGTTCTGGGAGTTGATCCGGCAGCTCAAGCGCGAGGGCACCACCATCCTGCTCACCACGCACTACCTCGACGAGGCCGCGCAGCTCAGCGATCGCGCGGCCGTCATCGCCGCCGGCCGGCTCGTCGCGTTGGGACCGGTCGGCGAGCTGGGCGGGGACGCGGCGCGCATCCCGATCGTGCGCTGGCGCGACCCCGACGGCACACTGCAGTCCGAGCGCAGCGACCGCCCGGCCACCCTCGTGGCCCGGCTCGTGGGCGAGGCCGACGGCGAGCCCCGCGAGCTGGAGGTCATCCGGCCCAGCCTGGAGGACATCTACCTCGACCTGGTCCGCGAGGCCGAGGCTCCGGCCGAGGTCGGCTCGTGAGCGCCGCGTCCCTCGGCCTCGAGCGCGCCCGCTACGAGACCCTGGTCTACTTCCGCCAGCCGGACACCATCTTCTTCACCTTCCTCTTCCCGGTCGTCATGCTCGGCATCTTCTCCGTCGCCTTCCAGGGGCTCGGCAACGTCGGCGCCAACCCGGACGGCTCGGGCGGCATCACCCGCGCCGCCTACTACCTGCCCGGGATGATCGCGGCCGGCATCCTGCTGTCGGGCGTCCAGAACCTCGCCGTCGACATCGCCGGCGAGAAGAGCGACGGCACCCTGAAACGCCTGGGCGGGACCCCGCTGCCGGTGCTGTCGTACTTCACCGGCAAGATGGGCCAGGTGCTCGCGACGAGCGTGCTGCAGATCGCCCTGCTCCTCGCGGTCGCCCGGCTGGCGTTCGGGGTCGCCCTCCCCACCGAACCCGACCTCTGGCTGCGGTTCGCCTGGATCTACCTGCTCGGGATCGTCACCTCGGCCGTCCTCGGGATCGCGCTGTCATCCGTGCCGCGCACCGGCCGGAGCGCGACCGCCGTGATCATCCCGATCGTGCTCATCCTGCAGTTCATCTCGGGCGTCTACATCCCGTTCGACGTGCTGCCCACCTGGCTGCAGAACGTCGCGTCGATCTTCCCGCTGAAGTGGATCGCGCAGGGGATGCGCAGCGTCTTCCTGCCCGACAGCTTCGCGGCGTCCGAGCCGAGCGGCGGGTGGCAGCTGGGCTGGATCGCCGTCGTGCTGTCGATCTGGCTTGTCGTCGGGCTGATCGGCTGCCGCCTCACCTTCCGCTGGGTGCGCAGGAACGGCTGAAGCGTCAGCGGACGGTCAGCGCCGCTCCAGCAGCACCGCGACCTCCATGTGCCCGGTCTGCGGAAACATGTCGAGCACGCGCCCGGCGCGGATGCGGTACGACGGCATCCGGGCGAGGTCCGCCGCGAGGCTCTTCGGGTTGCAGCTCGAATAGACGACGCTCGGCACGCCCGAGTCCTCCAGCCACCCGGACAGCTCCGCCCCGATCCCGCGACGCGGCGGATTCACGATGACCAGCTCCGGCGCGGCGGCCGCGCCGAGCGCGAACGCGGTCGCGTCGCCCGCCCGGAACGCCACCTCCGGAAGCCCCGCCGCGGAGGCGCTGGCCCGCGCGCTGCGGACCGCCTCCCGGCTGGTCTCGACGCCGACCACGCGGCGGCCCGGCGCGGCGACGTGCAGCGCGAAGCCGCCGACGCCGCAGTACAGGTCCCATACCGACGCGGGGGAGACCTCGTCGACCCACGCCGCGACCTGCGCGTAGAGCTCGGTCGCGACGGCGGTATTCGTCTGGAAGAAGCTCTGCGGTCGCAGGCGCAGCGACACCGGGCCCAGCCGCATCGGCAGCGCCGAGTCGCGGGTGAGCACGACGTCCGTCTCTCCCTCGACGACCGCCTTATGCTCCGGCTGGAGGTTGACGGTCACCACCCGCGCGGCGGGCAGCTCGGCGAGCAGCCATGGCAGGCCCGACCGCACGCGCGACACCGTCGCGTCGGTCCGCGCGACGAACCGCACCATCAGCTCACCGTCGGGGGATTCGGTGACGAGCACGTACTTCAGCTCGCCGCGGCGGTCGGGGACGCTGTACGGCTCGAGCCGCTGCCGCCCGATGAACCGCGCCAGCACCGGCAGCGCCGCCCGGATTCCGGGAGCGCAGATCCCGCACTCGCGGAGGTCCACCCCGCGTCCGGCCTCGTCGAGGATGCCGATCGTGGGGGCGTCGGCCGTGCCGCCGATGACCATCTTCGCCTTGTTCCGGTAGCCGGACTCGGCGCTGGCCACCGGCGGCAGCCACGACGCGTCCCCGAACGGCGCGAGCAGGTCGCGGGCGAGCCGGTCCTTGCCCTCCAGCTGCTCGGAGTACGGCACACTCATCAGCGTGCACGAGCGGCACACGCCGGCGTCGAAGTACGAACAGTCCATCCCGCGCCCGATTCTACGGCGCGACCACCTCGAAACCCGCCGAGAGCAGCACGGCCTCGCGCGACGACGGGCCGACCAGCAGCTCGAAGTCACCCGGCTCCACCACACGGACGCCGTCCGCGTCGACGATGGTGCAGTCCGCGACCGGCAGCTGGATGCGCACGCGAGCCGATGCACCGGGCGCGAGCTCGACCTGCCGGTACGCCTTCAGCTCCCGGTCGGTCCAGCTGACGCTGGTCACCGCATCCCGCACGTACACCTGGACGGTCTCATGGACAGGACGGTCGCCGGTGTTGCGGACGGTCACCGACGCCTCGATCTGGTCGCCGACGCCGAGCCGTGTCCGGTCGAGCGCCAGGTCCTCGTACTCCACGGTCGTGTACGACAGGCCCTCGCCGAACGCCCACGCCGGCCGCTGGGTGAGGTCGGCGTAGCGGTCGCCGTGCTGCCCGCGCAGCTGGTTGTAGTACGTCGGCTGCTGGCCCACGTGCCGGGCGAACGAGATCGGCAGGCGCCCGGAGGGCTCGATCCGGCCGGCCAGGAGCTCGGCGATCGCCTGTCCGCCGCGCATGCCGGGGTTGGCCGCCCAGACGACGGCCGCGGCGCGTCCCACCGACGGCGGCAGGACGAGCGGCTTGGAGGCGAGGAGCACCACCACGACGGGCTTCCCGGTGGCGATCACGGCGTCGAGCAGCGCGTTCTGACCGCCGATCAGCTCCAGCGTCGCGGTCGAGCGGCCCTCTCCGACCAGCTCGATCCGGTCGCCGACCACGGCGACGACGACATCGGACGCCGAGGCGGCCGCCACCGCGTCGTCGATCAGACCCTGATCCGGCGGAGAAGGCACCACCACCCGTGGCCGCGGCTGCCCGTCCGGGAAGGTCGCGCCGCGCGGGTCGTCCTCGAGCGTCAGGATGTCGGCCCCGCGGGCGTGCACGAGCTCCCAGCCGTCGATCGCCTGCAGGCCGTCGAGCACGGTGGTGATCATCTCCCGCGGCTGTCCGTCGAGCCAGCCCGCCTGGCCGGAGCCCCCGGCCCAGTCGCCGAGCTGCGTCTGGGCGTCGTCCGCGAGCGGGCCGACGAGGGCGACGCGCAGCGGCGCCGACGCAGAGGGAGCAGCAGGCAGCGGCAGCGTCCCGTCGTTCTCGAGCAGCACCAGCGACCGGCGCGCGATCTCCAGGTTGAGCTCGGCATGAGCGGCACTGCCGACCACCTCGTCCAGCGACGGGGAGGGCAGGCGCGGGTCCTCGAACAGGCCCAGGTCGAACTTGAGCGTCAAGATACGGGCGACGGCCGTGTCGAAGGCGTCCTCCTCGAGCAACCCCAGCGAGACCGCCTCCAGCGCCCCCTCGAAGAACATCGGCGTGGTCATCACCATGTCATTGCCGGCGCGGACGGCCGCGGCCGCCGCGTGCGCGTAGTCCGGCTGGACCTTCTGCTCCCACACCATGCGGCCGACGTTGTCCCAGTCGGTGATGAGCGTGCCGGTGTACCCCCACTCGCCGCGGAGGACGTCGCTGAGCAGCCAGTCGTTCACCGTGATCGGGACGCCGTCCGTGCTCTGGTAACCGAGCATGAACGTGCGGCAGCCCTCGCGGGCGACGCGCTCGAACGGCGGAAGGAACCAGCTGCGGAGCTTGCGGCGGGAGAGGTCCGCCTCGCTCGCGTCGCGTCCGCCCTGGGTCTCGGAGTACCCGGCGAAGTGCTTCGCCGTCGCGAGGATGGCAGACGGGTCGTCGAGCCCCGTGCCCTGGTAGCCGCGGACCATCGCGCTCGCGAGTTCGCCGATGAGGAACGGGTCCTCGCCGAAGGTCTCGCTGATCCGCCCCCAGCGCAGATCGCGGGCGATGCACAGCACGGGGGAGAAGGTCCAGTGCACGCCGGTGGCGGCGACCTCCTCTGCGCTCGCGCGGGCGACGCGTTCGATGAGCTCCGCATCCCACGACGCGGCCATCCCGAGCTGGGTGGGGTAGATCGTCGCCCCCGGCCAGAACGAGTGCCCGTGGATGCAGTCCTCGCCGACGAGCAGCGGGATCCGCAGCCGGGTCTGAGCCGTGAGCCGGTTGGCCTCCAGGATGCGCTCCGGCGATGTATGCAGGATCGAGCCGGCGTGGCGTCGCAGCACGTGGTCGCGCAGGTCGTCGCGCGCGTCCAGCTGCAGCATCTGCCCGATCTTCTCCTCCACGGTCATCCGGGAGAGGAGGTCGTCGACGCGTTCCGCCGTGCTGAGGGCGGGGTCCTGATAGGGGAGTGTCTCCTGTTCGGTCGTGGTGTCGGTCGAGGGGAGCAGCGAGGTCATTCGGTGGGACTTTCCGGTGCGGTGCGGACCTGGGTGACGGCGGCGTTGATGTTCATGCCCTTGCGCTTCATCGCCCGGGCGCGCTCGCCGGCCGAACGGAGGCGCGGGTTGACGTACTCGTCGATCCCGAAGTTGATGAGGGCGAGGGCGACGCCGAGCAGCGCGATGCAGAGCCCGGCGGGGACGTACCACCACCAGTAGTCGGGGAACGCGTTGTTCTGCTGCGCCCAGAACAGGATGGTTCCCCAGTTCAGGTTCGACACCGGGATGACGCCGATGAACGCGAGCGTGGTGAGTCCGAGCACCGCGGCCGTCATGGTGCCGACGAAGCTGGACGCGATGATCGCGAGCAGGTTCGGCAGCATCTCCACGAGGATGATGCGGTGCAGCGGCTCTCCGTTGGCGCGGGCGGCCTGGATGAAGTCGCGGTTGCGCAGCGACATGGTCTGCGCGCGCAGCACGCGGGCGCCCCACGCCCATCCGGTCAGCCCCAGCACGGCGGCGATCAGCCAGAGCGGCGGGTCCTGGAACTGCGACGCGACGATGATCATCAGCGGCAGCGCCGGGAGGACGAGGAACACGTTCGACAGCGCGGACAGCGACTCGCTCTTCCAGCCGCGGAGGTAGCCCGCCGTCACGCCGACGACGATCGCCACGACGGTCGCCATGATCGTCGCGAGGAAGCCGACGACGAGGACGCCGCGGGTGCCGTAGACGAGCTGGCTGAACACGTCCTGGCCGATGTGGGTCGTGCCGAGCAGGTGCGTGAACGACGGCGGCTGCAGCGTCTCGTCGAGGTGCTGCGCGTTCGGGTCGTAGGGCGCGATCACCGGGGCGAAGATCGCGACGAGCACGAACACGCCGAGGATGATCAGCCCGGTGGCCGACTTCCGGTTGCTGAACATCGCCAGCGACGCCTTCAGCTGCGACCAGAAGGTCGCCCGGGACGGTGTCGCCTTCGGGGCGACGGCCTTCAGGTGGTAGGTGGAGGGGGTCGTCATGGTCAGGCCTCCGTCTGACGGGTGCGCGGGTCGAGGATGGCGTAGGCGATGTCCGCGATGATGTTCGCGATGAGCACCGCGAGCACCAGGACGAGGAAGATGCCCTGCATCAGCGCGTAGTCCTTGGCGTTGGTCGCGTTGAGCAGCAGCAGGCCGATGCCGGGGTAGGAGAACACCATCTCCATCACGATGGTGCCGCTCACGATGAAGCCGAGGGCCAGCGCGAAGCTCTGGATCTGGGGGAGCACCGCGTTGCGGGCGGCGTAGCGCCAGAGCACCCGCCGGTTCGGCATGCCCTTCGCCTGCGCGACGGTGATGTAGTCCTCGTCGAGGACGGTCAGCATCATGTTGCGCATACCGAGCACCCAGCCGCCGAGAGAGACGACGATGATCGTGAACATCGGGAGCGCGGCGTGCGAGACCACCTGGCCGATGAACTCCCCGTTCCAGCCGGGCTCGACGCCCAGCTCGTAGGCGTGCCCGGCGGGGAACCAGCCGAGCGTCGTCGAGAAGATCGCGATGAAGATCAGGCCGACCCAGAAGTAGGGCACGGTCCCGAGGAACGTCGTGGCCGGGATGAACAGGTCGAGCCGGCTTCCGCGCTTCCAGCCGATCACGGCTCCGAGGCACGTCCCCACCAGGAACGAGATCACCGTCGCGAAACCGACGAGGCCGAGCGTCCACGGCAAGGCGGAGGCGATCGCGTCGCCCACGGGCGCCATGCCGGTGGAGATGGAGACGCCGAGGTTGCCGTGCAGCAGCATGTTCCAGTAGTCGAGGTACTGCTGCCAGAGCGGCACGGAGTGGTCCACGCCGAACATCAGGCGCAGCGCCTTCTCGGCGTCCGGGGTCAGCTGGCCCTGGCTGCGCGCCATGTACGCGTCGACGGCGTCGCCCTTCATCAGGCGCGGCAGGAAGAAGTTGATCGTGATCGCTGCCCAGAGGGTGAACGCGTAGAACGCGACGCGTCCGCCGATGAAGCGCCACGGGATGCGCGCACGACCGCGCTCGGCGCGCGTGGCGGTCGTGCCGACCAGCGTCGGGTCGAAGCGTGTGGTCTCAGCGCTCACAGCGCACCTCCTGCAGTCTGTGCGGCCAGCGCCCCGAAGTGCTCCTCGGGGTCCGGGGACGCGGCGCGGAGCTCGCGGGTGTAGGGGTCCTGCGGTCGGAGGATGACCTCGTCGGCGGGTCCCTGCTCCACGATCCGGCCCTGGTTGAGCACGATGATCTCGTCGCTGAAGTGCCGCGCGGTGGCCAGGTCGTGGGTGATGTAGAGCACCCCGAGCCCTTCCTCGCGCTGCAGATCGGCGAGCAGGTTGAGCACGCCGAGGCGGAGGGACACGTCGAGCATCGACACGGGCTCGTCCGCGACCAGCAGGGCGGGCCGGGAGGCGAGGGCGCGGGCGATGGCGACGCGCTGGCGCTGGCCGCCGGACAGTTCGTGGGGGCGGCGGTCGATCACCGTGTCCGCATCCAGCTGGACGCGGTTCAGCAGGCGCCGCACCTCGTCGTCGACCTCGCCACGCGGCACCACGCGGTCGAGGCGCAGCGGGCGCTCGATGTGGTGACGGATCGAGTGGGAGGGGTTCAGCGAGGCGAACGGGTCCTGGAAGACCATCCGGAGCTCCTGCCGGTACCGGCGCAGTTTCTTGCCGGAACGTGGGACGGGGGAGCCGTCGAGCAACACCTCGCCGCTGGTGGGGGTCTCCAGCTGGGTGAGGATCTTCGCGATCGTGGACTTGCCGCTCCCGGACTGGCCGACCAGGCCGATGGTCTGGCGCGGGCCGAGCGTGAAGCTGACGTCGTCCAGCGCCTTCAGCTGGCCGGAGCCGCGGACGTTGTAGATCTTGGTGACGTTCCTGAACTCGAGCGTCGTCATCGGACCACCACTCCTCTCTCGCCGGTGAGCCGCGGGAACGACCGCAGCAGGGTCCGCGTGTACTCGTGCTGCGGGTTCGTCCAGATCTGCTCGGCGGTCGCGAGTTCGACGATCTCGCCCTCGCGCATGATGGCGATCCGGTCGCTGATCTCCAGCAGCAGCGGGAGGTCGTGCGTGATGAAGACGACGGAGAACCCGAAGTCGTGGCGGAGCTGCGAGATCTGCTTCAGGATCTCGCGCTGCACGAGCACGTCGAGCGCGGTGGTCGGCTCGTCCATCACCATCAGCTGGGGGCGAAGAGCGAGGGCCATCGCGATCATGACGCGCTGGCGCATGCCACCGGAGAGCTCGTGGGGATACGACTTGATCCGCTGGCCGCCGACCTTGACGATCTCCAGGAGTTCGATGACGGCCGCGCGGCGCTCCTGCCGGCTCATCCGCGGGCGGTGCACGCGGAACGCGTCGTCGAGCTGGGAGCCGATCGTGGCGACCGGGTTGAGCGCGTTCATCGCGCCCTGGAAGACCATCGAGACCTTGTCCCAGCGGAAGCGGCGCATCTGCTCCGCGTCGAGGGAGTCGATGGCGATGTCCTCGCCGCCCTCGTCGTGGAAGACGACGCTGCCGCTGGTGATGACCGCGGGCGGCTTGAGGAGGCGCTGCACGCCGTAGGCGAGGGTGGTCTTGCCGCAGCCGCTCTCGCCGGCCAGGCCGACGATCTCGCCGCGTTTGATGTCGAGGGTGACGTTCTTGACCGCCGCGACCGGCGGATCCACGTCGTACACGACCGAGAAGTCGCGTACGGAGAGAAGGGAGTCTGTCATGGTGTCGCTTTCCTGCTGTCCGCGGAGGGTCCGGGGCGGGTGCGGCCGGGGGAGCCGCACCCGCCTCGGATGTCGGTGACTACTTGCCTGCGGGCTTCAGGTTCATCAGCACCTGGACGGCCGACGGCTGGGTCGGGTCGGCGGTCGCGTACTGGTCCTTCTCGCTGGGCCAGCCGGTGAACTTCCGGGTGTTGTACTGGGCCAGCTGCGGGTGGGTGCCGATCGCGATGGCCGGGACGTCCTCCACGAAGATCTTCTGCAGCTTCTCGAGGGCGGCGGTGCGGGCGCTGTCGTCGGACGCCTGGGCGTACTCCTTCAGCAGGGCGGTGGCCTCCGGGTTGCTGTAGCGACCGAAGTTGTCCGAGACCTTGCCGTCGGCGGCCTGGTCGAGGTAGCTCGAGTTCATGACGTCGTCGTAGATGTGCCACGGGTTCGAGCCGGAGCCGGTCCAGTGCAGGGCCGCGTCGAAGTTGCCGGACGCCATGTTGGCGAACCAGGTGTCCGCATCCGGGGTCGCGACCTTGGCGTCGGCGCCCAGGGTGCTCTTGATCTGGGTCGCCGCCAGCTGGATGCCGGTGACGTAGTCGTTCCAGCCCTGCGGGTCCTGCAGGGTGAAGGAGACCGGAGTGCCCTTCGGGTCGATCAGGGCGCCGTCCTTCCAGGTGTAGCCGGCGTCGGTCAGGACCTTCTTGGCGGCGTCGACGTCGATCTTGAAGGTCTGGTCCTTGTACTCGTCGGCGATGTACTGGTCACCGGTCGGCTGCGGGATGCCCGTCACGTTGGTCAGCTCGGGACCGGCGTTGCCGCGGGCCTTCTCGGCGTGCGCCTTGCGGTCCACGACGAGGTTCACGGCCTTGCGGAACGCGACGTCGTTGAACGGGGCCTTGGTCGTGTTGACCACGATCATGTCCGGGCTCAGGACGTTGGCGCCCCAGAACACGTTGTGCTTCGGGTCCTTGTCGACGTAGTTCTTCTGGTAGTCGGTGATGAAGATCTGCGCCCAGTCGGTCTCGCCGCTCTGCAGTGCGCGGAGGAGGCCGGTGTTGTCGTTGTACTCGAGGTACTTGAGCTCGCCCACCGGGACCTTGCCGCCCCAGTAGTCGGTGCGCGCCTTGAGCACGACGCCCTGCGACGAGAACGTCTTGATCGTGTACGGGCCGGTGCCGACCGCGTCCTTGACCGCGTCCTTGGTCGGGTCGGCGATGCCCTTCCACTGGTGCTCGGGGACGATCGCGACCTGGAGCACGTCGCCCTGCTTGACGAACTTCGACTCGCTGAAGCTCAGGACGACGTTGTCGCCGTCCTTCTTGACGTCGGCCAGCTTGAGCCCGCCGAGGTCCAGGGCCGGGGTGTTCTTGATCAGGGTGTAGGTGAAGACGATGTCGTCTGCGGTGAACGGCTTGCCGTCGCTCCACTTCACGCCCTTGCGCGGGGTGACCGTGAGCTGCGTGTAGTCGTCGTTCCACGTCACCTTGGACGCGAGCCACGGAGTGGTCTCGTTCTTGCCGACCGGGTTGACGATCGCCAGGGGCTCGTAGATCATCCGGTCGTAGCCGAGCGACATGCCGGATCCGGTGGTGATGAACGGGTTGTTGATCTGCGTCGCCAGGATGGCCGCGCCGTCGGGCTTCGCGACGGTGAGGGATCCACCGGTCGAGCTGCTTGCGCCGTTCGAACCGTTCGACGAGCAGCCGGTGAGCGCCATCGCGCCGATGGCCGCGATCGCGGATGCCGTGACCAAGTACTTCCTAAGCCTCATTGCTTCTCCTTCGTGGTGGACACGTCCGTTGTGTCCGGGTGGTGCTGCGGAATGGTTGCTTGCTTACTGGTCAGAAAGTAACCAAGTTGGAGTGAGGTTACTGGCTGGTAAGCTCGCACGCAACTACGACGAGCAGGAAGCGATATCGGGATGGCCACGAGCAGCAGCAGCGCCACTCCGCGCCCGGAGACGGAGCGCAAGCGCACGGAGATCCTGCGGGCAGCGATCGAGACCTTCGGGACGAAGGGCTCGGTGAACGGGACGCTCAACGACGTCGCGGAGCAGGTCGGCATCACCCACGCCGGCGTGCTCCACCACTTCGGGTCGAAGCAGAACCTGTTGCTCGAAATGCTCGAGTTCCGCGATCGCGACGACGTCGCGCACCTGGCCTCCCGCCGCATCCCCGACGGGCCGGCGCTCTTCGCCCACCTCGTCGCCACGGCCCAGCGCAACGCCCAGCGCGAAGGGATCGTGCAGGTCTACACCGTGCTCTCGGCGGAGTCGGTGACCGATGAGCACCCGGCGAAGTCGTTCTTCGAGGAGCGGTATCGCACCCTCCGCGGCGAGGTCGCCGACGCCTTCCGCGCGCTCTGCGCCCAGGAGGGCGTGACGGAGCCTGCGACGATCGCGAAAGCCTCGGCGTCCATCCTCGCGGTCATGGACGGGCTGCAGCTGCAGTGGCTGCTCGAGCCGGACGCGGTCGATCTGGCCCAGGCGAGCGCCTTCGCCATCGAGGCGATCGTGAACGGCGTGCTGCGACCGGCGCCGCCGGTGTCGTCGTACCTCCGCGAGGAGTGATCGCCGGCGAGAGGGGAAAGGGTGCCCCCAGTAGGATTTGAACCTACGGCCTTCTGCTCCGGAGGCAGACGCTCTATCCCCTGAGCTATGGGGGCCAGGGTGCAACCCAGGCTAGCATCCCCGAGACGCGGCCCGTGACACGGGTCAGGACGCCGGGACGTTCCCCATGACGCTCTGCATCAGCGGCGCGGCGTCGCCGGGCTCGAAGAACGACGTCGACTCCGCGACGATCCAGTACGGGCCGCGGAAGATCTGCACCTGGCCGGCGTCGCCCGGCTTGAAGTAGCCCTCGACGGTCGGCGGCGTGCCGTAGGTCGGCACCGGCTTCGCGGTGGTGATCGCCGTGTTCTTCAGGCTCTCCATCACGTCCGACGGCGGCTTCGCCACCGCGATCTGGATGACGTCGCCGCTGGTCTGGTTCAGGTAGGCGCAGGCGACGCCCTGCCAGTCGGTGATCTTCTTCTCGAGGGAGCCGTCCTTCGGCGCGTAGTCCGGATCGGGGCCGAAGTTGGGGTTGAACGCGTACAGCTGGTCGGCGGTGAGCACCTGGTCGCAGGTGAGGCCCACCGGCGTCGGCGGGGTCGTCGGGGTGACGACGGGCAGCGGCACGTCGGAGGGCTTCGCGGTGGCGCTCGCGCTGGCGGAGTGCGAGGGGGAGGCGGCAGGCGTCGCGCTCGGGGCGCAGCCGGCGAGGGCGGCTGCGGCGGCCAGACCGGCGGCTGCGGTCGCGGCGAGAAGAGCGAAGCGGCGGGGGGTGAGTGTCATGCGGCGACTCGTCTTTCTGCTCGGCGCGCGCCGTGCGGGGACGCGCGTCGCGACGACCCTATCAATTCGTGCTGGCCCTCCCGACCGCGCGCGGGAGCGTACCCGCGCGCCCGGTAGAATCGATCCTCATGACTCCCGCTGACCTCTCCGCCGCCCTCCTCGACATCGTGACGACGGTGGTCGAGCAGCGACGAGAGGCCGGCGCCGACATCCCCGAGCTGACCCTGACCGTCGACGACGTGCCGCTGGAGCGCCCGAAGAACCGCGACCACGGCGACTGGGCCTCGAACGTCGCGATGCGCCTCGCGAAGAAGGTCGGCGCGAACCCGCGGGAGCTCGCCGAGCAGATCGCGACCGCGGCCGCCGGCATCGACGGCGTCGCGTCCGCCGAGGTCGCCGGCCCGGGCTTCATCAACTTCCGGCTGGAGGCGGGCGCCGCCGGCCAGCTGGCGCAGACCATCGTCGAGGCGGGCGAGGCGTACGGCCGCGGCGACGTCTACGACGGCCTGAGCGTCAACCTCGAGTTCGTCTCCGCCAACCCCACCGGCCCGGTGCACATGGGCGGCGCGCGCTGGGCGGCCGTCGGAGACAGCCTCGCGCGCATCCTGCAGGCCGAAGGCGCGGATGTGACCCGCGAGTACTACTTCAACGACCACGGCTCGCAGATCGACCGGTTCGCCCGCAGCCTGCTCGCCGCTTACCTCGGCGAGCCGACGCCGGAGGACGGCTACGGCGGCGCGTACATCGGCGAGATCGCCGACCGCGTGGTGGCGGAGTCGCGCGCGCAGGGCACCGACCTTGCCACTCTTCCCCGCGAGCAGCAGCAGGAGGTGTTCCGCTCCATCGGAACGCAGCTGATGTTCGAGGAGATCAAGCAGCGACTCCACTCCTTCGGCGTCGACTTCGACGTGTACTTCCACGAGGACTCGCTGCACGAGTCCGGCGCGGTGGAGCGCGCGATCGAGCGTCTGCGGGAGCAGGGCCACATCTTCGAGGCGGACGGCGCGATCTGGCTGCGCACGACGACGTTCGGCGACGACCGCGACCGCGTCGTCATCCGCTCCAACGGCGAGCCCGCCTACATCTCCGGCGACCTCGGCTACTACCTCGACAAGCGCGAGCGGGGCTTCGAGCAGAACATCATCATGCTGGGCGCCGACCACCACGGGTACATCGGCCGGATGATGGCGATGGTGGAGGCGTTCGGCGACGTCCCGAACGTCAACCTCCAGATCCTGATCGGGCAGATGGTGAACCTGGTCAAGGACGGCGAGCCCATGCGCATGTCGAAGCGCGCCGGCACCATCGTCACGCTCGACGACCTGGTGGATGCCGTGGGCGTCGACGCCGCCCGCTACTCCCTGGTCCGCTCGTCCACCGACTCCCAGCTCGACATCGACCTCGACCTGCTCGCGAAGCGCAGCAACGAGAACCCGGTCTACTACGTCCAGTACGCGCACGCCCGCACCCGGTCGGTCGCCGCGAACGCCGAGAAGGCGGGGGTCGACCGCAGCGCGTTCGCGCCCGAGCTGCTGACGCACGAGACCGAGTCGGCGCTGCTGGGCGGCCTGCAGGAGTTCCCGCGCATCGTCGCCCAGGCGGCCGAGCTGCGCGAGCCGCACCGCGTCGCCCGCTACATCGAGGAGCTGGCCGGCCTGTACCACGCCTGGTACGCGGTCCGCGACGGCTCCACCCGGGTGCTGCCGCACGGCGACGAGCCGGTCACCGACCTGCACCGCACGCGCCTGTGGCTGAACGACGCGACCGGCCAGGTCATCCGCAACGGTCTCGGGCTGCTGGGGGTCTCGGCGCCCGACCGCATGTAAGGGGGACGCATGAGCGACAACACCACGCAGGTGCTGCCCGGCGCCGAGGCGCCTGTACGCCGCCGTCGCCCGCGGTGGCTGAAGCTGCTGCTGGGGATCGGCATCCCGGTCGTCGTCATCGTCGTGCTCCTCGTGATCGCCGACGTCGCCGTGCGCGCCTACGCCGAGCAGCGGGTCTCCGACGAGATCGAGAAGAACCTGCCGTCGGACATCCAGGGCCAGGTGCACACGCACATCGGCGGGTTCTCGGTCATCCAGCAGTACCTGTCGGGGACCTTCCAGCGGGTCGAGCTGGATGCGCCGCGGGTCGTGGTGAAGGGCGCGCCGCTGAGCGCGAAGGTCGTCGCCACGGGCGTCCCCGCCGACTTCTCCAAGCCCATCGCCGACGCGACGGGGACGCTGTCCGTCAGCCAGGACTCCCTTAACAAGCTGGTGCAGATCCCCGGCGCGACCGGTGACATCACGCTGAACGACGGGACGATCGGCTACGACGGCAGCATCGACCTGCTCGGCCTGCCGGTCGGCTACACAGTGACAGCGACGCCGGAGGCCGCGGGCGACCAGGTGCTGCTCACCGCCGACAAGGCGTCGCTGAAGACCGGAGCGGGCAACGTCAACCTCGACCGTCTGCTGCAGTCGCTGACCTCCCAGGGGCCGTTCCCCGTCTGCGCCGCGCAGTACCTGCCGGAGGGCGTGAAGGTCTCCGACATCCAGGTCACGCCCGGTCACGCGACCGTGACCCTCACCGCCTCGGACTTCGTGCTCGACGAGAAGTTCCTGAACAGCAAGGGCAGCTGTTCCTGACGCGGAGCCGGCTCAGGCGCGCGGGCGCAGCGAGATGAGGCGGCCGGCCGCCTTCAGCATCCAGGCGAAGGAGGCGGCGGTCGTCGCGGCGTCGAGGCCGTGCGCAGCCGGTCGCACCACCAGGCGGTAGGCCGCGGGGCCGTCGGCCGGCGCATCCACGGGCTGGATGCTCATCGCCGGGCGCCCGGTGACCGCGCGGGCGTAGGCGGAGAGCTGGCGGCGCGTGCATCCCCGCACGCGGAGGTCGTAGGTGAAGGTGTCCATACTCCTAGAGACGCCGCGCGGGCCGTTCGTAACACGCATCATGCGGCCCGTTCCGCCCCGATAGACTTCCAGAGCACTCTCCATCCGGCTTCAGGGGCCAATCCGGGTCCGCTCGCCTAGGAGGACCCCACTCGTCGCCGCCCGTGAGGATCCCTATGGCCGTATCCGCCGCTGCCCCCAACCCGCTCGCCCCGCCGTGGCTGCACGTGCCCGCCGACGCGAACGCCCTCGCACCCGGTCTGTGGTCGCGCACCGTCTCCCGTGAGGGCGGAACGCTGACCGTCGGCGGCGTCGCCGCGTCCGAGCTGGCTGAGCGCTTCGGCACGCCGCTCTACGTCATCGACGAGGACGACGCCCGCTCGCGCGCCGTCGAGGTGCGCCGCGCCTTCGACGACGCGTTCGCCGAGGTCGGCACCGCCGCCAAGGTCTACTACGCGGGCAAGGCCTTCCTGAGCGTCGAGGTCGCCCGGTGGATGGACGCGGCGGGACTCTTCATCGACGTGTGCAGCGGCGGCGAGCTCGCCGTGGCGCTGGCCGCGGGCGTCGACCCGGAACGGCTCGGCTTCCACGGCAACAACAAGTCGCTCGCCGAGATCGAACGCGCGGTCGAGGTGGGCATCGGCGCGATCGTCATCGACAGCCTGCAGGAGATCGACCGCGTCGCCGAGGCGGCCGCTCGCCACGGCGTACGGCAGAGCGTGCGCCTGCGGGTGAACAGCGGCGTGCATGCGCACACCCACGCGTTCCTGGCGACGGCGCACGAGGACCAGAAGTTCGGAATCGGGCTCGAAGCCGCAGTGGATGCCGTGGCGCGCATCCGCTCGCACGATTCGCTCGCATTCAAGGGCCTCCACTGCCACATCGGCTCCCAGATCTTCGGCGCGGACGGCTTCGCCGAGTCCGCGGCCCGCCTGCTCACCCTGCACCGGCAGCTGCTCGAGGGCGGCGACGTCCCCGAGCTCAACCTCGGCGGCGGCTTCGGCATCGCCTACACGTCCGCCGACGACCCGGCGCCGATCGACCAGCTGGCCCGGCGCATCGCCGAGACGGTGGCGGCCGGATGCGAAGAGCTCGACCTCCCGCTCCCGGTCGTCGCGTTCGAGCCCGGCCGTTCGATCATCGGCACTGCCGGACTCACCCTCTACACGGTCGGGACGACGAAGGATGTGCCCGTCGCCTTCCAGGACGACGGCGAGTCCGCTCTCCGCCGGTACGTCAGCGTCGACGGCGGGATGAGCGACAACGCCCGCCCGGCTCTGTACGAGGCCGACTACTCGGCCCGCATCGCGAACCGCGTCTCTTCAGTCCCGCCGGCACTCGTCCGCGTCGCCGGCAAGCACTGCGAGAGCGGCGACATCGTGGTGGACGCCGAGTACCTTCCGGGCGACGTCGCGCCGGGCGACCTCCTGGCCGTCCCCGCGACCGGTGCCTACTGCTTCGCCCTGTCGAGCAACTACAACTATCTCGGGCGGCCGCCCGTCGTCGCCGTGCGCGGCGGCGACGCCCGCGTGATCGTCCGCGGCGAGACGATCGACGACCTGCTGGCACGCGACGCCGCCTATGACCCCGCCGCAGCACGCCCCACCGCGTCGAAGGAGCGCAACCAGGCATGATCGAGTACCGCAACCTCCGCGTCGCCCTGCTCGGGGCCGGCTCCGTCGGCTCGCAGGTGGCCCGTCTGCTGCTGGAGCAGGGGGATGAGTTCGCCTCCCGTATCGGCGCCCGTCTCGAACTGGTCGGCATCGCCGTCCGCGACGTGGACGCGCCCCGCGACGTCGACCTCCCGCGCCACCTGTTCACGACCGACGCCAGCTCGCTCATCCTGGGCGCCGACATCGTCGTGGAGCTGATGGGCGGCGTCGAGCCGGCCCGCGGCTACGTGCTGGAGGCACTGAACTCCGGCGCCGACGTCATCACCGCGAACAAGGCGCTCCTCGCCACCCACGGCCCGGAGCTGTTCGAGGCGGCCGAGCAGGTCGGCGCGCAGCTCTACTACGAGGCGGCCGTGGCCGGCGCGATCCCGATCATCCGCCCGCTGCGCGACAGCCTTGCGGGCGACCGGATCAACCGCATCCTGGGCATCGTCAACGGCACGACCAACTTCATCCTCGACCGCATGGATGTGACCGGCGAGACCCTGCAGGACGCCCTGGCGACCGCGGGCGAGCGCGGCTACGCCGAGGCCGACCCGACCGCCGACATTGGAGGGTACGACGCGGCGCAGAAGGCGGCCATCCTGGCGAGCCTGGCGTTCCACACCACCGTGCCGCTCGACCGCGTCTACCGCGAGGGCATCACCAGCATCACCAAGCAGCAGGTGGATGCGGCGCGTGAGGCGAACGCCGTCATCAAGCTGCTCGCGATCTGCGAGCGCATGACCGACCCGGAGACGGGGGAGGAGGGCGTCTCGGCCCGCGTCTACCCGGCGCTGATCAGCCGCGACCATCCGCTCGCCGCCGTGCACGGCGCGCACAACGCCGTCTTCGTGCAGTCCGCCGCCGCGGGCGACCTCATGTTCTACGGCGCGGGCGCGGGCGGCGTCGAGACCGCCTCCGCCGTGCTGGGCGACGTCGTCTCCGCGGCCCGCCGCCACGTCGTCGGGGGACCGGGCGTCGCCGAGTCGACGCACGCCGGCATCCCGGTGCTCGACATCGGGCGCGTCGTCACCCGCTACCAGATCACCCTGGATGTGGCGGACCAGCCGGGCGTGCTCGCCGCGGTCGCGCGCATCCTGAGCGACGGCGGCGTCAGCGTCGAGACCGTGCAGCAGTCCGTACCGAGCCTGACCGGGCCCGTCGTCATCGCGGGTAACGCGGGAGGCGAGCCGGGCGCCCCGATTCACGGCGGCGGGACGGCCACCGCTACCCTGGTCATCGGAACCCACGAAGCCGAAGAGGCCGCGCTCGCGGCCACCGTCGAGGCGCTCGCAGCGAGCGATGTCGTGGTCGCCATCTCTTCCGTTCTCCGAGTCGAAGGATCGTAATGCCCCAGCCGAAGGCCTACAGTCGTCAGTGGCGAGGCGTCCTCCGCGAGTACGCGGACCGCCTGAACATCTCCGACGCCACTCCGATCGTCACGCTCGGCGAGGGCGGCACGCCGCTCATCCCGGCCCCGGCGCTCTCTGCGCGCACCGGTGCGGACGTCTACGTGAAGTTCGAGGGCATGAACCCGACCGGGTCGTTCAAGGACCGCGGCATGACCATGGCCATCTCGAAGGCCGTCGAGCACGGCGCGAAGGCGGTCATCTGCGCCTCCACCGGCAACACCTCGGCGTCGGCGGCCGCCTACGCGACCCACGCGGGCATCCAGTCGGTCGTGCTCGTGCCGGAGGGCAAGATCGCGATGGGCAAGCTCAGCCAGGCGATCGCGCACAACGCGCAGCTGCTGCAGGTGCAGGGCAACTTCGACGACTGCCTCGACATCGCGCGCGAGTTGGCGACGAACTACCCGGTGCACCTGGTCAACTCCGTCAACCCCGACCGCATCGAGGGCCAGAAGACCGCCGCCTTCGAGGTCGTGGAAGCGCTCGGCGAGGCGCCGGACTTCCACATCGTGCCGGTCGGGAACGCGGGCAACTACACCGCCTACCACCGCGGCTACACCGAGGAGCTGCAGCGCGGCGAGTCGACCAGACTGCCGCGCATGTTCGGCTTCCAGGCCGCGGGCAGCGCCCCGATCGTGCTCGGGCACGCCGTGAAGGAGCCCGACACCATCGCGACCGCGATCCGCATCGGCAACCCGGCCTCGTGGGAGCTCGCGCTCAACGCGCGCGACGACAGCGACGGCTACTTCGGCGCGATCGACGACGCCAAGATCCTGGAGGCGCACCGCATCCTCTCCGCCGAGGTCGGTATCTTCGTCGAGCCGGCGTCCGCGATCAGCGTCGCGCGAAGCAGGCAGTAGTTTTAAAAAAGCAATTGAGCAAATAAAACAGATTGCCCCAAGTAAACCTAAGGCGGTGCGCCAAGAAAAATATTCAACCAAAATACCCATGCCGACACGGCCCATCATGCCACCAAAAGCCGTACCTGCAATATATAAACCCATGGTTTTACCCAAGTGTTCAGGTGCAATTTCTTCGGCAATCCAAGCCATTGTCACTGCTGGCACACCGCCGAGCAGTAAACCTTCTAAAGCGCGTGCTATCAGCAAACTGTGCCAGTTAGGGGTAAACATTGAGATAATATTTAAAATTGCGGCACACAGCATTGATGTAAAAATTACACCGCGACGGCCAAGGGCTTGTGAAAAAGCACTCGATAGCACAATTGAAATCGCTAAAAAGGCAGTTGTTAATGACAGGGCTAAAGAGCTACTCGCGGGGCTAATTTGGAAACTTTGGCTAAATGCAGGCAACAGCGGCTGTACACAATAAATCAGTGAGAAACTGGCAAAACCTACGAGGAATAAAGCAAATCCTGCGTGTTTATAGGCCTTAGTCCCTTTGTGAATCCACTCACGGGAAAGAACAGAAGTTACCTCAGTGCTTAAGGTACTGGGTGTAGATGAAGAACTCATATCATGACCATGACAGAAAGAAAGTGCAGTGCTTGAAGGCGTGCTGCATCGAGAAAATTCGATAAATTAAAATTAGCAATTTGAATGGTATTTTTCTAATATATTTAACAATGGGTCATGATATGTTTTATATATAGCGATGGAACTAAGACATATACGCTACTTTTTAGCGGTAGCAGAAGAAAAAAACTTTACCAAAGCTGCGCAACGCTTAAACATGAGCCAGCCGCCTTTAAGCATGCAAATACGAGACTTAGAAGAAGAGCTAGGTGCAGATTTATTTATTCGATCACCTCATGGGGTAGAGCTGACCGAAGCGGGGCTTGCCTTTTTAAATGCAATTCAGCCAGTACAGCAGCGTGTAGAAGATGCAGCGAGCTTAGTTAAACAAGTGGCAAATGGCGAAGTGGGTCAACTACGATTAGGTTTTACTGGCACTTCAATGTTGAATCCTTTCATTCCTAAATGTGTTCGCTATTTTCAGCAGCAATATCCGAAAGTGAATTTAAAACTTGAAGAAGCCAACACCTTACTTCTCATCGATTTATTGCTCGAAGATCGCTTAGATGTCGCGATTATTCGCTCACCTCGCAACATTCCAGATAGTTTAATTATTCAAGAATTATTAGCAGAACCCCTCATTGCTGCTTTGCCTTCCGAGTCTTTTCAACTCGACGATGCATCATCAGAAATTGATTTAACCGCGCTGCGAGAACTTGATTTTATTGTCTCGCCGCCATCCATTAGTGCAGGGCTTTTTGATGCGATTAAACAGGCCTGCCATGAGCGTGGCTTTGAACCGAAAATTGGACAAAATGCTCCGCAAATTGTGTCGATTTTATCATTAGTGTCTGCAAATTTGGGGGCGTCTTTGGTTCCCGAGTCGACCAAACAATTGCAAATACAGGGTGTGGCTTATCGCTCTTTGAAAGCGCCTGTTCCTACGGTGGGTTTAGGGCTTGCTTATAAGAAACATGCCCCTTCGCAAATGGCAATTAATTTTGC